>NZ_JBQMFF010000023.1:0-616 GCF_052171315.1 Metabacillus mesotrionivorans | reverse complement strand
TGTGCCATTAGCTCAGTCGGTAGAGCATCTGACTTTTAATCAGAGGGTCGAAGGTTCGAGTCCTTCATGGCACACCATTTTTCCTTAATATGCGGGTGTGGCGGAATTGGCAGACGCGCTAGACTTAGGATCTAGTGTCTTTGACGTGGGGGTTCGAGTCCCTTCACCCGCATCATATTGCGGAAGTAGTTCAGTGGTAGAACACCACCTTGCCAAGGTGGGGGTCGCGGGTTCGAATCCCGTCTTCCGCTCTTTAAATAAGCCGGGGTGGCGGAACTGGCAGACGCACAGGACTTAAAATCCTGCGGTAGGTGACTACCGTACCGGTTCGATTCCGGTCCTCGGCACCACACATATTTTTATATGCGCCCGTAGCTCAATTGGATAGAGCGTTTGACTACGGATCAAAAGGTTATGGGTTCGACTCCTATCGGGCGCGCCATATTACGGGAAGTAGCTCAGCTTGGTAGAGCACTTGGTTTGGGACCAAGGGGTCGCAGGTTCGAATCCTGTCTTCCCGACCATTTCCATTTTTTATTAGGGGCCTTAGCTCAGCTGGGAGAGCGCCTGCCTTGCACGCAGGAGGTCAGCGGTTCGATCCCGCTAGGCTCCACCA
>NZ_JBQMFF010000022.1:0-1593 GCF_052171315.1 Metabacillus mesotrionivorans | reverse complement strand
GCCCCCTTTAATGGAATAACTACAATATGTCCTTGTCCTAAGATTGCTCACTCAACTCACAATTTCCCTTTAACATTAACGTGCTGGTGTGTTACTTTTTAAAAAAGTTTTTCCAACAAATGCAAAGGCAATCAACAAAGTAATAAAACTAGAAACAAAGAAACCAATTGCATATGTAGGGATATTCGCTTCTGGTACTCGGTCATTTATTTCTAATCCTAAAAAGTGTACTCCAATGCCATCGCCATCCACATTTGTTCCAAGAGACCATAAATCTATTCCTTTATTGACCATTAATACTGTAATGAGAGTAAGAAAAGTACAAACAATCCAACGATTAATTGCATTCATTTTATATCCTCCTCATTCAAATTTTTCTCAATGCATATTGAACAATCCTGCCCAATTCCTCAATAAGAAAAGGCGATCCACTTTGCTGCAATCGCCGCCGATTGTTGAATAACTAACTGAAAAATATTCCTAATAATATAGAAATTAACGACAGAGCAAAGAAACCCATAAAGAAATAGCCAAAATATCTTAATGGTTTGGGGAGTTTCTTTAAGTCTACATCTGTAGGCATTCCCTCGACATTTTTCATATGATCCATTGCATCATTAAATGGTTTCTTTTCGGAAATTAAGACACTCCTTAATTTCCTTAATTCAAACAGTATTTATTATCTAGCTTGTAAAATCAAAAGAAATTGATCTAGGCGGCTTAACCTTATCTCTTAACTGCATATGAACTTCATATACAATTCAATAAGAAAATCGAAAACCCCTTCTTGAATAATCGCCCCCGAGTTCAGAGCAATATATTAAATTTCTCTTTTGCGAATATTAAATCCAATTACAATTCCCAAAATAAGTGTATATAAAGGGCCAGTCTCAAAATCATTTAGAATGAATGAAAACACGACCCAACCTGTGATAGCCCCTAATATAGCCAAGAATAACTTTTTCATTAAATTCTATCTCCCCTGTTTATAAAACTCTTTACGCATTATTTCTTCTTTATTTTTCGATAATATAATGATGTCGTAAGTTTCATTTGCTTGTAAAGTAGAAGGTAGATTATTTACTACGACAAATTCATTAGCAATATTAATAAGTTTTTTTAGGTTTTCATCCTCGTTTAAATTGTTGTTCTCATTTGATGTCTTTATTAAAATTTTTATAGGTTTAGGATTAAAGTCAATTGCTATCCCCGTATATTCATCTGTATTCTTCTTTAAAGCATCATCTATTTCTATAGTGACTCCCATCCATATGCCCTCAACATCGTTAGCTTGGAGTTGTTGGATACCCTCAGACTCTGTAAATGTTAATTTTGTCCCTAGGTATAATAGGAAAATAAATGAAAAAATAATAATTACTGCTTCTACTGTATTTCTAGTCTTATTTTTTTTGAAATGTTTCTCATCTCTATATTTTTGTTGTACTCTTCTCAGTAAACCTTTATTCATTAAAGGCCGCCCCTGTTCATAGTTAATTCTGTTGTATCCGGTATAAAATTCAATAAGACATAATTTGCTGATTCATATAAAAAATTCTTTTTTTCAAAAGTTTATTCAACAATCCTGCCCTTTAA
>NZ_JBQMFF010000021.1:0-1605 GCF_052171315.1 Metabacillus mesotrionivorans | reverse complement strand
TCTCTCAAAACTAAACAAAAACCAAAAGCGACCTCATATCCTTAGAAAGGAGGTGATCCAGCCGCACCTTCCGATACGGCTACCTTGTTACGACTTCACCCCAATCATCTACCCCACCTTAGGCGGCTGGCTCCTTGCGGTTACCCCACCGACTTCGGGTGTTGCAAACTCTCGTGGTGTGACGGGCGGTGTGTACAAGGCCCGGGAACGTATTCACCGCGGCATGCTGATCCGCGATTACTAGCGATTCCAGCTTCATGCAGGCGAGTTGCAGCCTGCAATCCGAACTGAGAATGGTTTTATGGGATTGGCTAAACCTCGCGGTCTCGCAGCCCTTTGTACCATCCATTGTAGCACGTGTGTAGCCCAGGTCATAAGGGGCATGATGATTTGACGTCATCCCCACCTTCCTCCGGTTTGTCACCGGCAGTCACCTTAGAGTGCCCAACTGAATGCTGGCAACTAAGATCAAGGGTTGCGCTCGTTGCGGGACTTAACCCAACATCTCACGACACGAGCTGACGACAACCATGCACCACCTGTCACTTTGTCCCCCGAAGGGGAACCTTCTATCTCTAGAAGTGGCAAAGGATGTCAAGACCTGGTAAGGTTCTTCGCGTTGCTTCGAATTAAACCACATGCTCCACCGCTTGTGCGGGCCCCCGTCAATTCCTTTGAGTTTCAGTCTTGCGACCGTACTCCCCAGGCGGAGTGCTTAATGCGTTAGCTGCAGCACTAAAGGGCGGAAACCCTCTAACACTTAGCACTCATCGTTTACGGCGTGGACTACCAGGGTATCTAATCCTGTTCGCTCCCCACGCTTTCGCGCCTCAGCGTCAGTTACAGACCAGAGAGTCGCCTTCGCCACTGGTGTTCCTCCACATCTCTACGCATTTCACCGCTACACGTGGAATTCCACTCTCCTCTTCTGCACTCAAGTTTCCCAGTTTCCAATGACCCTCCCCGGTTGAGCCGGGGGCTTTCACATCAGACTTAAGAAACCGCCTGCGCGCGCTTTACGCCCAATAATTCCGGACAACGCTTGCCACCTACGTATTACCGCGGCTGCTGGCACGTAGTTAGCCGTGGCTTTCTGGTCAGGTACCGTCAAGGCGCCGGCAGTTACTCCGGCACTTGTTCTTCCCTGACAACAGAGTTTTACGATCCGAAAACCTTCATCACTCACGCGGCGTTGCTCCGTCAGACTTTCGTCCATTGCGGAAGATTCCCTACTGCTGCCTCCCGTAGGAGTCTGGGCCGTGTCTCAGTCCCAGTGTGGCCGATCACCCTCTCAGGTCGGCTACGCATCGTCGCCTTGGTGAGCCGTTACCTCACCAACTAGCTAATGCGCCGCGGGCCCATCTGTAAGTGACAGCCGAAACCGTCTTTGAATGTCAAACCATGCGGTTTGACATAGTATCCGGTATTAGCTCCGGTTTCCCGGAGTTATCCCAGTCTTACAGGCAGGTTGCCCACGTGTTACTCACCCGTCCGCCGCTGACCTCCGAAGAGGTCCGCTCGACTTGCATGTATTAGGCACGCCGCCAGCGTTCGTCCTGAGCCAGGATCAAACTCTCCGAAGAAAATTTGTGACTCATAAATGTT
>NZ_JBQMFF010000020.1:0-1652 GCF_052171315.1 Metabacillus mesotrionivorans | reverse complement strand
TTGCGCTCCAGTCACTTGCTTTCCGCGGGGAGTGCCTGAAGCTTCCTCGCTGCGCTTGCGGGATCTTCAGTGCCCTCATCATCCCGCAGGAGTCAAGTGCCTTCCGCTTCAGTCCACTGGTGTTTAAACTTATATTCAGGGAACAAGTACGAACGTAGCCTGCTAAAAATGAAAGGTAAGAACACGGCACGAAGGCAAAAATCTCAACTGCGGTCAGCACTCTGATATTCGTGGGTTTTCACATTTTATCTTTCCGTGTAAAGGACTGTTCCACTAACTCGCTGCGTGAATTCATCATTTTCGACTTAGCACAGAGGAGGCACGTGGGTTTTCCTTTCCGGTTTTTCTCTTTGCCTTCGAGCCCTATTCTCATTCTTCCATTTTCGATACGTTCATCCTAACTGGTAGATATAATCTCAATTTGCGCTAGGCATCTCTTCAACTTCCTGCATGACCGCCCAAATAAAGCCTGCTAATTCCCTGGCAACTGCCGTTACAGCTTTCCCTCCATTTTTCCCTTTGGACAACAGCCGGTAATATTTCTTGTGAAGACGATTTTGTGCTTTCCATGAAATCGATTGAATGGCCGGTGATTGACCTTTTATGCGCCTTTCAAGATCTCCCTTTACAGCTGGCTGATAGCGATAACTCCATGCTGATTCTACAAGCAAACGCCGAACATGACGATTTCCCGTTTTCGTAATGCTTCCTTGTTTTCGTCTTTCTCCGCTTGAATACTCGCTTGGAATCAATCCAACGTATGCCATGAACTGTCGTGGAGTCGAGAAACGCTTGAATGAACCAATCTCAGCTACGATGCTTGTCGCTGTCACAAGAGCTATTCCTCTTAATGCTTGAAGGGCTTGAACTTTTTCTGCGTGGACACCTTCTTTTGCGTGAATGTTTATTTTTTCTTCTAAACGCAGAATACGCTGTTTTAATTCTTTTAGCTGGTAGTAATATTCTTGAAAAACAACGCGAAGGTGAACATTTTCAAACTGAAGCGTATCCAGCCAACGATAATATTTCACTGTCCATTTATTGGTCCCGGCCGGTGGTTTTATATCGTTTCGAAGAAGAAATTTACTCAATCGGTGTTTAGCTCTTAACTCATCTTCTTTCGCATCTTCTCTACAGCGGACAAGGTCTCGCAATGCTTCATCATCTGGAGTCGGAATGTATATGGATGTTAACTCGGCTGCACGATGTAATTGTGCTAGCCGAATGGCATCCCGGCGATCTGTTTTAATTCGCTCTCCAGGCTTTTGAGGAATAAGCGATGGAGCGATAACCTCACAGTGAATCCCCATATCCGACAACAGTCTGTATAAGGCATAACCTGTAGGGCCAGCTTCATAACACACGCGAAGATTTTTTGGATCTCCCAACTTTTTCATGACCTTTTTTATGGCCTCAGGTGTGTGGTCGATCACTCCCCAGTAACGTGGGGCTTCGCGTCCCTCTTCTGCAATCGCGACCGCAATTTTTTCTTTCGATACGTCTAAACCTACGTATTTCATGGCATCCTTCATAATAACTAGCTCCTTCCGTAATGTAGCTCTGATTTGGTATGTTTTTTCCAGTAAACATTCTAACCAAATTAACCTACGATGTTACGAGTAAGGAGCTAGTTTCGTTCATGATAACTCGCT
>NZ_JBQMFF010000019.1:0-3052 GCF_052171315.1 Metabacillus mesotrionivorans | reverse complement strand
GTTGTTCTTTGAAAACTGGATAACGTAATTGATAACAAGTAATTCACTGAGATTTACGCTTACCATAGTGATTTTCTTAGACTTTACAGTCTAAACAAACGATTGACCAATTTTGGTTAAGTTATGAAGGGCGCACGGTGGATGCCTTGGCACTAGGAGCCGATGAAGGACGGGACTAACACCGATATGCTTTGGGGAGCTGTAAGTAAGCTTTGATCCAGAGATTTCCGAATGGGGAAACCCACTGTTCGTAATGGAACAGTATCTTTACCTGAATACATAGGGTACTGAAGGCAGACCCGGGGAACTGAAACATCTAAGTACCCGGAGGAAGAGAAAGCAAATGCGATTTCCCAAGTAGCGGCGAGCGAAACGGAATCAGCCCAAACCAAGAGGCTTGCCTCTTGGGGTTGTAGGACACTCTATACGGAGTTACAAAGGAACGGGGTAGATGAAGCGGCCTGGAAAGGCCTGTCATAGAAGGTAAAAACCCTGTAGTCGAAACTTCGTTCCCTCCAGAGTGGATCCTGAGTACGGCGGGACACGTGAAATCCCGTCGGAATCCGGGAGGACCATCTCCCAAGGCTAAATACTACCTAGTGACCGATAGTGAACCAGTACCGTGAGGGAAAGGTGAAAAGCACCCCGGAAGGGGAGTGAAAAGATCCTGAAACCGTGTGCTTACAAGTAGTCAGAGCCCGTTAACGGGTGATGGCGTGCCTTTTGTAGAATGAACCGGCGAGTTACGATCCCGTGCAAGGTTAAGTTGATGAGACGGAGCCGCAGCGAAAGCGAGTCTGAATAGGGCGAATTAGTACGTGGTCGTAGACCCGAAACCAGGTGATCTACCCATGTCCAGGGTGAAGTTCAGGTAACACTGAATGGAGGCCCGAACCCACGCACGTTGAAAAGTGCGGGGATGAGGTGTGGGTAGCGGAGAAATTCCAATCGAACTTGGAGATAGCTGGTTCTCTCCGAAATAGCTTTAGGGCTAGCCTCGAGTATGAGAGTCTTGGAGGTAGAGCACTGATTGGACTAGGGGCCCTCATCGGGTTACCGAATTCAGTCAAACTCCGAATGCCAAAGACTTGCTCCTCGGGAGTCAGACTGCGAGTGATAAGATCCGTAGTCAAGAGGGAAACAGCCCAGACCGCCAGCTAAGGTCCCAAAGTATACGTTAAGTGGAAAAGGATGTGGAGTTGCTTAGACAACCAGGATGTTGGCTTAGAAGCAGCCACCATTTAAAGAGTGCGTAATAGCTCACTGGTCGAGTGACTCTGCGCCGAAAATGTACCGGGGCTAAACGTATCACCGAAGCTGCGGACTGTTCTTACGAACAGTGGTAGGAGAGCGTTCTAAGGGCGTCGAAGCCAGACCGGAAGGACTGGTGGAGCGCTTAGAAGTGAGAATGCCGGTATGAGTAGCGAAAGAGGGGTGAGAATCCCCTCCACCGAATGCCTAAGGTTTCCTGAGGAAGGCTCGTCCGCTCAGGGTTAGTCGGGACCTAAGCCGAGGCCGAAAGGCGTAGGCGATGGACAACAGGTTGATATTCCTGTACCACCTCCTCACCATTTGAGCAATGGGGGGACGCAGGAGGATAGGGCAAGCGCGCTGCTGGATATGCGCGTCCAAGCAGTTAGGCCGGGAAGTAGGCAAATCCGCTTCCCATATAAGGCTGAGCTGTGATGGCGAGGGAAATTTAGTACCGAAGTTCCTGATTCCACACTGCCAAGAAAAGCCTCTAGCGAGGTGAGAGGTGCCCGTACCGCAAACCGACACAGGTAGGCGAGGAGAGAATCCTAAGGTGAGCGAGAGAACTCTCGTTAAGGAACTCGGCAAAATGACCCCGTAACTTCGGGAGAAGGGGTGCTTTTTAGGGTGAATAGCCCTGAAAAGCCGCAGTGAATAGGCCCAGGCGACTGTTTAGCAAAAACACAGGTCTCTGCGAAGCCGCAAGGCGAAGTATAGGGGCTGACGCCTGCCCGGTGCTGGAAGGTTAAGGGGAGAGGTTAGCGCAAGCGAAGCTTTGAACCGAAGCCCCAGTAAACGGCGGCCGTAACTATAACGGTCCTAAGGTAGCGAAATTCCTTGTCGGGTAAGTTCCGACCCGCACGAAAGGCGTAACGATCTGGGCACTGTCTCAACGAGAGACTCGGTGAAATTATAGTACCTGTGAAGATGCAGGTTACCCGCGACAGGACGGAAAGACCCCGTGGAGCTTTACTGCAGCCTGATATTGAATTTTGGTACAGCTTGTACAGGATAGGTAGGAGCCTTGGAAACCGGAGCGCCAGCTTCGGTGGAGGCATTGGTGGGATACTACCCTTGCTGTATTGAAATTCTAACCCGCAGCCCTTACCGGGCTGGGAGACAGTGTCAGGCGGGCAGTTTGACTGGGGCGGTCGCCTCCTAAAATGTAACGGAGGCGCCCAAAGGTTCCCTCAGAATGGTTGGAAATCATTCGCAGAGTGTAAAGGCACAAGGGAGCTTGACTGCGAGACCTACAAGTCGAGCAGGGACGAAAGTCGGGCTTAGTGATCCGGTGGTTCCGCATGGAAGGGCCATCGCTCAACGGATAAAAGCTACCCCGGGGATAACAGGCTTATCTCCCCCAAGAGTCCACATCGACGGGGAGGTTTGGCACCTCGATGTCGGCTCATCGCATCCTGGGGCTGTAGTCGGTCCCAAGGGTTGGGCTGTTCGCCCATTAAAGCGGTACGCGAGCTGGGTTCAGAACGTCGTGAGACAGTTCGGTCCCTATCCGTCGTGGGCGCAGGAAATTTGAGAGGAGCTGTCCTTAGTACGAGAGGACCGGGATGGACGCACCGCTGGTGTACCAGTTGTCTTGCCAAAGGCATCGCTGGGTAGCTATGTGCGGAAGGGATAAGTGCTGAAAGCATCTAAGCATGAAGCCCCCCTCAAGATGAGATTTCCCATCACATTTGTGAGTAAGAACCCTGAAAGATGATCAGGTTGATAGGTCTGAGGTGGAAGCGCGGTGACGTGTGGAGCTGACAGATACTAATCGTTCGAGGACTTAACCACAGTCTAA
>NZ_JBQMFF010000018.1:0-11101 GCF_052171315.1 Metabacillus mesotrionivorans | reverse complement strand
TTTGAGTTATGAATTTTTTTTTATCATCGTCATTTTCTGGATATGAAAGAGTTTCTTGATAATTATCAATTGATAATAAATCTTTTGTTTCTATTTTTTTGTTTTTATTTATTTCTTTTATAGGTGTATCTACTGTACTGTTCTGAGAGTATTGTACCGAGAGTGCATTAGTGAAGTCCCTAGTCATATCAAAGGGCGACGACTCTGGGACTTGAATGTTTTTCACTACTTTTCCTTGTTCTCTAAGATCTTTAACTTGTTCAAAAACGAACTCGTCAAAATCCTCTTTAGTGAATTGATAATCAGCCACTTGATAAAAATGACTCTTCTTCCCATTCACCCAACAGAAAAATTCAAGCGCATATTTTTTCTGAGCTAATTCTCGCCATGCAGCATCCACATTTTTCCGAGTAAATGTTTTTTGAAGCTGGGTTTTATGAATAACCCATTCTTCAGGTAAGCTCATAATGTGAGCTAATAAGCCGAGAGACCTTAAATCTTCTAAAGTTTCTTCTGGTTTATAGCGATTTGGCTGCAGCGGTTGATTGTAAATTCTCACATATGGATCTTCTTTTCTTTTTCGCTTTATAATATTGCTCATTTCTAAATTCCTCCAACAGTTGATTTTTTATGTCGGAGTACCTTATAATAAAAATAACAAAGACAGCTATTCCTTTAGCGGATTAGCTTTATAGGGTACAACGAACCGAGAGCATGGGGCCGAATCCTTGCTCTTATTTTTATTTTATCAAAGTGACAGACCCTCGTACACATGTATTTAATAGATGATAGACTTCATAATTGCCTTTTGTAGCATTTTTTACAGATTGCTTATAAAAGGTATAACGTTCAAGTGAAAAAGCCCTCACAGACTTGTGAGATCCTCTGAAGGCCATATATTAACTCCTTAAGATGAATATGTAGAGCTGCTTGCCCTTTAAATTAGTAGAGGACGAGTAGCTCTAAACCTCACGTTGGATCCTCAAATGGGGGGCGTGTCTTGTTGGTTGAGATCTAGGTGTACATCTATTTCCTTGGCATTACCTTTATTCCAAATCTTTGCTTTTCCTCAACAAGACCATCGTAAGCTTTGCTATGTATAATATCTACTAATCCCTTAATTTTTTGTTTAGTACCACTTAAATCTCTATTTAGTGGATTAGGGATCATATCAGCTATCTGTAGGCCTATATTATTATCCTCTTTTAAAGGAAAGCTGATATTAAGTAAGTGTTTTTGAAGGACCTTTGGCTCGTAAAATAAGGTTCCATTAGCCTTTAAAATATGAAAGTGGCTCTGCAACTGATCATTTTGTCCAGGGTTTCTAGATTCTATTGCAATATTACCAATACCGTTGTGTCTTTCTAGGAAATTAACATAGTTTTCTAATATTACCTGTAAACATATAAAGTATTTGTCTCTCATTGTAGGATATAACCTAAATAAATCTTTTTCATGAATAGACGCACTTAAAATAAACATTTCATGATTTTGCAGCAAAGATTTAACTTCTTTCCAATAGGTGTTCCTAGTTTCAGCTTTCTTGAAAATTTCATACCTAGATCCTTTTTTTGCGTAGCGGATTTCAGCATCATGTAAAATTGTTGTCGTATCGCCGAAAATTTCCTGTTTGATTTTATTGACTGCAGGAATAATCTCTTTCGTATAAGTCCTTTCGTCCAAAAGAACTCCAGCTAAACAGAAGTAATCTAAGTTTTCACTAGGTAATATTTCGTCCAAGAACAAGTGATAAGAATTCATTTTTACTCCTCATTTCTAAAAATTTTCGTCAGTATTTAACAAATTAAAGATAAAATCAGGATTTTCAATTTCATTGAGCTTATTTAAACCATATGGTCTTAAGAATGTATGGGAAGATTCATTAGGCCGTAGCTGCACCCGTATGATCAGTTTGTAATTTTCGAGTTCTTTTATCCAGTAGCTAATAGCTCGGGGAGATTTATCGAAGTATTTAGATATAGTTTCAATGCTTACCCACGTTTCGCCACTGTGATTGCCTGCATGCAAGCCTAAGTACAAATATAATCTAATTGCATTTCCGGATAACTTTTTTAAAAGAAATTCTTCTTTGAATGGCTGAAATACAGGAAAATAACCTAAATTTTTGAGCGAGATTTTTTTCCACTCTTTATAATTTTCTTTATAAATTTCCGCTTTCCTATAATTAGGCAAGGCTTTGAATTCCATATAAACTCCCTTCTTTTCAATGTTTTAACAAAATTATAACAAAAATAGTAATTATTCACTACTCCAAAATTGCAACCTAACAAGACGTAGTCTTGGATATATAATTGACACCAATGAGAATTACAATGTAGTATAAGTAAGCACACAAAAATAATAAAGAACTGCGAAGCTATTCTTTATTTGTAAGTTACGGAAGAACTGCGAAGCTATTCTTCTTAGTGCATAAAAGTTGCTCTACTTAGAAATAATACCTTTGAGGAACTGCGAAGCTATTCCTCAAACCTATAAAAGAGAAATACGAAGTGATTTCTCTGTATTTACAAAAGAACTGCGAAGCTATTCTTTTGTAGAAAAGCGACACCTATGCGGTGTCGCTTTTTTATTTGATAAAAAAGTTATACTTTTCTCTCCAGATCTAATTCAAGTTGTTCAATTTCAACTACTCCAAAAACACGGTTGAATTTTTTGATGAATTCATTCCAATTTTCAGAAGCCTGCATTAGAGTTACGACTTTTAATAAGTGCTTTTCTAGGTGTACATTACCAATATCGTCGCTTAAAAACTGATGGTGTTTCCATTTTCTTCGTCCTGGAGAAACTGTAGGATTATTTTTTTGGAGTGCTTCTTTAACACCAGGCGGTAAATGGTCGTATACAAATTTGTTAGTGTAATGACCTACTATGCTAGGGCGCTGGCCAGAAGGAGTAGGATAATCCCAACCTCTTAATCTAAACATTTCCTGATAAAACTCATCTGGAAAGCGCTTGGCCCAGGGTAAAAGTTCTTTTGAAATATACTTGGAAAGTAATTTTTGTAGCTCATCTCTATCCCTGTCTGCTTGGTAACCAGTTGCTTCATCAACTAACGCAACAATACCTAATTTGGATAAGCTTCTAACTAGGATCTCACTTGCTATTGCTAAATTTTCTTGTTGTCTGGTTAAAGCTTTGTTCATCCTTGCCGTAAGATAAACGTCAGCGATTAAAGGGATTATTGCAGCCTTATAGCCTACAACTTCCCGTCCATTTTGAGCTCTATAAACTACCGGGTTTAATAATAGCTCTTTAACTTCTCCTTCAATATACTTTGTTAAGTTATTGGCATCAATAAAGCTTGGTAGCTCCGGCATGTTAGCAACCCTAACTTCTCCCTTTTTTCTTCCTCTTTTGGTTCTACCAAAGGCTTTAAAAACTGCATTCCTTGAAATGATTCTAGAACCATCTTCTAGGACTGCACAGGGTAGTTCCTTTTCTCCAAGGCTTAATTTACCAAAGTGAGTTGCCTTTAATATTTTTTGTGGCTCCATTTAACTTCTCCTCCTCATATCGATTAGTAGCACTAATGACATAATCTCTATGACATCTTTATTCAAACCAGAGATTTTTAAAATTGTTAAACGGTTTTTGGCGAAAAGATCTTGGAGTTTATTAATCATTCTATATGCAGTGTTTTTGTTGACCTTTATTAATTTACTTAGTTTTCTGTAGCTTAATTTTTCATCATTTAAATAAAGATGCATGGTTACTAACCATTTCCTTAATTCTACTTTTGTATTATGCATTACAGTATTAGCTATTAAACTGTAGTTTGTGTTGCAAGTATTACAATGAAATCTAAAAGTTAAACCCAATCTAGTACTCTTAGATGAGGTGCAGAAAGGACAAAGTACATACCTATTCCACCTCAATTTCAAAAGATAATTTTTGTAGCAATTTTCGCTCGGGAAATCAAGGTAAATGCGTTCTATCATTTTCCTTATTCATCCTTATTTTTCTTTATATTAACATTAGTCGTATTTTTAGACACTATCAATAGATGGGTCAGTTTTGTACATGTGTAGGACTGAATCTATTATTCAGCTGCCCTTTCTGAATCTTTCCTAGCCCGTATGAGAGTACTCTTGCTAATACCGGTCATTTCTTCTACTTGTTTATAAGAATGGCTTTCAAGTAATTGCAGCGCATGGCCAATTTGTCTCTTATTGAATTTCTTTGGTCGACCATCTCTGAAATTGTCACGTTGCTTAGCAATGGCTTTTCCTTCTCGGGTCCTCTCAACGATCATATCTCTTTCGAACTCTGCAAAACCACTCATAATGGTTAGAATGAGCCTTCCTGGGGGTGTATCTTCTACTAATCCCATGTTCAATACATGTACTTTAACGCCTCGCTTAAACAACTCTCTGATAATCTGAATGCCATCTAATGCGGAGCGGGCGAAACGGTCTAACTTTGTAACAATAAGTGTGTCGCCTGCTTCTATTTTAGTCAGTAACTCTTGAAATTGGGGACGATCTACCTTCGTTCCTGTGAATTTCTCTGAATAAATGACTTCGCAACCTTCTTTTTTCAGTGTCTGTAATTGTGATTCTAAGTCCTGATGAACAGTGCTAACTCTTGCGTATCCATATCTCATTCGGAGCTCTCCCTTTTATATGTATATTTGACACTAATTTATGACACCGGCTGATGCCTTGATTCTACTGCCTCCTCAAAATGGTATCAATACCTTTGAGTTATGACACCGAATTTTACATTTTTATTATTCCTTTCATATTTTTGAGTCAGAAGATTCGGCTTATTATCCGAGTCTAGTGAACCCCGGGTGGGCTCAGATAAAGCTGGAAGCAATATCCCATATACCAGCTTGGGGGTTAGAAAATTTCATAAAAAAAAGCCTCTATAGGGCATCAAGTCAGGAGAATAATTAGATTTTTTGACATTTTGATGGAGGGGACAGGAATAGCGGGAAGAAGAGGTGGGATTTTCCCCCCCTTTAACAATCAATTTTCGTCTTTGAATTTCCAACCTTTTTCTTTTTTGTTTTTCATAATTAGATCCCATAATTGTTCAGGTCCTTCATATTTGATGTATTCATTCAATGGTGTCTTTGCACGTTCAGCGTACTTCTCCTCGATTTCTTTGTTTTCCTCATCACTAATGGGTTTCATAAGTATTCACCTCGATAATTTTAATTCTGTTAATTTTCATTATAACCATTATAACGAGAAGGCGATCGCGAAGGACATGAATGAGGAACTTAGAGAATCAGAGAAATTTTTTAGTTAATGGACGACCGAAAAAATATCTGCTTTTCAAAACCTTATTCAATGTTTAAATGTCCCTTCAAACGTTGAAATACAGGCATTTAGATATCAGACCCCCTCTGAGTAATCCAGATTGAGCGGATTCAGAAAAGCCTACATAGTGCATCATTCATTATGTTATTAGAAGAAAACGTTGACTTATTTTCATCCAAAAGATTATGTTCTGTTCAAATATAACCATGAGGTGAAAAAATGAGTGCTACAGAGGTTTTGGCTATGCGTGAAGCCATGAAAGATTACAGCGAATATGATCGCTATGTTTTTGGAGAAGAAGATTTTGATTTAACAGAAGATGAGGAAATGTCAGATGGTGAATGGCTTCGTTACAATCGCGAGCTGCATGGTCTTTCCTTAATGGATATGCATAAGCTTTTTGCAATAGATAAAGGGATTATGAGCAAGTATGAGAGGGATTTAAAAAAACAAACGCCGTGGCATGAGATGATTCTGGCTGATTTTCTAGCTGGGACGTTTGACGAAAAGATAGAGTATTACATCCGGGAAAAACATCAATCAAAAGGAATAGGTTATGCGCTATGACGACTGTATCTCTTCCCCTTAAAAAGAATGAAGATTTCACAATGTATACGTATCAATATACGGACGAACAAAGGCAATACATGCAACGGATGATTGACAAACTGGAGCGGGAAAGCATGCTGATAGACACCTCTTCTTCCCAGGTCGAAGCAAACGAATGGCGTATTAAACAACTTAGATGGTTGATGGATAAAAAACAATATCCTGAAGAACCTTATGCATCAATGTATTATGAACTTTTTTTATAAGTAGACGTCTTTCCATTCTAATTCAGGAGTAGAGAAGGCCGGTTGTTAAGGCAGAGCCTTAAGAACTTAATGGGGTGAAGGAGGTCGCTGATGCGTCCTCTTTTTCCTTCTCACTGTTACACTAGGGAACCGATAAAACACTCTAATTAATTCCTAATTCAGTTTGTGTCATCGGCAAGATCAACGCAACAGTGAGAAGTGTCATTGGTCAAGGGCTAGAAGTTTTAGCGGTCTTTGCTAAAAATTTTGCGCAGCGGTGCGGAGCAACCCTTGATAATGGCATGTATAGGCCACTTATACGGCCAATTTGTATTTGACTTTGAGTGAGTTCAAATAAAAACCAATTCGTTAATATGGGACATAACTTTGGGGCCGAAGGCCAGCAGAGTTTGTTATAAGGAGAATTATTTTTAGTAATGACAAAAAAGAGGATAGATTCAAAACAGTTAAAGGTACCGTACACTAACAGGGGGGTTGGGCGTACATTAGAAAATGACTTGAGAGCTTGTGTAGACTGGGTTGAGGCTACTTTCAAAACTGTTAGTCCGGATCAACTAATCTTAGGGATCTTACAGCTCGATCCAAACACTTTCTACCATGCTAGGGGACAAAATGGTTACCGACAATGTTTACGTAATGAAATTATTGCTATTTACTTTGATGGTGCTGAGGATATGGGAATACATTTAGAGATAAAAGGACGTGGATGTAGAGAGTATGAAAGCTACAACAAGCGCTCTTGGAAAGAACTTTTAGAGAGTATGTTATCTTACCAAGCATCCTTTTCACGCTTAGATGTAGCTCTTGATGATTTTAAAGGGTTCTTTACAATAAAGGGAATTTTGAGAAAGGTGAAGAATCGAGAGCTTGTATCAGAGTTCAAAAAGGCTAGAAATTATGAGGATATTTGTATTAAGACAGGAAAAGGCCAAGGACTTTCATTACGCTTTGGGTCTGATAAGTCTGATGTTCAAATTAGAATGTATGACAAACTAGCCGAACTAACAAATACAAACAATGAAGTTTCTGCTGATATCACATTTTGGAATAGGACCGAGATCCAGCTGCGCAATGAAAGAGCTCAAGTTGTTGCTTTAAGATTAGCAGCGGAAGAAGAGGGAGAAATAACGATTGGAAAGACTGTTTGTGGTATTTTGAAGCATTACCTTCGTTTTACTGTCAAAGGCAATGATACAAACAACAGAAGGTGGAAAACAGCACCTTTCTGGAATAAGTTCCTTAATGGAGTGGACAAGTTACCACTCACTACTAGGGATGCAACAGTCACAATTGAAAGTAAAGAAAGATGGATAAATAGAAATGTTGCTACTTCATTAGCTGCTGTATACATAGCTCACAACGAAAATATGGAACTAATAGAGAAATATATACTAGAAGGATATAAGCGCTTAAGACAAGAGGATTACAACATGATTAACAATTTTAAAGAAAAGAAAAAAAAGACTTCTACCGTTGGCGAAACGATGAAAGCCTACAAGAGTGCTATCTAATTTAGATTAATAATATAACCAGTCCTTGTTATAAATGCAATCAACTAATTTGAAACAAATGTTATGGCAATTTGTTTCTGAAAATTTAAATGATTCGTACCTTGCTAAAAAGCCTATTTCTTGATAAAATAATTTTAATTATAACGTTTTCGTTATCAAAATAACTAAGGAGGGCATACTATGTATTGTGTAAACTTGCATAAGGATGCCCGCGGTTATTGTCCAGTCCGAGAATTGATTGAATTGCTCGAAGCAGATAATAGTAAAGAAAGCAGAGTTACTCTAACTAAACTCTATTATCAGATCGAGCGAATCGAAAACAAAGGAACACGATCAGGTTCAGGAATCACCAAACACATTAGGGGAGAAATTTGGGAACTTCGACCAGCAAAATATAGAATATTCTATATTGTCGATGGGAATCAGATCTACCTCCTAAACTGGTTTCGTAAAGAAACCAAGAAAACACCTGAAAGTGAAATCCAAAAAGCCGAAAATCTTTTCAAGGACTGGAAAGAAAATCGCGGGCAATAGCGGAGGGGTTACGACCCCTCAGAGCTATAACCTATGTGAAGTTTACAAATAGAAAAATGTTAAAGGACGTTCTACTCTATTCAGCCAGGAGGTGAAAGTAAATGGAGAGATGGTCGGATATTAAAAAAGAAATCCGTTCCATCAGTGAATCCGAGAAAATGCAAATAGAACTGGTTGCGGACTTAGTGGATGAAATTAGGGATGCAAGAGAAGAGCTTGGTCTAACTCAAAGAGATCTTGCAGATAAAACTGGTCTGAAACAATCAGCTATTGCACGAATGGAAAGTGGAGGCGCAATACCTAGATTAGATACTGTATTAAGGGTAGCCTTAGCTCTAGGATTAAAGTTTAAACTAATAAAAGATGAGGAATCAGCATCTATTACCTACTAGATATTTGAGGAAAATAATTTTGAAATAAAGGAAATTTCTATTACTTCAACCCTAAAATATAAGCTAATCTCTAAGGGAAATTGCATGTACCACTTAACTGATATTAAGGAAAATAAACTAATTATAAAGACGTATATCTAATGAAAATTAATAAATGTAAGGTTATAGTTCGGAATTTCCACCGGTAAGGTGGTCAACATTTTATTAATAATTAATTGAATCACTTAGTAGTAATTCGAATTGAAACTAAGTTAAATAACAAGTAAAACAAAAAGCCACTTAGTGGCTTTTTGTTGATTTAAAGCCTAATTATCCAATTATGTCGAACACATCACTTTCATCAAATTAAATTATTAGAAACAATGATAATCCAGCGGATTAAACTAAAACATGTGATAAATCAGTGGATTCCAGTAGATTAAAGTTGTAAATGATATACCTTATCTAGTTGGTATTAATGGATTCAACTTTAATCTAATATATTCTAGTGTTTTACAATACATTTCACTGTAAAAACATTCTTTTGAGGAGTGGCGTATTATTTACGCCACTCCTTATATTTAATTCCAGCTTAATTTATACTCTGTTTATCATACCCAGAGAGGAGATGTACAAGTGAACCGCAACGATCGAAAAAAAATGATCCGTAAGAGTTATGAAGAAGCCGTAAAAGCTAATGGCAAAGCCCTGAAGAGACTCAGTGAAAATGGTGACAATTCCACGTTTGAGAAGCTTAAAAAGGAAATGAAAACATTTGAAGAGGGTTTTCCTGATGGAGTCTATGCTATTCCGAGAGATTCAAAAGAACCTCGTTTGAATGTTAGAGCTATGTATGACTACTGCAAAGAAAAAGGGGTTAAACCAAAAGATATTACTGATGAGGAAATGATGAAATTTATTATTTATCCGACAGAAGTCCAGGGATTTGATAACCTTCATGACTACATCGAAAATTTTGAGAAGGGTTTTCCTGATAGCGTGTATGTTGCACCTGGAGGATCCAAAGAGCCTAGAATAAAAGTGAAGGCACTATTTAAGTATTGTGAGGAAAAGGGCGTAGATCCGCAAGATTTAACAGAAAAAGAAAGAAGGGAATTTCTCGAATTTCCTGGACAAGATGAAAAATAATCTGTACTCAAATGTACGACAACGCTGCTCTTTGTCTATTTTTAAATAACTTCAAAGAAGATTGTTCTACTCTCATAAATTGAACAATCTTCTTAAAAAATTTTTAAATGGATCCCCTTCTTTCGTTGGAGCTGCTTCTTGCTGAGCGATTAACATTT
Organism: Metabacillus mesotrionivorans; assembly: GCF_052171315.1. Classification (NCBI taxonomy): domain Bacteria; kingdom Bacillati; phylum Bacillota; class Bacilli; order Caryophanales; family Bacillaceae; genus Metabacillus; species Metabacillus mesotrionivorans. Next base: position 1,275 of record NZ_JBQMFF010000018.1, on the reverse strand, counting down.
TCTTAACTTCTAATGTTGCTTTTAAAGATTGAGTGAGAAGCAATTGTCTCTCTTCCTCTCTTTTATTTCCTTCTTGAATTCGATTTACTGTCTTAGAAAGTTCTTCATTCTGCTTAATTAATGTATCCATCATAACAGCCATGTTAGACATATCTCTAGCCATGTTCTTTACAGCGGACATGTCTACTATGTCTGCAGAAGATGTGTTAGACACGTCTTCTATCTCAACCATATCTGAAAGTACTTGTTTGATTGCTTCTTCCAAGGTGACATTCTTCTTTTTCTTCAGTTGAACAATTGAGCGGAGCATTTCAATGTCAGAATTGGAAAAGATTAAAGCTCCCTGATTATTTCTTTCGAATTCATATCCAAGTTTTTCAATTAAGCCCGTATACTTTTTAACCGTAGTTGCAGCAATACCAACAGCCGCAGCTGCTTCATTAACTCTCATAAACATGTCAGACATATCCACCACAACCTTTATGTTTGATACGTTTAGTATAGCATCTTTATCTTGTATAGAGATCGATATTTAACAGCTTTTCAGAAATTGTAAAGTACTCATTTCCTTCAATCTCAGTTATTTAAATATATTCTCTTCTTATTGCTTCTTTGGGAAAAATCCAACTGTATCATCATCATTTTTGGTATTTATGTAAATGTTCTTGAATTCTTCCATTGAACTCCAAAAGTTATCATTCCATTCTATAAGATCACCGTCCCGTTCTGTATCCCGGTACGCAGCCTATACATGCCAACGATAAAACTCACAATAAAATACCCACTGTACTCTCCGTCGATTCTATCAAGTTGAGGCATAATTGCGTTTTGGTTTTCTTCGATCCCATTTCTTTATATAAACCTAATAAGCTCTTTTTCATAAATATTTTCCTCCTCTATTGATCTAACCAATTATAGAAGGGAACTCGGCCTATCATTCTATTAGTATTTTCAACAGATACATCAGATATGTCTAACATAGTCTCCTTATATTCATCATACTCCACCGAACTTTTGTAATCATGATGATCCGCTGCGTTTTTAAGAGTAATAAATATGTATCCATTGAGCTTATCTAAAGGAACTTTATTAAACTTTCTCTTTTCAATGAATTCATCAACGAATTTATTAATCAGTGTATTCCATTGTTTCTTTGACCATCTCGAGGGAGCAAATCTAGAATAGAATTCATTTGCTCTTTGAGTTATGAATTTTTTTTTATCATCGTCATTTTCTGGATATGAAAGAGTTTCTTGATAATTATCAATTGATAAT
>NZ_JBQMFF010000017.1:0-21103 GCF_052171315.1 Metabacillus mesotrionivorans | reverse complement strand
TGTATTAGGCACGCCGCCAGCGTTCGTCCTGAGCCAGGATCAAACTCTCCGAAGAAAATTTGTGACTCATAAATGTTGCTGACTTAAAAATTTAAAACGTTTGGTACGCTTTTGGTTTTGTTTAGTTTTCAAAGAACTTTTGATGTCGCATCGTCTTGAAGCGACCTCCTTAATATATCACGCGATGTCCTATTAAGTCAATAACTTTTTTGAAGAAGTTTTTGTTAATGTCATCAGCGACGTTTATTAATATACCACCGTGCCATCAGGGTGTCAACAAAAAAAATAGAACAGGCAGTTTATTTTGCCCGTTCTACGTTAAGATCACCATTTTGATTACGATAAGCGCCGCCACTCCAGGCAATCCAAGCAAGCCCGAGATGGCTGCTGTTGTCCAGTTAATAGGAATGTGCAGGTCAATGCTTGTACCGAATGCATTAATAAAAAATAGAAACAATGCGCCTACAACAATCTTAGCCATCGTCTGCCCGATCCACCTCATCGACTTCATCGGGGCTCCTGCCACAAGAAGCAGAACGATGATGCCTCCAAGAATGGAAAAAACATATACAGGTTCCATTCCACCACTCACTTTCATCGTTACTTTCTACATATCTATGAAAGGATGGAAAAAATAGAACAAGCTATTTCTTTCCGATGGTGATATTTCTTTTCTTGGCTTCTCTTAATAAGAAGAAGTATTTGGACTGGGAAACCTTAAGTTCATAAAGGATTTCCGGCGAGGGCTCCACGCTTTTGTCGACAAGCTGCTTTCTGTGATTCCATTCACTTTTCATATGGAGGAGGTCGTCAATAAGCAGCTGATCATATTCTTTTCTGAGCCAGCCTTTTTTGCGAAAAAACATTGAAATATTCCCCTTCCTCCTGTTTTAAAGCTCCCGTCTGCCTTCAAGCGCTTTAGAGAGTGTCACTTCATCTGCGTATTCCAGGTCTCCTCCCACAGGAAGACCGTGTGCGATTCTCGTCATTTTAATCCCCGCAGGCTTCAAAAGCCTTGAGATATACATAGCCGTCGCTTCTCCCTCGATGTTGGGATTGGTCGCCAGTATGATTTCCTGGACAGAATCATCCTGCAGCCTTTTAAGCAGTTCAGGAATCTTAATATCCTCCGGACCAATTCCGTCCATTGGAGAAATGGCTCCTTGAAGGACATGATAAAGACCTGTGTATTCTTTCATTTTTTCCATGGCAATGACATCTTTCGGGTCCTGCACGACACAAATCACAGATTTATCTCTTCTTTGATCCTCGCAAATGTAGCAAGGGTCCTGATCTGTGATATGTCCGCATACAGAGCAGTACGTCAGATTCCTTTTTGCATTAACAAGCGCTTTTGCAAAATCCAAAACGACGTCTTCCTTCATGTTCAGGACGAAAAAAGCCAGGCGGACCGCCGTTTTGGGGCCGATTCCTGGCAATTTCATAAAGCTGTCAATCAGCTTTGATATAGGCTCTGGATAATGCATCCCATTCCTCCTAGAACATGCCTGGCAAGTTCATGCCTTTTGTGAATTTGCCCATTGTTTCGTTCGTCAGATCATCCATTTTTTTGAGTGCATCGTTTGTAGCTGCAAGCACAAGGTCCTGAAGCATTTCGATGTCATCCGGGTCCACGACTTCCGGTTTGATGTTTACATCGGTGACTTCTTTGTTGCCGTTGATCGTCACAGTTACCATCCCGCCGCCTGCAGATCCTTCAATCGTTTTTGTTACAAGCTCTTCCTGTGCTTTTGCCATGTCTTTCTGCATTTTCTGCATTTGTTTCATCATTTTCTGCATGTTTCCCATTCCGCCACGGTTCATTAATAATCTCCTCCAAATCAGTCTTTTATTTCAATGAGGTCTGCACCCACTAATTTTTTCGCCTCGGCGATCAGCGGGTCCTCGTTTTCATCAGGGGTATTGCCGTCATCATTCTGACGCTGATCACGTATGTAATCCTCTCTTATTTTACCCCATTCCTGCTCAGGAACGCCAACCATTTCCAAGGTCCGTCCTGTAAGAGAAAGCAAAATGGCTTCCATATTGCTGCGGACACCGTTATTATCGTCCGCCACCATCTTGCAGTGGATTTCATATTTAAATTTTAGCACAAACGCAGTCTCTGATGCTGCGACAGGTTCACTGTCCGTCAGAAGAGCTGCATGGGATACTTTATTTTGTCTTCGGAGCTCTTCAAGGAGTTCTCCCCACTTGCCCTTAATGGCAGCAAGGTTTGGCTTTGTTGCATCTTTCAGGATTTCCTGAATCCGGCCTGAAGGGACTTTATATCCGCCGCGGATTGTCTTAGATGCTTTTTGCTCTCCCTGCTGAGCCTGCTGCTGCCCGCTTTGTGGCACACCCTGCTTTTTCAGGAGTTCAAGTTCCCCGGACAATTTCTTCACCATGGCCTGAAGCTCGCTGTAATCGCCGCCTCCGCCTTCGCTGCCCGCTCTGCCTTTGCCCTCAAACTCTGAAAGCTTCACAATGGCAACCTCAAGGAAGATGCGCGGATGGTTTGTCCATTTCATTTCCTGCTGGCTCTTGTTCAGCACATCAATCGCATGGTAGATGGCATCAGTCTGAATTTCTTTCGACAGGCTGACAAACTGATCATCAGCCGTCACTCTTTCAAGTACCTCTTCAAGCTGCGGAGCTGTCTGGTAGAGGAGCAGATCCCTGTAATAGTAGATAAAGTCTTCTGTAAGCTTCGATGCATCCTTCCCCTGGTTCATCAGCTCATCGAGTGTCTGCAGCGCACTCGATACATCTTTTTCATGCATGGAATGAATCAGGTTTCCAATCATCGCCTGGGATACAGAGCCTGTAATGAGCAGGGCATCATCAAGCGTCACTTTTTCATCACTGAAGGATATCGCCTGATCAAGCAGACTGAGCGCATCACGCATTCCTCCGTCTGCAGCGCTTGCAATGACCTGAAGTGCAGACTGGTCTGCGATTATCTTCTGATCATCAATAATCTCCTGCATCCTTCCCACAATTGAAGCTGCCGTGATCCGTTTAAAATCAAACCGCTGGCACCTTGAAATGATGGTGAGAGGAATTTTGTGGGGTTCTGTTGTCGCCAGAATAAAGATGACATGTTTCGGAGGCTCTTCAAGCGTCTTTAACAGGGCATTGAACGCGCCTATTGAAAGCATGTGAACCTCATCGACGATATAGACTTTATATTTAACCGATGATGGTGCATATTTTACTTTATCCCGGATATCCCGGATTTCATCTACTCCGTTGTTTGAAGCAGCGTCAATTTCAATTACATCAGAAATAGAGCCATCTGTGATTCCCCGGCATGCTGAGCATTCATTGCACGGCTCTGCAGCTGGCGCTTTTTCACAGTTGACTGTTTTGGCGAAAATCTTGGCAGCGCTCGTTTTACCCGTTCCCCTCGGCCCGGAAAAAAGATACGCGTGCGAGAATTTATCTTGCAGCAGGGCATTTTGAAGCGTTCTGGTAATATGTTCTTGACCTACGACATCATGAAATTGCTGCGGCCGCCAAACACGGTATAAAGCCTGATAACTCACATAACGCCCTCCTTCAAATTCATCCTTTCTATTATACCTTATGGAAACAGGAATTTACAAAGCCCAAAAAGGGGTCAGTCCCGCACTGCTTTAATGCAGTGCGGAACTGACCCCTTTTTGAAAAAAATAAAAAACCCATCCCTTCATCAGGATGAGCTGATTATTATAAGTTAAACTGCCGTGCACCTTCCGTCGATTAGTGCCCATAAGCGTTACTTAAGCAGTTAGCTCGGCCCAGGCAACCCTGCGGCACATGAGAGATTCCACTTAATGCTGCTTCCTTCCGGACCTGACATGGTTCATGGATTCCCATTGCGCAGGACCCAGACGTCAACACCACTTACTTAAGGCAGACCCTACAGACAGCTAACCTCGGGAAAGGGATTCGGCCTCGCTAGAGCGGATTGCGAGTACAGGGCACCGCTACCTCCCCGCTTAGCACGGCAAAATTGATACCTGGTTTAGGTGCGCCGTTTAGTACGACGCATAACCTAGTATATAAGGTTTTACCGAAAATTGCAATCTCCAGCTACTGTAAATTTTTTGAAGAAGCCTTCAGCGCTTTTTTCTTTTCACGCAGTTCTCTGAAAAAATCACTGAGCAGACGCCCGCATTCTTCTTCAAGTACACCGCGGGTTACTTCTGACTGATGATTAAATCTGCTTTCATCCAGAAGATTCATCAGTGTTCCGGCACAGCCGCCCTTCGGATCTGCCGCGCCGTACACGACCCGCTTCACTCTTGAGAGCACAATCGCACCTGCACACATCGGACAAGGTTCAAGAGTAACGTACATTGTCGCATCTTCCAGTCTCCATGACCCTGTCCGTCTGCATGCTTCATCGATGGCAATCATCTCGGCATGGGCAATTGAGCGCTGGTCCGTTTCTCTCAAGTTATATCCTGTGCCAATCACTTCATCGTTCAGAACAATAACAGCACCAATCGGCACCTCTCCAATGGCTTTCGCCTTAAGCGCTTCTTTTACCGCCAGTTCCATGTACATCTGATCTTTATCCATTATGTGCTCCTTATAGATTCAGGCAGGTTGGCACAAGCTAGGTTTAGTAAAGGAGTGAATGGCTTTGGATAAAAAAGCAGCCTGTGCCCTGCTGATTATTGATATGATAAACAATTTCGATTTTGAGCACGGCGAAACGCTCGCCGCTGAAGCAAAAACAGTGTCGCAAAACATTTATACTCTGAAAAAGAAGCTGCAGCAGCAAAATGTTCCTGTCGTCTATATAAATGATCATTATAAATTATGGCAGGCCGATTTTCAAAAGATATCGGAGACCTGCACAAATGAACGGAGCAAACCGATTATCGACCAGCTCTATCCGGATGATACCGACTATTTTTTAATCAAGCCAATGCACTCCGCCTTTTACGGAACTGCATTAAATGTACTCCTTGATCACCTTCAAGTGAAGCATCTCATTTTAACAGGCATTGCCGGAAACATTTGCGTCCTCTTTTCAGCCAATGATGCCTATATGCGAGGCTATCAGCTTTCCGTGCCGGCAGACTGCATTGCATCAAATGATAAGCATGACAACGAATATGCCCTGCGGATGATGAAGAATGTCCTGCAGGCGGATATATCCGCTTCCCCTCATATAAAAATATAACATGCTCCCGCTCATTTCCTCATAGGATGTAACAGAGAAAGTATGACGAATGAGTGAGGGGATTCAATATGCAGATACATATTGTCCGGGAAGGACAAACATTATACGGCATTGCCCAGGCGTACAGCACGACTGCCGAAGAGATCATACAGACAAACGAGATCCCAAATCCCGGCCAGCTTGTCGTCGGCCAAACTATTGTTATTCCGATCAGGGGTCGTTTCTACTGGGTGCAGCCCGGCGATACCCTATGGTCCATCAGCAAAAAGTTCGGCACCACCCCAAAAGAGCTTGCAGAAATAAACGGGATCCAGCTCAACACCCAGCTTCAGATCGGATTCAGGCTCTATGTTCCCGAACGCCCTAAACCAAAAGCAGAGTTTAACGCCTATATAGAGCCGTCCGGCAATCAGGTCAGCCCGAATCTGGAGGAAAGCGCCAGAGAAGCAGCTCCTTATTTAACGTATCTCGGCCCTTTCAGCTTCCGCATCCAAAAAGACGGGACGCTGAAAGAACCTCTATTAAATGACTTTGCCAATATCGCAAAGAAAAACAAAGTCACCCTGATGATGATCGTAACGAACCTGGATGATGACGGCTTCAGTGATGAAATCGGACGGATTGTTCTCAACAATCAGGATGTCCAGAATAAGCTTTTAAACAATATTGTTGCGACAGCAAAGAAATACGGATTCAGGGATATTCATTTTGACATGGAATATTTGCGTCCGGCAGACAGAGAAGCCTATAATCGCTTTTTGAAAAAAGCAAAAGCAAGATTCAAGAAAGAAGGATGGCTGATTTCAACCGCTCTTGCACCGAAAACAAGTGCAGATCAAAAAGGCAAGTGGTATGAAGCCCATGACTACAAGGCTCATGGGGAAATTGTCGATTTTGTCGTCGTCATGACATATGAATGGGGATACAGCGGGGGACCTCCTATGGCAGTGTCTCCGATAGGCCCTGTCCGTGAAGTGCTCGACTATACGCTTACAGAAATTCCTGCGGGAAAGGTCATGATGGGGCAGAATCTTTACGGCTATGACTGGACGCTTCCGTTTAAGCCGGGGGGACAGTTTGCAAAAGCCATAAGCCCGCAGCAGGCCATCCGTCTCGCAAGCCGGTATAACGTCCCGATTCAATATGATATGAAAGCTCAGGCGCCGCACTTCAATTACCGTGCAGAGGACGGCAAAGAACATGAAGTCTGGTTTGAAGACGCACGCTCCATCCAGGCGAAATTTGACCTGATGAAGGAACTGAAGCTCCGCGGCATGAGTTATTGGAAGCTCGGACTTTCCTTCCCGCAGAACTGGCTTTTGATTACCGACAATTTCGAGGTCGTGAAACGTTAAAAAGCAGCCGCCCGGCTGCTTTTTCTGATTGCTTTCCTATTCAACCCATGTATACATATAGTCTTTGTCTTCAATCTCCCGTGCTTTCTTTACAACCTTAAGCGGCCGGAATGTATCAATCATGACAGCAAGCTCCAGGGTTTCTTTTTTTCCGATGCTCGCTTCTGTCTTTCCTGGATGAGGGCCATGGGGAATGCCGCTCGGATGCAGCGTGATCGATCCCCGCTTGATTCCTTTTCTGCTCATAAAATTACCTTCTGCATAGTAGAGAAGCTCATCGCTGTTCACATTGCTGTGATAATAAGGAGCCGGAATGCTCTCCGGATGATAGTCGTACATCCGCGGTACAAAGGAACAGACAACAAAATTGTGCCCTTCAAATGTCTGGTGAACCGGAGGCGGCTGATGAATCCGGCCTGTAATCGGCTCAAAATCTTCAATGTTAAACGCCCATGGATACAAATAGCCGTCCCACCCGACGACATCAAAAGGGTGATGTCCCAGGATGTGCCTGTGCATATATCCTCTTGATTTTGTCAGTACTTCAAACTCTCCCCGCTCATCAAAGGTAATGAGTTCCTCAGGGCCGCGAAAATCCCTCTCGCAAAACGGGCTGTGCTCAAGCAGCTGTCCGTACTCGTTTCTGTACCGCTTCGGCGTCGTAATCTGACTGCACGACTCAACGAGGAGAAATGCTGTCTCTGTCTCAGGCTGAATTCTGTAAATTGTCCCGATGGGAATCGAGATGTAATCTCCTGAACGATAGGTGATCACACCGAACATCGTCTCCACTTTTCCGCTCCCTTCGTGGACAAAAAACAGCTCGTCGCCATCTCCGTTGCGGTAAAAAGAGGACATGGGCTTATCTGCTTTGATGACGCCGATTAAAAGATCGTCATTTCCCAGAAGATACTCCCTGGCACTCAGGGCATCCCCCTTCTCTGTCATAGCATCTGTGAAAAAGTGCCTGTGCTTTAATGAATCTGTCTCTTCGTATTCCGGCATGCACGGCTGCAGCAGCTCAGATTTCACCACTTCAGTCGGCATGTAATGATGATAGAGAATCGACTGGACACCTGAAAAGCCTTTCGTTCCCATCACCTGTTCCCTGTACAGGCTGCCGTCTTCTTTTTTAAACATTGTGTGCCTCTTATGCGGGATTGTGCCAAGAGTCCGGTAATACATCCTCTCACCTGCTTTTAGCTGTGATTTTGTTTTTCAGAGAACCAAGGCCCTCTATTGTCAGTTCGACTTCATCTCCAGGCTTCAAATAGCGGTGCACCTCTTCACCAAGCTCAAGAATGCAGCCTGTGCCCACAGTGCCTGAACCAATGATTTCTCCCGGATAAAGCGTCACCCCGGCTGATGCCCGTTCAATCATTTCGCCAAACGAATAATAGCAATCCCGTACGTTGCCGCTTGAGAGCTGCTTACCATTAACAGCTGCTTTCATCTCGAGATCAAGCTTTGGTCCGAATTCATCCGCGGTTACAAGAAAAGGACCGAGCGAGGTCGCAAAATCCTTTCCCTTTGCAGGACCGAGGCCGACTTTCATCTCTGCCTGCTGCAGATCGCGCGCACTCCAGTCGTTCATGATACAATACCCGAATATATACTCACCTGCACGCTCAGCCGGAATATCACGGCCTTCTTTTCCAATCACGCAGGCAATCTCAAGCTCATAATCCAAAGCCCCGCAGCCGGGAGGAACTTCGATGGCATCTCCCGGCCCTTTAACAGCCAGGTGATTCGAAAAATAAAAAACCGGAAACTGATACCATTCAGGCACAACGTCAAGCCCTCTTTTCCCCCGTGCTGTTTTCACGTGCTCCTCAAACGCATAAAAATCACGGATGCTCAGCGGCATTGGAAGCGGAGCTGCAAGCCTTTCCTCCTCAAGCTCATAAACCCCTGCATCCCCGGCACGAAATGGTTTAAGACTCCTGATGAAATCAGCATACCGTTCATAGTCCGCTATCAGACGGAGAAGATCCCGAGGCAAATACCCCCCGCTTGCCGCATGCATATCAATGATCAGATCTCCCTGTATCCATCCTGCCCTTAGTTGTTGATCACCCGTTTGAAAGGTCACAAATTTCATCCCATCACCTTCTGACTATTTCAAATGTGTCACTCATCGGCTTTGTATATTGATTCCCTGCCAGCCGGCCAATCGGGTTCAGCTTCCCTGTATCAATTTTGCCGTCATAGAAAAGGGCATCGTCAACATGGACGTGAACGACCTTGCCGATCACAAGACTTCCGGCCCCGGCATGCTCTCCAAAGTGAAGGACGTCATGAAGAATGCACTCCAAGTGGACGAGGCTCTCCTTTACCCTTGGAGGCGAAACAGCCGCGCTGCTTATTTTCGTCAGCCCGCTCTCCTCAAATTCGTCCGCATCCCGCGGGAATTCTCCGGCACACAGATTCATCTGTTCGCCAATCTCTTCGCTGACGATATTAATCACAAACTCTTTCGTCTGTTCAATGTTAAGAAGTGTATCTTTTTTCGTTCCGTCTGTTCCCCTTCTCATGGGAGAAAAACAGACCATCATCGGTTCTGCTGAGATCGCCGTGAAAAAGCTGAACGGTGCGAGATTGGCCGTTCCGCTTTCATCTAATGTAGAAACAAACGCAATCGGCCGCGGCAAAATCGAACCGATCATGAGCTTATAGGCATCTTTCCAATGGAGCGAGTCAGGCATTACATCCATTTCCATCACCTTCCGCGTTTACAGATTTCCCCGCCGCTCCTGCTCTCTTTCAATCGACTCAAAGAGCGCTTTGAAGTTTCCGTCTCCGAAACCTTTTGCCCCTTTTCTCTGAATGACTTCAATGAAAACCGTTGGACGGTCGACAATCGGCTTTGTGAAGATCTGCAGCAGATATCCTTCATCATCACGGTCTACCAGGATGTTCAGTTCTTTCAGCTTATCAATTTCTTCGTCTATATCCCCTACCCGCTCGCTCAGCGTTTCATAGTACGTATCGGGAGTATTCAGGAACTCAACACCGTTTTTCTTCAAGATTGCAACTGTCGAAACAATATCCTCCGTTAAAACAGCCAGATGCTGCACGCCCGGTCCTTTGAAGAACTCAAGGTATTCCTGGATTTGAGATTTTCGTTTACCTTCAGCCGGCTCGTTAATCGGAAACTTGATCCTTCCGCCATTGTGCATCACTTTTGACATAAGAGAAGAATATTCTGTGCTGATATCCGAATCCGTGAAATGCCTCATTTCCTTGAAGCCCATGACTTTCTCATAATAGGAAACCCATTCCTGCATGCTTTCTACGTTTCCAACGACATGATCAACCCCGATGATGCCGGCTTCTGTATAAGGAAACTTCATTTCTGCTTTTTCATACCCCGGCATAAAAACACCCTTGTACTCTTTTCTCTCAATAAGAGAATGAATGGTGTCCCCGTAGGTGCCGATGACGGCTTTTTTTACCATTCCATGGTCGTCCTTTAATTCAAATGGAGGGCTGATCGAAATGGCTCCGCGCTCAACAGCCCCTCTGTAAGCCTTTTCAACATCATCCACGACAAGGGCAATATCCCTTACTCCGTCACCATGTTTTTTAACAAATTCAGCCACACGTGAGGTATCATTCAAAGAACCTGTAATAATCAGACGGACCTTTTGCTGCTGCAGGACGTAGGAGACTGTCTCTCTGTTGCCGGTTTCAAGACCGGAGTAGGCGACAAGCTTAAATCCGAAAGCCGTACAGAAATAATGCGCAGACTGCTTGGCATTTCCTGAATACATTTCCAAATAATCAACATCTTTTACCGGAAAAAAATCCTCTGTCACTGCATCCATTGCAACTGTTTCCTCACGCATAAAAATCCCTCCATTTTATGAATATTAGTACTATTCCGAATCTATCATACGGAAAATGAAACAGACGAGGCAAGAGTTCAAAGTAAAGCTACAACGCTTTTCTGCAGTGATGCGGACCGGCATAATTCCCTCCTTTCCATGGCAGGATAATTGGAAACTTTTCTTTTTTGGGAAATGCCCGCTCTTTTCCTATTAACACTGTGATACAATGAAATTTGTCTGTTTTGATAGATTTTTTTGCGTAGGAGGACACGTGATGAATGGCGTACCGTTTATTACTGTGGAAGGACCAATTGGCGTAGGGAAAACTTCACTTGCAAAGGCGATAGCAGAACACTATCACTTTCATTTGCTGAAAGAAATTGTGGATGAAAATCCGTTTCTCGGCAAATTTTATGAAAACATCGAAGAGTGGAGCTTCCAGACAGAAATGTTCTTCCTCTGTAACCGATATAAGCAGCTAGAAGATATTGCACAGTTGTTTTTGAAAAAGAGTCAGCCGGTTGTGGCAGATTACCATATCTATAAAAACCTCATTTTTGCAAAGCGCACTCTTAAAAAAGAACAATACGATAAATACCTCGATATATATTCCATTTTGACAAGCGACATGCCAAAACCAAACTTGATCATATACTTGGATGCAAGTCTTGAGACGCTCCTCGCGAGAATCGACAAGCGCGGAAGAGAGATCGAGAAAAAGATAGAACCGGGATACCTGAAGCAGCTGTCCGAGGATTATGAGGTGGCCATGTCGCAATGGGAAAAGGAACACCCGTCCATCCCTGTACTGAGGTTCAGCGGGGACGAGCTTGATTTTGTCCAAAACGAAAAAGATTTGGCCTTTATCTTTAAGCGTCTGGATGAATCTTTACACGAAGGAGCTAAAGCTAAATGAATTTGAGAGAAAAATACAGCATACCGAACAATGCTGTGATTACTATAGCGGGCACTGTCGGCGTCGGCAAGTCGACGATGACCAATGCGCTTGCAAATGCCCTGAATTTCCGCACCTCATTTGAAAAAGTAGATACAAATCCGTATCTTGATAAGTTTTACGCAGATTTTGAAAGATGGAGCTTCCACCTGCAAATCTACTTCCTCGCAGAACGCTTCAAAGAGCAAAAGCGCATCTTTGAATATGGCGGCGGATTTATTCAGGACCGTTCCATTTATGAAGACACAGGCATTTTCGCAAAGATGCACTACGAAAAAGGGACGATGACAGAAGTTGATTATGAAACCTACACGAATCTTTTCGATGCGATGGTCATGACGCCTTACTTCCCTCACCCTGACCTTCTGATTTACCTCGAAGGCAGCCTTGACGACATTCTGTCCCGCATTAAAGAGCGCGGACGCCCGATGGAGCAGCAGACACCCGTTGCCTACTGGGAAGAAATGCACCGCCGCTATGAAGACTGGATCAACAACTTCAATGCGTGCCCGGTGCTGCGCCTGAACATCAATGACTACGACATCATGAATGATGAAGGTTCCATCGAGCCAATCGTGGAGCGCGTTGCCCATTTTATTGAGCAGACCAGACTGCTGAAAAAATAACCGATTTAAGCCTTTTTCGAAAGGCTTTTTTTGTTGCCGAATTGCAGGCAAAAACCTAACTGCTCCTTACTCCTGCACTTGTGCGATACAGGTGAATATCTTAATAGATGAATGCTGGTATTTAAAAAGGAGAAGCGAGACATGGGGAAGGTAAACTTTAATAAATCCGTAAAATCCGGGCATAGAATGGATCAATTCCAAGAAAAGGACCAGACCGGGCAGACCCAGGATGAGTCTCAGACAGTTATGCAAAATCCGTTTCTTGAAGGAACTGAACAGGACCTGCAGCAAAATGCCAATCAAAATCCTATTTTAAATCCTAATCAGGAGCAAACGCTTGAAAGTCAGACTCAGCGGCAGCGCCATGGAGATCAGACTCAGGGAGCACAAACAATAGGAGGGCACACCAATAATTCTCCTCTGACTAACAACCAGACCATCACAACTGATGTCAGCGGTGTTACGGTAAATGTGACTTGCTGCTGCGAAAAGGAGAAAAAACCTTTGAAAGAATACTGCGAGAAGGGCTGTACATGCAAGGATTGCAAAAAAAAGAGAGACTGTGGATGCTCGGGCAGTAAAAAAGTGAAAAAATGCAATGATGACTGCGACTGCTGCACAAGAGATTTGGCTGCACTGCTTGAAAGCCTGAGGGTCTTTCAAACTACAGCAGAAGATACTACCGGTATTGATATTTATCTGACTGGTTCCCCATCGCTGGTCAACCCCTTTAGAGATCAGATTATTACAGGTGTAAACGAATGCGGATCTTTTACATTCCGGGGACTGGGTCAACTTGCCCCCCGGCCAAATACGACCGTTCAGATTTGTAAAACAGCAGGGGTGAGTGCTGCTGCCGGCAGCCCTGAGTTCAGCTTCCTGCAGAGCGCTGGGGCGGCATGCCAGAATTCTTTGGACAGGAAAAAGAGAACGTGCTGCTGCGGATGCTGTGCAGAAAACATAGCAGAAGACCTTTTATTTGCCTCAAGATTCGGTTTGAATGTCAGCTTGCTCGTTGACGGACTGACGGGTCTTAATAACCTGGTCGTTTTAAACGTGTGCGGCTGTCTTGCATTCTTTACAACAGTCAGTATTATCGGAGTGCCATCGGAGATTTATGTTTTTAGTGTGTGTTCCATTACAGGCTTTACTGTTCTTTGATAGCGAACCCGCCTAAACTCTGAACAAAACATTGAATAGATACAAAAAGCCCGCTGCAGAAGCAGCGGGCTTTATCAACAATCTCCAATTATTATGCGCGTAATAACCGGAATTCATATTTTAAATGGAGGAGGTAGAGGGATTCGAACCCCCGCGGGGTTTGACCCCCCTGTCGGTTTTCAAGACCGATCCCTTCAGCCAGACTTGGGTATACCTCCGTACTGACAAGAATTAATATATCATATAGAAAATATGCCTGTCAACGTTTCTAAAAAACTTTTTTCAAAAAAAATCAGAGGGCCAAAACGGCTGTTTTGGGCCCTCCGGTATGACAAACCATTATCTTGATAGAACTTCTCTGTTACCCATGTACGGACGAAGAACTTCAGGGATGATGACTGTTCCATCTTCCTGCTGGTAATTTTCGAGAATCGCTGCAACCGTGCGCCCGATCGCAAGTCCTGAACCGTTCAGTGTATGAACAAATTCAGGTTTCCCTTTAGGCTCACGTCTGAAGCGGATGCCTGCACGGCGTGCCTGGAACGCCTCAAAGTTACTGCAAGAAGAAATTTCGCGGTATGTTTCCTGGCTCGGAATCCATACTTCAATATCGTATTTTTTCGCAGCCGTAAATCCGAGGTCAGCTGTGCACATTCTAAGAACGCGGTACGGAAGTCCGAGAAGCTGCAGAACTTTTTCAGCGTGTCCTGTCAGTTTTTCAAGCTCATCGTAAGAGTCTTCAGGTTTTACGAATTTTACAAGCTCTACTTTGTTAAATTGATGCTGGCGGATCAGACCTCTTGTATCTCTTCCCGCAGAACCTGCTTCAGAACGGAAGCAAGAGCTGTATGCTGCATAATTGATCGGAAGCTGATCGGCAGACATGATTTCCTCGCGGTGCATGTTTGTCACCGGGACTTCAGCCGTCGGAATCAGGAAATAATCCTCGTCTGCAATCTTGAAAGCATCTTCTTCAAACTTAGGAAGCTGGCCTGTACCCGTCATGCTCGCTCTGTTGACGATGTACGGAGGAAGAACTTCCGTATAGCCGTGCTCATCAATATGAAGATCAAGCATGAAGCTAATCAGCGCACGCTCAAGACGGGCACCAAGACCTTTGTAAAAAACAAAGCGGCTTCCTGTTACTTTTCCTGCACGTTCAAAATCAAGGATTCCCAAATGGTCGGCTACATCCCAGTGAGGCTTCGGCTCGTATGCAAATGACGGAACTTCGCCCCACTCGCGGTGAAGAATGTTATCATCCTCCGTTTCACCGACCGGCACACTTTCGTGGGGAATGTTCGGGATAGACAGCATCAGGTTTTCAAGCTCAGCTTCTACTTGTCTGAGCTCTTCATCCATTTCCTTCACCTTGTCGCCAACTTCACGCATCTCTTTAATCAGGTGATCGGCATCCTGCTTTTCGCGCTTCATGACGGCAATTTGGCCGGAAACCTCGTTGCGTTTGCTTTTATAAACCTCAACCTCAGAAATCAGATCACGGCGTTTTTGGTCAAGCTCTTCAAATTTGGCAAAGTCGCCTAAATCCTCTCCTCGATGAGAGAGCTTTTCTTTTACCTCTTCAAAATTAGCCCGCAAGTACTTAATATCCAGCATCCTAAAAACTCCTTTTATCTTTTTTTACAAATAAAAAACTCCCGTCCCCGGTAAAGGGACGGAAGTTGTATCCGCGTTGCCACCCTAATTGAAGACAGAATCCTGCGCCTTCCTCTTAGCAGGATAACGGCCTGTTCCGGACATATCTAGTCTCCGAAGATTTCAATACATCATTCAAGGATGGATTCACAAGGATCTCACACCGGTTCGCACCGACCACCGGCTCTCTTTGGAAAGAAACACTTGCTACTGGTTCCTGTCATCACGTTGTGCTTATTTAAGTAATTCATAATTTACTACAAGTTTGGTACGGTTGCAAGGGTTTTATACGCTTAATTTTTCTTTTGCCTGTTCCGCCATGCGGACAAAAAGACCTGTCATCCTGTGATCATCCGTTAATTCCGGATGGAAGGAGCAGCCGAGGAACTGGCCCTGTCTTGCAGCGACAATGCGTCCATCGTGTTTAGAAAGGATCTCAACGTCCTCTCCAACCTCCACAATATGAGGAGCTCTGATGAAAACGCCGGTGAAGTCTTCTGCTACATCCGTGATGTTAAGCTCCGCTTCAAAACTGTCGCGCTGACGCCCGAAGGAATTCCGTTCGACGGTTACATCCATGACACCAAGATGGCCTTCTTCATATCCGACAATGTTTTTCGCAAGAAGAATAAGGCCTGCACACGTTCCGAACATCGGTTTTCCTTGTGCAGCAAACGTTTTTAAGGGACCCATGAATCCGTATTTATCAATCAGGCGTCGCATGGTTGTGCTTTCACCGCCCGGAATTATCAGACCGTCAAGCTCATCAAGCTGCTCAGTCCGTTTGACAACGATCCCTTCAGCTCCGCTTTCCTCAATGGAGCGGATGTGCTCTCTGACGGCACCCTGAAGGCCAAGTACACCAATTTTAAGCATGACTCTTCTACTCCTTTATGATTACCAGCCGCGCTCCTGCATTCTGTTTTCAGGAAGCAGTGTTGAGATCTCGATGCCTTTCATTGCCGTTCCAAGACCTTTAGAAAGGCTTGCAATCAACTCATAATCTTCAAAGTGAGTTGTTGCTTCAACAATCGCACGTGCAAATTTAGCAGGATTTTCTGACTTGAAGATACCAGATCCGACAAATACTCCGTCAGCACCAAGCTGCATCATAAGAGCAGCATCTGCAGGTGTTGCCACTCCGCCTGCTGCAAAGTTAACTACCGGAAGGCGTCCTTCATGTTTAATTTGAAGAAGAAGCTCATAAGGCGCACCTAACAGCTTCGCTTCTGTCATCAGCTCGTCTGTGCTCATGCTTGCGATTCTGCGTACTTGTCCATTTACTTTGCGCATGTGGCGGACAGCCTCAACAATGTTGCCTGTTCCCGGCTCGCCTTTTGTGCGGAGCATAGAAGCTCCTTCTGCAATACGTCTTGTCGCTTCGCCTAAATCGCGGCATCCGCAGACAAACGGTACAGTGAAGTCGCGCTTGTTCAAGTGATATTCTTCATCAGCAGGAGTCAATACTTCACTTTCATCGATATAATCAACACCCATAGCTTCTAATACGCGTGCTTCTACAATATGTCCGATGCGCGCTTTTGCCATAACAGGAATGGATACTGCTCCCATAACCGCTTCAACAATTGTCGGATCTGCCATGCGGGCAACTCCGCCTGCTGCGCGGATATCCGCAGGAACGCGCTCAAGCGCCATAACGGCAACTGCGCCTGCTTCCTCAGCAATTTTAGCCTGTTCAGCGTTCACAACGTCCATGATGACGCCGCCTTTTTGCATTTCTGCCATGCCGCGCTTTACGCGGTCAGTACCTGTATTGTTCATTCTATATCCCCCTCGTAATAGATAAAAATTGATCTAGCACATATAGCTTATTCTAAACTAAGTTATCAAAAAATCCTATCAAAATTAACGGAATAATAGTAACATTTCAAACAAACGGCTGTCATATTTCCTTTAAAAGAAATTATTGTAAAAAAAGAGATTTGCCCGATATGAGCAAATCTCTTTCCTTTAAAACCAGCCGGTTACTGTATCTGTCACTGTGCCCCATAATCCTGCAAAGAATCCTCCGATTCCTCTCATGGAAAGGACAAACCAGTTCGCTTTTTCAACGCTGCTCTTTGTGACAAGGTCAACGCTTGCTTCGCTTTTTTCTTCCAGGAAGCCAAGATCCTGGCCTTCACCGCTGTATTGAACGGTCATAGAGCCGATCTTTTCGCCTTTTTTCACCGGCGCCTGGACTTCATTTTCAGCATTTACTTTTTTCTCATCAAAAACGTAGTTTGGCTTATACGCATTTTTTTCGCCGTTTTTAACAACTAAAGATAACGGTTCATTTGTTGCAACAGCCACTTCTTTTTCTTTTCCTTTCACAACAGAAAGGTTTGATTTGTCTTTGATTTGATAGTTTTCAGGATAAACTTCTTCCATCTTGAAGTTATTGTATGCATAATCAATCATCTTTTTCGTTTCTTTAAAGCGCGGTGTGTGAAGATCTCCGCTGCCCTGTGCATTTAACACAACCGTAATGACACGCATATCATTTCGCTCTGCTGTGGCAGTAAAAGATGATCCTGCAGATTTCGTAGAACCTGTTTTCAGGCCGTCAACGCCTTCTGTTTCAAATAGAAGACCTTCAAGCATCCAGTTCCAGTTATCCATTTTAATCGCATCATCTGTTCCTTCTCTGAAGGTTTTTCTTGGAATGCTTGCTGTTTCAAGCACTTCCGGATAATCATTGATCAGCTTCTGGGAAAGAAGCGCCATGTCGCGCGCAGACATTTTATTTTCAGCATCCTCTGCTGTTCCATCAGGATGCATGCCTGCAAGATCTCCATTTTCCAAGCCAGTGGAGTTTACAAACTCGAAGTTTTTAAGACCTAGATCTTTTGCCTTTTCATTCATAAGTTTTACAAAATTTGATTCTGATCCGGAAACAATCTCTGCAAGTGCAATCGCTGCACCGTTCGCAGAGTAAATGCTCATTGCTTCATAAAGCTCTTTCACATTGTATGTACCGTCTTTTCGCAATGGAACATTTGAGAGGCTGCGGTTTTGGGAGATGCGGTAAACATAGTCACTCGGTGTATAGGTTTGATCCCACTTGATTTTTCCTTCGTTTACAGCTTCAAGGACAAGGTATTCTGTCATGATTTTTGCCATACTTGCGATCGGCAGAAGCTCATCGGCATTTTTGCCGTACAGGATCTTTCCTGTAGATGCCTCTACTAAAATGGCTCCTTTTGCATTTACTCCAACTGGATCGTTCTCTGCCGCTTTTGCTCCTGCACCCGGCAATACTGCAGTCACTGCCAGAACAGCTGCAAGAAAAACAGACAGCAGGCATTTTACTTTCATGTTGCTCAACTTCATAACCTCCACCGTTTTTTATCTATTTTTTTATTTAATTATTGACCTTATTTACAAACAACAAAGTCGATTTTATCACACTATGATTAAAAAAAATAGACAGAGTCTGAGACTCTGTCCTAAAGATTGAACATTGTATTACATTTCAGGTCAAACGGCCTAAAAATCTTATGATAACGAGTAGTTAGGTGATTCTTTTGTAATTTGCACATCATGCGGATGGCTTTCGCGCAGACCTGCGCCGGTCATGCGGACAAACTGGGTGTTTTCGCGAAGCTCTTCAAGATTGGCTGTTCCGCAGTAGCCCATGCCTGAGCGGATGCCCCCGACAAGCTGATAAATCGTATCTGAAAGAGGTCCTTTATAAGGCGTTCTGCCCTCAATGCCTTCCGGAACAAACTTCTTGTTGTCTTCCTGGAAGTAGCGGTCCTTGCTTCCTTTTTCCATGGCGCCGACAGACCCCATGCCGCGGTAGACTTTAAAGCGTCTGCCTTGGTAGATCTCTGTTTCGCCGGGGCTTTCAGATGTGCCTGCAAGAAGACTTCCGAGCATAACAGCATGTCCGCCTGAGGCAAGTGCTTTTACGATGTCGCCTGAATATTTAATGCCGCCGTCTGCGATAATAGTAATGCCGAGGTTTCTTGCTTCTGTCGCACAATCGTATACAGCCGTGATCTGAGGAACACCTACGCCTGCCACAACACGTGTTGTACAGATTGATCCAGGTCCGATTCCGACTTTTACAACGTTCGCTCCGGCTTCAGCAAGAGCTCTTGTCGCTTCTGCAGTCGCCACGTTTCCGGCGATAATATTCAGTTCAGGGAACTCGCTTCTGATCGTTTTGACCATGTCGAGAACGCCTTTTGAATGACCGTGTGCAGTATCAACTACAATCGCATCAACATTGGCTTCCACAAGTTTTCTAACGCGGGTCATCGTATCTGACGTAACACCTACGGCTGCACCTACAAGAAGGCGGCCATGTTCATCTTTTGCAGAGTTTGGGAACTCGATGACTTTTTCAATATCTTTAATCGTAATTAATCCTTTTAAAACACCTTCATCATCAACAAGAGGAAGTTTTTCGATTTTGTGTTTTTGAAGAATGCTCTCTGCATCCTTTAACGTTGTTCCGACAGCTGCCGTTACAAGGTTATCTTTTGTCATAACCTCTGAGATCTTGATGGAGAAATCCTGAATAAAACGCATATCCCGGTTTGTAATGATGCCGACAAGCTTTTGCTCGTCTTCATTGTTGACGACTGGAACACCTGAAATGCGGTATTTACCCATCAAATGCTCAGCATCATATACCTGGTGGTCAGGAGTTAAAAAGAATGGGTTTGTAATGACACCCCGTTCAGAACGCTTTACCTTATCAACCTGTTCTGCCTGCTGCTCAATGGACATGTTTTTGTGGATAATGCCCATGCCGCCCTGTCTTGCCATTGAAATCGCAAGCTGAGCTTCCGTCACCGTATCCATGCCTGCACTGATAATCGGAATATTAAGCTTAAGAGTCGGTGTTAAGCTGACACTTAAATCTACATCCCTTGGCAGTACTTCAGATTTAGCCGGAACAAGCAATACATCGTCAAACGTCAAACCTTCTTTAACAAATTTACTTTCCCACATCATGAAATCCCCCTCTTTACGGCAAAATATTATTAGTAGATTAACAACTTGCCTACCCACTGTCAAGAACAGGTAAAAGAGTTTAAAAATTTCGACAATAAGGAGGTCTGCAAAGTGACTGCAGCAAACGCGTGGAATCAGCTTAAATCCTACCAAACAACAGAAACAGTCCAAAAATTCCTGGAAAAATGTTATCAAAAATCCAGCCAGTCACTGCCGGCAGAACTCTCTTATCAAAACAGCTACCCGTTTGTGTACCATCTGAAGCATGCAGAAAACTTTTATCTCTCAGCTGAAAACGCGTCACTGCCCGTAAAGCCCATGCTGCTTTTCTACGGAATGGCCCAGCTCATCAAGGCCTGCATCCTGACAAAAGATCCGGAATACCCTGCTGCATCCTCTGTCCTTGCACACGGAGTATCTTCACGCAAACGCAAAAAACAGCACTACCGTTTTCTGCAGGACGAAGTGAAAATACAAAGGAACGGCCTGTTTGCCCATGCTGCCTCCCATCTTTACAGCCTTCAGCACGTGGAGAATGACAAGTACTCCATGCACGAGCTTTTGAAGAGAGTGCCAGAGCTCGGTGATCTGTTTAAAATGCATAAACAAAAAGACATACATATCGAAATTCAGGTGAACGATCAACACATTCATCTTCCGAAAGATGCGGCAGTTTCCTTTCACATGACACCGGAGAGGATGACTGACTATTTGCAGCATCACTTTCAGCTTGATAAAGCCGGTGAGACAAATGAGGTTATCTCATTGCTTCTGCCGGGGTCTTTTAACGCTTTCAGCAGCCCGCCCTTTTTATATAACCAGCAGACCTGCACGTACACTCTGCCGGCATCGCTGAATGATCTGGCCGGTCTGCCTGAGTTTCTTGCGCACTATCTCCTGCTGTACAATCTCAGCATGATCTCAAGATATGAAACAGAGTGGTGGTACGAACTGATGCTCAGCCATTCCCAGGATGACTATGTCTTCATCGTCCGTTTCCTTGAAGCCACAAAGGATAAAATACCCCAGATGGCACTGACCTTTTTGAATCAGATGAGGGAGCAGAGTGTGTAGGGGTAGGTTCCAAGCTGCTTGATTACCCTCTGATATCGATTGACGGTTTTAGAGGGTACGATTTGAGACTTTGCTTACCCTCTAATATCGATTTACGGTTTTACAGGGTACGATTCAGACGGTTGCTTACCCTCGCAAATCGTTTTACAGTTTACCAGGGTACAATTGGGACATTTACTTACCCTGCCAAATCGAATGACAGTTTTGCAGGGTGCGATTAAGCTTTCTATTACCGACATTTTGAACAACAAAAAAAGACAGCATCTCTGCTGTCCTCTTTTCTGCGTGCCTGGCAACGT
>NZ_JBQMFF010000016.1:42542-42772 GCF_052171315.1 Metabacillus mesotrionivorans | reverse complement strand
GATAGGTCTGAGGTGGAAGCGCGGTGACGTGTGGAGCTGACAGATACTAATCGTTCGAGGACTTAACCACAGTCTAACTAAGCGTAAATTGCACGTGAATCTTGTTATCAAACGTTATTCAGTTTTGAAAGAATAACTTCTTTCAAAAAAAGCTTGAAATCTTCGGATTTCATAGTATAATAATTTTTGTCACTATGTCTGGTGATGATGGCAAAGAGGTCACACCCGTT
>NZ_JBQMFF010000016.1:0-42471 GCF_052171315.1 Metabacillus mesotrionivorans | reverse complement strand
ACGTTGCCAGGCTGGTGAAAATTATTATTCCGCAGTAGCTCAGTGGTAGAGCTATCGGCTGTTAACCGATCGGTCGTAGGTTCGAGTCCTACCTGCGGAGCCATTTTGGAGAGCTGTCCGAGTGGCCGAAGGAGCACGATTGGAAATCGTGTAGGCGGTAACCCGTCTCAAGGGTTCGAATCCCTTGCTCTCCGCCACAACTTTATGGCCCGTTGGTCAAGCGGTTAAGACACCGCCCTTTCACGGCGGTAACACGGGTTCGAATCCCGTACGGGTCACCAACATATTTTCGCTGCGGAGGATTAGCTCAGCTGGGAGAGCATCTGCCTTACAAGCAGAGGGTCGGCGGTTCGAGCCCGTCATCCTCCACCATGAAAATTTAAAGCAGCAGCGTAACGGTCAAGCAGGTTTAACACCAACTTATCGGGACGAAGAGAATTACCTTATTATTATCGCGGGGTGGAGCAGTCTGGTAGCTCGTCGGGCTCATAACCCGAAGGTCGCAGGTTCAAATCCTGTCCCCGCAACCAAATGGTCCCGTGGTGTAGCGGTTAACATGCCTGCCTGTCACGCAGGAGATCGCCGGTTCGATCCCGGTCGGGACCGCCATTTTTATAAAGGCTTGGTAGCTCAGTCGGTAGAGCAAAGGACTGAAAATCCTTGTGTCGGCGGTTCGATTCCGTCCCAAGCCACCATTTATTCTTTAGCCGGTGTAGCTCAATTGGTAGAGCAACTGACTTGTAATCAGTAGGTTGGGGGTTCAAGTCCTCTCGCCGGCACCACTGAAATGTGGAGGGGTAGCGAAGTGGCTAAACGCGGCGGACTGTAAATCCGCTCCCTCAGGGTTCGGCGGTTCGAATCCGTCCCCCTCCACCATTTTTATCAATCAAATATAGGGGCATAGTTTAAAGGTAGAACAGAGGTCTCCAAAACCTCCGGTGTGGGTTCGATTCCTACTGCCCCTGCCAATTTAAATCTTATCTTATATAGTGGCGGTTGTGGCGAAGTGGTTAACGCATCGGATTGTGGCTCCGACATTCGAGGGTTCGATTCCCTTCAATCGCCCCATTATTTTATTAATAGGGTTTTTATTTATTTTTTGGGCTATAGCCAAGCGGTAAGGCAACGGACTTTGACTCCGTCATGCGCTGGTTCGAATCCAGCTAGCCCAGCCATTTTCACTTTAACAGTCATCTTTGTGCAACAGCTGCATAAGATACAATTACAGCGAATGCGGAAGTAGTTCAGTGGTAGAACACCACCTTGCCAAGGTGGGGGTCGCGGGTTCGAATCCCGTCTTCCGCTCCAGAATCTTAAGGCGGCATAGCCAAGTGGTAAGGCAGAGGTCTGCAAAACCTTTATCCCCGGTTCAAATCCGGGTGTCGCCTCCAATTTTTATGAACTCACCCTTAGCCGGGGTGGCGGAACTGGCAGACGCACAGGACTTAAAATCCTGCGGTAGGTGACTACCGTACCGGTTCGATTCCGGTCCTCGGCATCAACCAGTATCCAGTTCAAAAAAATGATCATTTTGCCGGTGTGGCGGAATTGGCAGACGCGCACGACTCAAAATCGTGTTCCTCTGGAGTGTCGGTTCGACCCCGACCACCGGTATCTAAAATAGCTATAGAAATCAAGACTTCAACATAACCGTTGAAGTCTTTTTTTGCGTTTATTTTTACGACATAAATTTTACAAAATCGTGTGCGTTGAATCGTGTGCGTAGGAGGTTGGTGTGGGTAGAAGAGGAAAACTTTCAGATGATGAAGCGCAAATAATTAAAAAGAAAATTACGGATGATCAAGCTTACGAAGTCTTCTTCAAAAATTGTTATTGTACAAGGTCAATATATAAATAAATTACGTGAAGATTTAACGGATTATCTATATCAATAATATATGTCAAAAAATGATTGGATAGCTTCAATTGATTCATTTCAAGGTAATGACTCAATTCCAATAATGACAATTCATAAAATTAAGGGGTCTATTCATAAAAGCTGCGTGCCAAATAACGAATATTTTATATATTGTTGAGTGATATTTAGAACAGAATAAAAGTTCTGTTATGTGGTTTAATTAAAGTTAGATTGTAGGATGCTCTCACGTACACCCACAATCTATGGGTGGTATGATGATAAGGGGTTAAAAACCTTTTTATATCAACATCTAAAATGATAATATGCTTTTCTTGTCCTCAGATTTTCAAAGAACACCGAATCCATTACAAAAAAAGCTAACCGATTTTTGCATTGGCCCTTATTGCTATGTAAGAGTAGATGATATATTGTAAAGGGTTTAATAGTTATCATTCTATAGGAAGTTATTGGTAATATATGTTATAATAAAGTTAGCATTTTTTGGAGGTGAAAGTGGTGAGAATGTTTTCGGAAAAGGGCTTAATACAAACAAATAATATTTATCAAAAGATTGCACTTATTTCTTTAACAGTTAGTATATTTTCTTCTTTTTCTTTCTTAATATCCTATTCCTTTCTTTATGGATATTATTTCGGGGGATCATTAGACTTCTCTTCTTCTAATTTTGATATTTATCTCAACTTTATTCCATTCCAGTTTCAGACCATGACATTTACATGGTTAATGCTCTCCTTATCTATCAGTTTACTCATTTTTATGTCAAAAATTATAATAGAAAAAGAGTTTCAAAATATATTATTAGTACTAATAAGTTTCATTATTTTACATATTCTATTAACTGTTTTTTTTACTCGACAAGTTAATGATGTTTTAACAATTCTTCAATTTGGTGTGATTTGGGCGATTCCTTTTTTTATTCTATTAATGGTTTTCTTTGTTGTGAGAGTTTACAAGGTCCCCCTTAAATCCTTTGCCGGTTCTTTATATGGTTTAATTGGAATTATGTTTCTAATAATAATAAATCATTGGAATACCGCTGATGAGTGGGTAATGCTCTTGGTTTATTTTGCATTTTTTGCCGGAGGAATCAGTTTCAGTTATATTTCCTATAACAAATACTCAAATGTTGCATTCTTTTTTCCATATTATTTTATAATCCTTATATTAATATATAGTCTGTATCCAATACAGGAATTCTTTAATTCTATTAATATAATGGGGGTTGTTATTGTCTGTCCAATTGCTATGATAATAAGCTATTTTACTGCTAAAAAAAAGAAATTAGTAGATGTTAATTCAAATAATGTTACAGATAAGCATTCAGTCTTTATATACCTTTCAACAGTACTCAATGAGTTTCTTAATAAGAAAACAAATAATAAATTAATAATGTTAATCATGTTGATGCTTTTGGGGGCATTTATTATAATACCTAGAATTTCTATATACACAGCAAAAGTTATTCGAAGTTTTACACCTGTAGAAAAATTACAACAGAATATTATAAAAATGAAGGATATAGAAGGCAGAGTAGTGAAATTCAAAGGAAAGGTTGTCGCAGATCAAAATAATATACTTTTTATCTCAAATGAAAATTGGCAACTGGAACAAGTGAAAACCGAAAAATACATAGTTGAAATAAATGAAAAAGACTAAATATTGAAAGAATTTTAGGTGGACATTATTATTTACAAATAAAAGTGCGTAAGAAATACTACTTAAAGTGTGATTAAGGGTAAGGGAAAGTTCCTTACTCAATGCTCATAAAATTTGACTCCATGTTGACTCCTAATTGTAAATAAACTATAGAATAATTTCTGAAGAATGTAGTCTTTATAAGACTTTGTAAATTATGTTATAGATGAAACCGACATAAAATCGTATTCCTCTGGAGTGTCGATTCGACCCCGACCACCGGTATCTATAACTTACGAAAACGAGTAAGGCAATGCTTTTAGCAATCAGAGCATTGGCTTTTTTTGTTTTATCTGAACGCCCATCGTGTGGACAAAATACTTCCTCAATCTTATAAATTTAAACCCAAGTACCCCCGCCCACCTCCCTGCATATGATGCTTTTATATGCGCTGAAAGGGTGGAGAAGAATGTATTATTATCCGAATTACTGGTATCCAAATCCTTATTATCATCAGGTTCATACACCGATGAACAGTTATTACAGAGAACCGGCCTATTGGAATTATCAAGGGAGCACCTACCCCTATGAGATGAGTGAGTACAGATTCTCATTAAAGGATTATGGAGGAGAGCCATTTGTTATTAATATTAATGAAGCGACGCTGCAGAACAATACTTTCCGGACGGCCTTATGGACAGGAACTCACCTGCAGCTAACGTTAATGAGTCTCAATCCGGGTGAAGATATCGGGTTGGAAATGCATCCTGATGTTGATCAGTTCCTGCGGGTTGAAGAGGGGCAGGGGATTGTTCAAATGGGCAAGAGCAAGGACCAATTGCCTTTCATGAGAAACGTCTATGATGATTCGGCGATCTTCATACCGGCAGGAACGTGGCACAATGTCACTAATACAGGCAAATCTCCGCTGAAACTTTACTCGATCTATGCTCCTCCGAACCATCCGTTTGGTACAGTTCATCAGACGAAAGCGGATGCAGAGGCTGCCGAAGAAAGTTACGGCCAAAATGGTGGAGAAACCGTTATTGATGGCAAGACTCCGGATGAATGGGTAAAGCACACGGAATTTTTGGTGAAGGAAGGGCTGGAGGATGTGCAAAGAGGGATCAATGCGGTTCATATTCTTCAGGAGTTTATTTTGATGGGCGTGCTTGTAGGGAAGGGATACACTCCTGAGAAGGCATATGAAACAGTGGAAGAGTGGGAGCGTACGGGAGAGTCCAAGCTTCTGCAGCAGAGCAAAAAATTAGGGGGACAAAGCGTATAGTGATGGCTGTACCCCGGAATATTAGACTCAATTAAGCAAATGAGAAAGAACCTGGAGCTCACCAGGTTCTTTTTTTGTTAAAATACATTTATTGCACCAGTTGCTCAAAAGAGCTCGTATTGGTGCATTTCTCAAGCATTTATGTGATTTTAGCACTGTCATACAAAAAGAGGACAAGCCTTTCTCCCCACATCTAGTCAAAATAGTGCACCTTCTTCGTCAATTGAGTATCCCCTTTTTAGTAAGCGCTATCATTATAATAAAAGAAAGCGGTTACAAACTAAGGGTGGTGAGACGGTTGGAAACGAAAATTCAAACGGGGCCTGTGAGCACGAAGGCTCAGATGCAGACCGTTCCTAAGAAGAAGTTTAAGGTGAAGAGCCTGCTTGTATATGGCGCCTTTGTTGGTCCGGCGCTGCTGTTCTTCCTTGTGATCCAGATACTGCCGTTCTTAATGGGGCTTTATTATTCGTTTACTTCATGGAATGGAGTCAGTTCAGCTGTCGAGTGGGTAGGTTTGGAGAACTATCTGAAGATCTTTACGAATGATCCGGCCTTTTTTAATTCTTTCATTTTTACGACGAAGTTTATGTTTGCGGCTGTTATTATCAGTAATGTGATTGGGTTTGCTTTTGCACTGATGCTGAATGCAGCGCTTAAAACGAAGAATGTTCTGCGGACTGTCTTTTTCCTTCCGAACGTCATCGGGGGATTATTGCTCGGATTTATCTGGCAGTTCATTTTTGTAAAAGGTTTTGCATCACTCGGAAATATGACGGGTCTTGAGTTTTTCAAAATGCCTTGGCTTGGCGATGAGACGACTGCGTTTTGGGGAATTGTCATCGTGTTTGCCTGGCAGACGAGCGGCTATATGATGGTCATCTATATTGCAGCTCTTCAGGGTGTGGATACTTCCCTGCTTGAGGCGGCGAAGATGGACGGAGCTTCTGCTTGGACGCTTTTGACGAAGATTATTGTTCCGCTGATTCTTCCGGCGTTTACAATTTGTCTGTTCCTTACAATATCAATGGCGTTTAAGATTTTCGATCTGAATATCTCTCTTACAGGCGGCGGGCCGTTCAACTCGACTCAGTCTGTAGCGATTAATATTTATCAGGAAGCCTTCCAGAATAACCGTTACGGTCTTGGTACGGCGAAGTCGATTCTGTTCTTTGTGGTTGTTGCCATCTTTACAACCGTACAGGTAATGATGACGAAGAAGCGGGAGGTTGAGGCGTAATGGGCAACCGGTACACAGGCAAAACATTTGTCCTCGAGATCATAGCAATCGCAATTGCGCTGATCTTCCTGATTCCGTTTTACTTCGTTCTAGTAAACTCGGTTAAGCCGTTTGCAGCTATTTTAATAGATGCTGCAGCATGGCCGAAGGAATTTATGTTCTCTAACTACGCCAAAGTGTGGGAGGTTATCAACTTCCCGCGGGCTTTCTGGAATTCGCTTATCATCACTGTTTTCAGTAATATTGGGTTAGTGATCATCAGCTCGATGGCTGCGTGGAAAATGGTCCGCACGCCGGGCAGATTCAACAAAATCCTGTTTGTTCTGTTTGTAGCGGCAATGGTCATTCCGTTCCAGACGGTGATGATTCCGCTGATGAAGCTTGGAGGCACGCTTGGTCTGACAAACAGCATTCCGGGTCTGATTATCATGTATTTCGGTTTTGGTGTTCCGCTTTCACTGTTCCTTTATCACGGGTTTGTGAAAACAGTGCCTGTTGAAATTGAAGAGTCAGCAAAGATTGACGGCTGCAGCGAGTTCGGAGTGTTCTGGAGAATTGTTTTCCCTCTCCTAAAGCCGATCACGGTAACGGTAGTCATTCTGAATACGCTTTGGATCTGGAATGATTACCTTCTTCCATTGCTTGTTCTGCAGGATGCGGAGCTCCGCACGATTCCGCTTGCGGCAAGTTCATTCTTTGCCCAGTACACGAAACAGTGGGATATGGGACTCGCAGCGCTGGTGCTTGGCATTACCCCGGTCGTGATTTTCTTCCTGTTCCTGCAAAAGCACATTATTAAGGGTATTGCATCAGGTTCGATCAAGTAGATATAAAGTTTCTGCATTCGATAGATTAAGAGTGCAGAAATTTATATAAAATAAAAAGATTCAAGGAGGTCAATCCATCAATGAAACGCTTTCTGTTATTATGTATGTCATTA
Source organism: Metabacillus mesotrionivorans (assembly GCF_052171315.1). Taxonomy (NCBI): domain Bacteria; kingdom Bacillati; phylum Bacillota; class Bacilli; order Caryophanales; family Bacillaceae; genus Metabacillus; species Metabacillus mesotrionivorans. Next base: position 35,489 of record NZ_JBQMFF010000016.1, on the reverse strand, counting down.
GTTTTCGTATTCGGCATTATGGCGGGCTGTTCGTCTAAAGAATCATCAGGCGGAGATTCAGGCAAGGATTCAAAATCAGGCGATGAAGTGGTAACGCTTAACTTCTTCCAGTTTAAAGTAGAAATTGCTGACCAGCTTCAGGAAATGATCAAAGAATATGAAGCTGAGAATCCAAACATTAAGATTAAACTTGAAACAGTAGGCGGCGGTGCTGATTACGGCGCAGCTCTTAAAGCGAAATTTGCCTCAGGCGAAGAGCCGGATATTTTCAACAACGGCGGTTTTAAAGAACTTGAGCTCTGGAAAGAAAAGCTTGCTGATCTTTCTGGCGAGCCATGGGTTGAGCATGTTCTTCCAATCGGAAAAGTGCCAATGACAGATGCAGACGGCAAGCTTTACGGAATGCCTGTCAACCTTGAAGGATACGGCTTTGTTTACAACAAAGACCTGTTTGAAAAAGCAGGCATCACTGAGCCTCCTAAAACAATCGATGAACTGAAAGAAGCTGCTAAAAAGCTTGAAGCTAAAAAGATCACTCCATTCTCTGCTGGATACGGCGAGTGGTGGGTAATCGGGCAGCATTTACTGAACATTCCATTTGCACAGCAGGAAGATCCGGAGAAATTTATCGCAGGTCTTTATGACGGATCAGAAAAATTCACTGACAACGAGCAGTTCAAGCAGTTCAAAGAAGTTCTTGATACAGAGCTTAAATATGCAAACGACAATCCATTAACGACAGATTACAATACACAGGTTACACTTTTCGCTTCTGGCGAAACAGCTATGCTGCAGCAAGGTAACTGGACAGAAAACATGATCACAGAAATCAATCCTGAGATCAACATGGGCTTCCTTCCAATTCCGATCAGCAACGACGAGAATGCAAACAGCCTTCCAGTCGGCGTACCGAACAACTGGGTACTGAACAAAAATTCAGAGCATCTTGAAGAAGCGAAAGCATTCTTAAACTGGATGGTTTCATCTGAAACAGGCAAACGCTTCATCACAGAAGAATTCGCATTCATCCCGGCATTCGATAACATCGAGCCTGCTGGTCTTGGCGATCTTGGAACATCGATTCTTGATTACTCTAAAGAAGAAAAAACAATCCCTTGGACTTGGTTCAAATGGCCGGACGGGGCGAACAAAGAATTCGCTGCTGCCATGCAGGAATATGCTGCAGGCAAAATCGACTATGATACAATGCTTGAGCGCTTCCAGACTTCATGGGATAACTTGAAGTAATAGACTGATAGAGAAAGCATGCCCTCATGGGTGTGCTTTCTTTTTGCATCCTTTTGTAATCCCCCCCAAGGTATTTGAAGGAAGATTCTAAAAAGTGCTTTCAAGCCTATAAAACTGGCTATATACTAAAGAATAAGCTAGTCCCTGGAGGTCAGACCCCATGCTGAAACGAAGCATCCGCAACAAATTGATTGTTCTTCTGATGATTACGACCATCGTGCCGTTCGGCAGTTCCATTTTAATCACGTACCTATATACAAAAGAATCGCTTGAAGACCAGGTTGTGAAAGAAAGCAGCAATCTGCTATACCAGGGGAAAATAAACCTTGAAAGCTATTTGAATGAGCTGAACGGTCTTACACTCTCCCTGTACAACAACCCGGATTTTATTAACTACCTCAGAGCGCCCGATGATAAAAATGACTATCAGAATGTCGGTGTTGTGAAAAATATTATGCAGACCATTCTCTATACAGGAGATACGATCAACGAGGTGAAAATTTCGTTTGCCAAAGATGACAGGGTGATTTCTGCTACTAAGCGTTCGACTGTAGTCTTTTCAACGAGTATTGAAGATGAAAAAAGTGAGGCCTTCAACAGTGCTGAGCGCAGCCCCTACAACCTGTATATCGAGCCCGTATACGCAAGCCATGAGGACAGCCCAAGAAGGGGAAGGGACATCGTGATGATGCACAGGGCGCTTACGAATGTGCCCGGAAGCGATGTACTTGGATACATCACTCTCGGCATTTCGCCTGATACGATCATTGATATGAGCCGGAATCTGTACAACCGGGAAACAGAGGAGTTTTTCCTGCTGTCATCAGAGGGGAAGATGATTTACAGTTCAAACGCCGAGATTCCGGACGGATCCAATCAAAAGTGGATTGAGAGCGTGATGGATGCAGACACTGCATCAGGCACGTTTGAGTGGCAGGAGGATTCTTTTAACGGAGTGATGATGTACGACAGGCTTTCTGAATCATCCGGAGGCTGGATCCTGGTCAAGCGGGTGCCGTTTCATATCCTTTATGACAGCGCATACAGCGTGGCTAAAATCAACATTCTCTTTGGCGTGATCGGTTTGTCGCTTGTGGTGCTTGCTGTTCTGTTCGTTTCCTTTAAAATGACGTCCCCGATCAGAATTCTGCTTCAGAATATTGAACAGGTTGAAAAAGGCAATATGAAGATCGCCTCCCAGTCCTTCGGATCTGATGAAATCGGGATTCTGGGCTCCCGTTTTCAGCAGATGATCGAGCGGATCAATCAGCTGATTACGAGGGAGTACAAGCTTGAGCTCGAAAATAAGACAAATCAACTTAAAGTGCTGCAGTCTCAAATCAACCCGCATTTCCTTTATAATGCACTGCAGTCAATCGGAACAGTTGCCCTTAAAAATAACGTCCCGCAAATCTACTCCCTGATCACCCACCTGTCAAAAATCATGAGATACGGGATGAATATGGAGGAGGATCTTGTTCCTCTGAGGAAAGAAATTACCTACACCAATGCCTTTTTATTCCTGCAAAAAGAGCGGTTTGGCGAGCATTTGCAGGTGCGTGTGGAGGTTGATGAGGATGTGCAGGATATTCTTGTGCCGAAGATGATTCTGCAGCCCGTGATTGAAAACTACTTTAAGCATGGCTTTGATATCCGTGATGGAATAGGGAGCATCGAGCTGAAATGCTTCAGGGACGATGATGAACTGGTCATGATAATCACTGACAACGGTATTGGCGTCACGCCGCAGAGGCTGAATGAAATACATGAGCATTTCAGAGCCGAGGCGCTGAATAAAAAGGGACCGGGGACAAATATAGGTCTGAAAAACGTCTATTCGCGGCTGAAGCTTTATTATGACCACAAAGCAAAGCTTTTTCTGGAAAATAAAGAGGACGGCGGCTTCATGGTGACGATGAGGCTTCCGGTCCTGCAGGAGGGTGAGACGGGTGAAAGCGATCATAGTTGATGATGAAAAGCATGTAAGGGAAGGGCTCATGCTGCTCGCTGACTGGGAAAAGCACGGGATCGATCTTATTATGGAAGCGGAAGACGGGGAAGAGGCTGCAGCGCTCATTAAAGAACACAATCCTGAAATCATTTTTACAGATATGAGAATGCCAAGGCGGGACGGAATCAGTCTTTTAAAATGGCTTCATGCCGAGAACACGGCAAGCAAAACCATTGTTGTGAGCGGGTATGATGACTTTGAATATATGAGGCATGCGATCACTTATAAGAGCTTCGATTATATTTTAAAGCCGATTGAGCCCGATGTGCTGAACGAGACGCTTGAGCGGGCTGTTAATGAGTGGCGGGAGCAGGCGATGTCAAAGTCTGCCCAGGCTGAAGAGAGCCGCGTCATCAATGAAGTCAGGCCCCTCTATTGGGATCAGCTTTTTTCAGGGCTTTGTCTGAAGAAAGAACTCTCACAGGATGCTGAAGAAAAAATACAGAAAGAATACGGCGTGCATTTTTCGAGCGTTCAAAAAACGGCCGCTGTTCTCTCGCTGAAGGCTTGTGAAGGAGACCGGGAAGCTGCTGCTGCCTCTATAACCGGCCTGTGCAGCGAACACTTGAAGGACGGGGTCTGCTTTAAAAACGTGAATAAAGAGGATGAACTTGTTCTGCTTCTATGGAAGGAGAAAAATCCGCTTGCTGCGGCGGAAGAATTCATCAGGCTTGTCAAACAGAAGCTTAAGCTAAATGTTCTTGCTGCAGCGGGCAGCACCGGTTTTCAGCTGAATGAAACCTTTGGTGAGGCGGAGGCGATTCTCCTTACACATGATCTCCGCCTGAAAAAAACGCTTGCCGCACCAAGGGACAAAGGAGACAAACCGCTGCTTCACCTGTTTGACTTTTCAAACGAGCTGAAGTGGGCCGTGCAGTCAGGCAGTATCCCTCAAACTGAAGCGCAGCTTGTAAAAATATTTGCAAAGCTTGAACAGCAGCATCATCTTTCCCTTGAACAGATCACGCTGTGGGAAAAACAGTTTGAGCTCCTGCGAAACAACTGGATCAAGGAATATGAAGTCAGCCACAAGGCAGGCTTTTATTCAGGAAAAGCTTACTGGGATTCAGACGGACATTTTTCTATGGCAAAATTTAAGGAAGAAAAAACAAAGGAATTCACAGAGCTGATCACGATTCTTTCCACCGTGAAGTACCAGAAGGAAAAAAACAACATGCAGCAGATTGAAGAATATCTTCAGCAGCATTATCAGGAGGACATTACGCTCCAGGAAATTGCAGACAAATTCTATTTAAGCAGGGAATACATCTCCCGAAAATTCAAGCAGGATTACCAGACAACACTGACGGACTATCTAACCGGCATCCGCATGGAGAAGGCAAAGTCACTGCTTGAAAATCCGTATCTCAAAATCTATGAAGTCGCATACGGCGTCGGCTACCAGAACGAAAAATACTTCAGCAAAGTCTTCAAAAAATACACAGGCCAGACGCCGAACGAATACAGGCAGACGGCAGGCAAGTAAAGGGGTCAGTCCCGCTCTGCTTTAACGCAGTGTGGGACTGACCCAATTTTCGACAAAATTATTCATTTTGTGTTGAAGAATCGTTAAGAATTTGTTAAGATATTTTTATCGCTTCTTCTTGCGGGTGTAGTTTAATGGTAAAACCTCAGCCTTCCAAGCTGATGTCGTGGGTTCGATTCCCATCACCCGCTCCATACATATACAACGCAGTGTTTCGTTTGTCAGAAAAACGGAGCATTGCGTTTTTTCATGTTCAAAAAAATCCCTCCGGAAAAGAGGGATTTACTGTATCACTTTATAATCTCCTGTCCCGCCGTGAATTTGCGTGAACATTTTCGTTAAAGATGATAACATCTCGAGTGCCTGCTCCACGTCCATGCCTGGCCTTAAATAGATTAGATGCAGGGCATTGCGCGTATTTTCTGTGACTGCCGTCCGCCTGGAGTCAACAAACGGGCTTCCGAACGGTCCGTTTTCATCCGCAGATACAAGTTTCCCGGCCATGTTTACTTCCCGTCTGTTGATGGCAAGATAGGAATCACCTGCAGCCCCAACCCTGATTTCAACGGGACCTGACAGTTCATCGGCATCGTAAATGCCAAACGGAATTTGATGCTGCAGCGAAAAGAAGTTATTGAGGTCAACGGCGGAATGAAACGGCTCTAGATACTGCTGCTTTTGAATTCTGCGGTACAGCGCCTCGCTTGAAGGGCGGTAGCGTCCCGGATCTGTGCCGAGTTTTTTGAAAATGGCCCGCCACTCCTTGATTGGTTCGAGGTCCTGGACTTTTTTATCTTCCATTTCAAAGAAGATTGATTCCTGGAACAGACGCATTCTGCCTTTCAGCATTTGCGGCGATTCTGATACTTCAATGTTTTCATAGGAGATCACACCGATTTTAAAACCGGGTATCTCCCGGGTGATTTCGGGACTGATTGAAGTTTCCATCATTTTATCCTCCACATTTTAATGACATTATTTTACCATAGAAGAAGTGACCAATCGAACGGAAAGGAGGGATAGACCATGAATGCAGCCGAGTTCAAACAAGATTTAATAGCATACAGCAAAAGCATCGGCATTGATAAAATCGGATTTTCGCAGGCTACCGTTTTTGAAGAACTGAAGCAGCGCCTGATTGTGCACGAGCAAAAGGGCTATATGTCAGGCTTTGAGGAGCCGGATATAGAAAAGAGAACGAATCCTGGTTTGCTGGTGCCGGGAGCGAAATCGATTATATCGATTGCCCTTGCGTATCCTTCAAAGCTGAAAGATGCTCCCAGAAGCACGAAAGAAGACAGACGAGGGATTTTCTGCCGTGCATCCTGGGGACAGGATTATCATGATGTGCTGAGAGACAGGCTGAGGAAGCTTGAAGCCTATATCCTTGAAAAGCTGCCGGATGCAGAGCTCAAGTCCATGGTTGATACCGGCGAATTGTCTGACCGTGCGGCCGCCGAGAGAGCGGGAATCGGATGGAGCGGCAAAAACTGCGCCATTATTACACCAGAATTCGGTTCGTATGTCTACCTTGGCGAAATCATCACGAATATTGCCATCCCTCCTGATACACCGATGGAGGACCGATGCGGCAGCTGCACGATTTGTGTGGATGCATGCCCGACAGGTGCCCTTGTTCAGGGCGGCCAGCTTGATTCATCCAAGTGCATTGCTTTTTTAACGCAGACAAAAGGGTTTCTTGAAGAAAGATACCGCAAAAAGCTTGGAAACCGCCTGTACGGCTGTGATACGTGCCAGACGGTCTGTCCGGAGAATAAAGGCAAGGACTTTCATCTGCACGCCGAAATGGAGCCGGACCCGGAAATTGCAAAGCCGAAGCTGAAACCGCTGCTTACGATGAGCAACCGCGAATTTAAAGAGAAGTTCGGTCATGTGTCAGGCTCCTGGCGCGGGAAAAAACCGATTCAGCGCAATGCGATCATTGCTCTTGCCCATTTTAAAGATACAACGGCTGTTCCTGAATTAACGTTCTTGATGCAAAAGGATCCCCGCCCTGTCATCAGGGGAACGGCAGCCTGGGCGCTGGGTGTAATCGGTGAAGCAGCGAGTCTTCCTGATCTGAAGAAAGCTCTTCAGCAGGAGCAGGACGAAGAGGCGCGTGCTGAAATCGAAAAAGGGATTGCGCTTCTTCAGCAGTAGAGTTCATACTTCCCGGAAGGTTTTCATAGAGTCTTACTAAAGACACTTATGGCGGTGAAGCGTATATGAAAAAGGAACTTGCGGCTGCAGTAAAGAGCAAACTGGAGATGCTGGTCAACAGCAGAGGTGCAAGGGATCTTCATCTGATCGAAGACAGTGAAACGCTGCTCAGAAAAAAGCAGATCTTAAAAGACCGGGAAGTGGAGCTTCTTAAAGGCAGAGCGGATGTGCAGGTGCTCCAGGTTGAGAATGTTTCAGCTGAGGAAATGCACGTGACGTACAAGTGCCACTTTAAATATTTTCATAACGACAGGGAATCGTTTTATATGGAAGAAAAAACCGAAGACAGGATGGCCATTTTTCAAAATGGCATGATTGTCAGCGATGATAAGATTGAAGTGAACCGTGAAGATGAGACAGATGAAAACAGGGAAGACGAGTCAGATGAGCGGGTTCCGTTCCGGTACGACAGGCTCGCTGCGGTGCAGTATGCAGAGAGATGGTGGAATACGCACAATCCGAAGTATAAAAACTTCGATGTGAACTGCACGAACTATGTCTCCCAGTGCCTCCGGGCAGGAGGAGCACCGATGCGCGGCTATCCCGGGCGCTCTGCCGGGTGGTGGATGCAAAACAGCAACTGGAGCTACAGCTGGACTGTTGCGCATTCCCTTACGATGCACCTCGGAAATTCGAAAACGGGGCTTCGCGCATCGAGGGTCTACAAACCTGAAGCTCTCATGCCCGGTGATGTGATTTGCTATGACTTTCAGGGCGACGGCAGGTTTGACCATACGACGATTGTCGTGGCAAAAGATAAATCAAACATGCCTCTGGTCAATGCCAATACGTACAACAGCAGAATGCGCTACTGGGATTATGAGGATTCCACAGCCTACACGCCAAGCATTGCCTACAGGTTTTATCATATTGAAGATGATGCGGGCTCAAAGAAACAATAATGAAGTGGTATAATAAAGGCAACAGATTTAGATGAGGTGAAAATAAGTGGCTTTACATGTCGTACTCTACCAGCCGGAGATCCCGGCTAACACAGGAAACATCGCACGCACGTGCGCGGCAACCAACACCGTTCTGCATTTGATCCGTCCGCTTGGATTTTCAACAGACGACAAAATGCTGAAGCGTGCAGGACTTGATTACTGGGAATTCGTCACCGTCGTGTATCACGATTCCCTTGACGAACTATTTGAAGCATATCCTGAAGGGGATTTCTACTTTATCTCGAAATTTGGCGAACAGCCACATACAACCTTTGACTACAGCAGCGTGGAAAAAGACACGTTCTTCGTGTTCGGAAAAGAAACGACCGGCCTGCCGAAGGATCTCATTGCAGCCAATATGGAAAAATGCCTGCGCCTGCCAATGACCGGCAATGTGCGTTCCCTTAACTTATCCAACACCGCTGCGATTTTGATCTATGAGGCATTGAGACAGCAGAATTATCCTGGCTTACTAAAAAAAACGACCTGAATGTAACGGGTTCAGTTTTCGAGTGCAAAACTAAAAATTACACATCAAAAGGAGTGCCAAATCGCATTGATTCTGGCACTCCTTTTTTGATTTAACGTTGTTATTGCCGATAAATCTCTATAATTTGTAATAAAAAATGTCCCCTGAAAAGCAGATAACAGAATTTGCTGTTTCTCAAACTGTGAAAAAGTTGAATTCCTTATGAGGAAATCAACTTTTTTGTAGTTTTCAATTTAATAATATTGTTGACTATTCAGTTGAACTGAATTATATTGATATTAAGTTAGATTGTGTAGTTGAACTGAATAGGAGCGAGGTTATGAAACATCAATTATTACCATTGTCTGAAACGATGCATTATATTTTATTAGCTCTGCGTGAGCCGCTTCACGGCTATGCTGTGATGCAAAAAATTGAGCAAATGAGTAATGGCACTGTTATTTTAGCAGCTGGTACATTATACGGTGCGATTGAAAACCTGAGTAAGCATGGCTGGATTGAACCTGTTGGAGTGTCTGGTCGAAGAAAAGTTTATATGATAACTGCGGAAGGAAGCGCCATTTTGAAAATGGAATTAAACAGGTTTTTGCATATTATATCCCTGTACGAAGGAAGTGAATCAAATGAAGAAATTTAAGATGTTTTTTGATATTGAAAAAGAAGAGCAATGGCTGAACCAGCAATTACAAAAAGGATATCGATGTACCAATATTAGTGGCCTGGGAATATACACTTTCAAAAAAACTGACAAGAACTATGTGATGCGACTGGATTATCAAAAAAATTTATCAAAGAAAAAATTCAGAGATTATAAAGGAGTCTATGAAGATTTCGGTTGGTTTTATGTAAATGGACCCTGGCTTGGGGGAATTCGATACTGGCAAAAAGAAGATGATGATCAAAATGAAATCTTTTCTGATCGTCAATCAAAGCGTTATTATTATAAAAGATTAATGGATTATTCATCTATTTTGGGTATACTGTTATTATTTTTTTCTTATATGATTTACAAGGATTCAGGTTTATATGCAGCTGAAGGTCTTTGGAGTATGAAGGGTTCACTATTTTGGAAAGCATTTTTATTTGAAACTCCATTTGCCCTTTTGAAGTTACTTCCCGCCCTTATGGTAGTCTTCTGTTGGAGCAGTTTCTATAAAGCTTATCGAAAGTATTCGATGTTGAAAGAAGCATAATATGTCGGGAGTTATACATGAAATTTTTATCCAAAACGGTAGTTGAATTTGCTTCCCTTTTCTTGCTCAACTAAAGGGGGCATGATTGAATAATTGACATAAAAAAATGGTCAGAGGCACATCAGCCACTGACCATTTTTAATACAAATAATACTGTTTTAAGCTGCAAACTAACTCTGCAATTTGTTTAGTAGAAGTTTGAACCCATTAATCTAAATGACCGATTTTTTATTTTTTTACTCCAGGCTTATCATTGTACCCAGCAGTAAATATAGAAACTAAAAATGTAATGCATACCCCTAGCACTAATGCTGTTTTCATCGCGGCAATTCCTCCCTTTTATGTAAATGATGACCCTTACATAGATAGTCTCATTATAGCTTATCCCTATAGGCATGTGAATAAAAATGGGGGGATTTTGTGAAATATCTTTACGAAAAGCGGAGACAACTGTTCAACCCTTTCAGTCAGATAAGAAACACCTAAATCCTTTTCTGAACTTCGGAGCTAAACGAGCGTCTCTGCTTTTCTAAATTAAACAAGAATGTTAAAGGACATCCTCGCATAAAGTGTATTAATCGCGCTCAAGTATCACCAATGATGGAGGAGGTCCTTATGGATATCTTAAAAAAAATTGAAAAGTACAGAGAAGATGAACAGCGACTGAAGTGGGAAGGAACCTTCGTTGAGTATTTAGAGATGCTGAAAGAGAAACCATGGGTTGCACAATCGGCTCATTCACGAGTTTACAATATGATCAAAGATGCCGGTATAGAGGAAGAAAACGGGTCAAAGCGCTATAAGTTCTTTGATCATAAACTGTTTGGGCTTGAAGATTCTCTTGAACGCCTTGTGGAGGAGTACTTCCATCCTGCTGCCAAACGGCTGGATGTCCGCAAGCGGATTTTGCTGCTGATGGGGCCGGTCAGCGGCGGTAAGTCCACGCTTGTGACGATGCTGAAGAGAGGTCTTGAATCGTATTCCCTTACTGACCGCGGTGCTGTTTATGCCATTAAAGGCTGCCCGATGCACGAGGATCCTCTGCATTTAATTCCCCATCATCTGAGAGAAGACTTCTTTGACGAATACGGCATCCGGATCGAAGGTAATCTTTCGCCTTTGAACCTGATGAGGCTTGAGCAGGAGTACGGCGGACGGATTGAAGATGTGATGATTGAGCGGATCTTTTTCTCGGAAGATAAACGGACTGGAATTGGAACGTTCAGCCCGTCTGATCCAAAATCCCAGGACATTGCTGATTTAACAGGAAGCATTGACTTTTCGACGATTGCGGAATTCGGGTCAGAGTCTGATCCGCGCGCGTACCGTTTTGACGGGGAGCTGAACAAAGCTAACCGCGGAATGATGGAATTTCAGGAGATGCTGAAGTGTGACGAGAAGTTCCTCTGGCATCTGCTTTCTCTGACACAGGAAGGCAATTTCAAAGCGGGAAGATTTGCCTTGATTTCGGCCGATGAGCTGATTGTTGCCCATACGAATGAAACAGAGTATCGCTCCTTCATTTCAAACAAGAAGAATGAGGCGCTGCATTCACGGATTATCGTCATGCCTGTGCCATATAACCTGAGGGTTTCTGAAGAAGAGCGAATCTATGAAAAAATGATTATGGAAAGCGATGTTTCAAATGTTCATATTGCACCGCATACGATGCGGGTAGCTGCGATGTTTACCATATTAACAAGATTGAAAGATCCAAAGCGCGGCGACATCGATCTTGTGAAGAAAATGCGCCTGTATGACGGCGAGAATGTAGAAGGCTACAACACGGTCGATGTGGAAGAGCTGCAGAAGGAGCATGTGGATGAAGGGATGAGCGGAATTGATCCGCGGTATGTCATCAACCGCATTTCCTCTACCATTATCCGCAAGGAAATCCCGTCGATTAATGCGCTCGATGTCCTGAGATCGCTTAAAGAGGGGCTGGATCAGCACGCATCGATTTCGAATGAAGACCGCGAGCGGTACTTGAACTTCATCTCTGTTGCGAGAAAAGAGTATGATGATCTTGCGAAAAAAGAAGTCCAAAAAGCGTTCGTCTACTCGTACGAAGAGTCTGCAAAAACATTGATGGATAATTACCTCGACAACGTGGAAGCTTACTGCAACAAAAATAAGATCCGCGATCCGCTTACTGGCGAGGAAATGAATCCGGACGACAAGCTCATGCGCTCAATTGAAGAACAGATCGGCATTTCCGAAAATGCGAAAAAGGCGTTCCGTGAAGAGATTCTTATCCGGATTTCAGCTTACGCCCGCAAAGGAAAACGATTTGATTACAATTCGCATGAACGCCTCCGTGAAGCGATCCAGAAAAAGCTGTTTGCCGATCTGAAGGATGTAGTTAAAATTACAACATCTTCGAAAACGCCGGATGAGCAGCAGCTGAAGAAAATCAATGAAGTCGTTAAGAGACTGATTGATGAGCATGGCTACAATTCTACGTCTGCAAATGATCTGCTGCGGTATGTAGGAAGTCTCTTAAACCGATAACGGGAAAAGCCGGGCATGGGAGCCCGGCTTTTCATCTTTAAAAAAGAGAAAAGAGGATGCCGCCATTATGTTTCAACTTTTCCTCTGGCGGGAAAACTAGAAGCATCGGAGGTGGTTTTCATGACAAAGAAGACTGAGACGGAAACAGAAAACGGCACAATGGTGCGCGACATGAAGGATCTGATCGAGCACTCCAAAATTATGGAACATATGAAAACAAACAAAGAACTTGAGAAGGAAGGCAAAAGGCCTGATCCGGTTCAGCACAAAGAAGACAAATAAAACTCTCTGACACATTTGTGCCAGAGAGTTTTTTTCTGTCTTTTATCTCGCTCATTCCGATAAGTTTACAAAAATATGCAAGAAGATACAGGCGGAATCCCTGAAGCCGGCGATCGTTCTGAATAGTGACAAGGTGCATGTAAATAATTATGCATCATGAGACTTGTCTATTTTTAACGGGACCAAGCCTAATTTTCTAAATTATTTGTCAATTATCTCTTTTTTCAGCATAGGATAGAGTAATCTAAACAACACCGGAAATCGACCCAAAGCTATTGTATGTATATAGGTGCAGTTTGGTGAAGAATCATTCCAAAATAATTTTTGGAGGGGGAGAGTAGAAGATGAGTATAGGAAATGGGCGCAACTTTGTCATTTCGAATGAAGATTGGTCCCTCCACCGCAAAGGCCATGATGATCAGAAACGTCACCAGGAGAAGGTTCAGGAAGCGATTAAGAGCAATTTGCCTGACTTGATTACAGAAGAAAATATCGTGATGTCAAACGGCAAAGATGTAGTGAAAATTCCGATCAGGTCACTGGATGAATATAAAATCAGATACAATTATGATAAAAACAAACATGTCGGCCAGGGGGACGGGGAAAGCAAGGTCGGGGATGTTGTTGCACGCGACGGTTCCCCGCAAAACGCAAACGGTCCGGGCAAAGGCCAGGGCGCAGGAGACCAGGCGGGCGAAGATTACTACGAAGCAGAGGTCAGCATGCTGGAGCTTGAAGAAGCTCTTTTCAGCGAACTTGCACTGCCTAATTTGAAGAGAAAAGAAATGGATCAGATTATTGTAGAAAATATCGAGTTCAATGATATTCGAAGAACAGGGCTGATGGGGAATATCGATAAGAAACGAACCATGCTTTCTGCGTATAAACGGAATGCGATGTCCGGCGCACCGAAGTTTCATCCGATTTACCCGGAGGATCTGAAGTTTAAAACGTGGAATGAAGTATCAAAGCCCGAATCCCGTGCTGTTGTCATCGCGATGATGGATACAAGCGGCTCGATGGGAATCTGGGAGAAGTATATGGCCAGGAGCTTTTTCTTCTGGATGACAAGATTTCTCCGCTCGAAGTATGAGAAGGTGGACATTGAATTCATCGCCCATCATACAGAAGCGAAGGTTGTTTCAGAGGATGATTTCTTTTCTAAAGGGGAAAGCGGAGGAACCATTTGTTCATCTGCCTACCGGAAAGCACTTGAAATCATTGAAGAGAAGTATCAGCCAAGCCGCTTCAATATTTACCCTTTCCACTTTTCAGACGGTGATAATCTGACTTCCGACAACGCACGCTGCGTAAAGCTTGTAGGCGAGCTGATGAAGGTTTCCAATATGTTCGGCTACGGGGAAGTCAATCAGTATAACCGCCACTCTACTCTCATGTCCGCTTATAAAAATATCTCTGATGAACGTTTCCGCCACTATATCCTCAAGCAAAAAGCCGATGTGTTTCACGCGATGAAAGGCTTCTTCAGAAAAGAAGAAGAGCAGATGTATGCATAAAAAAGAGGACGAATTCCGTCTTCTTTTTTTTGTTCCATTTTTTGTATAAAATTCCCGGCGCGAAAAATAATACTCATGGCGGCATTTACATACGCATGCTGGCAAATGTATTTATTAAAAGGAGGAATGGCTATGAAAAAGAAGTGGTTCGGGATGGTTTTGATTCTCACAATGGCTCTTTCGTTTACAACAGGCGCCTTTGCAGCTGAAAAAGGCGGCGGCGAGAAGGATATCGTTGATACAGCGGCAGCGGCAGGAGATTTTAAAATACTTGCGGCAGCCCTTGAGAAAGCGGGTTTGGTCAGCACACTTAAGGAAGCAGGACCATACACTGTGTTTGCCCCTACCGATCAGGCATTCGAAAAGCTTCTGAAGGATTTGAACATTACGGCGGAGGAGTTATTGAACAGAGAAGATCTAAAAGATATTCTCCTTTATCATGTTCTCTCCGGTAAAGTCCTTTCAAGTGATCTGAAAGACGGCATGAAAGCGAAAACTCTTGCAGGAAAAGAAGTGACAATTACTCTTGATCCTGTGAAGGTGAACAACTCCACTGTTGTAAAACCGGATATTGAGGCTTCTAACGGGGTTATTCATGTCATTGATACGGTTTTGATTCCATAGGGACAGGCATATAGTCGCCAAAGCATTTCTTCTAATAGGAGAAGTGCTTTTTATTTTGGACTGGCTCCAAAAACATCTTCCCAAATTATTGAAATCTAGGTAAAATAGGATAGTCCATAACACACAGATAACGGAGGAAGACATGTCAGTCTACGTTCATAGAAAAGAAGAAATTTATTTTATTTTGCTGCTTTTAGTTACAATCCCAATGTACTTATTGTTTATTTTCACAGGTGTAGGACTCCTGATTCTGCTTCCTTTTATCCTTATTCCTCTGATTGCCCACTGGATCAATACAGGCATCATTCGGGGGAACGGTGTAAAGGTTACAGAAAAGCAGTTTCCTGACATCCATGCAAGGGTGAAGGAAATCGCTGAGGTTATGCAGGTGAAAAAGCTGCCGGATGTTTTTATTGTGCAGTCAGACGGTATGCTGAATGCATTTGCTACCCGTTTTTTCGGTAAAAACATGGTGACTCTCTACTCTGGAATAGCCGATTTGCATGTAAAGGGCGGACAAAAAGAGCTTGATTTTGTCATTGCGCATGAGCTTGCCCATATTAAAAGAAATCATGTTATAAAAAATTTCCTTGTGTTATTTGGAAATTGGGTTCCGTTTCTCGGAAGTGCCTATTCAAGAGCCTGCGAATATACATGTGATGCGATGGCACATGCTTGTACAGAAGATCTTGGCGCTTCAAAACGGGCACTGACGTTTCTTGCCGCGGGACCTGAGCTATTCAAACATGTGAATGAAGAAGCGTATTTGGAAGACAGCAGCAGGGAGAAACATTTCTTCGTCTGGTTCAGTGAAAAAATTTCAACACATCCAGCTCTGCCAAAGAGAATTTTCCGTCTCAATCAAGTTTTTGGCGGAACAAATCCTGCTGTATCGTTTAAAACGTCCGCTCTTTTTAAAGCGGGCCTGGCTGGTGCTTTTGCTCTTGTCCTCATTCTTGGAGCCGGCGGGGCAATGCTATTCAGTTTTCTTTCCACAACGAGTCTTTTCAGCGACTTCGTTCTTGACAGCGAGGGGACGACTGAGCTGATGGCAGCTGCGTATGAGAATGATCTTGCACGGGCTAAGGAATTGATTGAAGAAGGAGAAGACCTTAACACTCAGGATGAGGTTGGAAGGACGGCTCTCATGTATGCTTTAATTGGAAGCTTAGAAGGTGAGTATGAAGAAGAGTTTGAAAACTATGATGAAATGATTGCCCTGCTTCTTGAAAATGGAGCCGATCCGGACTTGATGTCAGATGAAGGGGATATTGCCACTGTAGATATCATCTCACTTGGGAACATTGATCTCGCAAACCTTCTGATTGAGAAAGGTGCAGACATCCATCAGGAAGACGGCTACGGACAAACACCGCTGACCATGGCGGTCTATTATGAAGACGCAGCTATGGTAGAGCTTTTGCTTAATGCCGGAGCCGATCCGTTTTATGTCACAAGCGAAAACGAATCCGCTCAGTCCATGGCAGAGGATGGCAAGATGACTGAAATTACGGCCCTTTTATATCAGTAGCTTGTTAGACTCATATAGAAAAATTGGAGTGCAAATCGCAGAGGATTTGTGCTCTTTTTTGTGGGAAATGCGCGGGGAATAACAATTATACAGAGCAATCGTACCCTGCGAAACTGTAAAACGATCTGGGAGGGTAAGCAAGGGCATGAATCGTACCCTGCGAAATTGTAAAACGATATGGGAGGGTAAGCAAGGGCATGAATCGTACCCTGCGAAACTGTAAAACGATATGGGAGGGTAAGCAAGGGCATAAATCGTACTCTGCGAAACTGTAAAACGATATGGGAGGGTAAGCAAGGGCATGAATCGTACCCTGCGAAACCGTAAAACGATCTGGGAGGGTAAGCAAGGGGTTGAATCGTACCCTGGGAAACCGTAAAACGATCTGGGAGGGCAAGCAAGGGGTTGAATCGTACCCTGCGAAACTGTAAAACGATCTGAGAGGGTAAGCAAGGGGTTGAATCGTACCCTGCGGAACCATAAAACGATCTGGGAGGGTAAGCAAGGGGTTGAATCGTACCCTGCGGAACCATAAAACGATCTGGGAGGGTAAGCAAAAATTTGAATCGTACCCTGTAAAACCGTAAAACGATTTGGAAGGATAAGAAAAGAACATTTACTCCCCACACTCCACATTGAAAAATTCTCCAAAGCTCGGATAAGAACACTTACTCCCCACACTCCACATTGAAAAATGCTCCAAAGCTCGGATAAGAACATTTACTCCCCACACTCCACATTGAAAAATGCTCCAAAGCTCGGATAAGAACATTTACTCCCACCACTTCACACCGAAAAGTGCTCCAAAGCTCGGATAAGAACATTTACTCCCACCACTTCACACCGGAAAGTGCTCCAAAGCTCGGGATAGAACACTTACTCTCACTACTCCCCCTTTGAAAATGCTCTAAAGCCCGGAATAGAACACTTACTCCCCGCATTCCAATCCAAAAACTGCTCCAAAACTCGTAAACGAACCTCACCATTTTAAAAAGCCAAACGCAAAAAAAGACCATCTTCACAAAAGATGGCCTTGATCAAGTGTTCTATCATCTCAAACCTTCAGCAAGCCGCGAAATCCTCTCGCAGCATAGTAGGAATCTGCCCCATTATGGTACAAGAATACGTGACCGTAGCGGTAATCGCAGAATAAGGCACCGCCGAGATCGCGAATAGCAGGCGGTGTCTGGATCCAGCTTGATGTTTTCCGGTCGAATGGGCCCAGTTCCTGCAATGTGCGGTACTGCTCTTCGTTTAATACTTCTATGCCCATCGAAGCTGCAAGGTCCATGATGCTGTTTTCAGGTTTGTTCTTTTTGCGTGAATCAAGTGCTTTGCGGTCATAACACAGACTTCTTCGGCCTGTTGGACTTTCAGCTGAGCAGTCACAGAAGTGGAACTCACTATCATCAAACCCAATCACATCGGGCTCTCCGCCTGTTCGTTCCATTTCATGCAGCGACCACATTTTTTCAGGGTTTGCAGTCAGCTTTGCCTGAACGGCTGCCCACTCCAGACCGGGATGCCTGTTCATGTTTTTCTCAAAACGTTCAGTAAGAACGTCAAGCAGCGTCCTTTCTTCTTCTTGCGACAACTTCTTATTCACTGTCTCTGCCATACGGTTTCCTCCTTAATGAGTTCCTGTTTTCAGCTTACAGCAAAAGGACAGGAGAAGTAAATTTTCATTCGAAAAAAAAACACGCCGTTAAAAAACAGCGTGTTCCAACCTACCAATCCTGCTCCTCTTTTTTCTTATCAGGAGACAGCGGAAATTCAAGATGAATCACAGTCCCTTTGCCAGTTTCGCTCCAAACGCTGATTGTGCCGTTGTGTGCGTGGACGAGCTGTTTGGCAATGGCAAGGCCGAGGCCTGTGCCTTTGGTGGATTCTTCTGTGTTGGTTCCCCTGAAATAGCGGTCAAACAAATTGTTCCGGGTGGCCTCATCCATCCCGACTCCTGTATCTTTTATCAAGATGGAGAAGGAATCGTCTCCTTTTTTCAGGGAGATTTCCACTTCTGTTGAAGGAGGGTTGTGTTTAAAGGCATTTGCGGTCAGGTTTTCAATGATTCGGTGGAACCACCGCTTGTCGATCGGGTAGAAGATTTCTTCTTCCGAGGACTTAAAGTCGATTTCACGGTCCTGATACAGCGGATCGTTCAGGAAGTGAACGATGGATCTTCTGATTGTCTCGTTCATCTCTTCTTCTTCAATTTCAAGAGGCAGGGCATTGTTTTTCAGTCTGTACGTCAGATTAAAATCTTCGATCAGGGATGTCATGTAGCTTGCTTTGTCTTTCATAATGCCGGCAAACTCCCGGACTTCCTCTTTTGACCAGTCATATTGCTGTGATTCCAGCATATACGCATATCCGTAGAGCGAGCTCAGCGGTGTTTTTAAATCATGTGAAAGGCCGGTAATCCAGTCTTCTCTCTTTTCATCCATCATCGCTCTGTCTTTGTCTTTCTGTATGAGATTAGAGGTCAGGACGTTCAGTGAGTAAATAATATCATGATAGATTTTAAATGATTTCCTCAGCTTTCCGTTTTGCTTGGAGCTTGCCCGGATACCCTGTTTGGTCAGCGGCTCGGCGTATTTGCCGGTCGCCAGGTTTTCAAGCCAGAGAATGATATGAAGCAGCGGTTTGCCCAGTTTATTGGAATACCAGAATGAAATCAGGAAAAACAAAACAGCCGTAATAAGAATAAAGACAACCATCCACTTCAGAAGTGAAGTCATAAGAGAATTGTCATACTGCTCATCCGGGAAATATTCTTTATTCGGCGAACCGATAATGTATTTAAATCCGGTTGAAGGATCGGCATAGGTTGAATAGGACGTCTTGTGGTTCCACGGTTCTTTTTTGTAAGCCATCACTTCGAAATAGCGGGGAAGCTTATTGCCTTTGTCATTATAGGAATAAATCAGATTGGACTGTGAATCATAGACGGCGAGCCATGCTTTTTTGCTTGAAAACAGGGTGCGCACTTCTTCTGCGAGATCAGGTTTTCCATCTGCAGGGATGCCGCCTTCCACAAGCTTTGTCATCAGGTGTGCATTTGCGGAGTGTTTGCCGTAAAGAACAATATACGATTCTTTCTCTTGGTTAAGCACCCAGTAGGTCTGGTCATAATGAAATGCTTTGTCAATGTCATCAAAGAAGTTCTTCAAAGAATAAGATGCCGGCACGTTCTCGGGTGTTAAATACGAGTAAACAACCTTGCCTTTTTCATTGATGACCTGCAGCCAGCCGTTCTGATTTTTAATGGCGTTTTTGGCAGAGTCGTCAAGAGCAATGTCATTTTCTGAAGTTTCAAAGATATCCCCGATGTACAGGGGGTCCATCCGTTTTACATCTTTTTCAAGCATGTTTTTAAAATCCTGCGTGATCAAAACGGCCAATGAAATTCCGACAAGGGTCATAAACATAAGAAACCAGACAATCATATGAAAAATAAAAAAACGGGTCAGCTTTCCTTTTAAATTCATTGTCTTCGCCCATCATCAACAAATTTATAGCCAAGTCCCCGAATTGTTTTTATGTAGGAGGGCTGGCTTGGATTTTTTTCGATTTTCTCACGGAGCTTGCGAATATGCACCATGACGGTATTGTCATCGACCATATAATGCTCGTTCCAGACATTTTCATAGAGCTGATGCTTTGTAAAAACCCGGTTGGGGTGCTTGCAGAAAAAGATCAGCAGCTGAAAAAGCTGGGCGGAACAGTCAACAGGCTTTTGGTCAACGAACAGTTCTGCGGATGACACATTGACGGTGAAGCGGTCATATTCATAGATTTCCTCAATAGCCGTTTTCTTTGCGGTCTGCGGCATCGTCCGTTTTAAAAGAGCTTTAGCGCGGGCTGCAACCTCAAGAGGATTGAACGGTTTTGTAATGTAATCATCTGCGCCGTAGGCGAAGCCGGAAAGTTTATCAAGGTCACTGCTCTTTGCGCTCAGGAACACAATCGGCGTGTTCGTTTTCTGTTTGATGAGCGGGCATAAATCAAATCCGCTGATATCAGGCAGCATGATATCAAGCACAATCAAATCATATTCTTTTGTTTCAACGGCCTGAAGGGCAGCTGCGCCTGACAGGCATTCATCTATATGTGAAAATCCTTCTTTTTGCATAACGGTCCGGACGAGCTTTAGTATCGCTTCTTCATCGTCCACCAATAATATTTTGCAGTTCTGAAACAACGCATGTCCCCCTTTCTTTCTCTCATTACCATAATGCATTACCGGGTGTTTGTTAAGAAAAATTATTTAGCAGGCGTTTTTCTTTTTTCAGCTGCCCACAAAAGGAACTGTCCAAGAAGTGCCGCTAAAAAGACGGAGGCAACCCACCAGTAATATTCGTTTACAAATGACAATCCAACATGTCTTGAAAGCAGCAGCAGACAAGCTGCAGTCGATACCCACCACAAAAAATTCTTCAAGAGTTCCAGCTCCTCATCCATTTTCATACAGTCTAGCACTCCAAGCTTTCTCTCCCGTTATGAAAACCTTAAAGTTCTCTTAATTGTTAAAAACAGGATATACATACATAACTTAGTCGAAAAAACACATACTAACGAAAAAAAATGCGGTGGTTACATGACCATAAAAGAAGGGTCCATTTCGAGCGTTTTAAAAGAAAATATGGATTATATCGAGTCATTTGCCAAAATCAACGCTGACTTGATCATTCACAGAATTCAATCGTTCCAGCATTCCGGCATCAGCGGGGTCATGCTCAGGATCGAGGGCATTTCCGATGATCTTAAAGTTTATGAATTTATGCTGAAGCCGCTGATTGATTCGCTTGCTGCGAAACAAAAGTACGCATCGGCTGAATTTGTGAAAGAACTGAAGGAGTCGATTCTTGCCATTGATTCCATCAATATCGAAACGAAGTGGGAGAACATCATGCAGGAGCTTCTGAGCGGAAACACAGTCCTGCTGTTTGATCAAATTGCACTCGGTTTAACGGCGGCAACTGCAGGAGGGGATAAGCGGGAAATCTCCGAACCTACCTCCCAAACGGTTATCCGGGGGCCGAAAGACAGTTTTATAGAAGAGATTCGGGTGAATACGTCCTTAATCAGAAAACGGCTTAAAAGTGCAGAGCTGTCCCTTGAAAAGCTTGAAGAAGGGAAGTACTCCCATACGAATGTGGAGCTGATGTATTTAAAGGATAAAGTGGATCAAAAAGCGTTGAAGTCTCTAAAAGAAAAACTGGAGACGAAAGATCCCAATATTATTATTGAGTCTGCGTATATTGAAAAGATGATTCAGAACAAGCAGATTACTCCCTTTCCTGTCATCAGCCACACAGAGAGGCCGGATGAAATAGTCACAAATCTTATGGAGGGGAGAATTGCAATATTCGTTGACGGGACGCCGTTTGTTTTATACTGTCCAGTCGAATTCAGAAGCTTTTTCCAAACGACAGAAGATTATTTTCAGCAGTTCAACATCGACAAAATCATGCAGGGCCTTCGCTACTTCGCATTTTTCCTGTCCCTGTTTGCACCGTCTATTTATATTGGTCTCGTTACCCACCATCAGGCCCTGATTCCAAACAGCCTGCTGCTCAGCCTTTATGCACAGAGAGAGGGAATTCCATTTCCATCTTTGATTGAAGCGCTCTTCATGGAAACCACCTTTGAGATTTTGCGGGAGGCAGGAATCCGGATGCCAAGGGCCATCGGCCAGGCGGTATCAATTGTCGGCGCGCTTGTCATCGGCCAGACAGCTGTTGAAGCGGGTCTTGTGTCGACTGCGGTTGTCATTGTTGTATCGATTACGGCCATTTCAAGCTTTACAACGCCAAATTACAGCCTGGCTACTACCGCAAGGCTGCTGCGTTTTATCTTTATGTTTGTTTCTTATTTTCTCGGATTCTACGGCCTGCTTCTTGCCATGATGGTCCTCTTTGGGCATTTGATGAGCTTGAAATCACTAGATAAGCCGTATTTTACCTACCAATCATCAAAAAAAGTCGGGAAGAATGTTCTATGAAAAAGGTGATGATCCTGTTCTGCTGTCTGTTGCTGCTGACAAGCTGCGGAACTCAGCGGGAACTGAATGAGCTGGCCCTGATTCTTTCTTTGGGAGTGGATGTTCACGAGGATACCGGGTATCAGGTGACGATGCAGATCGCAGATCCAAGCGAAATCATTTCCATAACCGGTGCGACAAGCGGAACGACTTCAATTCCGATTGTTAACTACACAGGTGTCGGTCCAACTTTTATTGAAGCACTTGAAAATGCAGCCAGACAAGTATCCCGGACAGCCTTTTATACACATATGGCCCTGGTTGTAGTCGGACAGGATCTTGCAGAAAGAGGGATTTTTCCGGTGCTAGATATCCTTGAACGTGAAACGGAGATCCGCGAAAACGTTCCGATTGTTGTCGCCAAACAAGAATCCGCTTTCCACATCCTGAATTCCCTGACCATGATCAACAAGCTTCCTGCTTATTCCATAAAGGGGAAGCTGAAAATGAACGAAGAAGGCTTTGGAAATACGATGACGGTCACCATCAAAGATTTTCTCGTGAAAAAAGACAGCGAAGCTTCGTTTCCGATCATCAGCGGTGTCATCTCTCCTCACTATACCGAAAAAACGTCAACTAAAGAAAATCTGGAACAGGCAGCACCTAAATCGAGTCTTGTGTCAGGTCTTGCCGTTTTTGACCACGGCGGCAAATTTCTGTACTGGTTGGAAGATGAGCATAAGCGCAGTGTCCTGTTTTTTGAGAACCGGATTCAGCATACGTTTGTGATGCTTCCTTGTGATGAAGAAAACCAAACCGCCATTAAAATCATCTATGCAAAAACGAAGAAAGAAACAGCGGTTGAAAAAGGGAAGGCAAAACTGAACATCTCCATCAAAGCCGAGGGAGAGATTGACGGTCTGGGATGCCCGAATAAGGATATGACTAAAAAACAAATCATATCAGGCTATGAAAAAGAATTTGAGAAAAAATTGAAGGAAGAAATTGAGGCTGCGGTAAAAGAGGCTCAGGAACAGGAGACAGACATATACGGGTTCAACGATGTGCTATACAGAAGCAAACCGGATCAATGGAAGCTTGTAAAGCATTCCTGGTCAGAACTTTTCTCCGGGGCGGAAGTCCGTGTGAAAGCAGAAGCGGAAATTAAGCGTACAGGCAACATCACAAATTCAAACTAAAGGATCGATACTATGCAAAGGCCTTCGATTACAGCCAATCAGCTGCTCGTTACTATTTTTATATTTGAAATCGGAAGCGCCATCTTGCTTGATGCTGCGAAGGGAGCCAAACAGGATGCGTGGATTGCTATTCTTCTTGGCTTCACTTTGTCCATACCGGTCATTGTCCTTTACCTGGTCCTTATGAAAAAAAATCCCGAACTGACCTTGTCAAACCAGCTGAAAAAGGGCTTTGGGAAATATGCGGGCATGATTTTCAGTTTTGCCTATATGATTTATTTTCTGTACATATCTGCAAGGGTTCTCAGAGATTTCGGGGAGCTCCTGATCATTTCCGCTTATAATGATACATCCATGATTGTGATCAATAGTTTTATGATCCTGTGCGTGATCTACTTCTCCTTAAAGTCGTTTCAAGTAGTGGCCAAACTCAACATCATTTTGTTCGTCCTCATTTGGGCGCCGTTTGTTGTGATTATTCTTTTTGAAGTTCTTTCAAACCTAGTGCACCTTGAGTATGTAAAGCCTGTGCTAGGAAACGGATGGATGCCTGTCTGGCATGCAGCGTTTCCGACTGTTTTAACATTTCCGTACGGAGAAATGGTTGTTTTCTTAATGATTTATCCGCTTCTCGACAAAAAACAGAAGGCGGTCAAAATGACGTTTGTATCCCTTCTCCTTGTGACATTCGTTTTAACTACGACAGCGTTTCTGCATGTAGCCATTCTTGGGCCTGAGATGGTTGAAAGATCGATGTTTCCGATTCTTACATCCGTATCGCTTGTCAGCATTTCCGATTTCATTGAGAGACTGGATTCGTTCGTCGTCATCCTGATGATCGTCACAGGCTTCATGAAGGTATATATCTTCTTTTACGGAGCAACGAGAATTGCCGAGGAGACGATGCCCTCACTCACGATGAAGCAAATATCGCTGACATTCGGGATTTTCGTCATCCTCCTTTCCGTGCTGATTGCGCCAGATTATATTGAGCATATAGAGGAGGGAATCAGGGTCGTGCCTTATTACCTTCATCTCCCGTTTCAGATTGGATTTCCGGTCTTCCTGCTTGCCTCTCTTTTGATAAAGGACTTCCTTGCAAAGCGCCAGGCGGCAGGTGGCAAAAGTGGTTAAAAAAATCATGTTTGGCGTGATCAGTTTCTGCGGTTTATTCGGAATGGCCATTGGACTGGATCTGCTGCAGGGTTTAGACCCGGCTGATTTTTTAAAAGAGGCCAAATTTTACTTTGGGACATTGAAGCTTGATGATTATTTTTCACTCTCCCTCTGGGCGGCCATCATCGGCATCTACCTCTACAAAGTGCCGAACGATCTTTGACAGGCATAATCCCCCATATGAAAAATATATTATGAACAGTGACCTTCTAAGGGGGAGAGGGAGTTATGTATTACTACGATTATTACAGGCAGAATCAAGATGAAATCAAAAATATCGCTAAAGCGCTTGAAGGAGAATACAATGCCATCCAGTGCTATGAGAAGCTTGCCATCCAGGCAAAATCACCTGAAGAGAAAAAGACGATTCAGGAAATCAGGCAGGATGAGGCAAAACACTATCAGACCTTTGCAGGCATTTATCAAAGTCTGACAGGACAGCCGTACAGTCCGAAACAGACGGAAGAATGCCCGGCAGATTACGTTTCAGGACTGACCGCTGGGATTAAAGATGAACAGG
The DNA here is from genome assembly GCF_052171315.1 of Metabacillus mesotrionivorans. Taxonomy (NCBI): domain Bacteria; kingdom Bacillati; phylum Bacillota; class Bacilli; order Caryophanales; family Bacillaceae; genus Metabacillus; species Metabacillus mesotrionivorans. The sequence goes on along the minus strand of NZ_JBQMFF010000016.1, from coordinate 10,554 downwards.
AAACAGTCGACTTTTACCTCACAATCTCAGACAGCGGCAGCACTCCATATATTAAAGAAGCATTCAAACGGGCCGCTTTAGATGAGCAGAATCATGCTGTCTGGTTTCTCTATTTTCTTGTGCAGAATAAATAAAAAAGGGCAGCAGGGTAAATTTTACACCTGCTGTTTTTTTGCTGTTAAAAGATTTGAATGATTGGATGAGCAAGCTTCATCAATAAAATCAGTCTCAACGGAAGCGGGGAGTTTTACCGCCGTAAGCTTAAGTGAGGTTTTCTTAAGAATAGATAGCATATGCTTGACGATAAGCCAACAGCCAAAACGCCGTACAGTCCGGAAATAAACGCTGTAAAACTAAATAGGATATGCAGCATTAGGAACAGGTATTGATTGTTTCTCTCTAATTCCACGATTGTAGCTTTTTGCTCAAACCTTGATATGACAGCTGCAAATAAAAGGGCAGTCAGATACCATCCCAGGAAATTTTGGGAGGGGATATCATAATACAAACCATCTTCAGCCCAAATCCAATATGACTTAACGTTGGCAGCGACCGGATCGATGGCTAAGTCCAGCCATACCGCGAAAAGTGGAACCAGTATAATGGTCCGGTGAGGAAACGAGAATAATTTAGAAAATGCCAGACTGGCACCAATGACTGACAGCCACGCGGGGCCCATCGTAATGGGGACACCCAAAAACATCAGTCCAAAATCCGCCTCATACGTGTATTCACCGAATATAAGACCGGTATGAGTACCCAGTGATTCAATGGCTATGGATCCAAAGAAAATAAACGGAATAATGAACCGTCCCTTTGGCAGCACGTTCCATAAATAGCAGGAGGCGTACAAACCAGAAGCAAATAAGAAGACCGTATTTGCCCATTCAAGCCAGGGCGGTAAAATCGAAAAGCCGACTAGAATCAGCCCGATGAAAAACCAAACGCTAAAGAAATACCACAAATATTTCTGAAATACGAACATCCCATTCATCCTCACTTGATTGTCTTTCATCCTTCAACCCCCAATCATTTCTTTTTCTATTTTCCCTTTTCTTACTATTCAGCATGTCAAATGAATCGTCAAACTGTCAAATTTATCACCGGCCAAATGTGTTCTCTGTAAGCGTGTAAAACGAAACGTTCATTAACGCCTTTGTTTTTACCTTTAGCGAGGAGAGAATGCCTACCTTTGACATTTATGAATAAACTGACTAAAATAAACTTACGAACGTTCGTAAGGGAGTGGTGTGAGTGAAGTCTGAACAATTAAAAGAAATTGCCCTAAAGCAATTTGCCCTTCATGGGTATCAAGGAGCTTCTCTCGCTGCTATAGCAGAAAAAGCGGGCATTAAAAAACAATCTATCTATTCGCATTTCAAAAGCAAGGAAGATCTTTTCATCCAAACATTTTACAATTCAGTCCAAAAAGAATTGGATTTTATCGAGAAGTATTTGCGCGGCAGCAGAACATCCATCAGGTGCATGCTGAATCAGTTCCTTTTTAGTTATCTCAATCGCTATGGGGAAAACTCGAATATGAAGTTCTTTTTGAGAACATCTTTTTTTCCGCCTGTTGAGCTTGAAGGGCAAGTTAAAGAGGGCACCGAGAAATATATTACTGGATTGGAGTTCCTCTTTTATAAGCTGTTTGAAAAATATGGACGCCTTCAAGATGAGATAACAGCGGAGAAGGCTTGCGTTACTTTTTTGACGATAATGGACGGGCTGCTGGTTGAACTGTTGTATGGAGGCTCCGATCGACTTGAAAAACGGTTGGAGCATTCGCTGGAAGTATTCTGGCGAGGGATAAGTATAAAGGAGGGTAATTATGAATAAAGCATGGACATTTGTTTTACTCGGTTCTCTTTTTGAAGTAGGCTGGGTCATCGGATTAAAACATTCATCAGATGTTCTTACATGGACTGCAACGATTGCAGCAATTGTACTGTCATTCGGATTTTTGATTAAGGCGACTCAAATGTCCCTTCCGGTAGGGACTGCCTACGCTGTATTTGCCGGACTTGGAACAACCGGTACTGTCATTGCAGAAATGGTTTTCTTTGATGTGCCGTTTCAAATGGCAAAAGTGCTTTTGATCCTTGTCCTTCTAATTGGGGTTGTCGGGCTGAAGCTTGTGACAGGAAATAGCCAGGAACAGGGGGGCGAATCGTAATGGGATGGATCTTTCTTATTGTTGCCGGGATTTTTGAAGTGATCGGTGTAACAGGATTAAATTTAATTAATAAGAAAAAAAGTGTATTTTCTTATCTCGTCTTTGTTATCGGATTAGCATGCAGCTTCACGTTTTTAAGTTTATCGATGCAGACTCTTCCAATGGGTACTGCCTACGCCATCTGGACCGGAATCGGCACCGTGGGATCCGGATTGGTCGGAATCTTATTTTACGGAGAATCAAAGAGCGTGCTAAGGATTGTTTTTATGGCCATGGTGTTGAGCGCGGCCATCGGGTTGAAGTTAATTAGTTAAATGGGAGTTGTAGAGAATGTCATTATGGTTTACAGAGAAACAAACGAAGTCTTTTGGAATTACAGGAAAAGTGCGCCGGACGCTTGAGAGTGAGCAAACGGATTTTCAGCAGCTGGACATGCTGGAAACAGAAGAGTTCGGTAACATGCTTTTACTTGATGGAATGGTGATGACGTCAGAAAAAGATGAATTCGTCTACCATGAGATGATTGTGCATGTCCCATTGAACACCCACCCCTCTCCAAAAAAAGTGCTGGTTGTTGGAGGAGGAGATGGCGGTACAATTAGAGAGGTCTTAAAGCATCCAGGTGTTGAGAGTGTCATGCAAGTAGAGATTGATGGCAAGGTCGTGGAATACTCCAAAAAACATCTTCCGTCGATTTCTTCAAGCTACGGGGATTCCAGGGCGAAATTGCTGATTGGGGACGGCTTCGAGCACATCATCAAGAGTGAAAACGTCTATGACGTCATACTGGTCGATTCCACTGAGCCGGTTGGACCGGCGGCGGGCTTATTTACAAAAGGATTCTATGCAGGTATCGCCAAAGCGCTGAAACACGATGGAATGTTTGTAGCTCAGACAGACAACCCCTGGTTCAAATCGGACTTGATCAAAAATGTCATGAAGGATGCCGGCGAGGTATTTCCCATCACACGCCTTTACACATGTAACATCCCGACATATCCAAGCGGCATGTGGACATTTACTCTAGGATCCAAAAAATTTGATCCCTTGGAAGTGGCAGTGGAAAGGATCAGGGAGATGGATACAAAGTATTATACTCCTGAGCTTCATCATGCCAGTTTTGTTCTGCCTAAGTTTGTGAAACAGCTTATTGATTCTGAATAGAGTTTCAGTTGAGGGAAAGTGCTCAATCAGCAGGTTAAATTGTAAATGAATTTAACCTGCATTTTTAATTCTTCAAAGTTTACTTTTGTTGATTTGGTAAATTAGGGGAATGATGGTACTTGTTTCCTGAATGGTAGTTTAAAGTTCCAGAATGGGAACAGGCATTGAATGATTACCTATCAAAAAAAAACATACGGATCCCCATGCGGAATCCGTATGTTTTTTTTTTCAGGCATCTTACAGCCAGGATTTTTTATTTCAGCTCATACTCAACTTTACTGTAAAGTCTTGTACCATTATGAAGACCAAGTTCTTTTTCCTGTATTTCATTCAGGCCGCTGATGCTGACGACGATTTCGTCACCGCGGAGGGAAATGGTCCCTTCGACAGGTTTGTCCAGAGCAGGATCTTCAATCGTAAACGGGCCATCGCCATTGCCGCGGATGGTCGTTTTTGTTTTGTGCTCCTTGAGAATTTTGCGGTCCTTTGATTTTAAACCGAGAGTCAGTTCAGCAAGCTGGCCTTCGTCCTCAGGGAAGTTCACAATCAGAAAATTACCCTCTTCCTTTACTTTCACTCTGTCGACCCAGGTACCATTATAAATGCTCTGCATGCTGTATTCTTCATTATTCATCTGCGGGCGGTTGCAGGCAGACAAAATCATAAAAGCCATAATCAGCAAAGCTGCAGTCCGTTTTTTCATAGCAAATACCTTCCTCTTTTAATTCTTTCTTTTATTATCGCCTAAAACAGGCGAAAGAAGCAAAAGATAGTGGTTAGCGTCAGGATGAACCTTCCAGTTTATGCGCATGCAGCCTGGGGTATATTTTAACCTTACAGTCAGGTCAAGAAAGGACTTTTTATGACTTCAAAAAAAAATATCGCTTTATTTGCAGCAGCAGCCATTCTTTCAACGATCCTTATCATCCAGGCGCTGGGTCCGGACGAGCCGACCCGGGCAAGTGGTGAACAGACGCCCACCGTCTTTATACACGGATACAGGGGAACCGTGAATTCATTTGAAGGCATGCTTGACCGCTTTCAGTCAGAGTATGAATGGGGCGAAAAAACACATATCTGTACATCCAAAAAAGGGACGGCGGCATGTACACCACTGAACATCACAAAAGCTGAACGCCCTATGATACAGGTGTACTTTGAGGATAACGACGCCGATTTTGAAAATACGAGTGTTGAGCTCGGGAACATCATGAAGCTGCTGAAGGAAGAATACGGTTATGACAAGGTCAACATTGTCGCTCATTCTATGGGTGGCCTTGTTTCAGTCAATTATATTCAGGAAACTAAGCAGGAAAAAGAATTTCCGAAAGTTGATAAGCTTGTGACCATCGGAACGCCGTTTAAAGGCATCGAGAGGGAAGTGTTTGAAAAACGGTACCACGAAAAAGAACACGATCTGATTGCAGGTTCCAAAGCCCTGCAGGAGCTCTATGCAGAAGAAAATGCTTTCGATTCCCGCACTAAGGTCTACTCACTGGCAGGCAAAATCAGTGAAAAAGAAGATGGTGACGGACTTGTTTCCGTTCAAAGTGCTACAGCCTTTGGTGATTATCTTAAAAAGAGCCAGTACCGCGAGCATGTTGTCGTTTCAAAAAAAGCCACTCATAATGGCCTCCATGAAAACAAACAGGTAGACGCGGAAGTCGGCCAGTTTCTATGGGAGCAATAAGAGTTCTTTCGGGGGCTCTTAATTATTTGGTCAAAAAAGTATTGAAAATGCTTTCATTTGGTGGTACGATCAGTTTACGAAAACGTTTACTCACACGCCAGAGCGGGAGAGAAGGTGGGAAATGGCTTACACCATAAAGGATGTTGCAAAGAAGGCAAATGTCTCGATTGCAACTGTATCCAGAATTCTCAACAATCAGAAGGGCTATTCAGAACAGACGAAGAAAAAAGTCCTGAAAGCCATTGAGGAGCTTGATTATCATCCAAATGCAATTGCAAGAGGGCTGATCAACAAAAAAACCTCGACCATCGGCGTTCTTTTTCCCGCGCTCTCAAGCATGCTTGCTACTGAGCTGCTGGCCGGCATTGAGAAGACGGCACATGAGCTTGGATCAAGTGTGATTGTCTGCCACACGGAATCAAACGGCTTAAAAACGATGAAATATTTGCAGCTGCTGAATGAAAAACGTGTAGACGGCATTATTTTTACAAGTGAAATTTTAAAAGAAGAATACTACGAATTTATTCAGAAGATGAATATTCCGCTCGTGCTCCTCTCTACAGAATCGCGGGCATATCCCGTGCCGTATGTGAAAGTGGATGACAGGCGCGCGGCCTATGCGGCTGTGCAGTATTTGATTAAACAAGGCCATAAACGGATCGGAATGATCAGCGGCAATGATCAGGATCTGATTGCAGGAAAGCCGAGAATTGAAGGCTACCTGGATGCCATGAGCGATTACGAGCTTCCCGCAGATGACAGCTTTATTGCACGAATGCGAGGGTTTACGTTCTCAGACGGAACAGAAGGGCTGAAACTGCTGAAGAAGCAGCTTCCTGATGTCACAGCTGTTTTTGCAGCAAGCGACGACATCGCGGTGGGGGCGATTTCGTCAGCCTACCGGCTTGGCATACGGGTTCCGGACGATCTTTCCATTATCGGCTATGACAACCTGAAAATTGCAGATATGACGATTCCGCCACTTACGTCGCTTGCCCAGCCATTTTATGAAATGGGGGAAAAAGCGGCTCAAATGATTTTTGATTTGATGGAAGGCGATGAAATGATTGAAAGCCGGATCATGCCGCATTCAATTGCTGAGAGAAACAGCGTGTTGGAACTGAGAAGATAGCTTTCTTCTCTTTTTTACACCATTACGTAAACGTTTACGTTTCTTTTTTTAGAAGATTGAGTAAACGTTTACTCAAATTAGTTATAACGGGGAGGCGATGGGAATGAGAAAGAAATGGACGATTTTTGCAGCGGGCATGGCGCTCAGCGCATCTATCCTTGCAGGATGTTCATCGGGTGAGAGCGAGGACGGAAAAACGACGCTCACCCTCTTTTCAAATAAGTCAGAGAACATCAATACATATAAGGGCCTGATTGAAGAATTCGAATTAGAAAATCCGGATATCAACGTGAAATTTGATTCTCCTCCTGAGGCAGAAACCGTCCTGCGCACAAAGCTGATCAAAAACGATATTCCGGATGTGATGCTGATTGCTGGGAACGCAACTTACGGGGAGCTTGGGCGAGCAGGTGTGCTTGAGGATTTCAGTGATTCTGACCTGGTCGATTCGGTTCAGCCTTCCTACCTTGAGATGATCAACAGGCTTGTCGGACCTGAAAAAGACGGTGTGTACGGACTTCCATATGCGACCAATGCAAACACGGTCATCTATAACAAACAAAAATTTGAAGAGCTTGGCCTCCAAGTTCCAAAGACATGGGATGAATTTATCTCCGTTCTTGAAAAATCAAAAGAAGCAGGAGAGATTCCGATCTACTTTACGCTTAAAGATGCTTGGACGGGCATGATCTCCCTCAACTCACTTGGAGGGGTGCTTGCAGGTGAAGAGTTTGCCCAGCAAAAGAGCTCAGGAAAAACGTCTTTTGTCAAAAGCTATGACGAAGTGGCGGATAAACTGCTGACTCTTACCGAATACGGCCACGATGATAACTTCGGCACTGCTTACGGTGATGGAAACAACGCATTTGCAAATGGCGATGGCGTCATGTACATCCAGGGAAACTGGGCCATCCCGGAGATTTTAAAAGCAAATCCGGACATGGAGCTTGGCGTCTTCCCGATGCCGGTAACGAACGAACCTGAGAAAAACAAGCTGATCTCCGGAGTTGACGTCCTGCTTTCTGTGAGCAAAGACAGTGAGCACAAGAAAGAAGCAGAGCGGTTCCTGCAGTTTATGCTGGAAAAAGAAACAGCGAAGAAATACATCGATGAACAGAAGGCCTTTTCAGCCATTGAAGGTGTCTACCAGGAAGACCCCGTGTTTGAAGGAATCAAAGCAAACTTTGAGCAGGATAAAATCACAAGCTTCCAGGACCATTACTATCCTGCCGGAATGGGAGCAGAAAACATTCTTCAGGAATTTTTGATCAGTAAAGAGAAAGACGCATTCCTGAAAAAGATGGACAGAGAATGGGAGAAGGTTGAGGACCGCTAAAAGCGAGTCCCGAATCCTAAAGGATTGGAGATGAAAAGCAAGATGGGCAACAAAGAAAAAGTGTTTATGATCATGACTTTACCGGCCGTTCTCCTGTTCTTTATTTTTCACACGTATCCTGCGCTGCAGGGCATCTTCTACAGCTTCACCGACTGGAGAGGCTACGGGGAATGGAATTTCGTCGGAATGAAAAACTACCTGAACGTCTTTAAAGATGAACGGGCGCTTCACGCATACGGCTTCACGTTTCAGTTTGCGATCATCTCAACGATTCTTGTCAATTTCTTCAGTCTTCTGATCGCGATGGGGCTGAATGCAAAAATTAAGTTCCGCAAGACGCTGAGAGCCGTGTATTTTATGCCTTATATCCTCAGCATTCTGATTGTCGGATTTATCTTCAATTTTATTTTTACACACTTTCTTCCTGATATCGCAGGAGGACTCGGAATTGAAGCACTGTCCAAAAACATTCTTGGCGACCCGAACCTTGCCTGGATTGGAATTGTCATTGTAGCGGTCTGGCAGGCAATTGCATTTAATACGATTCTTTATCTTGCAGGACTTGTTACGATTACAGAAGACCTGTATGAAGCTGCAAGCATCGATGGTGCTGGAATGTGGACGAAGTTCTGGAAAATTACGTTTCCGCTGATTGCGCCGTTTTTTACCATCAACATGATTCTTTCGATGAAAGGTTTCCTGATGGTGTTTGACCAGATCATCGCGCTTACGGGCGGAGGTCCGGGCCAGTCGACGGAATCGATTTCCCTCTTGATTTACAGAGGCGGATTCCAGGGCGGGGAATTTGCGTACCAGTCGGCCAATGCTGTGATTTACTTTATCGTCATTGTCGTCTTTTCCATCTTCCAGCTTAAAATTCTTGAAAAGAGAGAGGTGGGGAACGGATGATCAGCAAGAAAACCAACTGGCCAGTGACCATATTATTGATACTTGGTGCCGTGTTTATCCTGTTTCCGCTGTATCTGACGGTTACAATTGCGTTTAAAACCCCGCAGGAGCTTGCCGGCAATCTGCTTGCTCTGCCGCAGAACTGGTCGCTTTCAAACTTTGCCCAGGCGATTGAAATGACGAATTTCTTCAATGCATTGAAAAACAGCGTGTTTGTCACTGTGCTTGTCGTGATTTTCACGGTTCTTACAAACTCCATGGTCGCCTATGCGATCGCACGCAATATGCATAAGAAGTTTTATAAATTTACGTTTTACTATTTTGTGAGCGCCATGTTTATTCCTTTCCCGATTATCATGCTGCCGATTGTCAGGCAGACGGCGCTGTGGAATATGGATAATCTGATTGGACTTGTGATTCTGTACATTGTCTACAATTTATCGTTTAACATCTTTATTTATGTAGGCTATATCAGGTCAATTCCAAAGGAGCTTGAAGAGGCTGCCATTGTGGACGGTGCGTCAACTTGGGGCGTGTTCTGGAAAGTCATTTTCCCGCTGCTTGCTCCGATGAACGCGACGGTTGCGATCCTGACGTGCCTTGGCGCATGGAATGACTTCCTGCTGCCGCTAGTCGTCCTGAGCGACAGCGACATGGCGACACTGCCGCTTGTACAGTATATATTCCAGTCGCAGTTCAGCACAGATTATAATCTCGCATTTGCATCATACCTTCTGGCTCTGGTTCCGATGATTATCGTTTATGTATTTGCACAAAAGTGGATTATAAGCGGAGTCATGAAAGGGTCTATAAAATAATTTTCTCTATTAAGTGAAATTATTGTATATTGGAAAAAGAAAGATTTAATAAACTACTCAGGAAAATAAGGAGATTACTACTATGAAAATCACAGTTTGGAACGAAAACAGACACGAACAGAAAAATCCGGTTGTAGCAGACATCTATCCGGAAGGCATTCACGGAGCCATTGCCGGGTTCCTGAAAGAAAACGGTTACGACGCTTCGACGGCTACTCTTGATGAGGCTGAGCACGGATTAACAGAAGACGTATTGAACAGCACGGACGTTCTTTTCTGGTGGGGACACCTTGCACACGATGAAGTATCAGATGAAATCGTTGAGCGCGTACAAAAGCGTGTTTTAGAAGGAATGGGGCTTGTCGTTCTTCACTCAGGCCACTTCTCTAAAATCTTCAAAAAGCTTATGGGTACATCCTGCGACCTGAAATGGCGCGAAGCAGATGACAAAGAGCGCCTGTGGGTCGTTGATCCATCTCATCCGATTGCAGAAGGCATCGGCGAGTACATCGAAATCGAAAAAGAAGAAATGTACGGCGAGCACTTCGACATTCCGGCACCGGATCAACTGGTATTTGTCAGCTGGTTTGAAGGCGGAGAAGTCTTCCGTTCAGGCTGCACATACCAAAGAGGAAACGGAAAAATCTTCTACTTCCGCCCTGGACATGAAACATACCCGACTTACCACAACAAAGAAGTACAAAAAGTGCTCATAAACGCAGCAAAATGGGCCGCACCTGTGAAACGCGACTACCCGGTCTACGGAAATGCGAAGCCGCTTGAGAAGATTACGGTTAAGGCGTAAAAAGAATAGACTTTCTGCTCCATTATCTTAAATGAGACTGGGGAAAAAGCGAGATGGAAACAAGAAAAATCCGGACTGGGATAGTTCGGATTTTTTTGTGCAATAAATAATGGCTCCTCGGAGTGCTGCCACTTTTCTTGTGATGGCACCACCATATGTGGCGCTATTCGCCGTAGTGCTGCCATTTTTCGAGTGATGGTTCCCTCATTTGTGGCGCAACTTGCCGTAGTGATGCCACTTTTCGCGTGATGGCTCCACCAGATGTGGCGCTATTCACCAGAGTGGTGCCACTTTCCGAGAGATGGATCCCTTATTTGTGGCACCATTCGCCGGAGAGCTGTCGACTCTTACATGTACTTTGAAGAAATCTGTGATGTGTTTTTTCATATAACAAACTAAAGCAGAACGAAGTAGGATTATGTTAAAATGGAAATATTAGTTATTCCATTAAAGGGCAGGATTGTTGAATAAACTTTTGAAAAAAAGAATTTTTTATATGAATCAGCAAATTATGTCTTATTGAA
>NZ_JBQMFF010000015.1:0-54786 GCF_052171315.1 Metabacillus mesotrionivorans | reverse complement strand
CGCTTCTCTTATTAAAGACGTTCAAAAAACGGTGTGCGGGAGGAACCTTGACAGTTTCGTTCATATCAGGAGGCTCCAGGCACTCCCCGCGGAAAGCAAGTGACTGGAGCGAAAGGGAACGGGTACGATTTGAGATTTAAATTCAGCATAAAAACAGCCTGCCATTAAAAAGAGAGAGGAGAATGGATTCACGTCTCCTTTAGCTTGAGAAGGATTTCATCTCTCTGGTTAGCCATCAAGGAAAGCACTTGACCGCTAACCAGAAAGAAGAGCAGCGGTAGGTAAAAACGGTATGCGGGAGGAACCTTGACAGTTTTGTTCATATCAGGAGGCTCCCGGAGCTAAGCAAGTAACTGGAGCGCAAGGGAACGGGTAAACCTTCAAAAAAAAACAAAGAAGACCCCGGCAGAATGCCGGGGGTCCTTTAAGCCATGTTATGCAGTTGTGTTATTAGAATTTGCCGCCCATGTTAGATTGAGCGTAAGAAACTAAACGCTTAGTGATTTCGCCGCCAACAGAACCGTTAGCACGAGCTGTTGTTTCTGGTCCAAGGTTAACTCCGAACTCAGAAGCGATTTCGTACTTCATTTGATCGATTGCTTGTTGTGCACCAGGTACAACTAGTTGGTTTGAAGAATTGCTGCGTGATTGTGCCATGTAATAACACTCCTTGATGTAGTATAGTTTTTTTTGGGTTCTCTGGAGTTGCACCAGTGCATGAGGTTCATGGCCGTCTCGGCTAACCCACTATGTGAGTTGGCAGCGGGTTGTTCGTTGCTGTTACTAGGTATTATGGGTAGAATGAGCGGTATTATGCACGAACCTGAAATGGTAAATATTATGGAAAATTGCATGTTACATAAAGTAGAAGAAAGTAAGGGAAGATAGAAAAAAACTCATCCGCAGGTGATCAGAATGAATATGTGTCCGCTATGCAATGGATTCAGCGATGAAGCAGGCGCTGCAAGCTGTCCAAACTGCCAGACTCTGATGATCGATCATGGGAAAATGACAGATTACCTTGATGAATACAGTGCGTATATGGAGATAGATACAATGAAGCTGTTTGACGGAGTGCGGGAATCACTTGAAGCACACCGCTGTGTGCATTTGTTTTCATGTATGAACTGTTTGCATGAAGAGGCAAGGGAGATTCAGGAGTAAGTCTGCATAAAAAAACTGCCTGAGCTGTCTCAGGCAGTTTTTTTCGTTTCCGCTTTTCTTATTTCTCACTAGCAGGACGAATACGCGCTTCTGAATCTTTATCGAAGAAGTGAGCTTTGTTCATATCAAGCGCAAGCTCAATGATTTGGTCAGGTGCTACATCTGTGCGTGAATCAACGCGTGCGATGAAGTCCTGTCCGTCAATTTTAGAATAAAGCATTGTTTCTGCACCCATAAGCTCAGAAACTTCAATTTTAGCCTGAATTTTTGATCCTGCAGATGAATCGATGAATACCGGCTCATCGTGGATATCCTCAGGACGCACACCCATGATCAGTTCTTTTCCTACATAGCCCTGTTCGCGGAGGTACTTCATTTTTCCTTCTGGAACAGAGATGGATTGAGTGCCGATTGCAAACTTTCCGTCAGTCAGTTTACCTGTAAAGAAGTTCATGGAAGGTGATCCAATGAATCCTCCAACGAAGAGGTTCTCAGGCTTTTCATATACTTCTTTAGGAGCTCCTACCTGCTGGATGATGCCGTCTTTCATAACGACAAGGCGTGTTGCCATTGTCATGGCTTCTGTCTGGTCATGCGTTACATAGATTGTAGTTGTTTGCAGACGGTGGTGAAGCTTTGAAATTTCAGCACGCATTTGAACGCGAAGTTTAGCATCAAGGTTTGAAAGCGGCTCATCCATTAAGAATACTTTAGCGTCGCGGACAATTGCGCGTCCAAGTGCAACACGCTGGCGCTGACCGCCTGAAAGTGCCTTTGGTTTGCGGTCTAAGTACTGATCAAGGCCAAGAATGCGGGAAGCATCTTTAACTCGGCGGTCGATCTCGTCTTTAGGGAATTTACGAAGTTTCAGTCCGAATGCCATGTTGTCGTATACAGACATATGCGGGTAAAGCGCGTAGTTCTGGAATACCATCGCGATGTCGCGGTCTTTAGGAGCAACATCGTTCATGCGTTTGCCGTCGATTGAGAAGTCTCCGTTTGAAATTTCTTCAAGTCCTGCAATCATGCGAAGAGTTGTTGATTTACCGCAGCCTGACGGACCTACGAATACGATAAATTCTTTATCCTGAATATGAAGGTTGAAATCTTCAACCGCTGTTACTTTGTTGTCATATACTTTGTAAATGTGGTCTAATTTAAGCTCAGCCATGTGAATCCTCCTCTGAAGTGAAAGCGTTTTATTTATAGATTCAGTGTAAGCCATTTCAGAGGATAAGCCTATGGACAGGTTGCACAAAAAAATGTAAGGGTTTTCGTGCAACGTGTACAGAGAGTCAATCAGCCATTTGCTCGATGTACTTCATCATGAGGGAAACCGCTGCTGCTTCATGAAAATGCTTCACATCAAGCCCTGTTTTTTCAATGAACTTATCAATCCGGTACTGCACGCTGTTTCGGTGCATGTACAGTTTTTTTGCAGTAAGCGAGACATTCAGGTTGCATTCAAAGTACACCTTGAGTGTCTGGACAAGCTCTGTGTCTGTCAGTGATTCTGTCAGGAATTCCGAGAAGAGCTGGTCAGATACACTGCCGTTTAAAAAGAAAACGGGAAGAGCTTCTGAGAAGGTGATGCATTGTTTGATCCTGAAGGACTGACAGATCTCTTCAAAGCCTGTCTGTTCAGTTCGAATTCTCTCTTTTACCCCGGCATCAAGTTTGTTAAGCTGTCCGATGCAGACGTAAAGCTCGATGAAAAAGTCACTTGTGAACGAATCAATCCACTGGTCGATGCTTTCTTTATCAATAACGGGCTCGGGATGATCTTCAAAGATGATGCCCTTGTGCTGGCTGATCCAAAGAATAACAGAAGATGGAATCGATCCCTGCATCGCTTCTTCAAAGCTCTGCCTGTCAGAAACAGGCTGCCTGCTGAAAAAATAATAGCATCTGACCGCATCTGCAGAGGGGTTAAATGGGGGGCCGCCGTCCCCGTACAAATAGTGAAGCCACTTGAGAGAGCGCTCGCTGTGCTCTCCAAGACCAGGGTCATAGGGTGTATAAAGAGTTGCAAGCAGATTTTTTTCTTCTTCAGTTACAGCTTCGCTTAATATGCCGAAAACCTGGCCTTCATCTGTTTTATACCACTTGTAGCCTTTCTTTTCATGCGAAAAGGCAAGAGAAAAGGCATCTTTATAATGGGCTGCTAATTTTTCGATCATAGGCTGTCTCCTTTCTCTGCCGGTTAAAGGGTTCTGTCCTTATTATATAAAAAACAGAGAGCAGGCGATAGCCTAGCTCTCTGTTTTAGCCGGCGGCTCCTCCTGCTCGAGGTCGCGGGCTTCTTCGATATTTGCGGAGTGATATCTGCTGTGGACAGAACCTCCTGATAAACCTTCGTTGATCATCCGGTCGATATCCAGATAGGCTTTGTCCCGGCCCTCATACTCCGTATCTTTCAGTTCCTCTTTCATGGCTTCGCCTCCTTTTTCCCTATTGTGCGGAGGGGAAGCGGAAATTAACCGTCATAGACATGAAAGAGCATGAGTTCATGAATCTGAGACCTTATCGCCTCTTCATCTTCTGCTGCGGGAGAAGCCTTTTCCCATTCAATTTCACCGTTTTTATGATAGACCGCATCATAACGGATGCCTTTAAAATAAAAAGAAACCCTCCATCCAGGCAAATTTGCCTGTTTGAAAAGAGGCTTCCATTGGAAGTGTGTAATCATCAGCCATCGCCCCCTTGTACATTTATCTTAATGGAAGTCGGGGAAATTGGAAAGCGGTTCCTTTGCTGAGTTCAAAAAAGAGCGAAAGAAGCCTGCTCAGCCTTTTTTTCTCAATAGAAGCTTCATCAAAGGACATCGGTTTGCTGTTCAGTTCATAGATGACCGGGCCTTTCTCTGTCAGACCGATATCTGCAGAAAATTCCCCGATCAGCCCGAAGCTTCTGGAAAGCTCGTTTCCCGCTGTGCTCAAGATGGTCTGCAAGTGATCCAAATCAGCCTTTTCCCTGACAGATTCAAATGGAAGAAGAGTTCCTCCATATTTCATATGCGTTGTCGGATGGGCTGGGCCGCCTGCAGCACGAACACCAATGCCGGTTATCGTAAACTCACCGCAGCTTAAATGAACAAGTGCCCTTAAATCGTATTTTCTGCCCAGGAAGGTGTCTGAAAGAGCTTCTTCCTGGATCAGATACCTATTTAAAAAGGGACGGGAGGCAGTCCTTAAATCCTTATAGCAGGTGTCAGATCCGTCAGCTGATGTTAGCTTGAACCCGGCTGATTCTTTGCGAATCCGAAAAATCCCCTGGCCATGGCTGCTGTCCACCGGCTTTAAGTAGGTGGACGGACAGTCGTTCATAAAGGCCAAGATGTCATTATGAGACGTCACTTTGTGTGTCCGCGGGAGGGATGTATTCAGTTTCTGTTTCAAAAGACAATAGACATCCCATTTATTGAAGAAAAACGGGTTGAAGACCGGAATTTTTTCAGCTTTCATCCGTGTCATAAACAGACGATATCCAGTCGTTTCCTCTGCTGCACGATCCGGCAGCCGGTTGTAGATGACATGCGGCAGCGGCAGCTCGACCTTTGCCCACTGCTGATGCCTGCGGCTGTAGACAAAGGCGCTGACACCCGATTCATGAAAGGAACTCAATGTCACAACACAGCATAATTCCCCGGCTTTTTGCACATCATGCTGCAGACTTTTGAAAAAGGCGCCGTCTCCATGAAAGACCGCACCAGCTATTCCATCTCCCGCAAGAATACCGACAAGCGGCCGCCGCGCTGTCATGTATATAAAGTCTCCGGCTCGACAATCGCCTTCCTCGTTAAATACTTCGCGTATTGAAACGACAGCTCAGTAGAGATCCTGTCTGCTTCTCTGAGGTCAGGGTGTGAAAAGATCGATCTCCCTGGCTTTGAATTAGCTTCAAACATCCAGACCGCACCGTCTGTATCTATGCCAAGGTCAAAGCCGATTTCTCCTATGTGGCCGCTGGTGCCTTTGTCAATCTCCTCACTTAAAATAAGTGCCGCTTTCTTAAGTGATCGAAAGGCATAGTTCCGTTCAGCTTCAGTCTGGAAAAGCTCATGAAGCGTTCTGACAGCCCCTCCGTTTTCAAGATGAGTAGTGGCACTTCCTTTCCCTGCTACTTTCGCGGCGATGGCTGTTACTTGAAAACGGCCGCTGCCGTCTTTGTTGGTGTGGACACGAAAATCCATTTTCTGCTTCCCTGACTTCAGCAGTTTGATGCGCTGCTGGATGACATACTCATCAGGATTCCGGTCACCGAAGGAATGGGTGAAAAAGGCATCAAGAGACTGGTACTTCCGCAAAATGTTTCTGTCAGCGCCGGAGCGGTACCTGCTGTAGTACTCCTTTTTTTCCGGTTCATAAATAAGCTGAAAGATGCCGCGGCCGAGACTGCCGTTTTTCGGCTTTAAAAAGACACTGCCGCAGCGGGCAAGCATAGGGTGAATGTCTGACACGTCCGCACCTGGCAATGTTTCAGGCAAATAGGCTGATGCCTCAGGACTCGCAAGCAGGAGCTGATGAATGTTCCATTTGTCAAAAAAACCGGGATTAAACCAAGGAATCCCATATTCTAAACTCAAACGTCTTTTGATCTCCTGTATGGCCTGATGGTCTTCAATCTGCCTGTTTGGCAGACGGTCATACACAACATTCGGCATAGGAAGCGTGGTCCGCCTCCATCCATCGTCATCAAAGACACAGGCGCTGACTGTGCCCGAAAGCCAGTCAATGGAGTGACTGCCGAAAACGTACGCTGCCACGCCTGCATCCCTTTGAGCAGTCAGAAATTTCGCAAACAGGAGAGAACGGCTGCCGATCGGCCTCAAGATGGAATCCGTAAAACCAGCAGTGAAAATACCGATAAGAGGTCCGAAATAAACAGATTCACCGTGCACAAAAACCTGTGTTTTCTGAAGGGGAAGATGAAGGTGATCAAATAAATCCTTTGACAGTCTGATTTCATGTTTATCATGAAAATCAACCGTGCAGCCGCGTACTGAAGAACCAAAAACGGCCTGGCTGATTTCGCCTGCTGCTTCATGTTTGAAAGAAGACGGGAGGGTCAGCATCAAGGAGTCAGTAAAGCTCAGGCTGATTGGGTAACTCATAAAACACCTCCGGATTCATCTTTTTCTCTCCCGGTTTGGCAAAGATAAAGGGAGTAATCAATAATGGCGCGGGCCGACGGTCTCGGACCGGCTGCCGTCCGGTCATCCTGATGTTTAGAAGGTTTCGTGTTCACTTCAATAATCCAGGGACGTCCTTCCAAATCCACGGCAAGATCAACGCCGAATTCACCGAACAGCCCGCCCGCATACATGCTGAGTGCTTTTGACATTTCAATGGACAGTTCATTTAACAGCTTGCGGATGTGAAAAGCGTCATCTGCAGCAAATGAGTCTTCAAGGATTCGTTTAATGGGGTGCTGTGACCCGCCCCTTGCAAGGTTTGCCACGAATTGATTTTCAGCAGAAACGCGGGCAACCGCCGAAGTCACCGCCCATTCCGCCATGTTCCGTTTATGGCACAGAATCCTGAAATCAAGGGGTCTGTCCTGAAACGTCAACAGGCTTATGCCTTCCTGAATGATAAAAGCTTCCTCTTTTATTCTCGGATAAAGGCTTCTGAAAAGCTCATCTGCCGATACGTAATGCCTGAGCAGGTGGCCTGAGAAGGTCGAATAATCAAGCTCATAGCCTTCATCTGTCTGTGAAATCCGGAAGATCCTTCTGCCCAGGCTGCCGCTTGCAGGCTTTAAAAAAACGACGGGGAAGAGCCTCACCATCATTTCAAAGATCCCCTTTGAAGCAAGCAGTTCTGTTCTTGGCAGATGCGGCGCAAGTGCTCCGGCCTGACTTAGAATCTGATGGACTTCCCATTTGTTTAAAAACCGGTCATTGAAATAAGGAACTCTTTCCCGGATGAAATGAGAAGACATCTCCATAAAAGCTTCTGACTGCTCCAGCGCGCGGGAGTGAAGGCGGTTGTGAACAGCATCGGGGAAAGGAACTGTGCTTTCCAGCCATTTGTCCTGAAAAAGCGTATACCCCCGCATTTCGGATTTTTCATAGCCTGAAAGATCAAACACATAAAAAAGGACACCTTTCTCAAGACTGCAGGAAGCAAGCTCCCTGCAAAAGCCATCCATTTTTCCAAGTGACTGAGGCAGTCCTGCTTTTACACATTCTGTCAGCACCGCAATGACAGGTCCAAGCTTGACGGTTTTCACTCTCCGGTCATACGTCATGCTGACGGCAAATGGGTGCAGCGGCAGGGAAAGTTCATTCAAAAGCTCCGGATGGATGGAGACGAGAGAATATTCTTCCCTTATACTTACGAACTGTGCAAAAAGACTATTCCTCCCGCACATCACCCGGACTCTTGCGCCGGCAGGAATGTTCAGCGCTTCGCGTAAAGACCGGCTGATATAAATGCATCTGCCCGGCAGTTCCTTGCGTGCGGCCTTAATCTGAATTTTTTCGGTCACCATACAGAACCCTCATTTGCTCACTTTTCTAACAAGCTCTATAATATTCCTATAGGCAGAAGCTGATAGAAGCATCTTATGAAAAATTACTCAAACGGTGAGATTTTGGAAGGTAGATGAAGATGACAGCATTAATGACAATCGTATTCATGGTCGTGATTGGAGCGGCAATCGGCGGGGTAACAAATCATCTCGCCATCAAAATGCTATTTAAGCCGCATGAAGCAAAGTATCTATTCGGGAAAAAGGTTCCGTTTACTCCGGGTCTGATTCCTAAACGACGTGATGAACTGGCAGATCAAATGGGGAAAATGGTTGTGGGGCACCTCCTCACTCCGGACGGCATCAAGCGGAAGCTTGCTAATGAAGAGTTTCATCAGACACTGACATTATGGACAGCCAAAGAAGCGGAAAAGCTGATTTCAAGCAGCAAAACCGTGACGGAGTTTGCAGCAGATTTTGGCATAAAGGACCTGGATGACAAGGCGGAAAGATGGCTTAAGGATCTGCTGGGTGAAAAAATAGCAGAAAAAACAGCTCATTATAAAGATCTTTCCATCAAAGAAGCTCTCCCGGAAACACTTCTTGAGAAAATTCAGCAGTCCATTCCGCAGGCCGCAGATTTTATCCTGAAAAAAGGCAGTGACTATTTCCAGAGCGATGAAGGTAAACAGCGCTTGAGACGGATGATTGATGATTTTCTGGCAGAAAGGGGCATGCTCGGCGGCATGGTCCAGATGTTCCTCGGAAACACAAGTGTATTTGACAAAGTGCAGCCGGAAGTTCTGAAATTTCTCCGCAACGGGGAAACAAAGCGGCTGATTACATCTGTCCTCGAAAAAGAATGGGCAAACATACAGAATCTGAATGTTGGCGAAGCGGCAGAAAAATTCAGGCTCGAAGATCTTGCTGATGCAGCACAAGAAGCCATCCTCAAAGAAATCGGCATCAAAGAGCGGCTGAACGCACCGGTTTCACAGTATTTAATGCCTTACTCTGAATGGATACAGGAGGACCTGATTCCAAAAATGACGGCAAAAGCCGTTGATTATCTGCACAACAACCTGGATCACATGCTTGGACAGATGCACCTTCACGACATTGTCAAAGAACAGGTTCAATCTTTTTCTGTATCACGGCTTGAAGAAATGGTGCTTGGCATTTCAAGACGCGAATTTACGATGATCACGTATCTTGGCGCATTGCTTGGCGGTCTGATCGGAGCACTTCAGGGCATTATCGTCATGCTGCTGAACTAGCGCAATGGGCACGAAATGAAATTCCGGGAATAGTCTGTTATAGTGGTAGGAGCCTGCATAAAAGGCGAAAAGATGTTAGGAGGACAATTATGTCTGCAAATGTATATGATTTAGGCTACAGCCTTGAGAAAGCACTTCGCGATAGCGATGATTTTAAAACATTAAAAAACCTTTATGATGAAGTGAACTCAGACAGCTCGGCACGCACGCTGTTTGAAAGCTTCAGAGATGTTCAGCTGAACCTTCAGCAAAAGCAAATGTCCGGCCAGGAAATCACACAGGATGAAATCGAACAGGCGCAAAAATCCGTTGCCCTCGTTCAGCAGCACGACAAAATCTCAAAGCTCATGGAAGCAGAACAGCGCATGAGCATGACAATTGCAGAACTCAACAAAATCATCATGAAGCCGCTTGAAGAGCTTTACGGGAGTCTTGAGCAGTAATAAAAAGAAGATGTGACTTACGTATTTGAGACATTGGAAAATCCGAACTAGCAATAATTAGTTCGGTTTTTTTTATGTGAAAGGAACTTTCTAAGAGGAGCTATCCTTTTTAATGTTGAGCATGTGATATTTTATCAATCAGATCCTCGTTAGTGGCGCCAATCCTTGTAGTGCTGCCACTTTTTTTGGAGAAGGATCCTGGTTAGTGGCATCACTCGCTGTAGTGCTGCCACTCTCTTTGGAGAAGGATCCTGGTTAGTGGCATCACTCGCTGTAGTGCTGCCACTTTTTTTGGAGAAGGATCCTGGTTAGTGGCATCACTCGCTGTAGTGCTGCCACTTTTTTTGGAGAAGGATCCTGGTTAGTGGCATCACTCGCTGTAGTGCTGCCACTTTTTTTGGAGAAGGACCCTGGTTAGTGGCGTCACTCGCTGTAGTGCTGCCACTTTTTTGGAGAAGGATCCTGGTTAATGGCATCACTCGCTGTAGTGCTGCCACTTTTAACGGAGAAGGATCCTCGTGAGTAGCGCCATTCCGTAATAATGCTGCCATCCCCCATCGACGCTTTAAAATTCGATTTTTCGAAATAAAAGAACTATTTAACCGCTTACATTTTTTCGCGGAAAGCTCTTGTCAAAACGGAAAAAAATTGTAATAATAAATGTAAGCGTTTTTATTATACCTATTCTTTGGTCTGCGGTTATGGGGATGACCGGCAGTGCCGTTTTGCGTTCAGATCCTGCGGGTAACAGGACCTGAAACAATGGGAGAAAATCAAATATCGGGGTTTTAACTTATAGAACAGCTCTGAGGCACATGCCTCAGAGCTGTTTGCGTTTGTGCGATTACATGGCTCTTTCCTTTTCTGTTAAGGCATATCTGCTTTTCTATCGTTCTATTTCAGTTCAAAAGGACATATTCCTATATTAGAAATCAGACATCAGCTGAAGGGGGATTCACTGTGATCTACCGACTACTGGCATTAAATATTGACGGAACCCTGCTCCGTTCAAACGGCCGTCTTGAACCTTCAACAAGGGAAGCGGTCCAATATGTGCAAAACAAGGGAGTTTATGTGACTCTCGTGACAAGCCGCCATTTTCAGATGGCAAAAAAACTTGCAAAGGCACTGAAGATAAATAATTTGCTTGTCACTCACAGCGGAGCGTTTGTTTCTGATAAAGTGGACAGATCGCTGTATGAAAACAGGATCTCAGAGGAAAAGACATTCAACCTCGTTCAGGTGCTGGAAACGTTCGACTGCAACGTGCGCATTGTGCACGAACGGTTTTCGCTTGGCAACCGGAAAAAGGTATCTTCTTCTATTTTGGGGAAAACGCTGCTGAGTCCGAAAGATCCGCTTTTTTATCCTGTTCAATTCGTCGAATCGCTTGGGGAAAATTTAAGGGATGAACCGCTCGCTGCACCTAAGCTTGATGTTTATTTCTCTGAGACAGAGTCATGCCTTGAGGCAGAGAATCTTCTTGCCAATGCGTTTGAAGGTATTACAGTAAGAGTGAAGAACCCTTCCATGCTTGAGATAACAGCAAAAGGAGTTTCAAAGGAAAATGGTTTAAGGCTGATCGGCCAGCATCTCGGCATTGCACAGGAGGAAATGGTTGCAATCGGTGATGCAGGGGACGATATGAACATGATTGAGCTCGCAGGTTTGGGTGTGGCAATGGGAAATGCTCCGCATTCTGTAAAAAAAGCAGCGGACTGGATAACAAGAAGCAACGATGACCAGGGAGTTGCCTACATGGTCAAAGAGCATTTCAGAAAACAGCACCGCATTGAATTTTTGGATAAACTGAAGGTGGACCGTTAGGAAACCGCAGCCGGGAGCTGCGGTTTTTTCATTGTTAACCAGGAAATTACAAAGAATAAAAGGCTGTGGATAACATAACAAAGTTATCATCGGCAAGCGTAAGCTCCTAGATCCTCTGTCAGAACAAATCCGTCAAAAAAGGCGGGACCCGGACTTTTCCGCCGGATTCTTATCTGCCTATCGGATCTGACCAAGGCGCTTCCGCTTTTGTTCTTTTTCCTCCAAAAGCATTTGTAAATTCTGTGTTAATCTGTATCCCTTTTAAAAGGATTTTTATAGATTAATAAGAAATACGTAAGAATGCTGAAAAAGGAGGCTCATCATGATAAACAAAGCAGCAGTCCGCAAGCCGTTTCTGATGAAAATGTGGGAGCATTACCCGAAGCTCTGGAAGGGGCTGATTGATGCAGGAATCCTGCTGAAATACAAAACGCTTGATATCAGGAAGCTTCCTGACAAAGTGGTCATGCCCTCGTCGAACGTCCTGTACGTTGACGCAAAGGAAAATCGGGGGAGGGCACTGCTGATCAGCGGCGGCGTCACGCAAAAAAGACTTCTGTCTTTCTGGGAAAACGCCGTAACAATCCTGCAGCCGGATACCGTTATAGACATTGGCGTCAACTACGGAGAATGCATCTTTTCCGTTCCTTACCCAAAGCAAGCCAAGATTTACGGGATAGAAGCAAACCGCAATTTGCTTACATATATCCAAAAGTCAAGGGATGCTCATCCTAATTCAGCGCAGATCAGGATCATTCATGCGTTTGCATCTGATAAAGACGGGGAGGAAAAGGAATTTTTCGTTGATAACCACTGGTCTGGAACTTCTTCTGCTTCTTATAAACCGTCCCACAGTATGATTGACCAGGTCTCAGTAAAGGCGATCACAGTTGATTCGCTGTTTAAAAATGACTTGCAGGACCAGACGGTTCTCTTCAAAATTGACGTGGAAGGGTACGAAGCGTTTGTTCTGAAAGGCATGAAGCGTCTTTTTGAACAAAGCCGGTGTGTTCTCGGGTTTATTGAGTTCAACAGTGAATACTTTGGAAAATCAGGAGTGGACGTGAAGGAGTTTTTCGCCTATTTGAACCGGTATTTTACAATCTACGTCTATCAGGATAACGATACTTTAGTAAAAATGAAAAATCTCACAATCGATGACTTGTACAGCATGTTTGATTCCCGGTATGTTCATACAGATCTATTGCTTACAACCAATGAAGAGCTGGCAGATTCCCTTGTTTGAAAGAGGGGACTGCATACAGCTCTTTTCATTTTTTGAGAAGGGATTTCGCGTTATGTTTAGAAATAATAAAGTACCATTATTTTTATTTTTTTTTGCTGGCGTCTCTCGGTCAATTACATCGTTTTGAATGACTAACTAAAGAAAGAAGGGAAAGAGATGAAAGGGGATTTCTTTTCAAACTATGAAAAGTTCATTATTGTGCCGCTGGAAGAACAAAATGCTAAGCAGGAATTCACTCCTTCCGACTATCCGTCTCATTATATCCTGACCCTGTCGCTCTATGATGCGCTTGTTGAAAACTGGAATGAAGCTGCTAAATTCGAAATAGACATAAAAGCCGGTCTTGAGAAGGTATTGGAGGAGTTTAACAGGAAGCATGGCGATCATTATCATTTGCAGGTGCTTGAGCTCGATTCTGATAAACCGTACTTTGTTCTCGCTTTTTCAAGCAAATTGAAAATCGAGAGCGAAGAAGCAGACAGCAGAATCGCCTATGTGCTTGAAATTCTATTATCCAATCATCTTTATGTGGGCCAAAGCTGGTACAGGCTGATCGGTGACAAAGGAAGGATCAAGCGCCAGCTTTTCAGCTACTCGTTTAAAGAATACCATGTCATGGAATCTGCCGGCGTATAGGACCATTCTTTTGGTGAATCCTCATGGACATGATATTATGTAGTGAGCTGAAAAGGTATAGGAGGATTCACAAAATGGATATAAAATTAATTGCACTGGACATGGACGGCACCCTTCTGAATGAGAAAAAAGAAATTTCAGAAGCGAACCGCACCGCTATAAAAGCAGCAGAAGAAAAAGGGCTGCACGTCGTGATCAGCACAGGAAGAAGCATGGCGACACTAAGAGACCTTGCTAAATCTCTAAGTCTAAAATCATACCTTGTTACTGTAAACGGAAGCGAAATCTGGGATGAGCATGGTGAACTTGTTCACAGAAGCATTGTGGAAAACGACGCAATCACTTGGATGTATGATCTTTCCAAAACACACAAAACCGGATACTGGGCAACAAGCACAGAGCGGGTTTTCTTTAATGAGATGCCGGAAGATCTGACTGCCTATCAATGGCTGAAGTTCGGCTTTGAGATTGAAGACGACAAAGCCCGCGAGACCATCCTGAAAGAGCTTCAGGACAGAGGAGAGTTTGAGATCACCAATTCAAGCCTGACAAACCTCGAGGTCAACACGATGGGCGTCAACAAAGCGCGCGGCATTGAAAAAGTGTGCGGCCTTCTCGGCATCACAATGGAAAATGTCATGGCGTGCGGAGACAGCATGAATGACATGGCCATGATCAAAGAGGCAGGACTCGGCATCGCCATGGGCAATGCACAGGATACCGTCAAAGAGGCTGCCGACTGGGTAACACTGTCGAATGATGAAGACGGAGTCGCTGAAGCGATTAAAAAATATGTGCTTTAAAAATGAACAGACGGTTTAGCGGCCGTCTGTTTTTTCGTTGTTAAGGAAATTCTACGTCCAGCGCAAGCGCCTAGATCCTCTGTCAGAACAAATCCGTCAAAAAAGTCAAACCCGGACTTTTCTGCCGGATTCTTATCTGCCTATCGGAGCGGGTCTTGGCGCTTGCGCTTTTGTTATTAAAATTGACCGCACGCTCCATGTTTTGTACACTAAAAGAAGTTTTGAATCCAATAAAGATAAGGTGAGAGTCTTGCGTTTTTATATAAATGGCATAGAAGATGAACGTCTTCACCGGCCGCTGCAGTTAATATCAAACTTGTTTTATGAAGAAACCGAGCTGTTCTTTAAAGAGGAAGAAGCCGATATCCGGATTGCCTACGAAGTGGAACGGAAAAACGGAAGCGTTTCTGTAAAAGGCGTGCTTTCCGGCCAGGACGGATATAGCGGGGAAGCCCGGCATGAAAAAGTATTATCCGGACAGCTGACGGATAAAGAGATTTTTAAACAAATCAAGCATACCCTCGTATACGTGCATCTGAATCTTCTTCAGGATTACACCGGAATCATTCAGCAATGGGGAATTCTGACTGGAATCAGGCCGACGAAGCTGCTTCACAAAAAGCTGCGCGAAGGCATGTCCAAAGAAGAAGCACACCGCATGCTGAAAGAAGAGTATTTAATTTCAGACGAAAAGATCGCGCTCATGCAGAGGATTGTCGACAGACAGCTGAGTGTTGTGCCTGATCTTTACGACTTATCAAGGGAAGTCAGCATCTACATCGGCATCCCGTTCTGCCCGACAAAATGCGCCTACTGCACGTTTCCTGCCTACGCCATCAACGGCAGACAGGGTTCTGTTGACTCCTTCCTTGGCGGACTGCACTACGAGATCCGCGAAATGGGCAGATGGCTGAAGGAAAAGGGCATTAAAATCACGACCGTCTATTACGGAGGCGGCACTCCGACAAGCATTACGGCAGAAGAAATGGACATGCTCTATGAAGAAATGTACGCGGCATTCCCCGGTGTCGAAAACATTCGGGAACTGACCGTTGAAGCAGGCCGTCCGGATACGATAACAGAAGAAAAGCTGGATGTGCTGAACAAATGGAACATCAGCCGCATCAGCATCAATCCTCAGTCCTACATTGATGAAACGCTGAAAGCGATCGGGCGCCATCATACCGTTCAAGAAACCATTGATAAGTTCCATTTAGCAAGAAAAATGGGCATGGACAATATCAACATGGATCTGATTATCGGACTTCCGGGTGAAGGAGTGAAGGAATTTGACTACACCCTGTCTGAAACCGAGAAGCTCATGCCGGAATCACTGACGGTTCACACGCTTTCGTTTAAACGGGCATCAGAAATGACGCGCAACAAACAAAGGTATAAAGTGGCAGACCGCGGAGAAATCGAAGAGATGATGAACCGCGCTGTGCAGTGGACAGATGCTAATGGCTATACGCCATATTACTTGTACCGCCAGAAAAATATCCTGGGCAACCTCGAAAACGTCGGGTACGCGCTCGAAGGCCAGGACAGCATCTACAACATCATGATCATGGAAGAACAGCAGACCATTATCGGAATCGGCTGCGGTGCTGCGAGCAAATTCATCCACCCTGAAACAGGAAAAATCACGCAATTTGCAAATCCGAAAGACCCGAAGTCATACAATGACAGCTTCAAGCATTATACAGAAGAAAAAATCAGGCTGCTTGAAGAAATGTTTGAGTCTTGAGACTTTCCTTTTTGTGAAGGAAATCCTTAACTCACAACTCCGGCTCTAATTAAAATAAGTACACGAATTCACACCGCATTTAGCGGTGTGTTTTTTTGGAAGCATGATTACTGGAATGTGTTCTGCTTAATACTCAATGACAATCTCTCCTTCGCCATTTGGAACTTCGAAACGATTCAGGAAACCAGTTAGTATATCCTCTGTTATTGGGAAGGCGGCATTTGCGTCAAACCGGTTGCTTCTCACCTTTAGACGATTAAGTAAATCAGCATGACTCACTTTCAAATAAATAATACACCATTTACCTCCGGCAGCTTCAATTAGCTGCTTATATTCAACCCTTTCAGCCTTTCTCCAAAAACTGGAGTCAACCACTACTTGTTCCTTATTGTGAATTAGCCTTACTAATTTATTCCGTAACCTTAAATGAGCCTGATTCAGATATTCTCTATATTTTTCAATTGGATAATCAATTCCGTACCGGCCATTGGCAGACCAGACTTCTTCATCTATAGAAAGGCGTACAAAACCCGACTTTTCCAGTTTTTGAGAGAGGGTCGTTTTTCCAGAACCGGCTAGTCCGCACATTATTACTACTAAAGGGGTAACATTATCTTTCTCACGATAAAGGTAATCTAATGCAGATTTCTCGAACACATGAAATCCCCCTTTTTTCATCAGATTTATTAAAATTTTTAAGGTATTCTGTGCTGTATGATTATGTTCCTTCTTTCATCTAACTCCCCTTAAACGTGTTATTTACAGGTTTACACCACAGACGGGACGCCAATAAGACTCAGTATCCTAAAAATTTTCAGCTCATCCTCCTAACATCAGACATCTCCTGCCTGAATAGCTTTAAGGAGTGAGAGGAGGCAGGAGATGATTAAACGATTGGGCGGATGTCTGCTGTTGTTTGCGTTCATGCTTGCCGGCTGTTCGGCCGATCCTGTTCAGGAAGAATTGCTGACGTATGTAAATGATGTGCTTCCTGAGGTCACCGAAAAAGAAGTGTCGGCCATTACAGCCTATGACAGTGTGTCAGGAGATAATTACACAAGTGATGATGTCATGTATTCCGTGATGGTGGATGAAGTATCACCCGTTTACAATTCCTTCATTGCCGACCTGGAAGAAGTAGAAATTGAATCAAAAGAGCTGAAAGTGCTTCATGAGCACTATATCGAAGCAGCCAATCTTCAGCATGCAGGATTTATCCTGATCATCGCGGGCCTTGAACAGCAGGATCGCGGAAAAATCATTGAAGCAAACGAAAAACTTGCAGCTGCGCGTAAAATGATCAGAGAGTACACCGCAGACCTCGAGGCGCTTGCTGAAAAACATGATGTGACGCTTGAGGAAGAGTATTAAAAAGGAAATCTATAAAACAGCACTAAAAAACCGCAACACAAATCGTTGCGGTTTTTTAGTTAGATGGGATGAATCAGTAACTAAAGATAAGTTTAAGAAGTTGACTGATATTGAGAAATTGTGCTTTTTTATAGTCGCTGAAGATTAATCGTAAATGACAGCTTGTCCTTGTTCACGTAACTTTTTTAAAGTTGTCAGCATGTGATTGATTTGTTCTTCCGAATGTCTTTCCCATGAACTTAACTCAGCTATTATTTTCAAAGGAGCTTTAGACCTGTAAGAACGAGTTGGATTTCCAGGAAATTTTTTGTCGGTTACATTCGGGTCATTTTCAAAATCTCCTAATGGTTCAACGATATATATTCTTTCTTGTAATTTAGATGATGCTAATTCAGCGCCCCATTTAGCGGCATCCAGTGTTGCAGTGAAATAAATATAGTTGGATTTTTTGTCCTGGTAATTTGATAAATGCTGGGGTTCTAATAGATCTCCAATTTTCAGTGCTGCTTTCGTACCGTGAAAGAAAGGACCATTATCTAACGCATTTTTCTTATCACTCATACTGATACACCTCTTTTTTTGTATTTGTACATAACAGTATAGGACGGGACCTGCAGAAATAGTAGTCTATAAATAATGTTTAATTAGGAGTATAATATAAGTAGAGAGAATGAGAGAGAACGGCATATACCCTATGATTTAGTTCTTTACACCAGCCAGCCGGCTGGTCATTTTTTTGTCTTTTTCTAAGATTTGCATTAGGAGGCAGATGGAAATTCTCAAGTAACTTACACATTTCTGCAAGTAAAACCCCGATCTCTTCAACTAAAATGTCGTGTTATGCAAGTAATCAGACAAAATCGGCAAGTAAAAGAAAATGCAGGCAAAAATCGATGCATTTCAAAATACAAGTTTCCCAAAACTTACAAATCCATTGAAGGAATTTTCAGAAAAGAGAGGAATGTTATTAAAGGGCATACATAGAAGTCACACTTGTTTTGTAAACGCTTTCTATCTAAAGGAGGAGTTTCCATGTATTCAACAATCGGCCGAGTGTTTGATTTAACTGCTGAAAAATACCCTTCAAAGGAAGCCATTTACGATGTACGCAGAGGCATCAGATGGAGCTATTCGGAGTGGCAGAAGGAAGTAAATAAGCTTGCCAATGCATTCCTTGATGCCGGCGTTAAAAAAGGGGACAGAATATCAACCTATTTATTCAATACAATCGAGCTTGGCACGGCTTATTTTGCCAGCGCAAAAATTGGAGCTGTCATCAATCCGATCAACTTCAGGCTGAAGTCACAGGAAGTCGCCTATATTCTGAATGATGCCAAGCCTGCCATTGTCCTGTTTGAGCGTGCTCTGCAGCCGCAGATTGACGAGATTCATTCGCAGTTCAGCGAAATCTCCTTCTGGTTTATCGACAATGAAGCACCTTCCTATGCGGTAAGTTATCACGAACAGGTGAAACACGGAAACAGCCGGCTTGAAGAGATGCATATTACTGAAAATGATCTGTATGCGATCATGTACACTAGCGGGACGACTGGCCGCCCGAAAGGCGTGCTTCA
Source organism: Metabacillus mesotrionivorans (assembly GCF_052171315.1). Classification (NCBI taxonomy): domain Bacteria; kingdom Bacillati; phylum Bacillota; class Bacilli; order Caryophanales; family Bacillaceae; genus Metabacillus; species Metabacillus mesotrionivorans. The sequence goes on along the minus strand of NZ_JBQMFF010000015.1, from coordinate 36,224 downwards.
CAGACATCGGGATATGATTGAGCAGAACCATGTGTGCATTGCCGCCAAAAGACTGACTAAGGACGACAGAGGCCTTGTAGCAGCACCGATGTTTCACTGTGCAGAGCTTCACTGCTGTTTTCTTCCGAGGGTACAGGTTGGCGGAAGCAACGTGATTCTGCACCATTTTGAGCCGGAGCTTGTGCTGCAGCTGATGGAAGAGGAGAAAATCACCGTTTTCTTCGGTGCGCCGACGATGTGGAATATGATGCTGCAGGAAAAGATTGAAAACTACGACTTGTCTACACTCAGACTTGGCTTGTACGGTGCCGCTCCAATGGCTCCTGCCCTTGTTAAGCTCTGCAAGGAGAAGTTAGGAACAGACTTAATCCAGGCTTACGGCATGACCGAAATGGGACCTGCTGTCACATTCCTTTCAGAGGATGAGCAGCTGACAAAGGTGGGATCTGCCGGCAAAGTGTGCTTTGGACATGAGCTCAGGATTGTAAAACCAAATGAATCAGGCCCGTCAGAACCTGATGACGTTCTGCCTCCAGGCGAGGTCGGCGAAATTATCGTCAAAGGACCATGTGTGATGGCGGGGTATTTTAATATGCCAGAGGCGACTGAAAAAGCTCTTTACAAAGGATGGTATCATTCGGGAGACCTTGGATTCCTTGATGGGGACGGTTTTCTTTTTGTAGCCGACAGGGTGGATGACATGATCATCAGCGGCGGAGAAAATGTGTATCCTCGTGAAGTCGAGGATGTTCTGTTCGAACATAAAGGAGTGCTCGATGCAGCCGTTCTCGGTGAACCGCATGAAAAATGGGGCGAGTGCGTGACGGCCTTCATTGTGAGAAAAGAAGCCGGATTAACAGAAGAGGAGCTTGATGAGTTCTGCAGAACAAGCGATAAGCTCGCGCCATATAAAAGGCCGCGGAAGTATCATTTTGTGGATGCATTGCCGCGAAACGCAAGCGGAAAAATCCAGAAATTTTTATTAAGGGAAAAACTTGCTGAACAGCCAAGCGCATAAAACAGGGGGATGAACGAAATGGCAGCTTCGTATTTGCAGAAAGAACACCATATTTTCAGGGAATCGCTGAGAAAGTTTTTACAGAAAGAAGCCGTCCCGTACTATGATGAGTGGGAAAAAGCCGGGATGATCCCGAGAGAATTATGGATCAAAATGGGGGAGCAGGGGTTCCTGTGTCCATGGGCAGATGAAAAATACGGCGGGTCAGGCGTTGATTTTTCCTATTCCGTCATTATTAACGAAGAGCTTGAAAAAGTGGGGTCAAGCTTTATCGGAGTGAGTCTTCACAATGACATTACCGTGCCGTATTTCGAGTCTTACGGCTCAGAAGAGCTTAAAGACCGGTTCATGCCAACGTGCGTGACTGGAGAAACAATCACAGCCATCGCCATGACAGAGCCGGGGGCGGGGTCTGATCTCTCTGCAGTAAAAACAACCGCTAAAAAACAAGGAGACTATTATCTTTTAAATGGCGAAAAGACCTTTATTACTAACGGGATTTCATCTGATCTGGTGATTGTAGTCTGCAAGACAGATCCAAAGGCAGTCCCAGCGCATAAAGGCATCAGCCTGATCGTAGTAGAGAGGGATACTCCGGGCTTTAAAAGAGGCAGAAAGCTTGAAAAAGTCGGGCTACATGCCCAGGACACAGCTGAACTTATTTTTGAAGACTGCAAAGTGCCTGCTGCGAATCTATTGGGTGAGGAAGGAATGGGATTTTATTACTTAATGGAAAAGCTGCAGCAGGAACGGCTGCTTGTTGCAATCGGTGCGCAGACTTCAGCAGAAAGAATGCTCAGCATCGCAAAAGACTACACAAAGCAAAGAAAAGCGTTCGGCAAATCAATCAGCGATTTTCAGACCGTTCAGTTCAGGCTCGCTGAAATGGCCACTGAAATTGAAATTGGCCGGACATTTCTTGATTCGGTCATTGAAGATCATCTTGCAGGCAAAAATGCGGTCACACGCGTTTCCATGGCCAAGTACTGGATCACCGACATGGCTAAAAAGACAGCCGCTGAAGTGATGCAGCTTCATGGGGGCTACGGCTACATGGAAGAGTACGAGATTGCAAGAAGGTACAGGGACATACCTGTTTCCGCCATCTATGCAGGAACAAATGAAATCATGAAAACCATCATCGTTAAAAATATGAATCTTGCATAAAAGGCAGAGGAGGATTCTTCTATGAGCATACAAAAAATTGCCGTCATTGGCTCTGGCCTGATGGGAAGCGGGATTGCCCAGGCATTTGCAGCAGCCGGGAAAACCGTTTATTTATACGATCTTTCAGAGCAAGTGCTGGGAAAAGCACTTGCCGGCATTGAAAAGAGTCTCTCCCGTTTTGTGAAAGCAGGACATCTGACGGATGAAGGGAAATCACAAGCTCTGGCAAACATTGAAACGTATACGGTGCTTGCAGATGCAGTAAAACAGGCAGAGCTTATTGTAGAAGCTGTTCCTGAAAATCTCGAGCTGAAAAAGAACGTTTTTTCCGAGCTTGATGGATGTACCGACTCAAATGTCATTCTGGCAACAAATACGTCTGAGCTCAGCGTCACAGCAATCGCTGCCGCAACGAAAAGGCCGGACAAAGTGATTGGCATGCACTGGTTCAATCCGGCTCCTGTCATGAAACTGATTGAAATTGTAAGAGGCGTGGATACGTCAGATGAAACAATTGAAGTCATCAGACAGCTTTCTGAAGAAACGGGGAAAGAAACGGTGCTTGTTAAGGACGCTCAGGGGTTTGTCACGACAAGGGCTCTCTCTGCCCATATGCTCGAATGCATCCGCATATATGAAGAAGGAATTGCAAGTGCAGAAGACATTGACAAAGCAGTCAGGCTTGGGCTGAATTATCCGATGGGACCGCTTGAGCTTGCCGATCTGGTCGGCCTTGATACGATGCTGTTTGTAAGCAACGGCATGGCAGATGCTTACGGAGACAGGTTTCTTCCGCCGCAGCTGCTCAGAAAACTTGTTGAGGCGGGGCATTACGGACGCAAAACCGGAAAAGGATTTTACACATACGGAGGGGAGAAAAAATGACCAGGGACGTAGTCATCGTTGAAGCTGTCAGAACCGCAGTGGGAAAAAGAAAAGGGGCCCTGCGTGAAACACACCCTGTTCATCTTGCTGCAGCCGTGCTTGATGAAGTAGTGAAAAGAGCCGGCGTTTCCAAAGATCTGATTGAGGATGTTGTGATGGGCTGTGTCTCTCCCATTGCTGAACAGGGATTCAACATTGGCCGGCTCGCTCTCCTTGATGCGGGATTCCCGGTCAGTGTGCCGGCCGTTCAAATTAACCGGATGTGCGGCTCCGGCCAGCAGGCCATCCATTTTGCATGCCAGGAAATCCGTTCAGGCGATATGGACATTGTCATTGCAGGAGGTGTGGAAAGCATGACAAAGGTGCCGATTTTAAGCGATGGAAATGAGCAGACCATTCCTGAGAGCCTCCATCAAAAATATCATTTTGTCCATCAGGGAATCTCCGCCGAAATGATTGCAGAGAAACATGGGATTTCACGGAGAGAGCTTGATGAGTACGCATTAAGGAGCCATCAGCGGGCGCTCGCTGCGATAGAAAAAGGACTCTTTCAATCTGAAATTGTGCCTTTAAAGGGCCTGAATAAAGACGGGGAAGAGATAGACTTCGATCAGGATGAAGGACCGCGGGCGGATACATCACTTGAAGCACTAGCAGGCTTGAAAACGGTGTTTAAAGAGGATGGTGCGGTCACGGCCGGAAACGCAAGCCAGATGAGTGACGGGGCAGCCGCTGTATTGCTCATGGAGGCAGAAAAAGCGAAAGAGCTTGGCCTCAAAGCAAAAGCAAGGATCGTCGCTCAGGCAGTTGTCGGATCTGATCCGACCTACATGCTTGAAGGAGTGATCCCGGCTACGCAAAAAGTGCTGCAGAAAAGCGGATTAACTGTGAACGATATCGACCTTTTTGAAATCAATGAAGCGTTCGCGCCAGTTGTACTTGCATGGCAAAAGGAAACTGGAGCGGATCTTGATAAAGTGAACGTAAACGGCGGCGCCATCGCACTCGGACACCCTCTTGGCGCAACGGGCGCCAAACTGATGACGTCTCTGATTCAGGAGCTTCACAGAAGAGAAGCAAGGTACGGACTGCTGACGATCTGCATCGGTCATGGAATGGCAACCGCAACGATCATCGAGCGAATGTAAAGTTATCTGAAAATAATATCAATTCAGTCTGGAATGAGCTATAATAAACTGGATGGGTTTAAAAATCAGCAAGGGGGATGAACATGGAAACAGTTACATACGGGGTGCACGGAAGATATGCAACAATTGAAATGAACAGACCGGAAGTTCTAAACGCGATGAACGGGCAAATGCTTGAAGAATTGCTGCAGGCGTTTAAACAGGCGGCAGAAAGTGAAGCGGATGTCGTCATTCTCTCCGGAAGCGGAAGAGGCTTTTCTGCCGGCGGAGATATTAAAACGATGCTGAATTCAATGGATAACGAAGGGTTTTCACAGGTCATGGATCTGATTTCAGAGGTAGTCACCACCTTTCATACGATGCCTAAAGTGACTATAAGCGCGATTCACGGGCCTGCAGCAGGACTGGGCTTCAGCCTTGCCCTTGCAGCAGATTACGTCGTTGCACATTCAAGCGCGGTCCTTGCCATGAATTTCATCGGCATCGGCCTTGTTCCTGACGGCGGCGGCCATTATTTTATGAAGAAACGTCTTGGAGAAACGAAAGCCAAACACTTAATCTGGAGCGGCGAAAAGCTGACGGCAGATGCTGCCCTCAATCTCGGTCTTGTTGATCAGGTGACAGATGCGGATCTGCTGGACACAGTAAAGACGCTTGTCGGCGGCATGCTCCAAAGACCGGTCAAAGCAATGATCGCTTCTAAAAACATCTATTCATTCTCAGGCAAAGAGGAGCTTCAGCAAATTCTTACACTTGAAAAAGAAACGCAGTACAACATGCGCCAGTCTGAAGATCATAAAGAAGGCATCAAAGCCTTCCTGGAAAAAAGAAAACCACAGTTTACGGGGAAGTAAAAGGCCTCAGCTTGATTTTCGGACACAAATAAAAAATCGCTCATAATTTGAGCGATTTTTTATATTATCTTTCAAAAAGGATTAATTGTCCGCTCGAGGTCGTGCAGCGGTGCGTTTTTTTCAGTGCATCCTTTTCTTCGAGCTTCTGCGTGCCGATTTGTTTTGCTTCGTGATCAGTGGCTGCTTCAAAGCTTTCATCCAATAATTTTTCCCCGTCTTTGCCAAATGCCGTTAAGTAATACAAGCCCATATGATGGCCCCCTTTGCTTGTGATTGATCAGGCTTCTTTTAAGGTATTCTCACTTTTTTCTTTTTTTCCTGCAATAGATGAAACATTTGTATGACACGGAACGTACATAAACGGACAGGAGGAATCAGGATGACATTAAAACTAGAAGGCATTACGAAAAGGTTCGGGACTCATACAGCTGTAAACGACTTGTCGCTTGCCATTCCGGAAAGTGAAATGTTCGGGCTTCTTGGAGCAAACGGTGCAGGGAAAACAACGACGTTCAGGATGATACTGGGTCTTTTAAATCCATCAGAGGGCCATATTTCATGGGACGGAAAACCAATAGGCTATCATGCGAGCGATTCAATCGGATATCTGCCAGAAGAACGGGGATTGTACCCAAAAGTGAAAGTGCGGGATCAGCTGATTTACCTTGGACGGCTAAAAGGGATGAAAAAGCAGGAAGCTCTTTCCGAAATGGAAAAATGGCTTGATCGATTCAGGGTACCTGAATATGCAGGCAAAAAAGTAGAAGACCTGTCGAAAGGCAACCAGCAGAAAATTCAATTCATAACAGCTGTTCTTCACAGGCCAAAGCTATTGATCCTTGATGAACCGTTCAGCGGTCTTGACCCTGTTAATGTGGAGCTGCTGAAAGAAGCTGTGCTTGATCTGAAAAAACAGGGAACCTCCATCGTTTTCTCAAGCCACAGGATGGAGCATGTAGAGGAACTGTGCCAGCATCTGTGCATCCTTCACAGAGGAAAGCCTGTTGTTCACGGAAATTTGAAGGAGATCAAACGATCATTCGGCAAAAAGAATGTCATTATTCACGGGGATTTTGAAATGGATGATCTGCAGCATATGAAAGGCGTGACAAAATACAGACAGACGTCATCAGGTGCAGAGCTTCAGGTTACAGGGGAGGAAATATCGCAGGAAATCTTTGCATCCCTGTCCGGCAGAGGATTTGTGCGGAAATTTGAACTGGCAGAACCGTCCCTGAATGATATTTTCATTGAAAAGGCGGGTGCAGTCTATGAATAAGTTCTGGATTATTCTTTTTCATACGTATGTCAGCAAGTTAAAGACAAAATCTTTTTTAATCACAACAGGGATTATTCTCCTGCTGATTGTCGGACTCTCAAACGTGCAAACTGTTATTGAGTTTTTTAATAAAGAAGACCAAGAAGCTGAAAGAATAGCAGTGATTGATCAGACTGAGAGCGATCAGCTATATGGCATTTTTGAACAGAATACGGCTGCTCTTGATAAAAATTTGGAACTCGAAAAAACGGATCAGCCTGAGGATGAGCTGAAAAAAGCCGTACTTGATGAAAAGATGGAAGGCTACTTCATTCTGACTCTTGATGGAGACGGTTTTCCGCAAGGTTCCTATTTTGCCAGAAGCATAGCGGACTCAAGTATTGCGGGCACGTTTGAACAGGCCCTGCAGCAGACGAAGCTTGCAGCGGGCACGGCAAACCTTGGCCTTGAGCAGGAGGACCTGAACCAGTTATTTTCACCTGTAGAGGTAAAAAGCACAGCGCTTCTTGATAATGCGAAATCAGAGGAAGAATTAAATCAGGCAAGAGGACTTGTCTATGTTCTTCTCTTCATTATTTATTTCGCCGTCATCTTGTATGCGAGCATGATTGCCATGGAGGTTGCTGTTGAAAAATCATCGAGAGTAATGGAAATTCTGATCAGCAGCGTCTCTCCGGTCAAGCAGATGTTTGCAAAGCTTCTTGGAATCGGACTGCTCAGCCTGACTCAGTTTGGATTAATTATTCTGGTAGGCTACTATTCGATGAGAGAAAGTCTTGAAAGCGGCGGACTTGCAGGCGGAGGCTTCTTAAGCTTCTCGGATATACCGGCTGGGACTCTTGTATACGCAGTGGTTTTCTTCCTGCTCGGCTATTTTCTTTTTGCCACCCTTGCTGCGTTTCTCGGATCACTCGTTACGAGAATCGAAGATGTACAGCAAATGATTTCGCCGCTGACGTTCATCATAATGGCAGCCTTTTTCATCGCCATGTTCGGACTTGGTAATCCGGAGGCAACATTCATTACAGTTACTTCCTTTATCCCTCTATTTTCGCCGATGATCATGTTTCTCAGAGTCGGCATGCTTTCAGTCCCTGTCTGGGAAGTGGCGCTGTCGATCGGACTGTTGATTGCCACAATCACAGCTCTTGCCGTCATTGGTGCCAGAGTGTATAAAGGCGGAGTGCTGATGTATGGAAAGTCATCCTCCTTCAAGGATATTAAAAAAGCAATGGATATTGCGAAGGATCAGTAAGCAAAAGAAATCAGAGCCGGTTGGGCTCTGGTTTTTTTTGTGGGCAGGTCAAAAACTTAAAGGTTGGTGGCGCTTAACGGGCTGATAAGAACCATTAAGTCAAGAAACTCAGGGTTTGGTGGCACTTATTGAGCTTACAAGAACCATCAATCCAAAAAGCTAGGAGGTTGGTGGCACTTATTGGGTTTGTAAGAACCATCAAGCCAAAAAACTAGGAGGTTGGTGGCACTTATTGGGCTTATAAGAACCATTAAGTCAAGAAACTCAGAGGTTGGTGGCACTTATTGGGCTGATAAGAACCATCAATCCAAGAAACTCAGAGTTTGGTGGCACTTATCGGGGCTGATAAGAACCATCAAGTCAAGAAACTCAGGGTTTGATGGCACTTATCGGGCTGATAAGAACCATCAATCCAAAAAACTCAGAGGTTGGTGGCACTTATCGGGCTTATAAGAACCATCAAGTAAAGGCTGTTTCCCGGAGTTAAACGAGCGATTCCGCATTTCTGTGCAGAACGTGCATTCGTATTTCTATGATGGTACAATATAGAATAAGAGAAAAGTAAAGGAAGGTTCGAGATGAAGGGGATTCGATTTATTCATGCGGCTGATTTGCATGTGGACAGTCCTTTTTTGGGGATGCAGCAGCTGGCAGGTCCGATTTTTGAGAGGCTTAAGGAGAGTACGTTTGCCGCTTTGGACCGTTTGACGGTGCTTGCAATTGATGAAAAAGTTGATTTTATGCTGATTGCCGGTGATTTGTACGACGGGGAGGACCGCAGCCTGAAAGCGCAGCTGAGGCTGAAGAAGGCGTTTGAGAAGCTGGACGAAAACGGCATTCCCGTGTACGTTATTCACGGAAATCATGATCATTTAAGCGGAAAGTGGCTGGATTTAAGCTGGCCTGCAAATGTACATGTCTTTTCGGAAAAGCAGGCTGAATGCAAGGTGTTTGAAAAGAATGGAACGATTGTTCATTTGTACGGGCGCAGCTATCCGGAGAGAGCCGTCTATGAAAACATGACTGCAGCTTTTGAAAAACAAAAAGGCGCAGATTTCCATATTGGCCTGCTGCATGGCTCTGTCAGCGGAAATACGGAGCATGATGCGTATGCGCCGTTTACTGCAGGGGATCTGCTACAGAAAGAATTCGACTACTGGGCGCTCGGGCATATACACAAGCGCATGTCTCTTCGGGAACAGGATCCTCCCATTCTTTATTCAGGGAATGTACAGGGCAGGAACCGAAAGGAGACAGGTGAAAAGGGCTGTTATCTCGTTTCCATGACGGAAGCGGAAACCTCTTATTCATTTGTGCAGCTTCACGATGTGAGGTGGGAGGAACTTCAGCTTTCAGCAGACGGCAGCTTTCAGGACATGCTGAACCGCCTGCATCAGGGACTGGATGACATGAGAAGCAGCAGGGAACCTGTTGTTGTCACGGTCCGGTTAACCGGTACAACTGATTTCTATCATGCCCTTAAAGAGGAACCGGTCCTCTCTGACATGCTTGAACAGTGGAACGAAGAAGAAAGCGACAGAGAAAATTTTGTATGGATTTCGTCTGTTATCAATGAAACGATGCCAATTTCAAGCGCAGATACCCTGCAGCTTGATTCTCATTTTCTGAAAGACCTGACAGAGATGATCCGGGAATTTGATCAATTTGATGATGCCTTGCAGCCGCTCAGACATCACCCTGTTTATAGAAAACACATGCAGGATTTCGGGGAAGAAGAAAAAGAGCAGATCAAAAAAGAGGCAGAAACCCTGATTTTTCAGGAACTTTTTAAACATAGAAGATTGTGAGGCGGAGGAGCATTTGAAAATCATCCAACTGAACATATACGGATACGGACAATTTCATCACACTGAGATTATGCTTGATTCTCCGTCTTTTCAAGTCATCTACGGTGAAAATGAAGCGGGGAAATCAACCATCATGTCCTTTATACAGAGCATTTTGTTTGGCTTCCCCCAAAAAGTGCAGCTTGAAAAGAGATATGAGCCTAAGCACGTCAATGCATATGGGGGATCGCTCGTGGCTGAGACGGTCCAGCACGGACGGGTGAAAATTGAGAGGCTGCCGGGAAAAGCAGGCAGCGGTGTCACGGTTTATTTTGAAAATGGCGAAACGGGCGGCGCAGATGTTCTTCAGCAGCTGCTGTCCTATTTTGATAAAACGGTGTATCAGTCCATTTATTCCTTTGATATTCATGGTATTCAGCAGGTAAGCAAAGTCGGTGCTGACGACTTGGGCAAATTTTTATTATCATCAGGCCTGCTTGGAACGGACGCTGTTTTGCAGACAGAAATGAGCCTTGCAAAAAAACAGGAGCAGCTGTTTAAGCCAAACGGCAAAAAACCTGAAATCAATGCAGCGCTTGCTGCCCTTAAAGATATCCACACCGAAGTGATGAAGGCAAAGCAGCAGCTCGAACCCTACAGTGATTTTATAAATGAAAAAGAAGCAGCAGAACAGTCATTAAGGGAGATCACGGAGAAAAAAAGGGAGCTTGAAGCAGAAGCGAAAAGAATTGGCGAAATCGTTGAAGCCCTTCCGCTTTTTCATGAAGAAGCTGCCCTCAAAAATGAACTCGACAAAGCACAGAGTCATTTTCCGTCCAATGGCCAGAAGCGAATGGAGGAGCTTGAAGGAAGAGAATCTCCTCTCATGTCTGAATATATGGCACTGAAAAATATCATCCGCGAACAAACAGAGGCTATTGAACAAGTTCCGGCTGATGAACGTATTCTCGAGCATAAAGAAGAAATCGAACGGCTGCGCGGAGAGTATTCTGTCTGGGAAATGAAACGGGCTCAGTATGGCCAGACCAGGGCGAAACAAGAAGAAGCTGAAAGCAGAATTCATGAGGAGAAAAAACGGCTGTTTTCCCATGAAATCGACAGCAGCAGCATTCTTGATTTGAACACAGGTGCAGCTGTGAAAGAAGAAATTAGAGAAATTGTAGGAAAACATCAGCACCTGCAGCAGAAGAAACACCTTCTTGACCAGCAGTTTGAACGGGTGAAGGAAAACCTTGAAGAAAGTGAAAGCAGACTGTCTGATTATGCCGAAGGAATGCTTGAGGAAGAAGAAAGAAGGCAGCTTGAGGAACGGGTAGGCAATCTTGAAGAGGTGCAGCGGGCCAATTTGGACAAGAATAAACTTCGGGAAGAGCATCGCGAGGTCCAGACAGAAATTAAGAAGCAAAAAGATGCTGTGAAAAAAAAGAACAGCCGGCTGAAAGGGCTGGGCGTGTTTTTTGCTCTTATCATCCTTCTTTGCACTGGCTGGCTGTTTGCAGAGGGGCTGTGGCTTAGTGGGGCTGCGCTTCTGAGTCTAGGCATGGCAGGTTTCTTCATTTTAATGAAAAGCAGCACAACCGATACGTCTTTCCTAGAGCATCTTCAGAACAAAGAAAAGGAATTAAAAAAGCAGCTGGATGCGGCGGACCATACCTCTGAAAACACCGCAGATATGGAAACGGCAAAGGGAATGCTGTGGAAGGATGAACAAATCAGACGATCATACGAGCTTGAAGAAGTGGTTTTTAAGCAGAGTGAGCGCGCTTATGACCGGACAGTGTCCAGTTTTGATGAATGGGAAAAGGAATACTATACAGCTGATCAGCAGGCACGGCGCGCGTTTGAAGCCCTGCATATGGACAGTTCCTTTTCGCCTCTCGCCCTCCCTGACCTCCTGCAGGCGGCTGTAAATCTGCAGAACGATATTCTGGCATTCAGACAGGCTGAAAAAAAAGCAGAAGAACTTTCAGCTGAACTCACAATTTATGAAAAAAAGGTTGCTTCATTGGCACAGTCCTTTGAAATCGGCGGTACGGCGTGCAGCAGCCTTCTTGACGGCCTTTCAAAGACTTTAAAGGATTCTGAAGAAAATAAGCGGCTGAGGGAAACGGCTGCTGCAAAAAGAGCAGAAGCGGAAGATAAACTTAAGAAGATTGAGGCCGAGATCATTCTGCTCGACGAGAAAAAGAAAGAACTTTTATCACTTGCTGACGCCGTTAATACAGAAGAGTTTTGGGAAAAGGGGAAAGAGGCAGAGCATTTGGCAGCAGTGAAACAAAAAGCCTCCTGGATTCAGCAGCAGCTGAAGACAAAGCAGCACCTGCTGGCACATGAACCTCTCGATTTTTCAAAGGACTATCCAGCAGAAAAGGCTAGATGTGAGCAGGAGCTTATTGCTGCAGCAGACACAGAGAACCAGCTTAAAAAGAAGCTTGCTGAGCTGACAGTACACATTAAAAACATGGAAGAATCCGGGCTGTATTCGGACTTGAAACAAAAGGCTGCGCTCCAAAAAGAAGAAGTGAAGCAGCTTGCCCGTCAATGGGCGGTTCTTGCTGCTGCGAGACATATGCTGAACCAGACGGTAGAGTACAGCAGATCTGTCAGGCTGCCAAGCTTGCTCCTGCAGGCTGAATCTTTCTTCAGCAGGCTGACGAATGAACGGTATGTGAGGGTTTTTCTCCCTGAAAATGAACAAACCATGACAGTTGAACGAAAAGATGGAACCCGATTTGCAGCGCACGAACTTTCCCAGGCAACAGCAGAGCAGCTTTATATCGCGATCCGGCTGGCGCTGGCATGTCATATCAGTACATCTGAAGCCATGCCGCTGCTGATTGATGATGGATTTGTGAATTTTGACAGGGAACGGACAGGCAGGGTGATGGAACTGCTCAGAGAGCTGTCTAAACACCATCAAATTCTCTTTTTCACCTGTCAGGAACATTTGTTAAAGCTGTTTCATGAAAGTGAAATTCTGGACCTGGAAAAGAAGAAGAGGGCTGCGGGCCTGTCTCCTCATTCCTGACGCACGGTTTACAGCAGATAAAACAGACTGATTATGCTATACTCAGAATACTGAGTCACTATGGGAGGGACCGCATTATGACGCCAAAAGGCATAAATCATTACGGGGTAGGAGAGCAGGCAGACGTATTTTTGCTTGTTAAAACATCCACTAAAGGCATTGCAAGCAACGGGAAACCGTTTTTAACGCTTATTCTGCAGGATCAATCCGGAGAGATCGAAGCAAAGCTCTGGGATGCAGGTCCTGAGGATGAAGCATCATACAGTTCGCAAAGCATTGTTAAAATATATGGAGACATTCATCATTACCGCGGGCGCAATCAGCTGAAGATCCGCAACATCCGCACAGCATCCGCTGCTGATAACGTAAAAATATCGGATTTTCTTGAAACGGCCCCGGTCGGACAGGAAGAAATGATGGAAAAAGTCACACAGTACATCTTTGAAATGAAAAACCCGAATATCCAGCGCATTACAAGGTACTTAATGAAAAAGCATCAGAACGAGTTTCTGGAATATCCGGCTGCAACGAAAAACCATCATGAATTTGTATCAGGTCTTGCCTATCATGTTGTGTCCATGCTGGATTTGGCGAAATCAATCGCATCTCTCTATCCCAGTCTGGATAAAGATTTGCTGTATGCAGGTGTCATCCTTCATGACCTCGGCAAGGTTACAGAGCTTTCCGGCCCGATCGGAACGACCTATACGGTAGAAGGAAACCTGATCGGACATATTTCCATCATGGTCAATGAAATCGCAAAAGCAGCAGAGCATCTTGGCATTGAAGGGGAAGAGGTTGTGATCCTTCAGCATCTGGTCCTCAGCCATCACGGAAAAGCGGAGTGGGGAAGCCCTAAACCGCCGCTGATCAAAGAAGCTGAAATTCTTCATTACATCGATAACCTCGATGCAAAAATGAACATGCTTGACCGTGCGCTTGAACGGGTAAAACCAGGCGAATACACGGAGCGGGTTTTTGCTCTTGATAACCGGTCGTTCTATAAACCTTCCTTTCATAAATAATGACAAAGCCCTTTCTCTTTTTTCAGAGGAGGGCTTTTAATTTTTTTTTGATAAAGGGATAATCGGCCAGGCTCTCACATATAGTGCAGTAAGAGGCTTGTCAAAGAAAAGGGGGAAAAAGGGCATGATTTTGCTGCCATGGTGGGTATACCTCTGCGTACTTGGGATTTTATACAGCGGCTACATGGCTTTTTCAACAACGAGAAAAGAAAGAATCGTTGAAGAAGCCTATATAGAAAAAGAGGGCAATGTGTACATCGAACGGATGATGAAAGAACGCGAATCGCGGAAAAAGAATGAGGATGAAGAGAACTGAAGATGATGAGAGAGCAGCTGGGAGCGAATGTTCCCGGCTGTTTTTGTGTGTGATGAAATATAGATTTGTGTCCTGCGTGAAGTGTTCCGAGGTGTGAATGTCACAAAACAGGAAGGAATGTGCCCTTCGTGAAGTGTTCCAAGGTGTGAAGGTCTCAAAACGGCAAGGAATGTGCCCTTCGTTAAGTGTTCCAAGGTGTGAAGGTCACAAAACGCGAAGGATTAGGCCCTTCGTTAAGTGTTCAAAGGTGTGAATGTCACAAAACAGGAAGGAATGTGCCCTTCGTGAAGTGTTCCAAGGTGTGAAGGTCACAAAACAGGAAGGAATGTGCCCTTCGTTAAGTGTTCAAAGATGCGAAGGTCACAAAACATGAAGGGATGTGCAGTTGCAGGATATGTAAGCACGTGCTTTTAACGACGATACAACAATACAAACAAAAATACCCCGAAGCATTCACTTCGGGGCATGTAACAATTCTTTATTATTGACCTTCAGCCGGAGCAGCTTCAGGAGCTTTGAATGTATCTTCAAGATCTTTGTCTTTCACTTTCACGTCAGCTTCTTTCAGGGCTTTGTCAAGAGCTCCCTGAACAGCATCTGGCTGGCTTACTTTTTGTTTTTTCACGTCAGCTTCAAGCTGTTTTTTCATTTCTTCGTAAGGTTTTACTGTTTCGGTTACTTTGATGATGTGGTAGCCGAATTCAGATTTGACCGGAGCGCTTACTTCACCTTCTTTAAGAGTGAAAGCTGCTTTTTCGAACTCAGGAACCATTTGTCCCTCGCCAAACCAGCCTAAGTCGCCGCCGTTTTGTCCTGAAGGATCTTTAGATGCTTCTTTTGCAAGATCTTCAAACTTTTCGCCTTTATCAAGACGTGATTTGATTTCTTTTGCTGTTTTTTCGTCTTCAACAAGGATGTGGCTTGCTTTTACTTTGCCTTTAAGTGTTTCGTAGTATTGCTTTGTGTCTTCGTCTGTTACTTTTACTTCTTTTTCAGCTGCTTTTTTGCGGAGCAGGTCCACTTTTACCATATCTTTAACAGTCTTTTCGCCTTGCTGCTGAATGACTGCTTCAAATTGAGGGCCATATTGCTGTTTTAAGTTGTCGATTTCCTGATCTACTTCTTTGTCCGTTACTTTGTAGTCTTCGCTTAATACTTTTTCGTGGACAAGCTCTGTCAGAACATCTTTTCCAAAGCGGTCTTTCATTGCTTCGTAAAATTCATCCTTCGTTACGTTGCCTGCTTTTGTTTCAGCGATGACTTCTGAACCGCCATCATTGTTACTGCATGCGCCAAGTGCTAAAACACTGGATGCTGCTGCTAATGCGAGAGCAAATCTTTTCATCTGATACAACTCCTGATTCTGTTTTTAGTAAGGATGTTTCGCCTTTTCTGCGGGTTTATGTGTGAAAACAAGTATGTACATGCAAAAAGGCAGGGGCGGAATATCCTCAAGGCAGCGGACTGCCTAATAATTGGAACACTATACCACATTGTGCCATGAACTAAAAAGTTTTGCAATAGGACCAGGGTAATCAGGGCATTCGTCTAGGTCAAATCGTCAAAACGTCCATATGATGTATGGAACACCGATAAGGGAGGTTTTCATTATGGGATATGGATATTCAAACGGTTTTGCATTGCTGGTGGTTCTGTTCATTTTATTGATCATTATTGGTGCTTCTTATATTTACTAGGAAGCGAAGGGCTAAAAATTTTCAAACAAAAGACAGTCGCCTATTCGCTGTAAAGTGATCATGCATAGTATATCTTACCGACGTATAAAGGAGGTGTCATTATGGGAGGATACGCTGGAGGTGGCTTCGCGTTAATCGTAGTTTTGTTCATCTTGTTGATCATTGTTGGTGCTGCTTGGCTGTAAGCCAAAACTAAAATAGCTGACAGATTATCTGTCAGCTATCATTGTATAAGCTGTATGCGGGTGTTTGCATACAGCTTTTTATAATGGTGAAATCTAAGTAAACAAGATTTCTATGTAAGATGAAACTAATAAGATGGTGATCAGGACATTGATTGTCCGGAATACTTTTGTTTGTCGGTCTTCAGGAATCTCTCTTACCAGGCAGAGTGCGCTGGTTAATTTATTGATATAGAATAAGATGAACACTGCAAACAAAATGAAAAAAGCTATCATATGAGATTCCCCCTCTCCTCACTGATACATATAACATTACCAAAAATCCAATGAAAAAGATAGCAATGACTCCTAATAAATAGCAAAAGAAAAGCATCTCAGTAGTGAGCTGCTTTCCTTAACCGGAGTCAAGCCTATCCTATTCGGC
The DNA here is from genome assembly GCF_052171315.1 of Metabacillus mesotrionivorans. Taxonomy (NCBI): domain Bacteria; kingdom Bacillati; phylum Bacillota; class Bacilli; order Caryophanales; family Bacillaceae; genus Metabacillus; species Metabacillus mesotrionivorans. Next base: position 20,138 of record NZ_JBQMFF010000015.1, on the reverse strand, counting down.
ATTGCTCCACGTTATGATCTTATTTTTGGAAGAGGATTTCAAAGCTCTCGTCCGCTTCTTCAATGTAGCAGGCCTTGGGAGCCTTTAACAGATGATTCATGTAAATAAAGTCTGTTATACAAATTCCGGTATGAAAGGCGATTCCCAAACTGAAATAATGCAGGTAAGATGGAAAAGCAATCAAGCCGGCAGCAAGAGATGAGTTCACAAGCACAATTGGCGCTGCAAGAGACAGCAGCATCATCGTTTTTGATACATTGCAGTTTGTTTTTAAATAGATAACCGGTAAATAGGATTGAAGCCTGCACTTAAGTGAGACGCGGTATCCGGCCATCCACAGCGGCAGGGCATGCAGCAGTTTGTGGCAGGGCACGACGCAGAATGCAAACAAAAGCAGCAGGAGAAAGTGATCTGCTTTAAGATGGATGTATGGAAAAACGACCATTAATGGCAGATAGATGCCGATAAACGTAGTCATCATGATGAATGCAGCTAATATAGACAATTTATGGAATCCATAATCTTTTGAAAGATTAATGGTTTTCCAGCAGTTCATTAAAATCACCGTCCGAAAATCATGTCTGTGACATAATTGGTATTGAAACATAGAAGCTCAGTCCGGCTCCGTTACATACTTTACGATGCCTGAACAGAAATTGCAATATGAAATTTCGGATGAAAACGGTTAAAATAAAAAATAGGAATCTTTTACAAAAGATGAGCCTACCTAAATGAGTCCGAATGATTTAAAATATAGAAACGAATCAGAAGGAAAGAAGTGAACGGAGTGGAATCGTTTGAAAAACGCATGGCCAATTTGGAGTATTATCAAAAGATGCTGATTAAGATGGCTGATGCAGAAAAATATCCCTTTTATGTATCGGTTATGAAGGCGGGTCTTTCAGCAGAGGAAATTGAAGAGATCCATCGTATATGCAGGGAACTCGAAGATATGCTTGCAGAACAAAAAGAGCAAGGGCTTCTGAATTACGAAAGCCTTCTTACTCTTTTTGCGGGTCAGCTGAATTATAAGCTGTCTGTCGATGACACCATTATTCACCTGCATAAACAGGGCCTTTATGAGCCGCTGATGGGTGAATTCAGAAACATTATTCGGAAATAGCCGGAACAGTTTCAGCTTCTGGGTCTGCAAGCTTTTTCAGCTTCCGGTTTTCCTCAACAAATTCCTTTTCGATGTTCGTAAAGGAATGCTCGAAGATCTCCATAAAATCGTCCCCGTAAATATTTCGAATGATGCACATCATTTCCATAATCTCAGGGAATTTTCCGTATAAGTTTTGAAGGGGCAGGGCTCCTTTAAAAACGGCATTTCTGCTTGGATCATAATCTTCAAGCAGCTTCAGAAGAATTTCTTCTCCCTGCTCTGTCAGCTGAATGTACGTATTCCGTTTGTCATTCTGCTTTTTCGAAAACTCAAGATAGCCTCTTTCTTCAAGCTTTTTTGAAAAGTTAAAGGCTGTTGAAACATGCATGACCCCGAATTTGGCAATCTCGGAGATTGAAGCGCCCTTTAAATGATAGGCAATCCATAAAATATGGTGCTCATTTATGTTTAAGTCATAGGGCTTTATCCATTGCTGCCAGTCTTTTTCGATGGATTTCCACAAAGCTTTGCTCAGCTGAGCGATTCTCTGGCTGAATAATAAGGCTTCTTTAATGGAATAATCCTGTTCGTTTCGTTTCATCCCCAGTCACCTACTTTTTCTCTTTTACTCTTATATTCTATTATGCCAATAAAATAAAGATTAATAAAGATTAAATTTACAAAATTTTTAAATAAATTGTAAAAAAGACCGGAAAAGCGTTGTTTTACTCACATAAAAAAAAGAACGGCCTGTGAGAAAATCTGCCGCTCTTTTTTAAATATTGGTTTGTCTACAAAAACAATCTATTTGTTCAGTGTTTGCTCAAGCTCTTTTATTTTTTCTTCAATCTGGCTGATTTCTTTTTGAAGCTCTGCTTTATGCGGCTCAATTTCCTCCTGCCAGGTCTGAATTGATTTCTGCAGATCAGCCGTTACATCCTTTAGTACGACAGCGCTTTCTTGAGCTGTCTTTACAACCGAGTCTTTCAGGGAGATGCTGTCATCTTTCAGCTGTATGAGGATGGATTCGAGTTTTTGTTTGTTTTGCTTTAACTGAGTCCGCAGGTCCCTGCCGGAAGAAGGTGCTGTCAGGATGGTCGCAAGTCCTCCGATTACGCCTCCTACAAGCAGGCCTGTCATTAAAGATTTTCCATTTGCCATAAGTATCACTCCAGTTTTTTGTTATGTACATATAGACTCTAAGGAAGTCTTTCCTTATTAAATACCCTCTGTTAAGGGAGATAAACGCTTGTTTTACTCATAGCATATGCCGTTTTTGCATAGGTATGAGTAAGGACATGAAAGGGGAGGGGGAAGAGTGGCCGGAGTTATATTTCTGTTTTTTGCACTCAGCGTACTTCTGTTTACCGGATCGTTTCACTATCTGAGATTGGCTCAGCAGTCCGCTTCCTATCCGCCTAAGCATATTGTTCATCAAAAAGCAGCAGTCCTTGCAGGCGGAGGAGCCATTGCACTTCTAGTTGGGATCTTATTTTATACCATATAAGTTTTAAAAAACCCGACCGTTTAGGATCGGGTTTTCGTTTAATTAAGTGCAATTTTCGAACGTTTAAGGATTGTCTGCACAATCGGGTATATAAAGACCATTGCCACAGTGTTCATCGCAACAGCAGGAAGAACAACTGCGAGAAATAATGCTGTAAATCCAGCTCCGCCAGGCAGGCCTACGATAAAAAAGGCTGCTGTCAGGAATACCGTTCCTGATACGAGTGTGCCGACAGCTGTCAAGACGCCCGCTCCTGCTACAGTTGAAGCATATTTCTTAATCATCAGTACAAGCACGTAGAAAACCAAGGCTGTTACAATTTTGTCAATCACATTCGGCAGCTGTCCTCCGGGGAAGCTTGTTGTCAGGCCTGAAAGGACCCCTGTAACTGCTCCAAGCAGGAAAACGTTGCGGATGTGCGGGAAAAGCAGAATGCCTAAAAACATCATCGTCAGCATCATATCAGGCTTCATGCCTCCGAAGATCGGCGGAATAATGCCGTGAAGCGCCAAACCCATTGCGACAAACAAAGATAACACCACTAGTACTCTTGTATTCATTTCTCAACTCTCCTCAGTCTAAGCTCTTTTTTTGGCCTCCCCAATAATGACCTCTGTCTTATTGCGGGAGAACTTAAAAACAGTATAACAGGTATTTCTTCCCTTGTAAAAAAGATTATCCGTGTTTTTTCTGGAATTCCGACATGAATGCTGCAAGCGCTTCGCAGGCTTCAAGAGGTACGGCGTTGTAAGCGGAAGCACGGCATCCTCCAATAGAACGGTGTCCGTTTAAGCCCGAAAATCCTCTTTCTTTTGATTCCTTAAGAAACGCTTTTGTTAGTTCTTCATTCTCCAAAGTAAAGGTAATGTTCATGTTCGAGCGGCTTTCTTTTTTCGCATGGCCCCTATAAAATCCGCCGCTTTCGTCAATGCATGAATAAATGATCTGTGCTTTTTGCTCGTTCAGCTCTTCGATGGCTGAAAGCCCGCCCTGTTCTTTGATCCACTCAAGCACTAAAGAAAGCATGTAAATGGCAAAAGTAGGCGGTGTATTATAAAGCGAATTCTGTTTCGAGTGAGTCGCATATTTCAAAATGGAAGGGATGTCCTGATTGGCATTCTCAAGCAATTCTTTTTTGACGATCACAACTGTGACTCCTGAAGGACCGAGGTTTTTCTGCGCCCCTGCATAGATAAGGGAAAATTGGCTGACATCAATTTTCCTGCTCATAATGTCACTTGACATATCCGCTATTAAAGGAAGTTTTGTTTTCGGAAAGTTCTTCCACTGTGTGCCGTAGATTGTATTATTGGATGTAAGGTGGACATAGCTTCCTTCTGAAGGATCTTCAAATTCTTCAGGTACAAAGGTGTATTGATGATCTTTTGAAGAAACGATAACTGCTGTTTCTCCCAGCTTTTCCGCTTCTGCCAGTGCTTTTTCAGACCAGACGCCGCTCATCACAAAGTGAGCAGGTGAACCGCTTTTGAGAAAATTCATCGGAATCATTGCAAATTGCAGGCTCGCTCCGCCCTGCAGGAACAGAACTTCATATTCTTCGGGGATGCCCATCAGCTCCCGCATCAGTTCGGAAGCTTTGTTATGTACATCTTCGTATGGTTTGCTTCTGTGGCTGAGCTCCATGACCGACATGCCTGTACCTTTAAAATCAATAAGTTCGCTTTGTGCTTTTTCCAGAACTGCAAGCGGGATGGCTGCAGGTCCGGCATTAAAATTGTGCGTACGTTTCATGAAAAATAACACTCCTCACTCTGTCGCTGTGATTGATTAAAATTTCTATTTTTATATCCTAACATGAAATGAGAAAGACGAGTCGGAATTTTTAAAAAATATTTCAGCTAATGAAAAAACCCGCTGTGTAAGCGGGTGTTATAGAAGGCCTTCCTGAATGGATGAAGCGATTTGCTTCAAGTCATCAGGAGTATAATCTTCCGTATGGGTTTTCCAGACCGCTCCAAAACCGTCGCCTTTTCCGTAGCGGGGAATCAGGTGAATATGGTAATGAAATACGGACTGTCCGGCTTTTTCGCCGTTATTGTTTAAAATGTTCATCCCTACAGGCTGAAACTGCTCTTTAATGGCATTTGCAATTTTAGGAACGGTTTCAAAAACATTGCGGGCAATATCTGGTGTTAATTCATAAATATTTTCCTTATGTACTTTCGGAATGACCAAAGTATGGCCTTTTGTGACCTGGCTGATGTCGAGAAACGCAACAACATGTTCATTTTCAAAAACTTTTGCACTCGGGATCTCCCCGTTTACGATCTTGCAGAAAATACATCCGCTCATTCCATTCATCCTTTCGTGGGTACGGTTTGCTTATCCATATAGTACCATAGCTGGCTGAGTGGATTCAAAAGTTGGGAGGGGTTTCTTATTTGCTGTCGCACAAACTCAAAATGGGGAAGAGTGTGAAGTGTTCCTCAATTGCTTTTGCAGCACAAACTCCGGTTGGAGAAGAGAGGAAAGTGTTCTTAATAAGGTTTAGCCGCACAAACTCCAGTCGGAGAAGGAAAGAAAGTGTTCTAAAAGGTGTTTAGCCGCACAAACTCCAGTCAGAGAAGGAAAGAAAGTGTTCTAAAAGGTGTTTAGCCGCACAAACTCCAGTTGGAGAAGGGAAGAAAGTGTTCTAAAAAGGGTTTAGCAACACAAACTTTGGCTGGAGAGGAGAGGAAAGTGTTCTTAAAAAGCTTTACAACAAACTCTGGCTGGAAAAGGGAGGAAAGTGTTCTAAGAAGATTTGGCCGCATAAACCCTGGTTGAAGCAAAAAAAGCACTGCAGCACAAATGCAAAAAGAAACCCGCAAAAAAAGAAACAGGATGATCATAATGATCACCCTGCTCTGCAGAGGAGGAAGAGCCGGCGCAGCTTAATGGCAAGGCTCGCAAATCTCTTTGTCATCTCCCTCATTTGCTTGGAAATGAAGGAAAAAAAGAGTGAATTTGTTAAACATGGTTCAAAGCAACCATCTCCCAGTTAAGAGTATCTCTAATGAGTCTTAACTAATCAATAACTGTCTTTGACGAACACCTCATTCAGAAAATGAATTTATATAGAGCATCTATTACTGAAAGTAACGGCCCGCAAACACCTCATCTCGAAATGGAAATATTCATGATGTTAACTAGCTCATGGACTCCTTCACTAAACTGTCTTTAACAAACACCTCATTTGAATGAATGTCTGTGACAGCTCCTCACCTCTACATCCATTATGATGTCCAGGTAAATCACAATTATGCATGCGAAATTAGCAAAATGGCCGGCGGATTTGGTAAGATAAAAGAAAACGGCGAAGGGACGAAACGATGAGCTTATTACAAGTAAACCAGCTTACGGGAGGCTACACGCGAAACCCCGTTTTAAAAGATATTTCGTTTGAAATTGACAAGCATTCCATTGTCGGTCTGATTGGGTTAAACGGTGCAGGAAAGAGCACGACAATACGCCATGTGATCGGGCTGATGGAACCGCATAAAGGGGACATCTCGATCAATGGCATTTCGTTTCAGGATGAGCCTGAGGCTTACCGCAGCCAGTTCTCTTTTATTCCTGAAACTCCGATTCTGTATGAAGAATTAACCCTTTACGAACATCTGGAACTGACGGCCATGGCATATGGATTAAGCCGCGAGACATTCAAAAACCGTCTGGATCCGCTCCTTAAGGAATTCAGAATGGAAAAAAGGCTGAAGTGGTTTCCAAGCCACTTTTCAAAAGGCATGAAGCAAAAAGTCATGATTATGTGCGCTTTTTTAGTTGAGCCTGAACTGTACATCATTGACGAACCGTTTGTCGGCCTTGATCCTCTTGCCATCAATGCGCTTCTTGAAATGATGAACAAGGCGAAACAGGAAGGAGCCGGCATTCTGATGTCAACGCACATCCTGGCCACAGCAGAAAGATACTGTGATTCCTTCATCATTTTACATAACGGCAAAATCCGTGCAAAAGGCACCCTTTCAGAGCTTCAGGATGAATTCGGGATGAAGGGTGCATCGCTTGATGACTTATATATTCAGCTGACAAAGGAAGATCAGCAATGAAAAATCTCGACCAGATATGGAAAACACGGCTTGAAGCTCATGTAAAAGAAGTGCAGTCCTATACAAAATATATGTTCAATGACCATCTCATTTTTGTACTTGTTTTTTTAGGTGCAGGAGGGGCGCTGTCCTACCAGGAATGGCTTAAAACCATGCCTGAAGATTTTCCGGCCCTGCTGATTTTGACCGTTGTGTTTGCGCTGATTATCACAGCTTCCAGCGTCCGAACGCTGTTAAAGGAAGCAGATCTCGTTTTTTTGCTGCCGCTTGAAGTGAAAATGGCGGACTATTTCAGAAAAGCAACGGTCTACAGCTTTTTCAGCCAGCTGTACATCTTTTTTATTGCAGCGATTGTATTCGCTCCGATGATATTCCGGGCTGAAAATTTTACAGGAACAGACTACCTGTTCATGTGCCTGCTGATTCTTCTTGCAAAAGCATGGAATTTGCTGATGAGTTTCAGAATATCTTTTTATACTGAACCGTCTGCCAAAGCAGCAGATCTTGCCGTTCGTTTTGCTTTAAATGCAGCGGTCGTCTATTTCATCCTATCTAAAGCTTATTTATATGCGATCGTTGTATTTGCCGTCATGGCCGTTCTCTATCTTTATTTTAAGAAAGCAACAGCAGCAAAGGGGATCAAGTGGGAAGCGCTCATTGACCGCGAGCTTGAGAAGAAGCAGTCCTTTTACAGGATTGCCAATCTCTTTACAGATGTGCCGAAGCTTAAGAAAAAGGCCAAGCGGAGAAAGATGCTTGACGGGTTGCTTACGCTGATTAAATACAAACAGGAAAATATGTACGCCTACCTTTACACACGCGCCTTTTTCCGGTCCGGAGACTTTCTCGGCATCTTTTTGAGGCTGACCGTTATCGGAAGCATCGTTCTGTTTATCATTCCGACGAATCAGTTCAGCGTCCTTGCGATTGCTATTTTAGTCCTGTATTTGACAGGCATCCAGATTCTCGGTTTGTATAAGCATTTTGATATGCTGTCACTGCCCGATCTGTATCCCGTTCACAGGCAGCATAAAAAAGGGAAGTTCCTGAACTTGCTCTTCAGTATCGTTCTGTTCCAGCATCTCATTCTGACGGTGGTATCACTTGTTTCCGGAAAATGGATGCCTTCTATTATCCTTTTAGGAGCCGGCATCGTGTTTGCTTATTTATTTGTTTACCTGTATGTAAAACAAAGGCTGGCTAAAATGGATGCCAGCGTATATTAGAGTAAAGGCAGCTGATAAACATGCTTTATGAACAGCAGCTTGAAGAGGATCTCTTTCAATGGAAAAAGAAATTGCTGAGAAAGTCCTCCAGGTTTGAGCGGCTTTCAAAAAAAACGCAAACCAAAATCAACGCGCATATTCCTGCAAAAATACACACGATCATTACAGAAAGCATTAAAAAAATGGTCGGAGCAACGCTTGCCGGATCCAATTTGACAACGACAGAAAAAAAGCTTGAAGGCATCTCGCTTGAAGAGCGGGAAAATAAGGTGCGCCAAACCATCTCTGCCTTTCAGAAGGCGGCTGCTGTTGAGGGAGCGGGGACAGGTGCAGGCGGACTGCTTGCTTCTGCAGCCGATTTTCCTTTACTGCTCGGGATTAAAATGAAGTGTCTGTTTGAAATTGCCACACTTTATGGATATGACCCAAAGCAGGTTGAAGAGAGGATCTTTCTGCTTTATGTTTTCCAGCTTGCCTATTCAAGCGATGATCACCGCAGAAAAACATTCGATCTGATTGAGAACTGGGAAGAGCGGAAGGAAACGGTTAAGGACATCGACTGGCAAACCTTCCAGCAGGAATACAGAGATCACATCGATCTTGTCAAACTGCTGCAGGTCATGCCCGGAATCGGAGCGGTAGTCGGAGGCGTTGCCAATTATCATCTTGTCAGGCACCTCGGGGAGACTGCCATGAATTGCTACAGACTGAGAAGACTCGGCACAATCTAAATGGATTGTGCTTTTTTTCGAGGGGAGCGTTCGCTTATTTGCCTGCATTCATGATTTACTTGCGGGAATGCCTCTTTTTCTAGAAAAAATACTTTGTTTACTTGCCGTAACAGCGGGATTACTTGAAATATTTCAGATGCCTCCCATTTCACAGTGCTAGCACTCAGTAATTGTCTTTCCCTCGAAGACGATTTTGGGCATTAAGCCCTTTAATGGCAGCTAGAGTTTGTATTACTTGCCGCCATCCATGATTTACTTGCGGGAATGCCTCTTTTTCTAGAAAAAATGCCCTGTTTACTTGCCGTAACAACGGGTTTACTTGAAAATTCCCAGTTTCCTCCTGATTTTTGGTTCTCGCATTCAATATTTGTCTTTTCCTCGAATACGGTTTTAGGCATTCAAAGAAAAAAACGGTGCAGAAGCACCGTTTATTTTACTTGCCAGCCGCCACAGCAGCATGTTCTGCCTGATATTGAAGAATGGCGAGGCTGAAGGTTTTGGCTGCAATCAGCATCGCTTTTTCGTCGATATCAAATTTTGGATGGTGATGCGGATAGGCTGTATCTGAATAGGTCGGTTTTGCACCTGTGAAGAAAAAGGTTCCTTTTACGTGCTGCAGGTAGTAGGCAAAGTCTTCGCCGCCCATTTGCATCGGACTTTCTTCTACAACCCCCACGCCAGGGACGTTTCCTGCAAGGTTTGCAAGGAATTCTGTTTCCTCGCGATGGTTCACCACAGCCGGATAGCCTCTGTCAAACGTATATTCATAGGATGCATCGTAAAGGTCGCAGGAGGCTTTCACTGTACGTTCAATTTCCTGCTCGATTTGAGTGCGGACTTCTTCATTAAAGGTTCTAACCGTTCCGATTAATTCGGCCGAATCGGCAATCACGTTAAACGGGTTTTCTGCGATAAATGATCCCACAGAAACGACGGCTGATTCAACAGGATCCACTTTTCGGCTGACGATCTGCTGGAGGTTCAGCACGAGCTGGGAGCCAATGACCACGGCATCCTTCATTTTTTGCGGCTGCGCTCCGTGTCCGCCTTTTCCCTGCACCTTAATTTGGAACCGGTCGGCAGCTGCCATAATCGGTCCGGTCCGGTACTGAATTTTGCCTGCAGGCTCGCTTGCCCATAGATGGGTGCCGAAAATGACATCGACGCCATCAAGGCATCCGTCCTCAATCATCGCTTTTGCACCGCCGGGAGCGTACTCCTCTGCATGCTGGTGGATAAACACCACATTTCCTTCAAGATTTTCTCTGTGCGTGTGCAGCACTTTTGCCAAAACGAGCAGTGTCGCTGTATGACCGTCATGTCCGCAGGCATGGGTGACACCGGGAACCGCCGATTTGTAGGGTACATCCTTTTCGTCTTGAATCGGCAGGGCATCAAAGTCTGCGCGGAGGGCAATGGTTTTTCCAGGCAGTCCGCCTTTTACCACCGCTACAACGCCGTTTCCTCCCACTCCGGTTCTGGGCTCAATGCCAAGCTTTTGATAATATTCTGCTATGTAGGCTGCTGTTTTGAATTCCATAAATGAAACCTCGGGATTCATATGAAGGTAGCGTCTGATTTCAACCATTTCCTCAAAGGCTGCATCAAGTTCTGAACAAATCTCCTGAAACAAATTACTTCATCCTTTCTTTTTAAAAAATATATATTCGCCAAATGATTCATAAGATAAAATAAATTCTGATATTAGGTCAATTTTAGGGAAGTTGTTTGAAAATTACAAGATTAAAATCTGAAAGGTGTGAAAAGGTGAAAAAGATTTCTATTATGGGAGGATGTCTTCTGGCAGTTCTCATTCTGTACGTTCTCATCAGCACAGCTTTTATAAAACCTGCAGATGAGGGAGCTTCTCAATATGTTCAATACATCCGGCAGTCAGAGGGCATGCTTGCGTTTTTTGAAGGAATAGGCACCCTTGCTTCAAAACCTGGCATCATCAGCCTGCTTGCATTAGCCATTATTGCTCTTACTCTTTTATTCAGGCATTATCTTCAGCCGCTGATGATTGGATTGGCGGTGTACCTTGGAGATGTTTTAAACAAATTTCTCAAAAACATAACCGCAAGAGAACGTCCGCCAGAACCGCTTCATCTTGAAGAAGGGTTCAGCTTTCCGAGCGGCCATGCCATGGTAGGCGTCATCTTTTATGGTTTTTTTGCCTATATGATCATTGAAAAAATCAAGTCTCCTGCTCTTAAAAAAGGAATCTGGGCCGCGGTTGCTCTTTTAATGGCCCTGATTGGCCTCAGCCGCGTCATTACGAATTCGCATTATGCCACAGATGTGATTGGCGGATATTTCATCGGTCTCGTATTTCTACTTGGGACCATTCTTATTTATGAATGGGCGAAGAATCTGCTGGCTGCAGCAAAAAGGAAAAAGGGCGGCGTTTCTGCTTAAAAAACAGGCATTCTCGCGTTGAGAATGCCTGTTTTTTTTATGTTCGCACTTTCCTAAATCAAAAACATCGCCACAATAGTTGTCACAACAAGGCCGATTGTCACAGGGAGCAAGTTTCTTCGGGCCAGTTCAAACGGATCAACTCCGCATATGGCTGCTGCAGGGATTAAAGCCCAGGGAATAAGGGTTCCGCCTCCTACCCAAATGGCGGTGATCTGCCCAAGAGCAGTCAGCGTTGCAGCACCTGTTCCAATGGCAGCAGAGAAAAGATTGGCAATGGAACCTGCAAGGGAAATGCCTGAGAAGCCTGAGCCGTCAAGTCCTGTCAGGACGCCCACGCCTGTCAGGGTGATGGCGCCAATCTCCTTTGTGAGCGGAACGACAGAGGCGAGTGCAACCCCCAGGTCGTTGACAATTCCCTGTGAAGCCTTTGGAAGATAGTCGCCTACAATTTTGATAAAGCCCGCATCTCCCAGGTAGAAAAAGGCGGCTATCGGAATGACCGGACCGAAAACCTTGAACCCAAATTGAAACCCTTCTATCATGTAACCCGTTGTTTTTTCCAGACTGGCATTTTTATGGGCAAGCACACAAACGGCCATTAAAATTACCAGAGCAGTTCCACCTATCAGAGCCGTTGCGCTGCCCCCCTGAAGATTCAGCTTTGCCATTAAAACGATGTCAATGACAAACAGCAGAGGTATCAGCAGGGCCATAAAAAGTTTCATTTTGCCTGACAGAAGCTGTGTTTTTTTCTCTTCCAGCACAGGCATCGTCAATGCGGGAAATGGTTTGCCGCGTTTCAGGTCTCTCATCAGGAACAGGTAAGCCGTAATGGTGGTTACAGCTCCCATGACAATCACGAGAGGAATGGAAGCCTGAATCACGTCTCCTATCGGCAGACCGGCTGCATCAGAGGTAAGTTTTGGTGCTGCCTGAATGACAAAATCTCCGGACAGGGCTATGCCATGACCGAACAAATTCATGGCCATCGAAACACCGAGCGCCGGCAGACCGGCTTTAACCGCCACCGGAAGAAGAACGGCTCCAATCAGCGCAACTGCGGGAGAAGGCCAAAAAAACCAAGAAATCGCCATCATGAGCAGCCCGATGGTCCAGTAGGCAAGAGTTGGATTTCTGATGAACTTCGTGAACGGGGAAACCATCGATTCATTAATTCCTGTAATCTCTAAAATTCTGCTCATCGACACAATAATTGAGATGACCAATATGGTAGGAAGCAGCTCGGTTATGGCAAATATGAAGCTGTTAAATACGCTTGTAATGGAATGGCTCACAGATTGACTGGCTGCAAAGGAAATGACAATAATGCCAATAATGCTGACCATCGTTGTATCGCGTCTGAAGAGCATAAATCCGACAATGCTGATAATAAACAAAACATAAACCCAGTGAATGAGTGTTAACTCAACCCCCATGAAATCACTCCTGTATAAATGCCTGGTTTTTTATACAGGTTATGTCATGAATCAGCGGGTGTGAGTGTTAGCGGAAAATGAAAGATGGGTAAATATACAGGAAGGAATTGTGTCATTTCCAAGGAAATAGTGTCGCAATTAGACATGAAAACTCCTCCGCACTATGTACGGAGGAGCTGCTCTTTAGTATTCTTTTACAGCCTGATAGGTCGTCACGTAAGAAGGTCTCGGAAAAATCGGCTTTTGATCCATGCCCTCGCTTGTTCCGCGTTTTTTATGGGCTTTTGCGTAGGACTGTGACTGCTGCCAGTCTTTAAATGATTCTTCTTTATCCCATAGAGTTAAGATGACGTATGTGTCGTCATGAACAGGTCTCAGGACGCGGATTGCCGCAAATCCCGGTTCGTTTTCGATCATGCGGGCACGCTCTTTGAAACGCTGTTCAAAAAGCGGTCTGCCTTCGTCAGTGACAGGAATATTGTTCAAAACGGCGTAGCTGCCAGTCTTGAAATTTCCCACTCCATCAAGCACTTCGTATTTTTTAGGCTCTTTAAAAAGGGAAGCGGATTCGCTTTCATGAAGTAGGATGCCCTTATCTTCATTCTGCATCAGCAGCATGTTTTCATCTGCGTGTTCTGCGGCGGTTTTTGCCAAGTATTCCGGAGTTCCAAATGTGACATAAAAGTTCATTTTACATACACCTCTTTTTGTTTCATTATAACAATGACTGGACAAAGAAGGCTATTATGAGCCTCTGCTTACATATTCAACCCTTTTTTTAACAATACTAAACATGTATAAATCTACGGAACGCAGGTGACAGAATGCGAAAAAAAGTCATTCTTTCGGCTCTGGCAGCTCTGCTGACAGCTATTATTGCCCTGGCAGTTTACCTCATCATCCTTGTCATTGGAGACTATTCCATTGATGAGAAAAAGCTTGTGATGGATTCTACGACGACACTTGTTGATCCTGAAGGCAGCAAGGTGGCTGAACTGTATTTGCAGAACCGGGAGCCTGTCTCGATCAAAGAAATTCCCGTTCATGTCCGCGAAGCGTTTATAGCTGTTGAGGATAAACGGTTTTATGAACATAACGGCATCGATTTAAAAGCCATTTCAAGGGCTTTGTACAGGGATTTACTTGCCGGCGGGAAGGTGGAGGGCGGAAGCACCATCACCCAGCAGCTTGCAAAAAACACATTTTTGACTACTGAAAAATCTGTGCTCAGGAAAGCCAAGGAAGCCGCCATTGCCATGAGCCTTGAGAACAAATACAGCAAAAGCAAACTGCTTGAGCTTTATTTAAATCAGGTTTATTTCGGCCACGGTGCATACGGGATCCAGAGCGCATCGCTTTATTATTTTAATAAAGAGGTAAAGGATCTGACGGTTGAAGAAGGAGCGATGCTTGCAGGAATTCCTAAAGCACCTTCCAATTATTCTCCTGTCCTTCATCCGGAAAAAAGCAAAGAACGGAGGGACACCATCCTTTCTTTAATGGGTGATCAGGGCTATCTGACGGCTGAGGAAGTTGTCAGATCCCAGGGAAGGACGCTCGGACTTTCGATTTCTGAGGAATCTGAGACTCCATGGCTTACCTCCTATATCGACATGGTGATGGATGAAGCGGAAGAAAGGTACAACCTCTCAAATGAAGAACTGATGCGGGGCGGATATACAGTCACAGTGCCGCTTGATGCAGACATGCAAAAGACCGCCTACGAACTGTTCCAAAAAGATGCGTATTTCCCCGGAACGACAAAAGGCGCAGAGGGAGCATTTGTGCTGATTGACAACAAGACCGGCGGTATCAAGGCTGCCATCGGCGGCCGGAATTACGTGCAAAAAGGGTACAACCGCGTGACGACAAAGCGTCAGCCGGGCTCTACTTTCAAGCCGATTGCCGTTTATGCTCCTGCCATGGAGGAAGAGGAATTCGGGCCATACTCCCTGCTTGAAGACAAGCCTGTCTCATATGATGGCTATCAGCCTAAAAACAACGACCGCAAATATGATCAAGAGGTTACGATGTACGATGCGATAACAGCCTCCAAAAATGCTCCGGCTGTGTGGACATTAAATGAAATGGGTGTCTCAACCAGCAAAAAATACTTGGAAAAATCCGGCTTGAGCATTGAAGACAAAGGCCTCTCCATTGCGCTTGGCGGACTTAAAAACGGAGTAACACCTCTTCAGATGGCAAACGCGTACAGAGCTTTTGCGCAATACGGTGTATACAGTGAGCCGTATTTTATCCAAAAGATTACAGACCGCGATGCTAAAGAAGTATCGGCACCAGAGCGCGTAAAGAAACGGATTTTTTCCGCACAGACCGCCTGGAACATGACGAGAATGCTCGAGGAGGTTGTGAGTGAAGGGACAGCAAGTACGGGAACTTATGAGGGGGAGCTTGCCGGAAAAACGGGCACGACTTCTTTTACCGATGTCAAGGGCGCTGTAAAGGATGCATGGTTTGTCGGGTATACACCGACGGTCTCCGGAGCTCTCTGGATGGGATATGACCGCACGGACAGCAAGCAGTATCTTAAGCAGGGAAGCTCCTATCCTACACGCCTTTTCAAAGAGATCCTGAATGAGTCCGGTAAAGGCCGGAAAG
This sequence comes from Metabacillus mesotrionivorans, assembly GCF_052171315.1. NCBI lineage: Bacteria > Bacillati > Bacillota > Bacilli > Caryophanales > Bacillaceae > Metabacillus > Metabacillus mesotrionivorans. The sequence continues at coordinate 5,023 of NZ_JBQMFF010000015.1, read as the reverse complement.
CGGCATTCCGGATGCCTGACGGCGTAGAAGATCTTGAAGAGCCGATCAGACTGAAGAATCTGGGAGAAGTAAAGGCAGGGTATACGTTTAAAGCACTTGGCCTTTTCACCGTCACTTTAAAATGGGATGCGCAGAAAGATGACCGCGTCATCTACAGAATTTATGAGACAAGCGGAAGCAAAGACAAGCTAGTAGGGTTTGTTAAGGGTGAGAATTCGTTTGAGATTCCTTATTCCAATCTCTTTTCAAACGCAGAATACAAAGTCGTTCCGTATAATGAGCAGACAGACCAGGAAGGCAAAGGATCAGATCCTGTCAAACCAGAGCTTTTTTCATCCGGTCTATGAGCAGCATGCAGATTCCGCATGCTGCTTGATTACGTCAATTTTTTGACATTTAAATGTGAAATCTATACAACCAGTTGTGAAACAGTTATAGTGTAAGGAGCAAAAACATAGGGAAGGCGCGGTTTGTCTGCGCAGCGCTGTTTCTAGTTGGGGAACAGCTTACATAGAAAGGTGGATTTGAGGATTTATGACGGATTTGCAGTTTAATGATACATTCCTTAAGGCGTGCAGAGGAGAAAAAACAGATCACGTTCCGGTATGGTATATGAGACAGGCAGGTCGTTCGCAGCCTGAGTACCGTGCGATTAAAGAGAAATACAGTCTGTTTGAAATCACGCATCAGCCTGAGCTGTGTGCCTATGTAACGAGATTGCCGGTGGAGCAGTACGGCGTAGATGCAGCAATTTTATATAAGGATATCATGACACCGCTTCCATCAATAGGGGTAGATGTAGAAATCAAGTCCGGCATCGGACCTGTCATTGACAATCCGATCCGCTCTTTCGCAGATGTTGAAAAGCTTGGAGAAATTGATCCTGAAAGCGACATTCCATACGTGCTTGATACGATCAAGCTTTTGACGCAGGAGCAGCTGAACGTGCCGCTGATCGGATTTGCGGGAGCTCCTTTCACGATGGCAAGCTACATGATTGAGGGCGGACCGTCAAAAAGCTACAATAAAACAAAAGCATTCATGTATGCAGAACCAAAGGCATGGTTTGCTTTAATGGACAAGCTCGCAGAAATGACGATTGTCTACTTAAAGGCTCAAATCAAGGCAGGGGCAAAAGCGTTCCAAATTTTCGATTCATGGGTAGGCGCATTAAATGAAGCAGACTACCGTTATTATATTAAACCTGTCATGGAGCGCATTTTTTCCGCAATGAAGGAAGAAAATGTGCCAATGATCATGTTCGGAGTCGGGGCAAGCCATCTTGCACGCGACTGGCATGACCTTCCGCTTGATGTTGTCGGACTCGACTGGAGACTTCAGGTTGATCAGGCAAGAGAAATGGGTCTGACGAAGACGCTGATGGGGAACCTTGATCCTGCTATTCTTCTTGCTCCGTGGAACGTCATTGAAGAGCGCGCCAAGCATATTCTTGACCAGGGAATGAAGCAGGACGGCTATATTTTCAACCTCGGACACGGCGTTTTCCCGTCTGTTAATCCGGACGTTTTAAAAAGACTGACAGCTTTCATTCATGACTATACAAAAAATGCCAAGAGTGCGCGGAGCATCTAATTTGGAATCCTGACCTCGGGAATGGCAAAATAAGAATCAGAACGAATCCAAAAGAGGTGTATGAAAATGACAAAGAAAACAATGGGTCTTCTTGTAATGGCATACGGGACACCATATAAAGAAGAAGACATTGAACGCTATTACACACATATCAGACACGGCCGCACGCCTGCTCCTGAGATGCTGCAGGATTTAAAGGACCGCTACGAGGCAATCGGCGGCATTTCGCCGCTTGCTAAAATCACGCTTGATCAGGCCAAATCACTGGAAGAGCATTTGAATGCCGTTCAGGATGAAGTCGTATTCAAAATGTATCTTGGGCTGAAGCACATCGAGCCATTCGTTGAAGACGCGGTGAAACAAATGAAAGAAGACGGCATTGAAGAGGCTGTCAGCATCGTTCTTGCTCCCCACTTCTCAACATTCAGCGTCAAGTCCTACAATGGACGGGCAAAGCAGGAAGCCGAAAATCTCGGGGGACCTGCGATTACGTCTGTTGAAAGCTGGTACCAGGAGCCTAAGTTTATTGATTACTGGGCGAAAAAAGTAGAAGAAACCTATGCGCAGATGACAGAAGACGAACGTGAAAAGGCTGTTCTTATTGTATCTGCCCACAGCCTTCCTGAAAAGATTATCGCTGCAGGAGATCCTTACCCTGAACAGCTGCAGGAAACGGCAGACCTAATTGCAAAAGCAGCAGGCATCACGAACTATGAAACTGGATGGCAGAGTGCGGGCAATACGCCTGAGCCGTGGCTTGGACCTGACGTGCAGGATCTGACAAGAGACCTTTTTGAACAGAAAGGGTACCGGACATTCGTATACATTCCGGTTGGATTTGTAGCAGATCACCTTGAGGTTCTGTATGACAATGATTATGAATGCAAAATCATAACAGATGAACTGGGCGCGAACTATTACCGTCCTGAAATGCCAAATGCAAAGAAAGAGTTTATTGACTGTCTTTCAACTGTCGTTCTTAAAGAACTCGGCATGAAAAAGTAGAAATGAAGCGGAGTTTCAGCAAGTGAAGCTCCGCTCAAATATGTGATTCACAAAAGTAAACAAAAAAGAAGGCGATAAACAATGACTGGCAAAAAGAAAAAAGTTGTCATCATTGGCGGGGGAATCACAGGATTATCCGCGGCATTTTACATGCAAAAAGAAATACGCGAACAAAACCTGCAGGCTGAAACGGTTCTCATTGAATCAAGTCCCCGGCTTGGCGGGAAGATTCAGACGGTTCATAAGGATGGCTTTATTATCGAGCGCGGACCGGATTCTTTTCTGGAGCGGAAAACGAGCGGCCCGCAGTTTGTAAGAGACGTCGGACTGGGTTCGGAGCTTGTCAATAACGCAACGGGAAGATCATACGTACTTGTAGGAGAACGGCTTCATCCAATCCCTGCCGGTGCTGTTATGGGCATACCAACTCAAATTATGCCGTTTGTCACAACAGGCCTTTTTTCCGTTCTTGGAAAAGCGCGGGCAGCAGGCGACTTTATCATGCCGGCAGGCAGAGAGCAGGGCGACCAGTCATTGGGGCATTTTTTCAGAAGACGCCTTGGAAATGAAGTGGTTGAGAATCTGATCGAACCGCTGCTTTCAGGAATTTATGCCGGCGATATCGACAAGCTGAGCCTCCTGTCCACCTTCCCGCAATTCCATAAAGTCGAGCAGGATCACAGAAGCCTCATACTGGGAATGAAAAAAGGCCTTCCTGCATCAAATCAAAAACATGAGCCTGCAAGAAAGAAAGGCATTTTTCAAACTGTTAAAGGCGGCCTTCAAAGCTTAGTTGACGCTGCTGAAAGCAAGCTGACAGATACACGGATTTTAAAAGGAATCAAAGTTGAGGCCATTGAAAAATCAGGCGCTCAGTATACCTTAAAGCTAAGCAGCGGGGAGAGAATGGAAGCTGACGCTTTAATTGTGACCACTCCTCATCAGCACACTGCAGGCATGCTTCCGGACAAGGAAAACTTTCAGTACATGCAGGAAATGCCTTCTACTTCTGTTGCAACGGTAGCCATGGCTTTCCCTGAGGATGCTGTCGCGATTGAAGGAAACGGAACGGGATTTGTGATTTCCAGAAACGGCGATTATACGATCACTGCCTGCACATGGACCCACCGAAAGTGGCCGCATACCGTCCCAAAAGGAAAAGCGCTTATCCGCGCATATGTAGGAAAAGCAGGCGACCAGGCCATTGTAGAACAGCCGGATCACGAAATCATTTCAGCTGTCCTGGAAGATTTGAATAAAATCATGAAATTGGATCAAAAACCTGAATTCACTGTCGTTTCAAGATGGAAACAGGCCATGCCCCAGTACAACGTGGGCCACCAGGAAGAAGTCCATAAAGTAAAACAAAAAATCATGAACAACTATCCTGGCATGTTCCTGGCCGGTGCCTCCTATGCAGGAGTCGGCATCCCCGACTGCATCGACCAGGGAAAATCAGCTGTCTCGCACGCATTGGATTATTTAAAAAAGGCAACTCTTTAAAAGGGGTTGTTTTTTTGTATGTACTGTTCAATGGAGTAACGTAATCAAGGAGAAAAAAGTGGATAAAGAAATTGTCATAGAAGAATACAGCATAGATTGGGCAAGACAATTCGAACAAGAAAAGATAAAGCTAAAGGAAATACTGAGAGACAGGGTTGAATCCATTGAACATATTGGAAGTACAGCCGTTGAGGGCCTTGGGGCCAAACCTGTCATAGATATTGCTGCCGGAGTAAATATTCTTGAGACAGTCAGCGAATTTATAGAACCTTTAAAACAAATAGAATATGAATTTGTTTACCATAAAGAGTTTCCCGAAAGACGTTTTTTTAGAAAAGGCCAGTGGAGAGCAGGTACACACCACTTGCATTTTTATGAATTTGAAGGAGAACACTGGAAGAATCAGCTTTTATTTAGAGATTACTTAAGGGAAAATCCTGATGATGCAAGAAAATATCATGACCTGAAAGTGTACCTTGCAAATAAATACCGGTTTGACAGAGTGGCTTATACAGAGAATAAAGCTTCTTTTATCCAAAATGTTTTGCGAAAGCAAGACAATGAAAGTACTAATGGAAGTTGAGATTTTTGCCTCCATGCCGTGTTCTTACCTTCCTTTTTAATCAGGCTCTTCTATGAATTTAAACGTAAAGCACCAGTGGACTGCAGCGGAAGGCACTTGACTCCTTGTCCAGCTGCAGCGCTCAGGCTCCTCTGTCAGAACAAAATCCCCCAAAAAGGCGGGACCCGGACTTTTCGGGTGATTTCTTATCTGACTGCCGGAGCAAAACGGGCGCTTCCGCTTTTCTAGGGGATGAAGAGGGCACTGGAGACCCCGCAAGCGCAGCGAGTTATCATGAACGAAACTAGCTCCTTACTCGTAACATCGTAGGTTAATTTGGTTAGAATGTTTACTGGAAAA
>NZ_JBQMFF010000014.1:38769-55783 GCF_052171315.1 Metabacillus mesotrionivorans | reverse complement strand
TGTATTAGGCACGCCGCCAGCGTTCGTCCTGAGCCAGGATCAAACTCTCCGAAGAAAATTTGTGACTCATAAATGTTGCTGACTTAAAAATTTAAAACGTTTGGTACGCTTTTGGTTTTGTTTAGTTTTCAAAGATCATTTTTTTTGCTTCAAGAGCAACTTTTAAATCATACTATACTAGATTCATAAAGTCAACATCTTTTTTCAGAAGCTGTGTTGTAATTCGTTCGCGACAACAGATATTAATATACCACGATAACTTTGATGCGTCAACGTTTTTTTAGTGGTATTTTTCAGCCCCGTGCCTTTCTCTTAAAAAGCACAAGAGGTAATATACCAACACCCGCAGGTAAAGTCAACAAAAAAAGAGATGCCGCAGCACCTCTTTTTTTCTTCTATTCTATTATCCTGCCAAAAAGACAAAGTAGAGGATGAAGATGATGAACAATCCATACATGATCGGATGAATCTCTTTCGCCTTCCCTTTCACAATCATCGTTACCGGATAAAAGATAAATCCAATCGCAATTCCTGTTGCAATGCTGTACGTGAGCGGCATGGCAATGATGGTCAGGAATGCCGGTACAGCAATCTCAAACTTGTTCCAGTCAATTTTTCCGAGAGATGAAACCATGAGTATTCCTACTATAATAAGTGCAGGTGCTGTTACCGGCGCTGTGATGACACCGAGCAGCGGGGAGAAGAACAAGGCGAGCAGGAACAGTCCGGCTGTAACGACGGATGCAAATCCCGTTCTCGCACCTGCCGCAACTCCTGCAGATGATTCAATATAGGAAGTCGTTGTTGATGTACCTAAAATCGATCCAATAACCGTTGCAGCAGAGTCCGCGAAAAGCGCTTTGCTTGCTCTAGGAAGTTTGTTTTCTTTAATAAGACCCGCCTGGTTGGCTACCGCTACAAGCGTTCCGGCTGTATCAAAGAAATCTGCAAAAAGGAAAGTCAGTATAACTACAAGCATTTGAAGAGTAAACAATTGATCCAGATTTGCAAAAGCAGCACCGAATGTCGGCTCAAGACTCGGAACAGCTCCAACCACCTGAGTTGGAACGTCGATTAATTGAAAGATCATTCCCACAATCGCTGTAAGGATCATTCCGTAGAAAATTCCTCCGTTGATTCGCTTAACCATAAAGATCACAGTCACAAACACTCCGAAAATCGCAAGCAATGCGTTTCCGTCTTTTAGATTGCCGAGACCAACAAGCACAGCGTCATTGTTTGTTATGATTCCTGCATTCTGAAAACCTACAAAAGTAATAAACAATCCAATACCGGCTCCAACGGCATACTTTAGTTCCTCAGGGATTGAATTAATGATTTTTTCGCGGAGACCTGACGTTGTTAAAACGATAAAGATCAGACCCGAAACAAGAACGCCGGACAATGCTGTCTGCCAAGGGATGCCCATTGTAAGAACAACTGTAAAGGCGAAGAATGCGTTCAGCCCCATTCCCGGAGCAAGCGCTATCGGATACCTGGCTATGAGCCCCATTAAGAGGGAACCAATTGCTGCAGCAAGAGCAGTTGCCGTAAACACAGCTCCCTGATCCATTCTTAATTCATTCGGAAAATCAGGCACTGACGCCAAAGAAAGTGTCAGCGGATTGACGAACAGGATGTAAGCCATAGAAAGGAACGTTGTGAGTCCGCCGATAAACTCGCGGCGGTAGTTCGTGCCGAGCTCTTCAAACTGAAAATACTTTTTCATGTTAAATCCTCCTGTATCTTAACGCCGTGCCGGGGGGCCCGTGTATGAACAAACAGATAAGTGCAAAAAAGCGCTCCCTGCTGCAGAGGAGCGCTTGACGACATGGATATTAGACAGGTTGGCACATGTTAGAGTTATCCCAAATGCACCGAACTATATAACACCTCGTAGTCAAGCTCTTTACGGCAGCTTGGTAGAAACTTTTGGGCCATATCCCCAACTTTATACGACGTATTTAGACAATATTTTGATAGGTCTATCTTATCAGCATAGGCATAAAGTCGTCAACAAAAAACGAACATTTTATATAAAATGTTCGTTTTTGTTCGTTTATTCCCACTCAATTGTAGCTGGCGGCTTGCTCGTGATGTCATAAACTACGCGGTTTATGTGTTTTACTTCATTTACAATGCGAGTAGAAATGATCTCGAGAACCTCCCAAGGAATACGTGCCCAGTCAGAGGTCATGCCGTCGATTGACGTTACGGCACGGATGCCGATTGTGTAGTCATACGTTCTTGCATCCCCCATAACACCTACACTGCGGATATCAGGGAGAACGGTGAAGTACTGCCATACATCACGTTCAAGACCCGCTTTTGCGATTTCTTCACGAAGGATTGCATCTGATTCACGAACAATCTCAAGTTTTTCTTCTGAGATCTCACCCAATACGCGAATACCAAGTCCAGGACCCGGGAAAGGCTGGCGCCAAACGATTGCATCAGGAATGCCAAGCTCTGAACCAAGCGCGCGCACTTCATCCTTGAATAGAGTGTTAAGCGGCTCAATCAGTTTGAACTGCATGTCCTCCGGCAGGCCGCCTACGTTATGATGAGATTTAATTGTTTGAGCTGTTGCCGTTCCGCTCTCGATAATATCTGTGTAAAGCGTACCCTGCGCAAGGAATTCGATGCCTTCAAGCTTCGTTGCCTCATCATCAAATACATAAATAAACTCATTGCCGATGATTTTACGTTTTTGCTCAGGATCGGATACGCCGCGGAGTTTGTCCATGAAGCGGTCTTTTGCATCCACTTTAATGACGTTCATGTTAAAGCCTTCGCTGAATGTCTTCATTACGCCCTCAGCTTCATCTTTGCGGAGAAGCCCGTGGTCAACAAAGATACATGTCAGCTGGTCGCCAATCGCTTTATGAATAAGTACGGCTACAACAGAAGAATCTACGCCGCCGCTCAGTGCACAAAGCACTTTTTTGTCGCCGACTTCATCGCGGATCTTTTGAAGTTCAAGCTCAATAAAGCTTTCGATGGACCACTCGCCGCTGCATCCGCAAACTCCGAATACGAAATTGCGGAGCATATCGTTTCCGAATTCTGAATGGCGCACTTCCGGATGGAACTGAACGCCGTAAAGTCGTCTTTCCTCATTGCTGATTGCAGCAAACGGACATGACGGGCTTGTTGCATCAACGATAAAGTCATTCGGGATATCAGCTACAAGATCGCCGTGGCTCATCCACACGATCTGCTGTTTAGGAAGATCGGCAAAAAGGGCTGTTTCTGTTTGAACGTTCAATGTTGCTTTTCCGTACTCACGGTGATTGGCAGCTTCTACTTTCCCGCCAAGGTAGTGAGTCATCAGCTGCATACCGTAGCAAATCCCAAAAACCGGGATGCCCAGGTCGAAAATCCGCTCATCGCAGCGGAAAGCATTTTCGCCGTATACACTGTTTGGTCCGCCTGAAAGGATAATTCCTTTAGGGTTCATTTCCTTGATCTCTTCTGCTGTCAACGTGTGGGGATGAAGCTCACTGTATACGCCAAGCTCACGGATTCTGCGGGTAATCAGCTGGTTGTACTGACTTCCGAAATCCAATACGACTACCATTTCATCTTGCAAGTTGTTCACGGATGTTCACCTCATTTAAAAGATACCCTATAAAAATAGGATTCAGAAACTGAGCATAAAAAAAGCTGGAACTATACCTTCCAATCCAAAAAGAAAAGAAGGCAGAATTCCAGCTTTTACAGGTGTATATTCTGCCTTCATAGTCAGATTATTTGCGGCAATCCGGTAGAGACTCTCGAACCATATTATCGAGGATATATGAAGGGTAAGCACTATTAATTTTTCCCTATTCTAACAATCTCCCGCAATTCGGTCAAGATGCTATCTTTTTAATTAAATTTTCCCACAACTTCATGGATTTTATCCATTCTTCTTTCGAACTGTCTCCCCTGTACAGCGATTTTTCGTAGCTGGCCGTGAGCTGGGTCATATCCCGCATATCAAAAAACGAGTCGATATAACGGGCATAATCACGCAGGGTCTGCCCGTCCTGACGCTTCAGTCCGTATCGTTCAAGCTGTTTAAGAAGGGCATTGTAGGCCTCACCGTAGACCTTTTCGTCCTTCCGGTGCTTATACCTGAACAGGATAACGTACGGCATCCATCTTAATCTTGTTTTATATAGAACAAACGCAATGACCGCAGCTGCTGCCAGAATGAGATAAAAAGCAGTACTGCCGATCTGAATGTTGAACGGAAGAGGGTTTTCTGATGTTCCTCCTGAATTTTCCGTCCGGCTATCTTCAGGAACCGGCTCCCGCTCAGGTTCTCTTTGTTCCGGTGTTTCAGCTTCAGGCGTTTCGGAAGTATTCAGGTTAAACGTAAAATCATAGGGGTTTGTAAAGCTTTTCGTCGGCTCAAAAGGCACCCAGCCGATGCCGCTGAAATAAACTTCAACCCAGGAGTGGGCATTATTGTTTGTCACTGTATACTCTTTTTTGCTGCCTCCAAGACTCTGGACGAAGGAACCGTCTGAATAGCCTTTCACCCAGCGGGCAGGAATATCCGCAGCACGGAGCAGAACGATCATGGAAGTGGAGAAGTTATCACAGTAGCCTTTAAACGTCTCAAAAAGGAACTGGTCAACGTAATCCTCTTCCCCTCTCGGAACCGCAACATCCGTTGTTTCATAGGAAAACTGCGAACCGCCCAGGTACGTCTCGATTGATTTTGCCTTATCATAATAATTGCCGTTGCTCTCCGTCAGATTAAGCGCAAGATCGCGGACACGCTGCGGAAGCTCTTCAGGCAGCTGTGTATACCGGGCAATCTCCTCTTCTGAGAGTCCTGTATTTGATGTGACTTTCCGCAGTTCGTCAATTTTAAAGTTAGGAAAATTGTATGCCGTTTCGTAGGAGCCGGGCGGGAAGTAGCCTCTGTCTTCTGAAATGCGCGGTCTCATCTGTTCAGAAATCGGGTTCACATCAAGGACGGCATTCTCAGGAAGGCTGACAGACTGCACGCCTGCAGGGTAAATGATGTGATCATATCTGTACCTGCGGTCAATTTCCACACTGGCTGTCATCGGAACGGTCTCTGTCCCTTCTTCTGTTGAAAGGACCGTGATTTCATCCGGATCCATCTGCACATTATCCGCTTCAGGATCTGACAGTTCCCATCCCTTTCCTGTGTAAACATCTTTTGTCTCGACTTTCCAGTAGTGACGGTCTTCAGCAACAGCGGTGAAAACAGGAGTATTGTCAGCTACAAAAGAGCCGCCGAGCTGTTCATCATTAGGGCCGTAGCCAATTTTATTGACACCGCCGTTCGGTCCTTCATCCTGACTTCCGTAAGCCGTCAAATAAGGAACCGGGTCAGGCCACTGCGGCTCCGCTTTCGGGGCAAGAATTCCGATAAAAACGGCAGAACCTATCAAGGCAGTAAGCGGCAGAACCCACTTGACTGTCATATAGCGCTCCCTCTTGATCCGTTCCAGAATACGCAGCCTTTCCAGATATAAAAGACCAATCAGCACAAAGCCAATTACGACAATTCTTACAATGGCGATGCTTGCATCATACTCTGTGAACGTGTCAAGAACCGTGACATACACAAGAGTGATGATAAAAAAGAACATGATCCGCTTCTGGACAACGATCCAATAATTGATCAGGTACACAAGCAGCCAAAGCAGGACAAAGAACAGCAGCGTCCTGAATGGCGATGTTATATCCATCCATGACGCATTCATCATAAGAGCAATGTTATCTCTAATGTCATTTATAAACGTCCCTATCCAGGAAGGATTCAAAAGAGATCCTTCAAAAAACAAAAGATGCTGCACAAACAGAATATAGACGAATTTTACAGCAGCAGCGGTGTACCATTTGGCTCCAATTGAAATGAAAAAGAAGCTGATGCCGATAAACAGAACAAACACAAGGGTATTTCCTGTTTCGGTAAAGTCCTGAAGCGGTCTGAGCCACTCCCATAATAAAAGAAAGGCAAAGGCATAGTAGATGAAAATCGCTGTCTGTTTTTCAAATTGTTCACTCACAGCATGCTCACCTCTTTAAAGGCTTCTTCAAACCGTCCCGCTCCGACGGCTTTTGTTATGATTTTCCGTTTCATCAGCCGGTCCATCATCACTTTTTCTTCACTTGTTATCCGTTCACCCTCTTTTTTCACAAGAAAGACGAGCGCCGCATGGCTGCGCGATCCCAGGCGCTCAAGCTTTCTGACCAAATCAAGAGATAGGGCGGATGTGACAAGCAGAGGGGTCGCATTTTTAGACTGCCAGACAGGAAGCTCAGTTTCTGCAATTTCCGCAAACGATGTTCCGCTGTCGCAGTCCGTTTTTGCAAGGTGATAGTAGATTTGCTGCAGATGCTGTTCCGTTTCCTGAATGGAAAAAATGGACTTTTCGCTGCCGATGGAAACAAATCCAAGTTTGGCCCCGCTTTTGATAACTGATTTTGCCAGGGATGCCGAGAACGTGACGATTTCCTCAAATACATCTGATGGCGAGCGGTCCATCATCACTACAACATCATGACTCTGCATCTGTTCGAATTCCTTTGTCATAATGCGGTCGCGTCTTGCAGTTGATTTCCAGTCAATCCAGGAGAACCTGTCTCCCGGCTGATAATCCCTGATGCCGATAGCCATTGTCGTATCCTGCCAGAACTTCGCTTTTGAACTCGCTGCGCCCTGCTCAAACTGTTTTTCATTCTGCCTGTAGGATAAATCAACAGAATGCGGATAAACGAGGAAATAGTTTTCGGCATCGAATGTCACTTCTTTATCAATCAGCCCGAACAAGTCGCCGGTTCTGACTCGGACCTGTGTAAACCGGTGTTCGCCTCTTGGCATCCGGCTTAATTCGTAGCTCATGGTGATTTTCTTTTTAAACCATGGATACAGCAGCTTTTTCGGCTCCTGCCGCTCCTTAAGTTTGGAGAGTTTTTCCGGCAGCACATCCTCCACCACCAAGTAAAACAAGGGAAACGGGAAGGCACGCTCAATTGTTATTATCCCAATCAGCTTTTCTCCCACTGAAAACTGCTCCTGATTAATGGCCCTTGTGACCTCAAACGTCCGCAGCGGGTAGAGGGCAACGAGCAGTGAATACAGGGAAATCGGCAGAAAGCTGTAAAAAAGAAACCAGCTGACAAATCCCCCCTGAAACATCGCATATGCAAAGGTAACCGCCGTGAAAAACAACAGACTGACAAGCTTCCAGACATACCGGATTCTCAGAAAAAAACTCTTCATTAACGGCTCATCGACCTTTGCACAGGAACTGGTGTCCTGGAAATGATTTCAGTCAGCAGCTGTCCGGCAGACTTCCCTTCGTATTTCGCTTCGGACTTAAGGATCATCCGGTGAGGAAGGGTGTATGGGGCAAGGAACTGGATATCATCCGGAATCACATAATCACGGCCGTATAAAAAGGCATATGCCTGCGCAGCTTTCATAAGGGCGATGGACCCGCGGGGACTTGCTCCTAAATAAACGGACGGATGTTTGCGTGTTTTTGTGACGAGGTCAATAATATACCGTTTAACCGTTTCGTCCACATACACGGTTTGAATTTCACCCTGCAACTTAACAAGTTCTTCTTTTGTGATGACAGGTTCAAGTTTGTGAATCGGGCGCTCTTTTTCCGCAAGGTTCAGGATCTCAAGCTCTTCACCTGCAGATGGGTATCCCATTCTGATTTTGAAAAGGAACCGGTCCAGCTGCGCTTCAGGCAGAGGGTAGGTGCCTTCATACTCAATGGGGTTCTGAGTTGCCATAACGAAAAACGGCTTGCCGAGCGATTTTGTCACCCCGTCGACCGTTACATTGGCCTCCTCCATTCCTTCCAGAAGAGCAGACTGCGTTTTAGGAGATGTCCGGTTGATTTCATCCGCAAGGACAATGTTGCCCATGATCGGACCCGGACGGTATTCAAATTCAAGGGTTTTAGGATTGTAGATGGATACGCCAGTGACATCCGAGGGAAGCAAGTCAGGGGTGAACTGAATTCTCTTAAAATCCGCCCCCACCGATTTGGCAAGAGATCTGACCATCATCGTTTTTCCGACTCCAGGGACATCTTCAAGCAGAACATGTCCTTCCGCAAGAATTGCCACAAGGCTTAACACGGCAACATCGCGCTTTCCGACCATAACGTGCTCTATATTTTCAATCACTTTGCTTAATTTCGGATGCATCATTTCATTTTGAGCCATTCTCATCCTCCTAGGACCATTTATAGGGCATGTTGCTTAACTCTATACACATTCGAAATAAAACGACAAATTCCTGTTTCTTTTTACACATTTAATCTTTTCTTAACAATATCACGAAACCTTTTCCTCAAATCAAAAGTGAGCACATTCAAAGCAGATTCATGTCAGCTATGCCTTACCCATAATGTAAAAAAGCCGCTTCACTGGATGGAAGCGGCTTTAGTATTTATGCTTTTAGTTTACAGTCCCGCAATCAACCTGCTCTCCCAGAATCCCCATATTAGACGTCACTTTCTGGGAAACGGCGCAAATAGCCTCTATGGGATTCGCTTTGTTTTGTCCGAGCTGCGTAACCACATCTGAAAATGTCATTTCCATTTCCAACTGATATCGCACTATATTCAGCACTCTATTAATTATTTGTCAGTTCTATAATCAATTGGTTAATTCCACGATTTTATTTTGAACACCTTTATCCGCTTCATTGGTTGAATTTAAAACAAGCTCAACAAATGCTTTTACTGCTGGAGACAGCCATTTTTTCCTTTTTATCAGCATATGAGAATAAATTCGCTCAAACTTTTCATTGTGATGAATGATTTTCAATTCTCCCCTTTCTATTTCTTCTTTAACAGTAATGTAAGGCAATACAGAAAAGCCAATCCCACTCATAACAATCTTTTTAATAGCTTCTATACTCCATAATTCCATTATTTGAAAGTTGTATAGATCACGTTTCAAGAGATATTTTTCAAACATTGACCTGTAACTGCAGCCTTCTTCATTTGTGATAAAAAAATGGTTGGTTTGGTTTCTTTTGTATTGGTCAAAATGGTCCAGACTATTATTGCTGCTCACAAGGACAATTTTCTCCTCAAGCAGTGGATAATGATAGCATTTCTCCGGTTTAAATTCCGGATAGACCATAAAGGCGACATCTGCCCGTCCTGTCATCAGGTCAATTTGGTTTTGCCCGCATGTACCGTTGCTAAGTATAAGTCTGACATGAGGATATTTTAAAGTGAACTCTCTAATAATTGGGGACAGCCTTGAAATAGTCAGTGATTCCGGAGCAGCCACTTTTAAAACTCCTCCAAATTCATTGGCACCCCGCATATTTTTTATTTGTTCATGAGTAGCCAGTAGATCTTCGGCTAGGGGGATCAGTTCCCTGCCTGTATGAGTAAGCTGCAGCTTCCTTTTTACATAAGTGAATAACTCTCCTCCAATTTCTTGTTCAAGCGATTGTATATGTGCAGTAATTGTGGATTGCGTATAGCCTAGCTTAGAAGCAGCGGCTGTATAACTTCCTATTTCCACAATCGTCATAAATGTTACTAGGTGTCTGATTTCCATAACGTTTCTCCTTACCAGAAAATACTATCGAAAAAAATGATAATGAAAATAACAATTTCGATTTTATTTATCATCAATGTCATCTTACAATAAAGACTGTTCAATAGTAAATTAGAAAATGAAGGTGGATTTATGAATATAGCAGCGTTTCTTTCCTATGTAATTATTACTTCAGTTACACCAGGTCCAAGCAATATTTTAATGATGAATGAAGGACGGAAATTCGGTTTTATAAAATCATGGAAATTCAACAGCGGAATATTGGCAGGATTTGCATTATTAGGTCTTTTAAGCGGAGTATTTACTACAAGCTTATACGATTCGATCCCTTTAGTAGAGCCGTATTTTAAAGCAGCTGGTGCGGCATATTTACTCTACTTGGCATGGAGGGTGGGCTTCCGAAAGGGCTCGGGGGAAGATTCCAGCATCGAGAGATCTTCTTTTTTATCCGGGTTTATCTTCCAGCTAATAAATATAAAAAGCATTTTATTCTTTTTAACCGTTATGAGTATTTTTATATTACCGTACTATACATCATATGAAGCAATAGGTTTTTACTTATCTCTGTCTATTCTTCTAGGGTGGACAGCACTTTTATTGTGGTCTGGGTTCGGTTCAATGTTCAAAAAATTCTTTTCTGAATATGACAAGTTCTTTCGAGTGATCATGAGTTTATTGTTGGTATATTCGGCGGCAAGTATTTTCACTTGAAACGTTCCATATTCAAAAAAATATAAATACATAAAGCAATGTGATTTCCCCATAAAACGCATTGCTTTATATATGTTTTTACAGTTTCAGAAATCAAGAAAGATGCGCCCTCTCTATTATTCCGTTATTTCATCATCTCTTTAACTAATTCCCTGTTCCTCTTCTTAAACACTTCATTATGAGAAGAAACCATTGCTGCTTTTTGCGCTCCCGGCTGTATGTACTGCTTTGCCTTGTTCACGGCGTTTGCCGCATCCTGAAAAGCTCCCGCAATCAGATGCAGTTTGCCTTCATGCATGAGAATATCACCGGCTGCATAAAGACCTTCGACAGATGATTCGCTTGATTCGTTCCCGGCAATATAAAACTCCTCAGCAAGAGCTATGTTCAGGCTGCTGTTTTGCAGCAGGGCTGCGTCCCTTTCATATCCATGGTTAATCACTACTTCATCCACTTCGAGAAGGAAGGTTTCCCCTGTTTTCTGATTCGTCAGTTCTACCTGTTGAATTCGTTCGTGATCATCAGAAGCGAGGAGCTTTGTAATCGATGTATGGAAAAGGCACTCCGCTCTGCTGTTCATCAGCTGGGATACTTGTGCTTCATGGCCTTTAAGGGCATCCTTTCGGTAAACAACATAGACACTCTTTGCTACCGGCTCCAGTTCAAGCGCCCAGTCTATCGCCGAATTCCCGCCCCCGGAGATAATAACCGTCTTATCTTTAAAGCGCTTTAACGATTTAATCGTGTAATTCAGGTTTGATACTTCAAATCTCTCTGCCCCTTCAATTTCAAGTTTCTGAGGGTTCAGTATGCCGCCTCCAACTGCTGCTATGACCGTTTTGGAGAAATGGGTGCGGTCTGATGCTGCTTTCAGTACAAAGATTCCCTCTTCATTCTTTGAAATGGACACGATTTTCTCATTCAGCACGACCTCCGGCTGAAACGTAAGCCCCTGCTTAACAAGCTGCTCAATTAATTTTGCACCTGTGATGGGAGTCATTCCGCCTATATCCCAGATCATCTTTTCAGGATATACGTGAACCTTTCCGCCAAGCATCGGCTGAAATTCAATGATTTTCGTTTTCATTTCCCTTAGCCCGCTGTAAAAAGCTGAATACAGCCCCGCCGGACCTCCTCCGATGACTGTTACATCAAACAGTTCGTGTTTCTTCACGCCCGCCAACCCCTTTATGAATCATCTATTTATGATTAAGTAATTACGATTGATTATCATTCTCAATTAAATATACTCTGGATTCTCTTTTTTGACAAGGTGACGTCTGTTAAAAAATTCGGATTCTCCTTACATAAAGCTGAAATCATATTTATCCTTCTTTGTTTGCCCATTGTGCCTGAACGGGAACATAATCCTGAACCTTCCTGCAGAAAATAGGAGGATATAACGCCTTTTTCATATCATCCTTTGGCATGATTGACCCAAAGTGAGGGTCTGATATGATTTTAGGATGCAGAAAAGAACGTCCAGTGAAAGGAGCGTCCCGAGTGAAAAGCATACAAAGCCGCCTGCTGCTTATGCTGCTGGTATTCATTGTGCTGCCGTATTTCCTGTCTGTTTTTTTCATTTATACATATACAAAAAGCAGTGTCGAGCAGTATGAGCTTGAAAACAGCCGGGAGCAGCTGCAGGAAAATGCGGAGGAGCTCGAACAGTATTTTGAGGAGATGATCGACTTCCCGTCTCTTCTTTACCGTAATCCGGACCTGTTCAGGATCTTCAACAACGGATTTGAAGATTCTATCTACTTCAGCCCGAAAACAATGGAAAAAAGTCTCGAAACCTTTTATCTGATGAGAAAGGAAATCAGACAAATGCGTTTCTATATTGATAAAAATAAAGAAGCATTTACGCTGTATAATGCCATGATCAGCACGCGCAGATACCAGCCGGATTTTCTCGAGCAGGGTCCGGTGAAAGAACTGTATGCATCTGATCTGAATTACATCATTGATCCGCCCCACGCGCTTGTAAACTACAACAACGCAGCCATTGTTCCGGAATCGGATAAAACAGTGGTGCTGACGTTTCATCACAAAATAAAAGATGTATTATCCAAGAAATTTCTCGGAGTTATCTCGATTGATATCGACATGGGAGAATACGCGCGCATCTGCAATAACCTTGTACAAGGCAATGATTCTTCTGTCTTGCTGCTTGATTCAAAGAACCGGGTCATGTATTCAAATGACAGATCCCTGATTGGCGAAGTCCTTCCAAACGGAGAAAAGGAGCGTCTTAAAGGAAACAATCAGGATATTATTCTCTCTAAAGAGCTGTCAGGATCGTTAAAAGGATGGCAGCTGATTAAAAAATCTTCCAGTCAGGCTTTATATGAAGATGTCCGGAAAACGGCCTATACGAATATTATCGTAGGGATCGGAGTGGGACTGCTCGGTCTTTTAATGATTGCCGTTATTTCAAACCGGATTACACGTCCGATTGCAAGCCTCAGCCAAAAGGTCCGCTCGATTGAAGGCGGAAACGAAAATGTTCCGTTTGATGACAGCCGGGATGATGAAATCGGTCACCTTGAGTCTCACATGAAGGATATGATGAACCGGATCAACACCCATATTGACCGGGAATATAAGCTTGAGATAGAGAACAGAAAGAATCAGTTCATGGCGCTGAAATCACAGATCAACCCTCATTTCCTGTTTAATGCCCTGCAGTCGATCGGAGCGGTTGCCCTTAGGTCCAAGGCTCCAAAGGTCTATCAGCTGATCACCTCACTGTCGAGAATGATGCGCTACTCCCTTCAGGCAGACCAGTGGGTGCGGGTCCGGGACGAGGTGGATTATACAAAAGCATACCTGGCGCTGCAGGCCGAACGGTTCGGTGATTCAGTGAGCTATTCAGTCGAGATGGACGACTCCATTTTGGACATGACGATTCCAAGCATGATTCTGCAGCCGCTTGCCGAGAACTTTTTTAAACACACGTATGAGGAAGGGTTCAGCAGTGCCCACTTGCTCATTAAAGGTTCCATTCAGGACGGACATCTTGATTTTCTGGTGGAAAATGACGGACCCGGACTGACAGAGGACAAGCTTGAGACATTGCGGAACAACATTTATACGCCCCCATTTGAGGGAACCTATTCAACCGAACATATCGGCTTGAAAAATATTCGCGACAGGCTCCTGCTCCGGTACGGACCCGGCGCACAGCTGCATGTTGATTCAATGAACGGAAAAGGATTTTCGGTCCGGATGAAAATACCGGTCTCAGGAGAAGGGAGCTGAACAAGGTGAAGGCACTGATTGTTGACGATGAGTTTAATGTGCGGGATGTCATTCGTCATCTGGGAGAATGGGAAAAGCACGGAATTACAGAATTGCTTGAAGCAGGCAACGGCAAGGAAGCTAAAAAATGGATTGAAAAAGAAAAGCCGGAGCTGATTTTTACAGATATTAAAATGCCCGGCATGTCAGGCATGGAACTGATTGAGTGGCTCGATTCCATTTCTTATCCGGGGAAGGTCGTTTTTATTACGGGCTATAATGATTATTCCTATATGCGCAAAGCGATCCAGCACAGCAGCTTTGATTATCTGCTGAAGCCGATTGAATATGAAGCGTTTAATCATACGCTTGAAAAATCCGTTCAGGCCTGGATAGACGATTTTCAGCATGCGGAAGTGCTGGAAGATGCGAAAAAACTTCGAAGAAATCAGGTTGCAACATCTATCTGTCTTGGTGACCGTACCGATACAGAGAGCTTGGCCGAGTTTCTTCCCGAAGCAGATGACTATGAACTGACTTTGCTGTCCTTTTATCAGATGCACCAGCCGGAACCCTATATTCAGAAACTGTCAGAAGAACTTATGAACCGCAGACTGGGAAATGCTTTTCACTTGCAGACAGACTTAAATCTCTGTCTGGTGATCACCACCCCGAACCAGTGGCTGACAGCAGAAGAATGGATCAGTTCAGAGTTTGACCTCCCTGTAAGACTTGTCGAGGGTGAGTCAGCCATCTCCCTCACGGACGTCAGAACTTCCTTTCAGGAGCTTCTGAAAAAGCTTGAAAACCAGGAATTCAGATCGATTCACCGGCTGGATGAACTGGATGCTGCCCGCCGCATGGAAGATATCGTATCCTATGTGGATACCTATTATATGGAGGATTTAAGCCTGGAAAAGCTGTCGAACGTTTTCTTTTTAAGCCGGGAGCATATTTCGAGGAAATTCAAGCAGGAAACGGGAATGACCCTTTCCAAGTATATGACGGATTTGCGGATCAAACAGGCAAAAGCATGGCTGCGGGAAACAGATAAAACCATCTACTCCATCTCGACCATGCTCGGGTATCAGGATGAAATCTATTTTTCCAAGCTGTTTAAAAAAGTTGTCGGGATGACACCGTTTGAATTCAGAAAGGAAGCGGCGGAATGAAAAAGGTTATATATTTTATTGGAATTCTTCTGCTGCTTACTGCATGCAACAACGATGCTGCGCCAGAAAAACAGAACGTCAAAGAGGAAAAGATTACACTTGATCTGCGGAATCCTAAGATAGAGGTTTCCACCCAGTTCGAACAAATGACGCGGGCTTATGAAAGGGAGAATCCTCATGTTGAGATCCGCGTGCATACGGTTGGGGGCGCAATGGATGATCTGTCAGATTTAAAAGCGGAAATGGCAGCCGGCAGCGGACCGGATATTTTCACCAACACCGGCTATGAAAACGCCAGACTGTGGCAGGACTATCTTGAGGATTTATCCAATGAACCATGGGTGAATGACGCTTACCCCGAAGCTCTGGTTCCAATGAAACGGAACGGAAAGGTGTACGGCATGCCCGTCAACCTTGAGGGATATGGTTTTATCTATAACAGGGACCTTTTCAAAAAAGCAGGTGTTGCGAAACTTCCTGAAACACTATCTGAACTAAGAGCTGCGGCAGAAAAACTGAAAAACTCAGGGGTCACTCCATTTGCAACCGGCTATTATGAGGATTGGAAGCTGGGTGATCACCTAATGAACATCGCTTTTGCCCAGCAGGAAAACACCGAAGCATTTATCCAAAACCTGAACAGTGGAAAAGAAAAAATCAGCTCAAATCAAAACTTCGAGGACTTGCTGAATCTGCTCGACCTCACTCTCCAGTACGGAAACGACAACCCGCTTACAACTGATTATGCAATGGAAGTCGACCTTTTCACGTCAGGCAAAGCAGCTGTCATTCAGCAGGGAAACTGGATCCAGCCGATGATTGATCAGGCTGCTCCGGACATGGACATCGGCTTTATGCCCATTCCGATCAACGACAGACCGGTGAAGGAAGCGCTCGTTGTGAGTGTTCCAAATTATTGGGCCGTCAACAAGCAGTCCAGTCCCGAAAAGAAAAAAGAAGCTAAAAAGTTCTTGAACTGGATGGTCTCATCAGAAGAAGGAAAGCGGTACATGACCGAAGAATTCAAATTCATTCCCGCCTTCGATCATATTCAAGCAGAGAACCTCGGTCCTCTTGCAGAAGAGACCCTGCAAACCTATAAAGAAGGCAGCGCCGTTCCGTCCAACTGGTTCGATTTCCCCGTCGGAATCCGCGAGGAATTCGGTGAAGCCACCCAGCTTTACGTCGGCAGACAGCTGAACAGGAAACAGCTGCTTAATGAATATCAGAAATCCTGGGAAAGGTTTTCAAAGGAATAGGCATACCGCTCAAGGAGAGGCGGTATGCCTTTTTTATCTATACTTGTTTTAAGAGATTCATGCTCTTCTTTTCTCCCAGTTTTCTCTTGTCAGCATCATATTGATTGAATCGATCCATTTCCCGTCGTGCTCCAATTCATCTTTATCAATGCTTACTGTTTCAAACCCCGACTTTTCATACACTCTTACTGCACGAGGGTTAAAAGCGAAAACACTCAGAGTCAGACTGTTTAAATCTGTTTTTTCAAACATGTAATCAATGATCAGCCGGGTTGCTTCTGTTCCGAGCCCGCGGTCCCTTCCTCCCGCACCGATCAGGATTCTGAAATTCATGCTGCGGTCTTCGGCATTATACAGATTAACAACCGCTTCTCCCACAAGCACTTGCCGTGCTTTATCCACGATGGCAAGATCAAGGCGGTCGGACTGCTCATTTCTTGAGGCATACCATGTATATACTCTTTTCTTGTCATATGCAGCTTCACTCCCGGTGTACTTAAGTACCACAGGATCTTTTAAACACTCTTCTATATAAGGCATATCCTCTTCCACAAGAAACGGCCTCAACTGGACGAATTCTCCGGTAAGGACTGGTTTAACAGCAAAATTCATTCTTTCTCCTCCCCTTTCTTTATCAATTCGACAAATTCGACTCGCTCCCTCTTAAATCCCATATCAATATACGACTAAATTCAGGTCAATATGTGCCATACCTGTTCTCTCAGGACTGACCTATAATTCAAGTTGTACTAGCAATCATACAAAAAACGAGGAGGAAGACTTATGAACTTTAGCAGGCTTGCCAAACAGGCAACAGCAGTAACACTCAGCACAGGCATTCTTTTAAGCGGCGCGGTAACCCAAACATCTGCAGCTCCAAAGGATCCGGCAGATTACAAAGAAACGTACGGTACTTCGCAAATCACTCGTTCTGCAATGAAAGACATGATTAACCAGCACGGTGATGCAAGATACACCGTACCAAAATTTGACGCTTCAAAAATTGAAAACATCCCTTCTGCCAAGAAAACAACAGAATCAGGGGAAACGATGGAC
>NZ_JBQMFF010000014.1:38277-38583 GCF_052171315.1 Metabacillus mesotrionivorans | reverse complement strand
GACAGCAATGATAAAAACGTACCGAATGACCCATACTTAAAACGTCAGTCTGAAGAATGGTCAGGTTCAGCTACATTCACAGAAGACGGAGAGGTCCGCTTGTTCTATACAAACCGTGAAGCTTTCAATGCTGATGCAGGTTATTATGGAAAACAAACCTTAACAACGGCACAAGTAAATGTCTCTCAGCCTGATTCAAAATCACTTAAAATTGATGGCGTTTCTGACTATAAGTCCATCTACGAAGGCAAAGACAGCAAATACTATCAGACAGTAGACAAGTTTGCTAAAGACGGCGCTCCGAAT
>NZ_JBQMFF010000014.1:3530-37593 GCF_052171315.1 Metabacillus mesotrionivorans | reverse complement strand
ATTACGGACGACGAAGACGAGTAAGAACCTAAGAAAAAAGAGAAAGAAAATGTCACGGGGCATTTTCTTTTTTCTATATATAAAAAGTGGTGATGATTATGAGTAAAAAACAAATTCTCAAAAAAGGATATAAGACGGCAGGCATTATCCTGATCGGAATATGGATGACCGTCTCAACCGGCATATTGATCCACGCTTTTTTAAAAACAAAAGAAGTTCCGCCAGCAGAAAAAGAAGAGCATTCATACCGGGCTGCCTATCATTTTACAGCCCCTGATCACTGGAAGAATGACCCGCAAAAGCCTGTTTATTATGAAGGCCAATACCATTACTACTACCTTTACAACGGCGACTATCCGGACGGAAACGGCACAGAGTGGCGCCATGCGGTTTCAAAAGACCTCGTTCACTGGAAGGACGAAGGCGTCGCTATCCCGAAATATACAAACGCAAACGGAGATCCATGGTCAGGATCTGTCGTTATTGATAAAGAAAACACAGCCGGCTTCGGAAAAGACGCCTTTATTGCTGTCGTCACCCAGCCGTCAAAAGACGGACAGAAGCAGGAGCAGTTCCTCTGGTACAGTACAGATAAAGGCAAGACCTTTAAGTCTTACAGCGAAGAACCTGTCATGAAAAATCCCGGTACAAAGGATTTCAGGGACCCTAAAATCATCCGCGATGACATCCGCGGCAAATGGGTGATGACGATGGCAGAAGGAAATAAAATCGGCTTCTATGAATCAGACAACCTGAAAGACTGGCGCTATACAAGCAGCTTTCAAACCGAAAATCTCGGTGTGCTTGAATGCCCTGATCTTTTCCGCATGCGGGCAGATGACGGCACTGAAAAGTGGGTGCTCGGCATGAGCGCAAACGGGAAAGAGTCAGGTAAGCCCAACACCTATGCCTACTGGACCGGATCATTCGACGGAACTGAGTTCAAGCCTGATCACGAGGAACCGGAATGGCTTGACTACGGCTTTGACTGGTACGGCGGGGTGACATTCGAACATGAAGAGGCTGATCCGCTTGAGAAACGCTATGCCTTGGCATGGATGAACAACTGGGCTTATGCCAATAACACACCAACGATGGAAGAAGGATTTAACGGCCAGGATTCTGTCATTCGTGAAATCAAGCTGACGCACGAAGCAAACAATCATTATTACCTTTCTTCAAAGCCCAGCGAAAAGCTGGATAAGCTGAACACCGTCACGAAAACCTACAAGAGAATCGAAGTAGACGGCGCCAAAACCCTTGATGTCCGCGATGACACCTACATGCTGGAAGCGGACATCTCCTGGTCAGATCTGAAAAATGCCGGATTCCGGCTGCTTGAATCAGAGGATGGAAAACGGCACGCAGACGCAGGAATCTCTTCAACAGAAGGTTATTCCTTTGTGAACCGCGGACCCACAGGTCACCCGGACGAAAGCAATCAGCTCACAGAAAGCAAAGCACCGTTTGATGCAGGCAAAAAAAAGGTGCATATGAAAATTCTTGTTGATAAAACAAGTGTGGAAGTGTTCATAGATGACGGGAAGACCGTTCACTCCAATCTTGTTTATCCAAACCCCGGCGACAAAGGAATCACGCTCTTTTCTGACGGAGGGAAAGCCGTATTTGAGAATGTGAAAATTAAACATTTAAAAACCGTTCAGGCAAAATGAAGACAAAAAATTGCTGTTAGTAATGACAGCAATTTTTTGTGTATATTGAGCACAAATCAATATAGCCTATCAATAAACATTCTTCTATAATGAGGTTATTCAAGGGATTAAGGGGGAGACGGAATGAATTTACACGGTTTAACTATTGAACAAAAAATGATGTGGGAACGAGACGGGTACTTGGTTTTCGAGGATTTTTTGCCGCAAAAAGAAACCGCTTACTACAATGAGAAGCTGGATCAGGCGATGACAGTATTTCGCGAGGAAAACCGCAAAAATCCTGAAACAGGTGTCCTTGATCATGTTGATCAAATCTGCGGAATCATTGAGCACGAAGAGGCATTTCTTGAGCTGATGGAAAATCCAAAAATGATGAATGTTATGCGGGATCTGCTTGGAGACCAGTTCGTGATGATCGATAACGACGGCTTAATCAAGCCTCCGAAAAAAGCAGCTCATACAAACTGGCACCGCGACACAGGCACAACGTTGTTTGTCGATGAAAAACCAGTTCCCTTCATGATTAAAGTGTTCTACTTTTTGTCAGACGTAAGCTATGACGGAGGATGTCTTGCTTTCCTTCCGGGAAGTGTCCACATGAGCAATGATGAACTGCCCAAGGTTGAAAATCAGGAAGATATGCCGGGGCATGTTCGAATGAATGTTAAAAAAGGAACAGCGGTTGTTTTTCACGGTTCTGCCTACCATTCAGCTTTAAACAATTTCTCTGAGGAAACAAGACGCTCCCTCATTTTCAATTACGCTCCTTCCTTCGTCCGCACCTGGCCGGGATATGAGCCTTCAGAGGCTTTAAAAGCAAAAGCGGATACAAACCTGCGAAAAATGCTTCTCGGCATGACGCCATGGTGTTCCGATGCAAAGGCGTTTGAAGAAGAAGCTGTCAGTCAATGAGCGAAAAAAAATATTTTGAACATGTTTATTCGCCGAGCGGGTTTGCCCGCTCGCATTTGTTTTTCCCTTTAATCGGCGGATTCAACAAAATGGCGCCTGAGTTTTATTTTGAACGTGACTATTATCCGGCATGGGAATTTCTTTATGTTACCTCCGGCAGAGGCTGGTTTGCCATAAATGATCAATGGATTAAACTGGAACCGGGTGACGGGCTCCTGTACGACATGAGACTCCCCCACAAATATAAAGCAGACCCTGAAGATCCGTACGAAATGATGTACCTCGTCTTCAATGGCGATGAAATGAAGCATCTCATGGAAAAATGGTTTCCATCCCCCTCCACTTTAATCAGAGGCACGGCAGGAAAAGACGAATATGAAACAACGCTGATCCGGATTTTAAAAATGGGCGACTCGGCTGATGACAAAGAAGAAACCGAAATCAACATTCTCATTTATCAGATGCTGACACAGCTGCTGAAATACAGCAGAGCCGAACCGAAAGACCTGAACAGAGCAAAGCCTGAGGCACTTGAACATGGCAGAATGTACATGGAAGAACATTTCTCTCAAGCAGCAGACATTCAGGATGCTGCCAAAGCGGCGGGCTTAAGCTATTACCACTTCATCCGCCAGTTTAAGCGATATTATGGTGTTTCACCTAAAGAATACTTAACCAAGCTGAAGATCGGGCATGCGAAAAAAATCCTGATCTATTCAGACAATCAAGTGAGCGAAGTTGCAGAGGCAGCCGGCTTCAGCAGCTATAACGCATTTTTGACAACATTTCTTCAGCATGAAGGCGTCTCTCCGACTCATTTCAGGAAGACATGGCGTTTGTCTAGGTATCATTATTAATATATGAAAGAGCTTGTGAGATTTCTCTCACAAGCTCTCTTACATTACTCTGAATTTTTTTTCCGCCTCAGGGTCAATCTCTATTCCAAGACCGGGACGATCCGGAAGATTTACGTAACCATCCTCAAATACGACCAGATTTTGGACAAGCGTTCTCGCAAGAGGTGAATCAGAAACTGTATATTCCATCAGAAATCCATTAGGAATACTGGCGGCAAAATGAGTGCTTGCAGCGACCAATATACCCGTTTTAAATGCGTGTGGGACGATCCTTTTATGCTCGGCATAAGCCAGATCAGCAATTTTCTTTCCTTCCGTCAATCCTCCGCACCTGCCCAGGTCAGGCTGGATAATATCCACCCCTCCTACTTTAATGAGTCTCTCAAACGCTTTTCTTCCGCTCTCATTTTCTCCTGCAGCGATATGAATGTCCGTTGCTGCAGAAAGCATGGCATAGCCCTCCAGATCATCCGGAGCAAGCGGTTCTTCTATCCACTGTACACCATACTCTTCAAACCGTCTGGCCATTTTGACGGCATGCTTGGCATCCCAGCGCTGTCCGATATCAATCATAAGCTCTGTCCGTTCTCCGATAACAGACCGAATGGCCTTCACAGCCTCAACATCAAAATATTCGTCTTCGCCAAATGGACCCCAGCCAAATTTGATTGCTTTATACCCCATGTCCATATACTTTTCTGCTGACAAGCAGGCTTCTTTAATCGTTTCCGGCATAACGAGGCTTGCGTAAGCTTTTACACGGTTTCTGTATACACCGCCAAGCATTTGAGCAGTTGTCCGCTCTGCCGCCTTGCCGACAATATCCCATAAAGCCATATCAATTCCGCTGATGGCGTGGATGGCTGCCCCCTGCCGCCCGTAATAAGAAGACCCCTGGAACATTTTGTTCCAGAGCCTCTCGCGGTCAAAAGGGTCCTCTCCAATAATAAGACTCTTTAATCCGGTGCTGATTAAATGAGAAGCAGATGCTTCAATAATAGCTTTTGCCACTTCAGGCGAAGAATCAACCTCTCCTATCCCCGTAATGCCTTCATCTGTATGAACGCGGACAAGCAGGGTATCCTGTGTCCCGTCACAGCGGAGGGCATCAACTTCCGGCAGGCGCAGGTATATGGCTTCTACGTCAGTAATTTTCATTTGTTCTTCACCTTTTTCATATGAAATGATTGTACATATACCGCTTGAATTATTATAACTTTCTGAATTTACTATGACAATCATTACGTTTATTGTGACAAGTGGTTTATACTTACTTCCAAAGAGGAAATGAAGGGTAAATTAATGAAGGGAAGGCATCGCATGACAACTGAAGCTGCATTCAAAAGACACAAGCGCTTTTTGGAAACTTTGGAAATCTCTCCTTATCTCGTCAGAAATGATGTCAATGACTACCGTGTCGGTGTATATTCTAAATTCGGCAAAACAAAAGGGTATGTAATTATAGCTTCTGACGGAAAAGAATGCGAAAAAGGAGAAGCAATCGCTCCTTTCCGGTTCTTTGTCACATTCAATGAATATTTAACTGGCATTACTCATCAAGGGCAAATTGAGATGAATAAACCGACAGACGTTTTTCAGAACACAATCCAGTTACTGGATGAAACGAGACCTCATATTGAAAGTAATCTGAATCAACTTGAACGTGCCAAGTCCAACGTCACTCAGCTGGATGAGGGTTATAAACAGTTTGAAGGAATGTATAAAGAGGCGATGAAGACGTATGAGGCGGTAATAAAAGAGGGATTGTTAACGAAGGAAGATCTAGAAAAAATCATTCATCTAATGGATGAGTTCACTTTACTGCAGTACAGACTGCTTCATCTGCAGGTTGAATCAAAACCGTTTTTTGAAGCAGTGGCAGCTGAGCTTAGGACAAAAACGCCTGCTGGAAAGGATAAAGAAACTGTAGAGACAGCACTAGACATCTTCACCTTTTTGACAGAGAAAAAATACTTATCCGAACTGGATGAGAGCCTTATTGCTTTTGAAAGCAAGATTCACGGTGAGCGAGTCACCTTTTATCAAAATCCAAATCCCGGCTGGGAAGAGCAATTTCTTCAGCATACCAATGAGCGAAGCGAATTCCAGTTTCAGAATGAAGCCCTGCTGATGCTCAGAAATAAATGATTGAACAAAGTTGAAAAATGCAGATATTTCCCCGGGAATGAGATCACCTTTTGCCGATACAGACCGATTTGTATCAAATCGTGTCTATTGAAGGTATATCGCTGCGCGAAACAATAAAAAAAGAGTCAATCCTCTTATGATGGGGTTGACTCCTGTTTTGTTATTTTTTGAATAAGGAAAAAAGCCAGTTCCAGCTTTCTTTAGGCCCCTGCATTCTCTCTTCAAGTCGCCTGTTAAAATCATTCTGCGAGTTCCATTCCTGCTTCTGCTCATCGCGCATTGCCTGAATTTCCTTTTGAAGCAGCTCGCTCTTTTGTTTTTCCTCTTCAAGCAGCGCTTCATAGTGAGCTGTTTGCTGCTGAATCAGCTTTTCCATCTTCACGTTCGTCTTGTGAGCTGAATTTCCGATTGTGGAGCTGATGACGTGGTGATCCTGCTGAAGTCTGGAAACAGCTGTTTTCAGGTGAGACATATCGTTTTTCAGCTCCAGATTCATTTCCCGCGCAGCTGCAAGCTCATTCACCACATACATCAGAGCTTCTTTCAGCTGAGCCGGATCATTCGGCAGCTGATTGTATGTACCTGATACAGCAATCTCTGACGTATCGGACTCAGTTAAACGCTCCTTTTGCAGTTCCACTAGATCCTTTGCCGTATCGTCCAGCGGCTTGTCTGTATCGCGGAGCGCTATAAGCGCATTCAGATCAGTCTGAACGAAAATCCGCCTGTCTCCATCTTTTAAGAATTCATATCCGTTCCGTTCTAAGATTTGGCCATACTTACGGACGGTGGGCGTTGCAATTCCCACTTCTTCCGCGGCTTCCTTTGAAGAAAATGCCCGTTCATTCGGTTGTATATCGCGTCTCATATCGGCCCCCCTTTCCTTTAACTATGAAGGCTTTCCTTCCTTTTTGCAAGCTGTATCGCCGGGCGATACTAGGATGAATCAGATAAATGCTGAAAAGCTAGAGAAAAAGCCTCATTCATACTTGAATCAGGCTTTATTTGCTGGTATTCACTTATAGTATTCGAACCTGTACACCCCAATTTAGTCTGTGGTTCTTCTTTTTTCTGTTTTACTCCATGTTTTTTGAAGCGATATGATGATAGACTGCACCGATAATACCTGATTGGTTTCCGAAACTGGCAGGCTTCATTACTGCTGAGAATGCCGGCTCAATTTCCAGGATCCGCTGCTCTAATTCATGCATGAATGTTTTTCTTGAAATAATGCCTCCTCCGATATAAAAAACAGGCGGTGCAAATACATAATATAAATTCAATATGTTCATTGTAAGACCGGTGTATAAGTCACCGACAAGATGCGAGGCAGTTTCTTCCCCGTTGTCATAGGCTTCAAAGATTTGCTCGCCGGATACATCTTGAAAAGGGATGTTCTTGCACTCTGCGTATTTCTGACGGAGAATTGCAAGCGTCGCTGATTTGTTAAACTTATGGCTTTCTGCAACGTCACTTGTAACGTGTTCACTGAACATGTGCCCGAACTCACCTGAGCGGTTGCGCACCCCGCGGTAAAGAGCGTCGTTCAAGTAAATGGCACCGCCAATACCCGTTCCAATCGTCAGAAAAAGAAAGTCCCGCTCTTTCTTTGCACTGCCTTTCCATTTTTCCGCAAGCGCTGCACAATTTGCATCATTTTCTGCACTTATAGTCAGGCTGGGATATCGCTCTGTAAAGTAGTCAAAAATGTTGAAGCCATTAAAATCGACAATCGCACCGCCCATTTCAATGAAACCCGTGGCCGGATCAATATATCCCGGAATACTGAGTGCTAGACCTGCTGTATCCGAATCGATCTGCCTTTCAATTTGAGATAGAATCGTCTCTCCTTTTCTGTTCTCCAAAGACAGTTTCCCGGACTCAATAAGGTCACCTGTAAGAGAAAATTTCCCGATTTTCAAATCGGTTCCCCCTATATCAAAAGCTAATAGATGCTTCATCTGTATCTCCTTCTTTCCTATTTAATATGGCCACTTTCATGAAAATAAAGAATTACCCCCTGCATCTTTGTACGGGGGGTAATTTTATATTCAGTTCTTTCAAGCAATCGCACTTTCTGACTGTTCTTTTGCTTTAAGCTCTTCGCCGTAAGATAAACGATCCTGCATTCTGACGAATGGAAGATAGATTGCCACAGACATCGCAATGGTTGCAAGCTGCAGCAGGGCAGCTCTCCAGCCGCCAATCAAAAAGCCGGAAACAATCGGCGGTGTCGTCCATGGAACCTGAAGGGCATTGAACGGTTCTACCCATCCCCAAATAATGGAGAAGTAAACCATGAACGATGCAAGCGCAGGAACCACAATGAATGGAACAAACATGATTGGGTTGAACACAATCGGCATACCGAAAATGATTGGTTCGTTGATGTTAAATAGTCCTGGACCAAGAGATAATCGGCCGAGCTGTTTTAAGTGTGACGACCTTGCCACCATAAGAGCCGCGATAATGAAACCGATCGTAATCCCCGATCCTCCGAGTTTTGTAAACACATCCAGGAATTGAATGGTTACGATTTTGGCATTTTCTCCAACAACCAGTGCTTCACCAGAATCAATAATTGCCTGGTTTTGCAGAGCATTGGCTGTAAGAAGCGGTCCCATAACCCCCATGATGATGGCAGCACCATGAATTCCGCACCACCATAGAAGGGACATCAAGACCATGATCAGGACAGCTCCAGTAAGCGTGTCCGTCAAGTTTTGCACAGGCACTTGAAGCAGTGTATAAACAACTTCAGTAAATGTCTTATCAGCAAAAGCCTGACAAAGTGCAAATACAACGACTGCAGCTGTGATAACCGCAAATCCTGGAATTAAGGCAGAGAACGAGTTCGCTACACCAGGCGGAACACCATCAGGCATTTTAATGCGAATGTCGCGTTTAATAAATTGTGCGTAAACGAATCCGACAAATAGTCCGACTACAATGGCTGCAAGTACACCTTGTCCGCCGGTCCAGACTTTTGGAATAACGCCTGTGACCGTTTCGCCGTCTTTTGTCAGTACAGAAGCCTGGGTAATGATCAGGAATGCGATGATTCCTAAAATACCAGCCGGCGTACCTTCTATTTTTTCATTCTTAACGTATGAATATGCAATTCCAAAGACGCCGATCAGCGCCAGAATATCAAATGTAGAACCGACAACCTGAGTAAGCGGAAGGCTCCACTGTTCACCGAACAATTTTACCATAGTTTCTGCCCAGCCAGGAATCGGAGCAGCAAGAATGAGCAGGAAAAGGGAGCCGATAATCGTCATCGGCATTGTTAAAATAAATCCATCCTTAATTGCAAGTGTCGGTTTCGCATTTGCAAATCGAAGGAAGAAAGGCATGAACTTTTCAAATATACGTTCTAAGCGGCCCATCTGATTGCCTCCTTAAAGTTCTTCTGCGCGAGTGGCGATGATATCCTTGTACCAAAAGAACGACTGCTTCCGTTTTCGTGCAAGACCATTTTTGTGGTCAACATAGATAAATCCGTATTGTTTTTTGTAACCATTCAGCCAGCTCAGCAAATCAATGACAGACCAGGCAAAGTAGCCTGAAACATTAATTCCTTCGCTTACGGCATTCTTTACAGCTCTTAGATGACTTTCAATGTAGTCGATTCGGGGCTGATCAAGAATCTCTTCACCGGCAATCGGGTCTTCATCTCCCAAACCATTCTCAGTGATATACATCTTGATGTTTCCGTAACGCTCTTTAAGCATGCGCATACCATCGAGGAATGCGTCAGGAGCGATTTCCCAGCCCCATTTCGTATACTCTTTGTCATCCATCATGACTGTTTTGTATACGCCGTCGAATGACGGGTTTCCAGGTTTGCCTGTTGAATTCTCGCGGCCGCCTGACATAACAAGTGCTGAATCGTTTTTCATGACCCGCTGCGGACAGTAGTAGTTCAGTCCGATAAAATCATTCATAGGAGCCGTCCGGCGAAGCAGAGCAAGCTCTTCCTCCGTCATTTCCGGAAGCAGACCTTGAGCTTCAAGCGCATCCGTTACGTATTCAGGGTAAGACCCTTTTAAGATCGGATCGTAATACCAGTGTGTTGAATAGGCATTCGCATGTCTTTCAGCAAATTTATTTTCTTCGTCTTCATCAATGCTGAACGCAGGGTTGAATACGTGAGTAATACCGATTTCACCCTCATAGCCTGACTTTTTGAAGCTTTCCACTGCACGTGCATGAGCAACAAATACATTATGTGTTGCCTGGAAGTAGGCTTTGGCATCCCCTTCAATTCCCGGCGGATGTGCGCCTGTTAAGTAGCCTAACGAACAGAAGATAACGGTTTCGTTAAACGTAATCCAGTTTCGTACACGGTCGCCGAAAGCTTTGAAGCAAACTTCAGCAAATCTGACAAATGCATCCGATGTTTTCGTGTTGCGCCATCCTCCGTCTTCTTCAAGAGGCTGCGGCAGATCCCAGTGATACAGGGTCACGAAAGGAATAATGCCGTATTTTAAACATTCATCAATGACATTATTATAGAAATCCAATCCCTTTTGATTTACCTCTCCAGTACCGTCCGGGATAATGCGTGTCCAGGCAATCGAGAAGCGGTATGATTCCAGTCCCATTTCTGCCATGAGCGCGATGTCTTCTTTATATCTGTGATAGTGGTCAATGGCCACATCACCATTCGTTCCTTCAAATGTTTTACCGGGAATCTTTGAAAAGACATCCCAATTTGAAACTCCTTTACCATCCTCGTTCCATGCACCCTCTACTTGGTAAGAAGCCGATGCTGCACCGAACAGGAAATCCTTTGGCATTTTCAAGATCATTCACCCCGTTTATTTATTTGCTAGTTTCATTGCCTGATCAAATACTTTTGCGCCGTTCATCATGCCGTAGTCAACCGTATTGACCACATCAATCGCAACACCTTTTGGTTCACAGATTGATTTTCCTTTATTCAGTAAGTACTTCACCTGAGGACCAAGCAAAGCGACATCAATTTCATCCGCATACTTCTCCATCTCTGATTCAGGGTAAGCTGCAATTTTAGCCTCTACACCGCGCTCGGCGGCAACCGCTTTCATTTTCTCCACTAACATACTAGTTGACATGCCTGCTGCACAGAATAGTCCGATCTTTACCATATCAATTCATCCCTTTCAATTTGTTAATTTCTTTTTGCATCGTCATCATATGATCCAATAGCTCTTTTACTAGAATCGTATTCATTAAGTGATCCTGCGCGTGAACCATCAGGACGCCGACTTTTGCTGATTTCCCTTGAGCCTCTAGTGTGACAAATTTGGTTTGGATTGCGTGCGCTTCTTTTAAAATCGAATCACCTTTCACTACCTCAGCTTCTGCCTCTTCAATTTTGTTTTCTCTTAGCAGATGCAAGGCTGCATGATAACTTGCTTTCGCATCTCCTGAAAATGCGATCAATCCAAAAATATCTTCAGGGCTTATATCAATTGCTTGTTCAACCATCTATGTACACCCTTTCATAAGTATGATTCAAATTCATAGGTACAAATTTTATAAACTTATAATAACTTACTAGATTTCAAATGTAAACCCTTTTATTTAATCAAAAAAAAGAGAGCCCTCAGCCCTCTTCACACTTAACTCCCTTTCATATTCGATACTTTCAGTAATTTCACATGTTTGAAATGATGCACGGATTGTGAATAATCAAAGATTGCGCCGTTTGTTAAACAAACCGTATTATCCACAACTAGAGCCGGATCATTTTCCTTTAACCCCAGCAATTCAGCCTGCTCAGACGTAAGATAGTCTGCGCCGATGATTCTGTCTGCAAAACCAATTGCGAGTTTCTGGTCATTTCTCAAATAATTATATATCGATTTCTTCACGATATTTTCATCAAGATATTTCACAAGGTCTTTGTTGAAGTAAGAGGTTTCAATCGAAAATGGGTCTCCATCAACATATCTCAGCCTTTTCACATAATAAACAGATGTACCTGCTTTGCAGCCCATATTGACTGCCAGATCCTCATCTGCCTCTATCAGTTTAAAATCAAGAAGTTTATTTTCTACAAGGCGGTCACTGAAATCGTTCGTTACCCCCTGCAGCCTCTCAAGATTGACGTGTCCTCTGTTGTGGTGGTTGCGGATAAACACACCGCTGCCTTGAACTTGATACACATATCCCTTATTAACAAGAATATCAATTGCTTTACGGACGGTGTTGCGGCTGACCTGATATTTTACGGCATATTCATCTTCCGTCAGCAGTTTATTCGTTTTCTGATAAACATGATGGATAATATCAGACTCTATCTGGCCGGCCACTTGAAGATACTTTGGAGCCATTCTGTTCGACACCTCTCTATATATACTAAAAACTAGAAA
Source organism: Metabacillus mesotrionivorans (assembly GCF_052171315.1). Classification (NCBI taxonomy): domain Bacteria; kingdom Bacillati; phylum Bacillota; class Bacilli; order Caryophanales; family Bacillaceae; genus Metabacillus; species Metabacillus mesotrionivorans. The sequence continues at coordinate 25,641 of NZ_JBQMFF010000014.1, read as the reverse complement.
TGATTATAGCTGAAAATATTGTAAACGAATTCATAAAAATATCATACTTTATTTTTTTAGAGAATCAATCCTGCTGAAAAAGATCCAGATCCATTTTGCCTCCGGGTAGGCATCCGCACATTCATTTAGGTATCAGCCCGCATAATGTACATAAGCGTACGAAGGATGGAGGCTTATCCATGAAAAATTTTTATGCGTTTCAGGGAATCGTCACAGCTATCAGTGATTTTAACACAGGACAAAGCGGCGATGGGTGCTTCAAAGTATTTACAGCAGAAAATCAATCGGGCTCCACTGTAAACTTCATTGTGTCACCCGGCACTTATTTTGTCGACCATGCAATGGTATCAACAGGAGATCTTGTAACGGGATATTATGACGGAAATGCACCGGTCCCCCTTATCTATCCGCCCCAATATCAGGCGCTGGTGATGGTAAAAGAAAGCCAGAATCAAAATGTGAAAGTATCGTATTTTAACAGCCAGCTGGTGAGCAGCGACGGACAGCTCAAGCTGAACCTTTCGCCTTTTACGCAAGTATTGCTGACAAACGGCCAGGCTTTTACGGGCAATCCCGCTAACCGTGATCTTGCTGTCATTTACGGTGCTTCCACGAAAAGCATTCCTGCTCAGACTGTTCCTAACAGGGTGATTGTGCTTTGCTGAATCCAATGGGAAAAGGCCCATTCTTTGCTTCAGCAAAGAATGAGCTTTTTAAATGATGAATAAACCTTGTGCTTGGAGATAAAGAGTCGTTCAGAGGTGTCTTGAGGGAAAATAGATGTGGCCTAACTAAAACTAACCCTTACATTTCCTTCTTTTTCTGCTGCTGACATACAAATAGTTAAAAAGCCCTGTATTTGTTGTATCTCCCACTTGACGAATTTACTATCCGGTATTCTATTGATTTTCCAGAAATTCCGATATTCGTTCAAAGCTTTTTCCAATTGCTGCATGGAAAAAGACGAGCTGCTGCCTGTTCCGCTGACTCCTCCGTTAAATTCGTCTGCATCAAGTACACCGTATACAATTGACGCGTGTCCATTACCCATACTGAAACGAAGATAGGCAATTTCCTCTCCTGCCTGATTGTAACCGCAAATATCATGTCCCATCATATGTCCTCCTTTAAAATTGAACGTACATAAGTCACCTCCTTAAGATGGAGTTTTGTTGGGGTTTTCTGGATCATTGCTAAAATTGAATCATTAGAATTGTTAAAAATGAGAGGGATTATCCGCGGTAAAACGGGGGGATTTTTATAGGATAAAAGACTTAGTTTCTTCTTTAATCATCACACTTTCTTCGGTTCCAGTCAATATAAGGACGGAATATTCACCTAATTTTTACAATTAATTAACACGCAAGGGCTGCTCAATCATTTGAGCAGCCTTCTATATAACCAGCGGCTTGATGCTTATCCCAGCTTGCGTTTAAATTCTTTACTCGCAAAAAAGAAAGCGATGACCATGATGCAGAGGCACCAGGCAAGTGCGGTCCAGATATCTCCTCCAGCGGAACCTTTATTTAAGAGAGCACGAAGAGTATTTACAATTGATGTGACAGGCTGGTTTTCGGCGAAAATCCGGATTATGTCAGGCATCGTTTCAGTGGGCACAAAAGCTGAACTGATGAAAGGGAGGAAGATAAGCGGATACGAATAGGCAGTCGCGCCTTCCATAGACGATGCTTTTAAGCCCGGAATAACAGAAAGCCAGGTGAGCGCCAGCGTAAACATCCCGAGTATTCCGGCTGCGGCGAGCAAATCCAGGAGCCCTGCGTCTGTACGGAAACCCATCAAGAGAGCGACGAGGATAACTACCGCGACAGTCAGTGCATTAGAAACCAGCGAGGTGAGAACGTGAGCCCACAAAACAGACGATCGCTTTATAGGCATAGTCATGAAACGTGACAGCAATCCGCTCTTTACGTCGTTGTACAGCCGCATAGACGTATAAACGACACCGGATGCAACGGTTATCAGCAGAATTCCCGGCAATAGGTAATTGACATAGGGTTCTGCCCCCGTGTTTATGGCACCGCCGAATACATAGACGAACAGGAGCAACATCATAACCGGTGTAACAGCCACCGTAATAATCGTATCCGGACTCCGCATAATATTGAGCATTAATCGCCCCAGTAATACTCCAGTATGGCTTCTCATTTACATCTTCTCCTTTTTGCCGATAATTGCGAGGAATATTTCTTCCAAAGTCGGCTGCTTTTCAATGTATTCTACTTTCGCCTTAGGGAACATTTTCTTAAGTTCGGCAAGGGTACCGGTCGTGATCATTTTTCCTCCATGCAAGATGGCGATACGGTCCGCCAGCTGTTCCGCTTCCTCCAGATACTGTGTTGTCAGCAGAATCGTTGTGCCTCCGAGGGCAAGCTCCCTGACGGTATTCCACACTTCCATCCGCGCTTCAGGGTCCAGTCCCGTTGTCGGTTCGTCGAGAAAAATAACGGACGGATTCCCGATCAGGCTCATGGCAATGTCGAGCCGGCGCTTCATTCCCCCGGAATAGGTATCCGCACGGCGGTCAGCTGCATCTGTCAGACTGAATGTTTCCAGAAGATTGTCTGCCGCACGTGCGGGACTGGAAACTCCCCGCAGCCTGGCAATCATCCTGAGGTTCTCACGTCCGGTCAGCATTCTGTCTATAGCTGCGAACTGCCCCGTCAAACTGATGTGCTGCCGGACATGATCTGTCTGCCGCCTGACATCATACCCGCAAATCGCTGCTTCACCGCCATCGGCCTTCATCAATGTTGACAGAATGTTGACAATCGTTGTCTTACCCGCACCATTTGAACCGAGCAAAGCAAAAATTTCACCGCGTTGAACCTCGAAGTCCACTCCTTTTAACACTTCCTTATCGGCAAAGGATTTTTTTAATCCTTTTACTGATATCACATTCATTCTAATTCCTCCCATTTGTAATTTGGTGAATAATACAGCGAGCTATTCAGTACCACAGGTAACAAGTATCACTTATTACCCTGCAAAAAATAACTGAACAGCGAAGGTGGCTGAAACAGCCGGCTATTCAGTCAAGATTCCTTGTCACTTTTTCCTAATTGCTTCATAATGCTCTGATTCAGATTTTCACGCTGCTTGGAGGCATAGGTTTTCGCGTTTGCCACAAGTTCATCAGCAAAAGCAGCCACATCCTCTCCCGTTATCTCAAGCACCTGTCTGCCTTCTGCGGCGCCTCCTTCAAACAAGTCAATCAGCTCATACTGGATATGCAGCATATCCATTCCGCTGCCTGAAGAGAACCCCCACATATAATGCTGAATTTTCTTAAAGACGAACTGATAATCCTCAGGCAGGGCTTCCACCCTAGCCATCATCGTTCTGTACTCTTTTTTATCGCCAATCATTTTTCTAAACCATTCCATCATGGTGTTTTTCCTCCTTTTTATTGGTGAGAATTCAGCCTAATTAGACTTCAAAACGTTAATTTTCGCAGAGACAAATTCCCACTTTCTCCAAAAAAGATCAAGTTCCTTTCTGCCTGCTTCATTTAGTGTATAAAATTTGCGAGGGGGGCCCATATCCGACGGTTTTTTTTCAATGTTCACCAGCTGTTTTTTTTCTAAACGAACAAGAATGGTGTAAACTGTTCCTTCCACTACTTCCGTAAATCCAAGTTCATTCAGACGCCTGGTTATCTCATAGCCATACGTTTCATGGCGGCTGATAATTTCCAGCACGCACCCCTCAAGCGATCCTTTCAGCATTTCCGTTAAGTGTTCTATGTTGAGAACCTCCTTTAGTTTATGTGACGTATTCAAACGCTATTCAGTATTGCTTATTACTTATATATAGTATTACTTAGTAGTAAAGGTGTCAACTAATTTTTAACATTTTCTCTGGCATAGTATCGGAGAGCAAAAAAAGAAGCCTCTCACAAGTTTCATCAACTCATGGGAAGCCTCTGGGCAGAGTAGGTGTATAAACGGCTTGGCATAGGTAAAAGTTCCAGCATCACACATTATGCGATAAAGCAGTCACAGTCTTCTTCTGTGAACGCCACGCGCAGAGCCAGATGCTGATTTCGTAAAGCAGGATCATCGGAATAAGCACAAACAGCTGGGAGACAAAGTCCGGCGGCGTTATGACGGCCGACAGGACAACGAGTCCGAAAAAGACGTACTTTCGGTATTTCCTCATAAACTCAGGAGTTAACAGCCCGATTTCTGTTAGAAATAAGACGACGGCAGGCAATTCAAAGAGCAGTCCTAAGGGCAGGATGATCTGAAATAAGAACCGGAAGTATTTTTCCGCCGTGAACATCGTCTCAAACATCCCGTCAGACAGCGACACGATAAACTCAAACACCATCGGAAAAACCAAAAAGTAGCCGAACGCCACTCCGCTCACAAATAAAAAGAATAGCAATGGAATGAATATCAAGGCTGCCGACCGCTCCACCGGTTTCAATGCAGGCTTGATGAATGCCCACACCTGATAGGTGATCAGCGGAATACAGCAGGCAAACGCGCAAATACTCGCAAGTGTAAAATAGATCCAAAGGATATCAGAAGGACCAAGCACCGTGAGCTCAAGCTCTGCGTCATTAAGAATCCAGCGGTAGATGTGCTCCACACTTAAAAAACCGGCTACCAATAGAACCGCATAAGCCAAAGCCACAGTGATAATCCGCTTCCGCAATTCCATCAAATGATTCTGGATAAACTCCTGTTGTGTCATCTTCACCCCTCCATCTTAGAAAAAAGAGAGACCGCACGAAGCCAAGTCCCTCCCTTTTCCGCTCTTAAGATTCTCTTTGAACAGTCGCCGTTTCTTCTGTCTTCGCTTTCTTCGGCTCTTCTTCTGACATCAAGTCTTTCGTGCCTTTCTTGAACTCACGCAGAGTCACTCCAAAAGAACGTCCGATTTCCGGCAGTTTTGAAGGTCCGAATACAATCAATGCAATGATGACAATTAAAATCAGGCCTGGAACTCCGATATTTTGCAGCATGGTAACGCCTCCTGTTTTTTAAAGTATGCTTCCTTTTAAAACATTTATTTTCACTTCACCATTTGGCACTTCACATTGCCAAAGCAGTTTTTTAGTCGCTTCCGGCTTTTCGATATTGTCTACAGAATAGGCCGTCCATGTTGCTTTTGTCTTACTGAGCTGCAGCACGGCATATCCGTGAGTAGTGCTGTCAAATAAGTCAATCCATGGATTTTCGATTTTGACGATATTCTGAAGCTCTTTAAAAAGCAGCTCTGCTGTAAAAGTTGTAACGCTGCTGAATTTCCCTTTTAACAGTTTCACCAGCTCATCAGCTGCGTCCATTGGAATTGGACTGGAAACGTCAGGTATTGAGTTCATGGAGTTGCGAAGGGATTCTCTCAAGTTACTGGATGTGACTGAACCGACCATCAGCTCCACACCGAACTTTTCACCGCCGCGTTTATATTCATTTTGCATGTAAGATGCTTCGAACGTGTGGAAATCACCGGTAAGCGCAAGGAAGTTTTTGATTCCATTGTCAAGCACCGTTTGGGCAATCTGCTGTCTTTCATAAGCATAGCCGTCCCATGCATCAAGGTTCAGATATCTCCCCAGCGCTTTCAATTGTGTTACTTGCACTTCATTGCCCCAGATCTTCCACGTTCCTTTGGCGTTTTTCAGCTCATTTAAGAACCACTCTTTCTGAGTTTTCCCGAGCATCGTACGGCTCGAAAGGTTAATATCCTCACACCCGCCTGCCAGGTAGCGGTCCAGCGTGCCTTGTCCGCAAGGGTGCGCACTTCGGTATAGGCGTTCATCAGTCATGATGATCGATGCAAGATTTCCGAGCGTAATCGTACGGTAGATTTTAACAGAATCCTCAAAAGTTCCATTCGGATTGTAAGGGACACGCGCCGGAATGTATTCAAACCATACCTGATTTGCAACGAGCCTGCGGGCCGGATCGGATTCCGGATTATCATCCGGTGCGACGGCCGGATAATACGTGTCGTTGGCAAACTCATGGTCATCCCAGATTCCGATCATGGCATGCTTTTCATGAAGCTTTTGCAGATCCTTGTCCGAACGGTACGTCTGGTACAGCTTGCGGTAGTCCCCAATCGTGAACGCCTTGCTCTGACCGCTCGGCAGCTTTATTTGGCGGCCGTCAATATTCCCCTGGTAGGCAGCGTCGCCGACCGACTCATAAATGTAGTCTCCGAGATGAAGGAAAAAGTCCATTTCCTCATCGGCCATGTGGCCTAGTGCGTTAAAATAGCCGTTGGTGTAATCCTGGCACGACACATATCCGATCGATGCAGACTGCACATCCGCTCCTTCTTGCGGCAGTGTCTTGAAACGGGCTGTCTTACTGACAAGTCCGCTCTTTGTAATGAACCGGTAATAGTACGTCTGGCTGGAAGCGAGCTCACCATCCAGGTCAACACGCACGACATGATCATGGTCCTTCCAGATCGGAGAGAAGCCTCTCATTTCCACTTCAGAAAAATCTTCTTTTTTACTTATCTCAAACATAATGAATTTACCTTGATTAATGCCGTCTTCTAAAGAAGCATCGTTTGCAGCTTCATTTTCAAGCCAGTAAATGACTTCACTGGAGAATTCCTTATTCGTTAAACCAGTCTCCAAAGAAGGATCAACCCTTGTCCAAAGCATCGCACCCGTCGGCGTCGGATCACCTGACGCAACAGACTGCGGGAACCCTTTCCCTATAGCTTGTGATGCAGCATATGGCTGAACCGCTGTTGCCGCTTCCGCACGGGAAACCATCGACGTCAAACGGGAGATTCCGGACGTCTCCAATGCCATAACCGCAGATCCTGCCAAGAAATACTTCAGGAACGTCCTGCGTGATTTATCGTAATGATTGCCTGATTGATGCTGATCATGATTCTTGTCCAAGGTAATTCCTCCTTCAAGATGTCTTCACCCATGATTCTACCGGCTCAATTTAAAGGCAGTAATAAGGACTTATTACAAGGCGTTTATAAGAATGTAAAGGGGAGGTAAAAAGCGGTGAAGGATTTGGATTATTTTAAAAAGATTTGTATTGGAGGAAATAAGAGGAATAAATAGAGCGTTTCTAGATGAATCAAGCTGCAGTCAGAGTGTTATGTACGAAAAGAGACTGAGATAAAACATTAGGCCGGTTGAATGGCACTAATTTTAAACTAGCTAATTCGTACGGTATCTGACCACAAGTCACTGATTATAACGTACGAAAGAGCGGGTATCTTACGCTACAGGAGACTGGTAAAAAACCACAACACAGTGTGACATATATAAATAAAAAAAGGTGAATTTGAGCAGTTTCCACTCAAATTCACCCTGATTCATTTCTTTCCAAGACTCTTGTTAATCCTTCATCAAACTTCCTGAAGCTTTCCGATCCTTGCAACTCCTGCAGCAACTGCAGCTTCACCGACAGCAGCAGCGACGCTTGAGACAACTCTTGGATCGAGAGCATCCGGAATAATGTAGTTCGGGTTCAGCTCATCTTCGGTTATAAGCTCCGCAATGGCGCGGGCGGCTGCGAGGTTCATTTCCATCGTGATATCGACAGCCCGGACATCAAGGGCACCCCGGAAAATGCCGGGGAAAGCAAGAACATTGTTGACCTGATTCGGGAAGTCCGAACGGCCGGTGCCGACGACCGCCGCACCTGCAGAGAGCGCTTCTTCAGGGAAGATTTCAGGGGTCGGATTGGCAAGTGCCAGCACAATGGCATCCCGATTCATGGTTTGAACCAATTCTCCGGTCAGAGCACCGGGTCCGGATACACCAATGAACACATCCGCTCCGGCAATGGCATCTTTCAGTGTCCCGCGGGTTCTTGCACGGTTTGTTTCCTCTGCGATTTTTGCCTGGCTTGGATTCATCCATTCCTCGCCCGGGCAGAGAATGCCTTCAAGGCTGACCAGGGTGATATCCTGTATCCCTGCTTCAAGGAGGAGCTTCGCAATGGCAATGCCGGCAGAGCCTGCTCCATTCAGCACCAGCTTGATTTCCTCCTGTTTTTTCTTCACAAGCCGCAGTGCATTGATCAGTGCAGCGTAGACAACAATGGCCGTTCCATGCTGGTCATCATGAAAAACCGGGATGTTCAGCTCTTTTTTCAGTCTCTCTTCAATTTCAAAGCAGCGCGGGGCTGCAATATCCTCAAGGTTTACGCCCCCGAAGGTCGGTTCAAGTGCTTTGACGATTTTCACGATTTCATCCGGATCTTTTTCGTCAAGACAGATCGGGAAAGCATCGACTCCACCGAACTGCTTAAAGAGCATAGACTTTCCTTCCATGACCGGCATGGCGGCTTCAGGGCCAATATCTCCCATGCCAAGTACGGCGGTTCCGTCCGTCACGATGGCGACCATGTTGCTGCGCGCCGTCAGACTGAAGCTTTCTTCGCTGTTCTCAGCAATCTTGCGGCATGATTCTGCTACGCCGGGTGTGTAGGCCAGGCTTAAATCCTGGGCCGATTGAATATCCATTTTTCCAGTAATCTCTATTTTTCCCGCCAGTTCCTGATGGAGCTTTAGGGCTTTTTCTCTTATCAATGCTTCATTCAATGTAAACAGTCTCCTTTTTTAACCGAGTAATTTCATAAGCAGGATCGCGATGATCACTGTTGATGCACCGCCGAGTCTTGTTGCAACCTGTGCGAACGGCATGAGCGACATCCGGTTGGAAGCTGACAGAATCGCCACATCTCCGGTTCCTCCAAGGCCGCTGTGGCAGCCTGTCACAATGGCCGAGTCGACCGGATACATCTTCATCAGCTTGCCTGTGAAATAACCGGTAGTTACCATTGCAGCAACAACGCTGATGCAGACTAGAATATAGCCGGGCGTTACAATCTGCACAACATCTTCAAGAGGAATGTACAGCATGCCAAGTCCAACCATAAGCGGCCATGTCAGGCTGGTTGAGATGAACTTGTACAAGTGGAACGATCCCTGCTCCATCTTGGCCGGAAGAAGCTGAAAACATTTCACCAGCGTTGCGGCGACAATCATCAGCACCGGTCCCGGAATTCCGAGAAATTTGTGCGCGAGTCCTCCGAAAATGAAGAACGTGCAGGCAATCAGAAGTCCTGCTCCCATCAGCGAAAAGTCGATTTTATTGAATTTAGACTCATCTTCTTTGAACGTGTTTCCATCTTTCGATTTCACAAGGACGCCGTTTCCGGTCAAATCCGGTCTGCGTTCTCCAAGATTTTTCATCAGACCTGCGAAGATGATGGCGGCAATGTTTCCAATTACGGCTGCGGGAATCATCTGGGACACATAGCTTTCAGGCGATCCTCCAAGAATCTGCGAATAGCCCAGCGACAGCGGGAGAATACCTTCCCCGATGCCTCCTCCGATGATCGGCACGACAATATAAAAGAATGTGTGCTTCATGCTGTAGCCGAACAGAGATCCTACGAGCATGGCCGCTGCCACAGATGCAAGCGTACCAAGAACGAGCGGGACAAACATCCTCATAAACCCTTGAATCAGAAGGCTCCGCGTCATTCCGAGGATGCTTCCTGCGACTAAAATGGAGATATAAAGATATAAAAAGTTGGATGTTTTCATTAATGTGGTGACGGCTTCCATGGAAGCGGGATTCAGAACATTGTAAAATACGAGAATGGACGGAACCAGCAGCGACAGAATCGCCGGTCCTCCAATGCTTTTCAGAATGGGAATTTTCATGCCCAGGTCCCCAAGCAGAATTCCCATGACCATAATAAGGGCAAATCCCCCAATCATGTCAGCGGGAAGTTCGTTGTTCACTGCCGCCCCGTAGACAATAAGAGCTATGACAAGGTAAACCGGCAGCGGAATGACACCGATCTTCAGTTGGTTGATTTTGTACCATAGGCCTTTTCTTTTTTGCTGTTCCGCTTCAAAAGGAAGCGTTTTCATTGCGTTTGCTGATTTCAAAGGAATAACCTCCTGTCTCTTCTTTCCCTATCATAGGAGAGAAAACGGGAGAATCCTAGTTTATGAAACTTATGAAAGCGTTAGTCAAATTAAAAAAAGCAAGCGGAGAGCATCCGCTTACATATACTGGTTCATTATGTGAATTTTGGATTGATTGACTGAATGCTGATAAACAGGTCTGCCGATTGTCCCGTAGCTGACTTTGACATTCAGCACCCCGGCGTCAATCAGAAACTTCAAGTATTTCCGGACCGAGACGCGGGATATGCCCACCTTGCTGACGAGATCGTCTATGGAAAAATGCTCAGCTTCAAGCTCAAGAATGGCTGTCCAGGTAAGCTTCAGTGTTTCCTGTGTCAGACCTTTCGGAAGGTCCTCCGGCAAATGCCGCTCCTCTTTGCGGAGCAGCATCTCATCCAGGTCTTTCTGGCTTAGAACCTGCTGCTTCAGGATAAAAGAGGCCTTTTCCCTGTATGCCGAAAGCGCCTCGTGAAACCTTTCGTACTCAAACGGTTTAATCAGATAATCCACTGCACCAAGCCTGAGAGCCTTCTGCACACGGTCAATATCGGAGGCTGCAGAGATGACGATAACATCTATCTCCTTCTTTTTTTCCCGGATATACGCCAACAGATCGAGTCCGCTTTTACCCGGCATAAAGATATCCAGAAGAATCAGGTCTATCTGGCTGTTTTCAAGAGCCGCAACAGCTTCTCCGACCGAGGTGCAGACGGCTGCCAGTTCGAATCCGCCGGACTGGGCCAAATACCGCTTATTGAACTCGGCCACCATCGGATCATCTTCTACAATCATCACCCTGGTCATGACGTGCCACCTTTGCTTTCGTATGGGATGTAAACGGCCACTTTCGTTCCCCTTCCTTCTTTTGATTGAATCTCCATGTCTCCATCAAGCCTTGAAAGACTCTCGCGGACTAAGTGCAAACCGATCCCGCGGTCACTGCCTTTCGTAGAAAAACCCTTTTCAAAGATCCGGCTTTGGATGTCGTCACTCATTCCGCTGCCTGTATCCTTCACTTCCACAGTCAAGATCTCATCGCCATAGTCAAAATGGACACTGACCTTTTTGTGCGGAGAATGCTCAACGGCTGCGAGTGAGTTGTCAATTAAATTTCCGATAATGGTAATCAGCTCGTGGGTGAGGTGCTCCTCCCCTTCCGGCACAGGATAACCGGTCGTGTAGACAAGCTCCGCTCCCTCTTCCCTGGCTTTGCTGACCTTACCGATTAAAAAGCCTGCGAGCACCGGATCTTTTATCTTCCTTGAAATGGAGCCGATTTCGCCCTGATGATGCCCCACAACTCCGCTGATGTAGCCTGCCAGCTCCTCATAATGCTTCATATGGACCATCCCTAAAATGACATGCAGTTTATTCATGAATTCATGTGATTGCGCTCTGAGAGCATCCGCATAAAGCCTCACACCGGTAAGCTGCTCGGCGAGCTGGCTGATTTCCGTTTTATCACGGAATGTCGCTACCGCCCCGACCGTTTTGCCGTCCAGAATGACCGGCACCCTGTTGGTAAGAAGCGTGATGCCTTTTAATTCCTGCTCTTCATCAAGTTCCGGTTTCCCTGTCTGCAGCACCCGCTTCAGAGTGGAAGACGGCATATAGTCATTAATATCCTTCCCCACCGGATTTTGAATCGTCAGCCCCGCCTTATGCACGAGCTTTTCCGCCGCTTTATTCACAAGAGTAATGTTGGCATCCTGATCGACGGCTATGACTCCTTCCCGGACAGACTGAAGAACAGCACTCCTCTCCTGCAGAAGCTTGGCAATCGCAAACGGCTCCAGTCCGAACAGAATTTTCTTAATGTACTTCGCAAGGAAAACCGCTCCTGCCATTCCGGCAAGAATTCCAAGAACCGTTCCAATCAGGATATTTTCCCGGCTCTTTTCCGCCGCATCATTTACCTCCTCAAGAGAGATCCCGACCGCAGCGGCACCGACTTCCACTCCTTCTGCGTTAAAAATCGGAGTAAAAGACCGGAGCGACCGTCCAAGTGTCCCCTCTGATATGCTTGTATATGCTTTCCCTCTTAATACTTCCTCTTCATCTCCGCCGACAAACGGCTTCCCGACCTTCGCTGGATCAGGATGGGAAAGCCGCGTCCCCTTCATATCCATAATCACGACAAATTGAACACCCGAAGCCATGCGGACTTGATTGGCGTAATCCTGCACGGCCGCCTTATCTCCCTTTCCGTCCAGCGCGTCAATAATCAGCGGCGTTTCCGCCATGATCCTCGCTACATTCCCGGCCTTTTCCTCCTGGTTTCTCTCGCTGTTCTCCGTCACCGTGCTTGTTACAAGCAAATTGGTCACTAAAAGAGAAAGGGCAACAACCGCACAGACAAACACCGTAATCGTTACCTGAAGACTCCATTTTCCTTTCTTCATCCACTCACCTCTAGTTTCTGTACACTCATTATACAGAAAGGACACAGATGTTTCAGGAAAGCGTCCTCTGCTTTTCAAAACGAGGTTTATGATGCTTCGTTCTTCTCCATAAAAAAGAAGCCTTCCATATCGAAAGCCTCCCGGTGTGTGAAGCTAACATTCGCATGTGCAACCCATCGCGGCCCCCGCTTCTTTACCTTAAGCATACAGAAAAAGGGTGTCCAAAGATTGACCTTCGAACACCCTTAACGTCACTGCTGCCTTACATAGTGCTGATATCAATGACAAACCGGTACTTTACATCTGAATTCAATACACGATCGTATGCTTCATTAATTTGATCGGCAGAGATGACTTCAATTTCAGGACCAATGTTATGTTCAGCGCAGAAGTCCAGCATCTCCTGCGTCTCACGAATCCCGCCAATTAATGATCCCGCAAACGAACGGCGGTGACCTATCAGAGAGAACACGTTTAATGAAAGCGGTTCTGCAGGTGCACCGACGTTTACCATACTTCCATCGAGAGTCAGAAGGGAAAGATAATCATCCAGCTTCAGCTTGGCACTTACCGTGTTAATAATCAGGTCAAACGTGCCGGCAAGCTTTTCAAACGTCTCCGGATCACTAGTTGCATAGTAATCCGCCGCTCCAAACCGCATACCGTCTTCTTTTTTCTTCAAGGTTTGGGACAGCACCGTCACTTCAGCACCCATAGCATGCGCAATCTTAACAGCCATATGGCCAAGACCGCCGAGACCGACAATCGCTACCTTTTTGCCCGGACCTGCCTTCCAGTGATGCAGCGGAGAAAAGGTCGTAATACCCGCACAAAGAAGAGGTGCAGCCTGATCAAGCTCGATATTATCCGGAATGCTCAGCACAAAGTCCTCGACTACAACAATATGAGTAGAATAACCGCCCTGAGTCGGCTCCCCGTATTTATCAACACCAGCGTAGGTAGGAATGTTTCCTTTCAGGCAGTATTGTTCCTCCCCTTTCTGGCAGTTTTCACAATCACCGCAGGAGTCTACCATACAGCCAACCCCTACGCGGTCCCCGACCTTGTATTTCGTAACCTCGGGTCCTACATCCGTGACAATCCCCGCAATCTCATGTCCCGGTACGAGCGGATAATTCACCTCGCCCCATTCCCCGTGCGCCGTATGAATGTCAGAATGGCAGATCCCCGCAAATTTAATTTCAATCAATACATCTTTCGAATCCAAATCGCGGCGCGTAATCTCAGCCTCTTTAAAAGGTTTGTCCGGCCCGTCAACAGCTCTTGCTTTAGCAGTAATCATAGAAAAACCTCCAGTAGTAATAGTTTCATAATAAGAGAAAGCAAAGTACAGAGGGAGAATCCTCTCTAATCTCTATACCTCTTTTTGCTCTTGTGAAACCATGGTAACTGTTAGAGTTGACTGTAGATCAAGTGTTAATGTTTTTGTCTGGCGGTTTTGAATTGCATACAACAATGTCTTATCACTTTTGTAAACTTATGTCCACGCCTTACAGATGCTCAATTAACTAAGTATGTCCATCTCCACCTAACATAAGAAATAAAAAAAAGAGGCTTCCCAGATCCTATTGGGAAGCCTCTCATTTTGTTTCTGACGATAGCATATGATGCTATTTCAGGTTTTGGGCATTGATTACATCATGCCGCCCATTCCACCCATGCCGCCCATATCAGGCATTGCAGGAGCGTTTTCTTCCGGCTTGTCAGCAACTACTGCTTCAGTAGTTAAGAACATAGCCGCTACAGATGCAGCGTTTTGAAGAGCTGAACGAGTTACTTTTGTCGGGTCAACGATACCGGCTTCGATCATGTTTACCCATGCGCCAGTTGCAGCGTTGAATCCAGTGCCTACTTCAGCATGCTTCAGGCGCTCAACGATAACGGAGCCTTCAAGGCCTGCGTTGTGTGCGATTTGGCGTACTGGCTCTTCAAGTGCGCGAAGAACGATGTTTACGCCTGTAGCGAAGTCGCCTTCTCCTTCAACAGATGCTACTTTGTTGTATACATTTACAAGGGCAGTACCACCGCCTGATACGATACCTTCTTCTACTGCAGCGCGAGTAGAGTTAAGGGCATCTTCAATGCGAAGTTTGCGCTCTTTTAGTTCTGTTTCAGTTGCAGCACCAACTTTGATGACTGCTACGCCGCCAGCTAATTTAGCTAGACGTTCTTGTAATTTTTCTTTATCGAACTCAGAAGTTGTTTCTTCTAATTGAGCACGGATTTGTTTTACGCGGCCTGCAATTTTGTCAGACTCGCCGGCGCCTTCAACGATTGTTGTGTTTTCTTTTGTTACAACAACTTTAGAAGCGCGGCCAAGCTGGGAGATGTTCGCTGATTTCAGGTCAAGGCCTAGGTCTTCAGTGATCACTTCTCCGCCTGTAAGAACAGAGATATCCTCAAGCATTGCTTTGCGGCGGTCGCCGAATCCAGGAGCTTTAACAGCTACTGCATTGAATGTTCCGCGAAGTTTGTTTACTACTAGAGTAGCAAGTGCTTCACCTTCAACATCCTCAGCAATCAATAGTAGAGGCTTGCCTTGTTGTACAACCTGCTCAAGTACAGGAAGGATCTCTTGAATGTTTGTGATTTTTTTGTCAGTGATTAAGATGTATGGGTTGTCTAGGACAGCTTCCATTTTGTCTGAATCAGTGACCATGTATGGAGATGCATATCCGCGGTCGAACTGCATACCTTCAACGACTTCAAGCTCTGTTGTGAAGCCTTTTGATTCTTCGATTGTGATAACGCCGTCGTTTCCAACGCGCTCCATTGCTTCAGCAATCAATTGTCCTACTTCATCGTCAGCAGCAGAAATCGCAGCTACTTGAGCAATGGATTCTTTGCTTTCGATAGGCTTAGAGATGGCTTTAAGCTCTTCTGTTGCAACAACCACCGCTTTTTCGATCCCTTTGCGGATACCCATTGGGTTAGCGCCTGCTGTTACGTTTTTAAGACCTTCGCGAATCATTGCCTGAGCAAGAACCGTTGCAGTTGTTGTACCGTCGCCTGCTACGTCGTTTGTTTTGCTTGCAACTTCAGCAACAAGCTTTGCACCCATGTTTTCGAATGCATCTTCAAGCTCGATTTCTTTTGCGATGGTTACACCGTCATTTGTGATTAGCGGAGATCCGAATTTTTTCTCAAGAACCACGTTGCGTCCTTTTGGTCCAAGTGTTACTTTTACAGCATTTGCAAGTGCGTCAACTCCGCGCAGCATTGCACGGCGAGCGTCTTCACTGAATTTAATGTCTTTAGCCATAATTTCTTACCTCCTGAAAATTTTTATGATATTTATAAAATTAGCCGATAACTGCTAAAATGTCGCTTTCGCGTAAGATTAAGTATTCAGCACCCTCATACTTCACTTCAGTACCAGAGTATTTTGAGAAGATAATACGATCGCCTTCTGCAACTTCAAGAGCAACACGCTCACCGTTGTCAAGCACACGACCAGTACCTACTGCTACAACTTTGCCCTCTTGCGGCTTTTCTTTCGCGCTGTCCGGCAATACGATTCCGCTGGCAGTCTTTTCTTCAGATTGTACAAGCTCAATTACGACACGATCACCTAATGGCTTTAACAAGTGAAACAACCTCCTCAAATTTCATTGATTTAAATTTTCTTATTTATTAGCACTCAGATGTCCCGAGTGCTAACACAAGTATTATATTATAGAATCTCTCACCCAAATTCAAGTGATAAGTCAAAAAAAAATGAAATCCTTATCAATTACATGATTCATCCCCATAAGGCATACCATAAAGGCGTTATCCTCCTACATGCTGCCCTGTTTATGGTACAATAATGCCTAGTTGACACATAAACATATGACCGATAATCGGCGAAAAAAGGAGTCATTCGATTGAAGAAAGAATACTGGCTAATCATTTTGACATACATCGTCATGCAGTTTTCAGGCATTCTTGGCATCCCGCTTCTCCTTAAGCTTGGTGTAGGCGAAGGCGAATCGATGAGAATGGCTCAGATTATGGCATCCGGATACTGGACCGTTTTCAGCTTTGCGGCTGCATTTGTCCTCGTCCTGTTTTTCATGCGCACCCACTTTAGAGACAACAAGGAATTAAGAGGTGACGCAGCCCCGGTAAGTGTGTCCATCCTATGGGCAGTGGCCGGAGTATTTTTGGCGCTGACTGTCCAAGTTCTCGCAGCCACAATTGAAACGAGAGTGCTCGGAATCCAAGGAGAGTCAGAGAATACGCAGATTATCATGGAAGTATTAAAGGTTACGCCTCTTCTTATCCTCGTCACTTCCATTATCGGACCGATATTAGAGGAAATCATTTTCAGAAAGATTCTGTTCGGCGCTCTCTATCAGCGCATGAATTTCTTCCTGTCGGCTTTGATCAGTTCAATCGTTTTTGCGCTTGTGCACGGTGAGCCGCAGCATCTGCTCCTGTACGGATCAATGGGCTTTGTCTTTGCTTTCCTGTATATCCGGACAAAGCGCCTGCTCGTACCAATCTTTGCGCATGTCGCCATGAATACACTGGTCGTGCTGCTGCAGTCGAACCGCGAACAGATTGAAGAAATGATGAAGAATGCGGAACAAATGCAATTTATTTTTGGAGGCATGTAAGAATGAGAACAAGCCCGGTATCGATGGGAATTTTCTACTTGGCAATGGGCATCCTGTTTACCTATCTTGCGGTAAACAGCTCGGAAAACGGTCTATGGTCTTTTCCGACCATCCTGCTGATGCTGATTGCAACATTTGACCTTGGAGTGGCATTCCGAATGTTTACTCTTTCGTATAAAGTGAAAACGAAGAAAAAATAAGAAAAAGGGTAATCCGTCAGCGGATTACCCTTCTTTATTTTCTTCCTCAAACTGTGTTTTCTGAGCTTTACGGTAGGCAAATCTTGAGACGAAAATACTGACTTCATACAAAATGAAAAGCGGCACAGACACCATGAGATGAGAGACAATCTCCGGAGGTGTGATGAGTGCTGCGATAACAAGCAGAATGAAGTATGCGTATTTCCTCACCTTTGACAGGAACATCGGTGTAACAATCCCGAGCCTTGTCAAAAACATGATGACAACCGGCAGCTGAAACAGCAGCCCAAACGGAATGGTCAGCTGAATGAGAAACTGAAAATACTCATTGATCCCGATGACCTGGTTAATATCAAGGTCATTTGAGAGCCGCTCCATAAAATCGACCACGAACGGAAACAGCAGGAAATACGAAAAGCTGAGACCGGCCAAAAACAGCCCGATAGAAATCGGGATATAGCTGAGCGTAACGCGGCGTTCTTTTTCATAGAGCCCCGGGCTGACAAAAGCCCAAAGCTGATAGAGAATGACCGGCGACGTCAGGATAAATGCGATGATAAAGGTAAACTGCATATAGACCATGATCGGGTCTGTCATGCGGAATGAATTAAGCGTCAAATTCTCTGCTTCTGTCGTATGCTGCAGATAAATAATGATCGGCTTTGCGAGTAAGAAGCCGGCAATCACAGCGAGAAACAGGAAAAAGACGGTGATGATGATCCTTTTTCTGAGCTCTGCAATGTGATCGACGACCGACATGTCGTTTTGTTTCATAACTGCTTTCATCCTATCTTACTTCTCTTCCTTCTTTTTGTCTTCATCATCGTCATCAGCTAGGCCTTTTGTGGCTGACTTGAACTCGCGCAGAGAATTTCCCACCGCTTTTCCGAGTTCCGGGAGCTTTTTTGGACCGAAGATTAATAAAGCAGCAAAAACGATCAGCAGCAGACTTCCAAATCCTATGTTCGGCATGGTTTTCACCTCTTTCTTTATGCATTCGGGTAATGTTTTAAAAAGTAGACGAGCGACTGCAGCTCGACGGCGAGATCGATATGGTGAATTCTGATTTCCTCCGGCACATTCAGTCTTGCCGGGGTAAAGTTCAAAATCCCCTTGATGCCCTTTGCAATCAGTCTGTCTGTAATTGCCTGGGCAGCCTGGGCAGGGACGGTCAGAATCGCAACGGTCACATCCTCAGGCAGGTGCTCTTCCATGTGATCAAGATGATAGATCGGCACGTCGCCGATTTCGGTGCCGATTTTATTTTCATCCACATCAAACGCAAGTGAAATCAGCGTATTGTTGTTTTTCGTGAAGTTATAATGAAGGAAAGCTGTGCCGAGGTTTCCCACTCCAATCAGCGTAACCTTTGTGACCTCGTCCTGATCTAGCGTCTTTCTGAAAAAAGACAGCAGGTAATTAACGTTGTAGCCGTATCCTTTTTTCCCTAGAGCTCCAAAGTAGGAAAAGTCCCTTCGGATGGTCGCGGAGTCGACCTTCACGGCATCGCTCAGTTCAGCCGATGACACCCGCTGCTTTCCTGAAGCATGCAGGTTTTTTAAAAAACGGTAGTATAAAGGCAGGCGTTTTGCCGTCGCCTGCGGAATTTTCGATTGTTCGATGTTGTTCACGTTCTAACCCCCACATTCAAAGATGCAGATTTATCTCTCTTGTAATCCCCATTCTTCCCGCCGGTTTTTTGAGATAAGTACGTCGGACCGATTACAAGTCCCTTGTCTAAAGCCTTGCACATATCATAAACCGTCAGTGCACAGACGGAAGCGGAAGTTAGCGCTTCCATTTCAACACCTGTACTTCCTTTTGTTTTGACTGTAGCATGTATGACAAGGCGGGCTTGTCCCTCGTCTTTTTCCCAGTCAAATGAGATATCGATTCCTTTAAGCGGGATCGGGTGGCACATCGGAATGATGTTCCATGTGTTCTTGGCAGCCATAATGCCGGCTACCTGCGCAACAGCAAGCACGTCGCCTTTTTCAAGCTGCTGGTTTACGATTTTCTCATGCACATCGATGCTCATGATGACGCTTGAAATCGCTTCGGCTGTGCGGACTGTTTCATTTTTTTCGGATATATCAACCATCCTGGCTCTGCCCTGCTGGTTAAAATGAGTAAAATTTGACATCTTTTTACGCCCCTCATACCTAGACTATACACTATTTTTACAAATCTGTCTTTTTACTTATTGTGACAAATACAAGCATCCGGAGGCCCCAATCATTGCGGGCACCCCGCGGATAAGCTACACTTAACCTATCATAGCATGAGGTGAAAAGACATGATTTTGCTGCAAATTAACCAGCTGACAAAATATTTTGCTGCTGATCTTATATTATCGAACATTAAACTTGAAGTACAAACGCGCGACAAGATTGCACTCGTCGGCCGCAACGGCGCCGGAAAATCAACTCTCCTGAAGATTATCGCGGGACAGCTTTCCTATGAATCAGGAGAGATCATCAAGCCGAAGGATGTCCGGATCGGCTATTTGGCCCAGGATACCGGCCTTGAATCCGAGCTTTCCATCTGGGATGAAATGATTTCCGTTTTCCAGCCTCTGAAGGATATGGAAAAAACGATGCGCAGCCTGGAGATGAAAATGGCTGAAACAGACCCTTCAAAACGGGAATTTCAGCAGCTGCTGAATGAATACGACCGTCTTCAGGTTGAATTTAAAGAAAAAGGCGGCTATCAATATGAAGCAGACATCCGTTCTGTTCTTCACGGACTCGGCTTCGCTGACTTTGACATCTCAACACCGATCCAGCGTTTGAGCGGAGGCCAGAAAACACGCCTTGCCCTTGGTAAGCTGCTTTTGACAAGCCCTGATCTGCTCGTGCTGGATGAACCGACGAACCATCTGGATATCGCAACGCTGTCATGGCTTGAGCAATACCTGCAAGGTTACAGCGGTGCCATTCTAATCGTATCCCATGACCGGTACTTCCTTGATAAGGTTGTCAACCAGGTTTATGAGATTTCACGGCACGCAAGCAGAAAGTACATCGGCAACTACAGCCGCTACCTCGAGCAGGCCGCTGAAAACTATGAACGAGAGCTCAAGCTCTTTGAAAAACAGCAGGATGAAGTGGCAAAACTGAAAGATTTTATCCAGCGGAACATGGCGAGAGCGTCTACCACCAAGCGCGCGCAAAGCCGCCAGAAAAAACTGCAGCGCATGGATCTGATGGACAGGCCGCTTGGGGATGAGAAGTCTGCCCACTTTAAATTTGATATCGAGCGGCAGAGCGGGAATGATGTATTAAAAGCGAATGAGATCGCCGTTTCCTATGATGGAGCGAATCCGATTATTTCAAATGTCTCTTTTTCCGTTTCACGGGGTGACAGCATCGCGCTCGTCGGGCCGAACGGAGTCGGAAAGTCCACACTATTGAAAACGATCATTGAAAGACTTGCTCCACTAAAAGGTTCATTTCAGCTTGGATCCGCCGTTAAGATCGGCTACTATGATCAGGAGCAGGCGAATCTGACGTCCAATAAACGCGTACTCGATGAATTATGGGATGACTACCCGATGCTCACCGAAAAGGAAATCCGCACCGTACTTGGAAACTTCCTTTTCTCCGGGGACGATGTCCTGAAAAATGTATCAACCTTGAGCGGTGGACAAAAGGCACGGCTTGCCCTTGCGAAGCTGATGCTGCAAAAAGCCAACCTGCTGATTCTGGATGAGCCGACAAACCACCTTGATCTCGACAGCAAGGAAGTGCTTGAAAACGCACTGATTGATTACCCGGGTACCATCCTATTTGTTTCCCATGACCGGTATTTCATCAACAGAATTGCGACTAAAGTTTACGAACTTGCGCCGGGCGGTGTAACCGAATACCTCGGAGATTACGATTACTATCAGCATAAAAAAGCAGAGCAGCTCGAGCTTGCTGCCTTGGATGCTGCCCCTGAAGTGAAAGAGAAAGAAAACGGAAATAAGCTTTCCTATGAACAGGAAAAAGAACTTAAAAAACAAGCGCGGCAAAAACAGCGGAAGCTTCAGGAAGTGGAAGAGCGTATTTCAGCTATTGAAGAAAAGGTAGAAGTAAATGAACAGCTCCTCTGCGATCCCGAGATCTATCAGGATCACACAAGAGTTCAGGAGATTAATCAGGAAAACGAAGCACTGCAGGAAGAGCTTGAACACCTGATGAACGAATGGGAGCACCTGCAGGAGGAATAAAAAATTGTGGATAAAAAAACTCAGCGCCATAACCGGTGCTGAGTTTTTTGTTATCCACAATCTCAAGTTCATGTTTTATAAGGTCTTATGAGAATTATACACATTATCCACATTTTAATGGTTTTTTATCCACATTATCCACAGGTTATCCCCTTCCATATTCCACAAGCTTTCATAAATTCTTGCATGAGTTATTGGACAGGTTGTGAATAACTTGTTGATAACCGTTAATTCGGAAGCTCAAGGCCTGGGTTTGCGTTCATTCTCATGGATCCTCTGTGTCCTTTTTCATAAAAAACGCTTCCTGCTGCTGCGATCATGGCTGCGTTGTCTGTACAGAGAGACAGCGGCGGGATAATAAGCTCAACATCCTGAAGACCGCTGAACGTTTCCGCAAGGGCTGCTCTCAGTCCGCGGTTTGCTGCAACACCGCCGGCAAGAAGAACTTGATTTACTCCGTACTTCTTCGCAGCTGCTGCTGTTTTTGTTACAAGCACATCAATGACACTTGCCTGAAAACTTGCAGCAAGGTCCTTTGGTTCAATCACTTCTCCGCGCTGTTCAG
This sequence comes from Metabacillus mesotrionivorans, assembly GCF_052171315.1. Lineage (NCBI taxonomy): Bacteria > Bacillati > Bacillota > Bacilli > Caryophanales > Bacillaceae > Metabacillus > Metabacillus mesotrionivorans. The sequence continues at coordinate 3,697 of NZ_JBQMFF010000014.1, read as the reverse complement.
CATTGTGGAGAGTGTTAATAACCGCTGATTTCAGGCCGCTGAAGCTGAAGTTAAAGGAATCCGGCTCAAGCCATGCCCGCGGCAGATCAATGGATGGCGTTCCTTCTGCAGCCAAACGGTCGATGTGAGGGCCTCCGGGATATGGAAGCTTTAACGTTCTTGCTACC
>NZ_JBQMFF010000014.1:3188-3426 GCF_052171315.1 Metabacillus mesotrionivorans | reverse complement strand
AAGCGACAGCAGCGGGAATTTCAGCTCAGAAATAAGCTGGTTGGCATAAATATGCCCCGCAATATGATGAACGCCAACAAGCGGCAGCTGATGGGCAAATGCAAGAGCCTTTGCCGCATTTACTCCAATCAAAAGGGCTCCGACCAGTCCTGGCCCCTCCGTTACAGCAATCGCATCGAGGTCTTTAAAGCCCATGTCCGCCTGCTTCAGCGCTTCTTCCAGAACAATCGTCAGCTGC
>NZ_JBQMFF010000014.1:0-3031 GCF_052171315.1 Metabacillus mesotrionivorans | reverse complement strand
GATCGTTTTTCGTCATTTTAAACCCACCCACATTACTAAAGCATCTTCTCCGTTATCGGTATAATACCGCTTTCTGATTCCGCCCGGCTGAAACCCGAGTTTTTTGTACAGGGACTGTGCCACATGGTTTGACACCCTGACCTCAAGCGAGATTTTCCCTGCACCGTACTCCTTTGCAACGCCAATCGCCTGGCTAAGCAGTGTTTCGCCGATTTTATTGCCCCTGAAAGCAGGGAGAACGGCAATATTCGTTACCTGCGCCTCATCCATAATGATCCAAAGTCCGCAATAGCCGATAATTTGCCGGTCAAATTCCACAACCAGGTATTTAGCAAAATGGTTCTGCGTCAGTTCATTATGAAAAGACTCCTTCAGCCATGGAGTGGCAAAGGACTGTGTTTCAATTTCATAGACAGCATCTATATCCGTTACATTCATTGGCCGGATGACCATTGTATCCTGCTTCATCTCTTTCACCTGCTTATTTCTGTTGTTCCAGCCACTTTACTTCTGCTTCAGCCATGCGAATGTAGTTCGGGACAAATGAATGGAGATCAACAGGGTCTTTTTTAAGCCCGATTTTCCCAAGCATGGATGGTCTGGGATTGTTCTCTGTCATCGCTGCAAACATGGCCTGTTCTCCAAGAATCTGTTCGATAAGTTCCCTGTGAAGACTGACGTCATTGCCAATAAACAAAATCCGCTTATCTTCTTTCTTCAGCTCTTCAAGCCAGTCTGCAAGAAGAAGATTGCAGTCTTTTCTTCTATTTAAAAGAACACCGTCTTCATATTCATAAAGTCCTGTATACACCTGGCCCCTGCGTGCATCAAACAGCGGGCAGATCATTCCGTCAAAGTAAGTGCCTCCTGCAGCCAGCACTTCAAGACTTGAAACACTGACAAGCGGAATGTTCAGGGTCCATGCAAGTGTCTTTGCAATGCTGACGCCGATTCTAAGTCCGGTGTAGGAACCTGGCCCCTCTGCTACGATCACACGGTCAAGCTCGTCAGGCTTCACGCCGCACTCCTGCAGCACCCACTCAACAGCAGGCATCGCACGGACCGAATGATTCTGTTTGACGTGGGTGACATACTCACCCATCACCGTTTCTTCCCCCACAAGGGCCACCCCAAGTGTAAGGTTTGACGTATCAATTGCTAATGCTTTCATCCGGTTACAAGCTCCTCACATAAACCAATATAGTCCTCGCCAAAAGGAATGAGCAGGATTTCACGCCCATCGTCTCCTGAGCGGTGAATTCTGATGTCCAGCCGCTCCTTTGGAAGCTGCTCTTCTATCATGCTTGCCCACTCAACAACGGTCACGCCGTCGCCTTCGAAATATTCATCAAAGCCTAGATCCTCTCCGCTGTCTTCCATGCGGTACACATCCATGTGATACAAAGGAATCCGGCCATCCCGGTATTCTTTCATAATCGTAAACGTAGGGCTGTTGACGTTTTTGCGGATGCCAAGACCTTTTGCCAGTCCCTTAGTAAACGTCGTCTTTCCAGCGCCAAGATCGCCTTCAAGGGTAATGACAGCCCCCGGCTTCAAAAGCTCTCCGAGTCTTATGGCAAGACGTGTCGTTTCGTCTGTATGAGTTGATTTCAGTACATGCTTTATCATAAACTTCACCTTACTTAAAATGATTATATCCGGACTTCTCAAGCTTCGTCAGCTTTCCGTCCTCAGTAAAAAAAACACCTGCCGGCCCTTCTTCAACACGTCCAATTTCCGTAAGGAGGATTCCTTCTGCCAGGCATTTCTTTTGAAGATCAGTGAATACAGCCAGTGGAGCAGTACCCGTTAATTCAAAGTCTTCTCCGCCAAACAGCATCCATTTTTCTGCATCCTCATGGTTCAGTGACTTCATTGAGTCACTCATTGGAAGTCTTGTTTTATCTATCACTATTTTAACACAGCTTGACTCGCTTATTTCATTTAGTTCACTCGCCAGTCCGTCACTGATGTCATTCAGCGATACCCGGTCTGCAGAGGTCATTATCTGTCCTGCTTTCACCTGTGGGACAGGGCGCTTATGCCTGTTGATCAAAAAAGATTCTGCATTCTGGTCTTCCGGTTGAAGATTTCCAAGCAAAGCTTGAAGCCCTGCAGCGGAATCACCGATTGTACCAGTTACAAAAACGGCATCTCCCGGACGTGCATCCTTCCGCAGCCTTTGCCTGCCCTTTTTCACCTCACCAATCACCGTCACGGTAAGAACGAGCTTATCCGAGGTTGAGACCGTGTCTCCTCCGATCAAATCGATGCGAAGCGGTTCCGCCAGCTCGTCCATTCCTGCATATAATTCGGCAAGCTCCTGTTCTGACCATGACTTGGGTACCGCAATGGCCACAAGATAATACTTTGGTACGCCACCCATAGCAGCTATATCGCTCACATTTACGGCAAGCCCCTTATAGCCGATTTCCTTCGGAGAAGATAATTCTTTTAAAAAATGTACCCCTTCAACCAGCGTATCCGTACAGACGACCTCAAGATAATCTGATTTCGTTCCATATAGGGCAGCATCATCGCCAATCCCTTCGACTAAACCGGACTGTCGGACCTCATATTGACGGATTCGGCTGATAAACTGAAATTCGTCCTTTATCGTCATGGAAAAGACCAGCCTCCCGTATTCTCAATCTATCCTAAAAAACCTTAGAACTCCGCAGTTCTAAGGAAGGTTCCCTGATATTCAGTGTATCTTATCTATCTAGTTTGTCCAAGTTTCACCAAGTGTCTACCTCAAAAAGAGCATAAAAAAAACGAAACCTAATCGTTTCGTTGTCGTTTAAATAAATGGCGGTCCCGACCGGGATCGAACCGGCGATCTCCTGCGTGACAGGCAGGCATGTTAACCGCTACACCACGGGACCATTTGGTTGCGGGGACAGGATTTGAACCTGCGACCTTCGGGTTATGAGCCCGACGAGCTACCAGACTGCTCCACCCCGCGATAGTAATAAATGATGCTGTTTTACATTATGCATTCATTATGTATAATTGCATTGCCTGGCAACGT
>NZ_JBQMFF010000013.1:0-56444 GCF_052171315.1 Metabacillus mesotrionivorans | reverse complement strand
TGTATTAGGCACGCCGCCAGCGTTCGTCCTGAGCCAGGATCAAACTCTCCGAAGAAAATTTGTGACTCATAAATGTTGCTGACTTAAAAATTTAAAACGTTTGGTACGCTTTTGGTTTTGTTTAGTTTTCAAAGATCATTTGCTTCAAGAGCAGCTTTATAATAATATCAAATCTCAATTATAAAGTCAAGCACTCTTTTCACTTTTTTTATTTCTCGCCGCCGCCGTTTTTTGCGGCAACGTTTAATAATATATCACCGCAGACACTATTAAGCAAGGCTTTTTTTATAAAAAATAAAAATAAAAAACCTCCGCCGAAATAGCGGAGGTTTTTGTGTGTACTTAACGATGTCTCATATGCGGGAAGAGAAGGACGTCCCTGATAGAAGCGGAGTTTGTCAGAAGCATCACTACACGGTCAATTCCAATGCCAAGACCGCCTGTTGGAGGCATTCCATACTCCAGCGCTTCAATAAAGTCTTCATCCATCATGTGCGCTTCGTCATTTCCTTGTTCTCTTTCCTGAAGCTGTGCTTCAAAGCGTTCTTTTTGATCAATAGGATCATTCAGCTCAGTAAAAGCATTTGCATGCTCACGGGCAACAATGAACAATTCAAATCTGTCTGTAAAACGAGGGTCTTCATCGTTCTTCTTGGCAAGTGGCGAAATCTCAACCGGATGGCCATAGATAAATGTAGGCTCAATCAGGTGCTCCTCTACTTTTTGCTCGAAGAATTCATTAATGATGTGGCCGACAGTCATGTTTTTGTTGATTTCCACGTCATGCTCAGCCGCATGCGCTCTGGCGTCTTCCACTGACATTTCAGCCCAGAAATCCACGCCGGTGCGCTCTTTGATCGCATCAACCATATGAAGTCTCTTCCACTCCGGCTGAAGATCGATTTCATGTTCACCGTACGTAATTTTTGTAGAGCCAGTCACTTCTTTAGCAATATGGGCAATCAGGTTCTCTGTCAATGACATGATATCTTTGTAGTCTGCATAAGCCTCATAAAGTTCAATCATTGTGAACTCAGGATTATGACGGGTAGAGATTCCTTCGTTTCTGTATACACGGCCAATCTCATATACTTTTTCAAGACCGCCTACTATCAGTCTCTTAAGGTGAAGCTCAATTGCAATCCTCATGTAGAGCTGCATATCAAGAGCATTGTGATGTGTCACGAACGGACGGGCTGAAGCTCCGCCTGCTATGGTGTGCATTGTTGGCGTCTCAACTTCAAGGTAGCCGTTTTGGTCAAGGTAGCGGCGCATGGATTGAATGATTTTGCTGCGTGCAATGAACGTGCTTTTGCTTTCATCATTCATGATGAGGTCGAGATAACGCTGGCGGTAGCGCTGTTCAATGTCTTTTAAGCCATGGAATTTATCAGGAAGCGGACGAAGAGACTTCGTTAAAAGCTCGAAGCTTGTAGCCTTGATGGAAAGCTCGCCGACTTTCGTTTTAAACATAACACCTGTAACGCCGACAATGTCCCCAAGATCAGCTGTGTTGAACAATTCGTACTGCTCATCACCGACTGCATCCTTGCGCACATAAATTTGAATTTGACCTTCAATGTCCTTAATGTGGGCAAATCCGGCTTTTCCTTTACCGCGCTTTGTCATGATTCTTCCTGCCAGTGTGACAGAAATGGCTCTTTCCTCAAGGTCTTCTTTTGAAATTTCGCCGTATTCACGGACGAGCTGCGATGTGTATCCTGTACGCTCAAAGCGTTTTCCAAACGGATCGAGACCCTTCTCACGCAGTGCGCTCAGCTTTTCCCGTCTTACTTTCAGCTGGTCATTTAATTCTTCATGGGTTAATTCTTCATTACTCAAAAAAATCAGCTCCTGTCCTCTATAAGGCTTGTTAGTCAATTATACCGGCGAATGCAGAAAAACTGCCAGTTCAAACTGGCAGTGTGCAATCACTGCGGGGAAAGGCAGTTCATCCTGCCTGTATGCTGCTTTGTTCTTTCGCTTCTGCCTGCAATGTAAATTCATCAAGCAGATTCACAAGCTCGTCTCTTGTTTCAGTCGTATTTACGGCATTTCTTACAATGGCGTGCCCTCTGATTCCCTTCAAGTACCATGCAGCATGCTTCCTCATTTCTCTGACAGCTGTTTTTTCGCCTTTAAGGGCAACCAGACGGTCGAGATGAAGTTTGCACACATCCATTTTTTCGCGTACTGAAGGTTCGCCGATCAGTTCACCTGTTTCAAGATAGTGAACCGTTCGGTAAATCATCCAGGGGTTTCCCAGTGCGGCACGGCCGATCATCACGCCGTCTACACCTGTTTCATCAAGCATTCTCTGGGCATCCTGAGGTGTTTCCACATCCCCGTTCCCAATAACCGGAATGCCGACAGATTCTTTTACTTCTTTAATGATAGCCCAATCCGCCGTTCCTTCATACATCTGAACTCTTGTACGCCCATGAACAGCTACTGCGCTGCCTCCGGCTTTTTCTACAGCCTGCGCATTCTTGACAGCAAAGATGTGCTGGTCGTCCCATCCAATGCGCATTTTCACGGTAACCGGTTTATCTACTGCATCTGTAACGGCAGAAACCATGTCATAGATTTTATCCGGATCAAGCAGCCATTTAGCCCCGGCATCACATTTTGTGATTTTCGGAACAGGACAGCCCATATTGATATCAATGATATCGGCCGTAGTGTTTTTATCGACAAACTTGGCAGCTTCTACAAGTGTTTCTTTTTCTCCTCCGAAGATCTGGAGGCTGAGAGGCTTTTCCCGCTCATCAATGTAGAGCATGTCCATCGTTCTTGCGTTGTTGAAAAGGATGGCTTTATCACTGACCATTTCAGCGCAGACAAGTCCCGCTCCGAATTCCTTCACCGTCAGGCGGAATGCCGAATTGCAGACTCCGGCCATGGGTGCAAGGACAACGCGGTTTTTTAATTGGATATCGCCGATTTTAAACATCGGGTTACCTCCTTTCAGAGCCTTACTCTCTCGGTGAAAGCTCTTCTATCGTGACGTTCAGCGCGGCCGCTACTTCTTGAATAAGCTGATCATTCGGAAGCCTGTTCCCGCGTTCAACCTCGCCTAAAACAGACACAGATATGCCAAGGTCTTTTGCAAACCCTTCCTGGGTATATCCTTTTAATTTTCGAAAAGCGCGAATACGTCTTCCCCATTTTTCTGCTGCTTCCATATTCGTACCCCTTCTTTGTCCGGTAGTTGATCGATTATGACTGAAAGCGGCTGACTGCTTGCTTGTATATGAATATTCTGGTCTATCTCATATAACGGGATTAATACGAACGAACGCTCTAACATCCTAGGGTGTGGAATAATTAGTTGCTCTGTTTCAATATTTTCGTGATTATAGAGTAAAATGTCAAGGTCCAAAGTCCGGGGACCCCACCTGATATCCCTTTTTCTTCCGAGACTCTGTTCAATCCCCTGCATGACAGACAGCAGCTCAAACGCTGTCAGATCTGTGCGGACGGAGAGCACCATATTTAAAAATGCATCCTGATTCTCATAACCCACTGGATCTGTTTCATAGATAGAGGAAATTTCCTCCACCTCAATAGAAGAATGTTCATTCAAGCTCAGGATCGCATCTTTTAAATAGCGCTCTCTGTCTCCGATGTTGCTGCCAAGCGCAAGAAAGGCTCTGTTCATGAGCGTCCTCTCCTGATCTCCACGGCCACATAGTCGTAATGGCCGGGTATCGGCGGGTCCGGCTTGTAAAGTTTTACTGTGCAGAAGCTTACATGCTGAAATTCTTCAAGAACCTCTGCCGCAATTTTCTCGGCGACAGCTTCTACAAGCTTGAACGGCTTTCCTTCAGCAACACCTTTGCAAATTTTATAAAGCGAAGCATAATTGACCGTGTGCTGCAGATCATCTGTCTGCCCTGCCTGCTTCAAATCAAGCTCAATGGTCAGGTCAGCCCGAAAACGCTGGCCAAGCTTCGTCTCTTCAGGAAAAACGCCATGATATCCGTAAAACTCCATCCCGTTCACAAAAATTTTATCCAAGCTCAGCCGCTCCTTTTCCAATCATGGCATCCATCATTTTTGCCATTCTTGCAATTCCTTTCACATCATGCACCCTCACAATGCTGCATCCTTTTTCGATTCCAAGGCACACTGTAGCCCCTGTACCCTCCATTCTATCAGAAGGCGGGAGATCGAGTATGCGGCCGATGAAGGATTTTCTTGATGTTCCGAGCAGGACCGGATACCCCAATTGAGAAAAAGTCTCCAGATTTCTCATGACCTCAAGATTATCCTCCATCGTCTTCGCAAACCCGATGCCCGGGTCAAGAATAATTTTGCTGTCCTTAACACCTGCGCGTTTGGCGATTGAGACACTTTCATTCAAATCTGAGATCATGTCCGGAATAAGCGCGGTGTAATTCCGTTCCGGCCGGTTATGCATGAGGATAATCGGCACATCGTATTTGGCAGCAACAGCAGCCATTTCAGGATCTGCTTTTGCCCCCCATACATCGTTTAGAATCGTTGCTCCGGCAAGAACAGCCTCCTCTGCCACTTCTGCTTTGTATGTGTCAATGGAGATTGGAACACTGATTTCTTTAGAAAGTTCTTTTATAATTGGAACAACTCTCCGGATTTCTTCTTCAGCAGGGACAAAATCCGCGCCGGGGCGTGTAGACTCTCCTCCGACATCGATGATATCCGCTCCGTCTGCAATCATTTCCTTCGCGTGGGCTAGCGCCGTTTCTATGCGGTTAAACCTGCCTCCATCTGAAAAAGAGTCAGGCGTCAGATTTAAAATCCCCATAATCAATGTCTTTTCATAAGGATTTAATCGGTACGGACCGCAGATCAGATCCTTTTTATCATCAGCTAAAATGGTGTCCATTTATCATCAATCCTTTACAGCTCTTCTCTGCTTTTCAGCATTCTGCTTTGCTTATAAATCCTTTTTAGTGTTTGCGTTACAGCGCCATTCTTTCCTGAAAAAACGCTAGAGCCAATTTCTTTCAGCGGAATGATTTCCTGAACAGAGTTCACGGCAAATATTTCATCAGCCTGAAGCAGCTCATCTGCTGTAAACCTGCCTTCCACCCATCTCATTCTCTCTTTTTCCAGACAGCGGATGACGAACTGCCGGGTGATGCCGTTCAAGATCCCTGTATCCAGAGAAGGTGTATACACACACTCATTTTTTACCCAGAAGAGATTTGAGACAATCCCTTCTGCCACAAACCCGTCTTTCGTAAGAAAAATCCCTTCAACCGAAGGATCATTTCCTGCTTCACGCTTCGCCAGAACATTGTTCAGATAATGATGGGACTTGATCCGTTCTTTTCCCTCAGGGGTATTTCTCGGAACAGACAGAAGCACCCCGCGTTTTTCAAGGTCAGTCGGCAATTCCGGCAGTTTCCTCATAAACATCATGACAGTGGGCTCACGATATTCCAGGGCACCGAACATCAGTCCGCCGTCTCCCGCTGATACGTTGAGGCGCACCGACACATCCTCATCCTGCAGATCGTTAAGCAGAAGCAGATGCTGAATGACCTCTTCTATATTCAGGCTGGATTCATCCAGCTTAATATTCAGCTCTCCCATGGCTTTTTTCAGCCTACTCATGTGATCATTAAGCAAAAAAGGATGCCCCTTATAGACTCTGAACGTTTCAAACACCCCAAGACCATAAAGATACCCGTGGTCAAAGGGAGAGATCCTGGCATCCTCTGCCCGAATGAATTCGGAGTTCAAGTAAATATACATCAGACCTTTTCAGCAGGCCGGTGCGTTTGAATAAAATTGCCGAGCAGGTTCTTCCCAAATGATGTCATGATTGACTCAGGGTGGAACTGCACACCTTCAACCGGAAGTGTTTTATGGCGGATCGCCATGATTTCGCCTTCTTCTGTCCATGCTGTGATATCAAAGCAGTCAGGCAAGGTTTCTTTTTTCACAATCAGTGAATGATAGCGGGTAGCTGTAAATGGATTCTCAATATCCTTAAAGATCGTTTGGCCGTCGTGGTGCATTTCGGATGTTTTCCCGTGCATCAGGCGTTCTGCGCGGACAACATCTCCCCCGAAAACCTGCGCAATGGATTGATGTCCAAGACAAACTCCGAAAATCGGAATTTTCCCAGCAAAGCGCTCAATGGCAGCCATGCTGATTCCAGCTTCGTTCGGACTGCATGGACCAGGGGATATCATAAGAAAATCAGGAGCCATCTCTCCAATTTCATCGAGCGTGATCTCATCGTTCCTGCGAACGATAAGCTCCTCTCCAAGCTCCCCTAAATACTGCACCAGGTTAAACGTAAACGAATCGTAATTATCAATCATTAAAATCATTCTCTCTCACCTCATACTGTCATAGTCTCTTCTTCGCTCAGCTCTTTCGCCCTAAGCAAGGCCTGCGCCTTCTTGAGCGATTCTTTATATTCGTGTTTAGGATTGGAATCGATGACAATTCCTGCTCCTGACTGGATGTAAGCATGTCCGTCCTTCGCAAGCAGCGTGCGGATGACAATGTTCATTTCCATATCTCCATTATACCCAATCCAGCCGATCGATCCTGTATAAATGCCTCTTCTTGTCGGCTCAAGCTCCTCAATAATTTCCATCGTTCTGATTTTGGGAGCTCCCGTAATCGTCCCTCCCGGAAAAACACCTTTTAGGACATCGAGATAATCTTTGCCTTCTGCAAGCAGGCCGCGGACATTTGAAACGATATGCATCACATGTGAATATTTTTCAATGACCATAAACTCGTTTACTTCAACCGTACCGTATTTGCACACTCTTCCAAGGTCATTCCGTTCAAGATCGACGAGCATAACATGCTCAGCACGTTCTTTCTCATTTTCAATCAGTTCTAAAGCAAGCTTCTGATCTTCTTCTTCACTTGCCCCTCTTGACCTTGTTCCCGCAATCGGCCTCGTGCTTGCGTGTTCGCCGTCTATTTTTACCAACAGCTCAGGCGAGCCGCTGACAATCTGGAAATCCAGGAGATCCAGATAAGCCATGTACGGAGATGGATTCACTTTCCTCAGGGTTTCATACACTTTAAGCGGATGCACCTTGAGCGGTTCTGTCTGCCTGACAGACAGATTCACCTGAAAAACATCACCGTTTGCAATGTAATCCTTTATTGTCTCAACAGCATCCATAAACGACTCTTTTGTAAACCGGTGCGGGGATGCAGGATTTCCGGTTCCGCCTGCAGGCTTATGAACAAATGCAGCTGTCTGTTTTTCAAACCAGCTCTTTTCCATTTCAGCTATTCTGTTTTGCGCCTCTTTTAGGTCAGCTTCAGATGAATAGTGGGTAATGAACCAGATTTCCTTTGTCTGATGATCATAAACGGCCAAATCATCAAATAGCAGAAAATATAGATCCGGCGTTTCAAGATCGTCAATCGAACGGCTTTCAAGCTTCTCAAACGCTCTTACACAATCATAGCTGAAAAACCCGATTGCCCCGCCCTGAAAATCCGGAAGCTCATCATTTTTTACGGTATTAAACTGACTGAACCAGCTCCTGAATTCATCAAGAATATTTCCTGTCCGCTGCTCAGTTCCGTCCTTTGTCCAAATTGAAAGAACCGAATCTTTCCCTTTAATGACCGCAGCCGGGTGAAGGCCCGCGATGCTGTACCGGCCGCCCCTGCCGCTTTCAAGGATTGCGTGGCGCTCCTCGTTTTGGGAAAGATGCTGATATTGTCTGAAGAAATCAAGATTGTAAGCCGCCTTCTTTGCAAGCGGTTTTCTCTCAAGGTGCATGCTTAACCCTCTCCTTAAAAACTCATAAGTTCATTTTACATAAAACGAGGAAAGAATACATGTTGAAAATTTCTCCCATAAACAAAAAAACAGCCCAAGGGCTGTTTCTTGATTAATCAAATTGATAAAGCGGCGTGCTTAAGTATCTTTCCCCGTTACTTGGGATAATGGCAAGAACCTTTTTGCCTTTACCAAGCTCTTTCGCTACTTGAAGCGCTGCTTTAATCGCTGCACCGGAAGAAATGCCTCCAAGAAGACCCTCTTCTCTAGCCGCTTTCCGCGCCACTTCAAAAGCTTCTTCATTTTTCACTTGAATGACACCGTCGTAAATATCCGTTTTTAAGATATCCGGAACAAATCCTGCTCCAATGCCCTGGATTTTATGAGGACCCGGTTTGCCTCCTGAAAGGACAGGTGAGTCAGCAGGCTCCACTGCATAGATTTTTATATCAGGATAAGCTTCTTTAAGAACCTCGCCGGCACCTGTAATGGTTCCGCCCGTTCCGATTCCCGCTATGAATGCATCAAGCTGGCCGCCCATCTGGCTGACAATCTCAGGACCTGTCGTCCGGCGGTGGACCTCAGGATTTGCTTCATTTTTAAACTGCTGAGGCATGAAATAGCCATGCTCTTTTGCAAGTTCTTCCGCTTTTCTGATGGCTCCGCCCATGCCCTCAGGACCAGGAGTAAGAACAAGCTCGGCACCGTAAGCCCGAAGAAGGTTTCGGCGCTCCATGCTCATTGTTTCAGGCATAACCAGGATGGATTTAATCCCTTTTGCAGCTGCAACCATCGCAAGTCCGATGCCTGTATTTCCGCTTGTCGGTTCAATAATCGTATCGCCTTCTTTAAGAAGCCCTTTTTCTTCGGCAGCTTCAATCATCGCAAGCGCTATGCGGTCTTTTACGCTGCTTCCAGGGTTCATAAATTCAAGTTTAAGGTATACATCTGCACTGTTTTCATCTACAATGCGGTTTAATTTGACAATAGGTGTTTCCCCAACCAGTTCGTGTATAGAATTTGCTACACGCGTCAATCTGACCACCTCTATTTCCGAGTATTTTTATTGGCTTTAAAAAGAATGTACCAAACCTCAGTCTGAATTGTCAATCTTTTCTTACTTCTCGGATAGGGCAAAATACTCAATTCTGTTTTATCATTGGGGTGTGTCGCTGCCGTAAAACCACGTTACTCCCGCTTCTTCCCATAGAGGCTTTACAGAAACGGCTGATTCCATCTGCTCAAGGGCAATCTGCCGTCTGATCTGGTTCTTAGCTTCTTCAAATGAATACTGCACGCCGTTAACCTTCTCTTTCAGGAGGATGACAGAATAGCCGTTTTCAGTTTTAATAGGCTCGCTCCACTTATCTTTTTTGAGCTTTTCAGCTTCTTCGATATATTGAGCCGGGAGATAATCGTTTTCTGATGAAACATAACCAAGGTCTCCGCCCTCGTTGGCAGAAAACTCATCGATTGATTTTTCCGCAGCGAGCGCTTCAAAGCTCGAGCCGCCCTCAAGCTCTTCGATTACCTTTATCGCTTCTGCTTCAGTCTTCGTCACAATGTGAAAAAGGTGATACGTATCCTTAATGGAATAGAGATCCTGATTGGACTCGTAATAAGCCTTTAATTCCTTCTCCGGAATTTCAACATCTTTTGTCAGCAGCTCTTCAAGCAGCATGCTATACCTGATCTGTTCGCGCAGCTCTCCGTCTTCTGAAAGCTGCTCGTTGTCGAGTGAATTATACATGGATTTATACATCGTAAGCTCACGTTCAAGCTCCTCATCAGGAATTTTGATGTCATGTTTTTCAGCAAGCTCCTCAACAACCGTAAAATTAATCATCTCTTCAAGTGTTTCCCTGCCGAATCGATCTTCAAGCTCTGCCATCCACTGCTCTCTTGTTATTTCCTTATCCCCGACAGATGCAATGGATTCTGAGCTTCCCTTTGAAGCAGGTCCGATTGCAGCGATGCTGTCATCCTTTGTTAGAAAATATGCCAGAGTAAAACAGTTGATGATCACGAGTCCGAAGATAATCAGCCAGACCGCTTTTCTGTTCATCTCTCCATCTCCTGACCGCATGTTCAGCGCGCTTCGTCTTTCAGCTCTGTCAGTTCTTCTTTTGAAAAATGATACCGTTCATTACAGAAGTGGCATTCTGCTTCTGCTTTGCCGTCCTCTTCAATCATGCTTTGGATTTCATCCGCCCCAAGACTGATAATGGCATTTGAGATTCTTTCGCGTGAGCAAGGGCAGTGAAAAGCAACTGGGTGCTGATCAAGAATCTTCACATGATCTTTGCCGAGAACCTCAAACAGAATTTCTTCCGGCGAAAGCCCTTTTTGGATCAGTTTCGAGATTGGCTCTACACTTCCAAGCCGTTTTTCAATTTCCGCAATCGTTGATTCGTCCGTGCCGGGCATGAGCTGAATGATGAAGCCGCCTGCCGAGAGGATTGTGTTGTCAGGGTTAACAAGTACGCCTACCCCAACGGATGAGGGAACCTGCTCAGAGCTGACAAGATAATAGGTAAAGTCTTCGCCAAGTTCACCCGACACAAGTTCAACTGAACCTGTGAAATGTTCTTTCATGCCAAGATCCTTTACAACAGAAAGCGTTCCGGATGTACCAACCGCTCTTGCTACATCAAGCTTTCCTTTTGCATTCAAATCAAAGTGTGTTTGAGGGTTTGTCACATAGCCGCGAACCTCGCCTTTTGCATTACTGTCAACGACAATCACGCCTATAGGCCCGCCTCCCTCCACTTTAATCGTCATTTTGCTGTCACCTTTAAGCATTGAGCCCATCAGGACACCAGCCGTCATTGAACGGCCCAGGGCTGCAGATGCAGTCGGCCATGTCTGATGCCTTCTTTGTGCCTCTCCAACTGTGTCTGTCGTTTTAGCTGCGTATGCACGCACTTGTCCGTCATACGCAAGTGCCTTTACAAGATAATCCATGTTTTATCACCTTTCCAATTAAATGCTGTTTCGTTCAAAAATCAGCTGAAGTCCTTTGAGTGTGAGGAACGGATCAACGATGTCAATCACCTTCGACTCAGAAGCAATCAGCGTTGAAAGTCCTCCTGTTGCAATAACCTTAGGCTCTGCTTTAGACTGCTGTTTCATTCTCCCGACAATGCCTTCAACCTGTCCGACATACCCGTAAAGAATGCCCGCCTGCATAGCGCTGACCGTATTTTTGCCGATAATATCATCAGGTCGCGCAATTTCGATTCTTGGAAGCTTGGCTGCTCTCGAATAGAGAGCCTCAGTTGAGATATTGATTCCCGGAGCAATCGCACCGCCCATATATTGTTTTTCCTCGTTGATATAGCAGTAGGTTGTGGCTGTGCCGAAATCGACAATAATCAGAGGACCGCCGTATAAATGGATGCCTGCCACTGCATTCACAATCCGGTCTGCACCTACTTCACGGGGATTCTCATATTTAATGTTCAAGCCTGTTTTGATGCCAGGTCCGACAACGAGGGGCTTTTGTTTGAAATATTTCGTGCACATCCGCTCAAGCGAGAACATAATCGGCGGAACAACAGAGGAGATAATGATTCCTTTAATATCGGTCAGATGAATGCCTTCATGTTCAAAGAGGGATTTAATGAGCATGCCAAACTCATCTTCTGTTTTGTTGCGCGTCGTCTCAATGCGCCAGTGATGCTTCAGAGCATCCCCTTCAAAAACGCCTAAAACGGTATTTGTATTCCCTACATCCAGCACTAAAAACATATGTATCACCACTTTATCCAAATTCTTTTTCTCTGTATTCAATACTCTTTCATCATATCATGAAGCCGCCCTGAATTTATGCAAAATTTATGTGTGCAGCCCTGTCTTCCCTCACTCATTTTAGTCTTTTTAGGCAGCGGATTGCAAAAGGAAGAACCTGAAACAGCGTTAAAAAACCGCATGTTCAATGTGAACATGCGGTTTTGATGTATGATCAGTCTTCTTTTCGGTCTTCGTGAATCTCAGATGTCTGCTCTTCATCCTTTTTTGGAAGGATGTTTACTTTTACATCTTCTTTCTTTTCATGTTCTGAAACCGGACGGTCAGGCAGTGTGCCATGATCCACCAGGTGCTTGATCTGCTCTGCATCGAGAGTTTCAATTTCAAGCAGGGTTTGAGCAATCAGTTCAAGCTTATCGCGGTTTTCAGTAAGGATTTTCTTAGCGCGCTCGTAGCATTCTTTGATAATGCGCTGTACTTCCATGTCGATTTCATGGGCAATCGCATCACTGTAATTCTGTTCGCTGTTAAAGTCGCGGCCTAAGAATACCTGTCCCTGGGACTGTCCGAACTGAAGCGGTCCAAGCTTATCACTCATACCGAACTCCGTTACCATGCGTCTTGCAATGCCAGTGGCACGCTGGAAGTCGTTCGTCGCACCCGTGCTCACTTCGCCGAAGACGATATCCTCAGCCACACGGCCGCCAAGAAGTCCTGTAATTTTATCAAGAAGTTCAGGCTTCGTCATGAAATAACGGTCCTCTTTTGGAAGCATAACGGCATAGCCGCCAGCCTGCCCGCGAGGCACGATTGTTACTTTATGAACCATGTCGGCTTCATCAAGAACAACACCGATAATCGTATGTCCGCCTTCATGATAGGCAACAATATTGCGTTCTTTTTTGGAAATGACGCGGCTTTTCTTGGCTGGACCGGCAATTACGCGGTCTGTCGCCTCGTCTATATCCGTCATATCCACTTTCTTCTTGTTGCGGCGTGCTGCAACAAGCGCTGCTTCGTTCAGCAGGTTCTCAAGGTCTGCACCAGAAAAACCAGGTGTACGTGCTGCGATGGATTTGAGGTTTACCGTATCATCTAAAGGCTTATTGCGGGCATGAACTTCAAGCACCGCTTCACGGCCTTTAAGATCCGGACGGTCAACTGTGATTTGACGGTCAAATCGTCCCGGACGCAGAAGTGCCGGGTCAAGAATATCCGGACGGTTTGTTGCAGCAATCATGATGATGCCTTCGTTTCCGCCGAATCCATCCATTTCAACGAGCAATTGGTTCAGCGTCTGCTCGCGCTCGTCATGGCCGCCGCCAAGACCGGCGCCGCGCTGGCGTCCAACAGCATCGATTTCATCGATAAAGATGATACAAGGAGCATTTTTCTTTGCATTTTCGAAAAGGTCGCGGACACGGGAAGCTCCCACACCTACGAACATTTCAACAAAGTCAGATCCGCTTATAGAGAAAAACGGAACGCCGGCTTCACCTGCTGCAGCACGGGCAAGCAGGGTTTTACCTGTACCCGGAGGTCCTACAAGCAGAACGCCTTTTGGAATACGGGCGCCAAGCTCGGCAAATTTGCGAGGGTCTTTAAGGAATTCAACAACCTCGACAAGCTCCTGCTTTTCCTCATCAGCACCGGCAACATCTTTGAAACGCACTTTTTTCTTTTCTTCGCTGTAGAGCTTCGCTTTGCTCTTGCCGAAATTCATGACACGGCTTCCGCCGCCCTGAGCCTGGTTGAGCAGGAAGAAGAAAAGAATAAAGATAATGACAAACGGTATGATGGATGTAAAGAATGTTACCCATCCGCTCGTTTCTTCTGCAGGAACAAATTTAACACTCGTTTTGCCCTGCGCTGCAGCATCAACACGGTCCAGAGCTTTGTCGCTCAGTACATGTGTTACAAACTGCTCTTCTTTTTTATAATCATCCAGCTGGCCCTTTACTTCATATACTCCGCGAAGCGGCTGTATCGTAATATTATCCACGTCACCAGCTTCAAGTTTGGAAATGAACGTACTGTAAGTTAATGGCTCAGTTTTTGTGTTGTTTCCCTGGAAAAAACTGACGACTCCAATAACCACTAAAAAGATTAATAAATAAAATATGGTATTACGGAAGATCCGATTCATTCCTTACCTCCTCCCACAGTAAACACAACTATTTTAAATAGTATCATAGAAAATCATTCCAATACAACTGATTGGCCGTTTTGGTACTTGACAAATGCTGCATTTACTTATTTTCGTAAATTTCAGGCTTCAGCACCCCGATATAAGGGAGATTGCGGTAGCGTTCGATGTAGTCAAGTCCATAACCTACAACAAATGCGTCCGGCACTTCAAAGCCCACATAATCAGCCTGAATATCTGCTTTGCGTCCTGTTGGTTTATCAAGAAGCGTCACGATGCTGATCGTTTTTGCCTTGCGGTAGCGGAAAAGCTCTACAAGGTAGCTCAGTGTAAGCCCGCTGTCGATGATATCTTCAATAATCAGGATGTCTCTGCCTTCTACTGAAGTGTCAAGGTCCTTCAGGATTTTCACTTCACCGGAAGATACTGTAGAAGTACCATAACTTGAAACATCCATAAAGTCCATTTCCAAGTATGTATCAATGTTCTTCAGCAGATCTGCCATGAACGGCATAGCGCCTTTCAGCACTCCGATAGCAAGAGGGAAACGGTCTTTATACTCTTCAGTAAGCTGAGCTCCCAGTTCCTTTACCTTTCGGCTGATTTCTTCTTCTGTAATTAATACTTTTTCGATATCCTGCTTCATTACAAGTTGCCCCCTACAAAATCATTGCTCTTTATATTGCAAAACAACGTAGTCACCTGCGCCGCACCCGGCATCTTCAAATGAAGACTTTTTAAGGCCGGGAAGCCAAAGGATCTTGCCGCTGCCATCTTCTAAAACAGGCCAGCTGTTCCTTCTATGGACCGGTACTTTTGCATCAATAAATATATCTTTTACTTTTTTCGTACCGTTCATGCCCTTCAGTTTGATTTTATCGCCCTGCTTTCTTGTCCTTATAAGCAGAGGCTTGGTCAAAGACTCGGCCGGCATGACGAACACATCGTTTCCAGCTATCCATTCATCAGGTTTTCCGCTGATGATTTCACAAGTGAGGAGATGCCCGTCTGGAAGTACTGTGCTTGACGGGATCTGCACTGTCCTTGAAAATGACTGGTCCTTTATTTGTTCAAAAGTAAACAAACACGTTTGGTAGGATTTGATTACTTTAAGGCCGTCTGGAAAATCTAGTGAACCGGAAGGATGTGTATGCGAGAGTAAGGATTGTAGACTCTCAATATGTATAGAAGAAAGGGAAGATGGTTGGTCTTCATAAAGATAGTTTAATATTAGTTGAATACATCTTCTTTGTAAAGGCATAGGCAGGGTGTTGAACAAATCGATATCGAGTTCGGCTTCGTGCTTTTCTTTCCTTTTCAACACTGTATTCAACTTTTCTTTCGATAATTCCTGTAAGAACTCTTCATCTTCTTTGAAAGTCCTGCTGAAATACTGAAATCTCCCGTGCACTTTAGGGTTCTCTTCCTTCAGGAATGGAAGAACCTGTTTACGGAAGCGGTTGCGGGTGTAATCAAGCTTTTCGTTGCTCGGGTCGAACCTTGGAGCCAGATGGTTCAGGCTGCAGTATTCGAGGATTTCACTTTTATCAGCTGAAAGCAGAGGCCGGATAATGCTTCCGCCTGCAAACTCCCTGTGTTCCGGTATCCCGGCAAGCGCTGTTCCCGCGCTGCCCCTTGTCATTCTCATCAGAATCGTCTCGATCTGATCATCGCCATGATGGCCTAAAGCTATGAACGAAGCCTGATGCTTCTTCATGACTCTTTCGTAAAAGGAATAGCGGCATTCTCTTGCCGCGCTCTGAAGGCTCATTTCAGGGTTTTCCTCCGCATACTTCGAGACATCGATCTGCACAGCTTCGCACAGAACATGATGGCTCCGGCAAAAGTCCTTTACAAATTCCATTTCAAGAGCGGATTCAGCTCCCCGGAACATGTGATCAACATGAGCCGCAGCAAGACTCAGGCCGAATTCGGACCTAAGCCGGATAAATAAATGAAGCAGGGCGAGTGAATCAGGACCTCCTGATACACCTATGACGACTGCTGTGTCTTTCACTTGATAGCGTGTAAGAAAACGTCTGAAACGTTCTAGCATGGCATTCCTCTTTTATAGCATAGTCTTTGCGTACCTTCATACTATCATGACAGCTTTCACCCCTGCAAAAAAGAAGTCCCCCGTTCACATATTTACCATAAATCCGAGTTACATCAGATAGTGATAGACGTAAAACGAGTAGATAATGCAAAGTGCAGCAAGGATCATGACGGTTTCCACCCATCCTCCGGCCCTGCTTTTCTTTTTTGCTTTTACACGGACCGGCCCCTGACTTGCGGCATTGCCTGATGGCCCGGGTCTCACTGCTTTCGCCTGTTTGGACGTTCTGCTTTGCCGTCCATGCACCTGAGACGGTTTTGCCGCTTGAGCCTGTCCTGTCTGCACGCGGCTCTTCTGCAGCTTTTGCGGTGCTGAACCCTGCTCATAGAGAGACGTCAGGAAGTCCTTTTTCATATCAGCAGCATAGTGGTATTTTCCCAATAACGCTTTTTTCAAAACAGCTGAATGCTTTCTTAAATAAGGGTGGTCCTGAATGACTTCCAGGAGCTGTCTGCCGCCCTCATCCTGCTTTTTAAACCGTTTGGGATGAACAGAGTTAATGACGATCATGGCAGCTGCAAACAAATCGTAGGATGGCTCAGCCCTGCGGGTGCCAAGACCCCAGTATCCTCTGTCAAAAAAGTCGGTGAATTCTTTGATCGACCTCCCATTCAAAGTTGTACCCCCAACGTCAATGAACCGCAGCTTTACCGGCCGTTCTGCCACCATCAGATTTTCAGGCTTCAAATCGCCGAATACCCATCCGGCCCTGTGCAGCTCCTCTAAATTCGACAGCAGCTGAACCGTCAGCACCCCTATCCATTCCAATCCCTGATTGCTGATGAAATCCAGGTATTGCTTTCCGCTGATATATTCCATCACATAAAACGGAACCTGCTCCCCCGTTCTAGGATGTATCCAGTCATCTACATCAACTAAAGCAGGCCCAAGGGAACTCCCCCGGACCTTTGAAAAGTGCTTAAGAACATTCACTTCGGACGTAATGGACATGCTGTTCCCGCTTACCTTCAAAGCGGCAAGTCCACTTCTCCCTTCTGCCAAGTAAACGATCCCTGTAGCACCCTGTCCAAGCGGCTTTACAATACGGTACTTGTTATGATGCCACTTTCCTTCAACGACAGTGCCGGGCAGAAGATTACATGTTTGATTCATTGAAGTATTGTTCATCATCTGAAAGCAGGCTCCTTAATGAACGCTTTTTCTTAAACGAATGGATGCCATCGCGAATGGCAGGTCCCGTAGGCGTAATGCCGCCTGTTGTCAGCTTTGGGAAAATAGAAGAGAGAGATTCAAGTTTCGGCGTCCATTCAAGGACCGTTTCAACTTCTTCCTTTTTCCCAGGAAATACAGACACTGAAAATTGATTTTCTCCTATTCTCGAATTCAGGCTGATTGATAAATCAAGCAGAGATTCCTTAACGGTCGGAAGCTTAGGTTTCATGCTTCCGCTTGTATCAACAAGAATCAGGATCTCCATGCCGATTGTTTCTCCAAGCTCATCGACCACTTCCATGACCTCGCCCCGTTTTTCCGGGGAGAGCTCCTCCATTGTCACTTTTTTGCCCAGGATCTGCTGCAGTTCGGAGTTCACAACACCCTGCAGAGTTTGAGTCATCGCCTGTCTTGTGACCATTTGAACCGTCTGTGACAGCTGCTCCGCATATACCACCTGGCTCACTCCGCCTCCGGACATGGCAATTCCTTCGATTTCATTGATCGCATCCTGGTCTACAATGTTTTCTTCCAGTATCCCAATGACGTTAACCGTAATCCCCTGTTCTTTTGCAAGAGCAGCCATCGCGACCGGATCTTCGCCATGATTGGAACACCCGTCAGTTATCAGCAGTATTTGTTTCAGTTTCCCTTTATTCATTGGTTCAGCCCCTCCAGATATCCTCTTATCACCAAGGAAATAATGTAGTATCATCCTCGCCAGTAATAAAGAGTTTTATACTCTGAAAGAAGGCTTTAAAGCGTTAAACCGCCCCTTGCTTTTTAATATGTCTCGCAGTCGGAATGGATGCCCATTTCGGTGTATTATGGTCGACTTTAGCAACGACAACGGTCATATCGTCTTCAATCTTCCCGCCCCGTGTCCTTATAACCTCCTCCATAATTAAATCTGCGACCTCCTGAGGATCCATTGTCTCAAGCTCTTTGATTTTCCGCTTCATCCAAAGATCGTGGTTCTCTACATGCTTCGGCCCTTCAAAGATGCCGTCGCTCATCATAATCAGCAGATCTCCCGCTTTCAGCTGCTCTCCCACGACTTCCACATCAAACTCATCGATGATGCCCATCGGAAGATTGCTTGCCTGTATCTTCATGATTTGGTCTCCGCGTTTAATAAAGCTTGGCGTAGAACCGATTTTAAGAAACTTGCACGTAGCATCCTGCAGATCGACAATCGCAAGGTCAAGCGTGGAAAAAATTTCATCTGTCGTTCTCAGGGACAGAATGGAATTTATCGTTTTAATCGCGACCTTTTCTTCAATTCCGGACTGAAGAATTTTCTGAAGCAGCTTGATGGTTTCATTGCTCTCAAAATGGGCTCTTACTCCGTTTCCCATACCGTCGCTGATTGCAATCGCATATTTGCCGAAACCAAGCTCAATAGTTGAGTAGCTGTCTCCCGAAACGAGACCTCCTCCTTTTGCCGCATGGGCAACACCCGAATCGACCCGATACGTTCTTGAAGACCCGAACGATACATGACAGTAGCCGTTCGGATAGCTTGAGCATTCCTCACGTTTCACAATAATGGATTCCTCTAGAATATCAGACAGCATCGGAGCTATGATTTTTTCGCACTCCCCGTGGCCATTGCAAAACGGGATGCTCATTTCAATATCGACATTGCCCTGTTCAAGACTGTATATATCAACGTGCCCTATCTCAATACCAAAGCTCTGGAGCGCTTCGAGAATCTGCTCCTCCTGCACGAAATGATTCTCCCGTTCACGCTTGATTTCTTTTGAAAAATCCTCCATGACCTGAGACACGCCAAGCAGCTGTTCCGCTACAAGCCGCCTGCTTTCCTGCACTTGCTGCTTCAGCTTTTCGTTCGCATCATAATAGTTGATTTCCTGCTCAATAGCCTCTTCCACCTTTTTCGGTTTTGAGCAATACTTTTCAAACTCTTTTTTCAGCTTGCGGTTGCTGTGATACGTATTTTCTTTGCTTTCATCCATAATAGCCTTCATAAACTCATAGGTCGTATCGAAATTCTGAACCCAGCACCTTTCTTTTTTAAAGCAGGTCTGGCACGTTTTTTCCGTAATCGTGCTTAAGAACAGGTCTGTCCCCCGCTGGTCTTCTGATTCTTCGCTTTTTTCATAGAAGGTGGCAAAGCTTTCAGAAAGAGCATAAAAAACCTGTGAAAACTGATCAACCCTGTGCGCGGTTACGTCCCTGATTTTCCGCACGTACTGCTGCTGCTCCTGGGTGTGCTCGTTTGTACCCGGAATGTGCTTGGCCAGCTTATTGGTGATCGCCTTCGGGGTCAGCAAAAACAGGCCGATGGCAATAACGGACTCTGTCAGGTTTTTCATCAGATCCGTTGAACCCTCTCCGTACAAAGTGATAAGCAGTGATCCAATCAGCAGGCCGATTGCCGCCCCAAACTTCTGCCCTTCTTTTAGCAGGCCTCCAAGAAGCCCCGAAAATGCAAGGAGGCTCATCTGATATAAATTCCCTACGTTTGCGAGACTCAAAATCAATCCCGTTACCACACCGACCGTACACCCGATGCTTGAGCCCCCGATAAAGGCAAACAGCAGGACAATATAGCGTGAAAAGATGTGCTCGGCCTGAAGCTCCTGATAAGTGACACCGACAAACCCTGTCAGGACAGAGGCAAGAAGAATCATAATGCAGATGATTTCTTCTATCTTAAGTGACTGCTTGTACTTCTTTGCAGAAAGAAGGGGCAGACTCTGCAGGAAGATGAGCGACAGGATAAAGGCAAGGCCGGACTCGACCCCTGCCATCATATAATCGTAAAGAGTAAGCGGGCCCTGGAGATAAAAGTACCCGACCCTCGTCACCATCATAGAAAGAAAGACAACAAACGGCAGTGCCTTCATCTTGTCTTTATAAAGAAAGGATGTCAGCTTTTTCATCACCAGGAAGACGAAGATTGAGGCGGTGACAAAGAGAGAGGTTTGCCAGGAGATGGTGGCTGCTCCTCCGATCAGAGCAAGCGAAGCAAAAAGCGCTTTATCTTTTTTCATCAGCAGAACGGCTCCGAAAAACGGCAATGCAAACGGAAGCACCTCTGTCAGGATTAAAGCCCGTCCAAGAAGAAAGCCAATCAGCACAAACAGCAGGCCTCTATGTAAAAAAAGAAGCTGCATTCTTGTCCCAAAACGGTTCAAAGAACGATTGAACCACTGATGCGTTCTTTCAAGGCTGACTTCTGTCATCGGCTCGATTACCCTTCTTTCTACCTTTTCCATATTTTCATTCCCCCGTTTTTTGATATTACGGCTATTATATAGAAGGCTCAAAAAAGAATTTGTCAAACGAGGGGCCGGTATACCAAGAAACGTTCGACTGTTTTTTTGAATAGCGACAAAATGCACGAAAAACAGGGTCATTTTACAGGAAAAGGGGGTAAGCAGTCTGAGAAATGAGTCGCAACCGGGGGAAATTGCAGGAAACCAAAAGGAGAAAGCATACAAAAAACCCCGGCTCTCAAATTAGAGAACCGGGGTTTGTATGATGACCCGTACGGGATTCGAACCCGTGTTACCGCCGTGAAAGGGCGGTGTCTTAACCGCTTGACCAACGGGCCAGTTAAAAATGGTAGCGGCGGAGGGAGTCGAACCCACGACCTCACGGGTATGAACCGTACGCTCTAGCCAGCTGAGCTACACCGCCATTTTTAAAAGCCATTTGTATTAGGCACAAGATATATAATACAAAGGATTGTCTCTTTCGTCAACAAAAAGTTTAAAAAAGTTTTCAGGAGCCATTTTTTCCATAAAAAAAGAAAGCACACGCGCATGTGCTCTCCTGACGATTAAGCATTTATATCAGATAGCAGCAAGTTAACCTCTTCTTGCTCCGCGACCGCCGCGTTTTGATTCCGTGTTGCGTTTTAGAGATGATAAGCGATCCTCGCTGTCTTTAAGGAATCTGCTCATTTTTTGTTCGAAATTCTCTTTAGGACGGAACTCATTTGTGTTTGATCTTCCTCTTGGACGATCTGGGCGGTTTGGACGGTCTGAGCGGTTCGGGCGGTCTGGACGTTCTGGGCGCTCAGGACGATCAATAGCTTTCTTGATGGATAAACCGATTTTTCCGTCTTTCTCTACGTTGATGACTTTTACAGTAACTTCGTCACCTACTTTTAAGTGATCGTTAATATCCTTCACGTAATTATCAGCGACTTCACTGATATGGACTAGTCCTGTAGTGCCGCCAGAAAGCTCTACGAACGCTCCGAAATTTGTAATGCCCGTTACCTTACCTTGCAGCTTGCTGCCAACTTCTATCGACATAAAAAAAATGCTCCTCCTTAATAAACATAAAAACTCATTATAGTTAATTATACATAATGTAAAAATCAAGTGTCAACAACACTACTCTTTACCTTTTTTTGGCAAAGAGAAGATAATTTCGTTCTCATCCGATAAAAAATAGTCCCGGCGTGCGATTTTCGCAATATAATCATCGTCGTTCAGCTTCACAATTTCCTCTTCGAGCACCTTTTCTTCTTTCTCAAGCTCAGCAAGCTTACTCTCAAGCTTCTTCTTTTCTTCTGCCTTTTCTTCAATGGCGCTTGATTGGGAAATCAGGGTCGAAAGGACAATAACAGAAGTTACCGCTGCAATTATTCCAAATAACGTCAGCCGTCTGATAAGGCCGCGTTTCCGCCGTTTCAAGATCTGGTCTTTTCGCTCCTGCTGCTGCACGTACTGTGACTGAAGCTGGGTAATTTTCCGTTCTTTAGCGAGACTCATTCATTAGCCTCCTTACTTCTTCTTTTTCCGTAAAATCCATAAGTTACCACACATATTCAAGATTTTCAAACAAAATCCTGCCGCTTTTTTGAAATAAATGTGAAAGAATTTCCGTATGCGTGCCGGAACAAGTTTAAGCATTCCTTTCAGTATCCAAATGACAGGAGCCATCAGCACTTTAAACGTTCCGAATATCAGCCTGCAAAGCCATTTTACCAACTTCCATAAAAAGATGACAAGTCCGGTGACAATGGCAATGAGCAATTTTGTCAGCCCTGTGACAGGCTTGACCAACATAAAATCTCCGATTCTTAAAGCTGTCCTGTACAGTCCGACAGTAAACCTTATCATCCATTCCAAAACAGCCAGATACATTTTTTTCAAAAGACTCTGATAGGCAGCATATCCGCACAGCAGGGCAAGGAGAATGTATACCCTGAACTCGCCTTCATTAACCTGGAGAAGAACGTAAAATAAAAGAAGGCCCTGAAACAGCCAGAAAAAGACGTCATTTATAAACACAATCCATTTTGCTCTTTTTGACCGCATGAGGAAACGGCTGTATGTATCAAGGGAAACTCCGATAAAACAGCCGGATCCGACCATGCTGAGCATGGTCAGAAATTGAACGGACAGCGTCATTTAAACAACTTGCTAAAGAGTCCTTTAGCTTTCTCCGTCTGTTGGTCATCCAGGTAGACAAGGTCAAAAACTCTCCCTTTGATGGAGACAATGCCTTTGTCGACATCCAGGTTTTTCATTTGCAGATTTTCCCCGCGAATGGCAAGCGCGCCCATGACCGTCTCAAGAAGAAACTCTTCATTGTCAAAACTTTCCACATGGGTTACACCTGTGATGTCCAGCAGCTTGCGGCCCCTCATAATCACGTCATGCTCCTGGATGGTTCCTTTAGACTGTGATCCATTATCATAATATTGATTCATAGCCAGCCCCCGCATTCTTCTTAGAAATATTCTTATCTATTTCTATGAGAAAGGGGGGCAAAATAGAACAAGCCCTTACTGACTATTCTTCGCTTAGCTTTTCTTCTTTTATGATTGTGAACATGCCGGCTGCATCTTCTTTCTTAGAAGAATCCTGCAGTTTTTCGACCTTGGCCGTAATGCGTTTTTGTCCGAAGCGGATTGCGAGCTCATCCCCTTCTTTCACAGTTGAACTGGCTTTTGCAACCGTTCCGTTCACAGTAATCCTGCCCTGGTCGGATACTTCCTTTGCAAGCGTCCGGCGTTTAATCAATCTTGATACTTTTAAAAATTTGTCCAGTCTCATGATTTAAGCACTCCCTTTTTACAGGCCCTTTTGTTTCGCTTCATTCCAGTAAGAGTCCATTTCTTCTAAAGACATGTCCTCAAGCGGTTTGTTCAGCTCTTCAGCCCGCTTTTCAATATATTCGAATCGTCTTGTGAATTTATGGTTAGTAGACGTCAGCGCTGTTTCTGGCTCTACGTCATAAAATCTTCCGATATTCACGAGCGCAAACAGGATGTCCCCGAATTCTTCAAGCACTTTTTTGGAATCTGCTCCCTTTGCCTCGTGTTTGAATTCCTGTATTTCCTCCTGCACCTTGTCCCATGCAGGGTTCACATCATCCCAGTCAAAGCCTGCCTTGGCCGCTTTTTTCTGAAGATGAAAAGCCTTTGACAGGGCAGGCAGTGAAGCTGCTACAGATTTCAGGAACGGCTCCTTCTGCTGTGAGCCTTTTTCCGCGCGCTTAATCTCCTGCCAGTTGGCAAGGACTTCTCCCTCATCACGGGCCTCTGCCGTCCCAAAGACGTGAGGGTGTCTCCGGATCATTTTATCCGTCAGCGTCCGAATCACATCATCTATGGAAAACATGCCTTCATCAGATCCGATTTGGGCATGCAGCATGACTTGAAGCAGTACATCCCCGAGCTCTTCAACCATGTGGTCGTCGTCCTCTTCGTCAATCGCTTCGATCAGCTCATAGCATTCTTCAATTAAGTACCGCTTAAGAGAGCTGTGTGTCTGCTTTTTGTCCCATGGACAGCCGTTTGGCCCACGAAGCTCGGCAATGACTGAACGCAAAGTCTGGAATTGATGATTCAGCCGCTCTTCTTCTTTTATCGGAGGAACATAGACACTTGTTAAATTATCCACCGCCGCGGCTCTGTCCAGTTCATACAAAGGGACTTTAACAATCTTTTCGTCCCGTCCTCCGGCTGCTGTGACGATCATCACTTCATACTCATCAGGCAGATCTTCCATCAGCGTCAGCTTTACTTCAGAAGCAACCATCTGATCATATACCTGGCAGATAATCAGGTGCTGCCTGTAGTTCAGCTGCTCTCTTTTCATCGTCAGTCCGTCCACCATCTGAAAGCCGTCAATCGGATCGATTCCGAGTGCTGTAAATGTCGGATCCAGGAAGCTTTGTCCTCCTGCAATCTCAACCTCATAGCCTCTTTTTCTTCCGTTTTGCAGAAGATACTGAACGGTTTGCTCTGCAACAAGGGGATGTCCGGGAACAGCATAAACAATGTCCCTGTCATTTGCTTCTTTATAAAGCTCTTCTTCAATTTTTTTATATACATCACCGAACTGGCTGTTTTCTTCATAGACAGAATCGAAGGACACATAGCCCGGAAGCTCTGCCCCAAGCTCCGCAACAACAGGATGCTCCTTTGTTCTTAAGTACAGCGCAGATGCTGAAGTGAGTCTGCGGTATACCCCAAGCGGCATATGGCTTGCGTCAGAGCCGCCAAGTCCAACAACCGTAATCTTCCTGGCCATATATTCATACCCCGTTTCCTTTATTTTAAAAACGTTCCGAGCTTCTTTCCGCCCGGAAAAGCTTCAAGTTCTTTTTGTGTAAATATAGATAATTTCAGGATGGCAATCAAGTAGATCAATCCCCCGAATAGTGCTCCGCAAAGAGCCCCTGCTGATGCGGCCAAACGGTTTCCCGCCATCCAGCTTTCTGAAAAAAGAGCCGAATAGGCAAAGAGAGCTCCCATCATAATAAGCGCTGCAGCCGCAATCTTACCTGTATTCACCCTTCCGGCAAGCCTGTACCCTTTTGACTTCAGATAGCCGGCATTCAGTCCCGCAATCACACCATAAGCTATAACAGTGGCAGCCGCTGCACCTGCCGTACCAAATTCCGGAACGAGCAGCTCATTCAAAGCGAGTTTCGCTGCGGTTCCAATTAGGACAGCAAATGCAGGAAAAACAGTATAATTCAAACCCTGTAGTATAGCGGTGAGCGTCAGAGAGTAGGAAGTAAAGATGACAGACAGGCTCAGAACAGCAAGAACCTCTGTCCCCGAATCATTTTTGAAAAGCATAATATTCAGCGGTTCCATTATCATAATCAGACCGGCTGATGCTCCAGCTCCGACTACGGTACAAATTTTTAATGAAGCTGTGATCCTCTCAAAGATAACTGCCTGATTTCCGTTCCGCTTAGCAAAAGCAATCAAAGGGACGAGCGATAGCGAAAAGGAAGTAGCAACCACGGTTCCCAGCTGAATCAAAGGCTGGCCCCGATCGTAGATCCCTTTCATCCTCTTGGCATCAGACATCTCAAAGCCGTTTTTTAATAGCTCCGAATACAGCTGCATAGCATCAATCAGCTGAATAAAAATAATCATCAGGCTTGTAATCGAAATGGTAAGGGAGTGCTTAACCAAATAAGAGAGGATGCGCGCAGTCCTTATTGAAGAGTCATTTTTCCCCAAAAAGGATACTCCCCTTTTGTCTTTTGACAAAAAAAAGGCCAGCAGAATGAAAGCAGCAAACCCTCCTGTAAGGGAACCGAAAAGGGCTCCTTGTCCTGCTTCGTACAATGAGTACCCGTTATTAATGAGCAAATAGGAAAAGATGAGAATCGTCAAAACTCTGATTCCCTGCTCCACCACCTGGGATACGGCAGTCGGCAGCATGTTTTCCTCTCCCTGAAAATAGCCCCTTAAAATAGATACAAACGGAACAAGCAAAAAAGAAAAAGAGATTACTCTGATTAACGGCGCAAGCTCAAGGTCCCCCATGAACGAAGCGAGCTGATCGGAGCCTATGTATAAGGTCAGGTAAAAGATAAGTCCCGCTGCAAATAAAAACAGAAAGGATACTCTTAAAATTTTCGAGTTTGACGACGCATTTCCTTTTTCTCCGAACTCAATCATCATCTTCGAAATGATGACCGGGAATCCCGTCGTAGCGAGCATGATGGCTATTCCGTAAAACGGATAGACCTGCTGGTAAATATAAAAGCCGATGTCACCGACTATATTTTGATAAGGCACACGGTATGCCGCACTCATGACTTTAATGAGCAGAGCGGCAATGGTTAAAACCGCTGTCCCCTGCAAAAAAAGATGTTTTGATGGCCCGGAACGGACGTCCATCGTCCAATTCTCCTTCCATAGTAAGCTAACCGAGCCTATTATATCACAAGAAACTCCCTTCAAATCTTACTCAGCGGCCCTTTTTGTCTATTTTTCCCTCTTTAGGGCATAAGAAAAGGCAGCAAAAGCTGCTGCCTAATTAAAACGGTATAAATAAAGACTATTGTTCCATCTGACGGGCTAAAAAGCCTGCAGCTGTTTCTACTGCTTTATGTTCAACTTCCCCAACAGACTGATCCTTCGAGAAAATGACTACTGCTCCGATTGGATCTCCATTTGCAACGATCGGTCCGACTGTGAACGATTTAAGTTCTTCTGCATTGCCGTCAATCAGCTCGACGCTGCCGCCCTCAGTATTCAGCAAAGAGCTGCGGTCTTCCATTGCTTTTTCAACCTGCTCGCTGATGTTTTTGTTCATATATTCCTTCTTTGAACCGCCTGATACTGCTATGTAGGTATCACGGTCACAAATCAGGACTGGGTGTCCAAGGCTGTCATACAGAGCGTCGGCATATTCCTTTGCAAAGTCACTCAGTTCACTGATTGGGGAGTATTTCTTTAAGATAACTTCACCGTCGCGGTCGACAAAGATTTCAAGCGGATCTCCCTCACGGATGCGCAGAGTTCTGCGGATTTCCTTTGGAATCACCACGCGGCCTAAATCATCAATACGTCGTACTATACCAGTTGCTTTCATCTAATGCTGCCTCACTTTCACTTGATGATTGAGTAGTTGATGATTGCTTGCTCGCAGGAACTCTTTGCAACAACCACCATTTCTTACGGATAGTATCCTTCAGCCATACACGCAATATACACAACATCAGTGAAATTTTCTTGATTAGGCAGTATTTTCTTCAACAGCTTAGACAGTCCGAGGCAGATCTAAACCCCTTTTGCAGAAATCTCTTCTTTTTTTGCCGATCCAAGACCGTTCAGCAGTCCTTCAGCGATTTTGAGCCATTTATCCGGTTTAACTCCCTTGATTTGAATCGTCATCTTCAGGCGTTTCCCGTCCATGCCAAGACCGACCGCGCGTCCATATTGATTGCTCAGATCAAACAGCTTCTGGCCGTCTACTTGCGCGCTTGTCTCTTCGCTGACATAGATGGACACCGTGTCCTTCTCCTGCTTGATCATCTCCACTTTTTCCTGAACGGCAAACACTTTAAGCTTGGCAATCTGCATAAGGTCGTTTACTTCCTGAGGATAATCTCCGAAGCGGTCAATGATTTCCTCCTGCAGCTCTTCTAGATCGGCGAGAGAAGAGATTGCTCTAAAGCGCTTGTAGATGTCGATTTTCTGTCTGCCGTCTGAAATGTATGTCTCAGGAAGGTACGCATCGACTTCAAGGTCAATTTCAACCTGGAACGGTTTTTCTTTCGGCCCTTCCACGCGCCGCTCTTCAATTGCTTCTTTCAGCATTTGAGAGTACAGGTCAAATCCGACGGAATCAATAAATCCATGCTGCTGGGCACCAAGCAGATTTCCAGCTCCCCGGATGGAGAGGTCCCGCATGGCAATTTTAAAGCCTGAACCAAGCTCCGTAAATTCTTTGATCGCCTGCAGACGTTTCTCTGCCACCTCAGTCAGAACTTTATCTTTCCGGTAAGTGAAATATGCATAGGCAATTCTGCTTGAACGTCCGACCCGGCCTCTAAGCTGATAGAGCTGAGAGAGGCCCATCTTGTCTGCATCATGGACAATCAGCGTATTTACATTTGGAATATCAACGCCGGTTTCAATAATCGTCGTGCTGACAAGCACATCAAATTGTCCGTCAAGGAAATTAAGCATGGTTGACTCAAGTTCATTTTCCGTCATTTTTCCGTGTGCATAGGTCACCCTTGCGTCAGGGACAAGCATGGAAATCTCATCTGCTTTACGGTCAATATCATCGACTCTGTTATAGAGGAAATAGACCTGTCCGCCGCGTGCAAGTTCCCGCTCGATGGCTTCGCGGACAAAACCGCCGTTGTATTCAACGACATAAGTCTGAACCGGAAACCTGTTTTCAGGCGGCGTTTCAATTACAGACAAATCGCGCACTCCGAGCATGGACATGTGAAGCGTTCGCGGAATCGGTGTAGCCGTAAGCGTGAGCACGTCAATGTTTGCTTTCATCTGCTTGATTTTTTCTTTATGCGTAACGCCAAAACGCTGTTCCTCGTCAATGATGAGGAGTCCGAGCTCTTTATACTGCACGTCTTTTGAGAGAAGGCGGTGGGTACCTATAACCATATCCACCGTTCCGTTTTTAAGACCTTTGACAGTCTCATTCATCTCTTTTCTCGTTTTGAATCTGCTTAACAGACCGATATTAATCGGATAGTCCTGAAAACGCTCACGGACGGTTTCATAGTGCTGCTGGGCAAGAATGGTCGTAGGTACAAGCAGGGCGACCTGTTTGCCGTCAGCAACCGCTTTAAAGGCAGCCCTGATGGCAACCTCTGTCTTTCCGTAGCCCACGTCTCCGCACAACAGCCGGTCCATCGGCCGTTCCCGCTCCATATCATGTTTAATTTCATGAATCGAGCGAAGCTGATCTTCTGTTTCCTGATAAGGGAAAGCGGCTTCAAACTCGCGCTGCATTTCGCTGTCAGGCGAAAATCCATACCCGACGCTTGCCTCGCGCTCAGCATAGAGCTTAATCAGATCATCTGCTATATCCTGTACAGACGATTCAACCTTCCGTTTTACACGCTTCCAGTCACTTCCGCCAAGCTTATAAATCTTAGGCTCTTTGCCTTCAGATCCAACATATTTCTGAATAAGGTCAATTTGCTCAACAGGAACATAAAGCTTGTCGCTTCCCTGATAGCGGATGTGAAGATAATCCTTGTGAACGCCGTTAATGACAAGCGTTTCGATTCCGAGGTACTTCCCGATCCCGTGATTAACATGCACAACATGGTCGCCGACCTGAAGTTCAGAGTAGCTTTTAATTCGTTCAGCATTCGAGATTTTCTGGCTTCTCGGCTGCTTTTTAACCCTCTTCTTAAAGAGCTCCTCCTCCGTTACGACTGCAAGTTTCTGCATCGGAAGCTCAAAGCCCGTCTGAAGGTCGCCCTCCATCATGTACAGATTCCCAAGCTTTGGTGTTTCATTTTTCTTTAAAAAGGCAGCATTGATTTCGTAGTCACTTAAAACAGCTTCAAGCTTTTTGACCCGCTCTTCTGTAGCTCCAAGGAAAACAACGGAAAAATTCGCTTTCTTCCAGCGTTCAATTTCACTTTTCAGCACATTCATCTGCCCGTGGAAATTCTGCATCTGCTTGCACGAGACATTCAGTATGTTCTGCGGGCTAGTATGCGGGACGTGGCGCACAAACAGCGAGAGATAGACAAGGGGATGCTTCGTTTTTGTCAGCACATCTGAATAGTCGTGCGACAGCTTTATATTGTTCACGATCTTCCCGTGCTCAAGCAGGCTTGTATACCAGTCTGCCTCTTCTTTTTCAAGACTTTCATACATTTCCTGTATCCGGCTGATCTCATCCATTACAACAATGGTCTGTTCCGGAAAATAATCTAGTAAACTAGCAGGCTGCTCATAGAAGAAGGTGAGATATTTCACCATTTCCTGATTAAACTGGCCGTTTCTTAGCTGTTCAAGCTCATACCCGATATTTTCTGCAAGGATTTCTTTTTGCTTATCGTCTTTAAGCCGTTTCAGGCTGTATGCAAGCGCCTGTTCCAGTTTTTCAATGCATATCTTGATTCGCTCCCCGTCAACAACGAGCTCTTCTGCAGGTCCTATGTGGATCTCTTTCAATTTTTCAATCGAACGCTGATCTTCACTGTTAAAGGTGCGGATTGAATCAATTTCTGTATCAAACAACTCGATGCGGACAGGATATTCTTCTGTCAGCGGATAAATGTCGATAATCCCTCCGCGCAGACTGAACTCACCCGGTGCAGAAACCATGCCTGCCCTTGCGTAGCCCATTGTCACCAATGAGGCGAGAATTTCATCCAGGTCAAGATCCTGACCGAGCTTTAGATGAAACTGATTTCTTGTCCATTCTTCTTTTGGCGGCAAAAATCGTCTCAGCGCCGCAATCGGTGCAACAACCACTCTCTTTTTGTCCTGAGAAAGCTGGTTTAAAACATCCATCCGCTGTGCTTTAAGCTCAGGGCTTGCTATCGCAAGCTCAGATGCAACGAGTTCATTGACCGGGTAGAGAAGCACCTGATCGCCGGCCAGGTTCGTCAGGTCCTCATAAATTTTCTGAGCCTGAAAAAGGTTATGGGTAATCACAAGGAGCGGTTTGTCTGCATGCTTAAAGAGCGAAGAAGTGAACAAAGAGCGTGCAGAACCTGACAGTCCGGCAACAAGCTGCTCTTTTAACCCTCCCTGTATCCCCTGTAAGATGGTTTGAAAATCATCGTTTTCATAAAAGTAATGCTGCAAACTTTGCAAAGGTGGAACCTCCCCGTTCGGCAGTGTTTCAGCCGTTTATCTATCCGAATGAAGCAGGACAGGAATTCTGCCGTCTTTCTCCCCGCCTGCCAACTAACAGAAAAATGCCTTGACTTTATAACAAAGCCAAAGCGTCGCTTATTGAATAAACCGCTGCAGCTGGTGATAGTCCGGATTGCGTTCCAGCGCTTCCTGACAATCCTCGCAGATGGTTTTTACTTGAATATCGCCATTTTGTTCATATGAGATCATCTCTCGTCTCTCTTCCTGCGACAGGTGCTGAAAACCCAATTGCTCGCTGTATACTGAAACGCTGTCAATTGTTCCGACCTTAACGCCGCAATGGCGGCATGTATAGTGTAGCGCCATTTTAGCCCCTCCTGAAAGGTTTTAGTAACAGTATGAACCTTCAGGGGGGCGCTTATACTAAATCAATTGTATTTGTTCATCACTTGAAGGAAAGGCTCTTTGATAAAACTCTCGCATGCATCTGCAGAAAGAGCGACTGCATCCTGAATGCTCGGCCATTCTTCTTTCCCAAAAGAGCCAAGCACGTAATTGGATACACTCATCCCTCCTGAGGGACGGTCGATCCCGATTCTCACGCGGTTGAATTCCTGTGTATTTAAATGCTGGATCATCGACTTGATTCCGTTATGTCCCCCGGCGCTTCCTTTTGTTCTCAGTCTGACCTTCCCTGCCGGCAGATCAAGGTCATCATAGATGACAGCGAGATCCTGGTCATCTATCTCATAATAGTCCATTAACGGTCTGATGCATTCACCGGAGAGATTCATATAGGTAAGTGGTTTTAATAATATGACTTTCTCTCCCGAAACATGCCCCATTCCGTAAATCCCGTTAAATTTCGTGCGGTCCAGAGGAATGCCGAACCGTCTGGAAAGCTCGTCAATCGCGATAAAGCCTACGTTATGACGTGTGTTTTCATATTGTTTTCCCGGATTTCCGAGTCCAATGAAAAGTTTCATGATTGTACCTGCCCATTCTTTAAGCCAAACGGCTCTTTGTCAGTATGCCCATCCATCCGGAAGGGTTTAGAATCAGGCGCCAATGAAGCTCAAGCTTCTAAGATCAGGCTGCCGTCATTTTCAATGTTTCTTCAGTTCAACAATACCATAAAAAACGCAGCCATAAAACGGCTGCGTTTGTAATTTACTCTTGTTTTTCGCCTTCAGCAGCATCCTCTTCGTTTTCTCTGCCTTCAGCATTCTCAGGCTCTCCTGGCTCCTGCTCTTCACCGCTGTCGATTTCCTCTTCCTGCTGTGGAGGAAGAATAGAAGCAACGACCTCATCCTTTTCATGGTTGAATGAGTATTTGCCTGAAATCTTCACATCGCCGATTGTCAGCGTGTCATTTACGCCAAGCTCTGAAATATCAACCTCAATTGTCTGAGGGATTTCATTCGGCTTAGCTGTAATGGAAGCCTGGTACAGAGGCTGCTGCAGTACGCCGCCGTCCTTAACTCCCTGTGCATCTCCAGTAAGAGTAATCGGAACATCGACTTCTACATCCTCTTTCATGTTAACAACGTAGAAATCTGCATGAGTGATTTCGTTTTTAAGAGGATCTGTCTGCATTTCATACAGCATGACAGAATGGGACTTTCCGTCAAGATCCAGTTTTATAATTGCGTTGCGGCCTTCGTCGCGCAGCGTCTTTATTAATTCTATGCTATCTATAGAGATTGATTTGGGTTCTGTTGTTTTACCGTAAATAACAGCGGGAACCTGTCCTTCTTCGCGGACCTTTCTTCTCGCCGAGCTCGTAAATTCTGTACGTTCTTTTACTTTTAGAGTTGTCATAGTCCAAAACACCTTCCTAACGATAAGTTATGTCTTATTTAATTCCCATTATTGAATGGGTCTAAACATCTTTCTTATTTAAAGGGGGGATTTGTTTGGCTCGGGACCGTGCTTTTTTCACATGAAACAGCATGTATTCAGCGGTGCCTGATAAGAAAATCTTCGCCGATCACCTAAAATTGTATCACTTCCGGATCAGTGCTTTCAACATCTGGCTCTCTCTTTTTGAGGGGTCTGTTCTCTTCGAATAGTGCCATCAATTCTCTGGTTCATGGGCTTGAGGGTATTGTTCTCCCTGATAAGTGCCATCAACTCTCTAATTCCTCTGCTTGAGGGTGCTATTCTCCCCGGTTAGTGCCATCAACTCGCTGGTTCATCGGCTTGAGGGTATTGTTCTCCCTGATAAGTGCCATCAACTCGCTGATTACTCGGCTTGAGGGTGCTATTCTCCTCGATAAGTGCCATCAACTCTCTAATTCCTCTGCTTGAGGGTTCTGTTCTCCCTGATAAGTGCCATCAATTCTCTGGTTTCTTGGCTTGAGGGTGCCATTCTCCCCGGTTAGTGCCATCAACTCGCTGGTTCATCGGCTTGAGGGTATTGTTCTCCCTGATAAGTGCCATCAACTCGCTGATTACTCGGCTTGAGGGTTCTGTTCTCTCCGATCAGTGCCATCAAGTCGCTGATTCCTTGGCTTGAGGGTTCTGTTCTCCCTGATAAGTGCCATCAACTCTCTAATTCCTCTGCTTGAGGGTTCTAATCTTCCCGATCAGTGCCATCAACTCGCTGATTACTCGGCATGATGGCTCTATTCTCTCCGATCAGTGCCATCAAGTCGCTGATTCCTTGGCTTGAGGGTTCTGTTCTCCCTGATAAGTGCCATCAACTCTCTAATTCCTCTGCTTGAGGGTTCTAATCTTCCCGATCAGTGCCATCAACTCGCTGATTACTCGGCATGATGGCTCTATTCTCTCCGATCAGTGCCATCAAGTCGCTGATTCCTTGGCTTGAGGGTTCTGTTCTCCCTGATAAGTGCCATCAACTCGCTGATTCCTCTGCTTGAGGGTTCTGTTCTCCTCGATAAGTGCCATCAACTCTCTAATTCCTCGGCTTGAGGGTTCTCAATTACTTTCCTTTGTAAAATCGTACCCGTTCCCTTCCGCTCCAGGATCTTGCTTTCCGCGGGGAGGGCCGTGAGCTTCCTCACGGCGCTTGCGGGATCTCCCGTGCCCTTTTCATCCCGCAATAGGCATTTACCCAGCTAAAAAATGGCAAAAAACAAATAAAAAACCCCTCCTGCTCTAAACAGAAGGGGCTGTGATAATCAATCAAACAAAGTAGAAACAGATTGCTCTTCGTGTACACGAATGATAGCTTCGCCGATCAGCGGGGCAACAGACAGCTGCTTAAGCTTGTCGATTTTTTTCTCTTCGCCGAGAGCAATAGAGTTTGTTACTACAAGTTCTTTAATATTTGAGTTTTGAATGCGTTCGATGGCCGGTCCTGAAAGTACAGGGTGCGTACAGCAGGCGTACACATCTGTTGCGCCGTTTTCTACTAGTGCATTTGCAGCAAGAGTGATTGTTCCGGCTGTGTCGATGATGTCGTCAATCAGGATGGCTGTTTTGCCTTCGATGTTACCGACAATGTTCATGACTTCCGCAACATTCGGTCTTGGGCGGCGCTTATCGATAATGGCGATCGGCGCTTTCAGACGGTCAGCAAGTTTGCGGGCGCGGGTTACGCCGCCGTGGTCAGGAGAAACAATGACGATATCCTTCAGATCTTTCTCCTGGAAGTACTCAGCAAGAATTGGAACACCCATTAAATGGTCAATTAAAATGTCAAAGAAACCTTGGATTTGAGGAGCGTGCAGGTCAAGAGTGATCACGCGGTCGGCTCCTGCTGTCTCAAGGAGGTTTGCAACAAGCTTAGCTGTAATCGGTTCGCGTGCACGGGCTTTGCGGTCCTGGCGTGCATATCCGTAGTAAGGCATAACAATGTTGATTGTTTTTGCAGAAGCACGCTTTAACGCATCAATCATGATTAGAACTTCCATCAGGTGCTCATTTACCGGAGCACTCGTTGACTGAATGACAAAAACATCACAGCCGCGGATACTTTCTTCGATGTTGATCTGAACTTCGCCGTCACTGAAGCGTGTTACCGAACATTTACCTAAATCAACACCGACTTCATCTGCAATTTCCTGAGCCAAGGCAGTGTTTGAGTTTAATGTAAAAATCTTTAAATTTGAATCTGCATAACGATTTGACATTTTTAAAGGAGACCTCCACTGGGTTTTATTGGTTAATTCTGTATAAGCCGGGTGAACAGCAGCAGAATGCCTGCCGCTCCTCTTTGACCTTCTTATTTTAAATAATCATCTTTATTGACTTGTCTTGCACGTGCGATGGAAAGGGCTTTGCCCGGCACATCATCCGTAATCGTAGAACCTGCAGCAACATAAGCTCCCTGGCCCACTGTTACAGGTGCGATCAAGTTCGAATTGCAGCCGATGAAAGCTCCGTCTTCAATCTTAGTGAGGAATTTATTTTTGCCGTCATAATTGACTGTAATCGAGCCGCATCCAAGGTTTACGTCTGCACCCACTTCAGCATCTCCGATGTAGCTCAGATGTGAAGCTTTGCTCGCTTTGCCCATTGATGATTTCTTTATTTCAACAAAGTTTCCGATCTTAACTTCGTCACCAATTGAAGAATCCGGTCTGATATGTGCAAACGGTCCGATGTTTACGTCATGGCCAATTTCGCTGTCGTGTGCAGCGGACTGGCGGATCGTTGTCCGGTCTCCGATTTTGCAGTTGTTGATTTCCGTGTGAGGTCCGATAACAGAATCTTCACCGATTTCGGTGTTCCCCGAAATGACGGAACCTGGATAGATAACCGTATCTCTTCCGATTACTGCATCGCTTGAGATATACGTATTGTCAGGATCAATGATGGAAACACCATTCTTCATGTGAAACGCATTAACGCGCTTTTTCATGAACTGTTCTGCCTGGGCAAGAGCCACTCTGTCATTAACACCGAGAGTCTCTTCAAAAGATGCCGTCTGAAAAGCCGAGATGATTTCATTTTCCGATTTTAAAATTTCAATAACATCCGGAAGGTAGTATTCACCTTGGGAATTTTCATTGGACACTTTTTTCAGTGCGTCAAAAAGAGCCTTATTGTCGAAGCAGTATGTTCCAGTGTTGATTTCCGTAATAAGAAGTTCTTCTTCGTTTGAATCTTTGTGTTCAACAATCTTCTCAACATGTCCTTCAGCGTTTCGCACAACACGTCCATAGCCTGCAGGATCATCTGCTTTAGCTGTAAGAATCGTTGCTTTTGCATGTGTTTCTGCGTGATGAGCAAGCAGGGATGCCATTGTATCTGCCGTAATTAACGGTGTATCGCCGCAAATAACAATGGTTGTCCCTTCTTTGCCTTCCAGATGGGATGCAGCCTGCATAACAGCATGAGCCGTTCCAAGCTGTTCACTTTGAAGGGCATATTCCGCTGTATCGCCAAGCTGATCTTTTACTTTCTCCGCTCCGTGACCAACTACAGCAACGATTTTGCTTAAATCAAGTTTTGAAACTTCATCTGCTACGTGCTGAACCATTGGCTTGCCGCCAACTGGATGAAGCACTTTATAAAGCTTTGATTTCATCCTTGTGCCTTGTCCTGCAGCTAAAATAACTGCGTATCGGTTATCCATTATCGAGGCCTCCAGTATCCCTTTTTATCCATAGAAAAATATATCTCAAATAACCCTTTATTTCAAGAAAACATGAGAAAGTACATAATATTTCATAAAATTGTCATGATCTGTCAAGCGTTATTTTTAGCATTCCCTATTTTGAAAAATCTTTTTGTACTACGGAAAAAGCCGGTCAGGATCCTGTCCTGACCGGCTTTTTTAAGCTTCATATAATCAAGAAGCACCTGCTTCTTCAAATTCAACTTCAAGTTCACCTAAACGATGATACTCGGTTAATACAGCTTCCTGAATTTTCCCTCGAGTTCCAGAATTGATCGGATGCGCGATATCACGGAACTCACCATCAGGAGTTCTTTTGCTGGGCATTGCAACAAACAGCCCGTTGTTGCCATCAATAACGCGGATGTCATGAACAACAAATTCATGATCAAGTGTGATGGATGCAATCGCTCTCATGCGGCCTTCGGTGTTTACGCGGCGTAATCTTACGTCAGTAACTTCCATTCTGTTCACCACCTTTTCCCTGTATGAAAAACTTTAGTTAAGTTATTCAACGGAATCTTTCTATTTCCTGCAAGAACAGAAAAATATTTTGAAAAATCAGGTGATTTTATGGAGTCTTGTAGACCCTTGCAAATTCCTTCATCAGGTTTGCATGGTACAAAAGGTTTACAGACCGATCAGCAGCACGTAAGTTAGCTCACAGAAGCAATAACTTCTATCTCCACAAGCGCATCTTTCGGAAGTCTCGCAACTTCTACACATGAACGAGCAGGCTTGTGCCCGCTGAAATACTGGCCATAGACATCATTGAAAGCGGCGAATGAATTCATATCTTTTAAGAAAACAGTGGCTTTAATGACACTTTCAAGTGAAGCGCCCGCTTCTTCAAGGACAGCCTTCAGGTTTGAGAAAACTTGATGAGTCTGCTCTTCAACAGTGCCTGTAACCATTTCTCCTTCTGGAGTAAGCGGAATCTGGCCGGAGCTGTAAAATAATCCGTTGATGACGATCCCCTGGCAGTATGGACCAATGGCAGCCGGCGCCTTTTTCGTATTGATTGTTCTCATCTTACCCTCTCCCCTGTCAGTTCATATATTATGATGCTGTTTTTGCATAAATGTTGGGTATGAAGTCGTACCCGTTTCTTTCCGCTCCAGAAACAAGATTACCGCTGGGAGTGCCGAATGCTTCCTCGCTGCGCTTGCGGGATCTTCCGTGCCCTCTTCATCCCGTAGAAAAGCGGAAGCGCCCGTTTTGCTCCGGCAGTCAGATAAGAAATCACCCGAAAAGTCCGGGTCCCGCCTTTTTGGGGGATTTTGTTCTGACAGAGAAGCCTGAGCGCTGCAGCTGGAGTATTCGGTTCCATACTGAAGCAGCAAAACTTACAAATCCTATTTTAAAAACCGGAAATAATTCCCGTCCGAAACTTCTATCTGTTTTTCCTTTACATCAACGTCTGTCAGTTTGACCACAGATATGTACTCGTCAACCAGACGCTCTTCAACGCCTTCTGATTCTACCAGTACACCGATGCCTGCAAGATTTGCATTGAATTCCTCGAGCATGCTGACCATTCCGTTAATGGTCCCGCCGGCTTTCATAAAGTCATCAATGATCAGGACATTTGACCCTGTCTTGAGGCTTCTCTTAGAGAGAACCATCGTTTGAATCCGTTTTGAAGAGCCTGAGACATAATTAATGCTGACTGTAGGACCTTCTGTTACCTTGCTGTCGCGTCTGACAATGACAACAGGCACATCAAGCTGATTAGCCACAGCATAGGCAACAGGAATTCCCTTCGTAGCAACCGTCATGACCAGGTCGATTTTCCGGTCCGCGAAAACAGACGCGAAAAGTCTTCCAATCTGGTTCACAATGGAAGGGTTGCCAAGAATATCTGTTAAGTATAAATACCCTCCAGGCAGCAGTCTTTCGGGTTTAGCCATAAGACTGCACAGCTCGTCAATAATCTCTCTTGCTTCTGAAGCTCCGATTCTCGGGATAAACTTTACCCCTCCAGCTGCTCCCGGCACCGTTAAAAGAGAACCAATGCCTCTTTGTTCAAATGTTTGCTTTATAATAGTCAAATCCTCACTGATGGACGATTTGGCAGATTGGTACTGATCAGAGAAAAAAGTTAAAGGAACAAGTGCATGTGGATGTTGTAGCAAGTAATAAGTCATATCAACAAGCCGTCCACTGCGACGAAATTTCATGGAATAACCTCCAAAATCCGAATATTTTAAAGTAAATATAACTTAATATACGGATTTAATCAAGGCTATTCCGTTCTCCAATCAACCTCACAGCAAAAACCTGATCACAGAAACCTCTTAATCCGTTATACACCCGGTGCAGCCTTGACTCATAGCGGACCAGACCGAAAACAGTGGGTCCGCTTCCGCTCATCAGAACGGCATCGGCACCAAAGCGTTTCATCTGATCTTTAATATTTGCAACCTCAGGGTACATATTCAGCGTGACATCTTCCAGCACATTGCCGAGAAGGCTGCAGATTTTGTCAAAATCCTGCTCCTTAATTCCCTCTATCATTCCGTCAACATCAGGATGTTTAACAGAGTCAAGCTTCAAGTTCCGGTATACATCTGCCGTTGATACGCCGATTGTCGGCTTGGCAAGCACCACCCAGCAGTGCGGAGGGGTATCAATATGCTGAATCTTTTCCCCGCGGCCTGTAGCAAGGGCCGTTCCGCCATATACACAGAACGATACATCAGAACCAATTTCCGCTCCAAGCTCTGCAAGCTCGTCCAGGCTTAAACCCAGCTTCCACAGCCGGTTCAGCCCTCTTAGAGCGGCAGCCGCATCGCTGCTTCCGCCTGCAAGGCCCGCAGCGACCGGAATGACTTTCGTGATGGAGATGGAAACGCCCTTTTTCACCCCGTACCTCGTTTTCAGAAGCAGGGCGGCCTGATACGCGAGGTTCCGCTGATCATCCGGAACAAAGCGGTTGTGGGAGATAATTTGAATCGTATCTTCAGGCAGTTCCACAAGTTCAACGCGGTCGGCTAAATCAATTGTTGTCATAATCATCTTCACTTCATGAAATCCATCTTGTCTTTTATGGAGCACATCAAGCGAAAGGTTGATTTTAGCCGGCGCTTTTTCCAAAATACGCAACATTTTCACCTACTTTTAACGAACTGAAATTATCCACATTGTACCACAAAAAAGGCGAATATAACGGGTTTTTCCGGCAAAACCGCTATAAGGCGCGATATTTCAGTATTTCAAAAGATTTTCTTGCAGAAAAAGCCGGAGCGGAATGCGCCCCGGCTTTATAAGTTCGTTACTTTTTCACCTGACCGGCCATATGCTGTTCAGCAAATTCAATTGCCCGTTTTACCATATTTCCTGCATCACGGGATCTGATTGCCCCCCAGCCATCCTGTTTGACCGTGTCGTAAAACCCTAAATCCTTTGCCAGCTCGTATTTAAACTCTTCGGACATAATTCCTTGACGACGTCTTCCCATCACAGAACACTCCTATCCTCTGGCATTTGCTGCCGCCCGGTAATGGACTGCAGTCTGCTTCCTTTATACAAATAAAAAAGCAGCACCATTAGTATGTGCCGCTTCAAGCAGGTATATCCTTCAATTGACGGGACAGCGCTTTTTAAGGCAACAAAAAAAGCAGCAAACGAGTGTCTACTGCCCAGCAACTGCTACTGAACCTGATGTATCTTCAAAAAAAGTTAATTGCACGGTTTCAGTTAAGACATCTGCATAACTGTATGATACGCGTTCAAATGCATTTTCATCCTGATCTAGTTGTACAACGAAAACAGCTGGGTACGTCTCTGTAAGAACACCTGAACGTTCAATCGTTTTTCTTCGGCCGCCGTTTGCTTTCAGCGTAAGCCGCTTGCCAAGATTGGACTCCAGGGAGTTTTTGATATCGCCTAACGTTTTTGCCATTGCAACCACCTCACTACATTCAGTATACACTACCGCCCAATTTAAGTCAAATAAAATTTAAATTATATCAGTGATGAAAGATCACTGTCAACAAAATATTTTCAACAAAATTCCCTCTATCTCTACAATGTAGGATTTACCTAATTCTCTTGTTTTATGTAAAGAAAGGAAAAATTGTTTCCTTAAAGAGATTTAAGAGGGAAAAGACCGCTGTCTCACGAGAAGCGGTCTCACGAAGAACTGGTGTCTTCGTGCCTGCGATAAGGCATTCCTGTTCTTAGTACTCCCTTTGTTTCGATGCCGCCAAGCCCTTTTTCTCTTGTCAGGGTATTGCGCAGCACATCCCAGACGTTGATTCGCTCTGAAAATGGCGTAAAACTTATTTTCGCTACAATATAAACAGGGTCAAGCGCATGAATATTCACTCTTGACGGGGAACTGGCAAAATTGGCTCCCGCTCTTATAATCGATTCAAAATGAGACTGGCACGCACCGGCAAAAATGACCAGCTGATCAAGATGGGGCACCGCTTTCCGCGCATTGCGGACCGTTTGAACAAAATGCTTGGAATGGCGGTAAGCATTCAGGTCATTGATCGGCCCTTTATGCTTTGAATAGGCATCATGGCCAGTTATGACCAGAATATTCGGCCGGTATTCTTCAATCAGTTCTTCCACTACATTTTCCATTTCTGTTTCTTTTACATGAACGCCAAAAACAGGAACGCCCACCCGTTCGTAAAGCGACAGGCACTTTTGCAAGTATGTCGGATCTCCGTCCAGGTGAAGAACCTTTCCCGGAAGATGAAAAAACTCCTCATTGTGGCTGTAGTTTGCTGTTGCCTGGTACTCCCTCTTCTCCTGCAGCAGCCGGTAATCCTGTTTCAGGAGATAGAGAGACTGCTCAAGCTTTTCTTTTTCGTGCACTTTCCTCTCCATGCGCTCACGGTCATCGATCACCGCTAAATCATCGCAGAGAGCATCAGCGATCAGACGTACTTCTTCTCCGTATAAAATAGCAGCCCAATTGCCGTCTTCTGTCTGCTTCAGATCTATGACCCTGAACAGGACATCGCACTGATACGATTTGCGGGCTACAATATCACCTATTTTAACTTGCATGTTCTTCACTCCAAATGACCGATTCGCTGAAACCTTCCCATAGAGGACACCGCACAGACCAAGAGAGGACTTGCTGTGCCGGGTCCGTAAACATCAGTGTGCTTAGAACTCCTTTTCTAGCCTATGACATTTCAGCAAAAGTGTGATAATTTGGAAGCTTCCTTCCTTCAGTCCGCTGCATACACATAGAAAAACCCTGCAGCCTCATGGACTGC
The DNA here is from genome assembly GCF_052171315.1 of Metabacillus mesotrionivorans. Classification (NCBI taxonomy): domain Bacteria; kingdom Bacillati; phylum Bacillota; class Bacilli; order Caryophanales; family Bacillaceae; genus Metabacillus; species Metabacillus mesotrionivorans. The sequence goes on along the minus strand of NZ_JBQMFF010000013.1, from coordinate 15,109 downwards.
AGGGTTCACCGTGCCGTTATTCCTTAAATTCCCCAATGAGCTGATCACTGAGCAAAGCAAATTCTTCGATGGAAAGTGTTTCTCCCCGTCTTCTGCCGTCGATGCCGGCCTTCTCAAGGGCCTCTTCAATAGCGGCTTTCTTTTCTTTGCCGTTTCGGAGGGAGTGCTGCAAATTGTTGAGCAGGGTTTTTCTTCTTTGAGCAAAGCTTCCTCTGACCACTTTAAAGAAAAACGTCTCATCTTTTACCGTTACTTTCGCTTCGTTTCGGAGCAGCAGCCTGATGATGGCCGAGTCGACGTTCGGCTGCGGCATAAAGACTGTTCTCGGCACTGTCATAACGGTTTTGGCCTCTGTATAGTACTGTACTGCTATAGAAAGCGATCCGTAGTCTTTAGAAGACGGAGACGCCTCAATTCTGTCTGCGACTTCTTTTTGGAGCATAACAACGATGCCTTTTAATGGAAGCTGATCTTCAAGCAGCTTCATAATAATCGGAGTCGTTACGTAGTAAGGCAGATTGGCAACGACCATGACTTCCCTGCAGTCTTTAAACTGCTCTTCCATTACCGTTTTGACATCTGCCTGGAGAACATCCTGATGAATGACTGAAACGTTATCATAAGGAGACAGAGTATCTTTTAAAATCGGGATCAGCCTCTGGTCAATCTCAAAGGCAACGACTTTTTTAGCCCGCTTTGCCAGCTGCTCAGTCAATGCCCCAATACCTGGGCCGATTTCTATAACACCCGTTTCTTCCGTTACCCCCGCATGGTCAACAATTCTTGTCAGGACATTCGGATCGATCAGAAAGTTCTGCCCAAGACTCTTTTTAAATGAAAAGCCGTACTTTTCTAAAATGGCCTTCGTGCGGACCGGTGTTGCAATATCTTTAATCATTCTGCTGCTCCTCCCGAACAATCTCCTCAATAGCTTGTGCAAAAGCTTCTCTTGTTATCTTGAACATATGAAGTCTTTTTTCAAGCTGCTTGCCGTTTGTGTATCCTATTTTTAAAAGCACGCCAAGTCTTTCTCTCCGGTCCTTTGCTTTTGGACCTCCGATCAGACCCGCTGCCAGCAAATCGCTTTTATGAATGACAGGATCGGTATCCGCCATTTCTTCTTTAACATCCTTCAGAGCGTTCCTGATGGCCTCTTTTGAAGCATGCTCTACGCCTATGCCTCTGCCGTTTTTCGGCCGTGCATCAGGCTTTGCCAAAAAGGCATGCTTGCAGCCGGGAACCTGTTCGGCAACCATCTTGCGTATTTTTTCACCCGGAAAGTCAGGGTCTGTGAAAATAATAACTCCCCGCGTCTTCTGTGCAAGACGGATCTGTTCAATGACCGCATCTCCGACCGCAGAGCCGTTCGTCTCGATTGTGTCGGCGTCAACAGACCGTTTGATGGCCGTCGTATCGTCTCTGCCTTCCACTACAATAATTTCTTTGATTTTCATATTTTCCTCCAAAAAGGTGAAACTTTTTTGAGTAGTCAAACGTCTAATTTATAAATAGCGATTTGTGCTTCACTGTCTGGTTAAAACGTAATTGTACCCCATTCAAACACAAAAAGACAGAGGGACTTACATCCCCCTGCCCGTCATATGATTAGTTCAGTACTCTTATTTTAACGGTCTTTCTTCCCCATCGGTAGGCTGCTCCCTTATCAGAGAAGAATACATCAATCTTTTTCCCTTTAATAGCGCCGCCTGTATCAGAGGCAACGGCATACCCGTAGCCTTCAACATACACTTTTGTGCCAAGCGGAATCACGCTCGGATCAACGGCAATGACCTTGGCGTTTGGATTTGATCTCAAATCCACACCTGTCGCCGTTGTGCCTGAACATCCGTTGCAGTGTGCTGTGTATGCTGTTGATGTTACGTAAAACTCTTTGGATACAGAATCATTAGATCTGGACACTGTTTCCGGTTTGCCTGCAGCCGGTTTAGGCGCAGCTTTTGTGCCCAGTGCCACTACACGATCCTGACTTTCTTTTACAGTCTCTTCTTTGATCAGCTTTCTAGACACTTCTTTTCCATTTTCAAGCATAACTTCAAAATGTTTCGCAACTTTGCCTTCTGAACCAGGTTTAATAACTTCCTGTTTTCCTTTAGGAATGTCTTGGTCATTCTTTGTTACAACTGAAAACGCAACTGGTTCTTCCACTACATCGGTGACTTTTTCTACACGTGTGACGATTACGGCATCATTTGCACTCAATGTTTCATGAATTTGGGGTTCAACCTTATCAAGTTCATTTACCTGTACTTTTTGGTCTTTCAAAAAGTCAGCGACAGTAGTCGAAGTTGACCATACTTGTTGTTTTTTATCTCCAACTGTTAGTGTAATCTGTATGGCTTTCTCAATGTTGAGCTTAAGATTATCTGATATCTTCGTATCTTTTGAAGCATTCATCTTATCGTGCCCGGTAATCTTTATGTTCTGTTCCTTCAAAAATTCTTCTACGGTTTTGGCTGTTGTCCTTATTGTCCTTTTCTCATCATCCACAGTTAACTGTACAGGTTTCGAAGCCTCATAAACAACGTTCAGGTTGTTTTTGATTTCAGCATCGCCTTCCGGTGATACGTTATCTTCTTTTTTTCTATCTATGTTTAAATCTTGGAGTAATTCATCTACTGTACGTGCATGTGTCCTGAGCTTCTCGCTTTTGCCGTTCATCGTGACAGTTACGGTGTTCTTCGTCGCTTCAAATGTAGCGAACGCGGTACCCGTAGCTAAAACGACTAAACTGACAATTGCGAGGACAATCTTGTTCATGCTTAGTCTTTCGGATAACAGCTTTTTCATATGGTTTATCACTATGAAAAACGCCTCCTTCTCCTCCGAGGATTATATAGAGTAACGATCTTGCTGTCAACCCTCACCCACTTTTTTCATTTTTTTCTAATCGTAAACACTATTATGCTAAAAAAAGATCAAAAAGTGAAGAATTTCTTGTCGACAAATATATCCTATGAGAAAAAGAAGACGGGTAGAACCTCATATTTCCAGTGAGTTTTCGGACAGGCTCCCGCAAAAAATGACAAAATCCCTTAGCGAGAAATGCCGAAAATTCTCTTTGCATTGTCGGACGTTTGTTTTACAAAATCCGCATAATCCATACCGCGAAGCTCCGCAATCTGCTCCGCTACATACTTTACATAGCTTGGTTCATTTCGTTTTCCTCTGAACGGATGAGGGGTTAAATAAGGGCAATCCGTTTCGATCAAAAGTCTTTCCATTGGAATTTCAGCTGCGACCTCTTTTGGCTTTTTGGCATTTTTGAACGTGACAGGCCCGCCGAATGAAATGTAGAAATTCATCTCCATGCATTGCTTTGCCACTTCAAGGCTTCCTGTAAAACAGTGCATGATTCCGCCAACTTCACTCGCGCCTTCTTCCTGAAGAATCTCCACCACGTCTGCTGTTGCATCCCGGTTATGGATAATGATCGGAAGATTCACTTCCTTTGCGAGAGCAATCTGCTTTCTGAATACCTCTTTTTGAACATCCTTTGGTGATTTGTCCCAGTAGTAGTCAAGGCCCATCTCCCCTATAGCAACTACTTTAGGATGAGACGCAAGCTCTTTAATCCATTCTAAATCGGCATCCGTCATATCAATCGCATCAACCGGATGCCAGCCTACTGCTGCATAAATAAAATCGTATGCTTCGGCAAGTTCAATCGCTTTTGTAATCGTTTCTGTATCAAAGCCAACAACAACAGTATGGGTCACGCCTTCATGGAGCGCCCTTTCAATCACTTCTTCAAGGTCATCCTGATACTGGATGGCGTTCAAGTGTGCATGTGTATCAAATAACATCTTTCGACATCCTTTCTTCACGATTTGAAACAGAAAAAAAGAGGCGTTATCCCCGATTGTTACACGTGAAACACCTCTTTTTTTCTCTTTTTTATTTAATAATTGTACCATTTGGAAGACTTGAATCGACAGTAGCAAGCGACAAGTTTCCTTCTCCGCCGCCGGCAAGAATCATTCCCTGTGACAGCTCTCCGCGAAGCTTAACCGGTTTAAGGTTTGTAATACAGATAACTTTCTTCCCTACAAGCTGGTCAGGCTGATAGCTTTTTGCAATCCCTGATACAACCTGTCTTTTTTCCGAGCCAAGATCAAGCTGCAGCTTGAGCAGACGGTCTGCTTTTTTTACAGGCTCTGCATGGATGACTTCAGCTACACGCATTTCAACCTTCATAAACTCATCAAACGTTATTTCCGGTGCCGTTTCTGCTTGTTCTTCTTTTTTAGCTTCCTCAGCTGGTTCAGGAGCCGTACCCTGCATCTGTTCTTTAATATAGGCAACCTCTTCTTCAACCTCTAAACGAGGGAAGATCGGAACTCCTTTTGCAACCTTCACCTGTGGGATGCTGCCGAATGAGGACAGGCTGTCCCATTCCTTCAGGGAAGCATCCGAAATGCCAAGCTGTTCGAACATCTTTTCAGGTGTTTTGGTCAAAAACGGCTTCAGCAAAATGGCAGAGATGCGGAGAGACTCAGCTAAATGCACCATCACTGAACCTAATTTACCGCGGTTTTCCTCATCTTTTGCCAGAACCCATGGCTGTGTTTCATCAATGTATTTATTTGTTCTGCTGATAAATTGCCATAGCGCATTAAGTGCAATCGAGAATTCCATCTTTTCCATCGCTTCTTCATACTTCTTAATCGTTTCCCCGCTGAATGCAGCAAGCGTGCCGTCAAATTCGGTTTGCGCTCCGCTGTAGGCAGGAATTTCGCCGTCAAAGTATTTCTGAATCATGGCAACCGTTCTGTTCAGCAGGTTCCCTAAGTCATTAGCAAGGTCATAATTCACTCTTTCGATAAATCCTTCCGGAGTGAAAACACCGTCAGAGCCAAAAGGCACTTCTCTAAGCAAGTAGTAGCGGAGAGCATCAAGGCCATATCGGTCAATAAGCGTGACCGGATCCACAACATTGCCTTTTGATTTGGACATTTTACCGTCTTTCATCAGCAGCCAGCCGTGTGCGAACACTTTCTTTGGCAGCGGCAAATCGAGGGCCATCAGCATGATCGGCCAATAAATCGTGTGGAAGCGGACAATTTCCTTGCCGACGAGGTGAACATCCGCCGGCCAGTATTTCCGGTACTTTTCATCGTTTTCTGTCCCGTATCCAAGAGCAGTTATATAGTTGGAAAGAGCGTCAATCCATACATATATGACGTGCTTCGGATCACCGGGAACCTTCACTCCCCAGTCAAATGTCGTACGGGAAACAGCAAGATCCTCAAGGCCGGGCTTAATGAAATTGTTGATCATTTCATTTTTGCGTGATTCAGGCTGAATGAATTCCGGATTTTCTTCGTAGTACGCAAGAAGACGGTCTGCATATTTGCTCATTTTAAAGAAATAGGACTCTTCCTTTACTTTTTCAACAGGACGTCCGCAGTCAGGGCAGTTGCCGTTTTCAAGCTGTCTTTCCGTAAAGAAGGACTCACAAGGCGTACAGTACCATCCTTCGTATTGGTCAAGATAGATATCGCCCTGCTCAAGCAGCTGCGCAAACACTTTCTCTACAATTTCTTTATGGCGGTCCTGAGTCGTTCGAATAAAATCGTCATAAGAAATGTCGAGCTTGCTCCACAGATCTTTAATTCCGCTGACAATGTCATCGACATACTTTTGTGGAGTGACGCCGATTTCTTCTGCTTTACGCTGTATTTTCTGGCCGTGCTCATCTGTTCCTGTCAGATACATGACGTCGAATCCGCGCATGCGTTTATAGCGGGCCATTGCATCACCGGCAACGGTTGTATATGCATGTCCAATATGAAGCTTTCCGCTTGGATAATAAATAGGTGTTGTAAGGTAGAACGATTTTCTCTGATCTTCCATCGGTTTCCCTCCCGGTAATGGTGACTGTCTCTAGGATAGAGATAAGAAAAGCGCAGGCGTCTGATGCCGGCAATGCGCATCTATATATTCTTATTTCTGGAAAAAGCCCCCGCCCAATGGACGAGAGCGCTTATCCTTAATAGATTTTCAATCGAATTATACTCTTTATGATACCATCTTAGCCTTTAATATCAAGAAAATATACCTTCTATGGACAAAAAAACAAAGACCCCAAGGAATAGTATGAGTGGCATAATTATGCCAAATGTTTCCTAATGAATAATTTTTGTTGATTCTTGTCGAACAATCGTTATAATATAGTTAACAATATTTTGAATTAATACTATTCTATGTATAATTATATATTCCCTTTTATGCGTTTATTTTCCTTTTTTGACGGGTATATATCTTAATACCGCTAAGGCTGTAGAGGTTCACGAAACTTTCACTTATTTTCGCAGCCTATTGAATAGTTTCTGATTGACGTTTATTGGAAACACTGTTATGCTTATGAGGATGAAGATTTTGTCGAATTATGACGAAGTTTAAGAAAAAACACATATAGAACCTTTATTATTGGGAGGAGAACAAAATATGAAATCTACAGGTATTGTACGTAAAGTTGACGAGCTTGGCCGAGTGGTAATTCCGATCGAATTGCGCCGCACACTTGGAATCGCTGAAAAAGACGCTCTTGAAATCTATGTGGATGATGAAAGAATTATCCTTAAAAAATATAAACCAAACATGACTTGCGCTGTAACTGGCGAAGTATCTGACGATAACTTCACTCTTGGCAACGGAAAATTAGTTCTAAGCCGTGAAGGTGCAGAGCAGATCCTTAAAGAAATCCAAAGCAACTTAGTAAAATAAGTACGAAAGACCTGGCGGAAATCCGCCAGGTCTTTTTTTATCCTATTCAACGTGATAAGACTGATACACATCTCTCTTCGGAACATTCCGCTCCTTTGAAACCTGTTTGATTGCCTCTTTCGATGACATTCCCTCGTTCACATAATGCGCAACATGCTCTTCAAGCGACAGAGAATCCCACCACTCATCTTCAGCAGGGATGCTGTTGATATCCTGTCCCTCCACAATTAGACAGAACTCTCCGCGGATCTGGTTTTCCTCAGCCCACTTCACAGCTTCAGGTATTGTCCCTCTGATGAATTCTTCAAATCGTTTTGTGAGCTCTCTAGAAAGACAGATACGGCGTTCTCCCAGAATCTCCGCCATTGCGGCAAGTGTTTCTTTCAGCCTGTGCGGAGATTCATAAAAAATCATCGTTTCCGTCCGGTTTGCCAAAGCTTCCAGCTGTTTTTTCTTTTCTTTTTTCTGCCTGTCCAAAAAACCGAAAAAGTAAAAGGGCTGGGGAGTTATGCCTGATGCCACAAGTGCTGTAAGTGCTGCATTTGCACCGGGAAGAGGGATCACCTTTCCGCCTTCAGCAAGGATATCTTCCACAAGCTTGCTTCCGGGGTCCGAGATAATCGGCATGCCAGCATCGCTGACAAGCGCTACATTTTTTCCCTGTTTCATTAGTTCCAGAATTTTAAAGCCGCTTGATTCTTTATTATGTTCATGATAGCTGATCAGCTGTGTGCCAATCTCAAAATGATTGCAGAGTTTTTTAGACTCCCGTGTATCCTCTGCAGCAATCACATCCACTTCTTTCAAAATGGAAACGGCGCGGAAGGTCATATCCTCCAGATTGCCGATCGGCGTTGGCACAAGGTAGAGCGAGCCCCACTCTGTGTCCGCATTAAAGCTTTTCTGTTCCTGCATCTTCATCATCCTCTCCCTGCCAGAAATCCCAAGCTGTAAAGCGTTCAGGATCAGCAAGAAACTCTTCCTTCTTTCTCCTCGGGAGCTGTTTAAAAGCATATTCCGCCCTCATCGCCGGCCTTTTTGAGGAAAATTGCTTCGCATAAAGGAGCTTCACAGGGCCTCTCGCCCGTGTATACTTGGCACCCTTTCCGGCATTATGCTTCTCCAGGCGGGCGGCAAGATCATTCGTATAGCCTGCATAATAACTTCCGTCCCGGCACTCAAGCACATAGAAAAAATGAGTGCTATTGCTTTCCATACAGGATCTCTTTCACTTCATCTGTGTATTCATTGTTCTGATTGTAAACAAAAAGCGGAGGAAGAATCTTTAAATCCGGCTGTCCGCCTTTAATTCCTTCTATCAGCAGGGTATTTGCCTCTTTTCCCTGCTTAGGATATACGAGCTGAATCCGTTTCGGCTCGATTTTGTATTTTTTCATAAGCTCCGTAATTTCAAGCAGTCTGCCAGGCCGGTGAACAAAGGCGATCTTTGCACCCATTCGGGCAAGCTTGCTGGTCGCGCAAATGACATCCTCAAGCGTGCAGAGAATTTCGTGCCGCGCAATCGCTAAATATTCATTCTGATTTTGTTCATCCTTCTTCGGCGTTTTAAAATAAGGCGGGTTGCACGTGATGACATCAAATTTTCCGTGGCCAAGTACGCCCGGCATATCCTTTAAATCACCGTGAATCATCGTGATTTGATTCTGGAGGTTATTATAGGCAATGCTTTTTTCAGCCATTTGAAAAAGCCGCTCCTGAATTTCAACACCGGTAATGTCTGCTTTAGATCTTGTCGAAAGCAGCAGCGGAATCACGGCATTCCCTGAGCATAAATCCAGCACTTTCCCTTTTTGAATCGGCATATAAGCAAACTTGGATAGAAGAACCGCATCTAAACTGAAGGCAAAAACAGACGGACTCTGCACAATCCTTAAATCCTCAGCCAGAAGGTAATCCAAACGCTCATCTCCTGTTAAATCGACCATCGTAAAATCCTTTCTTTCTATATAAATATCAACAAAAGCGCAAGTGCCAAGGCCCGCTCCGACAGGCAGATAAGAATCCGGCAGAAAAGTCCGGGTCCCGCCTTTTTTGCCGGATTTGTTCTGACAGAGGATCTAGGCGCTTACGCTTGCCGAGGATATACTATCCATATCCTTACATTCATTATAATATCCTTAACAAGAACAAATCCGTTCAGAATATTTCTTTTCAGACCTTAAAAAAAGCTTCCCCTCGCAGGAAAGCCCGGTTATTTCTTATTAAGAAAGGAAAGACAGAACAAACAGTCTCCGTCTTTGCGGACACTTCCATAGTGAACATTGCATATATGGAAACCTTCCTGATAGAGACGGGCCAGGTTATCATAGCCCTCTCCAATGTCCACAATCTTTGAATCCATTCCCTGTTTATCTGTATGCTGTTTCATCTGCTTCTTTTGATCTGCTGCAGCTGCTGTTGCATTCAGGCGTCTCCGGAGGTTATCATTTTCAATCTGAAGATGATGATTCTCCTCAAGCAGGCCGCCAAGGTGATGCTTCAGCTCTCCAAGCTGTCTGTACAGGGAACCGATTTGTTCTTCCATGCTGCTTACAGATTCAAAGATTTCTTTTTTATCCACTTGTTCCACCTCATCAATCTGTGGATTTCATTGGAACAGCGCCTTCTTTCATTAATTCTTCCCAAGTAAATTCAACCACGCGGTCTTTTTCTGAAAGTTCAACCTGCAAAACCCGTTCCAATATATTTAACCCGACTACTTTTCCTGTGCCTATCGGCGTGCCGATTGACTCACCGATATCAGGAAGCTGTTCTTTGGCAGATTCATATTCATCATTTTCATATTTCAGGCAGCACATAAGCCTTCCGCACAAGCCGGAAATTTTTGTTGGATTGAGCGAAAGGTTCTGATCTTTCGCCATCTTGATGGAAACTGGTTCAAAATCGCCAAGGAATGTGGAGCAGCAAAGCATTCTCCCGCAGGGTCCGATGCCTCCAAGCATCTTCGCCTCATCTCTGACGCCAATCTGGCGCAGTTCGATGCGCGTTTTGAAAATAGCCGCTAGATCCTTTACAAGCTCCCTGAAGTCCACGCGGCCATCTGCTGTGAAATAAAAAATAACCTTGTTCCGGTCAAATGTATACTCAACATCTACAAGCTTCATATCAAGCCGATGCTCTGTCACCTTATGCTGGCAGACCTCATACGCCTCTTTTGCTGCATGGTGGTTTTCATCTACGATCAGGCGGTCTTTTGCATCAGCCACCCTCAGCACTTTTTTCAGAGGAAGAACGATGTCATTCTCTCCAACCTGCTTTTTATGAATGACGACTTTGCCGAACTCAACGCCTCTTACTGTTTCGACAATCACAAAATCTTCATTTTCTATTTGAAGCCCATTCGGGTCGAAATAATATATTTTACCCGCTTTTTTAAAGCGGACACCCACTACATCGTACAATTCTATCCCTCCTGCAAAGATAAAACCAATTGCTCCATCAGTAATTGTGGACTCACATTCATCTGGAGTCTTTTTTTTGCTTCTAATATAGAAGTGATTTTTTCAAGGATCTTTTGTCTGGATACTTGAATGGCATGCTGTTCTAACTGTGGAAGCAGATCTTGATAGATAACATGATCTGTATTGCCTATTTGGATGGAAAGAATGTCTTTATATACATATAAAAGCAAGTCAAAAGCCATGTCCTGCTGTTCTTTTTCAGCGAAAAAAGGCACCCATTGCGTTTGAACCTGGACGAACGCCTGTCCATTTCGCTTAACGATCACTTCATACAATTTTATCACTACACGTCTTGCCTGTGCAAACCAATCATCTCGACTTAATTCGAGCGCTTTTTCAGAACTGTTGGTCATTCTTGCAGCGAGTCTTGCATAATTAGCAGGCACATCCTGCTTTAGCAGCTCCTTTTCAATGGCTGAGACGGGGAGAGGCATGAAAGTCAGCGTCTGGCATCTTGAGAGAATGGTGTCAAGCATCTGATGCACTTGTTCGGTCAAAAGAATGGCCATCGTGTCCGCGTTTGGCTCCTCCAGGAATTTAAGCAGGCTGTTTGCGGCATTTGCCGTCATTTTATCAGCGTGGGAGATGATATACAGCTTTTTGTTTGATTCTACCCCTGTTTTTGTAAACTCTTCCTGAAGACTTTGAATCTGCCATTTTTTTATCGATAGTCCATCCGGCTCCACCAGATGCAGATCAGGATGGTTTCCGGAATGGATGCGCTTGCAGTTTCTGCATGTCTCACACGGCTTATGCCCGTCCGGTTTTTCACAAAAATAACTTCTGGCTAGAAGAAGACTCACTTCCTTTTTCCCGGTCCCTTTTTTCCCTTCAAAAAGGTACGCGTGAGCAAGGCGGTTCTTCTCAAAGCTGTTTCCAAGCAGTTTAAGGACTCTGGGCTGGTACTCTTCTAAATCATTCCATGTGCTCATCGTCATTTCTATCACTCTTTACGTATAAAGGTTCATTAAAAGGCCTTTAATTTCGCCTATTTTTGCCAGTATGTCAATGGAGGATTGCTCCTCCTGAAGCAAAGCCTCTGTCAGTTCAATCAGCTGCCGGTCAATTTCCATTACGGTTGTATGATTTCTGCTGCTGCCGGTGAAATCAAAACTTGAAGACTGTTTCAGCTGCAGTCCGTATTCTACAGCTTCTTTCATCATCCGCTTTACAAGGGATTTGTACCGCGCAAGGTCCCTCATATTGCGGGACTTGGCTACACGGCGGCCGGCTTCCTCCACACTTGCAAGCATTCCGTTCAGCTGATGCAGATGCAGCTTCGTCTCCTGTTTTTGCACAAGCTCGGAAAACGGCCGGCCTGCACCGGAAGGCATAGGGCCTGCATTTCGTTTATCCGGCGCTGTGCGGAGATCCTGATTAATTTTCATATCGTCACCTTAAAAATGGTGAAACTGTTCAATCGGAAGAACAAACACCGTCGCTCCGCCGACCTCTACTTCAACAGGATAAGGGACATAGGAATCCGCATTTCCTCCCATTGGAGAGACGGGTGCCACCAGCTGTTCTCTTGACTGGCAATTTTCCCTGATGACAGACAATGCCTTCTCAACCCGGGCATCTTCTGTCCCAATCATGAACGTTGTGTTCCCCGATTTTAAAAAACCGCCGGTTGATGCAAGCTTTGTCGCTCTGAAATTATGTTCAACCAATGCACTCGACAGCTTATTGCTGTCCTGGTCCTGTACAACCGCAATGATCATTTTCATCATTTATGCCTCCTTCTAGTTTAACAGCTATCTTTCTATAAAGCATTGTTTCATTTATGGTAATTGTATTCCCATTATATCAGCGTTCACTTTAAATAAGGAATTAAAACTTCCATTACGTCCCGGCACACATCTTCAAGACTCTGATCGGCGTTGATCACTTTGATCCGGTCCGGAAATCTTTCTATCGTTTGTTTATACCCTTCCTGAACTTTCTCATGAAAATCCATCTTTTCAAGATCAAGCCGGTTCACTTCACGGCCGTCATTGCCGCTGATCCTCATCAAACCGCGTTCAGGAGCGATATCAAAGTAAACCGTAAGATCAGGCATGACCCCGTCAATGGCAAATAGATTGATGGAGTAAACCTCTTCTGTGCCAATCCCGCGCGCATATCCCTGATAAGCAAGAGAACTGTCAATGAAACGGTCGCAGATGATCAGCTTTCCTTCATTTAATGCCGGAATGACTTTTTCGACCATATGCTGTCTTCTGGCAGCTGCGTATAGCAGCGCTTCTGTTCTTGCATCCATCTCCGTATTTTCTTTATTTAAAATCACTTCACGGATCTGTTCGGCAATCCGGATTCCTCCGGGTTCTCTTGTAAAAACAGCCTCAATGCCTTTTTGGTTAAACTCCTCATGAACCTTTTGCAGAACAGTTGTTTTACCTGCTCCCTCGGGCCCTTCAAATGTAATAAACGTCCCTTTCACTACAATCACCTTTTCTGTATATAAACAGCAAGCTGTTCATCTTTCAACGCCTGTCCGCCCTGAAAGCGCGCTTTGCAAGCCATTAATGTTCTGATCTGCCTCACATGCTCCTCCGTTATAATTTCCCCTTCCATTAAAAGAGGAATACCCGGCGGATACGGAATAACAGCCTCTCCGCTTAACAGCCCGGCTGCATCCTCAAATGACGCGACTTCTTTACTATACCCATTTAATTCCCCGTACGATAGGGGAAGCATACTGATTTTTTGATTTTCTTCCTTATATAAAAGCGGATCAAATGGAATTCTTCCCTCATCGCCCTTATCAGAAGAAAAGAGGAATGAATCTGCCTGATTGCTGCTGAGAGGCAAAACAAGAAGAACATTTTGAATATCTGCAAGTTCAGTATAGACTCCCTGCTCTTCAAGGCGGCGCTGAAGCTCAAACCCTGAAAGCCCGGCTGCAGACCTGATTGTCAGTTTTAAAGGATCGATGATTGCTCGATTATCCATTGTCGTGACAATTTCAACCTCTTTGTTGGCCTCCACGCTTTTTTTAAAGACGTCCACTGCTTGCAAGATTTCATCCGCATCTTTGGATAAAACAAGCTTCTCCATATACTCTCTTGCTAAATCAAGCGAGGCCATAATAGGGTAAGAAGGGCTGCTGCTTTGAAAAACAGACAGATAGTATGAAAGCCTGTCACGATTAATCAGCCCGCCATTCACATGGAGGAATGACCCCATTGTCATCGCAGGAAGCGTTTTATGAGCGGACTGAACAACAGCGTCAGCCCCTGCTTCAATTGAAGAAGCGGGGAATGGCATGCCGGGAACGAAGTGAGCGCCATGAGCTTCATCCACCAAAACAGGAATTCCTTCCCTGTGAGCAAGTTCCACCGCTTCTCTGAGGTCTGCAGTGATGCCGTAGTAATTCGGATTTGTCAAAATGAGTGCTTTTGCCTCCGGAAACCTTTTTACAGCTTCTTTCACCGTCTCTGTCTCCACATAGGAGGGAACACCGTACGCTTCGTCCATCCTTGGTGATAGAAATACCGGCTTTGCCCCGGAGAGCCTGATGGCATTAATGATTGACTTGTGGCTATTGCGCTGAACCAAAACAGGCTTTCCAGGCTCACAGCAAGCCATAATCATCGCCAAATTCCCGGAAGTTGACCCGTTCACAAGGAAAAATGTTTCATCTGCCTGATACAGCTCAGCAGCCAGCCTCTGCGCCTCCATTATGGGGCCGCTTGGATCATGAAGGTCATCAAGTCCCGTGATCTCCGTGGCATCAAGCCTGAGAACGCCCCTGAAATCTCCTGCAGCGTCCTCAGGAAAAACTTTTCCATACTTATGCCCCGGCACATGAAACGAAACCGGGTTTTGAAGCTCATGCTTCTTTAATGCTTCATACAGCGGTGCTGCCATCTAACCAAACCGTCCTTTATTATGTCTTATTGCCATTATATCAATAGAAGCCCGCCGAAAAAAGCGCAAGCGCCGGAGTCAGGTCTGACAGACCTGGCAGGAAGATTCGGTCCAGTCTGTTTTGCGGACGCTTGCGCCTGAGAAAAAACATGGACTTCCAATGAGCATAAAACAAAAAAGCCGCCTGTGACGGCAGCTTAAGAATAGAGCGGCGGTGTTTTCACCCTCCGCAGTTTATCAACGTAATAGGCGTACTTGGGATCTTCCGTTTCTGTCTGAATCATATCAGTCTCGCAATCTGTACAAACAAAACTTGTATAGAGATGAATTCCCTTCACCTTTTCTGTATCGCATATAATACACGTTTCCCCAGCCGGTTTCTTCACATCTTCCGAATTCACAGTTCTCCACCTCCATACAAGCAGTTTTGCCACAGATCCACTGTTGTATACAAAATTTCGAATACTCATTCCCTCTCCCATTGTATGCCGGTGAGCCCAAATCGTGTATGTCTATATAAAATAACCGGGCTGCAGGGGAGGCGTTCTTATTTTATAGAACATGCAGGATCTACTTGCTTTCATTTAGGTCTTTTCTTACCCTCTGTTATCGATTTACGGATTTGGAGGGTACGATTGAAGTATTTGCTTACCCTCTAATATCGATTTACGGTTTTACAGGGTACGATTCAGGCGGTTGCTTACCCTCTAATATCGATTTACGGTTTTACAGGGTACGATTCAGGCGGTTGCTTACCCTCCGTTATCGTTTTACAGTTTACCAGGGTACAATTCAAGCGGTTGCTTACCCTCTAATATCGATTTACGGTTTTACAGGGTACGATTCAGGCGGTTGCTTACCCTCCGTTATCGTTTTACGGTTTTGGAGGGTGCGATTGAAGCATTTGCTTACCCTTCCCAAACCCTCCCGGGTTTAAGGAATCTGTTTTTATAAACACGAAAAAAGAACAGCATCTCTGCTGTTCCTTCTAATTGCGTGCCTGGCAACGT
>NZ_JBQMFF010000012.1:29519-58691 GCF_052171315.1 Metabacillus mesotrionivorans | reverse complement strand
ACGTTGCCAGGCACGCAGAAAAAAGGACAGCAGAGATGCTGTCTTTTTTGTTGTTCAGAAGGAAATCAGGGGGGACATAGTACAAACAACCGCTTGAATCGTACCCTGGTAAACTGTAAAACGATATCGGAGGGTAAGCAAATGCTTCAATCGTACCCTGTTAAACCGAAAAACGATATCAGAGGGTAAGCAAAGCCCCGATCACATACCCTCCAAAACCGAAAAACAACCTCACAGGGCAAGCATGCACCTGAATACCATAGCAATTCCCGCCTAACTCTTATCCACCAATCTAATCATGCCTTGCCGCATGCACTTTTATTCTTATGCAGAAAAGCTGCGTTTAATGGATCCCGGTCAGAAAAACAGCTCATTATTACCGATTGCTGACGTATACATAAAGTATTATCCTTCCTCCACCTTCCTTTCATTACTCTTCCCATTTAAAATAATACGGCAAATTCTGTTTAAAAACGTTTCACTGCCGTTAATAATGGAAATAGATAGATGAGCAGTTATGAGTTGAAAAAATGGTACGTTCGTTTTATATTAGTGTTAAAGTCAAATATAGTCAAAGTCAAGTTAGGGGGAGGCGGAGTGCGGAACATCTCGGATGTCATTGAACAGTATTTGAAGCAGGTGCTTACGACGAGCGGCAAGGAAATCGTCGAAATCAAAAGAAGTGAAATTGCGGATAAGTTTCAGTGTGTGCCCTCACAAATCAATTATGTCATCAATACCCGTTTTACGATTGAACGAGGATATATCGTAGAGAGCAAAAGGGGAGGCGGCGGCTACATTCGGATTATAAAAGTGAAATCGAATGATGCTGCGCATTTAATTGATCAGATCATGGGCATTATCGACAGGCGGATCTCTCAGTCATCTGCTGAAGATCTCATATTAAGGCTTGTAAGTGAAGATGTCATTTCAGAACGGGAAGCAAAAATCATGCTGAGTGTGATTGACAGGTCCGTTTTATATATTGAACTGCCGCACAGGGATGAATTGCGGGCAAGAATGATAAAGGCCATGCTGACTTCCTTGAAATACCGATGAGAGCAGGTGACAGACTTGATATGCCAGGAATGCAAGGAGAGACCGGCAACATTTCATTTTACGAAGGTTGTGAACGGCGAAAAAACTGAGGTTCATATTTGTGATAAATGTGCTCAGAACAACAGTTCCATGTTCATTGACAGCAGCAAAGGATTTTCTATTAATAACTTGCTGGCAGGCCTTTTGAACATGGATTCATCCGTTTCCGCATCAAAGCAGGATGTTTTTAAAAAAAATGAAGTTCTGCAGTGTCCCGGCTGCGAGATGACGTTTCAGCAGTTTACAAAAGTGGGACGGTTCGGTTGTTCCGAGTGCTACCGGACGTTTAAAGATCAAATTAACCCGATTCTGAGAAGAGTCCACAGCGGCAATACGGTGCATGCTGGAAAGATTCCAGAGCGAATTGGCGGTAGCATTCACATCCGCAAACGAATAGAGTTATTAAAACAGAATCTAAAAGAGCAAATTCAGCAGGAAGAGTTTGAAAAGGCTGCTGAAATCCGGGATGAGATCCGTTCGCTTGAACTTTCGTTAAAAAGTTCCAGAGGAGGTGAATCCTGATATGTCACTTCAGCAGTTTATTAACCAGGCGATGAGTGCCTGGATGAGCAAGGATGGGCCTGATTCAGACATTGTTCTCAGCAGCCGTGTCAGACTGGCAAGAAACATTGAGAAGTACAGGTTTCCGACTTTTGCTTCGAATGAAGAGCTGCAGGATATTCTCTCTCTTTTTGAAGAGACGTTTGCGGATAAGAGCGTAGATGAGATCGGCAAGCTTGAAATGCTCCGCATGGATGATTTGCAGCCTATTCAAAAAAGGGTGCTCGTTGAGAAGCATTTAATCAGTCCGAATTTAGCAGAGGATTCTTCGTTCGGCGCATGTTTGCTGTCTGAGAATGAAGAGGTCAGCATCATGCTGAATGAAGAGGATCATATTCGCATTCAGTGTCTGTATCCCGGTCTGCAGCTGAAAGAAGCTTTAAAAGCAGCGAGCAGGCTTGATGACTGGATGGAAGGTTCGGTTGACTATGCGTTTGATGAACAAATAGGATACTTAACCAGCTGCCCGACAAATGTGGGAACAGGGCTGAGGGCATCGGTGATGATGCACTTGCCGGCTCTTGTGCTCACACAGCAGATGAACAGAATTATTCCGGCTATTAATCAATTAGGTCTGGTTGTTAGAGGAATTTACGGGGAAGGCAGCGAAGCATTAGGTAACATCTTTCAGATTTCCAATCAGATTACTCTCGGCAAGTCTGAGGATGATATTGCAGAAGATCTGCTGAGTGTGGTGCACCAGCTGATTGAAAAAGAGCGCTCTGCACGGGAAGCTTTATATAAAACGTCGCAGGTGCCGCTTGAGGACCGTGTGTTCAGATCCCTGGGCACGCTGACATACAGCAGGATCATTGAATCCAAAGAAGCAGCTAAATGTTTATCAGATGTGAGACTGGGAATTGATTTAAATATCATCAAAGATATTTCCAGAAATATTTTAAATGAGCTGATGATCCTGACTCAGCCGGGATTTCTCCAGCAGTATTCCGGAGGAGCATTGCGCCCGGATGAACGGGACATAAGAAGAGCTTCATTAATCAGAGAAAGACTAAACCTAGAAATGGTCAGAAGGATGGAGGATGATGAAGGATGATGTTTGGAAGATTTACTGAACGCGCTCAGAAGGTTCTTGCATTAGCACAAGAGGAAGCCGTCCGTCTTGGACATAACAATATCGGCACAGAGCATATTCTTCTCGGTCTTGTAAGAGAAGGTGAGGGCATCGCTGCCAAAGCGCTGACAGCTCTTGGCCTTGGATCAGATAAAATTCAAAAAGAAGTAGAGAGCCTCATCGGCAGAGGACAGGAAATTTCACAGACGATACACTACACTCCCCGAGCTAAAAAGGTGATTGAGCTTTCCATGGATGAAGCAAGAAAGCTTGGACATTCATACGTAGGCACAGAGCACATTCTTTTGGGTCTTATCCGCGAAGGTGAAGGTGTGGCTGCACGGGTGCTTAATAACCTCGGTGTAAGCTTAAATAAAGCACGCCAGCAAGTGCTCCAGCTGCTTGGCAGCAATGAGTCCGGCTCAGGCCACCAGAGCGGATCTATGAACAATGCCAATACGCCGACTCTGGACAGTCTGGCACGCGATCTGACGGCCATTGCACGCGAAGGCAGTCTTGACCCTGTCATTGGCCGAAGCAAAGAAATCCAAAGGGTCATTGAAGTTTTAAGCCGCAGAACGAAAAACAATCCTGTTTTAATCGGGGAGCCTGGTGTCGGTAAAACGGCAATCGCAGAAGGCCTTGCCCAGCAGATTGTGAACAATGAAGTACCGGAGATCCTCCGCGACAAGCGTGTTATGACACTTGATATGGGGACTGTTGTTGCCGGCACGAAATACCGCGGTGAATTTGAAGACCGTCTGAAAAAAGTGATGGATGAAATTCGCCAGGCAGGCAACATTATCCTGTTTATCGACGAACTTCATACACTGATCGGTGCAGGAGGCGCTGAGGGGGCAATTGATGCTTCCAACATCCTTAAGCCGTCGCTTGCAAGGGGAGAACTTCAGTGCATCGGGGCCACTACGCTTGATGAGTACCGCAAATATATTGAAAAGGATGCAGCTCTCGAACGACGCTTCCAGCCGATTCAGGTTGATGAGCCGACAGCTGATGAAAGCATCCAGATTTTAAAAGGGCTTCGCGACCGTTATGAAGCTCATCACAGAGTATCCATCACGGATGAGGCAATTGATGCAGCGGTTAAGCTTTCAGACCGCTATATCTCAGACCGTTTCCTTCCGGATAAAGCAATCGATTTAATTGATGAAGCCGGTTCGAAGGTTCGCCTCCGTTCGTTTACAACTCCTCCGAACTTAAAAGAGCTTGAAATGAAGCTTGAGGAAGTGCGCAAGGAAAAAGATGCATCTGTTCAAAGCCAGGAATTTGAAAAAGCGGCTTCTCTCCGTGATACAGAGCAGCGTCTGCGCGAGCAGCTCGAGGAAACGAAGAAAACATGGAAAGAAAAACAGGGTCAGGAAAATTCGGAAGTGACAGTGGATGATATCGCAATGGTTGTTGCGAGCTGGACTGGAATTCCTGTCTCACGCCTTGCCCAGACAGAAACAGATAAGCTGCTGAACATGGAGCAGATTCTTCATAACCGCGTGATTGGCCAGGATGAAGCCGTTGTAGCTGTTGCAAAGGCTGTGCGCCGCGCAAGAGCAGGGCTTAAAGATCCGAAGCGCCCGATTGGGTCATTTGTTTTCCTCGGCCCTACAGGCGTAGGTAAAACAGAGCTTGCAAGAGCACTTGCAGAATCCATCTTCGGCGATGAGGATGCCATGATCCGGATTGATATGTCCGAATATATGGAGAAGCACTCCACATCAAGACTTGTTGGTTCCCCTCCGGGATATGTCGGGTATGAAGAAGGCGGACAGCTGACTGAAAAAGTACGCAGAAAGCCGTATTCTGTTGTTCTTCTCGATGAAATTGAAAAAGCTCACCCTGATGTTTTCAACATTCTTCTTCAGGTGCTTGAAGACGGACGATTAACAGATTCTAAAGGAAGAACGGTCGATTTCAGAAATACCATTTTAATCATGACGTCGAATGTCGGCGCAAGCGAACTGAAGCGCAACAAGTACGTTGGCTTTAACGTGCAGGATGAGGCGCAGGATTACAAGGATATGAAGGGCAAGGTTATGAATGAGCTGAAAAAAGCATTCAGACCTGAGTTCCTGAACCGTATAGATGAAATTATCGTGTTCCACTCTCTTGAGAAGAAACACATTAAAGAGATTGTTACTCTTATGGCTGATCAGCTGATGAAACGTCTTGCCGAACAGGACCTTGTGCTTGAACTGACAGATGCTGCACAGGAGAAAATAGCCGATGAAGGATTTGATCCTGAGTACGGTGCCCGTCCGCTGAGAAGGGCGATCCAGAAGCATGTTGAAGACCGCCTGTCTGAAGAGCTGCTTAAAGGCACGATCGAAAAAGGCCAGAAAGTTGTGCTCGATGTGACAGAGGGAGAATTTACTGTAAAAAGTTCTTCAGAAGCTGAAGCGGAGAAAATCAAATAATCATCAGAAGCGAAACAATCATGAGGCATACATTTTTCACGTATGCCTCGATTTCGTTTCTTAGAGCAAACACACTGAATCTACCGATTCTCTTTTTAAAAAGGTAATCTAGTAAGGAAGGACAGAATGTATGGCTAAAACAAAATCGAAATTCATGTGCCTTGAGTGCGGATATGAGTCCCCAAAATGGATGGGGAAATGCCCTGGCTGTGGAGCATGGAATACGATGACAGAAGAAGTTGTAAAAACAGGAACGGCAAACAGGAGAGTGGCCTTTGCACACTCTGCTCCGGGTCAGACCGCAAACAAACCTTCACCTATTACAAACATTGAAACGTCTCAGGAACCGCGCATTAAAACCAACCTCAAAGAATTTAACCGTGTTCTCGGCAGCGGGATTGTAAAAGGTTCCCTTGTCCTGATAGGAGGAGACCCCGGAATTGGAAAATCAACGCTTTTGCTTCAGGTTTCCTCACAGCTTGCCGATAATGGAAACGATGTTCTTTACATATCGGGAGAAGAGTCGGTCAAGCAGACGAAAATGAGGGCTGACCGCCTAGGTGTTAAATCTGATAAACTGCTTGTACTTGCTGAAACGGATATGGAATATATCGCTAAGGCAATTGATGATACAAATCCGGCTTTTGTGATTGTTGATTCCATTCAGACGGTGTTTCAGAGTGACATTACCTCAGCACCTGGAAGTGTCTCGCAGGTCCGGGAATGTACGGCAGAACTTATGAGACTTGCAAAAACGAAAGGCATCGCCATCTTCATTGTCGGACATGTAACAAAGGAAGGGTCAATTGCCGGTCCGAGAATTCTTGAGCACATGGTGGACACTGTCCTGTATTTTGAAGGAGAGCGCCATCATACGTACCGGATACTAAGAGCAGTGAAAAACCGTTTTGGGTCAACAAATGAGATGGGTATTTTTGAAATGAAGGAAAGCGGGCTTGAAGAGGTTCTGAATCCGTCTGAGATCTTCCTTGAGGAACGTTCCAAAGGGGCAGCAGGCTCTACCGTTGTAGCTTCCATGGAAGGGACAAGACCGGTACTTGTTGAGATTCAGGCGCTGATTTCACCGACAAGCTTCGGCAACCCGAGAAGAATGGCAACAGGAATCGACCATAACCGGGTGCCGCTTCTGATGGCTGTGCTTGAAAAGAGAGTCGGTTTGCTGCTGCAGAATCAGGATGCCTATTTAAAAGTGGCCGGCGGAGTAAAGCTTGATGAGCCTGCTATTGATCTTGCAGTGGCTGTAAGCATTGCTTCAAGCTTTAAGGATGCGCCTTCAAAAGCAACAGATATTATTATTGGAGAAGTAGGGCTTACAGGCGAAGTAAGGCGCGTTTCGAGAATTGAGCAGCGCGTCATGGAAGCAGCCAAGCTCGGGTTCAGGCGTGCGATCATTCCAGAGGCAAATATAGGCGGTTGGACAGTTCCGCATGGCATAGAGGCAGTGGGTGTGAAAAACGTCGCAGAAGCCCTGCAAATCACACTGGGAGGGTAGCAATGTGAATGAGAAAGAGAAAAAAACAAACGAAAAGAGCATGAAGGAAATTCTGCAGTTTATTGCGCCCGGAACTCCCTTAAGAGCAGGCATTGAAAATGTTTTGCGCGCAAAAACAGGGGGACTGATTGTCGTTGGCTTCAGCGACAAAGTAAAAGAACTAGTGGATGGCGGATTCTACATAAACTCCGCTTTCTCTCCCGCTCATTTATATGAACTGGCTAAAATGGACGGAGCGATTATCCTAAGTGATTCGGGAAATAAAATTCTTTATGCCAATGCCCAGCTCGTTCCGAATGCTTTTATCAGTTCAAGTGAAACGGGCATGCGCCACCGTACGGCGGAGAGGGTGGCAAAACAGACAGGTAACCTGGTTGTGGCCATTTCCCAGAGAAGGAACGTCATCACCCTCTACTACGGGGAGCTCCGTTACGCACTGAGAGATATTGGTGTCATTTTAACAAAAGCGAATCAGGCGATTCAGACTCTTGAAAAGTACAGAACGGTGCTTGATCAGTCCATCATCAACCTTGGGGCGCTGGAATTTGAAGAGCTTGTCACATTTGATGAGCTTCTGCAGGTGATTCACAGGATTGAGATGGTTCTGCGGATTAAAAACGAGATCCTGAATTATATTAATGAGCTTGGCACAGAAGGGCATCTTATCAGGCTGCAGCTGAATGAACTGCTTTCAGATATCGAGGAAGAGGCAGCGCTTGTCATTAAAGACTATTGCTTCGATAAAACACTTGATCCTAAATACGTGCTCGAGCAATTTCAGGTGCTGACGAATACAGAACTGATGGATGATATGGTCCTTCTGCGCCTGCTCGGCTATTCGGCCCATTTCACAAACCCTGATGACCTTGTCATGCCGAGAGGATACAGAGTGCTTAAGAAGATCCCGAGGCTCCCGCCTGTCATTATTGAAAATTTGGTGAACAAATTCTCAAATCTGAAACTTATTACGCGCGCAACCGTAGAACAGCTTGATGAGGTGGATGGAATTGGCGAGGTAAGGGCGAAAAAGATAAAAGAAGGTCTCCGCAGACTTCAGGAGCAGCTGCTGATAGACCGTCAGATATAACGAACTTTTTATGAATCTTTCTCCTCAAACGTTTTAATCATCATGATTTAGGTTATATTATTCTTGTTTTTCATTTTTCGGAAATGATATGATTCTCATTACATTTCAATCTGTTTACAGGTTCCGGAAATTCGCGTTTTCACCGTTTTAAACGGGAGAAAGTGATTATAATAGATAAGAGAAGGAGGTGGGGGTATGTTAAAACGAATTGTGCAGATCTTTTTCCTTTTCCTTGGAGGAACGCTGGGTATCTTTTTTATGCCGCAGCTGATGAAATTGTTAAGCCTGCAGGACATACCTTTTATTAATTCACCATATGCTCTGGCCATTTTAGGAGCAATATTATTTTATATAGCCACATTCTGGCTTGTAGATTATGTCGTTAACTGGGTTAAGCTTCTGGAAGAATCATTGGTAAAGGCACCTGTGACGGATGTTCTTTTCGGTAGTTTGGGATTGATTGTCGGACTTATAATTGCCTTTCTTATTGTTAATGTTATTCCGTTTAAAGACATTCAGTATCAGGTGTTCAGCACAATCATACCGATCTTTCTGACCCTGCTGCTTGGCTACCTTGGTTTTCAGGTTGGATTTAAGCGCAAGGAAGAACTGATCAGCCTGTTTTCGATTTCCGGAAAAATCGGAAAGAAAAAAGGAGCGGGTGAAGAAGAAGCGGAGACTGAGAGCACGAAGCTCAAAATTCTTGATACAAGCGTCATTATTGACGGGAGAATTGCGGACATCTGCCAGACCGGATTTTTGGAGGGCACGATTGTCATTCCTCACTTTGTGCTGGAAGAGCTTCAGCATATCGCTGATTCTTCAGATGCCCTGAAACGGAACCGCGGCCGGAGAGGCCTTGATATTCTGAACCGCATTCAAAAAGAGCTCTCTATTAAAGTCGAGATTTATGAGGGCGATTTTGAAGAGATTCAGGAAGTGGACAGCAAGCTTGTGAAGCTTGCCAAGCTCACATCAGGTGTTGTTGTCACAAATGACTTTAATTTAAACAAAGTGTGCGAACTTCAGGGAGTCGGAGTGCTGAACATCAATGATCTGGCGAATGCCGTCAAGCCGGTTGTCCTGCCAGGGGAAGAAATGAAAGTTCTTGTCATCAAGGATGGAAAAGAGCACAATCAGGGCGTAGCCTATCTCGATGACGGCACGATGATCGTTGTGGAAGAGGGCCGTAACTATATCGGCAAAAACATTGACGTCATCGTGACGAGCGTTCTTCAGACTTCTGCCGGAAGAATGATTTTCGCAAAGCCTAA
This sequence comes from Metabacillus mesotrionivorans, assembly GCF_052171315.1. Classification (NCBI taxonomy): domain Bacteria; kingdom Bacillati; phylum Bacillota; class Bacilli; order Caryophanales; family Bacillaceae; genus Metabacillus; species Metabacillus mesotrionivorans. Next base: position 49,657 of record NZ_JBQMFF010000012.1, on the reverse strand, counting down.
GCTGCTTGAAAAAGCGTTGTAGGGGAGCAGACAAATGAACTATGAAGTCATTATTCCTGCCGCCGGACAAGGAAAACGGATGAAAGCGGGCAAAAACAAACAGTTTATTGAGCTTGAAGGAAAACCGGTCATTGTGCATACATTAACGGTTTTTGAGAAAGATCCTGCATGCACAGGCATCCTTCTTGTCATCAATCCGGATGAACGGGCTCTTTTTGAAGAAATGGCCGCACGCTCAGGCCTGACAAAAATCAAAAAGATGGTCAGCGGAGGCAATGAGAGACAGCACAGCGTCTATAACGGACTGAAAGCGGCGGCCTCGGATATTATCCTCGTGCATGACGGTGCAAGGCCGTTTATAAAAAAACACGTCATTTCAAAGCTCGTAAAAGCAGCATATGAAAATGGAGCTGCAACCGTTGCAGTCCCTGTGAAGGATACGATTAAACGTGTCATGAACAGTGAAGTGATTGAAACCGTTGAACGTTCTAGCTTGTGGGCCGTACAGACCCCACAGGCTTTTCGTCTTTCTGACATTCTTGCGGCGCATAAAAAAGCGTCCGCTGCAGCATTTCTTGGAACAGATGATGCAAGCCTGATGGAGAGAAGCGGCCACAAGGTTCTTGTCATTGAAGGAGACTATACAAATATTAAACTGACTACGCCGGATGATCTGCTGATGGCAAAAGCGATACTTGAGAGTGAGAGAGGGGAATAAGGAATGTTTAGAATTGGACAGGGTTTTGATGTGCACCAGCTGACAGAGGGACGCCCCCTCATCATTGGAGGCATTGAGATTCCATATGAAAAAGGCCTTCTCGGCCATTCTGATGCAGATGTGCTTCTTCACACAGTGGCAGACGCGTGCCTTGGAGCAATCGCGGCAGGCGATATCGGAAAGCATTTTCCGGACACAGACCCTGAGTTTAAGGATGCTGATTCTGCCAAGCTGCTTCAGCATGTCTGGCAGCTTGTAAAAGAAAAGGGCTATGTCCTCGGCAACATTGATTGTACGATTATTGCCCAAAAACCGAAGATGGCTCCCTATATTGATCAAATGAGAGAACGGATTGCAGAACTTCTGGAAGCTGATGCAGACCAGGTGAATGTGAAGGCGACAACGACCGAACAGCTTGGCTTCACCGGACGCGGAGAAGGAATTGCGTCACAGGCTTCTGTTCTGATTGTGAAAAAATAAAATCCCGGACAAGCTTTTGGACACCCTGTTTTTAATGATAAAATGGAACAGATGTTAGAGATTAACGGAGGTACAGATATGACAAACGAAGTAAGAGTGCGATACGCTCCAAGTCCGACTGGACATTTACATATCGGCAATGCCCGGACAGCGCTGTTTAATTACCTTTATGCGCGCAATACCGGCGGAAAGTTTATTATCCGTATTGAAGATACTGATAAAAAGCGAAACATTGCAGGCGGCGAAGAAAGTCAGCTGAGATACTTGAAATGGCTTGGCATTGACTGGGACGAAAGCGTTGATACCGGCGGAGAATACGGCCCGTACAGACAATCAGAGCGCAACGATCTTTATAAAAAATATTACGATCAGCTGCTTGCAGAAGGAAAAGCGTACAAATGCTACTGCACAGAAGAAGAGCTTGAGCAGGAGCGGGAAGAACAGACTGAGCGCGGTGAGACCCCGCAATACTCAGGCAAATGTGCAAACCTGACACCTGAGGATCAGCAGAAGCTTGAAGCTGAAGGAAGAATGCCGAGCATCCGCTTCCGCGTGCCAAAGGGAGAAGTCATCACGTTCAATGACATCGTGAAAGAAGAGATTTCATTTGAAACAGACGGCATCGGCGATTTTGTCATTGTTAAAAAAGACGGTACGCCGACTTACAACTTTGCTGTAGCAGTTGATGACCACCTTATGAAGATGACGCATATCCTTCGCGGAGAAGACCACATCTCCAATACACCGAAACAGATCATGATCTTCAATGCGTTCGGATGGGACATTCCTGTTTTCGGCCATATGACGCTGATTGTTAACGAGAACCGCAAAAAACTCAGCAAGCGTGATGAATCAATCATCCAGTTTATTGAACAGTATAAAGAACTCGGCTATCTGCCGCAGGCTCTTTTCAACTTTATCGGGCTGCTTGGCTGGTCTCCGGGCGGAGAAGAAGAAATGTTCACCAAAGCTCAGTTTGCAGAGATCTTTGATCCTGCAAGGCTGTCTAAATCGCCGGCAGTTTTTGATACACAGAAATTGCTGTGGATGAACAATCAGTATGTCAAACAGCTTGATGCGGATCAGCTTGTTGAATTGACTCTTCCGCACCTTGTAAAAGCAGGAAAAGTATCTGATTCGGCATCTGCAGAAGAGCTTGACTGGGCCCGCAAACTGATTGTCCTTCATCAGGATAAAATCAGCTATGGCGCAGAAATCACAGAATTGACCGAGCTTTTCTTTAAAGAGGAAATTACCTATAACCGCGAAGCGCGCAATGTGCTTGACGAAGAGCAGGTGCCTGAAGTGCTGACAGCATTCGCAGAAGAGCTTGATAAGCTTGAAGCGTTCACGGCTGAAGGCATTAAAGCCGCAACGAAGGCTGTGCAGAAATCAACAGGCCATAAAGGCAAAAATCTGTTTATGCCGATCCGCGTGGCAACAACTGGCCAGACTCATGGGCCGGACCTGCCGCAGGCAATCGAACTTCTTGGTAAAGAAACGATATTAGCAAGATTAAAAAGTGCGAACAGTTAACTTTTTGCCTGAAATGTAATATAGTATGTGTAATACATTGAAACACGTTGAGAAGGAGAAGTAGAGACGCCGTTTCCATTCCAGAGAGAACCTCGCCGGTGAAAGAGGTTTATGCGACAACCGTCTTGAAATGCACCTTTGAGTCTTTTATTGAACCTTCGTTTGAAGCAGTAAATAAAAGCGTATGCTCCCCGTTAAAGGAGCCAAAGTTGAAACAGGCTTTTAACCGCCTGTTTAAACAGAGTGGAACCGCGCATCAAAGCGTCTCTGTCTATTAGGACAGAGGCGCTTTTTTTATAGGCTGTTTCACAATTGGATTAAAGGACAAAATAAGGGGAAGGTTTGGGGGGAATACAATGTTTAAAATGCTGAAAGAAGACATAGAGGTCGTTTTTGAACAGGATCCGGCTGCAAGATCGTATCTGGAAGTGATACTTACTTATTCAGGACTGCATGCAATATGGGCTCACCGGCTCGCACATGCGTTTTTCAAACGGAACATGTTTTTTATCGCAAGAGTCATTTCACAAGTAAGCAGATTTTTCACGGGCATTGAAATTCACCCGGGTGCAAAGATCGGAAGGCGGTTTTTCATCGATCACGGCATGGGAGTTGTAATTGGCGAGACGTGCGAAATCGGCGATAACGTAACGGTTTTCCAGGGGGTGACTCTTGGCGGAACCGGAAAAGAGAAGGGTAAAAGGCATCCGACCATACTGGACAATGCTTTGATTGCGACAGGTGCTAAAGTGCTTGGCTCCATCACGGTTGGTGCTTATTCCAAAATCGGGGCGGGGTCTGTCGTGCTTCGTGATGTGCCGGATCATTCAACAGTTGTCGGCATTCCGGGCAAGGTCGTGATCCGAAACGGCAAGCGGATTAATCAGGATATGGACCACTGTAATCTGCCGGATCCCGTGGCAGACAGGTTCAAGGAACTTGAGGCAGAGCTCATAAGCCTGAAAGAAGAAATCGCACAATTGAAAGAAGGGAAGAGTCAAGATGACCATCAAGTTATACAATACGCTAACCAGACAAAAAGAAACCTTTAAGCCCCTTGAAGAAGGAAAGGTAAAAATGTATGTGTGCGGACCAACGGTTTATAACTATATCCATATAGGAAATGCCCGTCCTGCGATCGTCTATGATACAGTCCGCAAATACCTTGAATACAGCGGGTATGACGTTAATTATGTGTCCAATTTTACAGATGTGGACGATAAGCTGATTAAAGCAGCAAATGAGCTTGGAGAAGAAGTTCCGGCGATTGCTGAACGGTTCATCGAGGCGTATTTCGAAGATGTCACGGCGCTTGGATGTGACCGTGCAGATGCTCACCCTCGCGTAACAGAAAGCATGGATATTATTATTGATTTTATTAAAGCGCTCGTTGAAAAAGGATTTGCCTATGAAGCTGAGGGTGATGTTTATTACCGCACTAGAGCTTTCAAAGATTACGGTAAACTTTCCCATCAGTCTGTTGATGAGCTTCGGGTAGGCGCAAGAATTGAAGCGGGAGACAAGAAGCAGGATGCCCTGGATTTTGCTCTTTGGAAAGCTGCTAAACCGGGAGAAATTTCGTGGGATAGCCCTTGGGGAAAAGGACGTCCGGGCTGGCATATCGAATGCTCTGCGATGGTCCACAACCATTTCGGGGATACCATTGATATTCATGCAGGCGGACAGGACCTTACATTTCCTCACCATGAGAATGAGATCGCCCAATCGGAAGCATTGACAGAGAAGCCGTTTGCTAACTACTGGCTTCATAATGGGTATATTAATATTAACAACGAAAAAATGTCCAAATCACTTGGCAACTTCGTCCTGGTGCACGACATTATTAAAGAGCATGATCCCCAGGTTTTGCGGATGTTTATGCTGTCTGTTCACTACCGCCACCCAATCAATTATTCGGTCGATCTGCTTGAAAGCACGAAGAATGCGTTTGACCGCCTGCAAACGTCTTATGCAAACCTGCAGCACAGAGCGAAAAGCAGCTCTGAGTTGACGGATGATAATCAAAAATGGCTGGACATCATTGCAGAACAACGGAATCTTTTCAAACAGGCAATGGACGATGACTTCAATACCGCAAATGCCATTTCTGTTCTGTTTGAACTCTCAAGACAGGCAAACTATTACCTGCAGGAGAAAAATACGTCCGCGGAAGTTATTACGGCCTTTACTGATGCATTTGACGAGCTTGGAGCCGTGCTTGGACTCCGGTTTGGCAGCCAGGATCTTCTTGACGCCGAAATCGAAGAATTGATTGAGCAGCGAATACAGGCCAGAAAAGACAGAAACTTCAAGCTGTCTGATGAAATCCGCGATAAATTGAAAGAGATGAATATCATTCTTGAAGATACGCCTCAAGGAACGAGATGGAAAAGAGGGTAAGCATGCTTCGCTTAGAGGAAGTACCAAATTCAAAACAAATGAACAGTCTGGCGCTTGCGTATATCGGTGATGCCATTTACGAGGTTTTTGTAAGGCATCACCTCCTTGCAAAAGGACAGGTGCGCCCAAACCAGCTGCATAAGCTTTCAACGACCTATGTTTCTGCAAAAGCCCAGGCAGCCGTTCTGCACGAGCTTTCAAAAAAGGAAGCGTTCAGTGAAGAAGAAATGGCGATTATCCGCCGGGGAAGAAATGCAAAATCAGGCACGGTGCCAAAAAATACAGATGTTCAAACGTACAGATACAGCACAGCATTTGAAGCGCTGATTGGCTATCTTCACCTTGAGAAGAGGGAAGAGCGCCTCTCGGAAATTATTGAAGCTTCTTTTGAACTGATAGAAAACGAAGGGAGGAAGTAAGGATGGCAGAAGAATACATTATTGGCCGCAATACGGTCATTGAAGCACTAAAGTCAACGCGCAATGTCTACAAGATCTGGATGGCCGAGAACTCAGTAAAGGGACAGGCCCAGCAGATCGCCCAGCTTGCAAAAGAAAAAGGCATCACCATCCAAACTGTTCCGAAGAAAAAAATTGATCAGATGGCAGAAGGGAACCATCAGGGAGTTGTCGCACAGGTGGCTGCCTATGAATATGCCGAAGTCGACGATATCCTGAAGGCTGCTGCTGATAAAGGCGAAGCGCCGTTTATCTTGATTCTTGATGAAATCGAGGACCCTCATAATCTCGGCTCTATCATGAGAACGGCTGATGCAACAGGCGCTCACGGCATTATCATTCCGAAGCGGAGAGCGGTAGGACTGACAACAACAGTAGCAAAATTATCAACAGGTGCGATTGAGTATATCCCGGTTGCAAGAGTGACAAACCTTGCGAGAACAATCGAGGAACTTAAGGAGCGGGGCGTGTGGATTGTGGGAACAGACGCGAAAGGCTCGGATGATTACCGTTCCATGGACGGCAAAATGCCGATTGGACTTGTTATAGGCAGTGAAGGAAAAGGGATGGGAAGACTCATCAAAGAAAAATGTGATTTTCTGGTCAACTTGCCGATGGCTGGCCGGGTCACATCTCTTAATGCTTCAGTAGCAGCAGGCCTCCTGATGTATGAGGTCTACAGAAAGCGTCAGCCTTTAGGAGAATAGACAATGGATATCCTCCTTGTTGACGGATATAACATCATCGGTGCATGGGCGAATCTTCAATCATTGAAAAAAGAGAATCTCGCAGAGGCTAGAGAGGTTCTTATTCAAAAAATGGCAGAATATCAAGCGTACACCGGATACAGAGTGATTGTTGTTTTCGATGCCCATCAAGTGAAGGGCATTGAGAAAAAACAAAAAAACCACAGAGTGGAAGTTATCTATACAAGAGAAAATGAAACAGCGGATGAGAGGATCGAAAAATTAGCCATCTCTCTGAGCAACATTAAAACACAGATTCATGTGGCAACATCAGATTTCACTGAACAATGGGCCATTTTTGGCCAGGGAGCCCTCCGCAAATCAGCAAGAGAGCTTCTGAATGAAGTGGAAGCCATTGAAAAGAGAATACAAAAGCGGGTTGAAAAAATTAAAGTAAACAGTCCCCAGTCAAAAATTCCGATAACAGATGATATGTTGAAATTGTTTGAAAAATGGCGCAGAGGCGGCTTCTAGGCTGTTGACGCTTTCAAAATGCATACTGTATAATATTTCTATCTATTGTGCGGTCGGGGGGATCGGCATGAACACACATTTCAGCATGGGCAAACTCAGCAAAGAAGATTTTCATGCTCTACTGGATGAACAGGTTGTTGAGCTTGTTCATAACGGGAACAGCGATGCTCTGGATTTTTTAATCACCAAGTACCGCAATTTTGTCAGAGCTAAAGCAAGATCCTATTTTTTAATAGGGGCTGACAGAGAAGATATTATCCAGGAAGGGATGATCGGATTATATAAAGCAATCCGGGATTTCAGAGAGGACAAGCTTACATCGTTCAAAGCTTTTGCAGAGCTGTGCATCACTCGCCAGATTATTACCGCTATTAAGACCGCTACCCGTCAAAAACATATTCCTCTTAACTCATACGTTTCTCTGGACAAGCCTATTTATGACGAAGAATCTGACCGGACGCTTATGGATGTCATATCCGGGGCTAAAGTCATGGATCCGGAAGAACTGATTATTAATCAGGAAGAATTTGATGATATAGAAACGAAAATGGGAGAGCTGCTGAGCGATCTCGAACGGAAAGTACTAGTGCTTTACCTGGACGGCAAAAGCTATCAGGAGATTTCAGAGGAGCTTAACCGCCATGTGAAATCAATCGATAACGCCCTTCAGCGTGTAAAACGCAAGCTTGAGAGGTATCTGGAACTGCGCGAAATCAATTTGTAAAACCTGTCAGGCGAGATTGACGCAGGTTCCCTGCGTGTGGTACATTTTTATAGAAAAAAGCAGGACTAGCGGAAGGTGTCGAAATGCGTAAGAAAGTATCTATGGCTTGCACAGACTGTGGAAGCAGAAACTACACAACGATGAAAAACACGTCAAGCACAGAAGAGCGTTTAGAATTCAAGAAATTTTGTAAAGCTTGCAGCGCACATACGGACCACCGTGAAACAAAGTAGCACTCATCACATGATTCTATATTTCTATGACAGGCTTTCTGAATTCTCTTGGAGGTAATGTACATGCAGCGTATTGTTAATTTTTTCAAAGATGTATCCCGTGAAATGAAAAAGGTAAGCTGGCCAAAAAGCAAAGAACTGACGCGCTATACAATTACGGTTATTGCGACAGTAGCTTTTGCAGTTGTCTTTTTTGCCATCATCGACTACGGAATTTCATCGCTGATCCGCCTTGTATCTTAAAAATAAAGCGTCTGTTTTTGATTTCGTTTTATTTTATTGAATAATAGATAGAAAATCGTGCTATAATAGAGAATATTATTTTTCCGCAAAAACCCGTTCGACGGGTTTTTTCATTGTTTAAAAATAACAGTCAGCAGAAGAAACTAACCGCAGAGTGCAATATAAGAGTCAAAATGCAGGGAGGGAATGGACAAGTCGTCCTATAGAAGATGGAGAAAAACTGGTATGTAGTCCACACTTATTCCGGTTACGAGAATAAGGTTAAGGCCAATCTTGAAAAGCGTGTAGAATCAATGGGCATGCAGGATAAAATCTTCCGCGTCATCGTTCCGGAAGAAGAAGAAACAGATTTCAAAAACGGCAAAAAGAAAGTAACAAAGAAAAAAGTATTCCCTGGATATGTGCTTGTTGAGATCGTCATGACGGACGATTCATGGTACGTTGTCCGCAATACGCCTGGTGTTACAGGTTTCGTAGGATCAGCAGGATCAGGCTCTAAGCCGACGCCGCTTCTTCCTGAAGAGGTTGTAACGATCCTTAAGCATATGGGCATGGAAGAAAAACGCATTGAAGTGGACTTTGAACTGAAAGAGTCTGTCAAAGTAATAGACGGTCCTTTTGCCAACTTTACCGGATCAATTGAAGAGATTGACAAGGATAAAGGCAAAGTGAAAGTGCTTGTCAACATGTTCGGCCGCGAAACGCCGGTTGAGCTGGAATTTTCTCAAGTTGATAAATTATAAGAAAAAAACTTGAATTCGAAAACGAAAAGTGATAATATTTCATAAGTCAGTATGTCTCGCTCTGCGGGGCATAAAACTTGATTATTTTCTATCATTCATATAAAGAATGACGACATGAGTGGGAGGGTACAAACCCTATTACCACATCACGGACTTAAGGAGGTGTGTCTCGTGGCTAAAAAAGTAATTAAAATGGTTAAGTTGCAAATTCCTGCTGGTAAAGCTAATCCAGCGCCGCCGGTTGGTCCTGCATTGGGTCAAGCTGGTGTTAACATCATGGGATTCTGTAAGGAGTTTAACGCTCGTACAGCTGATCAGGCTGGACTTATCATTCCTGTTGAAATTACGGTATTTGAAGACCGTTCATTTACATTTATTACAAAAACTCCGCCTGCTGCAGTATTGCTTAAGAAAGCAGCCGGTATTGAGTCTGGTTCTGGTGAACCAAACCGTAATAAAGTAGCAACAGTTAAGCGTGATAAAGTACGTGAAATTGCTGAAACAAAAATGCCTGACTTAAATGCAGCAAATGTTGAATCAGCTATGCGTATGGTTGAAGGTACTGCACGCAGCATGGGTATCGTCATCGAAGACTAATTGTTGTTTTTGTTTTAGGGGGGTTGCGAGTTGCTTTTCGCAACCTTTATTCGTGGGAGGTTATTCCGCTAAAACCACTAAGGAGGAAATCTATAATGGCTAAAAGAGGTAAAAAGTACGTTGAAGCTGCTAAATTAGTAGACCGTGCTCAAGCTTACGGAGTTCAAGATGCAATTGAACTTGTAAAGAAAACAAACACAGCTAAATTCGATGCAACAGTTGAAGTTGCATTCCGTTTAGGCGTTGATCCACGTAAAAACGATCAGCAAATCCGCGGTGCAGTTGTTCTTCCAAACGGAACGGGCAAAACTCAGCGCGTACTTGTATTCGCTAAAGGCGAAAAAGCGAAGGAAGCAGAAGCTGCCGGAGCTGACTATGTTGGCGATGCTGACTACATCAACAAAATCCAGCAAGGCTGGTTCGAATTTGATGTAATCGTAGCTACTCCTGACATGATGGGTGAAGTTGGTAAACTTGGACGCGTCCTTGGACCAAAAGGCTTAATGCCAAACCCTAAAACTGGAACAGTTTCTTTTGACGTTGACAAAGCGGTAAAAGAAATCAAAGCCGGTAAAGTTGAATACCGCGTTGACAAAGCTGGAAACATCCACGTGCCAATCGGTAAAGTTTCTTTCGAAGACAGCAAGCTTGTTGAGAACTTCACAACAATCTTCGAAACACTTCTAAAAGCTAAGCCAGCTGCTGCAAAAGGTACTTACATGAAGAACGTTGCTGTTGCTTCTACTATGGGACCTGGCGTTAAAGTTGATGCTTCAAGCTTCGGCGTTAAATAATAGTTGACATCTCAGTCACCTTTATATATAATCAAAAATGTTGTTTAACTAAATAACTTCATTTATACCGTAGACAGCAGGTGCTACCCATGCTTAATTCCCTGCCGAGGTGTATATATGTGAACTAGTCATTAGATCGCTTGTATATATACTGCCTCCATGTCTGACATGGAGGCATTTCTTTTGATAAGAAAGAAACCGAACGGTATAAGTGCGGAATCTTAATTCTTACAGGAGGTGTACCAATGAGCAGCGCTATCGATACAAAAAAATCCATCGTAGAAGACATTACGGCTAAGTTTCGCGAAAGCAAAACGACAATCGTTGTTGACTACCGCGGTTTAACAGTTGCAGAAGTAACAGAACTTCGTAAAACTCTTCGTGATGCTGGCATCGAGTTCAAAGTTTACAAAAACACAATGACTCGCCGCGCAGTTGAAAATGTTGAACTTACTGGTCTTAATGACGCCCTTACAGGCCCAAATGCAATTGCATTCAGTAACGACGACGTAGTTGCTCCGGCTAAGATTCTTAACGACTTTGCTAAAAAGCATGACGCGTTAGAAATCAAAGCAGGTGTAATCGAAGGAAACATTGCGACAGTAGAGCAAATTAAAGCTCTTGCAGATCTTCCATCACGCGAAGGCTTGCTTTCTATGTTGCTTAGCGTACTTCAAGCTCCAATGCGCAATCTTGCACTTGCTGCTAAAGCAGTTGCAGATCAAAAGGAAGAGCAGGGAGCTTAATCTGATCCACCCGTACCAAAACAAAAAACTAATAGGTTTATAAGGAGGAAATATACAATGACTAAAGAACAAATCATTGAAGCAGTTAAAGAAATGACTGTTTTAGAACTTAACGACTTAGTTAAAGCAATCGAAGAAGAATTTGGCGTAACTGCAGCTGCTCCTGTAGCAATGGCTGGTGGCGCTGCTGGCGGCGAAGCTGCTGCTGAGCAAACAGAATTTGACGTGGTACTTGCTAGCGCTGGTGCACAAAAAATCAAAGTTATCAAAGTTGTACGTGAAATCACTGGCCTTGGCTTGAAAGAAGCTAAAGAACTAGTTGACAACACTCCAAAAGCTATCAAAGAAGGAATCGCTAAAGAAGAAGCTGAAGAAATCAAAGGCAAACTTGAAGAAGTTGGCGCTTCTGTAGAAGTTAAGTAATTCCTGAAAAGACAAAGCTCGCTTGAAATAACAGCGGGCTTTTTTTTCACGTTTGACAGCAAGTCTGAACGTGCAGGTATTAATGATTGCCTGTTTAGGTATACTCCTTTAACATGGAGGGGAAAAGATGACAAATCACTACTATTCACAGCAGCCGGAAGCTCTGAGTGACCGTAAGTCATGGACATATACGTTAAGAGGGAATTCCTTTCATTTTCAAAGCGATCGCGGCGTATTTTCCAAAAACGAAGTGGACTTTGGATCAAGACTGCTGATCAATACATTTGCTCTGCCAAAAACAGATGGTGATCTGCTTGATGTCGGCTGCGGCTACGGGCCGATCGGAATTGCACTTGCGAAGGAGTTCGGCGACCGCACAGTTGATATGATTGACATCAATGAAAGAGCAGTCCAGCTTGCAAAAGAAAATGCAGAGGCGAACGGTGTCAAAAATGTCCGTATCCGCACAAGCAATCTTTTTGAAAATGTTGATCCTTCAAAAAAATACGCGGCTATCCTTACCAACCCGCCGATCCGTGCAGGGAAAAAAACAGTGCACGAGATTTTTGAAAAAAGCTATCATTCTCTTTGTCCGGGAGGAGAGCTATGGGTGGTTATTCAGAAAAAGCAAGGTGCCCCGTCTGCTATGGCCAAGCTTTCTGAAATGTTTAAAGATGTCGCTGCAGTCAAAAAGGATAAAGGCTACTATATTATCAGGGCAGAAAAAGATTGACTCGAATTTTTGCCTATGTTAACATTATAAAATGCCAATATATATATTCCAGGAGTCTCTATTTTTTTGATTGAAATGTATAAATATAGGACAAATGGAAAAGATGTTAAAATCAATAGCACGTTTGACAAAAGTGGTTTTCTAATTATAGAGACCTTTTTATTTTTGTTTTCTCCTTGTATGTGTATTGGCAGCTGCTAGATTCATTTGCGGATACATATTACAAGTTCTATTACGCTTGATTTGAGGGGTGAAGCAGTTGACAGGTCAACTAGTTCAGTATGGACGACACCGCCAACGCAGAAGTTATGCACGCATTAGTGAAGTGTTAGAATTACCAAACCTTATCGAGATTCAAACCGCTTCCTATCAGTGGTTTCTTGATGAGGGCCTCAGAGAAATGTTCACGGACATCTCTCCAATTGAGGACTTCACTGGTAACCTCTCGCTGGAATTTATCGATTACAGTTTAGGTGATCCTAAATATTCAGTAGAGGAATCCAAAGAGCGCGATGTTACCTATTCTGCACCGCTTCGTGTAAAGGTGCGTTTAATTAACAAGGAAACTGGTGAAGTGAAAGATCAGGATGTATTCATGGGTGACTTCCCATTGATGACTGAGACAGGCACGTTCGTGATCAACGGCGCCGAGCGCGTTATCGTATCACAGCTTGTTCGTTCACCGAGTGTTTATTACAGCGGAAAAGTCGATAAAAATGGTAAAAAAGGCTTTACTGCTACTGTTATTCCAAACCGTGGTGCCTGGTTAGAGTACGAAACAGATGCTAAAGATGTTGCATATGTGCGCATTGATCGCACTCGGAAACTGCCGGTAACGGTTCTTTTGCGCGCTCTCGGCTTTGGTTCTGATCAGGAAATCGTTGATCTTTTCGGAGAAAACGAGTACCTTCGCAATACGCTTGATAAAGACAACACAGAGAGCACAGAGAAAGCTCTTCTTGAAATCTACGAGCGTCTGCGCCCGGGCGAGCCGCCGACTGTCGATAATGCAAAAAGCCTTCTGGATTCCCGTTTCTTTGATCCGAAGCGCTATGACCTTGCGAGTGTCGGACGCTACAAAATCAATAAAAAGCTTCACATTAAAAACCGCCTGTTCAACCAGCGTCTTGCTGAAACGTTAGTAGACCCTGAAACTGGCGAAATCATTGCAGAAAAAGATACGTTAATTGATAGACGCACACTTGACCGGATCATTCCGAATCTTGAGAGCGGCGTCGGCTTTAAAACCATCACGCCATCAGGCGGAGTAGTAGAAGAAGATGTGACGCTTCAGTCCGTTAAAATCTATGCTCCAATCGATCAAGAAGGCGAAAAAGTCATTAACGTAATCAGCAATGCTTATGTTGAAGAAAATGTGAAAAACATCACGCCTGCAGATATCCTTTCTTCTATCAGCTACTTCTTCAACCTGCTGCATGGAGTAGGGGATACAGACGACATCGACCATCTTGGGAACCGCCGTCTTCGTTCTGTAGGAGAACTCCTTCAAAACCAATTCCGAATTGGACTTTCCCGTATGGAGCGTGTTGTCCGCGAGAGAATGTCGATTCAGGATACAAATACAATTACACCTCAGCAGCTTATTAACATTCGTCCTGTTATTGCATCCATTAAAGAGTTCTTCGGAAGCTCTCAGCTTTCCCAGTTCATGGATCAGACGAATCCGCTTGCTGAATTAACGCATAAACGCCGTCTATCTGCACTTGGACCCGGTGGTTTGACGCGTGAGCGCGCAGGCTTTGAAGTCCGTGACGTTCACTACTCCCACTACGGCCGCATGTGTCCGATTGAAACTCCTGAGGGACCGAACATCGGTCTGATCAACTCTCTGTCTTCGTATGCAAAAGTGAACCGTTTCGGTTTCATTGAAACGCCGTACAGACGCGTTGACCCGGAGACCGGCAAAGTAACTGCACGAATTGATTATCTGACAGCAGATGAAGAGGATAACTATGTAGTCGCTCAGGCGAACGCACGCCTAGCTGATGACGGTTCTTTCCTTGATGAAGATATTGTTTCCCGTTTCCGCGGTGAAAACACGGTCATGTCACGTGACAGAATGGACTACATGGATGTATCTCCAAAGCAGGTTGTATCTGCAGCAACAGCATGTATTCCGTTCCTTGAAAACGATGACTCCAACCGTGCCCTCATGGGAGCGAACATGCAGCGTCAGGCAGTTCCGCTTATGAATCCTGAATCTCCAATTGTCGGAACAGGCATGGAGTATGTATCAGGAAAAGATTCGGGTGCTGCTGTAATCTGCAAATTCCCTGGTGTTGTTGAGAAAGTGGAAGCTAAAAACATTTGGGTGCGCCGCTATGAAGATGTGGACGGCGTTAAAACAAAAGGCAACCTTGATAAGTACAGCCTTCTGAAGTTCATCCGCTCTAACCAGGGTACATGCTACAACCAGCGTCCGATTGTAAGTGTGGGCGATGAAGTTGTGAAAGGCGAAATCCTTGCTGACGGACCTTCTATGGAACTGGGCGAACTTGCACTTGGACGCAACGTAATGGTTGCATTCATGACATGGGACGGCTACAACTATGAAGATGCCATCATCATGAGCAGACGTCTTGTAAAAGATGATGTATACACGTCTATTCATATTGAAGAATATGAATCAGAATCCCGTGATACAAAGCTTGGACCGGAAGAAATTACGCGCGACATCCCGAACGTAGGGGAAGATGCCCTTCGCAATCTTGATGACCGCGGTATTATCCGTGTCGGTGCAGAAGTAAAAGACGGAGACCTGCTTGTTGGTAAAGTAACGCCTAAAGGGGTTACGGAACTTACGGCCGAGGAACGTCTGCTTCATGCAATCTTCGGTGAAAAAGCAAGAGAAGTCCGCGATACTTCCCTGCGTGTTCCTCACGGAGGCGGCGGTATCGTTCTTGATGTAAAAGTATTCAACCGCGAAGACGGCGACGAGCTTCCTCCTGGCGTAAACCAGCTTGTCCGCGCTTATATCGTTCAGAAGCGTAAAATTTCTGAAGGTGATAAAATGGCCGGACGCCATGGTAACAAAGGGGTTATCTCAAGAATCCTTCCTGAAGAAGATATGCCTTATCTTCCAGACGGAACTCCGGTTGATATCATGCTTAACCCGCTTGGTGTACCATCCCGTATGAACATCGGTCAGGTGCTTGAGCTTCATCTTGGAATGGCAGCGCGCAAACTCGGCATGCATGTAGCATCCCCGGTATTTGATGGCGCCCGTGAAGAAGATGTATGGTCAACACTTGAAGAAGCCGGTATGGCGCGAGATGCCAAAACCGTCCTTTACGACGGCCGTACAGGTGAACCGTTTGATAACCGTGTATCAGTTGGAATCATGTACATGATCAAACTTGCCCACATGGTAGACGATAAATTACATGCCCGTTCAACAGGTCCATACTCACTTGTTACGCAGCAGCCTCTTGGCGGTAAAGCCCAGTTCGGCGGACAGCGTTTCGGAGAGATGGAAGTATGGGCGCTTGAAGCTTATGGCGCTGCTTATACTCTACAAGAAATTCTTACTGTTAAGTCAGATGACGTTGTCGGACGTGTTAAAACGTATGAAGCAATTGTCAAAGGCGAAAATGTACCGGAGCCGGGAGTTCCAGAGTCATTCAAAGTATTGATCAAAGAACTTCAAAGCTTAGGTATGGACGTTAAGATTCTTTCAGGCGATGAACAGGAAATCGAAATGAGAGATCTTGAAGACGATGAAGAAGGACAGCAGTCAGAAGGTTTATCCCTGAATGATCAGCCGGATGATCTTTCATCAGCAGCAATGGAAAAAGAAAAAGACGCAGTTACTAAAGAATAGTAAGCAATAAGGGTAAAACCTGAAGACGAAAAGGGAGGTAGGCCCCTTGCTAGATGTAAATAACTTTGAGTATATGAACATCGGTCTCGCATCACCCGATAAAATCCGCTCGTGGTCATTCGGTGAAGTGAAGAAACCAGAAACGATTAACTATCGTACATTAAAACCAGAAAAAGACGGTTTATTCTGTGAGCGCATTTTCGGTCCTACAAAGGACTGGGAATGTCATTGCGGAAAATACAAACGAGTACGCTATAAAGGCGTAGTCTGTGACCGATGCGGAGTCGAAGTGACTCGTGCAAAGGTTCGCCGTGAGCGTATGGGGCACATTGAGCTTGCTGCCCCAGTCTCACATATTTGGTATTTCAAAGGGATCCCGAGCCGCATGGGACTTGTTCTTGACATGTCACCTCGTGCGCTGGAAGAAGTTATCTACTTTGCTTCTTACGTTGTAACGGAAACCGGCGATACTCCTCTTGAAAAGAAACAGCTTCTTTCCGAGAAAGAATACCGTGCTTACCGTGACAAATACAGCTCATCTTTCCAGGCTGCAATGGGGGCAGAAGCGATCAAGAAGCTTCTTTCAGACATTGACCTTGATAAAGAGGTTGACCAGCTTAAAGAAGAGCTTAAAACGTCACAGGGACAGCGCAGAACACGTGCGATCAAGCGCCTTGAAGTGCTTGAAGCATTCCGTAACTCAGGAAATGAGCCATCATGGATGATCCTTGATGTGCTTCCGGTTATTCCTCCTGAGCTGCGCCCGATGGTTCAGCTTGACGGCGGACGTTTTGCAACGTCTGACTTGAATGACCTTTACCGCCGTGTCATTAACCGCAACAACCGCTTAAAGCGTCTATTGGACCTTGGTGCCCCGAGCATCATCGTTCAAAATGAAAAGCGCATGCTTCAGGAAGCGGTCGATGCATTAATCGATAACGGACGCCGCGGCCGTCCTGTAACCGGACCGGGTAACCGTCCGCTTAAATCACTTTCACACATGCTGAAAGGAAAACAGGGACGTTTCCGTCAGAACCTTCTTGGAAAACGTGTTGACTATTCAGGCCGTTCGGTTATCGTTGTAGGTCCGAACCTGAAAATGTACCAATGCGGACTTCCTAAAGAAATGGCACTTGAACTTTTCAAGCCTTTTGTGATGAAGGAGCTTGTTGAAAAAGGCCTTGCACACAATATTAAAAGTGCAAAGCGTAAAATAGAACGCGTATCTCCTGAAGTATGGGATGTATTAGAGTCTGTTATCCGTGAGCACCCAGTGCTGTTAAACCGCGCACCGACTCTTCACAGACTTGGTATTCAGGCATTCGAACCAACACTTGTAGAAGGACGCGCAATCCGCCTTCACCCTCTTGTATGTACAGCTTACAACGCTGACTTTGACGGTGACCAAATGGCGGTTCACGTACCGCTTTCAGCTGAAGCGCAGGCAGAGGCCCGAATCCTTATGCTTGCAGCACAGAACATCCTGAATCCTAAGGACGGGAAACCGGTTGTTACACCTTCTCAGGATATGGTTCTTGGAAACTACTACCTGACACTTGAGCGCGAAGGTGCTGTTGGGGAAGGTATGGTCTTCAAAGATACAAATGAAGCACTTCTTGCCTATCAGAACGGCTATGTGCATCTTCATACCCGTATTGCTGTTCAAGCAAGCTCTCTGCCGAATGAATCATTTACAGATGAGCAGCGCAAAAAGCTTCTTGTAACAACAGTCGGAAAACTGATTTTCAATGAAATCCTTCCTCCTTCATTCCCGTACATGAATGAACCGACGAAGAGCAACATTGAAGATGAAACACCGGAAAAATTCTTTATTGATGCAAATGTGAATGTCAAAGAATTCATCCAGAGCCAGGAGATTATCTCTCCGTTCAAAAAAGGAATTCTTGGTAAGATCATTGCTGAAATCTTTAAGAAATTCCACATTACCGAAACATCCAAAATGCTTGACCGCATGAAGGATCTAGGTTTCAGATATTCTACAAAAGCCGGTATTACGGTTGGTGTGTCTGACATCATCGTACTTCGGGAAAAAGAAGAAATCCTTAAAGAAGCTCAGGCTAAAGTTGACAATGTTCTCAAGCAATTCAAACGCGGTCTGATTACAGAGGAAGAGCGCTATGAACGAGTCATCTCTATCTGGAGTGCTTCTAAAGACGTTATTCAAGGCAAGCTGATGGCTTCCCTGGATAAACGCAACCCAATCTTTATGATGAGTGATTCCGGAGCCCGTGGTAACGCATCTAACTTTACCCAGCTTGCCGGAATGCGCGGACTGATGGCCAACCCGGCCGGACGTATTATCGAACTTCCGATCAAATCAAGTTTCCGTGAAGGCTTAACAGTTCTTGAGTACTTTATCTCTACGCATGGTGCCCGTAAAGGTCTTGCGGATACAGCCCTTAAGACAGCTGACTCAGGTTACTTGACAAGACGTCTTGTTGACGTTGCGCAGGATGTCATCATCCGTGATGAAGACTGCGGAACTGACCGCGGAATTCTGACACGTTCAATCAAAGAAGGAACAGAAATTATCGAGCATCTTGAAGAGCGCCTTATCGGACGCTATGCTCGCAAAACGCTTAAACATCCTGAAACAGGTGAAGTGATTGTTGAGGAAAATGATCTGATTACAGAAGATCTTGCTCATACAATTGTGGAATCAGGTATTGAGGAAGTTTGGATCCGTTCTGCATTTACATGTAACACACGCCACGGCGTATGTAAAAAATGCTATGGACGAAATCTTGCTACCGGAACAGAAGTTGAAGTGGGAGAAGCAGTTGGCATCATCGCTGCCCAGTCAATCGGTGAGCCGGGAACTCAGCTTACAATGCGTACGTTCCATACAGGCGGTGTTGCCGGAGACGACATCACTCAAGGTTTGCCTCGTATTCAGGAGCTGTTCGAAGCGCGTAACCCTAAAGGTCAGGCGACAATTTCCGAAATTGACGGTGTTGTTGTTGAGATTAATGAAGTGCGCGACAGACAGCAGGAAATCGTCATCAAAGGCGACGTTGAAACACGCACGTACACAGCTGCTTACAATGCAAGACTGAAAGTTGCTGAAGGAGACCAGATCAGACACGGCCAGGAGCTGACTGAAGGTTCGATTGATCCTAAAGAATTGCTCAAGGTGACAGATCTCACGTCTGTTCAGGAATACCTGCTTCGTGAAGTGCAGAAAGTATACCGCATGCAAGGGGTAGAAATCGGTGATAAACACGTAGAAGTAATGGTTCGCCAGATGCTTCGCAAAGTAAGAGTAATGGATGCTGGAGATACAGATGTATTGCCGGGCACATTGCTTGATGTTCACCAATTTACGGATGCCAACAAGAAAGTGCTTCTTGACGGCAAGCGCCCTGCTACAGGACGTCCGATCCTTCTTGGTATCACGAAAGCTTCTCTTGAAACAGATTCATTCCTGTCTGCTGCATCGTTCCAGGAAACTACTCGTGTCCTGACAGATGCTGCAATCAAAGGAAAACGTGATGAACTTCTTGGTCTGAAAGAAAATGTAATCATCGGTAAGCTTGTACCTGCCGGAACAGGAATGCAGCGCTACAGACGCGTTAATCCGATTCCGCGTACACAGCCCGAAGGTGAAACAATACCTGCAGAATAACTAACTGAAGAAGAGATGGGTGAATCCAGAAAAATGTTTCACTGATCTGGTTGACATCCATCTCTTACGATGTTAGTATATCCTAGGTGCTTAATTAAAACCTGTTGCTTTGGAGGATGTATTTATATGTCTTATGAAAAAGTATCGCAGGCACATAAAGTAATTGTTGGTACGAAGCAAACAGTAAAAGCTCTAAAGCTTGGCCAGGTAAAGGAACTGGTTGTTGCTGAAGATGCAGATCAAAGGATTGTTAAACCAGTCATTGAACTTGCAGAACAGAAGAACGTTTCCCTTCACATGGTCGACTCTATGAAAAAGCTTGGAAAAGCTTGCGGAATAGAAGTCGGAGCCGTAACTGTAGCTATTATCAATTAAAAACCGTTTTTGCTAAGAGTGATAAACTCTCCGCAAAGACTTTGTTTTTGCCCAAATATGAACCACCTGGATGTGTGGTATTAAACATTAAGAGAGGAGGACATAAACATGCCTACTATTAACCAGCTAGTTCGCAAAGGACGCGTAAGCAAAGTTGAAAAATCAACTTCTCCTGCACTGAACAAAGGTTACAACAGCTTCAAAAAAGAGCAGACTAACACTTCATCA
>NZ_JBQMFF010000012.1:13590-29291 GCF_052171315.1 Metabacillus mesotrionivorans | reverse complement strand
ACTGCAGGTGTTGACAAACGTATGCAAGGCCGCTCTAAATACGGTACAAAACGCCCAAAAGCACCAAAAAAATAATGCCTTAAGTCATATATCACTTAAGTATATCGCATGAAGGGAGGATATAACATGCCACGTAAAGGTCCTGTTACAAAAAGAGACGTATTGCCAGATCCACTTTACAACTCAAAGCTTGTTAGTCGTCTAATCAACAGAATTATGGTTGACGGTAAGAGAGGTAAAGCACAAACTATTCTTTACACTGCTTTTGACATCGTGAAAGAGCGTTCAGGTAAAGAAGCAATTGAAGTGTTCGAGCAAGCACTTAAAAACATCATGCCAGTTCTTGAGGTAAGAGCTCGTCGTGTAGGTGGAGCAAACTATCAAGTACCTGTTGAAGTTCGCCCTGACCGCCGTACAACTCTTGGTCTTCGCTGGTTAGTAAACTACGCTCGTCTTCGCGGAGAGAAAACGATGGAAGAGCGTTTAGCTAACGAGATTCTTGATGCTGCGAACAACACTGGTTCATCAGTTAAGAAGCGTGAAGACACTCACAAAATGGCTGAAGCTAACAAAGCATTCGCTCACTACCGCTGGTAGGATTCAATATAAACCAATAACTATACTAATCCTTATAAAAGGAAGGAGAAAAGACCCCAATGGCAAGAGAGTTCTCCTTAGACAAAACTCGTAATATCGGCATCATGGCTCACATCGATGCCGGTAAAACGACGACTACTGAACGTGTACTTTTCTACACTGGACGTATTCACAAAATTGGTGAGACACACGAAGGTGCGTCTCAAATGGACTGGATGGAGCAGGAGCAGGAGCGTGGAATCACGATCACTTCTGCTGCTACAACTGCTCAGTGGAAAGGCCATCGCGTAAACATCATTGATACACCTGGACACGTAGACTTCACAGTTGAAGTTGAACGTTCACTTCGTGTACTTGATGGTGCTGTAGCAGTACTTGATGCACAATCAGGTGTTGAGCCTCAAACTGAAACAGTATGGCGCCAGGCAACAACTTACGGAGTACCGCGTGTAGTATTCGTTAACAAAATGGATAAAATCGGTGCGGATTTCTTATACTCTGTAAAAACATTGCATGACCGTCTTGAAGCAAACGCTCATCCAATCCAGCTTCCAATCGGTGCTGAAGATCAATTCGAAGGAATTATCGATCTTGTAGAAAACGTAGCATACTTCTACGAAGATGATCTTGGAACTCGTTCTGAGGCAAAAGAAATTCCTGAGGAATATAAAGATCTTGCAGAAGAGTGGCGCGGCAAGCTTGTAGAAGCTGTTGCTGAACTTGACGAAGAGCTTATGATGAAATACCTTGAGGGTGAAGAGCTTACTCTTGAAGAGCTTAAAGCCGGAATCCGCAAAGGTACAGTAAATGTAGAATTCTACCCGGTTATCTGTGGATCTGCATTTAAAAACAAAGGTGTACAGCTAATGCTTGACGCAGTTCTTGATTACCTGCCATCACCTCTTGATGTACCTGCAATCAAAGGTATCACTCCTGACACTGAAGAAGAAGTAACTCGCGAATCAAGCGATGAGGGTCCTTTCTCAGCACTTGCTTTCAAAGTTATGACTGACCCTTATGTTGGGAAACTTACATTCTTCCGCGTATATTCAGGTGTTCTAAACTCTGGATCTTACGTACAGAACTCAACGAAAGGCAAGCGTGAGCGTGTAGGACGTATCCTGCAGATGCATGCTAACTCTCGTGAGGAAATCTCTACTGTATATGCTGGTGACATCGCTGCTGCTGTAGGTCTTAAAGATACTACTACTGGTGATACTCTATGTGATGAAAAGAGCCTTGTTATCTTGGAATCAATGGAATTCCCAGAGCCGGTTATCTCGCTTTCAGTTGAGCCAAAATCAAAAGCTGACCAAGACAAAATGTCTACAGCTCTATCTAAGCTTTCTGAAGAAGATCCAACATTCAAAGCTCACACTGATACTGAAACAGGTCAAACGATCATCTCTGGTATGGGTGAACTTCACCTTGATATCATTGTTGACCGTATGAGACGTGAATTCAAAGTTGAAGCTAACGTTGGTGCTCCTCAGGTTGCTTACCGTGAAACTTTCCGCGGATCTGCGAAAGTTGAAGGTAAGTTTGCACGCCAATCCGGTGGACGCGGTCAATTCGGACACGTTTGGATCGAATTCGAACCAAATGAAGAAGGAAAAGGCTTTGAGTTCCACAACAAAATCGTCGGCGGTGTTGTTCCTCGTGAATACATCCCAGCGGTTGGAGCCGGCTTAGAAGACTCCATGAAAAATGGTGTTCTTGCAGGCTACCCTCTAATCGATGTTAAAGCATCATTAGTAGACGGTTCTTACCATGATGTTGACTCAAGTGAGATGGCGTTTAAAATTGCTGCATCTATGGCACTTAAAAACGCTGTATCTAAGTGTAACCCTGTTATTCTTGAGCCTGTTATGAAGGTTGAAGTCGTAATCCCTGATGAGTACATGGGAGATATCATGGGTGATATCACTTCTCGCCGCGGTCGCGTTGAAGGTATGGAAGCTCGCGGAAACGCTCAAGTAGTACGTGCTATGGTACCTCTTTCTGAAATGTTTGGATATGCAACTGCACTTCGTTCAAACACTCAAGGACGCGGAACATTCTCTATGCACTTTGATCACTACGAAGAGGTTCCAAAATCAATTTCTGAAGAAATTATCAAAAAAAATAAAGGTGAATAATTGATTTTCACTCTTTATTAAAGTATAACTACTTATGTATGAATAGAAAGTGGACAGACTCCACTTTCTACACTCTATATAATCAATCATGACTCTAAGGAGGAATTTAGAATGGGTAAAGAAAAATTCGACCGTTCCAAAACGCATGCCAATATCGGTACAATTGGACACGTTGACCACGGTAAAACAACTCTAACAGCTGCAATTACAACTGTACTTGCAAAACGTAGCGGTAAAGG
The DNA here is from genome assembly GCF_052171315.1 of Metabacillus mesotrionivorans. Taxonomy (NCBI): domain Bacteria; kingdom Bacillati; phylum Bacillota; class Bacilli; order Caryophanales; family Bacillaceae; genus Metabacillus; species Metabacillus mesotrionivorans. Next base: position 26,317 of record NZ_JBQMFF010000012.1, on the reverse strand, counting down.
TGCTGCAATGGCATACGACATGATCGATGCTGCTCCTGAAGAGCGCGAGCGCGGAATCACAATCTCAACTGCACACGTTGAGTACGAAACTGAAACTCGTCACTATGCACACGTTGACTGCCCAGGACATGCTGACTATGTTAAAAACATGATCACTGGTGCTGCACAAATGGACGGCGGAATCCTAGTTGTTTCTGCATCTGACGGCCCAATGCCACAAACTCGTGAGCACATCCTTCTTTCTCGTCAAGTAGGTGTACCTTACCTAGTAGTATTCATGAACAAATGCGACATGGTAGACGACGAAGAGCTTCTTGAGCTAGTTGAAATGGAAGTTCGCGACCTTCTTTCTGAGTATGACTTCCCTGGCGATGACATCCCAGTAATCAAAGGTTCTGCTCTTAAAGCTCTAGAAGGCGAAGCTGAGTGGGAAGAGAAAATCGTTGAGCTTATGAACGCTGTTGACGAGTACATCCCAACACCAGCTCGTGACACTGAAAAACCATTCATGATGCCTGTTGAGGACGTATTCTCAATCACTGGCCGTGGAACAGTTGCTACTGGACGCGTTGAGCGTGGAGTAGTTAAAGTTGGAGATGTTATCGACATCATCGGCTTCACTGAAGAGCCAAAATCAACAACTGTAACAGGTGTTGAAATGTTCCGTAAGCTTCTTGACTATGCAGAAGCTGGCGACAACATCGGTGCACTTCTTCGTGGGGTTTCTCGCGACGACATCCAACGTGGACAAGTTCTTGCTAAGCCAAAAACAATCACTCCACACACTAAATTTAAATCAGAAGTTTACGTTCTTTCAAAAGAAGAAGGTGGACGTCACACTCCATTCTTCTCTAACTACCGCCCACAGTTCTACTTCCGTACTACGGACGTAACTGGTATCATCCAACTTCCAGAAGGCGTTGAGATGGTTATGCCTGGCGATAACATCGAAATGACTGTTGAACTTATCGCTCCAATCGCGATTGAAGAAGGTACTAAATTCTCAATCCGTGAAGGCGGTCGTACAGTAGGCGCTGGTGTTGTAGCTACAATCACTGAGTAATCCTGCTACTTAAAAAGACGAGCATTCGTGCTCGTCTTTTTTTGTTTCTTCTATATATAATGCAGAAATGATTTGATCATAAGAAACGAAAACTTTTCCAGCTGCTGATCCTCTTGTTTTTACCTGTTGATGTATGTATAATAGGAAAAGTGCGCAAGAAAGTAAAAACTTTATTTTTATCTTGCATTGGGCGCGAAATTTCTATATAATAGACAATGTTGGTCTTTGACTGCGATGAAGTAGGAGGTTGCCGATACACACGGCCGCTTTGCCATGGCGAGTGTACGGAAAATTTCTACGGAGAAAGTCTATTTTAAAAGTAGGCGAAAAGGAGGGAAAATAATGGCAAAACAAAAAATTCGTATTCGTTTGAAAGCATATGATCACAGAATTCTTGATCAATCTGCTGAAAAGATCGTTGAAACAGCAAAACGTTCAGGTGCTAACGTTTCTGGTCCGATCCCGTTGCCAACTGAAAAATCGGTTTACACGATTCTTCGTGCGGTACACAAATACAAAGATTCACGTGAGCAGTTCGAAATGCGCACACACAAACGTTTAATCGATATCATCAACCCAACACCACAAACTGTTGATGCATTGATGAGATTAGACTTGCCGTCAGGCGTTGACATTGAAATCAAACTTTAATTTCAAAAAATAGATTTTATAACCATTATAGGAGGTGTGACTAATGACCAAAGGAATCTTAGGTAAAAAAATCGGTATGACTCAAGTGTTTACTGAAAAAGGTGATCTTATCCCGGTAACAGTAATTGAGGCTGCTGAAAACGTAGTTCTTCAAATCAAGACTGTTGAAAGCGACGGCTATGCTGCTGTTCAGGTTGGTTTCTCAAACAAACGTGAAAAGCTTTCTAACAAGCCTGCAAAAGGACACGTTGCAAAAGCTAATACTGCACCTAAGCGCTTCGTAAGGGAGTTCCGCGGAGAAGCTGGTGAGTATGAAGTTGGTCAGGAAGTCAAAGTTGATATTTTCTCTGCTGGAGATACAGTAGATGTAACAGGAATCTCAAAGGGTAAAGGTTTCCAAGGCTCTATCAAGCGCCATAACCAATCTCGCGGACCAATGTCACATGGTTCTCGTTACCACCGTCGCCCAGGTTCAATGGGTCCTGTTGCTCCTAACCGAGTATTCAAAAACAAATTATTGCCAGGCCGCATGGGCGGAGAGCAAGTAACTGTTCAAAACCTTGAGATCGTGAAAGTTGACGCTGAGCGTAACCTTCTATTGATCAAAGGTAACGTCCCGGGTCCTAAAAAAGCACTTATCACAGTGAAAAAGGCTGTTAAATCTAACTAATTTTTCTAAGAAAGGAGGAATTCGATAATGCCGAAAGTAGCATTATTAAACCAAAGCGGATCAAACGTTGGTGAAATCGAACTAAATGATTCTGTATTTGGTATCGAACCTAATCAGCACGTTTTATTTGATGCGGTTATCATGCAAAGAGCTTCTTTGCGTCAAGGAAACCACAAAGTAAAGAATCGTTCAGAAGTTAGAGGCGGAGGTCGCAAGCCTTGGCGCCAAAAAGGTACTGGACGCGCTCGTCAAGGATCTATCCGCTCACCACAATGGCGCGGCGGTGGTATCGTATTCGGTCCAACACCACGCAGCTATGCTTACAAATTACCTAAAAAAGTTCGCCGCTTAGCGATCAAATCAGCTTTATCTACAAAAGTACAAGAGAACAACATTCTAGTATTAGAAGATCTTCTAATGAATGCTCCTAAAACAAAAGAAATGACTGCTATCCTTGCAGGACTTTCAGTTGAAAAGAAAGCATTGATCGTTACTGCTGATGTAAACGAATCTGTTGCACTATCTGCACGTAACATCCCTGGCATTACAGTTCTTGAAGCTAATTCTATTAATGTACTTGATGTACTTAACCATGAAAAGCTTGTTATTACGAAAGCAGCGGTGCAAAAAGTAGAGGAGGTGCTTGCATAATGAAAGATCCTCGTGATATTATTAAGCGCCCCGTAATCACTGAACTTTCAACGGACTTAATGACTGAGAAAAAGTACACGTTTGAAGTTGACGTTCGTGCTAACAAAACTCAAGTGAAAGATGCTATTGAAGCAATCTTTGGCGTAAAAGTGGAGAAAGTTAACGTTCTTAACTACAAAGGCAAATATAAGCGTGTAGGTCGTTACACAGGTCTTACTAATAAACGCAAAAAAGCAGTTGTTAAATTAACAGCTGACAGCAAAGAAATCGAATTATTCGAAGTCTAATTCATTATTTAAGATAGGAGGGAAACGAGATGGCGATTAAAAAGTACAAACCAACCTCAAATGGTCGTCGCGGCATGACTGTTTCTGATTTCGCTGAGATTACTACAGACAAACCGGAAAAGTCATTACTTGCGCCTGTACACAGAAAAGGCGGTCGTAACAACCAAGGTAAAATTACTGTACGTCATCAAGGCGGCGGTCACAAACGTCAATACCGTATTATCGACTTCAAACGCGATAAAGATGGTATACCAGGACGCGTTGCTACAATCGAGTATGATCCGAACCGTTCTGCAAACATTGCACTTATCCACTATGCAGATGGTGAGAAAAGATATATCCTTGCTCCAAAAAACCTTGAAGTAGGTTTACAAGTTGTTTCTGGACCAGAGGCTGATATTAAAGTAGGAAATGCACTTCCACTTCAAAATATCCCTGTAGGTACAGTTATTCACAACATCGAACTTAAACCAGGCAAAGGCGGACAATTAGTACGTTCTGCTGGTACTTCTGCACAGGTTCTTGGTAAAGAAGGCAAATACGTTCTTGTTCGTTTGAACTCTGGTGAGGTTCGCATGATCCTTGCTACTTGCCGCGCTACAGTTGGTCAAGTAGGAAACGAGCAGCATGAACTTATCAACATCGGTAAAGCTGGACGCTCTCGCTGGTTAGGTATCAGACCTACAGTTCGTGGTTCTGTAATGAACCCTAACGATCACCCGCACGGTGGTGGTGAAGGTCGTGCTCCAATCGGACGTAAGTCTCCAATGACTCCTTGGGGTAAACCTACTCTTGGTTACAAAACTCGCAAGAAGACAAACAAGTCCGATAAATTCATCGTACGTCGTCGTAAAAAATAACGTGATGGTTCTACGGTTCGAAGGAACCGTAGCGCAATCGCGAAGGGAGGTACAAGTATGGGCCGTAGCTTGAAAAAAGGACCATTCGTAGATGAGCATTTATTCAAGAAAGTTGAAAAGTTAAACGAGTCAGAGAAAAAACAAGTGATCAAAACTTGGTCTCGCCGTTCTACTATTTTCCCGCAATTCATCGGTCAAACGATCGCTGTATATGACGGTCGCAAGCATGTTCCTGTATACGTTACTGAAGATATGGTAGGACACAAACTCGGTGAGTTTGCTCCAACACGTACGTATAAAGGCCATGCAGCTGACGACAAAAAAACAAGACGCTAATGAGAGGAGGCTTTTAAATGCAAGCTAAAGCCGTTGCAAGAACAGTACGTATTGCTCCTCGTAAAGCTCGTTTAGTAATTGATCTTATCCGAGGAAAGCAAATCGGTGAAGCGGTAGCGATTCTTCGCCACACACCTAAAACTGCTTCTCCAATTATTGAAAAAGTTCTAAAATCTGCTGTGGCAAACGCAGAGCACAACTATGAAATGGACATTAACAACCTGGTTGTAACTGAAGCTTATGTAGGCGAAGGTCCAACTCTAAAACGTTTCCGTCCACGCGCAATGGGCCGTGCAAGTGCCATCAACAAACGCACAAGCCACATTACAATCGTTGTATCAGAAAAGAAGGAGGGATAATCCGTGGGTCAAAAGGTAAATCCAGTCGGTCTTCGCATTGGTGTTATCCGTGATTGGGAATCTAAATGGTTCGCTGGCAAAGATTATGCTAATCTTCTGCACGAAGACATCAAAGTTCGTGAATATATCAATCAGCGTTTAAGCGATGCATCTGTTTCAAAGATCGAAATCGAGCGTGCTGCTAATCGCGTGAACATTACGATCCACACTGCTAAGCCAGGTATGGTTATCGGTAAAGGCGGTACTGAAGTTGAAGCACTTCGTAAAGCTCTTAACTCACTAACTGGCAAGCGTGTACACATCAACATTCTTGAAATCAAGAGAGCTGATCTTGATGCTAAACTAGTAGCTGACAACATCGCTCGTCAACTTGAAAATCGTATTTCATTCCGTCGTGCTCAAAAGCAAACAATCCAACGTGCTATGCGCGCAGGTGCACAAGGAATTAAAACAATGGTATCTGGTCGTCTTGGCGGCGCTGATATCGCTCGTTCTGAAAGCTACAGTGAAGGAACAGTTCCACTTCACACACTTCGTGCTGATATTGACTATGGTACAGCTGAAGCTGACACTACTTATGGTAAATTAGGCGTTAAAGTTTGGATCTATCGTGGAGAGGTTCTTCCTACTAAGAAGAAAAAAGAGGAAGGAGGAAAATAATTATGTTGTTGCCAAAACGCGTTAAATATCGCAGAGAACACCGTGGAAAAATGCGCGGTCGTGCTAAAGGCGGTACAGAAGTTCACTTCGGTGAATACGGCATTCAAGCTCTAGAAGCTTCTTGGATTACAAATCGTCAAATTGAGGCAGCTCGTATTGCTATGACTCGTTACATGAAACGTGGCGGTAAAGTCTGGATCAAAATTTTCCCTTCTAAGCCTTACACGGCTAAACCTCTAGAGGTCCGCATGGGATCCGGTAAAGGTGCTCCTGAAGGCTGGGTGGCAGTTGTAAAACCAGGAAAAGTAATGTTTGAAATTGCTGGTGTATCAGAAGAAGTAGCACGCGAAGCATTGCGTCTTGCATCTCACAAATTGCCAATCAAAACAAAATTCGTTAAACGCGAGGAAATTGGTGGTGAATCAAATGAGAGCTAATGAAATTCGTGATCTTACCACTGCTGAAATTGAACAAAAAGTAAAATCACTGAAGGAAGAGCTGTTCAACCTTCGCTTTCAATTGGCGACTGGACAACTTGAAAACACTGCTCGCATTCGTGAAGTACGTAAATCGATCGCTCGTATGAAAACTGTGATCACTGAAAGAGAGATCGCTGCTAATAATCGATAATCCTGAGAGGAGGTTGCAGAATGACTGAACGCAACAACCAGCGCAAAGTCTACACTGGACGTGTAGTTTCTGATAAAATGGATAAAACGATCACTGTTCTTGTTGAAACGTATAAGAAGCATTCTTTATACGGCAAGCGTGTTAAATATTCCAAAAAGTTCAAAGCTCATGATGAAAACAACCAAGCTAAAATCGGCGATGTGGTTAAAATCATGGAAACTCGCCCATTATCAGCTACTAAACGTTTCCGTCTAGTTGAAATTGTTGAAGAAGCTGTTATTATCTAATATTGTTCGGATTATATTTCCGAAGGGAGGTAACGTAAATGATTCAACAAGAATCCCGTTTAAAAGTTGCTGACAACTCTGGTGCTCGTGAAGTTCTTACTATTAAAGTTCTTGGCGGATCTGGACGTAAAACTGCTAATATTGGTGATGTAATTGTTTGTACGGTCAAACAAGCAACACCAGGAGGCGTTGTTAAAAAAGGTGACGTTGTTAAAGCAGTAATCGTTCGCACAAAGAGCGGCGCTCGCCGTCAGGACGGATCTTACATCCGTTTCGACGAAAACGCATGTGTAATCATTAAAGATGACAAGAGCCCTCGCGGAACTCGTATCTTTGGACCAGTTGCACGTGAATTGCGTGAAGGCAACTTCATGAAAATTGTTTCTCTTGCTCCAGAAGTATTATAAATCGAAAATAGATAGTCTTACTAAGGAGGTGCGACTAGGATGCATGTAAAAAAAGGTGATAAAGTAATGGTGATCTCAGGTAAAGATAAAGGCAAACAAGGTACTGTTCTTGCTGCTTTCCCTAAGAAAGATCGCGTGCTTGTTGAAGGCATCAACATTATGAAGAAGCATTCAAAACCTTCTCAATTAAACCCTCAGGGCGGAATTATCAGCCAGGAGGCACCTATCCATGTATCAAATGTTATGCCACTTGATCCTAAATCAGGTGAGCCAACTCGTGTTGGTTTCAAAGTGGTTGATGGCAAAAAGGTACGTGTTGCGAAAAAATCTGGTGAAACTTTAGATAAATAGTAAATAAGGAAGGGAGGTCCTCGCATGAACCGCCTTAAAGAAAAGTATCAAAAAGAAATTACACCTGCTTTAATGAGCAAGTTCAACTATAAATCAGTGATGCAAGTTCCAAAGCTTGAGAAGATCGTAATCAACATGGGTGTTGGTGACGCAGTATCTAACTCTAAAGCTCTTGATACAGCTGTAGAAGAGTTAACTACAATCTCAGGTCAAAAGCCGGTTATCACAAAAGCTAAAAAATCAATTGCAGGATTCCGTCTGCGTGAAGGTATGCCTATCGGTGCGAAAGTAACTCTTCGCGGCGAGCGCATGTATGAATTCCTAGATAAATTAGTTTCTGTATCATTACCACGTGTACGTGACTTCCGCGGTATCTCTAAAAAGTCTTTTGACGGACGCGGAAACTACACTCTTGGTGTTAAAGAACAACTAATCTTCCCTGAAATTGATTATGATAAAGTATCAAAAGTTCGTGGTATGGACATCGTTATCGTTACAACTGCTAACACTGATGAAGAATCTCGTGAGCTTCTTACTCAGTTCGGTATGCCATTCCAAAAATAATCGAAATAGGGAGGCGAAAACGTGGCTAAAAAGTCAATGATTGCGAAACAAAAACGCACTCAAAAGTTTAAAGTACAAGAGTACACTCGCTGCGAACGCTGTGGTCGTCCACATTCAGTTCTCCGCAAATTTAAACTTTGCCGTATTTGTTTCCGTGAACTCGCATATAAAGGTCAAATTCCAGGCGTTAAAAAAGCTAGCTGGTAATACCCCATAATCGGGAAGGAGGTAATTTTGATATGGTAATGACAGATCCAATTGCAGATATGCTTACTCGTATTCGCAACGCGAATATGGTTCGTCATGAAAAATTAGAAATTCCTGCATCGAAAGCGAAAAAAGAGATCGCTGAAATCCTTAAGCGTGAAGGTTTCGTTCGTGATGTTGAATATGTAGAAGATAACAAACAAGGTATCATTCGTATTTTCCTTAAATACGGATCAAACAACGAGCGTGTTATCACTGGTCTGAAACGCATCAGTAAACCAGGATTACGCGTATACGCTAAAGCTAACGAAGTACCTCGCGTACTTAACGGTTTAGGAATCGCAATCGTATCTACTTCTCAAGGTGTCCTTACAGACAAAGAAGCTCGTGCGAAACAAGCTGGCGGAGAAGTTCTGGCATACGTTTGGTAATAACCTGAAAAAAGAATGGAGGTGTACATGAATGTCTCGTATTGGTAAAAAACCACTTGAAATCCCTGCTGGTGTAACAGTTGCGATCGACGGAAGCACTGTAACTGTTAAAGGACCTAAAGGTGAATTAACTCGTACTTTTAACTCTGATATCAACATTAAGGTTGAAGACAACGTACTTACAGTGACACGTCCTTCTGATCAAAAAGAACATCGTGCTCTTCACGGTACAACTCGCAGCCTTCTTGGAAACATGGTTGAGGGCGTTTCTAAAGGATTTGAAAAGGGTCTTGAATTAGTAGGTGTCGGTTACCGTGCTACTAAGTCAGGCAACAAGCTAGTTCTTGCTGTTGGATACTCACATCCTGTAGAAATCGTTCCTGAACAAGGAATCGAAATTGAAGTGCCTTCAAATACAAAAGTAATTGTAAAAGGTACAGACAAAGAGCGTGTTGGAGCTGTTGCATCTAACATCCGCGCTACTCGTCCGCCAGAGCCTTACAAAGGCAAAGGTATCCGCTACGAAGGTGAATATGTACGTCGTAAAGAAGGTAAAACAGCGAAGTAATGTCGCTTAGATGATAAGAAAGGAGTGACCTGGATGATTACGAAACTTGACAAAAACGTTGTGCGTAAGAAAAGACACGGACGTGTCCGCGCAAAATTATCTGGTACAACTGCTCGTCCTCGTTTAAACGTATTTCGTTCTAATCAGCACATCTACGCACAAGTAATTGACGATGCTCAATCAGTGACAATTGCAAGTGCTTCAACATTAGATAAAGACCTTGCTCTTGATGCGAAAGGCAACGCTGAAGCTGCTGCTAAAGTTGGCGAACTAGTTGCTAAACGTGCAATCGAAAAAGGCGTAAAATCTGTTGTATTTGACCGCGGGGGTTACTTATACCACGGCCGTGTTAAGGCTTTGGCTGAAGCTGCTCGCGAAGCTGGTCTAGAATTTTAATAAAAAAAGGAGGGACACAGAGAATGGGTCGTATTGAACCAAACAAATTAGAGCTTGAAGAACGCGTTGTTACAGTAAACCGTGTAGCTAAAGTAGTAAAAGGTGGACGTCGTTTCCGCTTTGCTGCATTAGTAGTTGTCGGCGACAAAAACGGTCATGTAGGTTTCGGTACTGGTAAAGCACAGGAAGTTCCGGAAGCGATTCGCAAAGCGATCGAAGACGCTAAGAAAAACCTTGTTGAAGTACCTATGGTTGGTACTACTATTCCTCACCAAGTCATCGGCAGATTCGGTGCTGGAAACATCCTTTTAAAACCTGCATCTGAAGGTACTGGTGTTATCGCTGGTGGTCCTGTTCGTGCAGTACTAGAATTAGCAGGAGTTAGTGACATCCTTTCTAAATCGCTAGGTTCTAACACTCCAATTAACATGATCCGTGCTACAATTTCTGGATTAACAGAACTTAAACGCGCTGATGAAGTTGCGAAGCTACGTGGCAAGTCGGTTGAAGAATTGTTAGGATAAGGAGGGAAACATGATGGCAAACAAATTAGCGATTACCCTCACTCGCAGTGTGATTGGTCGCCCAGAAGACCAACGTATTACTGTTAAAACACTAGGTCTTAAAAAAATGCATCAAACAGTAGTGCTTGATGACAATGCAGCGATCCGCGGCATGATCAACAAAGTATCTCATTTGGTAACAGTTAAAGAACAATAATATAGATCTTCTAATATCAAGGAGGTGTCCCGATGAAACTTCATGAATTAAAACCAGCAGAAGGGTCACGCAAAACACGCAACCGTGTTGGCCGTGGTACTGGTTCTGGTAACGGTAAAACAGCTGGTAAAGGTCATAAAGGACAAAACGCCCGTTCCGGCGGCGGTGTTCGCCCTGGATTCGAAGGTGGTCAAACTCCTTTATTCCGACGTCTGCCTAAACGCGGATTCACAAACATCAACCGTAAAGACTATGCGATTGTCAGCCTTGACAAACTTAATCTGTTCGAAGACGGTGCTGAAGTAACTGTTGAACTTCTAGTTGAAGCTGGAGTAATCAGCAAAGTGAAATCAGGCGTGAAAGTACTGGGCAACGGAAAGCTTGAGAAAAAGCTTACAGTTAAAGCCAATAAATTCTCTGCATCTGCTAAAGAAGCTATCGAAGCTGCTGGCGGTACAGTAGAGGTGATTTAATGTTTAAGACAATCTCCAATTTTATGCGCGTGGGTGATATCCGCAATAAAATCTTGTTCACCCTTCTAATGTTAATTATTTTTCGTATCGGTACGTTCATTCCTGTGCCTAACGTCAACGCTGACGTTTTAAAGGCTCAGGATGAAATGAATGTTTTCGGAATTCTTAACACCTTCGGAGGCGGTGCGCTGTATAACTTCTCGATCCTTGCGATGGGAATTATGCCGTACATTACAGCATCCATCATCGTGCAGTTATTGCAGATGGATGTCGTTCCGAAATTTACTGAATGGTCAAAGCAAGGTGAAGTTGGCCGTCGTAAACTAGCACAATTCACTAGATACTTTACGATTGTACTAGGTTTCATCCAAGCGTTGGGTATGTCTTACGGTTTTAATAATCTCGCTGGGGGATTATTAATTGAAAAGCCGGGAATTACAACGTACCTTTTAATTGCAGTTGTCTTAACAGCAGGTACTGCTTTTTTAATGTGGTTAGGAGAGCAAATCACATCTAAGGGTGTGGGTAATGGTATTTCCATCATCATTTTTGCGGGGATTGCAGCAGGAATCCCTACAACTCTTAACCAAATCTATGTGCAGCAATTCCAGGACGCTGGAGATCAGCTTTTCTTGAACATTGTAAAAGTTGCGCTGATAGTATTAGCGGTAATCGCAATTATAGTTGGAGTTATCTTCATTCAGCAGGCTCTTCGCAAGATCCCGATTCAATATGCGAAGAACTCAGCAGGCCGAGCTCCTGCGAAAGGTCAGTCTACTCACCTTCCGCTTAAAGTGAATCCTGCCGGTGTTATCCCTGTCATCTTTGCGGTTTCGTTCATTATTACACCGCCAACAATTGCTTCGTTCTTCGGATCCAATGATGTTACAAACTGGATCCAAAAAACGTTTGATTATACACAGCCTATCGGCATGATTGTATATGTTGCATTAATCGTTGCTTTTACTTACTTCTATGCATTTGTTCAGGTTAATCCGGAACAGATGTCAGAGAATCTGAAAAAGCAGGGCGGATATATCCCGGGCATTCGTCCAGGGAAAAATACGCAGGATTATTTAACAAAAACTCTATACAGACTGACGTTTGTTGGTTCACTTTTCTTAGCAGCTATCTCAGTTCTTCCTGTATTCTTTATTAAGTTCGCTAACTTGCCAGCTTCTGCACAGATTGGCGGAACGAGCTTGTTGATCGTAGTAGGGGTTGCTCTTGAAACGATGAAACAACTTGAAAGTCAGCTTGTTAAGCGTCACTATAAAGGATTTATTAAACAGTAAGGTTATGGGACTTGTGTCCCTTTCCTTCTAAATAGAGACTGAGGGGGGTAATATTCTTGAATCTAGTATTAATGGGTCTGCCGGGAGCCGGTAAAGGCACACAGGCAGAACGAATCGTTGAAAAATATGAAATCCCTCATATCTCAACAGGGGATATGTTCAGAGCTGCCATTAAAGGTGAAACTGAGCTAGGTCTTAAAGCAAAATCCTTCATGGATCAAGGTGCTCTCGTTCCTGATGAAGTAACGATCGGTATCGTCCGTGAAAGATTAGGCAAGAATGATTGTGAAAAAGGTTTCCTTCTTGACGGATTCCCGCGCACAGTTGCTCAGGCTGAAGCTTTGGAAAACATCCTGTCTGATCTTGATAGAAAAATGGATTATGTCATTAACATTGAGGTTGATAAAGACATCCTGATGGAACGTCTTACAGGACGCCGCATCTGCAAACAATGCGGATCAACATATCATCTCGTTTTCAATCCTCCGGCTGCTGAAGGACGCTGCGACAAATGCGGCGGTGAACTTTACCAGCGTGAAGATGACAACGAAGAGACTGTTGCTAACCGGCTTGAAGTAAACCTCAAGCAGACACAACCTTTGCTGAATTTCTATGAAGAAAAAGGATATCTGCGTAATATTAATGGCCAGCAGGACATCAATAAAGTCTTCGCTGACGTTAATGAACTGCTTGGAGGATTAGGTGAATGATCATTTGTAAGACTCCACGTGAAATCGAAATTATGCGTGAGGCTGGTCGCATTGTCGCATTGACCCACCAGGAACTCCAAAAACATATACAGCCTGGAATTACAACAAAAGAACTGGATGCAATTGCCGAAAAGATTATTCGTGCAAACCA
>NZ_JBQMFF010000012.1:11342-13026 GCF_052171315.1 Metabacillus mesotrionivorans | reverse complement strand
TGGCTATGAGATTTTAACTAAAGCCTAAATCCGCAGGTGATATTGTTTGAACGAAGCCGAATCGAGTCCGCGCATAGGTCAGTTTGTCTCTATTACTGAAGGCAGAGAAGCTGGACAATATGCTGTCGTGATCAGTGTTTTAGATGAACGGTTCGTATTTATAGCAGACGGAGAGAAGCGACCCTTCCACTCCCCTAAAAAGAAGAATGTGAATCATCTAGAGTTTATTGATCGCGTATCTCCGGAAGTTCAGAACAGTATAAAAGAAACAGGACGTGTAACAAACGGAAAACTCCGGCATGCCCTGAAGACGTTTGTCAACGAGCAAGCTGCTGATTTGAAGAAGGGAGAATAATGAATGGCGAAAGATGATGTAATTGAAGTTGAGGGTACCGTACAGGAAACATTGCCAAATGCAATGTTCAAAGTAGAGCTTGAGAATGGTCATACGGTATTGGCGCATGTATCTGGAAAGATCCGCATGCATTTTATTCGTATTTTACCTGGAGACAAAGTTACGGTAGAATTATCACCATATGACTTGACTCGCGGCAGAATTACGTACCGTTTTAAATAAAACACTCCGCAACTAAGGAGGTAAGAGAAATCATGAAGGTAAGACCATCGGTTAAACCAATCTGCGAAAAGTGCAAAGTCATCCGCAGAAAAGGTAAAGTAATGGTAATTTGTGAGAATCCAAAACATAAACAAAAACAAGGTTAAAACTGAAGGAGGTGCAGCTTAAATGGCTCGTATTGCTGGTGTAGATATTCCTCGTGACAAACGCGTTGTAATTTCATTAACATATGTTTTCGGTATTGGACGTCCAACTGCTGGAAAAGTATTAGCTGAGGCTGGTGTTTCTGAAGATACACGTGTGCGTGACTTAACAGAAGAAGAACTAGGTAAGATTCGTGATATCGTAGACAAGTTGAAAGTTGAAGGTGACCTTCGCCGTGAAGTATCCCTAAACATCAAACGTCTGATTGAGATCGGCAGTTTCCGTGGCTTACGTCATCGCCGCAGTCTACCTGTTCGTGGTCAAAATACCAAAAATAACGCTCGTACTCGTAAAGGACCTCGTCGTACGGTTGCGAACAAGAAAAAATAAGGTAAAGGAGGTTAACCGACAATGGCTCGTAAAACGAACACTCGTAAGCGTCGCGTAAAAAAGAATATCGAGGCAGGTATTGCTCATATTCGTTCAACATTTAACAACACGATTGTTACTATTACAGACGTACATGGTAACGCTCTTTCTTGGTCAAGTGCAGGTTCACTCGGATTCAGAGGATCACGTAAATCCACTCCATTCGCTGCACAAATGGCTGCTGAAGCTGCAGCTAAAGGATCAATTGAACACGGTATGAAAACTCTTGAAGTAACTGTAAAAGGACCAGGCGCAGGCCGTGAAGCTGCAATCCGTGCACTTCAAGCTGCTGGTCTTGAAGTAACAGCTATCAGAGACGTTACTCCGGTTCCACATAACGGATGCCGTCCGCCAAAACGTCGTCGTGTATAATTTTTCTGTATAGATTTTGTATCCCTGTCAATAATGGGTTATGATACAGTTAAAAAGTTCTCGCAGAAAATAACTATTTGTTGTTGTGCACATTCGGGACTTTATAATGGGGAATTTCGGTTAGACACACGCCTTGGAGCTTCATAATCTGTCTAGCCGGGG
>NZ_JBQMFF010000012.1:0-10368 GCF_052171315.1 Metabacillus mesotrionivorans | reverse complement strand
GACTAGTTAACAAGTTAACTAGCGTTTTCGCGTGTTTCTAAAATTAACACACAGTACTAACGAAGGAGGGAACACATAATGCCTTACAGAAAATTAGGACGTACAAGTGCTCAGCGTAAAGCGTTACTTCGTGATCTTACTACAGATCTAATCATCAGCGAGCGCATTGAAACTACTGAGGCTCGTGCGAAAGAATTGCGTTCAACTGTAGAAAAAATGATTACTTTAGGTAAACGTGGGGATCTTCATGCCCGCCGCCAAGCTGCTGCTTACATCCGTAACGAGGTAGCTAACGAAGAAGGCACGCAAAATGCACTTCAAAAACTATTCAGTGACATCGCACCGCGTTACTCAGAACGCCAAGGCGGTTACACGCGCATAATGAAACTTGGACCTCGCCGCGGCGACGGAGCACCAATGGTCATTATCGAATTAGTTTAATCATTATTTTCTTTACTCAGAGGGCGGGTCAGTTTTCCTGAAAACTGGATCTATGCCCTTTTTTTGTACACTCAGGCAGCCTCTCATCGTGATGAGGGGCCAATGAGTGCCGCAGCAGAGACAGAATAGAAGAGCATGGCTTTTGCGCCTGCGCAGGAGTACAGGTGAGGGAGGCAGCGATGGAAGAGACAATTATTGAAGTGGATCAGGTTACATTTCAGTATCATGAAGACGATGCAAGACCCGCCCTTAACGCTGTTTCGTTAAGTGTGAAAAAAGGCGAATGGCTTGCTGTTGTCGGACATAATGGTTCCGGCAAATCAACCCTTGCCAGAGTCCTCAACGGTCTTATACTGCCGCAGCACGGCCGCGTCGCCGTAAACGGCATTCCATTAAATGAAGACTCGATTTGGGAAGTTCGCAAACAAGTCGGCATGGTGTTTCAAAACCCGGATAACCAATTTGTAGGAACGACCGTTAAAGATGATGTGGCTTTTGGTTTGGAAAACCACGGAGTGCCGCGGGAAGAAATGAAAAAGCGCGTCGAATGGGCTACTCAAAAAGTGAAGATGGAAGCATTTCTCGATCAAGAGCCGCACCATCTTTCAGGAGGCCAAAAGCAGCGCGTGGCCATTGCGGGTGTCATTGCCGTTCAGCCGCAGATCATTATTTTAGACGAAGCTACATCGATGCTTGATCCGCAGGGGAGAAGCGAAGTGATGGAGACAGTACGCGAGCTTAACAGACAGGGGATTGTAACGGTCATTTCGATTACACACGATCTTGAAGAGGCCGCGAGAGCAGACAGAATTATCGTTATGAATGGCGGAGAGAAATTTGCCGAAGGCTCGCCTGAAGAGATTTTTAAACTCGACCGCAAGCTGGTTGAAATAGGACTTGATCTGCCTTTTTCCTATCAGGTCAGCATGAAGCTGAGAGAAGCAGGCATTGCCCTCTCAAAGAACTACTTAGACGAAGAAAGCCTGGTGAATGAACTGTGGACATTACATTCCAAGAGCTAGAGCACAGATATCAGGCTCGAACGCCATTTGAACGTCTTGCGCTGCATGACATAAACCTTGAGATTAAAGATCGCTCCTTTGTCTCGATCATCGGCCATACCGGTTCAGGCAAATCAACCATTCTTCAGCATCTGAATGGACTGCTTAAGCCTACAAAAGGTTCTTTGACTGTTAGTGATCGTAAAATCGAAGCAGGTAAAAAGATCAAAGATCTGAAACCGGTCCGCAGGGCAGTAGCCATCGTTTTTCAATTTCCGGAGCATCAGCTTTTTGAGGAAACGGTTGAAAAGGACATCATGTTTGGTCCTATGAATTTCGGCGTCCCAGAAGAAGAAGCACGGGAAAAGGCACGCAATGCTTTAAAGCTGGTCGGGCTTCCTGAAAACGTACTTCAGAAGTCACCGTTTGATTTGAGCGGCGGTCAAATGAGACGGGTGGCTATAGCTGGAGTTCTTGCCATTGAGCCTGAAGTCCTCGTGCTTGATGAACCGACTGCAGGGCTTGACCCGAGCGGAAGGAAAGAGATCATGGATCTTTTCTACTCTCTTCATAAAAGCAGGTCACTTACAACCGTTCTGGTCACACACAGCATGGAGGATGCCGCCCGCTATTCAGACGAAATTGTGGTTATGCACAAAGGCACCATACAGATGAAAGGCACGCCTGAAGAGATTTTCAGCCAGTCTGAAGTGCTTGTCTCAGCAGGTCTCGATCTTCCTGAAACCGTAAAGCTTCAAAAGACGATTGAGCAGAAGCTCGGGAAAGAGTGGAAAGGAATCTCACTTTCAATCGATGACCTTGTCAGCATGGTTGTACGCGGGATCAAAGGTGATGCCCTATGATGAACAGCATGATTATCGGCAAGTATGTTCCCGGCGCCTCCCTCATTCACAGAATGGACCCCCGTTCAAAGCTCACGATGATTTTTCTGTTTGTATTTATCGTGTTTTTTGCCAACAATGCGGTGACGTATGCCATTCTCGGATTGTTTACCCTTTTTATCGTCGGTGCGACAAAACTGCCGCCAAAATTTCTATTGAACGGCTTAAAGCCAATCATATGGATTATCCTTTTTACGTTTATTCTGCATATTCTTGTGACAAAAGAAGGTCCTGTCCTGTTTGAAGCCGGATTTCTTACGGTTCACCGGGAGGGAGTGATCCAGGGGATTTATATTTCCCTCAGATTTCTGTTTCTTATCCTGCTTACGACCATCCTTACGTTAACAACCACACCGATTGAAGTAACAGACGGAATGGAAAGCCTGCTGCATCCTTTTAAAAAAATCGGCCTCCCTGTCCACGAACTTGCGCTGATGATGTCGATCTCACTCCGGTTTATTCCGACCCTTATGGAGGAAACGGATAAAATCATGAAAGCGCAGATGGCAAGGGGAGCAGACTTTACAAGCGGACCGATTAAACAAAGAATCAGCGCCATCATTCCGCTGCTTGTGCCGCTGTTTATCAGCGCGTTTAAGAGGGCGGAAGAGCTTGCTGTTGCGATGGAGGCAAGAGGCTACCAGGGCGGCGAAGGAAGAACGAAGCTTCGCGAGCTGACGTGGAGAGCCATTGATACGATCATACTCAGCCTGCTGATTGCTGTAGGCATTATTCTATTACTACTGCGTTCATAGGAGTTTACAATGAGGGTAAAATGCACCGTTTCATATGACGGAACAGGTTTCAGCGGATTTCAGATTCAGCCCGGACAGAGGACCGTTCAGGGAGAAATTGAAAAAGGCCTGAAAAAACTGCATAAAGGGCAGGAAGTGAAAGTTTTTGCATCAGGCAGAACGGATGCAGGTGTTCATGCCATCGGCCAGGTTCTTCATTTTGATACAGAGATCTACATCCCGGAGAACAGGTGGCCGAATGCCTTAAATTCGCTCCTTCCCGGAGATGTGGCCATTCAGGCTGCATCATTTACTGAAGACGACTTTCATGCAAGGTACCATGTCCGTGCAAAGGAATACCGCTATAAAGTCAGCCGCTCGGAAGTCCGGGATGTGTTCAGCCGGAATTATGCGTATCATTATCCGTATAAACTTGATTATGTAAAAATGCGGGAAGCGATAAAGTTTTTGATCGGCACCCATGATTTTACAAGCTTCTGTTCAGCTAAAACAGATAAAGAGGACAGAATCAGAACTTTATATGATATCGAATTTTACGAAGAAGACGATGTTCTGACATTCCGGTTTGTCGGTGACGGATTCCTTTACAATATGGTCAGAATCCTTGTCGGAACCTTGATGAATGCCGGACGGGGAGTGCTTGACCCGTACCGGATTCCAGACATCCTGAAGGCGCGTGACCGTTCAATGAACGGGAAAACAGCCCCGGGTTCAGGATTATATTTATGGAAAGTTTACTATGACAACTAAACCAGGTGTAACATTATCTTGACAATGTTGCCCGGACGTTATAAACTATCATATGGTATGTATTTCAACCCCACAAATAAGCCCCGGAAGAGTTTATCTGTGTTTTGAAATAGAATGATTAAATTTTAAATGAAAGATATTGGAGGGAAAATCATGCGTACAACATATATGGCGAAAGCAACTGAAGTTGAACGTAAATGGTTCGTGGTAGATGCTGCAGGCAAAACTCTAGGTCGTCTTGCCAGCGAAGTTGCATCTGTTCTTCGCGGAAAACACAAACCAACTTATACACCACACGTAGACACTGGTGATCATGTAATTATCATCAATGCAGCACAAATCGAACTGACTGGAAAGAAACTGACTGACAAGATCTACTACCGTCACAGCCAATTCCCAGGCGGACTAAAATCAAGAACTGCTCTTGAAATGCGTACAAACTACTCTGAGAAAATGCTTGAACTGGCAATTCGCGGAATGCTTCCTAAAGGTTCTCTAGGACGTCAAATGTACAAAAAGCTGCATGTATATGCAGGCAACGAGCATCCACACCAAGCACAACAACCTGAAGTTTACGAACTTCGCGGTTAATTATTAAGGAGGTTATTAATTTGGCACAGGTTCAATATTACGGTACTGGCCGTCGTAAAAGCTCAGTAGCGCGTGTTCGTCTCGTTCCAGGCGAAGGCCGTATTGTTATCAACGATCGTGAAGTAAAAGACTATATCCCATTCGCAGCTCTAATCGAAGACATCAAACAACCGCTTAACTTAACTGAAACAGCTGGAAGCTATGATGTTTTAGTAAGTGTTAATGGCGGTGGATTCGCTGGCCAAGCTGGCGCTATCCGTCACGGCATCTCACGTGCACTTTTAGAAGCAGATCCAGAATACCGCGGCACTCTTAAGCGTGCAGGTCTTCTGACTCGTGACGCTCGTATGAAAGAACGTAAAAAATACGGTCTTAAAGGCGCTCGTCGTGCACCTCAGTTCTCAAAACGTTAATTTTTTCTTCAAAAACCACAGCGGTTCTGCTGTGGTTTTTTATTTTCTCCAAAAAAATTCGCCGCCCGCAGACAATCTTTACCTCGCATGAAACCGGCCCCCGGAAAAACAATAGACTGAGGGGGCATATACATCATGGAAAAGATTACTTCACTTTCAGATAAACGAAGAGAAAAGCAAATAAACTATGAGCGCATTATCCTGAAAGAATTGACGCTCACCCAGCTGAAGGCGAAAGCCTATGAGTGTTTCGGTGTCTATATGCATTCAGGATCGATTGATTATTCCGCCATTGAAGAAGGCTGCATCGATTATTCTATAGAAGCCTTCCTGCTCGGTGCCAGCTACAGCAGATTCGGCTATTACGGCGAACCGCAGAAGTCAGTCAGCATGAGGTCAAGCAGGGAGGAAAAAGAGTTAACTGACCAACTATTTGATTACATGCTTATATGGGGAAACCACGGTGATGATTTTAAAAACGAATCGGTTTACTATGCATGTGAGCACCTGATTCATTCATGGTGGTCAGAAGGGTTTGAAAAAGGAGCAAAGAGGCTGAAGCTCAGACTTCATTAAAACGCTATTGCCTAATCATATTTCCTGTTTGTCCGCCATATAGTGGTAAAGGACGGGCAGGAGGGTGGAAAAATGAAAAACAAGCTGAGATGGTTTGGCTTTGGCGCTGGCTTCATCTTATTACTTTTATTATTTCAATTTCAATTTAATAACGACAGCTCTTGGAAGTCCTGGAATCTGCCGCTGACAGGAAAGGTTATCTACATAGATCCCGGGCACGGCGGACCGGACGGCGGAGCGGTAGGAACGGAGCATCTGGAAAAAGACATTGCCCTTGCCATTTCAAAGCAGATCAGAGACTATCTGCAGGAACAGGGGGCACTCGTCCTTCTTACACGAGAAAGAGATACAGACCTTGCCGATAAAGATACGAAGGGCTATTCAAAAAGAAAAGGCGAGGACCTGAGAAAGCGCCTGGAGCTGATTAACGACTCAGAAGCAGATATGTATTTAAGTATTCACCTTAATGCTATTCCATCCAGACAGTGGAGCGGGGCACAAACGTTCTACCATTCCAAAATGGAAGAAAACCAGGTGCTTGCAAAATTTATTCAGGATGAACTAAGGCGCAACCTGGAGAACACTGACCGCAAAGCCAAGCAGATGAATACGATTTACCTGATGAAACATATCGATAAGCCGGGTGCTCTGGTAGAAGTGGGTTTCCTGTCTAATCCCGATGAAGCGCGCCTTCTTGGCACAGAGGAATATCAGGATAAAGTGGCGGCTTCTATTTATAACGGCATCCTGCGCTATATGACGAACGAAAAAAATCCTCCTGAGTAGGGATGGATTTTTTTGTTTTCCCTGAATGCCTTAAGCTATAAAGCCAGGAGTCCCAATTTTCTTTCAAATTATGATATACTGATGAAAACGAATACAACAAAGGGTGGTTAACATGCTGAATGAGCAAACAGCTCGCAAAATCGTCGGAGAACTAAAAGAACCTTTTTTACATAGAAGCCTTGAAGAACTGAATGCCATAGAAGAAATTTCAGTGAAAGCTGAGAAAAACCATATCAGCATGAAAATCGGTATTGCAAAGACAGGGACGTCCGAGCAGATGCAGCTTCAGCAGGAGATTGTCGCCAAACTCAAAGAAGCAGGAGCAGGCACAGTCGGTCTTCGCTTTACAGAACTTCCCCAGGAAGTAACAGCAAAATACCAGGCGCCTAAACAAGAGGATCCTTCTCTGCTGTCATCAGCCAAGCAGCCTGTCTACATTGCAATTGCCAGCGGTAAAGGCGGCGTCGGAAAATCGACTGTTTCCGTTAACTTGGCGGTGGCTCTTGCCCGTCTCGGCAAAAAAGTCGGACTTATTGATGCGGATATCTACGGATTCAGTGTGCCGGACATGATGGGTATTACGAAACGTCCTGTTGTAAGGGGAGAGAGAATCATTCCGGTTGAGCGTTTTGGCGTCCAGGTCATCTCTATGGGCTTTTTTGTAGAGGATAATGCACCGGTCATCTGGAGAGGGCCGATGCTTGGAAAAATGCTGAATAACTTCTTTCAGGAAGTAGAGTGGGGAGATCTTGACTATCTGCTTTTAGATCTTCCTCCCGGCACCGGAGACGTAGCGCTTGATGTTCATGCAATGCTTCCTTCCTGCAAAGAAATCATTGTAACGACTCCGCATCCTACAGCTGCTTTTGTTGCAGCAAGAGCGGGTGCTATGGCGCTTAGAACAGACCATGAAGTGATCGGTGTCGTTGAAAACATGTCCTATTTTGAAAGCAGAACAACAGGAGAGAAAGAGTATGTCTTCGGCAAAGGCGGCGGAGAAAAGCTTGGACAGGAGCTTAATGTCCCGGTGCTTGGAAATATTCCGCTTCAGCAGCCTGACTGGAACGAAAAGGACTTTGCTCCTTCTGTATATGCAGCAGATCATCCTACTGGAGAGATTTACTCATCAATTGCTAAAAAGGTTGCAGAGATTGTGCCTGTAAATGTATAAACAAAAGCGCCAACGTTTTGGCGCTTTGCTAAAGGTATGTGACATTTAGAGCGTAATTGTCCAGCGCCCCGGTACTCCGGCGCAGCGGATCCGGCGGAAAAGTCAAACCCGGACTTTTCAGCCGGGTCCTTTTCTGTCTGTCGATCCCTGAGCAGGGCGCTTTTCTCTACTGGCCGCCTTGTCCGGATTCTTCGGACTTGCCGCCTTGCCCTGAGTCCTCTCCGCTGCCGCCTGAGCCACCGCCGCCTTGCTGGTTTGTTTCTTTAGCTGCTTTCAGCAGAGTTTCTTCAAGCTTGGCTTTAAACAGGGGACTTTCAATCGTCTCTGTGATGACCTCCTGAAGGTGTTTGCGGTATTCCTGGCTTTGGAGAACTTTCATCGTCTGTTTCTCCATCTCAGGATTTTCAAGGACGCCAATGAGCATCTTTTGATACTCCGGGTCTTTCATCAGCCCTTTAATAACCTTCTCGTGTTCGGTCTGAAGGCTTTTTGCAAAGCTTTCACTGAACTTTGGATCTTCAAATGTCTTTTTCCAGAACTCCTGTCCCTTTTCAGACGTCAGGGTTTTGGAAATGGTGTCAGAGACAACTTTCTGATCCATAATCAGGTTTTGCTTCATATCATCATTTTTAAGAATTTCCTGAATGGCTTTTTTTCCATCATCGGTTTTTAAAATATCGACAACCATTTTCTTTGTTTCTTCATAATCGAGCTGTCCTGAAGGCTGATCTTTAGGTGCGCAGCTCGCAAGGAAAAAACACATGGCTGTAAGTGTCAGAATTGAGAGCAACCTTCGCTTTTCCATCATGCAAAGCTCCTTTCCATTTAAAGTTGCTTATTTCTAATATGAATGAATCGGACTGTTTTAATACTGGTAATTAACATAGCTTTTTACAAAAGACACTGGTAAAATTTTTGGAGTAGAATACATATTGGGGGATACAATTGTGAACAGTAGAAATTGGGTTCGGTTATTTTTATCGACTCTGCTTGTTGGCGGCATCACTACGAGTATTACTGGTTTTGCCTTAAGGTGGGGAGATTATAAAGAATTTTTCATATCGTTTGACATTGTTGAGATTCTCTCCATTTTGCTTTGGCTTGTTGGAGTCGGATTTATTTTCAGCATCATCAGCCAAATGGGATTTTTCGCATATTTGACGATTCACCGGTTCGGACTTGGAATCTTTCGTACGGCTGCTTTATGGAATGCCATTCAGATCGTGCTGATACTGTTTGTTATCTTTGATTTGGTCTATTTCCGCTATCAGCTGTTTGCAGCGGAAGGTGATTCGGCTGTTCCTTATATGATGGTTGCCTTCTTTTTGCTGTTATTCAGTGCAGCGGTCGCTTATATCAAGATGAAACAGACAAACAAAATGGCTTTCATACCGGCCCTGTTTTTTATGACAGTCGTTACAACGGTCGAGTGGGTGCCTGCATTGCGTGTAAATGAAGGTGACTGGCTGTACTTAATGCTGATTCCGCTTCTTATATGCAATGCCTATCAGCTGCTGCTCTTATCTAAATTATCACAAACTAAAAAAAGCTAAGCCCTGTTTTTCCGGGCTTAGCTTTTTTCATAAGGTTATTTAACTTCCGTTGATTTGGCTGTTCCTCCCGAAATTAAATCCGCTACCGTCACGTTATTCAGGCCTTTTTGTTTCAGCCCTTCAACAATCTGCGGAAGTGCTTTCTGAGTCTGTTTGGCGGAATCAGAGGCATGAAGCAGAATAATATCTCCTCCCTGAACCGCATCATTTACATTTTTCACAATGGTGCTGACACCGGGATTGGTCCAGTCATCTGAATCTACACTATAATGAACGACAGTGTATCCGTATCTTTCGGCAATCGTCAGGATCTCCTGATTAAAGTTGCCTGTAGGCGGCCGGAGAAGTTTTATATCTTTCAGTCCGAGTTCGCTGAATACATCCTGCGCCATGAGAATATCACGCCGTATTTCATCTGCCTCAAGCGAGGTGTAGTTTTTATAGGCGTATCCCATGCTCCCTACCTGGTGTCCATCCTTTACAATTTGCTTCACTATCTCAGGGTGCCGCTCAGCCCAGGCTGCTGAAAGAAAAAAGGTCGCATTTGTCACACCATTTTTCTTCAGAGTATCAAGAATCGGCTTTGCCTTTTCATCCCCCCAGCTGATGTCAAACGTAAGGGAAACGCTGTTTGCTTTCTCTTCTCCCCTGAAAACAGCCTTTGGCCCGTCTGCTGTTGAGAAAACAGGAAATTGAAGGACATTTTCTATATATAAAATACCGGCAGTAAAGAGAGCGGCAATGACAATGATGAGCAGCTGTTTCACTTTTTTTATATGCAGTACATAGAAATTGTTCATTCTGATCAGCCCCGTCCCTAATGTTCTTGTCTCATATGTATGCCAAGCTGTGAAGAATATGATTAGAAAAATTCAAGTTGTGCCATAATGATAAAACTTACGCATCTCAGAGGAGGATCATATGTCAAAAGGGTTTATCTTCAATGATAAAGAAGCTCAGGAAATGGAGCTGCTGCTTGAACAGGAACTTCAGATCATAAGCAATATTCTTATTGACGACAGTCTCACATTTGTTCAAAAAAGATCACTTCTTGAAAAAAGAGAATTGCTGGGCAACTTATACAAAATCATAAGCGGGAAAATTGATTTTCATTTTATGAAAAATAATTTATAAAACGTATTGACCTTGAAGTGGAAATGGTGGTATATTATTCTTCGTCGCTGAAAAACAAATGAATTTTTAAAGTCTTAAAAAACTTCAAAAAATCCTGTTGACACAGTGATGGTCACCATGTTAAATTATATAAGCCGTCACCACTGACGAGCGAAAATGATCTTTGAAAACTAAACAAAACCAAAAGCGTACCAAACGTTTTAAATTTTTAAGTCAGCAACATTTATGAGTCACAAATTTTCTTCGGAGAGTTTGATCCTGGCTCAGGACGAACGCTGGCGGCGTGCCTAATACA
>NZ_JBQMFF010000011.1:0-63635 GCF_052171315.1 Metabacillus mesotrionivorans | reverse complement strand
ACGTTGCCAGGCTGGTGAAAATTATTATTCCGCAGTAGCTCAGTGGTAGAGCTATCGGCTGTTAACCGATCGGTCGTAGGTTCGAGTCCTACCTGCGGAGCCATGCTTCCATAGCTCAGTCGGTAGAGCACTTCCATGGTAAGGAAGAGGTCATCGGTTCAAGCCCGGTTGGGAGCTTACACTACAATTTCAACTGGCCCGTTGGTCAAGCGGTTAAGACACCGCCCTTTCACGGCGGTAACACGGGTTCGAATCCCGTACGGGTCACCATTGTTTTTTTATGTGAAATACTAAACATTCTTTTCTTCTGGAGGATTAGCTCAGCTGGGAGAGCATCTGCCTTACAAGCAGAGGGTCGGCGGTTCGAGCCCGTCATCCTCCACCATATGATTTTTGGACATGCTTTTTATAAATGCCGGTGTAGCTCAATTGGTAGAGCAACTGACTTGTAATCAGTAGGTTGGGGGTTCAAGTCCTCTCGCCGGCACCACTGAAATGTGGAGGGGTAGCGAAGTGGCTAAACGCGGCGGACTGTAAATCCGCTCCCTCCGGGTTCGGCGGTTCGAATCCGTCCCCCTCCACCATTTTATTTAAACAAGCTGAAAGTGAATAGAATGTGTCTGGACTGTAAATAATAAGGTTAGTTTACATAAACCTTTTTACGGTCAATTCCAATTTTAGAAAATACATACTTTCATTGGGCTATAGCCAAGCGGTAAGGCAACGGACTTTGACTCCGTCATGCGCTGGTTCGAATCCAGCTAGCCCAGCCATTTTTCTTGAACTGTGTGTCTGCGCAGGATCATAAGACTGTTTTCATATTTGTGCCATTAGCTCAGTCGGTAGAGCATCTGACTTTTAATCAGAGGGTCGAAGGTTCGAGTCCTTCATGGCACACCATTTTTCCTTAATATGCGGGTGTGGCGGAATTGGCAGACGCGCTAGACTTAGGATCTAGTGTCTTTGACGTGGGGGTTCGAGTCCCTTCACCCGCATCATATTGCGGAAGTAGTTCAGTGGTAGAACACCACCTTGCCAAGGTGGGGGTCGCGGGTTCGAATCCCGTCTTCCGCTCCATATTCGGGGCCTTAGCTCAGCTGGGAGAGCGCCTGCCTTGCACGCAGGAGGTCAGCGGTTCGATCCCGCTAGGCTCCATCTTTAAACCTAAGACTAAATAGTCTTAGGTTTTTTGTTTTCCAGAAATGCGGATTGAAGGACAGAGTGCTGCAAACTGGACAGATGCGTTACTGGGCATTACTTTTAACAGAAAACTCTGTATATATATACACGATTTTGTCGAGTTGAGTCATCTCCCCTTTTGAACGTACAATAGAGGCACAGGCTTCTACTAAGGGGGATGATTGTAATGAAAGAAAGAATATCAATTATTGGAGTACCAATGGATCTTGGACAAATGCGCCGCGGTGTCGATATGGGGCCAAGTGCGATTCGATATGCCGGTGTTGTTGAGAGATTGGAAGGGCTCAGCTATGAAATTGAAGATAAAGGCGATATTGAAATTGGACGTGCGAACAGAGAAGAAGAAGCAGCCAATAATCTAAGAAATTTGAAAGCGGTGTCAGAAGCCAGTGTGAAGCTTTCAGAACAGGTGGATGAAGCAATCAAATCGGGTGCCTTTCCTCTTGTTTTCGGCGGAGACCACAGCATTGCGATTGGAACTCTTGCAGGGGTTTCAAAGCACTATGAGAATCTCGGAGTCATCTGGTACGATGCCCATGGAGATTTAAATACGGGGGAAACGTCACCATCAGGCAATATTCATGGTATGCCTCTTGCTGTAAGCATCGGAATTGGAGATGAAGCGCTTACGAGAATTGGGGGCTATACTCCTAAAGTGAAGCCCGAGAACATTGTAATCATTGGTGCGAGATCTCTTGATCAGGGTGAAAAAGAGCTGATTAAGGAAAAAGGGATTAAAGTATATACCATGCATGAAATTGACCGTCTGGGCATGACAAAGGTGATGGAGGAAACCATCGAGTATTTGAAGGAACGTACAGATGGAGTTCATCTTTCATTGGACCTTGACGGGCTTGACCCTCACGATGCACCGGGTGTCGGAACGCCTGTTATTGGCGGCATCAGCTACAGGGAAAGCCATCTTGCTATGGAAATGCTTGCAGAATCAGAGATTATTACCTCAGCAGAGTTTGTTGAAGTAAATCCGATTCTGGATGAAAAAAATAAAACCGCAACAGTAGCTGTTGCTTTAATGGGCTCTTTATTCGGAGAAAAGCTCAAATAATAACGAGGACAAAAGGCATAGCCGATTGAGGCTATGCCCTTTCCATTTTCGTGGGAATCTTTTAAGATAGATTTAAGATAAACCTCCTTAAAAGCCATCTACAGGACACCTAAAATTTGTTAAACTATTTTTATGTGAAAAAAAATGAAACCTTTTATTCGGCTTATACGTAATAAGGGGAATCCGCGATTTGTGCGGAGGTAAGGGGTATCATGGAGACGATCGTAAAAAACAGGATTAAACAAGTGAAAAAAGGCGACCAGAATGCATTTGCCGAAATAGTAGATCTGTATAAGGACAAGATTTATCAGCTTTGCTACCGCATGCTTGGGAATTCTCATGAGGCTGAGGATATTGCTCAGGAAGCGTTTATACGGGCATACGTCAATATTCACAGCTACGATATGGATAAAAAGTTTTCAACATGGCTATACCGCATAGCAACCAACCTGACAATTGACCGGATCAGAAAGAAAAAACCCGATTACTATCTGGATGCAGAGGTGGCTGGAACAGAAGGTCTCACCATGTATTCCCAGGTTGCAGCAGATGTTGCGCTGCCTGAGGATCAGGTTGCGACAATGGAACTTCAGCAAATGATTCAGAAAGAAATTTTAAAGCTCCCTGATAAATATCGGTCGGTCATCGTATTAAAGTATATAGATGAGCTTTCTTTAATTGAAATCAGTGAAATTCTCAATATGCCGATCGGGACGGTGAAAACAAGAATTCACAGAGGACGGGAAGCGCTCAGGAAGCAATTAAGGCATTTATAAGTTGAGGTGATGTTAAGTGAAATGTTCAGAGGAAATGATCGAGCGGATTCATCAGTATCTCGATCATGATATAAAGCAAGCGGACGAAAGGATCCTCAGAGAACATCTTCAGTCATGCTCAGAGTGTGCGCAGCACCTGCATGAACTGGAGAAATCCATCGCCCTGGTGCAAAGCACCTCGCATATTGAAGCTCCGCTAAATTTCACGCAGGCCGTTATGAACAGCCTTCCTGAAGAAAAGAAGCGCGTAGGTGTAGGCAGGTGGCTTAAAGGTCATCCGATGCTTGCGGCCGCCTCTCTGTTTGTGCTGCTTATGACAGGAAGCCTGTTTTCTTCCTGGTCGGGAGATTCAGACTTCAGTGTATCCAAACAGCCGAATCTGGTTGTTGAAAATAATACGGTTACCGTTCCAGAAGGCGAAACAGTTCAGGGTGATGTAACCGTTAAAGGCGGAACGCTGAAGATAGAGGGAAAAGTAGAGGGAGATGTCACCGTCATAAACGGTGAGAAATATATGGCTTCAGCCGGGAAGGTCACAGGCGAAGTCGAAGAAATCAATGAAGCATTTGAATGGATCTGGTACCAGATGAAATCTCTTGCAAAAGAGGTCGTCGATATTTTTCAGTAATGGGCCCTGGCGGCCTTTTTTTATTGTCTGAAAGGATGCCGTGACAAATGGACTCAAAAGCCGCAGGCTGTCCGTCCTTAAATGACTACAATACGGTTTAATTGCAGATTATATGATATAATATCGTAGTTATAGTCCTGTGCAAATGACTAAAACTGATGGAGGAAGAGAATATGGCACTTGAGGATTTTCCATTCTTGCACTACCTCGGCATCGCCGTTGATATTCTCCTGGTTTGGTTCGTTATATATAAGTTGATTATGGTGATACGGGGCACGAAGGCCGTTCAGCTTTTAAAAGGCATTATCGTGATTATCCTCGTTCGGACACTCAGCCAGTATTTAGGGCTGCAAACATTGCAATGGCTCATGGACCAAGCGTTAACATGGGGTTTTCTTGCGATTATTATTATTTTCCAGCCTGAGCTGCGGAGAGCACTGGAGCAGCTGGGACGGGGAAAACTTTTCTCAAGAAGCGGGGCCCCAGAGGAGGAAGAACAGCAGAAAATTATTGATGCCATCCTGAAAGCAACGGATTACATGGCAAAACGCCGCATCGGCGCACTCGTAACAATTGAAAAAGAAACAGGGATGAGCGATTACATAGAAACGGGCATACCGCTTCACTCAGCTTTATCTTCTGAGCTTTTAATCAATATCTTTATCCCGAACACTCCGCTTCATGACGGAGCTGTCATTCTTCAGAAAAACCAGATTGCAGCAGCAGCCTGCTACCTGCCTCTTTCGGAAAGTCCGTTTATTTCAAAAGAGCTTGGGACGAGGCACCGCGCAGCAGTCGGCATCAGTGAAGTAACAGACAGTATTACAATTGTCGTATCGGAGGAGACCGGAAGTATTTCGGTAACAAGAAACGGCGAGCTTCACAGAAATTTGACGGTTGAATCTTTGAGTGAGATACTCGTTTCGGAATTTGGTAAACAGGCGAAAGCCGCTTCTTCAAACCTGTGGCAGTGGAGGGGGAAGAAGAATGGATAAGATGATAAACAATCATTGGGTCATGAGAATTATCGCGCTGCTTATGGCGCTTATGCTCTATATATCCGTCAACATCGAATCTCCTGCACCAAAGAAGCAGACGACAGGACCTGTGACATCTGTCTTCCCTTCTGCACCTTCACAATCATCTAAAGGGACAGAGACCATTCAGGATGTGGAAGTAAAGACGTATCAGGACCAGGACAATGTAGTCATAACAGGTGTTCCGGAGACAGTCGATGTCACATTAAGCGGGCCGACCAACTCTCTTTTGAAAGCTAAGCAGCTTAAGGACTTTGAAATTTATGCCGAGCTGTCTGACCTTTCAATCGGCTCACACAGAATTGAACTGAAGCATAAAAATATAGCGGATAACCTGGAAGTGAATTTGAATCCTTCCGTCATTACGGTGAATGTAGAAGAAAAAATAACGCGTGATTTCCCGGTTGAAGTGGATTTCATTAATAAAAACCAGATAGAAGCCGGATATACGGCGCAGGAGCCGATTGTGAAGCCAAGTGTCGTCAGGGTAACAGGATCCAAAACCCTTATTGACAGCATTGCGCTGATCAAAACAAGAGTGAACCTGCAAAATGCGAATGAAACATTGGAGCAGGAATCAAAAGTGACGGTGTACGACGAAGACGGCAATATTCTGCCTGTTGAAGCCTATCCGTCCGTTGTAGACGTGACGGTGCCGATTACAAGCCCGAGCAAAAAGCTGCCTTTAAACATTAAGAATGAGGGTGAGCTTGGAGAAGGACTCAGCATAGCGAGCATTGAGGCTGTGCCGAATGAAGTGACCGTCTATGGTCCTCAGGATGTTCTGAATACTCTTGAGTTTATTGACGGGGTGACAGTGGACCTGAGCAAGATCAAAGATGACACCGTACTGGATGTTGATATTCCCGTTCCGGACGGTGCGACAAAAGTTAGCCCCGAAAAAATACAAATAAAAGTTGACGTTGATAAGGAAGAAGAGCGCGTATTTGAGAATCTGCCTGTCCGCATCAGAGGGCTTGGTGAAGGGAAAATCCTTCAGTTTACAGACCCCGAATCAAGGGAGCTTGATCTGAGTGTAACAGCAGCGCCGAACGTCCTTGAGAAGATGAATCCTTCCGACCTTGAGCTTTTCATCAATGTGAATGACCTGTCGGACGGTGAACACGATGTGAAAGTGGAAGTGAATGGACCTCAGGACATTAAGTGGAGCCTGCCGGAAGAGCAAGTGAACGTAAAGATTTCTTCAAAGCAATCATGATGATTGAAACAGTCAAAAGGAGCGATACTAGAATGGGAAAGTATTTTGGAACTGATGGTGTAAGAGGCGTTGCAAACAGTGAGCTGACACCTGAACTGGCATTTAAAATCGGACGTTTTGGAGGCTATGTTCTGACAAAAGATTCAACACGTCCAAAAGTGCTGATTGGAAGAGATACACGCATTTCGGGACACATGCTTGAAGGTGCCCTTGTAGCGGGACTTCTTTCAATCGGAGCAGAAGTTATGCGTTTAGGAGTCATTTCAACTCCAGGCGTATCATATTTGACAAAAGCACTTGGAGCCCAGGCTGGCGTGATGATTTCAGCATCCCACAATCCTGTTCAGGATAATGGCATTAAATTCTTTGGGCCAGACGGATTTAAATTGTCAGATGATCAGGAGTATGAAATTGAAGGACTGATGGATCAGGCCGAAGATACACTTCCGAGACCTGTAGGATCGGATTTGGGACAGGTAAATGACTATTTTGAAGGCGGCCAGAAATATCTGCAGTTCCTGAAGCAGACAGTTGATGAGGACTTTACAGGTCTTCACGTTGCGCTTGACTGTGCACACGGAGCGACTTCATCCCTTGCAACGCACCTTTTTGCAGACCTTGATGCAGATGTTTCCACAATGGGAACAACGCCGAACGGCCTGAATATTAATGACGGTGTAGGATCGACTCACCCTGAAGCACTTGCAGCCTTCCTGAAAGAAAAAGGAGCGGATGTAGGACTTGCATTCGACGGAGACGGTGACCGCCTTATTGCCGTTGATGAAAAAGGCGATATTGTCGATGGCGATCAGATCATGTTCATCTGTGCAAAGTTCCTTAACGAGCATGGCAGATTGAAAAAAGAAACGGTTGTATCAACGATCATGAGTAACCTTGGTTTTTACAAAGCAGTTGAAGCGAATAACATGAAGAGCGTTCAAACAGCTGTCGGAGACCGCTACGTTGTAGAAGAAATGAAAAAAGGCGATTATAACCTGGGCGGAGAGCAGTCAGGGCACATCATTTTCCTTGACCACAACACAACCGGCGACGGCCTTCTTACAGCCATCCAGCTTGTAAATATCATGAAAGTAACCGGGAAATCCCTATCTGAGCTTGCTTCAGAAATGGCGAAATTCCCGCAGCTTCTGATTAATGTGAAAGTGACAGATAAGCATAAAGTTACAGACAACATGAAAGTAAAGCAGGTCATTGCTGAAGTGGAACAGGAAATGAACGGAGACGGCCGCATCCTGGTGCGTCCTTCCGGAACTGAGCCGCTGGTGCGTGTTATGGCTGAAGCGCCGACTGCAGAGCTTTGCGAGCAATATGTGTCACGCATCGTGGCTGTTGTAAAAGCTGAAATGGGAACAGAATAAGCTTATAAATCGAAAGACCTGCCGGTACTGGCAGGTCTTTTTTTAACTGCTTAGGAAATTAAAAAAGTAAAAGGCTGTGGATAACATAACAAAGTTATCCTCGGCAAGCGGAAGCGCCTAAATCCTCTGTCAGAACAAATCCGTCAAAAAAGGCGGGACCCGGACTTTTCTGCCGGATTCTTATCTGCCTATCGGAGCGGGCCTTGGCGCTTGCGCTTTTGTTCCTATAATTCACAGACATAAATCATTCATTTGCTGCCCCATACTAAACATACCTCATTGTCTCCTCCCGACAGGTTTGAAAAACCGGATGAACAGGGTATGAAAGCGGGGGAACAATCTTTTTCGTAATTCATATACTAAAGGGTGCATCTTTCTGAATCACAAAACGAATTGACGATTTGATTGTCGTATAGTAAGATTACTTTTGTGTTTTGATTTTAGACAGAGAAAGGAGCATAGTTAGTACGTTTTACGAAAAGCGCCTGAACTAAGCAGAACGGAAAAAGCTTAGTTGACGAGGATGGAGGATTATCGAAAGTTCGGCGGATGCCTCCCGGTTGACGATTACAGCCGCAAGCTCTCTCCTGAAAACAAAGAGGCAACTTTTTGCACAAAGGGAAGAACGTAATCACCTAAAAATATAGACATGTGTGAGGGGACAGATTAACAGGTCCCCGAGACTTGGCCTGTCCCCCGCCTAATGGGAGGATACTTTAGTATGTGCGGAATCGTTGGTTATATTGGACAAAAGGATACAAAGGAAATTTTGCTTCGCGGTCTTGAAAAGCTTGAGTACCGCGGTTATGATTCAGCTGGTATTGCTGTAATAAATGAAGACGGAGTTCATGTGTTTAAAGAAAAAGGCCGCATCGCCATTCTTCGCGAAGAAGTGGATGCGAATGTTCTTTCTACAGCTGGAATCGGTCACACCCGCTGGGCGACTCATGGCGCCCCTAGCAAACGCAACTCACATCCCCATCAAAGTGCTTCAAGCCGTTTTACGCTTGTACACAATGGTGTAATTGAAAACTATTCAAGCCTTAAACGTGAATACCTTCAGGACGTAGCTCTTGCAAGTGACACAGACACAGAAGTTGTGGTACAGGTTATTGAGAAGTTTGTAAACCAGGGTGCAGATGTTGAAGAAGCGTTCAGCAAAACACTGTCGATCTTAAAAGGCTCTTACGCCATTGCCCTTTTAGATGAGCAAAATCCAGAAACCATTTTTGTTGCAAAAAACAAAAGCCCGCTTCTAGTCGGTCTTGGTGACGGCTTCAATGTTGTTGCATCAGATGCAATGGCAATGCTGCAGGTTACAGACCAATTTGTAGAGCTAATGGATAAAGAAATCGTCCTTGTGAAACGCGAAGCTGTTACGATCAAGAACCTTCAGGGTGAAGTTATTGAGCGTGCTCCATATACAGCTGAGCTTGACGCAAGCGATATCGAAAAAGGAACATACCCTCACTACATGCTTAAAGAAATCGATGAGCAGCCGCTTGTTATGCGGAAGATCATTCAAAAATATCAGGACGACCAAGGCAAGCTTTCGATGGATCCGGCGATTGTTGATGCAGTGGATGCTGCTGACCGCCTTTACATCGTAGCATGCGGAACAAGCTACCATGCCGGTCTTGTCGGAAAACAGTTCATTGAAAAATGGGCGAAGAAACCTGTTGAGGTTCATGTTGCGAGTGAATTCTCTTACAACATGCCGATTCTTTCTGAAAAGCCGCTGTTTATCTTTATTTCACAAAGCGGTGAAACAGCAGACAGCCGTGCCGTACTTGTTCAAATTAAAGAGCTTGGCTACCAGGCATTAACAATCACTAACGTACCTGGTTCTACGCTTTCACGTGAAGCAAACCACACGCTTCTGCTTCATGCAGGGCCTGAAATTGCTGTTGCTTCTACAAAAGCATATACTGCGCAATTAGGCGTACTTGCCATCCTTGCAGCAGTTACAGCTGAAGCAAGAGGCATTAACCTAAGCTTTGATATCGTAAAAGAAATGGGTATTGTCGCAAACGCAATGGAAGTCCTTTGCGATCAAAAAGAAGAAATGGAATACATTGCACGCGAATACCTTTCTACAACACGCAACTGCTTCTTCATCGGCCGTTCAGTCGACTACTATGTAGGACTTGAAGGCGCCCTGAAGCTTAAAGAAATCTCTTACATCCAGGCAGAAGGCTTTGCCGGAGGAGAGCTTAAGCACGGAACAATCGCACTGATTGAAAACGGTACGCCGGTTATCGCGCTTGCAACACAGGAGCATGTTAACTTGAGCATCCGCGGAAACGTGAAAGAAGTAGCAGCCCGCGGAGCCAACCCATGCATTATCGCCCTTAAAGGCTTAGAAGAAGAAGACGACCGTTTCGTTCTTCCTGCTGTACACGAAGAACTGACGCCGCTTGCTTCTGTCATTCCGCTGCAATTGATCTCTTACTACGCAGCTCTTCACAGAGGCTGTGACGTGGATAAACCGCGTAACCTTGCTAAGAGTGTGACGGTTGAGTAAAATCATACAGATAAATAAATGAAAACGGAGAAGGTCATTAAGATCTTCTCCGTTTTTTTTTCGTTTCTGGAACTTCTGTCACGTAGTTTCGTCTAAGTGAGTAAGGGGGAGTTGTTATGAGATTACATAAGTGTATCTTTATATTGACAATAGGGGTTTTATTTTTTCTAACGGGATGTGCAGAGGATCCTGACTATGGATCACAATATATTGAAGTTGAAAAACGGGTAGCCGATGAAGATACTTATAAGGTGTATAAGGAGATTACCAGTGTTAAAAATGTTGATGAGGTCAGGAACGTATTGGACGATGCGGAATGGATAACAGCGAAAGCGAGTATGGCGCGTCCTGCTGATTATAGGTTTACCTTTCAATCTAAGGATCGCAGGATCATAGCGAAAGCTGTTCTATATGAGCTTTGGATGAGTCCGAATAAAGACAGAGTCGAACTCGTTATAGATGCTGTGAACAAGTATGCTCTATTAAATGAGAAAGATTCCGCTGTGCTGATTGAAATTGTGACGGGAGATGAATATTCAGTTCACTGAAATCTTTCTTTAAATATACAAAAAGGAGCGGGGCTTAAACTTAAGCCCTGCTCCTTTTGCTATTAATAAACCTTATCCCCATTAAAGATCGAATTTTTCACAACGACGTAATCCACCGTGCGGATGGCATCGAGTTTTGTTCCGCCTGCATATGAGATCGATGACTGAAGGTCCTGCTCCATTTCGGTGAGAGTGTCCTTCAGTGAGCCTTTATGCTCGACGTACATTTTCTTGCCTTCTACGTTTTTCTTTTCACCTTTTTGGAATTCAGAAGCTGATCCGAAGTATTCTTTGAAAAGCTTTCCGTCCATTTCGATGGTTTCACCAGGAGACTCCTCGTGTCCTGCGAACAGGGAACCGATCATGACCATAGATGCTCCAAATCGAACAGACTTCGCAATGTCTCCATGTGTGCGGATGCCGCCGTCTGCGATGATTGGCTTCGTTGCCGCCTTTGCACACCAGCGAAGTGCAGCAAGCTGCCAGCCGCCTGTTCCAAAGCCTGTTTTGATTTTTGTGATGCACACTTTGCCCGGGCCGATTCCGACTTTTGTCGCGTCAGCGCCTGCGTGCTCAAGCTCTCTTACTGCTTCCGGAGTTCCAACGTTGCCGGCGATGACAAAACTTTCAGGAAGGTGCTTTTTAATATGCTTAATCATTTCAATCACAGCATTTGAGTGGCCGTGGGCAATATCAATCGTAATATAATCAGGCACCAGACTCTCAGCCGCAAGTTCTTCAATAAAGCCGTACTCTTCTTCTTTAACACCGACGCTGATTGAAGCAATCAGGCCGCGGGATTTCATATCCTGGATGAACGCGCTTCTTTTCTCAGGCTGAAAACGGTGCATGATGTAGAAGTAGCCGTTTTCTGCAAGGCTTACAGCAATTGTTTCATCAATAATCGTCTGCATATTGGCAGGTACGACAGGAAGTTTGAATGTATGGTTTCCAAGAGCGATGGTTGTGTCACACTCAGAACGGCTGTTCACAACACATTTTGCAGGTATTAATTGAATATCTTCATAATCAAATACATTTTCCATCTAAAATACACCCCTAAATACGAATGTTATTGTAATGATAACTTTTAATTGTTCGTCCATTTGGTACTTTACATCATTTGTATTTGAATGTCAAAGATTTTTAGAGAAAAAAACGAAGATTAGTAGGGGGAACATCAAGGTTAAGTAAACCTTTTCAATGGAAAAAGGAGGTGTCAGCATACGGGAATCGCTGTGAAATGGGGGATGAAGCACAAAGCGGGTATCCGTAACAGGAGAAACTGCGGTAAAGCCGAGTTAGCAGCACAAAGCGGGTATCCGGAAAAGGAGAAACTGCGGTAAAGCCGAGTTAGCAGCACAAAGTGGGTATCTGGAAAAGGAGAAACTGCGGTAAAGCTGAGTTAGCAGCACAAAGCGGGTATCCGGTGCAGCTGAAAGTGCGCTAACGTTTAGCAATCAGGACCTCGGCAGGTTATGCTGCTGCATCGCACTCTCATGTGTACATCGTTCCTCCTCCTGACTAATCAAGTACCGCCAGTCAACCCCTTTTTTTCGGTAAAAACTACCGCTATTCTTGCAAACTAGTATTCGTATAAAATAAAGCTATGAAAACACTTAAATCTTTTTCTCTTATGTTGTTGGTTGTCGCTCTGGCCTTTGGATTCAGCAGTCAAGCAAGTGCTGCAGGTACATACACAGTTAAAAGCGGGGATACGATGTGGAAAATCGCATCGAAGTATCAGGTTGGCGTTTCTGAATTGATTAAAGCCAATCCAAATGTTAAGAATGCTAATATGATCTATCCAGGACAGTCTCTTAACATCCCTTCTGGAAGCGCTTATCAAAGCATGGAAAGCGAAGTGGTTACGCTCGTGAATAAAGAGCGTGCCAAATACGGTTTAAAACCGCTTGCTGCCAACTGGGAGGTTGCCCGTGTTGCACGGTACAAATCAGAAGATATGCGTGACAAAAACTACTTCAGTCATACATCGCCTACATACGGCTCTCCATTTGATATGATGAAGAGCTTCGGCATTCAGTACAGTTATGCAGGTGAGAACATTGCTGCCGGACAGACTACAGCTCAAAGTGTTGTAACTGCCTGGATGAACAGCGAAGGACACCGCAAAAACATTCTGTCTTCTAATTTCAAGGAAATCGGTGTTGGGTACGCCAAAGGCGGATCTTACGGCCACTATTGGACGCAGATGTTTATCAGCAAATAATGAACAAGGAGGAGACAGGGCAATCCGTTTACGGGTTGTCCTTTTTGATGCAGGAAAAGATTCTTTTCATTATCAGGAGTTCTATTTTCATTTTTCAAAAAAACCCACTATAATAAGCTTAGATGAAAAATCGAGTGCATAGAGAGAAATGGAGGACACTCATGAAGCAGGGAAGCCCGAGAGTAGGTACGTTTAAGAGGTTTATCCTTAATAATAGATTTGTTCTGTTTCTTCTGATTCTGCTTTTGATTGGATTAAACATTCTTGTTTTTATGCAGGTATCGTTTATTTTTACGCCAATTGAAGTGCTGATTAAAACCATCCTTCTGCCGATTGTTCTGGCATCGATTGTGTATTATCTGCTGAATCCGGTTGTGGATTTTTTTGAGCGGAAGGGAGTCCGGAGAGTTTATTCCATCTTACTTTTGTTTGTTGTGATTGCAGGCCTCCTCACGATTCTGATTGTGTCTGTCATCCCGTTTTTAAAGACGCAGGTTCTGAGCCTGATTGACAGTTTCCCTCAGTACACAAGGGATGTGGAACTTCTTGTCATGCAGGTGGTCGGTAGCGAATTTGTGTTTCAGGCGCAAAAAACGCTGAACATTAATGTAGCGGATTTATCCAGGCAGGTGTCTGAACAGGCATCTACTATCATCAACAACATGTTTGCAGGAATCGGGAATATTGTCGGCATTGTAAAGGATTTTATTCTGGCGATTGTCACGCTGCCGTTCATTTTGTTCTATCTTTTAAAGGACGGCAAAAAACTGGGACCGTACGTTCTGAAATTTTTGCCCGTCAACTTGAGAAGCTCTTCATTTAAGGTCATGCATGAAATGAACCAGCAGATCAGTTCCTACATCCGCGGCCAGATCATTGTCAGCTTCTGCATTGGAGCGCTTATGTATGTCGGTTTTCTGATTATCGGTCTGGAATACGCTTCCCTGCTTGCCTTGATTGCGGCATTTACAAGCGTTGTCCCGTATCTTGGACCGGCGATTGCGATTACACCCGCTTTTATTATTGCGCTTGTCACTTCACCGTTTATGGTCCTGAAGCTGATCATCGTATGGACCGTCGTTCAGCTGATTGAAGGGAAATTTATTTCTCCGCAGATTATGGGGCGGAACCTTCATATCCACCCGATTACCATTATTTTCGTCATTTTGACGGCTGGAAATCTTTTCGGCGTGATCGGAATTATCCTTGCTGTACCTGGATATGCCGTGCTTAAAGTCATAGTGACTCACTTTTTTGAATGGATGAAGATCCGCAGCAACATGTATGAGCAGAAAAGGATTGATTAATGCATTTCTTCTT
This sequence comes from Metabacillus mesotrionivorans, assembly GCF_052171315.1. NCBI lineage: Bacteria > Bacillati > Bacillota > Bacilli > Caryophanales > Bacillaceae > Metabacillus > Metabacillus mesotrionivorans. Next base: position 49,708 of record NZ_JBQMFF010000011.1, on the reverse strand, counting down.
TTGAAGGAATGCTTTTTTTATGCACACTCGAACGAATAGTTTTCGTATGAGAGGGTATATAAAAAAGAGCAAGATAGTTTTAATACGAAAGGGAGTATGGAACATGTCAGAAGCGTTATTTACTACATCAGTTACAGCAGTAGGCGGACGGGAAGGAAAAGTACATTCGTCCAATGATGTCATCAACATGGATATTGCCATGCCTGGCTCACCGAGAGCAGACAGAGTGCCGAATGCAACAAATCCTGAGCAGCTGTTTGCAGCGGGATATGCGGCCTGCTTCGACGGCGCCCTTCAGCATATGGCAAGAAAAGAAAAAGTGAAGTTTGACTCTGAAGTTACGGCCAATGTCAGCTTCCTGAAAGACGAGTCAGACGGAGGCTTCAAGCTCGCGGTAAAACTCGACGTAAAGGGAACCGGCATTGAAAAGGACAAGCTTGAAGACCTTGTGCATAAAGCTCATGAATTCTGCCCGTATTCAAAGGCGACAAGAGGAAATATTGATGTGACGCTTGAAGCGCAGGCTTAAATTTTTATAAAAATGGTGCTTACTCAATGAGTAGGCACCATTTTTTGTTGAAACAGGTGTACCATTATCTTCGCTGGTCAATCAATTTCAGGACAATGTTGACATCCGGCAGAGAATATCTTAAAATTATCTTGAATTCGAGATATTTATTCGTGTTTATATAGATTAAAGAAAGAGAAACTACTTTTAAAGGAGAGATGTTTTATGAAAACAGCCGGTATTCACCACATTACGGCAATTGTCGGCCATCCGCAGGAAAACGCTGATTTTTATGCAGGAATTCTTGGGCTTAGATTAGTGAAACAAACGGTTAACTTTGATGATCCGGGGACGTATCATCTTTACTTCGGAGACGAAGGGGGACATCCTGGAACAATTATTACTTTTTTCCCTTGGCCGGATGCGTATCAGGGTACGATTGGGGACGGCCAGGTTGGGGTAACCTCGTATGCTGTTCCAAAAGGCGCTCTGCCGTTTTGGGAAGAAAGACTTCAAAAATACGGCGTGCCGTTTGAAAAGATGGAACGGTTTGGCGAGTCATTCCTTGTATTTGACGACCCTCACGGACTGCATCTTGAGCTTGTTGAGAGGGAAGAAGGAAAACTGAACTCATGGGAGTTTGGCGGTGTTACGACCAATGTTGCGATAAAAGGTTTCGCAGGTGCAACTCTCCTGTCCGCACGTCCTGAAAAAACGGCAGAACTCCTTGAAAAGGTGATGGGATATGAAAAGATCGCCGAAGAGCGGGACTTCATCCGTTTTCGTTCAACGGCTGATATCGGAAACATCATTGATTTGAAGATGACTCCGATTGGACGGGGAAGAATGGGGGTAGGCACCGTTCATCACATTGCTTTCCGGGCAGATGACGACAGCAATCAGCTTCAATGGCAGCAGCATGTCGCAAGGAGCGGCTACCAGGTGACGCCTGTGCAGGACCGCCAGTATTTTAATGCGATCTACTTCAGGGAGCACGGTGAGATCCTTTTTGAAATCGCAACAGATCCTCCTGGATTTGCGCATGATGAAGAGGTGCTCGGCGAAAGACTTATGCTGCCGGAGCGGTATGAGACGCAGAGGGATAAGATTGAGAAGGTGCTTGCACCGTTTAAAATAAGAGAAGTGTAAGAACCAGAAAAACCCGGACTCCGCATGAGTCCGGGTTTTACATATTTTTAAAGGAACAGCACCATATGCTCTTCATCAAAATAGGTGCCGTTCGCTTTCAGGGCTCTTTTTTCACAGCCATATACTGAAAAGCCTAAAGAGACGTAAAGGTGCCGTGCAGACTGATTGCTGCTGACAACTGAAAGCTGCAGCTGTTCTGTGTCTTCCAGCTGCCCAGCATGATCAATAGCAGCCGTCATAAGCTTTCTGCCAATGCCCTTTCCCCGGTAAGTTGGAGAGACATACATAGCGAAGATGGAGGCTTTATGTTTGAGTTTCACTTTCGTTTCAGGAACGAGAGTGACAACTCCCGCAAGAACATCCCGGTCAAAAGCGCCAAACGTGAATGCGTGCTCAGCATCAAGCCTTGTTTTAAAGAAGTCTATTGAATAGAGCAGCTCTTCTTCGTAGCTTGAGCCAAACGCTTCCGGGCTGGTTTTCAGGCCTTCAAGGCGGATGCCGCGGTATGCGGCGGCATCGTGTCCGTTTAGAATCCGGATATTCATAGGTACCTCCAAAAATGGTTTTAAGTAAGATTGCAGTGCCTGAACGATTTCATTCAGCCATACTTTTTCTGATGCTCTTTTTTCAATTTTAAATAGTCTTCATCTTCCCTGATTATGTTCCATTTTTCCTTGAAGATAGAAGCAGATTCCGCTTTTTCTTCGTCAATGTCACGTTCGTGAAGGTCGCCGTCCTTCTTATACTTTTGCCCGCCCTTATAATTGGCGTAGCGTCTGGCACGGGTGTAGCCCATCTGGATGAACTTCCGCGCCATGTCCATTCCGACAAAATCACCATTTTCTTTGTATTCCTCATACATCGCGTAAATTGTTTCCGAAGATTTCTTCGCAATCTCAGGTGTTTTAAACCGCCAGTGGGGAAGGATTTCACCTTTATAAGGTTCAACAAGCAAAACGCCCTGCTCGCCTCTGCCAACCCGGTACTTCTCAGGATTCTTTCGGAAATCCGTATGTTCGAAGTCCTCGTCATAATTGAATGCCATGTCCATCACCTCTGTACTCTTTACCCCAAAACAAAGAATGTTATCTGAAAATGGCAGCAAACAAACCGGTCAAAACAAGTGCGGCAAACATGGCAGCCGCGACAGCCTTCCCTCTGCTGATTTCAGATTTTGATTTCCTATAGCCAAGCTTCCGGCTGACAAGTTTCCCGGCTGAGAAATGGCTGATGTAATAGGGAACAAGAATGACGATCAAATACAGCCAGAAAAGCGGATTGAACACAATAAAGAAAAAAAGGAACACCGGCCAGAAAAAGATTCCGGCTTTTCTTCTGATGGAAGAATGAGTCTGCAGGATACGAAGCAAATACCTGTGAACAGCATATTCCGTTTTCAGCATGTCGAGGTATTGTTCCCTGTAATCCTGATCTTCCGGGTCAATTTCAGCAGCGCTGCGGCTCAGCGCTCTTGCCTGCTTGAAATCGCCGCGGTTGAAGGCGGTATTGGCCAGAGTATAATACACATAGGGATTGTCCTCGTTGCTTTTCAAAGCCATCTGCTCGTATTCTTTCGATTTTTTCTTTTTCCCTGCAAGCAGGAGGAGATTGCTGTAGGCTGCAAGGTATGTGGCCTCTTCGGTTTCATGAACAAGCGCAAGCTCCATGAGTCCCAAAGCATTCTTCAATTTATTCTTCTGCAGGGCTCTAAGGGCTTTAAGATAATAGAGGTGCGCTGTGTCCGGATAGAGATGGAGAGCACCTTCTGCAGCCGCATCAAATGCTTTCCATTCACCAATATTGAAGAGGGCCATGGCAAGCATGAGATGACCGGTGAAGTCTTCCGGATCTTTACGGAGGGCTTCTTTTGAAAAATGGACAGCTGCAGGAAAATCCTCCTTATCTGCATAGATCCTGGCAAGAAGCGAATACGAACGGGCATCCTCAGGATCAGACGCAATCAGTGCATGTGCTTCTTCAATAGCCTGGCTGTAATTTTTCCAGTCTGTCAGTTTGCGGATCCTCTCCTCATAGAAGCTGAACATCACCGGATGCCATGTGCTTTCATATAGTCCAGAACGTGCTGATAATCCATATTTGTATCGCTGAACGTCGCATAGTTCTTAGCTGTTGAGAACCATTCAAGCGTTGTAGGATTCCGGTTCTTTGCGGCTTTTAGGAGATCTGCATGTGACATTGGCTGCAGGGAACCCTGTTCGAGTGAGCGTTCAATGGCTTTTGATACGGCATCATCCACAACCTGAGTCAAATCAGCTCCTGAAAAGTGAGAGGTTGCCTTAGCCACTTTCGATAAATCAAGTTTCTCCTGAGGCTTATCTTTTGTTTTGAGCGTCAAAATCAGCTCGCGCTCCTCCTGTGAGGGAGGCGGGATGAAAATGAGAGAGTTGAACCTTCCCGGTCTCCGCAGCGCCGGGTCAAGGTACCAGGGCGTATTCGTAGCCCCGATGATGTACACCTGATCGTTGAACGACTGCAGTCCATCAAGCTCCAAAAGTAGCTGATTGACGATCATCCGGTCGTGGTGCTGGCTCATGCGATGCCGGTTTCCCCCAAGGGCGTCAAGCTCATCAATGAACAGCACACAAGGCTTCTGCTCGCGTGCTTTCTCAAAAACATCATGCAGATTGTGCTCGCTCTGGCCGACATACATGGAAAGAATCGCCTGCAGCTCAAGGTGGATAAAGCTTGCATTGATCTCACCTGCAATCGCTTTTGCTAAAAATGTTTTCCCGCATCCCGGAGGCCCGTACAGCAAAAGGCTACCGCCGCTCTTTTTACCAAAGGCCTGAAAAAACTCAGGCGACTGGATGGGCATAATAAAATCCATGCGGATCCGTTTTTTCACATCCTCAAGTCCGCCCACATCATCAAATGTCTCCTGCGGCTGGACCGTCTCGACCAGGCTGTTTTTATCCTTATCAAATTGAATCACTTTCAAATTCCTGCGCTTCTTATCATCGCCTGAGCTCACAACCATACCTCCTGTACTGAACAATCATTCTTCTTTGATACTAGCAAAATATGAAAGTATTTCCAAGATGAAGAATACCTGGTTCAGGAGGGAGTTAAAACGACCGAGAATGCAGATTTGCTTCCGGCTAATGAGTTATAATGACCAATCATGCAAGTTTGACTGCCTTCTGGCAAGTCACAACAACTGAGAATGCATGGTGTTGACAGCGGCGGAGCCATTACAACCGAGAATGTTTCATTTACTGCCAACTTGTAAGAAAATACAACCGGGAATACATGATTTACTACCAACTATCGAGGATATACAGCCAACTTCTTATCAAATCCCAAATCATTGACATCTGCTTTCAGCGGGTGTATAGTAAACCTATAATATCTCGAATTCAAGATAATTTTATGGAGGGATTTACATGCTGCCGTTAAAAGGGATTCACCATGTATCAGCCATTACAGCAAAAGCGCCTCAAAACTATGAGTTTTATACGAAAACACTCGGACTCCGTTTAATCAAGAAAACAGTCAATCAGGATGATGTGTCTGTGTATCATTTGTTTTACGGGGATGAAAAAGGAAATCCGGGCACAGAGCTGACGTTTTTTGAAATCGCCAATGCAGGCAGGGTCCACGAAGGAGTCAACAGCATTTCCGCCACATCGCTCCGCGTGAAAAGCGATGCGGCACTCTCCTACTGGAAAGAGCGCTTTGAGAAGCACGATGTGGAGCACGGGGAGATTACTGAGGCATTTGGCCGCCTGACTCTTTCTTTCAGAGATTTTGAAGGGCAGCGACTGATTCTGGTATCTGATGAGAACAATTCGGGAGTTGCCGCAGGAACACCTTGGGAGAAGAGCCCGGTTCCGGCTGAATATGCGATTACCGGACTTGGTCCAGTCAAGCTGACAGTGGCTGTTCCTGAAAGGACAATTGAAATTCTGACAGATATTCTTGGTTTCCGGGCGAAAGGCAGCTATCCGTCTGATGTACCCGGCCAGCCGGACATTCAGGTGTTTGAAACGGGAGAAGGCGGAACGGGAGCAGAGGTGCATATCGAAGAGCGCCTCGATCTGCCGCAGGAGCGTCTTGGACGCGGAGGAGTTCACCACGTGGCATTCCGTGTTGAAAATGAAGAAGAGATGCACAAGTGGATTGAGAAGCTGAAAGCTGAACGCATCCCGAGTTCAGGATTTGTAGACCGTTTTTACTTCCGTTCCCTGTACTTCCGGGAGCCTAACGGCATCCTTTTCGAGCTTGCAACAGACGGTCCGGGATTTGATACTGATGAGGAGCTTGAGCATCTCGGCGAAGCACTCGCTCTTCCTCCGTTCCTTGAGCCGCGCCGCGCTGAAATTGAAGCAAAGCTGAAGCCCCTGGATACATCACTCAGCTGAAACAGTAAAACCCCGGCCTGATTTAAGGACCGGGGTTTTCTGCTTGAATAAAAGAACCTGCTTGAGGTTCTACACTTGAAACTGAGCTTCATAAAGACGCTTATATCCCTTGCCTTCCGCCATTAGTTCATCATGGGACCCCTGTTCCGCAATTCCGTCTTTGTTGACGACGATGATCCGGTCTGCGTTTTTAATCGTAGCCAGTCTGTGGGCAATGACGAGAGTCGTTCTGCCCTCAGACAGCTTGGCAAGGGATTCCTGGATGGCTTTTTCCGTTTCAGTATCGAGAGCGGAAGTAGCTTCATCCAGTATAAGAATCGGCGGATTTTTAAGAAACATCCTTGCAATGGATAAGCGCTGTTTTTGTCCGCCTGAGAGCTTTACGCCGCGTTCGCCGATGACCGTGTCGAGTCCGTCCGGAAGGGAGTAAATCAGTTCTTCGAGCTGGGCATGTCTTGCAGCCTCCCATATTTCAAGGTCTGACGCACCCAGCTTGCCGTATGCGATGTTTTCTCTCATCGTCCCTGAAAAAAGAAAAACATCCTGCTGGACAATGCCAATTTGTGTCCGGAGCGACTGAAGCGTGAGGTCGCGGATGTCTGTTCCGTCGATTGTGATGCTCCCGCCGGTCACTTCGTAAAAGCGCGGAAGAAGGCTGCAGAGTGTCGTTTTTCCCGCACCGGAAGGACCGACGAATGCAACAGTTTCGCCTGCATTGATGGTTAAATCGATGCCGTCTAATACTTTGTCATGATTTCCATAACCGAATGAGACGTTTTCATAACGGATGTTGCCTTTAAGAGGGCCAGCCTCAACAGCTCCGGGCCGGTCTTCTATATCAGGTTCTGTGTCTATTAATTCAATATAGCGTTTAAAACCGGCAATTCCTTTCGGATAGCTCTCAATAATCGCATTGATTTTTTCAATCGGACGGAACAGCACATTTGTAAGCAGGACAAAACCAATAAATTCTCCGTATGTAAGCTCGTTTTGAATAACAAACCACGTGCCGCATACAAGGACGAACAAAGTGACGAGACGCATCAGAAGGTAGCTGATGGAAAGGTTCATCGCCATAATCTTATACGCCGTAAGCTTTGACAGCCTGAAGCGCAGATTGTTTTCCTGAAACTGCTTTTTTTCAAATCTTTCATTTCCGAAAGCCTGTACAACGCGAATGCCGCTTACGTTGTTTTCAACTCTCGCGCTGAAATCCGCCACATCTGTGTACAGCTGATGAATGGCTGACGTCATTTTGTTGTTGAAATAAATGGCGAGGAAAAGCAGGAACGGAATAACAAGGAATGTCAGCAGCGCAAGTTTTACATTGATGGCAAGCATGACAGAGAAAGCGCCGATTAATGTCATAACCGCGATAAACAAATCCTCAGGTCCATGATGGGCAAGCTCGCCGATCTCCATCAGATCATTTGTCAGACGGGATATTAAGTGCCCGGTTTTTGTGTTGTCAAAAAAGCGGAAGGAAAGCTTTTGAATGTGTTCAAACAGTTTTTTCCGCATATCAGTCTCAATGTTAATGCCAAGCATATGTCCCCAGTAGGTCACAACATATTGAAGAACAGTGTTCAGCAAGTAAAGGAAAAGCAGTCCTGCGCATGCCCAGATAATCAGCTTCCAGTCTCCGCCCGGAAGCAGACGGTCAATAAAAGCATTTACGACAAGCGGAAATCCGAGTTCAAGCAGTCCTGCAATGACGGCACAGGTAAAATCAATGATAAACAGACCCTTGTATGGGATGTAGTAAGCGAAAAAGCGCTTGAGCATAGGGGGACCTCTCTTTTCTTTCCATTTTCTACAACAAGTATAGCGGCAGATTCACGCTCTGAACAATAAAAACTTAATAGACAAGGTCTTAATTAAACGTTTGTTTAATATTTATTTAATGGATTAAAGCAGTTGATTGCAGGGTATGGAAAGAGAGGGAGAAGATGCTTTTCACAATCATTTAAGGAGTGAAACGATGATCACGGTGCCTAAATATTTGCTTGAAAAAGAAGATATGACCAATCCTGAAATCGTTCCCGAATGGGTCATAAGGGAATACCAGAATTTCAGAAGTGTCGTCACAAATAAAACGTTCCCATGCTACTTCGGAATGGCCGCCGAAAAAAAGGGAGAGCTGAGATATGCGTACATATCAAAAGAAGACTGGTCCAATCTGCCTGAGGCTTTGATTGCGTTTAAGAAGCTGTTTGACGATGCGGAGAAGCTCATCCGCCACGGGCTGTTTGTTTTTGTAGAGCCTGAAGAAGGCGAGAAATCGATTCCTTATTACCGGGAGTATTTCTGGAATGTGCTTCAGTACCTTCATGATATCGATCAAGAGCCTTGGCCGAAAGATTACCCGCAGGATCCGGATCATCACCTTTGGGCTTTTTCATTTGCCGATGAACCGTACTTCGTCTTTGGAAATGCCCCCGCCTACAAACAGCGGAAAACAAGAGACCTCGGGGCAAGCTTAGTGCTCGGTTTTCAGCCGCGCAGAATTTTTGAAGGACTCGAAGGCACATCAGAGGGCGGCAGCATGTCCCGTGAAAAAGTGAGGGAGCGGGTTGAAAAGTGGGATCAGCTTCCAAAGCACCCGAACATCAGCCACTACGGTGACCCGGATCACAGAGAGTGGAAGCAGTATTTTATCGGAGATGACATTGAGCCCATCCAGGGGAAATGCCCTTTTCATCATAAGTAAAAAGAAGCTGCCTGATTTACTTGGCAGCTTTTTGTTTGTGTGAACTATCTGTACTCCCTCAAATCCTTCAGAGAGAACCACCCGATCATCCCTATAACGGTGAGAAGCAAACCGCAAATGAGAAGCACATGCCCTCCGCCAAAGATATCGGTGAAAAACGAAGCTGCAGCGAGGCCGGCAGGAGGGAGAACACTCGTAAGAGCACCGATCGTTCCGAACACTCTTCCCTGCATGCTGCTCGTCACCTCGAGTCTGAGTATGACATTTATGAGCAGGGTACTGAACGAAAATAAAAATCCGACCAGCAAAATCACAGGAATTCCAATCACAGCCGAATCAATCTTTCCAAGAATGACATAGAGGGGCCCGAGAGCGATTGTACTGCCAAGGATAATCATGCCTCTGTGAACCAGTTTCTTTTCAAACACCATGATCAGCCCCGCACCGGCCATATACCCAAGCGGAATGCTTGCTTCAATCAGGCCGAATTCAGCAGGGGATGCTTTCCACTCTTTAATGGCAATGACCTGAATGATCATTAGGGATGTGGTGAAAAACAGAATGAGAACAGGTGATAGAATCGTGATCGCCCGTGCGAACGGTTCTTGCCATATATATGAGAATCCAGTGAGCAAATCCTGCTTAAACGTTGTTTTTTCTGCAGGGGTCTCCCTGTGCTCGGGAAAATTTTTCACCGCGAGAACGAGAATCACAGATACAAAGAACATAAGCGCATCAATTAAAATAGCCGCAACACCGCCAAAAGCAGCCACGACGATTCCGCCGGCAGCAAACCCAAGTGTTCTTGCAATGTTGTCCGCAAGACTCATAGCACCTGTTGCTGACTGGATCTTCTCTTTGCCGACTACATCAGTGAGCGAAGCGTTAAAAGCAGGACCCTTAAACAATCCGGAAAGGGCTGTACCTGCAGTAAGCAGGATAATGACCCAGAACGGGGTTTCCACCGCGATTGCTGCGGCGAGACAAACCACAAGCAGACACCTGATCAAGTCTGATATCCACATCATTTTTTTCCGGTTCATCCTGTCTGCAGCCGTGCCTGCTATGGAGGCAAAACACGTGGTCACAAGCATATGAGTAATTAGGACGGCAGACATGAGGGCTGCGCTGTCATAGGTTTTCAGCACCCAGATATTCAGGGCAATCGTGTGGAACGTTCCTCCAAAAATAGAGAGAGTATAAGCGGTGAAGAGCGACAAAAAGGTTTTGTTTGTCCATAAGCTTTGCTGTTTCAGCAAGACGTGAGCAGACTGAGGTTCAGCCATCGTATTCAGCCCCTTTGCTTAATCGTTTAAGTGGGAGTAGTATGCTGTAGACCGTTCGAGATAACACACTTAACTTAAACGTTTAAGTTAAGTGTATGCAGATTCATTCAATCTGTCAATCAGTCTTTTTTTCACAGGCAAATTGTTTAAGTTGACCGCATCGGTGATAAAGATAAGAAAAAGACGGAAAAAGAGGTGCGGGGCATGTTTACAGCGTTCACAAAAAATTTCAGCAGGCCAAAAGGTTTTTTAGGGATTGTAGCAGGCAAAATCATGGCTCTTGAGAACACAACGATTAACAAATGGACGATCGGCAAACTGAAGATAAGGCCGGGGGACCGTATTCTGGAAATAGGATTTGGACCTGGGTACAGCATCGGCTATATGCTGAAACATCACCGCAGAGTCATTATAGACGGGGTAGATGTCTCTGAAACGATGAAGGAACAGGCAGAAAAGCAGTTCAGCAGCTATGTGAAAAACGGACGCGTGAAATTAATGAAGGCCGATGCCGAAACAGTCGAGCTGCCTGCGAACACGTACGACAAGCTGCTTTCGGTCAACAATTACACGATTTGGAATGACCCGAGAGCAGGGCTTGAAAATCTCACGAAATCGCTGAAGCCCGGAGGAATGGCGGCGATTACGATGCAGCCCAGGGAAGAAGATGCATCAGCGGAAAAAACAAAAATGTTCGGCAGACAGATCCGCGATGACATGCTCGCCTGCGGATATGAAGATGTAAGAGTATCCTTTAAAAAAGTGCGTCCTGAATTGACTGTCTGCGTGACAGGCATTAAAAAAGGAGGAAGATGAATGAACGTCCAGCATGAGCTGTTTGAAGGAGATGGAAGCATTCCGAACAACACAGAGCTCCCGCTGCTCGTATATAAAGCCGCTTTTTCTGAAAAGAGGAATTTGAAAGTGCTCTAAAAAAGAACAGCTGGAACGGATCCTGGGTCAACGGAGTCTACGGCTATCATCATTTTCACAGCTCCGCGCATGAAGTACTTGGCGTACTCAGCGGAAGGGCTGAGGTTCTTTTTGGAGGAGAAGAAGGCCGCAAGCTTTTATTGGAAAAGGGAGATGTGGCCGTAATTCCTGCCGGAGTCGGCCATAAATGCCTGCAAAAAGATGCGGACTTCCAAGTCATGGGGGCCTATCCGGACAATCAGGAAATGGATATGTGCACCGGGAAACCGGAGGAATACGGGGAAGCCATCAGCCGGATTAAGCAAGTTCCTCTGCCTTCAAATGATCCTTTTTTCGGGAAGAATGGACCGCTGTTTGAGTATTGGAAAGTTGGAGAATGACGCCACAAATCCCACAGCATCATAAAAGAAAATGGCGCCACTCACCGGAGTGACGCCACAACCCTGATTGCAACATAAGAGAAAGTGGCACAACTCCCCAGAATGACGCCGCAAGCCTAGTAGCATCATAAGGAAAGTGGCGTCTCTGGCCAGAGTACCTCTACAACTCGCGTGTCTAAATGCCGCAGGTGTTTAAGGTTTGACACAATCACCTCAAATCATGTACTATACGTTTATAAGATTAAACATATAAACACTTAAAAAGGCGGTAATAAAAACATGGAACATATACCATCCATCCTTGCGGCCCAAAGAGAGTATTTTTTAAAGGGACATACAAGAAAACTCGAGGACCGCAAAAAAAACCTGGAGCGTCTCCGCAAGTCGATAAAAAGAAACGAGCAGGCCATTATAGATGCACTGAATAAGGACTTGAACAAATCCGAGTTTGAGGCCTATACAACAGAAATTGGGATCCTGCTTGAAGAGATCTCTTTTGCGGACAAACATTTAAAAAAGTGGGCAGCCCCCGAAAAAGTGAAAACGGCGGTTACCCATATAGGCACAACCGGGCGGATTATCCCTGAACCTTACGGAACGGCACTGATTATCGCCCCGTGGAACTATCCCTTCCAGCTTGCTTTATCGCCGCTTGTCGGTGCCATATCCGCAGGGAATACAGCGGTCTTAAAGCCTTCTGAATTCGCTCCGGCTGTATCCGCTCTGCTGAAGAAGATAATTGAAGAAACGTTTCCAAAGGAGTATATCGCCGTCATTGAAGGCGGAATAGAAACCAATCAGCACCTCCTGGCAGAGAAGTTCGATACGATTTTCTTCACCGGAAGCGTGCCGGTCGGCAAAATTGTCATGGAGGCAGCATCTAAGCATCTGACACCTGTTACGCTTGAGCTTGGCGGGAAAAGTCCATGTATTGTTCACAAGGACGCTGACCTTAAGCTTTCAGCCCGCAGAATTGCTTTCGGAAAGTTTACAAATGCAGGTCAAACCTGTATTGCACCTGACTATTTAATGGTTCATGAAGACATAAAAGAGGAATTTATGACCCTGCTCAAGTCGGAAATTGAGCAAATGTTCGGCAAGGACCCTCTCCAGAATGAAAAGTACAGCCGAATGATCAGCGAAAAACATTTTGACCGTCTGACAGAGTTTTTCAAGGATGGGACCATTCTTCATGGAGGCGAGTCAGATAAATCCACGCTCACAATTGCTCCGACCATCCTTGGGGATGTGGCAGCAGATTCTCCTGTCATGCAGGAGGAGATCTTCGGACCGATTTTCCCTGTGCTCCAGTACAGGGAGCTCGAAGAAGCCATCTCTTTTATCCAGGCACGCCCTAAACCGCTTGCGCTATATTTATTTACATCAAGCAAGGAGATAGAAGAGCAGCTGGTCGGCAGGGTTTCTTTTGGAGGAGGCTGCATCAATGATACGCTTATGCACATCGCAACTCCGCACCTGCCTTTTGGAGGAGTAGGAGAAAGCGGAATGGGAAATTATCACGGCAAATTCAGCTTCGATGCTTTTTCTCACTATAAAAGCGTTCTGAATCAGACAACCAGATTTGATTTTAGCTTCCGTTATCCGAATGCGAAAAACGGGTTGAAGATTGTAAAACGGTTATTGAAATAGAGGCAAACCTTTTTTTGAGGTTTGTTTTTTATTTCGGAAAAAATAAGTGATTACTCACTTTACAATCACGTGCGGTTGGAATATAGTATAAATGAGTGATTACTCACTTTTATCTATCGGAGGGGAAACGATGAGTGAACCAGCTATCGTACTTCAGTCTGTTTCAAAGTCATTCGGAAAGAAAGAAGTCATTCAAGATGTAACATTTAAAGTCGATAAAGGGGAGATCTTTGGACTGCTCGGACCATCCGGTTCAGGAAAAACAACAATTATCAAAATGATTGTGGGGATTGAAGAGGCAACCAGGGGAAAGGCATACGTACTTGGAGTCAGGATGCCTGATTTGAATATGCTTAAGAATATAGGATTTATGGCGCAGTCAGATGCTTTGTACTCTGAGCTTACCGGAAAAGAGAATGTCTCCTTTTTTGCTTCGTTAAGCGGACTGAGAGGAAAGCAGAAAAAGGAAAGAATTCAATATGTTCTTGATCTTGTCAATCTTACGGAGCATGCCGGAAAGCGGACCGGAGACTACTCGGGAGGAATGAAGCGCCGGTTATCTCTTGCTATTGCCATGCTGAATGAACCGCAGGTTTTAGTGCTTGATGAACCGACCGTTGGAATTGATCCGATTCTAAGGCAGTCCATATGGGAGGAGCTCGAGCGGATCAGGCAGTCCGGCACGGCTATTGTCGTGACCACGCATGTGATGGACGAAGCAGAAAAATGCGGCAGAATCGGTTTTGTAAGAGATGGAAAGCTTATTGCGGCGGGTACGCCTGACGAACTGAAAAACGAAGCAAAAACAGAGACGATAGAAGGGGCGTTTTTAGCATACGGAGGTGAGCACAGATGAGAGTGATGGCCATTGTGATCAGAATCATTCAGCAGTTTTTCCGCGATAAGCGGACACTTGCGCTTATGCTTGTGGCGCCCCTGTTTATCTTGACGCTGATGCACTTTATTTTTGACAGTGAAGCCTATATGCCGAAAATCGGGGTATATGGAGCGCCTGAACAGCTTGTCGCTGCTTTGGAGAAAAACGGCGCAGTGGTGGAGAAGTTCAGCAAAAATGCAGGCAAAGACCACATCGAAGAGAAAGATCTTGATGCATTTCTTGCTGTTGATCAAGGGAAGCAGGAGATAATGGTTGAGGGATCAGATCCAAGTGTCACCCGAGCGGTTCTCGGGCTGATTCAAAAAAGTGCGCAGCCTGTTCCGCAAGGGAAGGCAGACATTTCATACGTGCATGGATCAGAGGAAATGTCTTCTTTTGATTACATTGGCCCGGTTCTAATTGGTGTCTTTATTTTCTTCTTTGTCTTTTTAATTTCAGGTGTTTCGTTTCTGCGCGAACGAACAAGCGGGACACTCGACCGGATTATGGCAACGCCGCTTAAACGCTATGAGCTTGTCCTTGGTTATGTAATAGGGTTTGGTATCTTTACAACATTTCAGGCGATCCTGATTTCCGCTTTCTCGATCAGTGTTCTGGATATGATGATGGAAGGCTCCTACTATTACGTGCTTCTCATAACCTTCTTGCTTGCGATGACATCTCTGACGCTCGGCACTCTCCTTTCTGCGTTTGCCGGCAATGAGCTGCAGATGTTTCAGTTCATTCCGCTGATCATCGTCCCGCAGGTGTTCTTTTCAGGTCTGTTTAAGCTGGAAACGATGGCGGAGTGGCTTCAGGCTATCAGTTATGCTATGCCTCTGAAGTATGGCGCTGATGCTCTGCAGGATATCATGATCAGGGGGAATGGCTGGGAGCAAATTGCGAATGATGTATATGTGCTGCTTGGATTTGCCGTTTTATTTTTTGTTCTGAACATCTTTGCTTTGAAAAAAGTGAGAAGACTGTAGTGACTGCTCATTTTCAGATATAATAAAAGTATTGATGAATGAGGAGTTTTTTAAATGAGTGAACACTTTTCCATTGAAGAGCTATTGAGGCTGACCGATGAAGATGTGAAAATGAGCGAAAAACAGAAAAAGGTCGTGGAAGCGGCCATTGAAATATTTGCTGATAAAGGATTTGCAGCTGCATCAACAAGTGAAATTGCGAAGAAAGCCGGTGTCGCAGAGGGCACAATCTTCAGGCATTATCAGACGAAAAAAGATCTGCTGTTTGCAATCGTAAAGCCAACGATTACCAAATTTGCAGCTCCGTTTCTCGTGAAGAACTTTATTGGAGAGATTTCTAAGCAAAAGCATGAAGATCCCGAGCAGCTCATGCGATTTATCCTGGAGAACCGGTATGAATTTGTGAAAAAAAATCAGCCTGTCGTAAAAATTCTTCTTCAGGAAGTATTCTTTCACGAAGAATTCAGAGGGGAAATCAGAAAAGTTATTGAAACACACGCCATGGAAAAGCTGAAGGAGCTTATCGTTTTCTTTCAGGAAAAAGGGGAAATGGTTGAAATGCCGCCTGAAACGGTGCTGAGGATGATTGTGACAAGCATCATGGGCTTTTTGTTTGCAAGGTTTATCCTTCTTCCGGATTTGGATTGGGATGATGAGGCAGAAAAAGAATATACCATTCAGTTTCTGCTGCATGGATTAATGAAAAAATAATAAGAGGCTGGGATAAAACCCTCCTCTGAACTGAAAAAGCCGGTGACATTTTACGAGGAGTAAAATGTTACCGGCCTTTATACTTTTTAAATTTAAATAAGAAAATTCACTGCCAACCAATAAGGCAGCAGGGTGAATTCCTGAATAAAACAGAAAAAGGTGAATGTGAGCTTGCTCACATTCACCTTTTTCATTATTCGAAGCTAGTTATGTCCAAGCCTCTTTTATATTTGACCATTTGGTGTTACCAATTCGATTATCTTTTTTACGTAAAGAAGAAACAATTACTATTCAATATCGATTGTTTTTTTCTGGAAATAATCGGACTGGATAGTATTTTGTATACCTAAAACAATGAAAGCCCTACCTCTCTTTCATCCTTACGGCTCCTTGTCCGCGCCAGTGTGAGTCAGGATTGCAAAAATCAAGCGACTATTTTATCGAGTTTTTTGATGAAACTTCAAACGTTCGTAAAAGAAATTAAAAAAATAGAAATGGATTAGATTGCAGAAATAACAAAAGAGGTGATGCTCTAATAGTGAGCTGAAGAAGTGGGCTGTTTTTGAAAAGATTTGCTTTTAATAATAATCATATTCCCGTAAGATTCAGGAAGTTGTAAGACATTATCTATAATCAGCCTTAACAGAAACTATTTATTTGATGATCAGTGATCCCTTTAATGACTCCCAGTTCACTAATCAAAAATTCATGTGCGTTATCCAGCATTTTTTTTTCACTTGTATTAAGTGCTTTTTCTTTCTTCATACGCATTAAATCACGTATAACTTCAGCACCTTCTTGTATGTTGCCGGTTTTAATTTTGTCCGTGTTTACTTTATACCTTTGTTTCCACGTCAGTAATCTATCTGATTCTCCATGCTGAAAAATGTGTATGATGTGCTTTAATGCAAGTATGTCAGTAACTGGGCGTATACGTGAACTCAGTATTCTATTCGTAGGAATCAAGACTTGCATATTGCCTATTAACATATTTATGACATAATATTGCTGTTTTTCCCCTGATATTTCCTTATCTTCTATAGCTTTAATGATGCCGACTCCGTGCATTGGATAAACAATGTTATCGCCAATTTGAAACAAAAAATCCACCTCCATATATGGTAACCTTCTTAAGCTTAACATATAGACTATTTTTTATCAAATTTTTAATAATATCATAAATGTGTTTTAAGTGTCAACTACTTTTTCTTGGGAGATTAAAAAAGAAAAAGTGGCAGGAAACGTGTCGGATGACCAATAAAGGGAAGGTGGATTTTCCTGCGAATATCAAAAAAAAGCATACCAATTTCTATACAAATTAGTATGCTGATTGATATATGATTTACCGTGTTATTTAGGACGCTGTTTTTTCTTGCGCTTCTTTTCTTTTAAATCGCGGAAACTGTATTAAAATCGCCATAATACCGCATAGGGCAATCAGTACCGGATAAAAAGAGTAAGGCAGAATGCTTGTCGGCGAGATGGAAGCAAATTCAGCCGCTGAAAGCATCTGCGCACCGTATGGGATCAGTCCCTGGATGCTGCATGAAAAGATATCGAGAAGACTTGCTGATTTTCGTTTATCAATTTCATACTTGTCTGCCATATCTTTGGCAAGAGGGCCAGTTGCAATAATTGAGATTGTGTTGTTTGCCGTTGCAAGGTTCGTTGAGCTGACAAGGCCGGCGATGGCAAATTCTGCCCCTCTTTTAGAAGAAATGCGCTTTGTCATGGTTTCAAGAATGAAGTGAATGCCGCCATTGCGCTTGATCAGCTCCACCATACCGCCAATCAGGAGCGAAAGAATGACAAGCTCAGCCATTCCCATGATGCCGTCTGTTATTTTCTGAAGGAATGCTGTTAATGTGTAGCTTCCGTCGGCCATTCCAATAACTCCGCCGAGGATAATGCCTCCTGCTAACACAGCAATGACATTTACTCCAAGCAGGGCTGCTGCAAGAACCCCGATGTATGGAAGCATTTTTACCCAGCTGTACGCTTCAGGTGTAACGGGTGCCTGTCCGCCAAGTGTGATGACGACGAGCACAATGCACGTAATAATGGCTGCGGGAAGCACGATAAAGAAATTTGCTTTGAATTTGTCCCGCATTTCTGTTTGCTGTGTTCTTACAGCTGCAATGGTTGTATCCGAGATAAACGATAAGTTATCCCCAAACATGGCACCGCCAATAATGGCACCCATTGCAAGAGCAACTGAAATGTCTGCCTCTGTACTTATTCCGACTCCAATCGGAGCAAGAGCCGCAATCGTTCCTGTAGAGGTACCCATCGCAAGCGAGATAAACGCGCCGATGATGAACAGTCCTGCAATCAGCAGGCTCTGAGGCAGGAAGGACAGTGCCAGGTTAACTGTCGACTCAACAGCTCCCATTCCTTTTGCCACTTCCGAAAAAGCACCCGCAAGAATAAAGATAAAGACCATGATCATTAAGTCAGGGTGTCCCGCTCCTTTTGAGAAACTCTCCACTTTTGATGTAAAGCTTTCTTTTCGGTTCATGATCAGGGCTGCCGCTGCGGCAACAAGGATTGCCACAAGGATCGGCATTTTATAGAAATCTCCTGTGATGATGCCCGATCCCACAAACAGTCCGATGAAAATAACGAGGGGAAAAAGTGCCCAGCCGTTAGCTTTTGTGTCCATAATAACCACCTTTCAATTCTTCATATTCATAGTGTTCCGCTCTCTGCAGATAAAAACTGCATAAAAAAAGATCTCTTCTTGATAACAAGAAGAGATCCTATATCCGGAATGGAAATAAGCTCTTCTCATTTTTCAAGCGCATGGCTTGCTGGAATTGGCACAGCACTCATGGATGCGAGTCCGCTGCCGAGGCATCACAGGGCCAGTCCCTCTGCCTCTCTTAATAAGAAGATAATATGTGTGTTTTAAAAAATACCTTTACTACATTAAGGGGTTGCGGTGCAAAAGTCAAATGGCAGTTTTTACTCGAATTATATTCTAAATTATTTTAGTTTTTTGTTAATTTCCCAAAGTAAATATAGTGTTTAAAAGCAGAAGCAGAATTAGAAAAAGGGCCAATACAATTTCGTATCGGCCCTTTATCTATTTATTTAACTAACCAGAATAATTCACCTTCAAATTCAATTAGTTTTTCTATAAACTCTTCAAAGGTCATTTTAAGGTTTTGTGGAGGATTGCTATTATCAATGTCCTCAAAAAATAAATAATCTTTTTCCCCTATTTCAACTTTTTCTTCGTCTATTAAAAAATATCCAACATCTGCGTATCTCATTACACAATAATATTTTTGAGGAATTAGATGAGAAATAGAGAGAGTTTCTTGTATTGTTTCCTTTAAACTGTGGACAAAAACGCCGCTCCCCCAATCATCAGTGAAAATTCTTACCCCATTATGTAAGGTTAAAAACGTCTTATAGTCATCCGGTAAAACAAAGTTAAACTCATTCATTTCTTGTAATGATGCGGGGTTAAAGAACAAACATTTCTTTTCTGCTACCGTACCATCTCTCAAATGAATTCGAATTCTACCATCTCCATCTAGATTCGCTTTCAAAGACTCCAAAGTCTCTATGATCATTTTCCACCTCAAAAAGTTACTATTTATTCCCTCAAGGAGTAACAGTTTGTTGATGCATTCCTTCCGGCAGGGCGTATAAATTTATCATATCATTATTTCCTCTTCTTTCCAGTGAATTTATGTGATGCACAACCAATGGAGACCAATGGCAGTTTTTACTCGATTTATAATCAAAATTGTTTGAATTTTTCACTGTGTATGGAATAATATGGACTATATAGTCGGTTTTATAAAAAGGAAGGGCGGGCTACATGTGGCTCCAATTGTATCAGAGGAATATAAGGAGAAAAAGAAGCGGCATATTCTGGACAGCTCTCTGAAAGCTTTCGGAGAAAAAGGATTTCAGCTGGCCACCATCGATGACATTGTAGCAGAATCCGGATTGAGCAAAGGAGCCATCTATAACTATTTCAAAAGCAAGGAAGACATTTATCTGCAGCTGATGCAAAGGAAGACAGAAGAGAATATAGCAGGGTTAAAAGAACGTTTCCGTAAAAAGGAAACGGCCGAAGAAAAGCTCAGACAGTTCTTCGAAAACTATCTGGAGATCAAGCTTTCACCGGACTGGCAGCGGATGATTGGCGTTCACCTTGAATTTTGGATTCATTCAGGACGGGATGAAGAGCTGAAACGGGTGATGACCGCACGGTATGAAGAGGTTTACCGGACGCTGCTGATAGAGATTTTGCAGGAAGGAATTGATCAGTTGGAATTCCGGCCGAATGCGGACCCCGCTATTATCTCGTCATTGGTATGGGGAACAATTGACGGCACCTGCCTTCATTATTCTGTCATCGGAAACGATTATCCGTTCCGGGAACAGATGAAGACACTTGAAGAAATGGTGTTTATGTACGTAAGAAAAGGGGAGAGAGAATGATCACATGTAAGCGGCTGTCCGAATGTACACTCCATGATGCACTGATTGCGTGGAACAAGGGGTTTGAAGGCTATGATTTTGATATGACTCTCACACTTGAAGCATTTCTGAACAGACTTGTATTTGAGAATCTTTCTCCTGCGCTGTCAATTGTGGCTTTTGACGGCACAGAACCCGTGGGGCTGATCTTAAACGGCATCAGGTCCATTGACGGGAAAACCGTCTCCTGGAACGGCGGCACCGGAGTTGCCCCTGCATACCGAAGCAAAGGCGTCGGGAAAAGGATGATGGAAGAAGTCCTGTCCATCTATGAAAAAGAAGGAGTCCACACAGCCACACTTGAAGCACTTTCGCATAATGAACGGGCGATCAGTCTGTATGAGAAAATGGGATATCAGACAGCAGATCAGCTTATTCACCTTGGTTATTCGGCTCCACTGACACTCGATTTGCCCCATGGACCGCATGATATTCACTGGAAAAAGCCGCATGATTTAGCGGAGCACTCTTTTTGCAGCAAACTGATTCCATGGCAGGTGCAGTGGCAGAACATTCGTGACGGTGAAGCGCTGCTTGCGGTTGAAAACGGAAAAACGATTGGCTATGCCCTTTCAAAACGCAAATACGACGAAGAAGGAAAGCTTTCCGGGATTCTCCTGTTTCAGTGCGAAGCTCATCCTGAGCATGAAAACAAAGAAGGCGTCCTTAAATCCTTGCTGCACGAAGCGTTTGCGTTTTCAAATAAAGCTGACGTCAGCAGGACAGCTGTGAATTTCAGGAGATCTCATTCTGTCTGCGGCATTCTTGAAGACGAGGGATTCATCGTAAAAGCAGAGCAGGTCTTTATGGTAAAAGAGATGACTGCATAAAGTTCAGTCCTCTGCAGACCCTATGAGAAAAAGAAAGCGGGTGCTGCACATGAACCGGATCCTGATTCTTCTGCTTATGTGTTTTTCGGCTGTTCTTGTTCAGGGACAGACTCAAGCCGCGGCTGAAGATCGCGTTCAGTCTTACGAAGAGTACGGAAGAGTAGCTATGAAGAAAACGATGGAAAAATACCCTGGTGCACAGATCACCGATTATCTTCATGTCGGAAAAAAGACAAAAGGCGCCATCTCAACAGAAACGTTCAAGCTTGTGTTAAAGGAGCGGGGCAAAACGTTTGAGATCTTTGTGTTTGTGGAATACAGTGAAAAGACGAAAAAGGTAACGAAGGTTACATTCAAAGATGCATAAAAGAAACGGATGGCAAATGCCTCCGTTTCTTTTTTTGCCTTTTTTTAAAAAAGTTTACAAATAGAATTGACATTGATTGCCATAAGGATATATAGTTAATTACATAAGTAACTAACCAATGAACATACAGGAAAAGGGGTCAGTCATATGAATCCATTTTTAGACACTGACAGGCCGATATTTCAGCAGATTGCAGAACAGGTTGAAGACGATATCATCAATGGCTTAGTGCAGGAAGGAGAAAGGGTACCGTCAACGAATGAATTTGCAGCGCACTATCAGATTAATCCTGCGACAGCGGCCAAGGGAATTAACCAGCTTGTTGAAAAAGGCATTCTATTTAAGAAAAGGGGAATTGGGATGTTTGTAGCAGACGGGGCAAAGAGCAAGCTGATTCATCAGCGCAAGGAGCAGTTTTTTGAAGCCTATATTCTGCCGCTGAAATCCGAGGCGCAAAAGCTGAACATCAGCGTGAGCGATTTGAAAGAGATGCTTGAAAAAGGGGGCGGGGCAAATGAACGTTAGCATCACGGGATTAACAAAAGAATATGGGAAAAAGAAAGCATTGGACGCTATTACAATGCAACTTGAAGGGAATAAAATCTACGGCCTTCTCGGCAGAAATGGAGCAGGCAAAACCACGCTGATGCAGATCCTTGCGGGGCAGGTCATGCCTGATGGCGGCGAGGTCCTGATAGGCGGACAGAAGCCATTTGAAAATCAGACGATTACAGAATCGATCTGCCTCATCAATGAAAGCGAAAATTTTAAAAAAGGAATGAAAATCGGTGACATTTTCAAGTTTGCAGGTTTTTTCTACCCGAACTGGAGCCCTGAAACAGCTGAAAAACTCCTTGAGGAATTTTCACTGGATAAGAAAATGAAAGTTAAATCACTGTCAAAAGGAATGGAATCTGCGCTCGGAATCACAGTAGGACTCGCAAGCCGCTCGCCTATCACCATCTTTGATGAACCGTATATTGGCCTTGATGCTGCAGCCAGAAGCAGATTTTACGATCTTCTTCTGGAAGAATATGAGGTCCAGGAAAGAACGTTCATCCTTTCCACACACCTGATCGATGAAGTCAGCAGGCTGCTTGAAGAAGTGCTGATTGTTTCGGACGGAAAGCTTTTGATGCAGAAAAATGCCGATGAGCTGCGTGAGGAATCGTTTATCGTAAACGGCCCAAGATCAGATGTATCCGCATTTACAGCAGGAAAGAATGTCATTCACCGGAAAGCATTCGGCAGCATGGAACAGGCGGTGCTGTATGGGGAAAGCAAATCTGAGGCCCAAAAAGCAGGACTCAAAGTAGAGCATGTGCCTGTGCAGGAATTGATGATTTACTTGACAGAAAAAACGAAAGGCGGGGTTTCAGCATGATCAGACAGTGCCGCGGCATACTGCTGTTTGAAGTATTGGATATTCGGAATTCCCTGGTTATTTTCTGGAGTATCCTCGTTGCGAGTATGGCTTTATCCTTCGGAATTCAGTTCTCAACCGGAGGGAATTTAACGGTCTCAAGCGGAATGGCCGTTTACATTTTCAGCTCGATTGCAGGTTTCCTGACAGTAAAAGAAACGTACCCGACCAGCATAAAAATGGGTGCAACAAGACGGAATTATTATGTGACGACAAGTCTGTTTCTGCTGATGCTCGCATTGTTTATGGCTGCTTCCCATACAGTAATGATTATCGTTCTTGAAGCTCTGGAAGGCTTTGGGCCAGGTGAGTTTAAATTGTATTATCTTTCAATGGTTCTTGAAAGCGATCTTCCGTACTTGACGAATTTTTATGTGGATACAGCCGTTTGTTTTTTCCTGCAGGCTATGTTTTTCATACTCGGCAGTATTTTTTACCGCTTTGGTCTCCTTGGAGGATATGCTGCCATCGGTCTTGCTGCCGTCCTGCTGTTCATTCCATCGGTTCGTGATGAATTCATAGCAGCGGTGTTCAAGTTATTGGGAGAACAGGCACTTGCGTATTACGGCGGTCTAATGGGAATTGGCGCTCTTCTTTTAGTCTTAGGGTGGTTCGTTCTCATAAAAGCAGGCGCCAAGTCGGTGATGACAAGATAAACAGAAAGCAGACCGTTGCCGGTTTGCTTTTTTCTGTTTTTAAGAGATTAGAGGAAGAGGAACAAGCATATATATGTGTGAAAGGCTTGGCCGCACAGGCTGCTGAAATATGAAAAGAAAAGGAGCCATTATGAAGGAGCTACTTTACACATTGCTTGAGATGCTTGCAGATCTTGGATATTACGGGATTGCGCTCGGTTTGATGATTGAAATCATTCCGAGTGAAATTGTGCTTGGCTACGGAGGATATTTGATCTCGCTCGGGCGGGTGGACTTTACAGGTGCTGTCGTCGCCGGCGTTGTTGGCGGAACACTAGCCCAGCTGTTTCTTTATTGGATGGGGTATTACGGAGGAAGGCCTTTTCTTGAGAGGTTTGGAAAATATCTTTTCATCAGCAGCCATCATCTGGATCTTTCGGAAAAATGGTTTGAAAAATACGGAGCGGGTGTTATTTTCACAGCAAGATTTATCCCTGTTGTCAGGCACGCCATCTCCATCCCTGCGGGGATTGGGAGAATGCCGCTCTGGAGATTCACCGTGTACACGGCTGCAGCCATGGTTCCCTGGACCATTTTCTTTTTATATATGGGCATTCAGCTTGGCACGAACTGGACGCAAATTAAAGAAGCCGCAGAGCCGTTTGTGCTGCCGATGATTCTCATTATGACACTTGTTGGTATTGGCTATTATTTAATGAAAAAAAATGAAGCAGGAGAAAAAAGAATTTAAGCGAATTAAACAAACGTTTGATTAAATGTATGTTCAATGCGTTTAGGGCTATTAATAATAGTAGAATGCGCGGCAAGGGGGATGTGAATGTTCAGCCAGTACAGCAAGCTAGCAACGGAAGTATACGATTTAGACAAGCCGGTGGGCCATTCCTTTGGAGATCTGGAGTTTTACAGAGAACGTCTGCGTGAAGTGAAGGGAAGAATCCTTGAGCCGGGTGCGGGTTCTGGAAGGGTGTATATTCCTTTGCTTGAGGACGGATTCGCAATTGAGGGCTTGGATACCTCGGCACATATGCTGGACTCATGCAGAAAACGCTGTGAGGAAAGAGGACTTCGTCCAGTGCTCACAGAAGCAAGCATGAGTGAATTTAAGCTTCCCGGCAAATTCGAGGCCATTATTTTGCCTGCGGGCACTTTTCTTTTAATTGAGGACAGAAGAGAATCTATCCATGCGCTGAAGAATTTTTATGACCATTTAACAGAGGGCGGCCGACTTATTCTGGATCTTGACCTGCAGCCGGAAAAACAGCTGAATCAAGTGTTTACAAGTACGTGGGAAACGCCCGATCAGCACATCATCACAATGGAGGCAAAGCAGGTTGAGTACAGCGTGCTTGAGCAGTATTCCGTCACCTATCTGAAGTATGAAAAGTGGAAAGACGGAAAGCTTTCAGAAACCGAGCTGCAGAGGTTTGCCATGAGATGGTACGGAGTGAAGGAATTTAAGCTGATTCTCGAACGCCTCGGCTTTACGGACATTGTCATTTCGGCGGATTATACATATGGAAAAGCACCGGAGCATGACCGGCAGACGATAACTTTTGAAGCTGTAAAACCGGAATAATGAAAAAGGAAGAGGGCTGAACAGAGATGGTTTGGCCCTTTCTTTGTGTGTGCTGAAAAAGAATTGACCATTTATCTTGTTGAAGAAGAAATGCAGGCGTTAAACGATCTGTTAAAGGATGTGGTCTATTGAAAAAAGCCGTTCTCATTGCTGGTGTCTTTTTAGCTTTGCTTGCGCTTGCTGCGTATGTGAATAAATGGTATTACCCTCCTGTTCCGATAAGCGGAATAACGGCAAAAGAAGCTATTGAAAGACTGAAAAACACGGATCGTAAAATAGTTGATATTGCTCCGGAAAACGGTCATGTCTGGTACATCACACGCACTGAAAATAAAGGTGTTTCCATTGCAGATAAATATGTTAAACAAATGCTTGCGGCCAATGGATGGAAATTCAAACGAAAAGACGGCAGCGGTTTGTTCTTCGAAAAAGATGGTGAAAGATTAATCGCTTCCACTCAAATGTGGACGAAAAAGTATGTACTTGTTAAAGTTCCGGATAATTGGTGATTTGGTGGTTTTTGCTGACAGGTGATTGATTAAAGTTTTTAGCCAATACCTCCAGAAAATTAAGTGGACTGAAGCGGAAGGCACTTGACTCCTGCGTGATGAAGAGGGCACTGGAGACCCCGCAAGCGCAGCGAGGAGGCTCCGCACTCCCCGCGGAAAGCAAGTGACTGGAGCGAAAGGGAACAGGTACTTTAAGTGCTAAATTAGAAATAACGCAAAAAACGCTTGGCAAATAAGATCCAAGCGTTTTTGTGCGCCTATTTATCTACTGACTTTTCAAAGCGAGAACGTACCTTGTTTCCGTTTCTTTTCTACAAGCGGCATGACCTGTGCTGAAAAACGCTCCATTTCTTCGAGCTGAGGGGAGAACTGAAGAAGCAGGAGATCAAGCCCAGCTTCTTCATACTCAAGGATCTTGTCAGCGATCTGCTCAGGAGTGCCAATCAGATTTGGACGCAGCCCGCGGTTTGAAACCGAGTAGTCATAGAGCTCAAGCTTTTGTTCAAGCTGGGATTTTGTTGTGAAGTCTTTGTATCCTGCATAGGCGGATGATTCTTTTACATTGGTTATCCGCTTCAGCTCCTGCTGCACTTCTTCTTCGGTATCCCGGCAGATGATATAGGCAGCCATTCCGAACGATTGGAATGGCTCTTTTTCGCGTGCTGCCCGCAGCTGTTTCATGCCGTCAATCTTCGTTTTGATTTCACCAGCCGTTCCCCCGTGCATCACATAGGCATCGCAATGCTCGGCAATCGTTTCTTTTCCGCGCGGGCTTTCTCCTCCTGCATAGAGAATCGGATTAGGCGTTTGCACCGGCTTAGGTGAAAGGCGGGCATTCATCAGGTCATAAAATTTTCCCTGATACGTAAACGTTTCTTTTTCCCAAAGCCCCTTCAGGACTTCAATAAATTCTTCCGTCCGGTCGTAGCGTGCGTCGTGCTCAGTAAAAATGCCGCCGTACTGCCGTGCCTCTTCCTCCCACCAGGCGGAAACAACGTTAAGCGTAAACCGTCCATTGCTGATGTGGTCAATGTTTGCTGCCATCTTTGCCGTGACGGCAGGATTGTGGAAGCCGGGTCTGACAGCTGTCATAATTTCAATTTTCTCCGTGACGGCGGCAAGAGCGGCAGCCGTTGTCCATGCTTCAAGCGAATCGTGCTCAGGTCCCTTTATGTCATTTAAGTAAAGCTCGGCGATAAGGGTGGTGTCATAGCCCCACTCCTCTGCTTTTTGGATTACCTCCTGTGCGTAGGCGTAAGTAGGAGGCATGTTTTCATCTTCAACATTTCTGAGCCATCCTCCGAAGATCGGCAGCCAAAAACCGTATTTCATTGCGGAATCCCCTCTCTCTGCATAAAAAAGCCCCTCTTGTTAGACAAGAGAGGCTGGTTCTGCTGTGCAAGTTCTAGCTCTCATCTCTCAAACAAACTGTTTGCTGGAATTGGCACGGTTTCTGCTGTCAGATCCGTTGCCGAGGCTTCAAAGGGCCATATCCCTCCACCTCTCTTGATAAGAAACGTATGAAATTAGTTGTATCATAAAATAATTTGATTAGTATGTCAATTCTAAAAAATCAGCCCAGCTTCTCCTGAAGGAACTCCGTCACCTGGTCAGGAGTCTTTGCATTCGCGCTGTGAAGATGCCCGAGCTTCTCCCCGTTTTTAAAAATCAGGATACTCGGAATCCCCATAACCTGATATTTTTCTGCGATTTCAGGGAATTCATCTTTATTGATTTCATACCACTCATATGAGGAATAAGATTCCATAATTTCGCCGATAAACATGTTCATTCTTGTACAGTCAGGGCACCAGTCTGCGAAAAATTTGATTAGCACCTCTTGATCTTGGGTAATTAATGTTTGGAACTGCTCTTCTGATGTAATTGGTTTCATGAATCAGACCTCCTTGCCCTTATTTTAATACAAAACGGGTGGTTTGCATGCAGGAAATGCCTGATGCCTGAAAAAAGGGCGGAGTAATTGCCGGTGAAAAACAGGATAAAGGCAAACATTCTTACATCCGCCTGCCTTACTGAAATTGGAAACGCCTTTAAAGGACGCAAATCGTGCCTTTGCCCGAATGTTATAAAGAAATCCATGATGGGCTATAACAATTTGGGCCGAAAGTGATAATATAGTAGAGATGAACTTTTCTTAGGGGGATATCCGCATGAAAATTAAAGTTGGATTATTATATGGAGGCAAGTCCGCAGAGCATCAGGTTTCCCTGCAGACGGCACTTGCTGTTATAAAAGCACTTGATACGAATAAATTTGATATACATCCAATCTACATTTCCGAAAAGGGCGAATGGTTCCGCGGCCCGCAGCTTACAGAGCCGGCTGCTTCACCTGCTGCCCTTCAGTTCAGCCAAAACGGCACAGCGGTTTCTCCGGTTGCGCTGAATGGGGATCTTTTCCCTGCAAAAGCGGATGAAACGAACGAACAAATTGATGTGGTGTTCCCGCTTCTTCACGGACCGAACGGCGAAGACGGCACTGTTCAGGGCATGCTTGAGCTTCTGAACCTTCCGTATGTCGGAAACGGTGTGCTTGCGTCTGCAGCAGGCATGGATAAAGTCATTATGAAAAATTTGTTTGCCCAGGCAGGACTTGAGCAGGCAAACTATGTTTCCTACATTAAGAGCGAGTGGAAAAAGGCGCCTGAAGAAGCTTATGATAAAGTGGAGCAGGAGCTTGGGTATCCATGTTTCGTCAAGCCTGCCAACCTTGGCTCAAGTGTCGGCATCAGCAAGTGCAAAGACCGCGCGTCACTTGAAAAAGCATTCGCGGAAGCATTTGATTATGACCGCAAAATCATTATTGAAGAAGGCATTATCGGACGCGAGATTGAAATCGGCGTCATCGGAAATGATGAGCCGATCTGTTCGGTTGTCGGTGAAGTTGCTCCTAAAAAAGAATTCTATGATTATAAAGCGAAATACGAAGACGGCGACACGGACATGATGATTCCTGCACA
Source organism: Metabacillus mesotrionivorans (assembly GCF_052171315.1). NCBI lineage: Bacteria > Bacillati > Bacillota > Bacilli > Caryophanales > Bacillaceae > Metabacillus > Metabacillus mesotrionivorans. The sequence goes on along the minus strand of NZ_JBQMFF010000011.1, from coordinate 21,292 downwards.
GGTTACGGAAGAGGAATATGACCTGATTAAAGAGCTTGCTATTAAGTCCTTTAAGGCAATCGACGGATCAGGACTTGTACGCGCAGACTTTTTCCTGACAGAAGACGGAAGAGCGCTGATCAACGAAGTAAACACAATGCCGGGCTTCACGCCATACAGCATGTTCCCGCTTCTTTGGAAGCATACAGGCGTTGAGTACCCTGAGCTTATCGGACGTCTTGTCGAGCTTGCTCTTGAGCGTCACGAAGGCAAGCAGCAAATTAAGCACACGTTTTAAGGAAAGCCTGGAAACACTATTCGTTAAAGAATAGTGTTTCTTATTCATTATGCAGAAGGCAGCTTACATACAAGAAGGGAGATTATAGATCATGATTAAACGTTCATTGCGCGACATTCAGACAATGGCGGGCGGATCAGGCCTTGCGCCACAGCATGAAAACACCATGATTCATGGCATTACAACGGATTCCAGAAAGATTGAGGCAGGTACACTGTTTGTACCGATAGCAGGCGAAAACTTCGACGGCCATCATTTCGCCGAAAAGGCTCTTGCTGACGGAGCGGCGGCCACTCTTTGGAACCGTTCAAAACCGAACCCTCCTTCAGGTGCTGTCATTCTGGTTGAAGACACATTGGAAGCTCTTCAAACCCTCGCAGGCAGCTACCTTGACCAGCTGAACCTGAAAGTTGTAGGCGTGACAGGAAGCAATGGAAAGACAACCACGAAAGATATGGTGGCAGCTTTACTTTCAACAACGTTCCGTGTCCACAAAACGCAGGGGAATTTCAACAATCATATCGGCATGCCGCTTACAATTCTCAGCATGACGGAAGATACAGAGGTAGCCGTGCTTGAAATGGGCATGAGCAATTTCGGGGAAATTGAACTTCTTTCGAATCTTGCCAAGCCGGATGCTGCGATCATTACCAACATCGGTGAATCACACATGATGAATCTCGGGTCAAGAGAGGGAATTGCAAAAGCCAAGCTTGAAATTGTCAGCGGCCTTAAACCTGAAGGTGTTCTGATTTACGACGGGGAAGAGCCTCTGCTTAAAGAGCGTATTGGGGACGCTTCATATAAGAAGATTTCATTCGGAGCATCTGCTGAAAACACGTATTCTCCCGAGGGAATCAGACACACAGAAAAAGGCACGTTTTTTACCATTCGCGGCCGCGGGGAAGAACTGTTCCTGCCTGTGCTTGGAAAGCATAATGTCGGCAATGCGCTCGCTGCCATAGCAGCAGCTGAATTCCTGGGTGTGACAGAAGAAAAGATCAGCAAAGGGCTGAAGGATATTCAAATGACGGGCATGCGCCTGGAATTGACGAAAACAGAAGGCGGTCTTGCTGTCATCAATGATGCCTATAATGCAAGCCCGACATCCATGAAAGCTGCCATTAGGCTTGCAGGCGATATGGACGGATACAGCCGGAAAATTCTTGTTCTTGGAGATATTCTTGAGCTGGGGGATGACATGCAGGTTCAATTTCACCGTGAGGTTGGCGAAACAATCGATGCAGCCGAAACGCATCATCTTTTCACATACGGAAAGCTCGGGGCAGAAATAGCCGAAGGTGCAAGGAAGAACCTCGATGGCGGAATGATTCACGTTTATCAGGATAAGCAGGAGCTTATTAAAGACCTTAAGCAAACGGCCAAAGCGGGAGACCTTGTTCTTGTAAAAGCTTCGCGCGGAATGAAGCTTGAAGAGGTTGTTCAGGCTCTTCTCTAGTAATGAAATAAAGCAGCCGGTCCTTCTTTTGATCTGTCAGAGAAACACGAAAAGAAAGAGGGAAGGACCTTGGTCCATTACGTTCAGAAAATAAATGGAGAGATAACGAGTACGACAAGTCCGACCCCGATGGAATACGGCGTAAGCTCACTTACAACTTCATATGCACTGTTTTTTAATGCGGTCATGATGAACGCTCCTTTTTGTTTTGAAATATAGTAACCCAGGGTACTTTTTATATACCCGGGTTCTTTTTTTTCAATCCTCTTATTTTTAAAACCCGGTATAAAAATATGTTCATTCGGGAGAGAGTGATATGAAAGGATGCCTTTGTATACATGGATTTACTGGAGCTCCTTATGAAGTGGAGCCTCTCGTCAGCTACCTGCAGCAACGGACGGACTGGGTGCTGAAGTCGCCGACGCTTCCGGGCCACGGTGAAACGCCGAGCCTGAAGGGGATTGAATTCAGCGAATGGATTGCGCATGCTGAAAATGAGCTCAGGGATTTGCTTGAAGAATGTTCCGAGGTCTATATCATAGGCTTTTCAATGGGCGGCTTGATCGCAGCGTATTTGGCCTCGAGGTATCCGGTTGAAAAGCTTGTGCTTCTCAGCGCAGCTGCGCATTACTTAAATCCGCGCCAGATGCTGCTTGATGTAAAAGGGCTGATTGCAGATGCCATCCGGGGAGAAGGCGCAAAGAATGACCTTTTTATCAGATACAGAAAAAAAGTGATGGAAACGCCGATTGCTGCAGCTCTGCAATTCAGAAAGCTCGTCAGGTATATTAGACCATTATTGGAGAAAATAACTATACCTGTACTGATTGTTCAGGGAGAATGTGACGGAATTGTGCCTGTCAAAAGCGCTGTTTATATTTATGAAAAAGTCCGTTCAAGGCAGAAGGAGCTTTGCTTTATGCCGTGTTCAAAGCATCTGATCTGCCACGGGGAAGAGTTTCCCGAGCTTGCAGAAGTGATAGAAAATTTCTTAACGGCACAGACTAAGACAAGTGTGAAATAATACGCCTTGTTGTAAAAGTATATAAAAAGTGATATGATTGAATTTAAGTGTTTACGGGCTTTTATAAGCTAACGTTTTGCCCGATGGGGCGTTTTTTGTTTCACCATACATGAAAGTCTGTGAAGCTATAAGGATTAAAAGGAGTAGAACAAATTGACAATTACGTTTCAAGAACTAGGTATCAGCCCATTATTAATGGACGCCATTAACCGCATGGGGTTTGAAGAAGCTACACCAATTCAGGCACAAACGATTCCGCTTGGGCTTCAAAATAAAGATGTAATCGGCCAGGCGCAAACAGGTACAGGGAAAACAGCTGCATTCGGTATTCCTCTTATTGAAAAGATCGACGTTAAACAAGATAAGATTCAGGGAATCATCATTGCACCGACCCGCGAACTTGCTATCCAGGTATCAGAAGAGCTTTACAAAATCGGTTCATCAAAACGCGTACGTGTACTTCCGATCTACGGTGGACAGGACATTAACCGCCAGATCCGCTCATTGAAGAAATTCCCTCACATCATCGTTGGAACTCCAGGCCGTCTTATTGACCATATTAACCGTAAAACATTGAAATTATCTGATGTTCAGAGTGTTGTTATGGACGAAGCGGACGAAATGCTGAACATGGGATTCATCGAAGACATTGAGAACATTCTTTCAAATGTGCCATCAGAGCACCAGACTTTGCTTTTCTCAGCTACAATGCCTGATCCGATCAGACGCATTGCTGAAAAGTTCATGACGAATCCTGAGATCGTAAAAGTAAAAGCGAAAGAAATGACTGTTACAAACATTCAGCAATTCTTCATCGAAGTACAGGAGAAGAAAAAGTTTGATGTGCTTACACGTCTTCTTGACATCCAGTCACCTGAACTTGCGATTGTTTTCGGACGCACAAAACGCAGAGTAGATGAGCTTTCTGAAGCATTAATGCTAAGAGGCTATGCAGCTGAAGGAATTCACGGCGACCTTACTCAAGCTAAGCGTATGTCTGCATTGCGCAAATTCAAAGAAGGTGCGATTGAAGTTCTTGTAGCAACAGACGTTGCTGCTCGCGGACTTGACATCTCTGGTGTCACTCACGTTTACAACTTCGACGTTCCTCAAGATCCTGAAAGCTATGTACACCGTATCGGCCGTACTGGACGTGCAGGTAAAACAGGAGCTGCGATGACATTCGTAACGCCAAGAGAACAGGATATGCTGAAAATCATCGAGCGCACAACGAAGCGCAAAATGGACCGCATGAAGGCTCCTACTCTAGATGAGGCTCTTGAAGGCCAGCAATCTGTATCTGTTGATAAAATCCGTCAGGCAATCGCTGACAACAACTTATCATTCTACAAGCGCACAGCTGAAGCTTTGCTTGAAGAATTTGATCAAGTTTCTGTTCTTGCAGCAGCGATCAAGCTTATGACGAAAGAGCCGAACCAGACTCCGGTTAACCTGACTGAAGAATCTCCGCTTTACATGAAGCGCGGAGGCGGCAAACGCTCATCTTCTTCAAGCAACCGCAGCGGCGGCGGCAGAAGAGACGGCCAGCGTCCTTACAACAAGAACAACAAACGTTCTTACGGACAGCAGGGCGGAAAGCCGAACAATAACAGCGGCAAACGCCGTTATTCAAACTCTTCATCTTCTAACTAATACAAGTTAAAACGCACTGTGCTTCCTGCACAGTGCGTTTTTTGCATTCAAAAAAGTAATCGCATCCGGAAATGGGAACCCTAAAGTGAAACAGGGAAAGAAGGTGTTCTTTTTGACCATTGTCCGGCTTGGCTATGTAGCCATGAGTGTGAATTTAACCAATTGTTCCCCGTCGCAAACAATGACGTTCGCTCAATTTCAGCGACTGCAGGACAGAGAAGCGGCTATCGAAAAGCTGGCCAGAATTTCTGCCTCAAATCTTGCTAATTGCCTAAGAATCCTCAAGCATAATACGGGTAATGACATTCGGTTTTTCAGATTCAGCTCAAAGCTGATTCCGCTTGCCAATCACCCTGAGGTGAAGGACTTTCACTATTTGCGGGACTTGAAAGAGCCGCTTCAGGAGCTTGGTGACTGGATTCGAAAAACAGGGATGAGGGTCGATTTTCACCCTGATCATTTTGTTCTTCTTAATTCTCCTAAACCTGAAATTATGAATACTTCACTCAGAACCCTGAGTATGCATGAAGTTCTTCTGAGAGGGATGGGTGTCCCGCATGAACACAGATGTGTCATCCACGTGGGAGGGGCATACAGCAACAAGGAAAAAGCGCTTGAGCAGTTCATTCATAACTGGGGGTATGTGCCTGTAAAGCTCCAGGAAATGCTGATGCTTGAAAACGATGATACCGTTTTTACTCTGCAGGATGCATTGTATTTATGCGAGAAGCTTGCCATTCCTCTGGTGTTCGACTATCACCACCACCTCGCAAATCATGAGAAGGATTCAGACTGGAGGAGTCACTGGGACAGGGTGACAGCGAGCTGGGAGCATTCGCCTCTCCCGGTTAAAATGCATATTTCAAGCCCCCGCAGCGATAGTGAGTTCAATGCCCATGCAGAGTACGTGGACCCTGAACTGTTCATGGCGTTCTTGTCAGAAATCAAAGGGAGCGTACCGCAGATTGATTGTATGATTGAAGCGAAGAAGAAGGATGACGCCCTTTTTGCATTGATGGAAAAGATGTGCGCATATCCGAATGTGGAAAAAATAGACGGAGCTTCTTTTTATCTCCGCTAGGGCTGGTCCTGTTCAAGTTCCCCGCATCCCGCTATAATAAATATGGAATCATTTAGAAATAAGTGAAACATATCTATTTCAAAAACGTATAAAAAGAGAGATTTATTTAGGGGGAACACAGATGAGAGACGCACCTAAGCACAGGATCAGCGAACGGGCTTTAAAAGTATGGAAGCTTTCTGCCCTTATTCAGTCAATCATATTTCTGGCAGCGGCCGGGGGACTTGCATATGCGGTTTACGCATTCGATTTTCCAATCTGGATCACCATGGCTGCATTCGGACTTTGGCTGGTGTTTTCGATTGTTTTTATTTTTATCACTCCGAAAATTCAGCACCGTACATGGCGGTATGAAGTGCATGAGAATGAAATTGATATTCAGTCCGGGCTGTTTATAATTACACGCGTGATTGTACCGATGGTAAGAGTGCAGCACGTGAACACAAAGCAGGGACCTCTGCTCAGAAAGCATGACCTTGCAACTGTGACGGTGAGCACGGCGGCAACCGTTCATGAAATACCTGCACTTGATGTGGCGGAGGCGGACCAGCTCCGCGACTTCATCTCAAAGCTTGCGAGGGTGACAGAAGATGATGTCTGAACCGAAAAGACTGCATCCCGCAGCAGCCATTCTGACATTCTTTAAACAGCTGAAAGACGGTTTGTTTCCGTTTGTTGTTCTGTTCTTTGTGAATGACTATAAGCTTTATTTCTTTATCGGCCTTGCCGTCGTTCTGTCAGTCATGGTCATATTCAGCATCATCAGCTGGACGAAATATACCTACAGATTTGAAGAGAATGAGCTTAGGATCGAATACGGTCTTTTTGTGAAAAAGAAAAAATACATACCGGTTGAACGGATTCAGTCCATCAACGAAAGTGCCGGCATTGTCCAGCAGCTGTTCGGCCTTGTTAAACTCCAGCTCGAGACAGCAGGGGGAGGGATTGAGGCTGAGGCTGTGCTGACTGCCGTGACACGTAAAGAAGCACGCCGCATAAATGAGGCTCTGGCAGAGCGGAAAAAAGAAGTTCCAGCTGAAGAAGAGGCTGAAAAACCGGTTGAAGAGCCGGGTTCTGTCTATAAAATCGGGATGAAAGAGCTCCTTGTGGCAGCTTCAACCTCAAGCGGCATTGGTGTTGTGCTCTCAGCCGCTTTTGCATTCATCTCCCAGTTCGACGAGCTGATTCCGTTTGATAAGCTGATAAACCGCGTGTCATTTTTAACAGATGCCAGCATCACGGTTTACGCCATTATCGTATTTCTCGCTTTTTTTATCGCCTGGGTCCTGAGTATTATCGGGGTGTGCCTGAAGTTTGCGAACTTTACAGTCATTAAAAAAGATGAGGATCTGATCATATCCAGAGGTTTATTTGAAAAGCACCAGCTTACAATCCCGCTTGAGCGGATACAGGCTGTGAAAATCAGCGAAAATCCAATCAGGGAGCCGCTTGGCTACGCTACTGTCCATCTTTTGAGTGCAGGGGGCAGCCTGAGCAATCAAAACATGTCAGCTGTCTTATTCCCGCTGATCAAAAAAGCAAAAATTGCAGAGATGTTAAAGGAGTTTGCGCCTGACTATACAATGGAGGAACAGCTGACTCCTCTGTCTAAAAGAGCGAAGAGGGGCTATCTTCTTATCTATACCATCCCCTTCGTCATTCTCTCCTGCATCATCGGCTATTTCTTCGAGCCCTGGGGCTATCTCGCCTTTTTAACCATTCCTGCCGCATTGGCAGCAGGCCTTGCTGCGTTTCGAGCCGGCGGCTGGAATACAAGAGGAGATCAGCTCACGCTTGTCTCCCGGGCAGTGGTCAAAACCACTTATTTGGCCAAAAGAAAGAGAATCCAGGTCCTGGAATGCAAACAGTCGTATTTTCAAAAACGGCTTGAGCTTGCTTCCCTTCAGGCGTCCGCTACGTCTGGATTCGGCGGCACTCATTTTCACGTGAAAGGCGTGGACCTGAAGGATGCCGGGGAAATGTTTGAATGGTATTCTTATGAAAAAAGCGCAAGAAAAGACGCCGTCCTATAATGGGACGGCGTCTTGCTTTAGGATGCAGCTAACGCCCCGGCCTCTTCAAAAAAAGAGGGGCAATCAGGGCGCCGCCTACTGCACCGAAAATATGGGCAATAATGTTAATGTTCGTATTGATGAAGGTCATCACAATGCCAATCGCTAAAATCGTGATAATCAGCTGTGAGTTTGACGAATCAATCAGGTCTTTGCGGAAGACAACGATGTACAGATAGATGCCGAAAAGGCCGAAAATGGCGCCCGATGCACCAATATGGGTATAGCTTAAGTCTTCAATGACAAAATAGGTTGCAAGGTTTGCAATCATTCCAGTTGCAAGATACGCGGAAAGAAACCTGGCTTTTCCAAGCATGCGCTCAAGAGCAGGCGCGAAGAGAATGATGGACACACTGTTAAACAGAATGTGGGCAAAGTTAGCGTGCAGGAAGATCGGCGTAATCAGCCGCCACCATTCGCCATTGGCAACGCCTCCGTTGTACCCTACAATAGAGGCAAAGAAGAACGTAATATCAGGGAGCGGTATTAAAAACAGCAGCCAGAGCAGCACCTGGATACAGACAATGGCTGTTACAACAGGATAGAGACGAATGAACGTCCTGAAATCTTCAGATCTTGTAAACATAGAACATGTCTCCTATTCTATAGGCTTCTTCTATATTACCACGGTTATGAGCTCAGACGGCATATTAGTACACGGCGGCAAACACATTAGAAAGAAAGAAGGCGGTTTAATGATCAAAGGAATCGGCCTTGATATTGCGGAAATAGACCGGATCGGAAAAATGATTCTCAGGCAGCCGAAGTTTATCGACAGAATCCTGACAGACCGGGAAAAAGATGCCTATCATTCTTACTCCGGCACAAGAAAAACAGAGTACGCAGCGGGAAGATTTGCTGCCAAAGAAGCATTTTCAAAAGCGATGGGTACCGGCATCGGCGGGGCACTAAGCTTTCAGGATATTGAAATTATAAGAGATGAACTTGGCAGACCAATGATTGTAAAGCCTGATATGAAAGGTTTTTTCGTGCACCTGTCCATTACCCACACAAGGGAGTATGCGGCAGCTCAAGTAATAATTGAAAGCTCGTCAAGCTAGTCTGCATATTCACGCCCTGACCCTCATATATTTGTACAGCGGTAGGAGAGACAAGTCGTTTGATCGAACCGTGCCGGAGCACGGTGCTTTCAAGGAGCGTTTCTTCCTTTTTACGTCATATGAGACAAAGGGGCTGAATAGGTGAAAAAGCACTTTTTATTGCTGGTGGTGGGGATCATTGCCGTCCTGATGCTTGCAGCGTGCGGCGAGAAATCCAAAACGGATGTTGTGGAGAATCTGGACAAAAAGGTAGAAGAGCTGTCGGGGTATAAAGCAAAGGCGCAGATGACCCTGCAGACAGGAAGCGAGCCTCAGATCTACGAGGTGGAAATCTGGCATAAACAGCCGTCCTTCTACAGAGTGAATCTGAAAAACGCAGAAAAAGACCAGAGCCAGATGATTTTAAGAAACAATGAAGGCGTGTTTGTGTTAACGCCCGCTCTGAAGAAAAGCTTCCGCTTCCAAAGCGAATGGCCGCAGAACAGCAGTCAGGCATACTTGTTTGAATCACTTGTAAAAGACATCAAGAGTGATGCAGATTCAATCTTCAAGTCAACGAAAAATGAGTATGTGTTTGAAACAAAAACCAATTACCAGAACAGCCAGATGCTTCCTCTCCAGGAAATAACCTTTAACAAAAAGGACCTGAAGCCGTCGGTTGTAAAAGTGATGGATACAGACAGAAACCCTCTGGTTGTCGTTGAATTTACGGATTTTGATTTTGGTGCGAAGTTCGATAAAAATTCATTCGACATGGAGAAGAATATGTCATTTGCGAGTGTAGATGTTGAAACGTCTGCAGCTGTTGACTCTAAACCATTCTCGGTGAAATATCCGCTTGAAGAAATTGAAGGCGCGAAGCTGACTGAGGAAAAAGAAATGACAACAGAAAACGGCAAGCGGGTCGTACAAACGTATGACGGAGAAAAATCGTACACGTTTATCCAGGAAAAAGCCGTTGCGGCAACTGTCGCTACTTCTTCCTCAGTAAACGGCGAGCCGGTGGACCTTGGAGTTGCGGTTGGAGCGCTCACAGAACAGTCGCTGACTTGGACGTACGACGGAGTAGAATACATGATTGCTTCAAAGGATCTCTCTCAGGAAGAAATGATCCGGGTCGCACAATCAGTTCAGGGGCAGGCAATCAAGTGAAAAATCGGATGGCGTGTGAGCCATCCGATTTTTTTATGGAGAAAACGAATCCCTTTTTTGATTTGACAACGAGCCATAAAACCTCTCATAATCAGCAATAGATAAAGACAATCACGAGGAAGTGTAGACATGGAAATGGCTTTTTACAGAGATACCTGGGCGGAGATTGATCTGGATGCCGTCATGAGCAATGTCCGAAACATGAAAGCACATATAGGAGAGGGCAGGAAGCTGATTGCTGTTGTAAAAGCGAATGCATACGGCCACGGCGATGCAGAAGTGGCGAAAGCTGCACTTGAAGCAGGAGCGGACATGCTTGCGGTAGCATTTCTGGATGAAGCCATTGCGCTTCGCGATGCCGGATTCCAAACGGAAATACTTGTGATGGGGGCATCCCGTCCCTCAGATGTGCAGCTTGCAGCCGACATGAACATCATCCTTACAGCACCTTCTTTCGAGTGGCTGGAGGAAGCAGGCCGCAATGTTCAAACCGGGACATTAGCCGTTCATTTAAAGCTCGATACCGGTATGGGACGCCTTGGGATCCGCACAGAAGAGGAACTTCACAAGGTTTTTTCTTTTTCAGAAGGAAAACCGTGCTTGAACATAGAAGGTGTTTTTACGCATTTTGCTACTGCGGATGAACTTGATACTGCCTATTTTGATGAGCAATACAAGACTTTTGAGGTGCTGGCAAAAGCAGCCGCATCCTATGGGGATGTGATGATTCACTGCGGCAACAGCGCAACGGGCCTGAGGTTTCCGGATAAGCTTGTCCATGCAGTCAGACTTGGGATCTCGATGTACGGTCTAAGCCCTTCAAGTGAAATGAAACCTCTGCTTCCATTCCAACTAAAAGAAGCGTTTTCCCTTCATTCAAAGCTAGTTCATGTGAAAAAGATAAATAAAGGCGACAAAATCAGCTACGGAGCAACCTATACGGCAGAGGAAGATGAATGGATCGGCACGATTCCCATCGGATATGCAGACGGCTGGGTCCGCCGCCTGGGGGATTCCGACGTGCTTGTGGACGGAGAAAGAGTGCCAATTGTTGGAAGGATCTGCATGGATCAATGCATGATCAAGCTGCCTTCGCAAAAAGAAATTGGAACGAAAATTACGCTTATCGGCAGTCAGAATGATGAGATGATACCGGTGGATGAAGTGGCGGAAAAACTCGGGACCATCAACTATGAAGTCACTTGTACAATAACTTCGCGCGTTCCCCGTATGTTTTTGAGAAATAAGAGTATAATTGAAATGAGAAACTCTCTATTGGACGGAAGAAAAAAGGGTAAGACCGGTTTTTAAAAGGGGTCTCATTGTATAAAAGAGCCAAAGCGCTAAAGACAGCAGGACGGAATAATTAGAAAATAACTTTGCTTCTTGCATTGATAGTGTTATTATTGTATGTGGAATGGAATAATAGGTGTGTAAGTTTGGTGGAGGTGTATGTTTGTGTCTGAATCCAGCGCAACAACAGAAATCTTAATTCGACTGCCGCAAGCATTGGTCTCGGAGTTAGACGGTCTTGTGAAACAGGAAAACGGGAATCGGAGCGAGTTAATTTATCAAGCAACGAAAATGTATATCCGCGAACGCAAAAAGCGTCAGATTCGCGAGTCTATGAGACGCGGTTACATGGAAATGGCCAAGATTAACTTAAACATTGCTTCCGAAGCATTTCAGGCTGAATCAGAGGCTGACCACACCGTTGAACGCTTAGTAAGCGGGGGTTAATCCTTTGATTGTCAAACGCGGCGACGTTTATTTTGCTGATTTATCACCTGTAGTCGGCTCTGAGCAAGGCGGGGTCCGTCCGGTACTGATCATTCAGAATGATATCGGAAACAGGTTCAGTCCTACGGTCATCATAGCAGCCATCACTGCTCAAATTCAGAAAGCAAAGCTTCCAACCCATGTGGAAATTGATTCAAAGCGATATGGATTTGAACGTGACTCTGTTATCCTGCTGGAACAGATCCGAACGATTGATAAACAGAGATTGACTGATAAGATTACACACTTAGATGATGAAATGATGGATAAAGTGGACGAAGCTTTGCAAATAAGCTTGGGACTCATTGATTTTTAACGGATAAAAAGGTTCTTTTAAAGGAAGTTGCTGCCAGAAAGCAACTTTTTTTTATTTTATTGACATAAATCGGTATAATGTAAGGTGGAATACTTGTTACCTTTTTTTGCCCATTTACTAAGAGGGGGATCACGGACACATGACAGAAAAGTCCAATCAATTATTTGAATATGTAATGGCTCATCAGAATGAGATTCTAAAAGAATGGAAAGACCGTCTGAAAGAGCTAGGAGACCAAAAGTACTCCAGTCTTCTGTCAGACCAGGCTTATGATAATGCGTGCAATGAATACCTTCAGATCTTAATCAGCCATATACACAGTCCGGGAACAGACTTTTCAGAGAGAGTGTCTGACTTTGCGCATAAAGCAGTACAGCTCGGCTGGAGCCTGAGATTTATTTCAGAAGGCCTGAAACAGCTGTCTCTCATTCTTTTCACTAGAGTGACAGAGGACTTGTCTGAAGAGGAAAAAATGCAGGTTGTATGGGAGTTTGACAGACTGCTGTCCCCAGTTAACAATGAACTGATTCATCAATATGCCGCTTCATGGGAAAGAACGGTATCCCTGCAGAAGATTGCGCTGCAGGAACTGTCTGCTCCGCTGATTCCCGTCTTTGAAAACATTACAATTATGCCGCTTGTTGGTACAATTGATACAGAACGTGCAAAACAGATTATGGAAAACCTGCTCACAGGCGTTGTCAAGCACCGCGCCCAGGTTGTGCTGATCGACATTACCGGTGTGCCGGTGGTCGACACAATGGTGGCGCATCACATCATCCAGGCTTCTGAAGCAGTGCGTCTTGTAGGGGCTAAATGCCTTCTGGTCGGCTTAAGACCGGAAATTGCCCAGACAATCGTAAACCTTGGCATCGATCTAAGCCAGGTCATCACGAAAAACAGCCTTCAAAAGGGTATGGAAGCCGCTCTTGAAATGACCAAAAAACAAATTGTTGAAATGGGGGATCCGGAATGAGAACTCCACGAATACCTATATTAAAGCTTCATAATTGCCTGCTTGTATCCATTCAGTGGGAGCTTGATGATCAGACTGCCCTGCAGTTTCAGGAAGATCTTCTTCACAAGATTCATGAAACAGGAGCAAGCGGCGTTGTTATAGACCTGACTTCTGTGGATGTAATCGATTCGTTCATTGCCAAGGTGCTTGGTGATGTGATCGGCATGTCGAAGCTTATGGGAGCAAAGGTGGTTTTAACAGGCATACAGCCTGCTGTTGCCATTACACTTATTGAACTTGGAATCCATCTGGCAGATGTACAGACCGCGCTGGATCTTGAAAAAGGGCTTGAAACTCTACAACAGGAGCTGGGGGAATAAGCATGGATAACCAATCCTGTGTAAAAATCATTACGGAGTGGGACATTGTGGCTGCCCGCCAGCTTGGCCGCAATGTTGCTAAAGAGCTCGGGTTTGGTACGGTCGACCAAGCGAGGATTACGACAGCTATCTCCGAACTGGCGCGTAATATATATTTATATGCTGGACAAGGCCAGATTTGCATCGAGCAAATTTCCGAATTCAGCAAAAAAGGATTGAAAATAATAGCCATTGATAACGGGCCTGGTATACCGGATGTGCGAAAAGTAATGGAAGACGGCTTTTCAACTTCCGGAGGACTTGGAGCCGGTTTGCCTGGAGTTAAACGCCTGATGGATGAGTTTAGTATCGATACCGTCTTAGGAGAGGGAACGGATATCCAAGCTGTTAAATGGCTTCGCTAGGAGGAAGCTGAATGGATTTTAAGGATGTCATTGAGTCAAAATATCAGGAACTGCTCAGCCATTACCTGAATGAACTGACTGAAACGGCTTTGTATCAGGGACAGAAGTTCAGCAGAAAAGCAATTGCTGAGCAAATCCCCCCTGAGGAAATCATCAGTCTTCACCGGAAGGTTCTTCAGGATCTTTTTCCTGATGTTGACCTGGAGGTGCTGAACTCGCTTGATTTTTTGCTTGAGGTCATGATGGGATATGGTCTTGCCTATCAGGAGCATCAAAGCCTCAGGGACAAGCAGCAGGAGATCAAGTCGGAAATTCAGGTAGCAGTAAACGTGCAGCAGATGCTTCTCGAAACATCTGTGCCGAATGTTCCGGGTCTTGATATAGGCGCAATAAGCGTTCCGGCAAAGCATATGAACGGAGATTACTACCACTTTGTCTATGACGAGGAAACGGTCAGCATCGCTATTGCAGATGTTATTGGCAAAGGAATTCCGGCTGCGCTTTGCATGTCGATGATCAAATATGCGATGGACAGTCTGCCTGAATCGCGGAAATCTCCAAGCAGAGTGCTTGAAAATTTAAACAGGGTTGTCGAGCATAACGTGGACCCAAGCATGTTCATCACGATGTTTTACGGAATGTTTGATACAAAAACGAACGAATTTGTCTACGGTTCTGCAGGTCATGAGCCTGGATTTTACTACAGTGCATCAGAAGATTCTTTTTCAGACATGCAGACTAAAGGGCTTGTACTGGGAATTGATTCATCCGTTAAATATAAGGAGTACAGGAAAGTGATCGAAAAGGGCGACATGGTTGTGCTTCTTTCCGACGGAGTGACTGAATCAAAATCAGGAGATGAATTTGTAGAACGCTGCTTTATAACAGATCTTATAAAAAAATACAGTCATTTAAAGGCTCAGGAGATTGTGGATCATATCTACAGAGATTTTCTTCAGATGCAGGATTTTGAACTGCATGATGATTTTACTCTCCTCATTCTAAAGCGTGAGGTTTAATCCTTTTTTACACGGGGTAAATAACTCATTAGGACAAAAGGAATAATATTAGGGGGACTACACATGAACCTTTCAATAAATGCAAATCAAACAGATGAACTTGTTCAAATAGATTTGGCTGGAGAAATCGATGCCTATACTGCACCTAAACTGAGAGAGCAGCTTATGCCGCTTGCTGAAGAAGGGAAATCGATGACGGTCAGCCTGAAGGATGTTTCCTACATGGACAGTACCGGACTCGGTGCATTTGTCGGTCTGCTTAAAGCTGTCAGAAAAAATGGCGGAGATATGAAGCTTGTGAATTTATCTTCCCGTCTTGAAAGACTTTTTAATATCACTGGACTGAGTGAAATTATTGACATTTCTTCTAAATCAGAAGGTGGGGTTCGATGAGACAGTTAGTGGATTACATCGAAGTGAAGATTCCTGCAAAGCCGGAATATGTGGGAATCGTCCGTTTGACTCTTTCCGGGATAGCAAGCAGAATGGGCTATTCGTACGACGAAATTGAAGATTTGAAGATAGCTGTCAGCGAAGCATGCACGAATGCCGTGCAGCATGCGTATGAGAACTCAGAAGGCGGAGAGGTAAACTTAGGGTTTGGCCTTTATGATGACCGCCTTGAGGTGATGGTTTCAGACAGCGGCCAGAGCTTTAACTTTGAACAAAAGAAAAATGAGCTGGGGCCATATTCTGCCGCAAACCCTGTAGACCAGCTTCCTGAGGGAGGGTTGGGGCTCTACTTGATGGAAACGCTCATGGATGAAGTTCGTGTGCAAATCGATTCCGGCGTTACCGTCTTCATGACAAAGTATTTAAACGGGGAGCGAGTAGAACATGACACAACCATCCAAAACTACGAAGCGAACTAAAGAGGAAATAAACGAACTGATTTTTGATTTTCAGCACAATCAAAATGAAGATGCCCAGCTTTTTCTTGTTGAGTACTACAGCGGCCTTGTTGAAACGCTCGCCAAGAAATATTCAAGGGGAAAAAGCTTTCATGAAGACCTTAAACAGGTAGGCATGATTGGCCTGCTCGGTGCCATCCGCCGCTATGACCCTGAATTCGGCAAAACGTTTGAGGCATTTGCCATACCAACCATCATTGGTGAAATAAAGAGATTTCTCCGCGACAAGACATGGAGCGTTCATGTGCCGCGAAGAATTAAAGAACTTGGCCCGAAAATCAAGATGGCCGTTGATGAACTGACGAATTCCCTTCAGCGTTCACCTCAAGTCCATGAAATCGCTGATTATCTGGAGGTTTCAGAGGAGGAAGTGCTTGAAACGATGGAGATGGGGAAAAGCTATCAGGCTCTTTCTGTTGATCACTCCATTGAAGCTGACTCCGACGGCAGCACAGTGACCATTTTAGATATTGTCGGTTCAAAAGAAGAAGGATATGAGCAGGTTAACCAGAAGCTCATGCTTGAAAGTGTTCTTCATGTTTTGTCTGACCGTGAAAAAGAGATTATCCACCACACATATATTCTGAATAAAAGCCAGAAGGAAGCAGGAGAGATTCTTGGCATTTCTCAAATGCACGTTTCAAGGCTTCAGAGAAGAGCGATTACGAAGCTCAAAGAAGCACTTTCTGCTGATATGTCACTGGGGATGCAGTAATGTATCAAACGGAACAAAACAGCCATGTCTACGCATACGCCTACCAGATTCAAAAGGAAGGAAAAACATTATGCGGGGACAGTTTTTTAATTAAAGCGACTGAGGACTATTTCATCTGCGCCGTTGCAGACGGACTCGGAAGCGGCGAGCGTGCGTATGAATCCTCATCTGCAATCAAGGAAGTCATTGAGGAATATCATGCAGAGGATGTTGAGCTGCTGATTGCCAAATCAAATGAGGTACTGAAAAACAAGCGCGGAGCAACCGTTGCTATTTTCAAGGCGTACTTTGGACAGAATATGTTCACATTCAGTTCGGTAGGGAATATCCGGTTCGTCCTTTATTCTCCGTCAGGGAAGTATGTCTATCCCCTGCCTGTTCTTGGCTATATGTCAGGCAAGCCTCAGAAGTTCAGCGTTCATACGTACTCATATGATGCAGGAGCAAAATTCATTCTGCATTCAGACGGACTCAACATTCCAGCAGTAAAATCTCTTTTGAAGGATCATCAGACAATTGAAGATATTTCAAATCATCTGGAGCCTTATACGAAATCGCGCCAGGATGATTTAACCTACGTAGTCGGTCAGCTGTTTTAGCTGGCGGGCTTTTTTATTGGGCTAAAAAAACGGGTAAACAAAACAATTTTTATCAATAAGGGCTATTCGTCATTTTTGAAATAGCCCGGCTTTTGGTAAACTGTTTCTAAGTCGATGTAAGGGGAGGCAACAGAATGGCAGACAAAACAGAACGCATCATGCAGACAATCAGCAAAGAGCTGTCTATTACATATAAGCAAATACAGAACGTGATTGAATTGCTCGAGGGCGGAAATACCGTTCCTTTCATAGCAAGGTACCGGAAAGAACAGACAGGTGCCCTTGATGAAGTGCAGATCCGCGATATCTCTGAAAAATGGCAGTACATCCAAAATCTTGAGGCCAGAAAAGAAGAGGTTATCCGCCTGATTGAGGAACAGGGTAAACTCACCCCTGAACTGAAAAAAGACATTAATGATGCTCTTAAACTGCAGAAAGTGGAGGATCTCTACCGACCTTACAAGCAAAAACGCAGAACAAAAGCGACAGTCGCGAAGGAAAAAGGTCTTGAACCTCTTGCAGCCTGGATGAAAGAACAGCCATCAAATGGCTCGCTTGAAGAAAAAGCTGCCGCGTTTATCAATGAAGAAAAAGAAGTGCTGACAGCCCAGGATGCCATTGACGGAGCGAAAGACATTCTTGCTGAGTGGATTTCAGACGAGCCGTCCTACCGCCAGTGGATTCGCGATCTTACTTTTAGAAAAGGAAAAATCGCTGCATCAGCCAAGGATGAAGAGAAAGACGAAAAGAACGTGTATGAAATGTATTACACGTACGAGGAGCCTATCCTGAAAATTGTGCCCCACCGGGTTCTTGCTCTAAACCGCGGGGAAAAGGAAGGCATTTTGAGAGTAACGGTTGAAGCGCCGGCGGAAGAAATCCTTATGCAGCTTCAAAAACGCGAACTAAAAAATCCGAGAACAGTTGTAAAAGATACGTATATAGAAGCGATAGAAGATGCTTATAAAAGATTGATTGAGCCTTCCATTGAGAGAGAAATCCGGAAAGAACTGTCTGAAAAGGCGGATGACCGGGCAATCCACATTTTCTCTGAAAATCTGAGAAATCTTCTGCTTCAGCCGCCTCTTAAGGGGAGAATCGTCCTTGGAGTCGACCCTGCCTACCGGACAGGCTGTAAGCTTGCTGCAGTAGATGAAACAGGGAAGGTTCTTGAAATTGGGGTTATCTATCCCCATCCGCCTGTTAATAAAACCAGAGAAGCGAAACAGAAGCTTGCGGATATCATCAAGCGTTTTAAGGTTGAACTGATTGCAATTGGAAACGGGACAGCATCAAGGGAAACTGAACAATTTGTGGCAGATCTGATTGAAGAACTGAAAGCAGATCTCTCGTACATCATTGTAAATGAAGCGGGTGCAAGTGTTTACTCTGCATCTGACCTGGCCCGCGAAGAGTTCCCTGACTTTCAGGTTGAAGAACGCAGTGCTGTCTCCATTGCGAGAAGACTGCAGGATCCGCTCGCCGAACTGGTTAAAATCGATCCTAAGTCGGTTGGAGTCGGACAATATCAGCATGACGTTGCACAGAAAAAATTGAATGACTCTCTTACGTTTGTGGTTGAAACCGTTGTAAACCAAGTTGGAGTTAACGTGAATACAGCTTCATCTTCTTTGCTTCAGTATGTGGCGGGGCTAAGCAAGTCTGTGGCTCAGAACATTGTGAAACAGCGTGATGAAATCGGGAAGTTTGATGACCGGAAGCAATTGAAAAAGATCCCTCGCCTTGGAGCTAAAACCTATGAACAGTGCGTAGGGTTTTTGAGAATTTCCGGGGGCAAACACCCTCTGGATTCTACCGGAATCCACCCTGAAAGCTACAAAGAAACAGAAGAGCTGCTCCGTATGCTTGGCTTGAGCCTGAAAGACCTTGGCTCAGATAAGCTTAGAGAAGGAATAAGCAGTCTGAACATGAAAGAAGCTGCAGAGAAAATCGGCATGGGAGAACTGACCTTAAAAGATATTTGCGATTCTCTCGTGCGCCCGGGGCGCGATCCGCGGGATGAAGTGGCTAAACCTCTTCTAAAAAAAGGCGTTCTGAAACTGGAAGACCTTGAAACAGGCATGGAGCTTCAGGGGACGGTCCGAAACGTAGTGGACTTCGGAGCCTTCGTTGATATTGGCGTGAAGCAGGATGGGCTTGTCCACATCTCCAAGCTGAAAAACTCTTACGTAAAGCATCCGCTTGATGTTGTCTCAGTAGGAGATGTTGTAACTGTATGGGTAGACTCAGTAGACAGGCAAAAAGGCCGGGTTGCACTTACAATGGTTAACAGCTGATGAAAAACACTGCTTACGAGCAGTGTTTTTTTCTATAAAAATACCAGCACTGGTTCAGCATTTTGATTTGATAACGGTCCTTTTCATAAAACGCACGCTGCATTTGGTTTTTTAACCATGATGGCATTGCTCGTTCCTCCTTATTGTTTATAATGGAGTATGTGTATGACTTACTTTATGCGGGCTCAGGATGTCCTGTTCGGAGAAACAAACTATGCGGGGTGCTTTGGAATGAATGAACGCAAACTTCAGGAACTGACAGAATCGCTTTCTGCAGAATACTTCAGAAAACCATTCAAACATAAAGCGGTTTTCAACGGCAGGCTGCGGACAACGGGAGGAAGGTATCTCCTTTCAAGCCACAATATCGAAGTGAACCCGAAATATCTTTCTCAGGGAATCGATGAAGTGATCGGCATTATCAAGCATGAGCTGTGCCATTATCACCTTCATATAGAAGGAAGAGGATATAAGCACCGTGATCCTGAATTCAGGGCGCTGCTTTCACAAGTGGGGGCACCAAGGTTCTGCACGCCGATCGAGCCTCCGTCAAGAACAAGGAAAATCGTTCAGTATCAATGCACAGAGTGCCGGTATATCTACAATCGCCGCAGGAAGATGGATACATCAAAATACGTGTGCGGCAAATGCGGAGGGAAAATCAAACTTGTTTCATAGAATTTCATAAAAAGGGTTGACGCTCTGTGTCGAGCTGTGTTAAATTATAAAAGCCGTCGTAAGAGACGCAAAACAAGACTGAAAAGAAGGCTTGACAGTTTGTCCAAACCTTCATATAATTAAGAAAGTCTGTCAGCAATTTTATTCCGCAGTAGCTCAGTGGTAGAGCTATCGGCTGTTAACCGATCGGTCGTAGGTTCGAGTCCTACCTGCGGAGCCATTTATTCTGGGGAAGTACTCAAGTGGCTGAAGAGGCGCCCCTGCTAAGGGTGTAGGTCGCGTAAGCGGCGCGAGGGTTCAAATCCCTCCTTCTCCGCCATTATTTTTTATTGTCTCTGGCCCGTTGGTCAAGCGGTTAAGACACCGCCCTTTCACGGCGGTAACACGGGTTCGAATCCCGTACGGGTCATCATTTTCACAAATGAATACGGAGGATTAGCTCAGCTGGGAGAGCATCTGCCTTACAAGCAGAGGGTCGGCGGTTCGAGCCCGTCATCCTCCACCATCTGGTCCCGTGGTGTAGCGGTTAACATGCCTGCCTGTCACGCAGGAGATCGCCGGTTCGATCCCGGTCGGGACCGCCATTTTTATTGGGCTATAGCCAAGCGGTAAGGCAACGGACTTTGACTCCGTCATGCGCTGGTTCGAATCCAGCTAGCCCAGCCATTTTCATTTTGAAAAATGAATATCTATGTGCCATTAGCTCAGTCGGTAGAGCATCTGACTTTTAATCAGAGGGTCGAAGGTTCGAGTCCTTCATGGCACACCATTTTTCCTTAATATGCGGGTGTGGCGGAATTGGCAGACGCGCTAGACTTAGGATCTAGTGTCTTTGACGTGGGGGTTCGAGTCCCTTCACCCGCACCATACATTATTCTTTTCGCGGTCGTGGCGGAATGGCAGACGCGCTAGGTTGAGGGCCTAGTGGGGGTAACCCCGTGGAAGTTCGACTCTTCTCGGCCGCACCAAAAGAGCTTTGAAAAACTTAAAAAAAGTTGTTGACATAAAGATCACAACTTGGTATTATATTTAAGTCGCTTCACAAATTATCATGTGCGCCCGTAGCTCAATTGGATAGAGCGTTTGACTACGGATCAAAAGGTTATGGGTTCGACTCCTGTCGGGCGCGCCATATTACGGGAAGTAGCTCAGCTTGGTAGAGCACTTGGTTTGGGACCAAGGGGTCGCAGGTTCGAATCCTGTCTTCCCGACCAGGTAATTTTATAACTTTATATGCGGGTGTAGTTTAATGGTAAAACTCTAGCCTTCCAAGCTAATGTCGTGGGTTCGATTCCCATCACCCGCTCCAATCTTTAAAATGATCTTTGAAAACTAAACAAAACCAAAAGCGTACCAAACGTTTTAAATTTTTAAGTCAGCAACATTTATGAGTCACAAATTTTCTTCGGAGAGTTTGATCCTGGCTCAGGACGAACGCTGGCGGCGTGCCTAATACA
>NZ_JBQMFF010000010.1:0-109780 GCF_052171315.1 Metabacillus mesotrionivorans | reverse complement strand
CGCTTCTCTTATTAAAGACGTTCAAAAAACGGTGTGCGGGAGGAACCTTGACAGTTTCGTTCATATCAGGAGGCTCCAGGCACTCCCCGCGGAAAGCAAGTGACTGGAGCGAAAGGGAGCGGGTATGACTGCAGAGTGATCAATTTATGCTGAAACTGACAAAATACAAAGACACTTTCAGCTGCCAAGAATAATGTATAGGTACAGAATGACCCCCACAAACATTATCTTGCAATCATGCCAAATCGAGTGATACAATTTACTTTATGTGAGAATTCGGGAGTGAGCAATTATGAGCAAGCGTGATTACTATGAAGTGCTTGGAGTAAGTAAGAGCGCGTCTAAGGATGAAATGAAAAAAGCGTACCGCAAGCTGTCCAAAAAATATCATCCTGATATTAATAAAGAAGCAGACGCTTCAGATAAATTCAAAGAAATTACAGAAGCATACGAAGTCCTTTCTGACGACCAAAAACGGGCTCAATATGATCAATTCGGCCATGCTGATCCAAATCAGGGCTTTGGCGGTTCTGACTTTGGCGGGGGATTCGGCGGTTTTGACGATATCTTCAGCTCTATTTTCGGAGGCGGCAGAAGACGCGACCCTAACGCGCCGAGACAGGGTGCAGACCTGCAGTATACAATGACGATTGCTTTTGAAGAAGCTGTATTCGGCAAAGAAACAACGATTGAAATTCCTCGCGAAGAAACATGTGATACGTGTGACGGATCCGGAGCCAAGCCCGGAACAAAACCTGAAACCTGTTCACACTGCAGCGGTTCAGGCCAGCTGAACGTTGAACAGAACACGCCGTTTGGAAGAATTGTCAACCGCAGAGTATGTCATTACTGCAGCGGGACAGGCAAACAAATCAAGCACAAATGTTCAACATGCGGCGGAGCCGGAAAAGTGCAAAAGCGCAAGAAAATCTCGGTTAAGATTCCTGCCGGTGTTGATGACGGCCAGCAGCTGAGAGTATCCGGACAGGGTGAGCCAGGCGTAAACGGCGGTCCTTCAGGAGACCTGTATGTTGTCTTTAATGTAAGGCCTCATGAATTCTTTGAACGAAACGGTGATGACATCTACTGCGAAATGCCTCTGACATTTGCACAGGCTGCTCTTGGAGATGAAATTGAAGTTCCGACTCTGCACGGCAAAGTGAAGCTGAAAGTGCCTGCCGGTACACAAACCGGCACCAAATTCCGCATGAAGGGCAAAGGTGTCGCGAATGTGCGTGGCTATGGCCAGGGCGATCAGCACATTGTTATCCGGGTGCTTACACCTACTAATATTAATGAAAAACAAAAAGAACTGCTGCGCGAATTTGCTGAAATGAGCGGCGGCAGACCGGATGAGCATGAAGAAAGTTTTTTTGATAAAGTGAAACGTGCTTTCAAGGGTGAATAAACAGAAGTGGAGCTGGTAGAATGAAATGGTCTGAGTTAAGTATTCATACAACACAGGAAGCGGTTGAGCCGATTTCCAATATCCTGCATGAGGCGGGAGCTAGCGGAGTCGTAATTGAAGATCAGATGGATCTGTTAAAAGAGCGCGAAAGTGTGTATGGAGAAATCTACCACCTCAATTCTGATGATTATCCTGATGAAGGTGTTATTATTAAAGCATATCTTCCAGTAAACAGTTTTCTCGGGGAAACGGTGGAAGAAATTAAAGAAGCTGTGAACAATCTGCTTATTCATGACATTGATTTAGGGAAGAATGATATATCAATCAGTGAAGTGAATGAGGAAGAATGGGCTACAGCCTGGAAAAAGTACTACCACCCTGTGAAAATTTCAGAGCGGTTCACCATTGTTCCAACATGGGAAACCTATACTCCTGTCCATTCGGATGAACTCATTATCGAGCTTGATCCCGGAATGGCGTTCGGTACAGGAACGCATCCGACGACCGTTTTATGCATTCAGGCGCTTGAACGCTCTGTTAAAGAAAATGACACGGTTGTCGATGTAGGTACCGGTTCAGGCGTTCTAAGCATTGCATCAGCAATGCTTGGGGCAAAACATGTACAGGCAATGGATCTTGATCCGGTTGCAGTTGATGCGGCGCGGCTCAATACGAAGCTCAACAAAGTCCATCAGACAGTCACGGTTACACAGAACAACCTTCTGAACGGTGTCGAAGGACCGGTTGATGTAGTTGTTGCGAATATTTTGGCTGAAGTCATTCTGCGATTTGCAGATGACGCAAATCATATCCTGAAGCAGGGCGGATTATTCATTACTTCAGGCATTATTCTTAATAAAAAGGCAGAAGTCAGGAACGGTCTGATTGAAGCCGGGTTTGAGATTGAGGAAACAGTGGTCATGGAAGACTGGGTGGCCTTTATCGCCAGAAAAAAATAAGAGGTGCTCATCTGTGCAGCGTTATTTTATTGAGGAAAAAAAAGAAAACAGTCCATCCAGAATAACAATCACGGGAGACGATGTTCATCACATCTCCCGTGTTATGCGTATGAAGCCAGGCAATGAAATTGTATGCTGTACAGCAGACGGGTTTTCTGCGCTGTGTGAAATCGCAGAGCTCCACGAGGATGCGGTTGTATGTTCTGTTCGGGAATGGCAGGATGCGGACAATGAACTGCCTGTGAAGGTCACGATTGCGAGCGGGCTGCCTAAAGGGGATAAGCTCGAGTGGATTTTTCAAAAAGGCACTGAGCTTGGTGCTTCTTCGTTTATCCCTTTTAATGCTGCCCGTTCCGTTGTTAAACTTGATGCAAAAAAAGCAGGCAAGAAAGCGGACCGCTGGAGAAAAATCGTGAAAGAAGCTTCAGAGCAATCGTACAGAAATGTGATTCCCGATGTTTCTGAGCCTCAAAGTTTTAAAGAACTTTTAAGACTTTCAGAGTCTTATGATTATAAAATGGCCGCTTACGAGGAATCAGCCAAAACAGGCGAGATGTCGAACCTTGCGAAGGTGCTGCAGTCTTGCAGTCCGGGGCAGTCGGTTCTTGCTGTGTTCGGACCTGAAGGCGGCCTGACGAAAGAAGAAACAGAGCAGCTGGCAGCCGCAGGATTTAACCTTTGCGGACTTGGGCCAAGAATTTTAAGGACGGAAACGGCTCCTCTATACCTTTTGTCTGCTGTTTCCTATCATTTTGAATTATCGAGGTGAATCCCATGCCAACAGTAGCTTTTCATACACTTGGCTGTAAAGTAAATCATTACGAAACAGAAGCGATCTGGCAGCTGTTCAAAGAATCAGGCTATGAGCGGTCTGATTTTGAAAGCAAAGCAGACGTATATGTTATTAATACATGCACCGTTACAAATACGGGCGATAAAAAAAGCCGGCAGGTCATCCGCCGCGCCATCAGAAAAAATCCGGACGGCGTCATCTGTGTAACCGGCTGTTATGCACAAACTTCTCCTGCTGAAATTATGGCAATTCCGGGAGTCGATATTGTAGTTGGAACATCCGACCGCATTAAAATGCTTGATTATATCGAGCAGTTCAAAAAAGAAAGACAGCCAATCAACGGTGTCAGCAACATCATGAAGGCGCGCGTCTATGAAGAACTGGACGTTCCGGCCTTCACAGACCGCACGCGTGCTTCCCTTAAGATCCAGGAAGGCTGCAATAACTTCTGCACATTCTGCATTATTCCATGGGCACGCGGACTTATGCGTTCACGTGACCCGGAGGAAGTCATCAATCAGGCTCAGCAGCTTGTTGATGCAGGATACAAAGAAATTGTTCTGACCGGCATTCACACAGGCGGATACGGCGAAGATATGAAAGATTACAACTTCGCGATGCTTCTCCGTGATCTTGATGCACGGGTAAAAGGACTGAAACGCATCCGGATTTCATCTATTGAAGCAAGCCAAATTACAGACGAAGTGATTGAAGTATTGGATCAGTCGGACAAAATTGTCCGTCATTTGCACATTCCTATTCAATCCGCTTCAAACACAGTGCTGAAAAGAATGAGACGAAAGTACACAATGGAATTTTTCGCAGAGCGTCTGACGCGCCTGAAACAAGCGCTGCCGGGCCTTGCGGTTACATCTGACGTTATTGTTGGTTTCCCTGGGGAAACAGAAGAAGAATTCATGGAAACCTACAACTTTATTAAAGAGCACAAATTTTCCGAGCTTCACGTATTCCCGTACTCGAAACGTACCGGAACACCTGCTGCAAGAATGGAAGATCAGGTGGACGAAGAAATTAAAAACGAACGCGTTCATCAGCTTATTGCGCTGTCTGACCAGCTTGCAAAAGAATATGCTTCAGATTACGAAGGCGAGGTGCTTGAGGTCATTCCTGAGGAAGAGTACAAAGAATCTCCTGAGAGCGGCCTTTATGTAGGATATACTGACAATTATCTGAAAGTCGTATTCCCGGCTTCTGAAGAAATGGTTGGAAAAATAGTAAAAGTGAAAATTACAAAAGCAG
Organism: Metabacillus mesotrionivorans; assembly: GCF_052171315.1. Taxonomy (NCBI): domain Bacteria; kingdom Bacillati; phylum Bacillota; class Bacilli; order Caryophanales; family Bacillaceae; genus Metabacillus; species Metabacillus mesotrionivorans. The sequence goes on along the minus strand of NZ_JBQMFF010000010.1, from coordinate 105,360 downwards.
GCTATCCGTACTCAGAAGGACAATTTGTCCGTGTCATGGACGAAGACACCACAGCTGAAGCGGTCCGCCAGATTTCATAGAGACTTTGTTAGAGGAAAATCCGGACTGGAGATAAACAGTTCGGATTTTTACTTTCTGGAATGCTTTTACAAAGTAAAGTTTTAATTAAGTTATTTAAGCACCAGACTAACATATATGGCGCTATTCCTCACTCCAGTGGAGCGAAAGGGAACGGGTTTTCATTCTAACTAAAAGAATTACCGAAAGCAGGTTTATAATTATTTTCCCGGTGTAAATTAAACTTGTACTCGTATTTCAATAAAAAAAATGATAAGATGTAAGAGGTCAGACGACTATAATAATGGAAAAGGGGTAGTACATATGTCAGTAAACATTGGCAGTATGATCGACCATACGGCTTTAAAGCCTGAAACATCTAAATCACAAATCGAAACATTATGCGCAGAAGCGAAAGAATATAAATTTGCATCTGTCTGTGTAAACCCGACTTGGGTTGAAACAGCAGCAGCCCTTCTAAAAGGCACAGAAGTAAAAGTTTGCACAGTAATCGGTTTTCCGCTGGGAGCATCTACTCCTGAAACGAAAGCATTTGAAACAGGCGATGCGATTGCAAAAGGTGCAACTGAAGTAGACATGGTCATCAACATCGGTGCCCTGAAAGACAAAAACGATGAGCTTGTTGAGCGAGACATCCGCGCAGTTGTCGATGCAGCTAAAGGAAAAGCGCTTACGAAGGTAATCATTGAATCATGCCTTCTGACTGACGAAGAAAAAGTCAGAGCATGTGAGCTTTCTGTGAAAGCAGGAGCTGACTTTGTTAAAACATCTACTGGCTTCTCAACTGGCGGAGCAACGGTAGAAGACATCGCTCTTATGCGCAAAACAGTAGGGCCTGATATCGGCGTAAAAGCTTCAGGCGGAGTCCGTGACCGTGCAGGCGCAATGGCAATGGTTGAAGCCGGCGCTACACGCATCGGTGCAAGTGCGGGAATTGCTATTGTAAATGGTGAAACTTCAACTTCAGATTATTAATTGCGGAAAAAAGCTGCCACCGGCAGCTTTTTTTAATGCTTTCTATTAAAAAACCTGGCGGAAGACTCCACAAATCTTCCGAAGGGTTCAGCAAAAGGAAGTACGGCAATCGAACTTACTACATTGAACACGAGACTGAAATGGGCCAGCTGCAAATCAGGCTCGGCTGCAAAATGCTCTGCAATCCCGCTGCACAAAGCGATGAAAGGGTAAAAGGCTGCGACCCCAAGTACATTGAGCCATACATGGGCATAGGCGGTCAGTTTGGCTTCATGCCCCGCTCCGGCAGATGCCATCAGACCGGTGATGCACGTGCCGATATTGGCTCCGAGAATGTAGGCTATGCCGGCGCTTAGAGTCAAAAGGTCGGCATTCATAAAGCTCATAATAATGCCTGCGGCTGCAGCACTTGAGTGAATGATGGCAGTCAGCACCGTGCCGCCGAGCACTCCTGCAAATGCATGGGTGTTCGAATACATCAGCAGCTCACTTACTGTCTCAAGATGCGACAGCGGTTCTGCAAGCTTGCCGAACCCCGACATGGATAAAAACAGCAGGCCAAGTCCTGATAAGATGCCGCTGATCCTTACAAGGGACTGCCTTTTCATCATCGCACCCGCTAAAAAGAAAAGAAATCCCCCGCCTATCATGGGTATAATCAGCGATCCAAGGTCAAGAGTGATGAGCTGAGTCGTAAAAGTGGATCCAATATTTGTCCCCAGTATGATGCCGATTGTTTGTCTGAAAGTAATGACACCCGCGGAAACCAGCCCGATCACAATGACCATAACCGCTGAGCTGCTCTGCAGAATGCCGGTAAAAACAATGCCTGCAAGAAACGCTTTGAACGGGTGATCGATACAGGCAAACACCCAGTTTCTCATAGTGCTCCCTGATAAGATGGAAAGACCGTTTTTAAGTATATGCATACCTGTCAGAAAGAAAAGTAAATATAACAAAAAGAACCCTGCAGCCGCCATGTGCTCACCTCTTCTTACCACTATATGGACAAGCGCGCAGAAACATGACAGAAACACCAGGGACAAACGATTGTTCTTTAGAAGTTTATTTATATAAGTTGACCTCTGAGGCACGTTATATTATAATGGCAAAGTACATGTTTTCTTTAAACATGTTTATTAAACAGATGATGTCGATTGGTTGTATTCGGAGGGAGGGAATAAGAATGTCAAAAACGGTCGTTCGTAAAAACGAGTCGCTTGAGGACGCTCTTCGTCGCTTCAAACGTACAGTATCAAAAAGCGGTACTATACAAGAAGCAAGAAAGCGCGAATTCTATGAAAAACCTAGCGTAAAACGTAAGAAAAAGTCTGAAGCTGCTAGAAAACGCAAATTCTAAAGAGGGTGGATTTATGAGTCTTCTTGAGCGTTTGAATCAAGATATGAAACAAGCGATGAAGAACAAAGAGAAGGACAAACTGGCTGTTATCCGTATGGTGAAAGCCTCATTACAGAATGAAGCCATCAAACTGGGTAAACAGGAGTTGTCTGCTGAAGAGGAACTGACTGTGTTTTCTCGCGAATTAAAGCAACGTAAAGACTCCCTCCAGGAATTCAGTAAAGCTGATCGCTTAGATTTAGTTGAAAAGACACAGGCTGAACTTGATATTTTAACTGTATACATGCCTAAGCAGCTGACAGAAGAAGAGCTTACGGTCATCGTTCAGGAAACGATTGCCGAAGTGAATGCTGTGTCAAAAGCGGACATGGGGAAAGTTATGGCCGCCATCATGCCTAAGGTTAAAGGTAAGGCTGACGGTGCGCTTGTCAATAAAACTGTAGCTGGACAGCTATCATAAAAACCGGAAAACACTCTGTTCATTTGAACAGAGTGTTTTTTATTGGGTCTTTCCGGAGAATTTTTATAAAAATTGAAACCTATACTTAAGTAGAAACGTATAACAGATAGACTGTAAATGGAAGGGGGCCAGCTGAACTTTGAGGAGTCATCATAACCGTCTTTTTCACATCTTTTTCGGCGTTGTTCTTTTCCTTTCGCTTTTCGGAAGTGCTTATATGCCCGCAGCTGACAATTCAGCAGATAAAGTTGCGGTTATCCCCATTGAAGAGACGGTTGAAAAAGGATTGTCGCAGTTTATCAAGAGGTCGTTTAAGGAAGCCGCTGCAGAAAATGCAGACCATATTATTTTAGACATCAATACTCCAGGGGGAGCGGTTGATGCCGCTCTTGAAATTGCGGATACAATCAGAGGATCGAAAATCCCTGTAACCGCTTTTATTGACCGCAGGGCGCTGTCTGCCGGAGCGTATATTGCCCTGAATGCAGATCAGATTTATATGGTTCCGGGTGCGAAAATGGGATCTGCCGCTATCATTGATCTGGAAGGCAATACAGCAGATAAAAAGGCAGAATCGCTCTGGCTAGCGGAAATGAAGGAATCAGCTGAGCAAAATAACCGTAATGCCAAATATGCCCTTGCCATGGCAGATCCTGATGTGGATGTGCCTGAATACGGAGCCGGAAAAGGTGATCTTCTAACACTGAATTCGGAACAGGCGCTTGAGGTCGGTTATTCCGAGGGAACAGCTGAAAATCTGGACAGTTTGCTCCAAAAGCTGAATCTTGCCTCGGCTGAAGTGATTGATATTGAAGTAAGCTTTGCTGAGAAGGTTGCGCGGTTTGTCACAAACCCGATTGTCATCCCTATTTTGCTCTCTATTGGAAGCCTCGGGCTGATTGTTGAGCTTTACAGTCCAGGTTTCGGACTGCCGGGGATTATGGGGCTGTCTTCTCTTTTCCTGTTCTTCTACGGTCACTATATTGCGGGGCTTGCAGGGCTTGAGACCATCATTCTTTTCGCTGCCGGAATCATTCTTGTGGCAGCTGAGTTTTTCGTCCCGGGAGGCATTATAGGATTTATTGGATTTGGAGCGATCCTGCTCAGTTTCTTCATCGCAACAGATGACATAGGGTATATGGCCTTTTCGCTTGGGATTGCGCTTTTAGTTGCCGTATCGGCAGCCATCATATTTGTAAAGGTGTTTGGAAAACGTATGAATATCTTTAAAAAAATCATTTTGCGTGATTCAACCAATACGGAAAGCGGATATGTTTCGAGCCGCAGCAGGCTCGAGCTGATCGGCAAAACGGGTGTGGCTTTAACTTCAATGAGGCCTTCGGGCACAGCTCTGATTGATGATGAGCGCATTGATGTGGTAACGGAAGGAACGTTTATTGCAAAAGATCAGAAAGTAAAGGTTATTAAAGTAGAGGGCTCACGGGTCGTCGTAAGAGAAATCATTTAATTGAAGGAGGAACAACATGGATCCATCATTGCTGCTTACGTTAGGCTTAATTGTTATTGGTGTCATTGTACTTGGTGTTTTATTTACCTTTGTGCCGATTACACTGTGGATTTCAGCACTTGCTGCAGGGGTAAGAATCAGTATTTTCACCCTGATTGGGATGAGGCTTCGCCGAGTAAGTCCGAACAGAATCATTAATCCGCTCATTAAAGCGCATAAGGCTGGACTTGGAGTAACCATCAATCAGCTTGAAAGCCATTATCTTGCCGGAGGGAACGTAGACCGGGTTGTTAATGCTTTGATTGCAGCTGAGCGCGCCAACATCGAACTGACATTTGAGCGCTGTGCAGCCATTGACCTGGCCGGACGCGATGTTCTTGAAGCCGTTCAGATGAGTGTTAATCCAAAAGTGATTGAAACGCCGTTTATTGCAGGGGTTGCCATGGACGGAATCGAAGTAAAAGCAAAAGCGCGCATCACAGTCCGCGCAAACATTGAAAGACTTGTCGGCGGTGCCGGCGAAGACACCATTATCGCAAGGGTAGGAGAAGGAATAGTAAGTACGATCGGTTCATCTGACAACCATAAAAAAGTTCTCGAAAACCCGGACATGATTTCTCAGACCGTATTAAACAAAGGACTTGATTCCGGGACTGCTTTTGAAATTCTGTCGATCGATATCGCGGATGTTGATATCGGCAAAAACATCGGGGCGATTCTGCAGACTGACCAGGCTGAAGCAGATAAGAAAATTGCCCAGGCAAAAGCAGAAGAACGCCGTGCGATGGCGGTCGCTCTTGAACAGGAAATGAATGCTAAAACGCAGGAAATGAGAGCGAAGGTTGTGGAGGCAGAAGCTACAGTCCCGCTTGCTATGGCAGAAGCACTTCGAAATGGAAAAATCGGCGTAATGGACTATATGAATTTTGAAAATATCCATGCCGATACAGGCATGAGAGATTCAATTGGAAAGCTTTCGAAAGATCAGCCTGATCATGAAGAGTAGGAATCAGCCCAAATCAGGAGGTGCTGATGGATGGAATGGATCGATTTTCTTTTAAACAACCCGCTTGTGATAGCAGGTCTTATCTTTGCCATTTCCTCCCTGTTCGGAAAAAAAGCGAGAGATAAAAAAGCAGAAGCGCAGCGTGATCGAAAAAGAAAACCTGCATCTGTACCAAATCAGTCTGCCGCCACGCATAAAGCGGAGGCTGAAAAACCGGGCAGGGAATCGTTTGAAGAAGCAAAGGAACGAATGAAAGAAACGGCTAAAACAATTGAAGCAAGATATAAGTCTGCTAAAAGCACCCTGCCGAATGCAGACGGCGGTGCGGCTTCAAGGAATGTGACGGAAATAAAGGAGCAGGCAGATCAGTTTATGCAGCAGACAGCTCAGAAGGCTCCTGCTGCTCCTAAGAAAACACCTGCAGCTGCAAGAGATGATATTGTCCGGGGAATTATCTGGAGCGAGATCATCGGACCGCCGCGATCTAAAAAGCCGCACAGGGCAGCAAGGCGGCAACTTTAAAAAAATGTGTTAGAACCCCCTTTAAACTCATACATATGAGATGAGAGGGGGTTCTTTTTTATGGCGAAAAAATGGCGGCAGAACGTTGCTAAATGGATCACGCGAACAATTGAAATACCCCAGGATGTCATGATGGATCTTCCCCGCATCACGATGATCGGCCAAATACATATTTATATAGAAAATCACAGAGGGCTGCTTACATTTACAGACAATGAACTGAGGCTTCTGTTAAAACAGGGGCAGCTTCAAATAAAGGGAGAAGCTTTTGTCATTAAAACGATTCTGCCTGAAGAGATTCTTCTGCAGGGGAAAATTGATCAGGTCAATTACTTGGAACAATCATAAAAAATCGGGGGATGACGATGAAAAATCAGTGGATGCATTTCTTTTACGGCGTGATAAAAGTAACAGCAGCGGGAAGAGGAACGGAACGGTTTGTGAATGACTGCATCAGACAGGGAATCCCTGTCTGGAATGTGAGAAAAGAAGAGAATGGACTCTCTTTTTTTATTCGCCTGAAAGATGTACATGCCTTGAGGCGGGCGGCAAGAAAAAGCGAGTGCAAATGTTCGCTGCAAAAGGTGTCGGGACTTCCGTTTCTAATCCAGAAATCATTGAAAAACAGTGGCTTTGTTATCGGATTCACCCTGTTCTTTGCTGTCATCCTGCTCCTCTCCAATATGATTTGGGGAATTGATGTGAAAGGCGCAAAGCCGAGCACGGAGCATAAAATCATGAAAGAGCTGGATGCAATGGGGGTGAAAACAGGAAGGCTACAGTTCATGATGCTTGATCCGGATTCCATCCAGAAAAAGCTGACAGACAACATCAGTGAATTGACATGGGTGGGTGTTGAACTCAGGGGAACGCATTTTCATTTTGAGGTGGTCGAAAAGAATGAACCTGAAAAAACAGCAGAAGCAGGACCTCAGCATATTGTAGCGAAAAAGAAAGCGGTCATTACAAAGATGTATGTTGAAAAAGGACAGCCTTCCGTGACCATTCATGATCATGTTGAAAAAGGGCAGCTGCTCGTATCCGGATTAATCGGCGGGGAAAAAAAGAAGCAGCTTGTTGCGGCTAAAGCGGAAATTCTGGGTGAAACCTGGTACAAATCTGAAATTACGGTCCCGTCAAAACAGACATTTCAGCTTTTTTCCGGCAGCGAAGTAAGAAAAACGTACCTTTCAGTTGGTTCGGCTGATCTCCAGATTTGGGGATTTAATCAGGAGCTGTTCGCAAAATATGAAGAGGAAAATGATATAAGGCCGCTAAGGTTTTTGAAATGGACTCTGCCGCTCGGATTCGGCCAAAAAATCTACCGTGAAAAAGAAGTTTTTGAAAAAAAATATACTGAGCAGGAAGCACGTGCTGCTGCGATAGATCAGGGCAAAAAAGAGATCCTTGGACAATTAGGAGAAGATGCAGAGGTAAAGGGTCAAAAAGTTTTGCACCAGACGAACGAGAATGGTAAAGTAAAACTAACAGTGCTCTACCAAGTTATAGAAAATATCGTAAAAACAACACCAATTGTTCAGGGAGACTAAATCATGCCAGAAGAACTCATTACGATAAATCTGCAAGTGGAAAATCCAAACGAAGCAGCCTCTCTTTTTGGAAACAATGATGTACACCTGAAAAGGATGGAAGATGAGCTTTCCGTGACAATCGTATCAAGAGGCGAAGCTGTCTATGTAAATGGAGAAGAAGAGAATGCAAATATAGCAGGTGATGTGCTTGCGTCGCTTCAGGTTCTCCTTAAAAGAGGAATAGCCATCAGCGAACGCGACGTCATCTATGGCATTGAAATGGCAAAAAAACAAAAGCTTGACGAATTTGAAGCCCTGTATGTTGAGGAAGTAAGCAAAAATGCGCAGGGAAAATCCATCAGAGTCAAAACTCTCGGTCAAAGACATTATGTGTCTTCTATCCGCAATAAGGATCTGATATTCGGCATCGGCCCTGCAGGAACAGGCAAAACGTATCTCGCCGTTGTAATGGCGGTCAGTGCGCTTAAGAATAATCAAGTAAAAAGGATCATTCTCACGCGGCCTGCTGTTGAAGCAGGAGAAAGTCTCGGCTTCCTGCCTGGAGACCTCAAAGAAAAAGTCGATCCATATTTGCGCCCGCTCTATGATGCGCTTCACGATGTTCTCGGAACGGAACATACGCAGCGGCTGATTGAGAGAGGCACCATCGAAATTGCGCCTCTTGCCTATATGAGAGGAAGAACGCTCGATGATGCGTTTGTTATTTTGGATGAAGCCCAGAATACAACACCTGCACAGATGAAAATGTTTTTAACAAGACTCGGATTTGGTTCGAAAATGGTCATTACCGGTGATATTACACAGGTTGACCTGCCGAGAGGCGTACAGTCGGGTCTTGCTGCAGCAAGGGATACACTCAGTTCTGTAAGCGGTATAGCGTTTAATGAACTGCAGCAGTCAGACGTCGTGCGCCATCCGCTTGTAGCGAAAATCATTGAAGCATATGACAAGACAAAGTGACCCGGGCGGCCCGTTTTCGGGTCACTTTTTTCAGGAATGCAAAGGGGAGCGGGGGTGATGTTATGAAAACAAAGCGAAGTGCAAAGCTCAGTCAGCTCATTGAAACGTTAAAGCATTATAAGTTTATACATATTTCCATGTATTTTTTGCTTGCTGCTGTCATTTTTGTCTCACTTTACAGCAATGTAAAGCCGGAAACGGTTGATGTTGAACTTTTTACTTACTCTGATCAGACAATCATAGCTCCGACTCAGGCGGAAGATACGTTTGAAACAGAAAGCAAACGGCAGGAAGCGTACGATGCCGTTCAAGATGAATATGTCTTGAGAAAAGACTATGTCGTAAACCGCGTAGAAGTCATAACATCGATCTTTGACTTTGTAAAAGAAACAAACAAAGAGACGGCAGCTGAAATAAAGCTGCAAAATGAAAGTGTGACTGAAGGCGAAGAGGCATACACAATATCAATTGACGAAAAGCTCATTCGGCTGAAGGACAAGCTTACAGAAGATATCAGAGAAAAAATTTCAGATGATACATTCACTGCCCTTCTTGAATCCTCCGATAATGAGCTGAATATAGCCAAGGATGCAGCGGTCACGGCAGTCAACCGGGTGATGAGCGAGGAAATTCCCCTGCAGAAGCAGGATGAGGCAAAGGATCTGGTTGAAGAGGACCTTACATCCTCAAATTTAAGGGCGGACTTACTGAAAGCAGCGATTGAGCTCGGAAGATATGCCGTTATTGCGAACTATGTCTTTGATCTTGATGCGACAGAAGAGAAAAAGCAGCAGGCATACGATGATGTAAATGAAGTGCAGATTAAACAGGGGCAGATTCTTGTTGAAGAAGGCGGTTACATCAGCAGGGATATCTACCGCAAGCTTGATCTTGTCGGTCTGCTTGACAATAAGCTTGCTTTGAAGCCGTTTGCGGGGCTGCTTCTGATGATCCTGCTGATCCTTGCGGCGCTCATTTATTACTTTGAGGCACCTGACAGGCAGCCGCACAGAAAAAATCATTCTCTCATTCTGTATGTCCTGATATTCAGCATTACAATTCTGATGATTAAAATTATCAGCTTCTTTCAGGAAATCAATTATAATAACGTAGGGTATCTCGTTCCTGTCGCTATGGGAGCCATGCTGATCAAGCTGCTTCTCCATGAAAGACTGGCCATTTTGACAAGTATTATATTTGCTGTGTGCGGCAGCATTATCTTTAATGAAGGCGTAACGGGGACATTCAATTTCACGATCGGCATATACTTCCTGTTCGGCAGTATAGCAGGCGTCCTCTTTTTGAACGACCAGAACGTCAGGTCAAGAATTTTGCAGACGGGATTGTTTGTGTCGCTGATCAACATCATGATCATCACAGCCATCACCCTGATACAAAACGGAAGCTACTCGAATATTGAGCTTGGCTCTTATTTCATAATGGCTCTTGCTTCCGGACTCATATCGTCTGTGCTGACAATTGGATTCATGCCGTTTTTTGAAACGGGATTCGGCATTCTCTCCACGATGAAACTGATAGAGCTGTCGAACCCAAATCACCCTCTGCTCAGAAAAATTCTGACTGAAACACCTGGGACATATCATCACAGTGTCATGGTCGCAAATCTTTCAGAAGCAGCGTGCGAGGCAATCGGCGCGAATGGACTGCTTGCCCGCGTGGGAGCCTATTACCATGATATTGGAAAAACAAAACGGCCTCAGTACTTTATTGAGAACCAGATGAATATTGAGAATCCGCATGATAAGCTGTCTCCTCAGCTAAGCAAAAATGTGATTATCGCACATGCTTCAGACGGTGCGGAAATGCTAAGAAAACACAAAATGCCCAAAGAGTTTGTGGATATTGCAGAACAGCATCACGGGACAACCCTGCTGAAGTTTTTCTATCATAAAGCTAAGCAGAACCACCCTGATATATACGAAGAAGAGTTCAGATATCCCGGACCGAAGCCGCAGACAAAAGAAATCGCGATTATTTCGATTGCAGACAGTGTAGAGGCTGCGGTAAGATCCATGTCGAGTCCGACACCGGATAAAATTGAGAAGCTGATACGCGGGATTATTGCGGACAGGCTTCAGGACCATCAGCTGAACGAGTGTGATCTGACACTGAGGGAACTGGACATCATTGCGAAATCATTCAGCGAAACATTAAAGGGAATATTCCATTCAAGAATTGAATATCCGGAAATTACAAAACAGAAGGTGAAACAGGCATGAACAGAATCATAATCGATATGGAGGATGAAACAGATCAGCTCGCACAGGACCAGCTTTCAATGGTCGAAAATCTGCTGCAGCACGCGGCTCAAACAGAGAACGTGCCTCAGGATGCAGAGCTTTCTGTTACGTTCGTAGACAATCAGAGAATTCAGGAAGTAAACAGAGAGTACCGGAACAAAAATCAAGTAACGGACGTCATTTCTTTTGCGATGGAAGAGATGGGTGAAGGCGAGGTTTCAATCGTCGGCGGGGAAGATATGCCGCGCATCCTCGGGGATATCATCATTTCTGTGCCCCGTGCAAAGGAACAGGCGGAAGAATACGGCCATTCTTTTACGAGAGAGCTCGGATTTCTGGCTGTTCACGGACTTCTTCATTTGCTCGGATATGACCACATGACAGAAGATGATGAAAAAAAGATGTTCGGCAAACAAAAGGATATTCTCGATGCGTATGGACTTAAAAGAGAAGTCTGAGCGTGAACGGTTTTTAAAAAGTTTTTATCATGCATGGCAGGGGATAAAGATGACCCTGATTCATGAGCGGAACTTTCAGATTCATGCAGCTGTTTGTCTGATCGTGACAGGGGCCGGGCTGTACTTTCACCTGTCTGCAGTCGAATGGATCATCGTTCTTTTCCTGATGGGAGGAATGCTCTCGCTTGAGCTCATGAATACGGCGGTAGAGCGTGTTGTTGACCTTGTAACCGCCGACTATCACCCGCTTGCAAAGGCAGCCAAAGATGCAGCAGCCGGCGCTGTTTTGATTTATGCCATTCTTGCGGTTATGATAGGGTTACTCATTTTCTTTCCAAAGATCCTTTAAGTTATGAGAAAATTCTTACAATTAAATTACATTTGCGGCAATCAGGTGAAATTTCATTCCGGCAGAGGTAAAATAGAAGTACACAGAGCCGCTTAAGAAAGGGAGAATAGCATTGAACTCAGAACAACTCATCAAAGAAGCAATAGCAGCTCGGGAAATGGCATATGTTCCTTATTCCAAATTTCAGGTTGGTGCTTCTCTATTAACGAAAGACGGAAAAGTGTACAGAGGCTGCAACATTGAAAATGCCTCATACGGCATGACAAACTGTGCAGAACGGACAGCGCTTTTTAAGGCTGTTTCAGAAGGAGACAAAGAGTTTGCGGCAATTGCCATCGTAGCAGATACCGAGGGCCCTGTGTCCCCATGCGGTGCGTGCAGACAGGTCATCTCGGAATTGTGTCCAAAAGACATGAAAGTAATATTGACAAATTTAAAAGGCGACGTAAAAGAATGGACAGTTGCTGAATTATTGCCCGGGGCATTTTCATCGGAGGATTTGAATGAGTAAAAATGAATATAAGTCAGGTTTTGTTTCCATTATCGGCAGACCGAACGTCGGGAAATCAACATTTTTAAACCGCGTGATCGGACAGAAAATCGCGATTATGAGCGACAAACCGCAGACAACACGTAATAAAATACAAGGCGTATATACAACAAACGAATCTCAGATTGTGTTCATAGACACACCTGGAATCCACAAACCAAAGCACAAGCTGGGCGATTTCATGATGAAGGTAGCCCAGAATACGCTTAAGGAAGTCGATGTCGTCTTATTTATGATCAATGCAGAAGAAGGCTACGGCCGCGGAGATGAATTTATCATTGAAAAACTTCAGCATACAAAGACACCAGTTTTCCTGATCATTAATAAAATAGACCAGATCCATCCGGATCAGCTTCTGCCGCTGATTGACCAGTACCGCGCATTCTATCCCTTCAAGGAAATTATTCCGATTTCAGCTCTTCAGGGCAATAATGTGGACACTCTTCTTGAACAGATTGAATCCTATCTTCCAGCGGGACCTCAGTATTACCCTGCCGATCAGGTGACAGATCACCCTGAACGGTTCATTATTTCTGAACTTATCAGGGAAAAAGTGCTGCATTTAACACGCGAAGAAATTCCCCACTCGGTTGCAGTGGTAATTGATGCCATCGAAAGACGCGACAACAATCAGTCCATTTATGTAAGTGCAACCGTTATTGTCGAACGCGATTCACAAAAAGGAATCGTCATCGGCAAGCAGGGGAAAATGCTGAAAGAAGTAGGCCAGCGGGCAAGGGCAGATATTGAAGCGCTGCTTGGCACGAAAGTATTTTTGGAGCTTTGGGTGAAAGTGCAGAAAGACTGGCGCAATAAAATGAATCAGCTCAGAGACTTCGGTTTCAGAGAAGACGAATATTAAAGGCTCCTTGAAATTAACAAATTTTATCTAACATGAAACGAAGGATGTTCGGTCAAGATAACGGTATAGAATTGGATAACAGCTTGCTTCTCTTAACAACAGAAAGGCGGGGTTAACATGCTTGATTTTACCTGGAAAGTGTTCATTCAGACAGGTAATATTGATACCTATCTTCTTTTTAAGGAAATGGAAAAAGATACTGGTGACGGACCCGATTTACATGATCATGAGGTGACAGAAGCGGACTTTCCAATTTCGTGATCTGACCGAATCCTTCTGGATGGTGAGAATGATTGCTTCAAAAATGCGAAGGCATTGTGATACGGACAAATGATTACGGTGAAACAAACAAGATTGTGACACTTTATACCCGTGAGCTTGGAAAAGTGGGCGTTATGGCGAGAGGTGCTAAAAAACCGAACAGCCGCCTGACTGCTTCTACACAGTTATTCACTTACGGGTATTTTTTATTTCAAAAATCAACAGGTCTCGGCGGTCTTCAGCAGGGAGAAACGATTGCATCAATGAGAGGCATAAGGGAAGATATTTTTCTGACGGCATATGCGTCCTATATGGCCGAGCTGCTTGATAAAAGCACGGAACAAAATGACCCTAATCCCTTTCTTTTTGAGCTTTTCAGCCAGTCTCTCAAGCTTTTAAATGAAGGAGTGGACCCGGACGTTCTGCAGCACATTTTCGAGATGAAAATGCTGAATGTTCTTGGTCTTTATCCTCAGCTTGACTCTTGCGTTAACTGCGGAAGCAGGGATGGGACGTTTCATTTTTCCATTCGTGAAAACGGCTTTTTGTGCCATCGCTGCTTTGAAATGGACCCTTACAGACTCAAGATCTCACAGGGAACCGCCAAGTTGCTGAGGCTGTTTTATTATTTTGATCTGGAAAGGCTTGGACAGGTGTCGTTAAAACCCGAAACGAAGGCTGAGCTGAAAATGGTCATCCATACATACTACAGCGAGTACTCAGGCCTTTTTCTTAAATCCAAGCGGTTCCTTGATCAGATGGACGCGCTGCGGGGCAAGCTGTCGGAATAACGGGCCTATTGACTTTGAACAGGCATTCAGGTTATGATGCTAGTAATTATATGGAGCTGCTATGAAGGAAAAAGAGTATTTGCTGCAGTTGTGTGAAAGCGAGCCCGGGACGGTGGAAGCCGGGTGACAACAGGCAAAGAAAGGCGTTTCCCGAGCGGCGCTTACGGAAAGTGGCAGTGCAAAAATGCACTTGCAATTAGGGTGGAACCGCGGGGTAACTCTCGTCCCTATGCTGAGATTAAGCAGCATAGAGACGGGAGTTTTTTTGTTGCTTATCTTGTGAATGACAATCAATTTTGGAGGTGCATGTTATGAATATTCAAGACATGATTTTGACATTGCAAAAACACTGGTCTGATCACGGCTGTGTATTAATGCAGGCGTATGACACAGAAAAAGGGGCAGGTACAATGAGCCCGTATACATTCCTGAAAGCTGTAGGTCCGGAGCCTTGGAAGGTAGCCTATGTTGAACCTTCCCGCCGCCCGGCAGACGGCCGCTACGGTGAGAATCCAAACAGACTGTATCAGCATCATCAGTTTCAGGTCATTATTAAGCCTTCTCCCGACAATATCCAGGAGTGGTATCTCGATTCTCTTAAAGCGCTTGGCATTGACCCGCTGAAGCATGATATCCGTTTTGTTGAGGATAACTGGGAAAACCCGTCTCTCGGATGCGCGGGACTCGGGTGGGAAGTTTGGCTTGACGGCATGGAAATTACGCAGTTCACCTACTTCCAGCAAGTTGGGGGACTCGAATGCAAACCTGTATCTGTTGAAATTACTTACGGTATTGAACGTCTCGCATCCTACATTCAGGATAAAGAAAATGTGTTCGATCTGGAATGGACAGAAGGATATACTGTGCGGGACATCTTCCTGATGCCTGAATACGAACATTCTAAATATACGTTTGAAACATCTGATGCAGATATGCTCTTTAACCTGTTTTCCATTTATGAAAAAGAGGCCCACCGCCAGATGGATGAAGGACTTGTGCACCCTGCTTACGACTATGTTTTAAAATGTTCCCATACCTTCAATCTGCTTGATGCAAGAGGGGCCATTTCCGTGACAGAAAGAACGGGATATATCGGCCGCGTCCGAAACCTTGCCAGAAAAGTAGCCAAAACATTTTATAATGAACGGGAGAAGCTTGGATTTCCAATGCTGAAACAAGAGGAGGCTGAAACAAATGAGTAAACAGGATCTGCTGCTTGAACTTGGACTTGAGGAGCTTCCGGCAAGATTTGTAACAGATGCGATGAATCAGCTTTCTATGAAAGTTGAAAACTGGCTGAAAGAGAAAAACATTTCGTTTGGAGATGTACATGTTTACTCAACTCCGAGAAGGCTTGCCGTTCGGATTGAGGATGTGGCGGAAAAGCAGAAGGATATTGAAGAAGAAGCTAAAGGGCCGGCAAAGAAAATTGCGCTTGATTCAGAAGGAAACTGGTCCAAAGCGGCTGCCGGCTTTTCAAGAGGCCAGGGAGCGTCTCCCGAGGATATTTATTTTAAAGAAATCGGCGGCATTGAATATGCCCATGTCCATAAATTTATTAAGGGAAAAGAAACAGTACAGCTGTTGTCAGAGCTTAAAGACATCATCACAAGCCTGACATTCCCGAAGAATATGCGCTGGGGATCCCAGGATCTTAGATTTGCACGTCCAATCAAATGGATGATTGCGCTCTTTGGCAGAGAAGTCATTCCGTTTGAAATCACCGGTGTAAAAACAGGCAATGAAACAAGAGGACACCGCTTCCTGGGGCAGGATCAGACCGTGCAATCAGGATCTGATTATGAAGAAACCCTGCTTTCACAATACGTTATCGCTTCCCCGGTAAAACGGAAAGAAGCGATCCTGACTCAGCTTCATCATATTGAAGAAGAAAACGGGTGGGAGATTCCGATTGATAAGGATCTGCTTGAAGAAGTAACAAATCTTGTGGAGTATCCGACGGCGCTGTTCGGTAAATTTGAAGAAGAGTATCTGTCTCTTCCTGAAGAAGTTCTGATTACAACGATGAAAGAACATCAGAGATATTTCCCTGTGAAAAACAAAGAAGGAAAGCTGCTTCCATACTTTGTGACTGTCAGAAACGGTGATCACAACCATATTGAAAATGTAGCAAGAGGAAACGAAAAAGTGCTGCGTGCACGCCTTTCTGATGCTGCGTTCTTCTATAATGAAGATCAGAAGCTTGTGATTGCAAATAATGTAAAGAAACTCGATAAAATCATTTTCCACGAAGAACTTGGTTCCACAGGCGATAAAGTGAGAAGAGTAACGGCATTGTCTGAAAACCTGGCAGACCGTTTTGCGTCAGAAGCAGAGAAAAAACATGCTGTGCGTGCAGCAGAAATCTGCAAATTTGACCTGGTCACTCATATGGTCTATGAATTCCCTGAGCTGCAGGGAATCATCGGTGAAAAATATGCCAGAGCATTCGGAGAAGCAGAAGAAGTGGCAGTCGCCATTAATGAACACTATATGCCTCGTCATGCAGATGATGCAGCACCTTCAACGACCGCGGGTGCAATTGTTGCTCTTGCGGATAAACTGGATACGATTGCGGGCTTCTTCTCGATCGGCGTCATTCCGACAGGATCGCAGGATCCATATGCACTAAGACGCCAGGCGAGCGGTATTGTTCATATTCTTCTTGCTAAGCAGTGGAAGGTGACACTTGATGAATTGTTTGAAGCTGCGCTTGCGCCATTTGAAGGATCGGATAAAGCAAAAGTGATGGCAGATTTGCGTTCGTTCTTTAAAATGCGCATCAAGCATGTTCTTGATGAAAAGAAAATCAGATACGATATCGTCGATGCGGTTCTTGGTTCTGAACAGCTTGAACTTACGGCTGTCCTCTCCAAAGCGGAAGTTCTGGCCGCAGCTGCAGGTGAAGCAGGATTTAAAGAAGAAATGGAAGCTTTTGCGCGCGTTCAGAATATCTCCAAAAAAGGAACGGGTGACACTGTAGATCCTTCTTTATTCAAGAATCAGGAAGAAAAAGATCTTTACAGCAAGTACACAGAAGCAGCGGAAGCATACGCTGCACACGAAGCCCGCGGCGAGTATAAAGAAGCGTTTAAAGCTCTTCGCTCCCTTCAGCCTGCCATTGAGAAATATTTCAGCGAAACCATGGTTATGGCAGATGACGAAGCACTGAAAACAAATCGCCTTGCCCAGATGAAAAAGCTTGCAGCGCTCATTGAATCCTTTGCGGACATGAACGCTGTCATTGTAAAATAGAGAAACGAGGACGGTTGCCTTAAGGCAATCGTCCCGTTTGTTTACGTATTTCAAAAGCAGCCTGTGAAAAGGTTCTTTTCAATCTGCTCAAATAGTATATAATATTTTTATATGAGTATAACCTATTTGGATTGAGTTGAAAGCAGAACTATAGATACATATGTATTGGAACCTTAAGGTGGTGAGTACAATCGAATTAAATAAAAGACAGGAACATATTCTGCAGATTGTAAAAGCAAGCGGGCCGATTACCGGCGAACACATTGCAGACCAGCTGAATTTAACGAGGGCAACACTGCGGCCTGACCTTGCCATCCTGACGATGGCCGGATACCTGGAAGCGAGGCCGAGAGTCGGCTATTTCTACACAGGCAAGACCGGAGCCGGCATGCTGTCTGATAAACTGAAAAAACTTCAGGTGAAGGATTTTCAGTCCATACCTGTCGTTGTAAATGAAAATGTGTCTGTTTACGATGCCATTGTGACCATGTTCCTTGAAGATGTGGGGACGCTCTTTGTAGTCGACCAGGGGTCCATCCTTGTCGGTGTGCTGTCAAGGAAAGATCTTCTCAGGGCAAGCATCGGAAAGCAGGAGCTTGCATCGATACCGGTCAATATCATTATGACAAGAATGCCGAACATCACGATGTGCAGCAGAGAGGACAACATCGTGGATGTAGCGAAATATTTAATTCATAAACAAATTGATGCCATTCCAGTTATTAAAGAAACAGATAAAGGGTTCGAAGTAACAGGCAGAATTACAAAAACAAATATGACAAAGATATTGGTCGGACTAGCGGAGAATGAAATCATCTAACTGGGGAGTGGGGAATGGTATGTACAATCGTCATGTCTATGTTGTTTCGGATTCTGTCGGAGAAACGGCTGAACTGGTCATCAAAGCTGCGATCAGCCAGTTCAACGGGTACGCTGCAGACACCAAAATCAAGCGGATTCCATATGTTGAGGACCTTGGAACGATTAAAGAGATTATCGCTCATGCAAAGCTTGAACAGGCTATTGTCTGCTTTACCCTTGTTGTGCCTGAACTAAGGCAGGGACTGATTGAGGAAGCGGATGCACAGGGCGTCGTTTATTACGATATTATCGGACCGCTCATTGATAAAATGGAATCTGCGTACGGCATCTCAGCCAAATATGAGCCGGGTAGAGTCAGAAAACTTGATGAAGATTACTTCAAAAAGGTTGAGGCAATTGAATTTGCCGTAAAATACGATGATGGAAGAGATCCAAGGGGCATAATGAAAGCGGATATCATCCTTGTCGGTGTGTCAAGAACGTCGAAAACACCGTTGTCCCAGTATTTGGCGCACAAACGGTTTAAAGTGGCCAATGTTCCGCTCGTTCCGGAAGTTGAACCGCCTGAAGAGCTGTTTAAAGTGTCGCCGCAAAAATGCATCGGTCTTAAAATAAGCCCGGACAAGTTAAATGATATCAGAAAAGAACGGCTCATTTCACTGGGACTGAACGACAAAGCGATCTACGCCAATATTGACAGGATCAAGGTGGAGCTCGAATACTTCGAAAAGATCATCGACAGGATTGGCTGCCAGGTAATTGATGTTTCAAATAAAGCGGTAGAAGAGACAGCCAACATGATCCAGAACATCATGAACAAATACAATTAAATCTCAAACTGATTTAAAGACTCAGAGTGGCCTGATACTCTGAGTTTTCTGCATGTATCTTGTTTACAGCTTTAATTGGCTAAAAACAATGGAAAAATGAAAGACTTTGTATTATAATAAAAAATTGTGATAAAATTACTTATTTTAGGTTTAGACTTGACTTATTACGAATAAACTATTTATTGTGATCTGTCAAGTTAATCATTAAAAAAAAATTCGACAAATTCAGTCTTGATTTCCTCTGGCATCTTTTCTGGATAGTTTAGAAGGAATCCTTCGGAGTGATGTAGAATAGTGAAAGACGGCGAAAAAAAGATGCAGATTATTGTCGACGCAGATGCGTGTCCGGTTAAACAGGAGATTGCTGATCTGGCTGCAGTACACGGGGTACGGGCCCTGTTTATTGCTTCCTACAATCATCAGTCATCAACTACATATGGATGCGACTGGGTATACGTGGACACAGGAAAAGAAGCTGCTGATTTATACATTGTTAATCACACCTCGAGGCACGATACAGTTGTGACTCAGGACATCGGTCTTGCAGGGCTTCTCCTTAAAAAAGGGGTTACAGTTATCACACCCCGGGGTATAGAACTTACAGAAGATTCGATTGAAACAGCTCTTCAGTTCAGGTATCTTTCCGCAAAGGAACGGCGAAGCGGGAATCATACGAAAGGACCGAAGAAGTTTACCGGAGCAGACCGGGAGCATTTTGTCCGCACCCTTCAAAAGATTTTGTCGAAAGATGCAGGAATTAGTGATTAAATCGCGAATATTAGTTTCACGGAGATGTTACTATGGCAAATCGTATTCCTGACGAACTTATTGATCAGATTCAGAAGTCTGCAGATATCGTGGATGTTGTAGGCGAATATGTTCAATTGAAAAAGCAGGGGCGAAATCATTTTGGTCTCTGTCCTTTTCATGGAGAAAAATCTCCGTCATTTTCTGTCTCGCATGATAAGCAGATCTACCACTGTTTTGGATGCGGCGCCGGCGGAAATGTGTTCTCCTTTCTGATGCAGATAGAAGGGCTTTCCTTTGTGGAGGCGGCCGGATCTTTAGCAGACAGGCTGAACATAGAACTGCCGGATCATATTCATTCCGCCCAGCCAAAAGACGCAAACAGCGAAGATGAAAAAATGATTGAAGCTCATGAACTGCTGAAAAAGTTTTATCATCACCTGCTCGTAAACACGAAAGAAGGCCAGGAAGCACTTGATTATCTGACTGGCAGAGGCTTCGATAAGGAAACAATCGATCAATTCGAAATCGGCTACTCGCTTGATTCGTGGGATTTTGCTGCGAAATTCCTGACCAAACGCGGATACAGTCCCGAAATGATGGAACGAGCCGGACTGCTTGTTAAGAAGAACAATTCTGATTCTTATCTTGACCGCTTCAGAAACAGAATTATGTTCCCGATCCTTGACCATACAGGGAGAACAATCGCTTTCTCCGGCAGAGTGCTCGGGAAGGAACAGCCGAAATTTCTGAACAGCCCGGAAACCCCGATTTTTAATAAGAGCAAAGTCCTTTACAATTTTCATCAGGCAAGAGTACATATACGCAAAAATCAGCAGGCCGTTTTATTCGAAGGTTTTGCCGATGTGATATCTGCCGTCCGTTCAAATGTGCCGAATGCGATTGCCACAATGGGAACATCGCTTACAGATGCCCAGGCAAAAATCATTAAAAGAAATGCAGGAGATGTTATCATATGCTATGACTCTGATTCTGCAGGCCTGGAAGCAACGCTCAGGGCTTCAAAAACACTTGCTGCCGCAGGATGCAAAATGCGGGTAGCCGCCCTGCCTCATGGTACAGACCCTGATGACTACATCCGGACACACGGAGCTGAGAAGTTCAGGCAGGATGTAATAGGGGCAAGCATTACGCTTATGGCATTTAAGATGCAGATGTTCAGAAAAGGCAAAAACCTGCATGATGAAGGACAAAGACTGCAATACATCGAAGATATAGTAAGAGAGCTGAGTCTTCTTGACAATCCTGTTGAAATTGAGCTTTATCTGAAACAGCTGTCTGAAGAATTTTCACTCTCAATGGATGTTTTGAAAAGCCGCGTGCTGGATCAAAAAGGAAGCAGGCAGCGTGAGCCGAAAAAAGAGCAGGCTGCGCCGGCATCTCCAAAAACGGAGACAAGGAAACCGCAGCAAAAGCGCCTTCTGAAAGCTTATCATAACGCCGAAAGGCTGCTCATTGCCCATATGCTGAGAAATAAAGAAATCGCCCAAAAAGTGCTGGACAGGGTGGGGCTGCAATTTAATATTGAGGAACACAGAGCCATTATTACTTACTTATATGCTTATTACGAAGAGGGCTTTGAAGCAAATGTAAGCTCCTTTCTAAGGAGACTGCCTGATCATAAGCTTCATCAAGTGGTTTCAGATATCGCCATGCTTTCCGTCAATGAAGAAATTTCGGAGCGGGAGCTGTCAGATTATATCAAACAGGTGTTGAATCACCAAAATTGGTTAATGATAAAAGAAAAAGAATCTGAAAAGCACGATGCAGAACGCAAAAAGGATTTTGTCAAAGCTGCCGGCATTGCCATGGAAATCATTAAGCTGAAGCAAAGCCTTAAGTAGCACTGAAATGAGATTCACTGTTGCTGATTGATTAATTTTTTTCCAATCAGAACATTACTATAAAGCACTAATTGCAAGAGTTTGGAAGGAGGGGATCCAATGGCTGATAAACAAACCCATGATTCTGAATTGACATTGGAACAGGCTAAGGACCAATTAACTGAAATCGGAAAAAAACGTGGAGTTTTAACATACGAAGAGATTGCTGAACGCATGTCAGGCTTCGAAATTGAATCAGACCAAATGGATGAGTATTATGAGTTCCTGGGTGAACAGGGTGTTGAACTGGTGGGAGATAACGAATCAACAGAAGACCCGAACATTCAGCAGCTTGCAAAGGAAGAAGAGTTTGACCTGAATGACCTGAGTGTGCCGCCTGGCGTTAAAATAAATGACCCTGTCCGCATGTACCTTAAAGAAATCGGACGAGTTGACCTTTTGACTGCAGACGAAGAGATTAAGCTTGCAAACCGTATAGAAGAAGGAGACGAAGAAGCGAAAAGAAGACTCGCTGAAGCAAACCTCCGACTTGTAGTCAGTATTGCAAAACGGTATGTAGGCCGCGGAATGCTGTTTCTCGATCTGATTCAGGAAGGCAACATGGGACTTATGAAGGCGGTAGAGAAATTCGATTACCGTAAAGGCTTTAAATTCAGTACCTATGCTACATGGTGGATTCGCCAGGCCATTACTCGCGCCATTGCCGACCAGGCAAGAACGATCCGTATTCCTGTTCATATGGTTGAAACGATTAACAAGCTGATCCGGGTTCAGCGCCAGCTGCTTCAGGATTTAGGCCGCGAGCCTTCACCGGAGGAAATTGCAGAAGATATGGATCTGACACCGGATAAGGTCAGAGAAATCCTTAAAATTGCCCAGGAGCCAGTTTCTCTTGAAACTCCAATCGGGGAAGAGGATGACTCGCATCTTGGTGACTTTATAGAAGATCAGGATGCCACTTCTCCATCGGAGCATGCTGCATACGAACTTTTAAAAGAACAGCTTGAAGATGTTCTTGATACTCTTACTGACCGGGAAGAAAACGTGCTTCGTCTCCGCTTTGGACTTGACGACGGACGCACCCGCACTCTTGAAGAGGTTGGAAAAGTTTTCGGTGTGACAAGAGAACGTATCCGTCAGATTGAAGCAAAAGCGCTTCGCAAGCTTCGCCATCCAAGCAGAAGCAAACGATTGAAAGATTTTCTGGAATAGAAAGCGGACAATTTGTCCGCTTTTTTTTGTTGTTTAAAAACTGTAACATGCGTGGTAGCGCTAACACCCTTTTTCTTACATCTTCTTTTCATTATTTTACTTAATTGTTATTTATTTTGCAAACTGCCTTCCGAAAAAAAATCTTCGGCCATTTATTTCTTCCCTTCTAAGTAATCAGGTTTTTCCCCTTTTAATACGCGGGTTTTATTCGAACTGAATACTCGTTATGGGACACTTGGACAAAAATCAAGATGAAAAAAATATTTTTTCATAAAATAAAAAATTTAAAAAGTTGTGAAAATAGATCAGTTCAATTTATAATTTATAATGTAAGCGTATTCAAAACGGAGGGATAAAATGAATTTTGAATTATCACAAGAGCAGCGCATGATTCAAAAAACCATCAGGGAATTCGCAGAAGAAGTTGTGGAACCGGGAGCATATGAACGGGACAAAACAAAACAGTTTCCTGCCGAAATTTTTAAACAGCTCGGGGATATGGGCATTCTTGGCCTGCCATTTTCTGAGGAATACGGCGGAAGCGGAGCAGATACAACCAGTTTTGCAATCGTAACAGAAGAATTAAGCAAAGCTTGCGGTTCGACAGGCATTACATATTCCGCCCATATTTCTTTAGGCGGGGCCCCAATCAGCATGTTTGGAACAGAAGAGCAGAAGCGAACGTATCTATCAAAGATCTGCTCGGGGGAGTCTCTCGGAGCTTTCGGCCTTACTGAGCCTAACGCTGGCTCTGATGCAGGAGGAACCCTGACTGAAGCAGTTGAAAAGGACGGCAAGTTTACGATAAACGGCAACAAATGCTACATTACAAATGCATCTTACGCCAAATTTCTTTCATTAACAGCCATTACTGGGCGAAATGAAGGAAAAAAAGAAATCAGTGCCATTATTGTCCCTACAGATGCACCTGGCTTCAAGGTCATTGATAATTATGAAAAAATGGGGCTGAACGCATCCAACACGACAGAACTGATACTAGAAGATGTCGAGGTTCCGTCTGAAAATCTCCTTGGCAAGAAAGGGAACGGCTTCAGACAATTTCTGATGACTCTTGACGGCGGAAGAATCGGAATCGCTGCAATGGCTGTCGGAATTGCCCAGGCGGCATTTGAAAAGGCGCTTGCTTACTCAAAAGAGCGAAAGCAATTCGGCAAAACGCTAAGCGAGTTTCAGGCGATACAGTTTAAGCTTGCTGATATGGCCATGAAAATCGACCTTGCGCGTACGGCTGTTTATAAAGCGGCCTGGCTCAAGGATCAGGGAAAGCCATTTACTAAAGAAGCGTCATTCTGCAAGCTGTTCGCATCAGAAATGTGCACAGAGGTATCCAACCAGGCCATCCAAATTCATGGCGGATACGGCTATATGAAAGAATACCAGGTGGAGCGGTATCTGAGGGATGCAAAGCTTCTTGAGATTGGTGAAGGCACGAGTGAAGTTCAAAGAATGGTTATTGCGAGACAGATTGGGTGCTGAACGAACGTGATTTGAAGAACTTCATCTTAACAGATGAGGTTTTTTTGTCTAATTTTTGAAAAATACGCCATCTTTCTGCAATAACTCTTTTCCTTCAAAGCGTTTTCAAGTAAAATAGAGATTGTTTAAATCTATCGTTTACCTGCATTTCAAGATTTTTACATAGGGGAGGTTACATAATGAATCGCAATCCGCTCATTCCATTTGCTCTAGTTGCCGTAATCGGAATCGGCCTTATGTTTTTCTTATCCATCAAGGGGCTCGGCGATATGAAGGAAATGGCTGGCGAAGGAAAAGAAGAAGATAAATCAGGCGAAGTTGCAAACGCTTCACCGGAGGAAATCTACAAGCAGAACTGTATTTCCTGCCATGGTGAGAATTACGAAGGCGGAGCAGGCCCGGCTCTTAAAGGAGTAGGGGACAAGCTCGGTGTTGACGGAATTAAAGAGACGATTAAAAACGGCCGAGGAGCAATGCCTGCAGGACTTGTTCCTGATGAAAAGCTTGACGAAATGGCCAAATGGGTATCTGAAATTAAATAGTCTTGAACCGGGTCATATTATGACGCTTAAAGCTTTACATAATGTGATAGAGAAAAGTCCTTTGCATCTGCGGAGGACTTTTCTTATTATATAGAGAGACTGATTTTAAAGTACATAAGAATGTGGTGATAGAAAATGAACGATGTTAACTTATCAAAACGGCTCAAAACAGTAGCTGATTATATACCTGAAGGTGCAGTGCTTGCTGATATCGGCTCAGACCATGCCTATTTGCCGTGCTATGCCCTCCTGAACGGGCTGGCCGCTTCTGCAGTAGCAGGAGAGGTTGTCGAAGGGCCTTACCAGTCTGCCAAAAAACAGGTCAAAAAAAGCGGACTCGAGGATGTCATCTCTGTGCGTCTCGGCAGCGGACTGGAAGTGATAGAGCCGAATGAAGTAACCTGCATTACAATCGCCGGAATGGGCGGTGCTTTGATCGAAAAGATTCTGGATGCGGGAAAAGAAAAGCTCCAGGGTGTGCAGAGGCTGATTCTTCAGCCGAATATCCATGCTCATCATATTAGAGAATGGCTTCTTCAAAACGGCTGGGAGCTGGTGAATGAAGAGATTCTGGAAGAGGACGGAAAGATCTATGAAATTCTTGTCGGGGAAAAAGGAGACGCAAAAGCTGCGTATAAAGATGTTCCGCTTGAAACCGGCCTTCTTGTAGGACCCCATTTAATGCGGGAACAATCAAGCACGTTTAAAAAGAAATGGTCACAGGAAAAAGAACACTATAAACGTATTTTAGAAAATATCAGCAAAGCATCAGAAAGCGAAGAAAACAACAGGAAGAAGCAGGAATTAACTCGCTTGATTGCAATGCTTGAGGAGGCGGCTGGAGAATGAGCAAACAACCGAACGGCTTTGAAATCATTCAGCTCTTTGAATCTTTTTCAAAGAAAGAATATGCGGTAGAAGGAGACAAAATCGGCCTGCAGATCGGAACACTGAATAAACCGATAACAGGTGTATTAGTAGCATTGGATGTACTCGATGAAGTGGTGGATGAAGCCATTGAAAAAAAGGCAAACCTGATCATTGCCCATCATCCTCCCATTTTCAGGCCGCTTAAACAGCTTGCAACTGATCAGCCCGGCGGAGCACTGATTGAGAAGTGCATCAAGCATGATATCGCTGTGTATGCTGCCCATACAAACCTTGATGTCGCAGAAGGCGGAGTGAATGATCTGCTCGCAGAAGCTCTCGGGCTCACAGACACAGAAGTCCTTGCAGACACCTATCAGGAGACATTGAAGAAACTAGTGGTCTATGTCCCGAAAGATCACGCCGGCCGGATACGGGCCGTTCTGGGGGATTCAGGTGCAGGTCACATCGGCATGTACAGCAATTGTTCTTTTTCCTCTGAAGGAACGGGGCGTTTTCTTCCCCTTGAAGGAACGAATCCTTACATCGGAGAAAAAGGAAAACTGGAAATTGCTGAAGAAGAGAGAATCGAAACAGTCATACCGGCAGGCAGCCAGAAGAAAATTGTATCAGCTATGCTGAAAGCACATCCTTACGAAGAGCCTGCGTTCGACATCTACCCGGTTGAAAATGAAGGAAAGACTCTTGGGCTAGGGAGAATCGGAAAACTGGAAAAAGAAATGACACTTGAAGAGTTTGCCGTTCATGTGAAGGAGGCACTCGATGTGCCATTTGTCAGAATGGTCGGCAACAAAAAGGACACTGTCAAGAAAGTTGCCGTTCTTGGCGGTGACGGAAACAAATACATTCATCACGCCAAACGCAAGGGTGCTGATGTTTATGTGACAGGGGATATGTACTACCATACGGCCCACGACGCTATGATGCTCGGCCTGAACATCATTGACCCGGGCCACAACGCGGAAAAAGTGATGAAAAAAGGGGTCACGGATCTCTTGCTTTCAATGTGTGAAGAGAAGAAATTTGAAGTGGGAATATACCCTTCAGCAATCAACACCGATCCATTTAGCCTTGTATAAAAAACAGCCGCCGGAAAAATTCCGGCGGCTGTACTTTTTCGTCCAGCTCCAGCGCCTAGATCTTCTGTCAGAACAAATCCGGCAAAAAAGGCGGGACCCGGACTTTTCCGCCGGATTCTTATCTGCCTATCGGATCTGAGCAAGGCGCTTCCGCTTTTGTTATTACTTAGCAGCTTTAACTTTCGGAAGAATTTTCTGCAGGGGAACATTGTGCTCGATATTCCACGTCAGACTGTTCTCAGGGTCATACTTTTCAAGGAATTGAATGACCTCTTTGGTAATAGGAGTCGGAGTTGAAGCGCCAGCTGTGATGGCCACTTTCTTCACTCCTTCAAACCACTGGAGCTTCAGTTCGCTGATATCTGAAATGCGGTAGGCTTTCGTGCCTGCAATCTCTTCAGAAACCTGGGCAAGACGGTTTGAGTTGTTGCTTTTCGGATCTCCGACAACAATCGTCAGGTCAGCATCTTTGGCCTGTTCGGCAACTGCTTCCTGGCGTACCTGTGTCGCAAGGCAGATCTCCTGGTGATATTCAACATGCGGGTATTTTTCTTTCACGCGTTCCATAATGTCATAAACGTCCCACTGGCTCATCGTTGTCTGGTTTGTGACGATGATTTTATCATTCTGGAATGTCAGAGCATCGACATCTTCTTCTGTTTCAACAAGATGGACGATATCAGGCGCTACACCGACAGCTCCTTCAGGTTCAGGATGGGACTTCTTTCCGATGTATATGACATGATAGCCTTCCGCTTTTTTTGCACGGATCAGATCATGTGTTTTTGTTACATCAGGGCATGTCGCATCAAGGGTAACCAGCCCTTTTTCGGATGCTATCTTTCTTACTTCCGGAGAAACGCCGTGAGCGGTAAAAATGACGGTTCCGCTTTGGACTTTCTCAAGAATCTCAAGGCGGTTGCTTCCGTCGAGCGTGATGATGCCTTCATCTTCAAATGCGTCAGTTACATGTTTATTGTGAACAATCATGCCGAGGATATAAATCGGTCTCGGCAGAGTTTTATCGAGAGCGGCATTCTTGGCAATAACCATGGCATCTACTACGCCATAGCAATAGCCCCGCGGTGCAATCTTAATTACTTCCATTAAAAAGAGCCCCCTAAAGAGAAGTACTTTACAGAAAAGAGAAAAAAGCCAAAGAATCAGGCTCTTGGCTCTTGTAATCTCTTCATTATTATAGCTGAGACTGGGGAAGAATACAAAGAAGAATATCAGATATACAGTTTCGGAGCAGAAGCGCCTTTGACTGCAGGTGTTTTTTCTTTTACCGCAGCCTGTTTTACTTCAGCTGAAGTTTCCTGCTCTGATGTTTCGGTTAAAACGGCCTCAGTCTGGATTGCGGCAGGCTGAGTTTCAGCTGTTTCTGTGCTTTCGCCGTCGTCACTTGAGCCTCCGCCTTTAAGTTCGCTGTATATTTTAATCATTGCCGGAAGGTTCCGTACCAAAGGCCCGTACTGCTGAACCATTGGAGTGACCTGCTGAGCCATGCCCAGCACTTTTTGAACGTTTCCAAGCATGCCTGAAAGATTGGCTGGATTTGTGAGTCCCTGAAGGCCCTGCGCTGCATTCGCCGCACCTGTAAGTCCCTGGCCTCCGCCGCCCGGCAAAAATCTTGATAAAAGACCTTTTAGCCCTCCGCCTCTACCGATTGCCTGCTGTCCGAATTGCTGTGCGCCAAATCCTGCTCCTCCGAATCCCTGTCCCCCGAATCCCGGTCCGCCAAAACCGGCACCGCCAAAACCGGCACCACCAAAACCAGAACCTCCAAAACCCGGTCCGCCAAACTGCGGTCCAAATGATCCCATCTGCGGTCCGAAAGGCTGAAATCTGGATGAGCCTAATCCTCTTGCTTGCTGATATCCAATAGGCTGCCCCGAAAACGGCTGTGCGCCCATCTGCATTCTTTGGGGCTGCATACCTCTTGAAGGCATTTGGGGCATTGGTCTTTGCTGAAACATGTTGACCCTCCTTTAAACTAACGTCTATCCTACCTACACAATATGCAGGGTACCTGCGGATGGTCAGCGGATTTATGAGAATAGGCCAAAAAGCAAATTGGTTTTTTTGCCGGATATCGTATATAATGTTTTGATGGACAGGCGTGTCTTCGGATGCGTGCAGTGTTTTTGTTTGAAAGAAGATCTCACCTTCGTATGGCTAAAACCGTCTTACTTTAATTTTTCATCAAGGAGATGATGAACATGGAACAGACAAAGTTCACTCAGTTTCCATTTAAGCCTTTTATTATAGATGCTGTTAAAGCGCTGGGTTTTTATGAACCAACTGAAATACAGGAACGCTTATTTCCATCCCTTCTGAAAGGGGAAACGGCAATCGGGCAGTCGCAGACAGGAACGGGAAAAACCCATGCATATCTGCTGCCGCTTATTCAAAGAATTGATGCCGCGGACGAAAGTGTGCAGGTTGTCATTACCGCACCGACAAGAGAACTTGCAAATCAAATCTACCAGGATGCCCTTAACATTATTAAATTTGCACCTGAAAACGAAACGATTACAGCTAAATGCTTTATCGGAGGAACCGATAAGCAAAGAATGATTGATAAACTGAAAACGCAGCCTCAAATCGTCATTGGCACGCCTGGGCGGATTAAAGACCTTGTTGCAGCAAATGCCCTGCTTGTTCATCATGCAAAAGCGCTTGTTGTCGATGAAGCTGATCTTATGCTTGATATGGGCTTTATTGAAGATGTGGACAAAATTGGTGCATCTATGCCTGCAAAGCTTCAAATGCTTGTATTCTCAGCAACGATTCCCGAGAAACTTAAGCCATTCTTAAAAAAATACATGGAAAACCCGAAATTCACCCATGTTGCACCAAAACAGGCAGCGGCGAAGAAAATCAAACATGTGCTTGTGCCTCTGCGCCACCGCAACAAAACAAATCTGCTCTATGAAATGCTGAAAAGCTATAATCCGTTTCTTGCCATCGTGTTTACAAACACGAAAAAGAAAGCGGATGAGGTTGCAGACGGACTGATTGCAAAAGGACTGAGAGTCGGCAGAATCCATGGGGATCTGACGCCTAGAGACCGCAAAAAAATGATGAAACAGATTAATGATCTGGAGTATCAGTACGTTGTTGCAACAGACCTTGCATCGCGCGGAATTGATATCGACGGAGTCAGCCACGTCATCAATTTTGAACTGCCGAGCGATCTTGATTTTTACATCCACCGTGTCGGCCGTACAGGACGGGCAGACTATTCTGGCATTGCGGCAACCATTTATGAGCCTGAAAATGAGCATGCTCTGAACTTGCTTGAAAAGCTTGGCATCCAGTTTGAAAACATGGACCTTGCAAACGGCGAATGGAAAACGATTGACGACCGCAAACGGAGACAAAAACGGGCTAAGCCGTCAGACGGTACCGAACAGATGGCGAGAAGCATGGTGAGAAAGCCTAAGGGTGTCAAACCGGGCTACAAAAAGAAAATGTCCCGTGAAATGGATGAAATTAAAAAACGCCAAAGAAGATTGAACAAAAAACGCAAGTAGGGGGATAAGGCATGCTTAAAATTGGATCACATGTATCAATGAGCGGAAAAAAAATGCTCCTTGCGGCAAGTGAGGAAGCGGCTTCTTACGGTGCAAATACGTTTATGATCTATACAGGAGCACCCCAGAATACAAGAAGAAAAAAGATAGAAGACCTGAACATCGCGGCCGGTCTTGCACACATGAAGGAGCACGGCATTTCGGATATTGTTGTGCATGCTCCGTACATCATCAATATCGGCAACACAACAAATCCGGCAACTTTTGAGCTCGGTGTACAGTTTCTGCGCTCGGAAATAGACCGTTCCCACGCACTCGGCGCAAAGCAGATTGTTCTGCATCCTGGTGCGCACGTGGGTGCGGGAGCTGACATAGGCATTAAAAAGATTATCGAAGGGCTGAACGAAGTGCTTGTCAGGGAAGAAAATGTTCAAATCGCCCTTGAGACTATGGCCGGAAAGGGCTCAGAGTGCGGCCGGTCGTTTGAGGAACTGGCTCAGATCATTGACGGAGTGACTCATAACGAACATTTATCCGTATGTTTTGATACGTGTCATACTCATGATGCCGGCTACGATTTGATCAATGACTTTGACGGCGTCCTGAAGGAATTTGATTCCATCATTGGACTCGACAGACTGAAAGTTCTTCACATCAATGACAGCAAAAACCCGGCAGGAGCCAGAAAAGACCGCCATGAAAACATCGGCTTCGGTCACATCGGCTTTGAAGCACTGAACCGGATCGTTCATCATCCTGAACTCTCGGACGTGCCGAAAATTCTTGAAACGCCTTATGTCGGCGAAGATAAAAAAGACAAGAAGCCTCCGTACCGCTTTGAAATTGAGATGCTCCGCAATCAGGAATATAACCCGGATTTGCTTGATTTAATACGCAATCAGGAATAAAACAAAAAAAAGCTGCCGGGAAACCGGCAGCTTTTACCCAATAAACTGCTGCAGGAGCTGATTGACCTTCTGGGCTGTCGCAGGCGAAGTAATGGCAGCCACCCGTTTTAAAAGATCAATTCGTTCTGCATCGTTAAAAATATTGATGTTTTTCCCTCTGATGATTTTCACAATCTCCTGTGCCTGGGGTCTGCTGATGGTAAGGTTATTCTGCTTGGCAAGCTGAAGCAGGCCGTCTGTATCAAGGGAATTCAGTTTCTGGTTGACAATCTTTTGAAATAATATCACGTACATAACCTCCTCTACAGTTCAATGTATGGCGGAGTTTTTTAAAAAGTGCCTATTCATGAAAGAAGAAAGGCAAATTTTTTACACATATTTGAAACGGGAAATTCTTGAAAGGAGTTTTATTGTGGCAAAAAAACAGCATAAAAAGGAAAGTGCAGGACGGTTTATCAGAAGGATGATCCTGATTGTAATCGGAGCTGCGCTTGCAGCAGCGTCGATTGAACTGTTTTTGATTCCCAATCAGATCATTGACGGAGGAATTATCGGAATTTCGCTGATCTTGGACTACATTACACCTGACAGTCTCCCGTTTATTAATTTCGGGACACTTGTGGTCGTTCTGAATCTGCCGTTTATGTACTACGGCTACAAACAGATAGGGAAAACATTTATGATCTCGTCTATTTTCGGCATTGTGTTCCTCGCAGTCATTGAAAGTGTGCTGCATCATGTAGAACCTTTTACAAACCAGCCGGTGCTTGCTACGGTGTTTGGCGGACTGATGCTT
Source organism: Metabacillus mesotrionivorans (assembly GCF_052171315.1). Taxonomy (NCBI): domain Bacteria; kingdom Bacillati; phylum Bacillota; class Bacilli; order Caryophanales; family Bacillaceae; genus Metabacillus; species Metabacillus mesotrionivorans. The sequence continues at coordinate 73,466 of NZ_JBQMFF010000010.1, read as the reverse complement.
GGAGCGGGTGTAGGGCTTGTTATCCGAAATGGGGGTTCGATGGACGGAACGGAGATCCTCGGGATTCTTCTGACTAAGAAGCTTCCGTTTTCAGTTGGAGAGTTTGTGATGTTCATCAACATATTCATTTTTACATGGGCAGCGTTCGTGTTCGGGCCTGAACAGGCGATGTACTCTGTCATGGCATACTATATTGCGTTTAAAACAATTGATACGGTCATTCAGGGGCTTGATGAAACAAAAGCGGTCATCATTATTTCCGATTATTATGAGGATGTATCAGATGCCATTCTTCAGCGCCTTGGAAGGGGTACGACAAAGCTGAAAGGAAAAGGCGGCTATACAGATGACGAAAAAGAAGTCATTTATGTCGTTGTAACGAGGCTAGAGGTGACCAAGCTTAAATCCATCGTGCATGAAATTGACACAAACGCCTTTATCACCATCATGAACACACAGGAAACAAAAGGAACCAACTTTAAATCTGCGATTCACTAAGCAGAAATTCTTGCTCTTTTACGGGTAATCTTGTATAATCTCTATGTTAAAGATCAGACATCGCTTCTGATCTTTTTTTACGAAAATAAATCGGAACCATTCTGAAACTTGGAAGTGAATGAAATGAATCAGCCTATTATTGATGTTCAAAGTCTGACCTTCACATATGAACGCACTGCGGTGCTTGAGGATATTCATTTTACCGTGAGAGAGGGAGACTTTCTTGGTCTTGTCGGTCCCAACGGATCCGGAAAAACAACGCTGCTTAAATGCATGCTTGGGCTCTTAAAGCCAGATCACGGGAATATAAAGCTTTTTGGCCAGGACATCCGCAAATTTAAAGATTGGCACCGCATCGGTTTTGTTTCTCAAAAAGCCAGCAGCTTTAATACCGGGTTTCCGGCTTCTGTCTATGAAGTGGTTGCGAGCGGCCTGACATCAAAGCTCGGGTTATTTAAAAAACTGAACCATGCTCACCATCAAAAAGTAAAAGAAGCGATTGGGGCAGTCGGGCTTGACGAACTGTCAAACCGGAACATAGGAGAGCTTTCAGGCGGGCAGCAGCAGCGGACTTTTATTGCCAGAGCGCTTGTGAGTGATCCGGATTTGCTCATTTTGGATGAGCCGACAGTTGGAGTTGATGCTCAAACGGTTCAGAGTTTCTATGAAATGCTGCAGCGTTTAAACAAAGGCATGGGTATTACCCTCATTCTCGTTACACATGATGTCGGAACGATCACAGATAAGGTAACTCATGTCGCTTGCTTAAATAAACATATGCATTTCCACGGAAATACACAGGAATTTGAAAGCCTGAAAAGCTCTGACATGTCTGACTATTATGGTCATTCAGTTCATGTGTTGACTCACGATCATCACGATCATGGGGGAAGGTAAAAATGATTAACAGTATATTTACGTACGAATTCCTGCAGAATGCGTTTCTTGCAGGCATATTAATTGGTTTAATTGCTCCGCTTTTGGGAGTATTTGTTGTCGTCAGGAGACTGTCGCTGATTGCAGATGCTTTAAGTCATGTAACACTCGCCGGCATCGCTGCGAGTCTTCTTCTTGAAAAGAAAGTACTCGGTATGTCAGGGCTCAATCCTATCTACCTCGGAATGGGCTTTTCGGTTGCGGGATCATTATTTATTGAAAAGCTCAGAGGTGTTTATAAACATTTTCAGGAGCTCGCGATTCCGATTATCCTGTCGGCAGGAGTCGGCCTCAGTGTTATCTTCATTTCGCTTGCGGACGGATTTAACACAGATTTGTTCAACTATTTATTTGGAAGTGTAAGTGCCGTAACACGTACGGATTTATGGGTGATTATCTCCATTGCTGCCTTTGTTCTGATTGTTGTTTTTGCTCTATATAAAGAACTGTTCCTTTTGTCTTTTGACGAGGAGCATGCAGCAGCATCGGGCATCCATTCAAAGTGGATCCATTTTATCTTTATTTTAACAGTCGCGCTTGTCATTGCAGCGTCTATGCGGATTGTCGGCATTCTGCTTGTTTCATCGCTTATGACGCTTCCTGTAGCAGCAAGCATCCGGATTTCGAAAGGGTTTAAGCAGGCGATTTTCTTTTCTGTACTCTTTGGAGAAATATCTGTTATCATTGGTTTAGTGTTAGCCTATCAGCTCGATTTAGCTCCGGGTGGGACGATTGTTATGCTTTCCGTTCTCATTCTCGTTCTTACAATTGGATGGACTAAATTAAAAAGGGGCCAGTAAATATGAATGTACAGGAAGCTCTCCTTTTAATGAAGGAAAAGGGATACAAATATACGAGCAAGAGGGAAGAGATGCTTGAACTTTTTTCACAGTCAAACAAATACTTGACTGCGAGGGACGTGCTTGAAGAAATGAAGCCGGAATATCCCGGTTTGAGTTTTGATACGATTTACCGCAACCTTTCTCTTTTTGCAGAAATGGGCATTCTTGAAACGACAGAACTCTCAGGCGAAAAGCATTTCCGCTTTTCATGCTCAACGAAACATCATCATCATCACTTTATCTGCCTGACCTGCGGAAAGACAAAGGAAATTTCGTCTTGTCCGATGGAAAAGCTGAAAGAAAATTTATCCGGTTATGAAATCAGCGGCCACAAGTTTGAAATATACGGAACGTGCCCTGAATGCCATGAAATGACCACATAAAAAACGCCTGCGTCTGTCTGCAGGCGTTTTTCTGTGTGGTTATTTTGTTAAAGAGTAGCGGTTTTGTGCATAAGAATTGACCCAGTCTCTTGCCTCCAGCCAATTATCTGCCCTGATGACGTTTTTTGGAACAGGTTCCTGGTTGTAGGGGGTATTAAATAAGATGACAGGAATATTAAATACCTCACTGATCGTGCATGCATTATCATGCTTGTCTTCAAAAAAGACATCAATTTGATTTTTTCTCACTGCTTCAAGCTTATCGTGTGTGCCGATTAAGTCGATTTGATGGTACGTAAGACCGTTTCGCTTAAACCACTCATACGTAACTTCTTCCAAATGGCTTCTTCTTGCACTGATGAAGAGAAGCTTATGTTTATTTTTCCATTCATCAAGAACGAGTTTCGCATCCAGTGCCATTGGCGCTTCTTTGTAAATAAGCGGTTCCTTTTCATCCATCCATTTCCAGAATTCAGCTTCTGTGATCTTTAAAAGCTTCGTCAGGTCGTATTCCTTCATATCTTCAAACGTAATGGATTCATTAAATGATTTTTGCAAATACGGCACAAAGGTTTCAGGTGATGTAACTGTGCCATCTATATCAATTCCCAAACGCAGCATCATGTCTTCTCTCCCTTGCTGTAAAACCTTTCCCTAAAGGTTTATCTCATAACCGATTAATGATGAACTATACTCCTTAGTGTATCATAATCAGCCGTTACAATCACAGTAAACTTTAACAGTTATACTGACGTGCCGATCAACTCATACTATAAATGTTCCTTACAATATGAATGGAGGGATCACGCATGGCAGATGAGAAACATTATGATTATCACGGCAACATCAAGGAATATGACCTCCGTGATGACGAAGTTGGCTACAGCAGAGATTTTCGCGATGACTATAAAGAGGAAACGGCTGCCGAAATTGCAGCTCCGGCTACTCTGAGAAGAGATGAAGACTACGACCGCCGCGAAGAAGAAGGAGGCAGAACCGACGGACGAAGAATGGGATATTTGGCCATTGTTCTGTCAGTCATCTCCTTGTTCGTTTTCCCGGTTATCCTCGGGGCAGCGGGCATCATTGTGGGCTTTGTCGCACGCCGCAGAGGGGCAGAAGCTCTTGGCGGATGGGCAATCGGCATCGGTATCGTATCACTCATCCTCGGAATTTTTATCCTGCCGTTCTTTTAGGATTAGGATAAATAAAAAACAAGCCCGGCCATTTGGCCAGGCTTGTTTTACATTTCAGCAGCAGCTTTTTCAGCTTCCTGCTTTGCATAATGCTCTTCGGCAATTTTGTCGATTTCTTTTTTCAGTTCCTCAACCATTGTTTCCTCCGGCACTTTACGGACAATTTGTCCTTTGCGGAAAAGCAGACCTTCACCGCGTGCTCCTGCAATTCCAATATCAGCTTCCCGTGCTTCTCCAGGTCCGTTTACGGCACAGCCGAGAACGGCAACTTTGATTGGAGCTTTGATGGTTGAAATATATTCTTCCACTTCATTTGCAATACTGATCAGGTCAATTTCAATACGTCCGCATGTCGGGCATGAAATTAATGTCGCGGCGTTCGATGCAAGACCGAATGATTTAAGAAGCTCGCGTGCAACTTTCACTTCCTCAACCGGATCTGCGCTAAGGGAAATGCGGAGCGTGTTTCCGATTCCTTTGTTTAAAATAGCGCCAAGTCCGGCAGCACTTTTAACCGTTCCGGCAAACAGCGTTCCTGATTCCGTAATTCCAAGATGAAGGGGATAGTCAAAAGCCTTTGCCGCTTTCTCATAAGCCTCGATGGCAAGATTTACATCAGATGCTTTCATGGAAACAATAATATCGTGGAAATCAAGATCTTCAAGAATTTTAATATGGTGCAGGGCACTCTCGACCATACCGTCTGCTGTCGGATAGCCGTATTTCTCAATGATGCGTTTTTCAAGGGAACCAGCATTCACTCCGATGCGGATCGGGATTCCTTTTTCTTTCGCTGCTTTTACAACAGCCTCGACTTTTTCTCTGCGGCCGATGTTTCCCGGATTGATGCGGATCTTATCTGCACCGCCCTCAATTGCTTTTAGAGCCAGTTTATAATCGAAATGAATATCTACAACAAGCGGAATGTTGATGCGTTTTTTAATTTCAGCAATTGCATCGGCTGCACGCTCATCCGGGCAGGCAACACGCACTACTTGGCATCCTGCTTCTTCTAATCGCAGGATTTCAGCGACTGTAGCTTCCACATCGTGTGTTTTCGTTGTTGTCATACTCTGAATGACTAGTTCATTATTTCCGCCAATTGTCAGGTTGCCGACTTTAACTGGACGGGTTTTGGTACGATGTATGATTTCACTCACGTGTAAATCGCTCCTTAATTCATAATCATGGTCCTATGGTTTCATAGTACCTATTTGATCATCATTCAATGCGGGGAAAATTGTGCTTTCCCTCACAATATTGTAACAGTGAGTGCGCGATATTGACAAGAATTAAGAAGCAACTTCTTTTTCATAAAGTGGAAATTTATATGCTTTTCCTACCTGGATCGCATCTGCTTTTTCATTTGGATTCAGCTTTTCAAAGTCTTTCCTGACTTGTTCTATGGAAACGGGCAGTCCGCTGTTAAGCTGTTCAACGATGGTTAAGACGGTTTCACCCTGTTTAATTTCTTTTACTGTAAATGGAGAGGGGGACGTCTGAACTGCCGCTGCAGGTTCAGTTTCCTTGGCAGGGGGCGAAAACGCAATCGTTCCTGTACTGATGTCATAGTACATAATATAGAGAAGAAAGAGTGTTAAAAGAAAAACCATCAGCCGCTTCATATGTATCATCTCCCAATCCGTCACGATGATTATTTATATGGCTTGTCCACTAAAAATATGACATGCATTTCTTTTTTCCTTTCAAAGAAAGATCTAGGGGTGTAGAAACCTTCTTAATACCTATAAATACGACAAAATTCTCCATAAATTAATGAGGAATTTACACTGTCTTAACATTAATCTGGGATAATTTTCATGAGTTAAGAGGAAGGGTGTATGCACATTGAAGGGACTTACGGGGAAAGTAAGCAAAAAGAATGGGTCTTTACCCTATATATACAGGAAGATTCGGACTGTAAAAATATCAGAAGTGAGCCTCCAGGCAAGGCTCCTGTTCCTTGTATTAACCATTATGGCAGCATCGATCAGTGCTGTCGGCTTCATCTCCTATTCAAAATCGAAAGAAGCAACAATGTCACTGATTGAGGACAGACTTGTACGGGAGGTTAACACGACAGGCGAAATCGCAGGAAATCTTATGATTGCGTACGTAGGCGAAGAGGATTCATTCCTTGAAAGGTTTAATAAAGTGGTCCTCTCCAATCAGGCCTCCGCATTAATACAGGACGGGCTGAAGGCGGATTTTTTCCTTGTAGGCGAAGGGAAAGTTGATCCTTTTTCTGTGAGTTCAAACAGCAGGCTGCAATTTGAAGAGGATCAGCTGAAAGAAATCAGCGAAAAGAAAAATGGAGTGATCCACCAGACGATAAACGGGACCGACTATACATTGTCTTTTAAGAAAGTACAGGAACTCAAGGGTCAATTCCTGATTGCGGTAGAGACAGAAAGCTATATGAAAACCACAGAGACCCTTGCTTCGTTTACCATTTGGATGATTGGAATCAGTGTCCTGCTTACAGCTGCCGTGCTGATTCTTGTGATCAGAAGTTTAACAAATCCTCTTGCCGTACTCAGAAAAGCGATGAAAGATGTGAGAGATGGCGATTTAACAAGAAATGTCCATGTGAAAACGAAGGTTCCTGAAATAAATTCAGTCATGAAAAGCTTTAACTCCATGATGGATCATATGCGCAGCATAATTGGTGATATCAATCATGCAGCAGATGAGCTGTCGAACAAGGGAGACCAGCTCAGGGAAGCAACAGATGAAGGAATTATGCAGAATGGGCAGCTTGTCGAGGCCATTAAAATCGTAAAACTGGGTGCAGAGCAGACAGCAGCAGGTTCAGGGGAAAGCGCAGAGGCGTTCAGCAGGATGAAAGATGAATTAAAAGAAGTATTCCGAAACATGGAATTTTTGTTCAGCCGTGCATCAGATATGAACTCTTCAGCAGCACGCGGAGAAGAGCAGGGATCAAAGATGATACGTACTATGAATGTGTTTGAGCGGGAAACAGAGAAAATGACGGCTGTGATCAGAAGCGTTAAAGAGCATTCCATCTCAATTGCGGATGTTGCCGCCATTATTCATACGATTGCTGAACAGACGAAACTTCTTGCACTCAATGCAGCGATTGAAGCAGCAAGAGCGGGAGAGGCGGGAAAAGGGTTTGCCGTTGTTGCAGATGAGGTGAAAAAACTCGCTGAACAATCATCAAATGCCACTCATAAAATCAGGAATTCCATCTCAAACATGGAGAATATCGCCGTTCAGGCATCTAAAGAATATGATGATATGCTGTCAGCCATTCATTCGCACCTCAGCGCAGCATCACAGTCACGGGTATTGTTCGATGAACTTTCAATTGAAATCAAGTCAGTAACAGACAGGCTGTCCGGAATGAAGAGGCAAATGAATAAGCTGCATGACTATCTGCCTGTGATGGAAAAATCTTCGGCAAGCTTTGAATCTGTCTCTCAGGAAACGCTTGCGAGCGCAGAGCAGATGCTTTTTGCTTCAGAAGAACAAATGACTCAGGTAAGCAGAACGCATCAAATCGGCTTAAGGGTTTCAGAGCTTTCAAAAAGCCTCGCGAAATCCGCCAAAGAATACAAGGTGTAAAAACACTTGTACATAAAACGAGCCCCAAAGCTGAAGAAAGCTTTGGGGCTCGTTTTGTCATTCAAGCGTTTTCTTGCGTGCACCCGGAATTTCCTTTAGTGCGAGATACATCACGATCAGATTCACAAACCAGTTGATGAAGATCCCGCTTGGGACTGATACCTGCAAAAACTCCATGATCATAAAGAAAATGGAAGCGAGTGTGACTGAATATGCAGCCATTACCCACATCTGTTTAAAATTCACTTTTTTCTGCAGACTGTTCTTAAACAGAATACTCACAAACGCAAGAAACGTAATTTCGATAAACTTTGATGCAGCGGTAAAAAGATAAAAGACGAGTAGAACAGTTCCGATGACAATCGGCATGACACTTTCAAATTGACCAGAGTATGTAAGCAAATCTGCTTTCGTCAATGTGTTCAGCATAGAGTAATCATAGCTTTGCGACTGTCCCGCAAAAGCATAGACAAATTCATTTTTGAGGAGGCCGACCGCATTTTCTTTGTTTTCAATTTCCTGAGTGGTAAACGCGCCTGTCGGGTCAAAAACAATAAAGAGATCGTCTTTTGTCAGCTCTATTGGCTCTTTCGCATCAGAAACCAATGTTCCATCCTCTATCGTGAAGTCGGGCAAATCCTCTCTAAGCGTTGAGTCAAGCCCTTTAAGCATTGCTGAAATGCCGGAGGACATATAAATCCCCATAGGCAGGGTAATGAGTACTGTCAGCATAAAGACGTATAGAATCGTTTTGCCGATTCCCTGAAATCTGTACATAGAGATCGATTTGGGGGAATAAGTACTTTTTGCAAGCTGTTTAAAAATGTTCAATTATATGCACATCCTTCTATAATCATCCAGTTTTCATTTTAACCATGCAGACCGCAAGAAACAAGGAATAACCGAACAGAAACTGCTAATGTTAAGATATTGTAAATTTTTTATGAAAAAGGAATAAACACCTTTACAATTAATCCACAATTCGTTAATAATTGTGGGGGTTGTAGAAACATGTCGATAAAAAGATGTTAGGGGTTGAATGAAGTTGGATCTCGATTTACAGAAGATGATCTTTGAATTTCTCGGAGGCCTTGGGATTTTCCTTTTTGGAATTAAATTCATGGGCGACGGACTGCAAAAATCAGCTGGTGACAGACTGCGTGACATACTGGATAAATTTACAACAAATCCTGTTATGGGTGTTCTGGCAGGTATATTTGTGACAATACTTATCCAGTCAAGCAGCGGTACGACTGTACTCGTCGTAGGACTTGTCAGCGCAGGGTTCATGAATCTGCGCCAGGCAATTGGTGTTATTATGGGTGCAAATATTGGAACAACTGTCACAGCCTTTATCATAGGTATAAAAATTTCAGACTATGCACTTCCTGTTTTATTTGCGGGAGCCGTATTGCTTTTCTTCTTTAAAAACAAAAAAATTCACAACATCGGTCAGATTGTCTTCGGATTTGGCGCTTTGTTCTTTGGACTTGAATTAATGGGCGATGGAATGAAGCCTCTGCGTTCACTTCAGGCTTTTCAGGACCTTACAGTCAGCATGAGTGACAATCCTCTGCTTGGCGTTGTGATTGGAACAGTATTCACTGTCATCGTCCAAAGCTCGAGTGCGACAATCGGTATTCTGCAGGAGCTTCATGGCCTTGGCCTGATTGATATAAAAGCTTCGCTGCCTGTTCTTTTCGGAGATAACATTGGTACTACAATCACAGCAGTTTTAGCTTCGATTGGTGCTTCAGTTGCTGCCAGAAGAGCGGCATTGACGCATGTTATCTTTAACTTGATAGGGACAGCCATCTTCTTGCTGATTCTTCCGCTGTTCACAGCCTTTATCGCTATGCTGAAGGCAAACCTTGGATTGAATCCTGAAATGACGATTGCCTTTGCTCATGGAACATTTAACTTAACAAATACGTTAATTCAGCTTCCGTTTATCGGCGTGCTTGCTTACATTGTAACGAAGTTAATTCCAGGTGAAGATTCCTTGGTGGAATACAAAGCTAAACACTTGGATCCGCTGTTTATTGAGCAATCTTCTTCCATTGCGCTAGGGCAGGCCAAAGAAGAAATCCTGCGCATGGGTCAGTTTGCATCTCTTGGTCTTGAAGAGGCAAATCAGTATCTGAAAACAAATCAGCATAAACATGCCGATACAGCTTATCAGATCGAAGACGCCATCAATAATCTTGACCGGAAAATTACGGACTACCTTGTGTTGATTTCAAGGGCAGAAATGTCTGCAGCAGAGTCTGAAGAACATTCAACTCTGATGGATACTGTAAGAGACATCGAACGCGTCGGCGATCACTTTGAAAACATTGTGGAATTAGTCGATTATCAGCTTACGAACAAAGTGAAGCTTACTGAATCCGCACTAAAAGATTTAGATGAAATGTTCAGATTGACAATCAGCACTCTGAAAGATGCCATAACTGCTTTAGACGACAAAGACACAGATCTTGCAGCAAAAGTCATGAAATCAGAAGAACAGATTGACAAAATGGAGCGCACACTGCGCAAGAAGCATATTCTCCGCATAAATGAGGGAAGCTGCACGGGTCAGGCAGGCATTGTGTTTGTCGACATCATCAGCAACCTTGAGAGGATAGGGGACCATTCAGTCAACATTGCTGAAGCTGTGCTCGGATACCGCAAATAATGGGTTAAAATCAGACTTAATAAGCTATAATGAAAGCAAGGGCTGCGGCTCTTGCTTTTTTTCATGACTAAATAAGAAGGTGTGGTGTTTTCCGAATTGGAAGCTTTATATTGGACACTGATTATTATCATGTTTGTTATTGGATTTGCAGGCCTGATTTATCCGATTATCCCAAGCGTTCTTTTCATTGTCGGCGGATTCCTTCTTTTTGGAGCCTTCTTTGGCTTTGAGGAATTCGGCTATCAATTCTGGCTGATTGAGGGAGTCTTTGTCGCAGTTTTATTTGCCGCTGACTATGTGGCAAATTTAATGGGGGTCAAAAGAGTGGGAGGAAGCAAGGCTGCCATTTGGGGAAGCACAATTGGCCTTTTGATCGGTCCATTTATCATTCCGATAGCGGGAATCATCATTGGCCCGTTTGTCGGTGCAGTGCTTGCAGAGCTTCTCGTTCACAAAAAAGACTTTAATGAATCTGTAAAAGTCGGCCTGGGATCTCTTATTGGATTTATATCCGGGGTTTTTGCCAAAACGATTATTCAGCTCGTTATGATCGGTTATTTCCTGTATACCGTTCTCTGACGTGCAGAACATTCCAAAAAGCCGTGCATATAAATTGAAACAATCGGTCAATTTTGGTAATCTTAATGTGACAAGCTTAGGCTTAGCAACTACATACCATTCGAGGAGGAGATTTAAATGGCTTACGAACTACCGCAACTGCCTTACGCATATGATGCACTTGAACCGCATATCGATAAGGAAACAATGAACATTCACCACACGAAACACCATAACACATACATCACGAACGTGAATGCTGCTCTAGAAGGTCATGACGATCTTCTCAGCAAAAGTGTTGAAGAACTTGTTTCAAATCTTGACGCAGTGCCTGAATCTGCACGCACAGCTGTACGCAACAACGGCGGCGGCCATGCGAACCACAGCTTGTTCTGGACAATCCTTTCACCAAACGGCGGAGGAGCTCCATCAGGAGAACTGGCTGACAAAATCAACAGCAAATTCGGAAGCTTTGAAACATTCAAAGAAGAATTCGCCAAAGCCGGCGCTACACGCTTTGGATCTGGCTGGGCATGGCTTGTTGTAAACAATGGCGAGCTTGAAGTAACAAGCACTCCAAACCAGGACTCTCCTTTAATGGAAGGCAAAACGCCGATCCTTGGTCTTGATGTCTGGGAGCATGCTTACTACTTGAACTACCAAAACCGCCGTCCTGACTACATCGGAGCTTTCTGGAACGTTGTAAACTGGGATGAAGTAAACAGACGCTACGAAGAAGCAAAATAATAGACGTGAAAAAACAGGGAATCTTGGATTTCCTGTTTTTTTATTGGCGTTTATCAGCTGAAAGTGTATATCAGGCAGGCATAATAGTCCTTTCACCATTCATAATTGGTTTTGAGCTGAAAGTAACAAAGCAGGCATCTTACGGAAAAAAGAGCGAAAGATAGCATAAGAAAGGGATGGAATCGTACGGTATAAAAAGAGTGCGGGTGCAAGATAGCGTATGAAGGAGATTCCGCTTTTCGTGGTGTCTAGCTCCATCGCCCAACTCCTCGGCCAGAACGGCTCCGCCAGAAAAAGCAAACCCGGCTTTTTCCGTCGGATCCTTTTCTGTCCTTCGGAGCTAACCGGGCGATTCCGCTTTTCGTGGTGTCCAGCTCCATCGCTCAGCTCCTCTGTCAGAACGGAACCATCGGCAAAGGCAAAAAGCGCCTTTACCGCTGTTTCCTTATCTGACTCCCGGAGCTAAACGAGCGCTTCCGCTTTTCTTTGTATATCTCCCCCCCCTTTACACAGACTAATTAGTAGCTGATGAAGGGGAGTTTTAGGTATGTCTAAGCTGCAGAAAGTCTTTGGTAATGTGGAAGTTAACCGTGATTTGCTTCTGCTTCTGACGATTGGGGGCATGTATTCTTTAGGGATTGCCCTCTCAAATGCTTTTGTTAATGTGTATTTGTGGAAGCAGTCCGGCAGTTTTTTGGATTTAGGGATCTATAATCTGACGATTGTGATCATGCAGCCCATTACATTTATTATTGCCGGGAGATGGGCCAAAAAAATTGACCGGGTGATTGTGTTTCGTCTTGGTGTTGCATTCCTGGCAGTATTTTATCTGTCTGTTCTCTTAATTGGGGACAGGGCAGCAGACAATTTGATTTTGCTTGGAGGTCTTCTCGGGATAGGCTCAGGTTTTTACTGGCTTTCCTTTAATGTACTGACATTTGAAATTACAGAACCTGAGACAAGGGACTTTTTTAACGGATTTTTAGGGGTCATGACTTCCTCTGCTGGAATGATCGGCCCGATTGTCGCCGGTTTTGTCATCTCAAGGCTTGCAGGAGACACGGGATACAAAACAATCTTTTCCCTGTCGCTTGCCCTGTTTTTTTGTGCAGTGATTCTAAGTCTCTTCTTAAAAAGAAGGCATGCGAACGGGCGTTTTCTGCTTATGGATGTTTTAAAAGAAAGAAAGCGGAATGTGAACTGGCGTATGATTACGAACGCTCACTTCTTTCAGGGACTCAGGGAAGGGACATTTATTTTTGTCATTGGAGTCCTTGTTTTCATCACGACCGGCAGCGAACTTGCTCTGGGGAAGTATGGGCTGATTAACTCTGCGGTTGCTTTCGTATTTTATTATCTGGCTACAAGGATGATTACGAAGAAAATGAGGAAGAAGTTTATCCTGGCAGGGGGAATTCTGCTTTATGCCTCCATTTTCCTGCTCCTTTTTGATCTGACCTATGCAAAGCTCATCATCTATGCGATTTCCATTGCGGTCGCCTATCCGCTTCTGCTTGTTCCCTACATTTCATTGACCTACGATGTGATTGGGCGGTCATGGAACGCAGGAGAAGCAAGGATCGAATACATTGTCGTCAGAGAACTGTTTTTAAACATGGGAAGAATTACATCCATTCTGCTGTTTATTCTTTCTGTCACGCTATTCGATGAAAAACAGAGCATTCCTTTTCTGCTTGCCATCATAGGGGCAGGGCACAGCTGTATTTATTTTTTCATCAGGAAGGTTTCGCTGCCTGAAACAAATGAACCCATTGATAAAAAAGAAGTTAACGGACAGAAAAAAATGCCTGAGCCGAACCTTGTAGATGGAGAAAGCAGCTGACACGGCATATGACAATCGTGTTACAACTGTCGAAAATAATAGAAATTAGTCGATTTTTTTCATAAACTAGAGGATAGACACCATGTTATGGTGTCTATTTTAATTTTCGAAACCTGATATCGACAATAAGGCGGTGCAGCATGACAAAGAAAAAGAAACGGACAGTCCCGCTTCGCTTGAATATCCTGTTTTTTCTTATCTTCCTGTTATTTTCAGGAATGATTTTAAGGCTTGGCATTGTCCAGATTGTATATGGAGAAGATTACCGCAAAGAAGTTGAGCGCACGGAAGAAGTAACAATCAGCACTTCTGTCCCGCGGGGGAAAATCTTTGACAGAAACTACAATACAATTGTAGACAACAAGCCGATCAAGGCGATTACATATACAAGATCGGCTTCTTCTGATCAAGAGGAGCGACTTGAAACAGCAGCCAAACTTGCCAAGATTTTTGACCAGGACAGAACGGACTCAAAAGAGGACCAGGAATCTTTGGAGAACGAGTTAAAGAAAATAACGGAAAGAGATAAAAAAGATTATTGGATCTTAACGCGTCCGGAGCGGGCGGAAAAGAAAATTACGAAAGCGGACCGTCAGAAGGTGCTCGACGGTGTGATGAGCGATGAGGATCTGTATGATCTGCAGCTTGAGAGAATAACGGAAAACGAGCTGAAGGAAATCACCCAGGAAGAGCTTAAAGTCCTTGCGATTAAACGGGAAATGGACAGCGGCTATGCCCTGACGCCCCGGATTATAAAAAAAGACAACATATCTGAAAAGGAATTCGCTTTTATTAGCGAGAACCTTGATGAACTGCCGGGTATAGACATTACAACAGACTGGCAGCGCAACTATGTATTTGATAAAACTCTACGAACCCTTATAGGCAGCATCTCTTCCTCTGAAGAGGGGATACCCCAGGACAGACTGGATTATTTCACTTCCCGTGAGTACAGCAGAAATGACAGAGTAGGGAAAAGCTATCTGGAATATCAATATGAAGACATTCTTCAGGGGCAAAAAGCAAAAGCCCGCAACATTACAGATAAGTCGGGGAACATCCTTGATACAGAAATCATTACTGAAGGAAAGAGCGGCAAAGACTTGATCATGACTGTCGATGTAGAGCTTCAGCAGGAAGTTGAAAAAATCATCGAAGAAGAATTGACAGCTGCCAAACAGAAATCAGGAACTGCTCTCCTTGATCGGGCGTTTGTCGTCATGATGGATCCAAGAAACGGTGAAGTGCTTTCTATGGCAGGAAAACAAATTAAAAAAGATGAAAATGGAAAAACCGTCATTGATGATTATGCCCTGGGCACGATGACCAGCTCATACACAATGGGGTCGGCTGTAAAAGGGGCCACTGTCCTGTCAGGTTTTCAATCAGGCGTGATTAAGCCTGGAAGCATACAGCTGGACGAACCTCTATACATTAAAGGCTCCCCGCCTAAAAAATCCTATCAGACAATGGGAAACATCAATGATCTTGAAGCGCTTCAGAGATCTTCCAATGTATACATGTTCAAAACAGCCATTGCTATGGCTGACGGCGAGTATAGACGAAATAAATCGCTGCCTCTTGATACATCAGCCTTTTCCGTGCTGAGAAACTACTACAGCCAGTTTGGCCTTGGCGTAAAAACGGGCATAGACCTCCCAAATGAAGCAACAGGCTTTAAAGGAAAGGATGTTACCCCCGGCCTGCTTCTTGATTTATCAATTGGACAATATGACACGTATACGCCGCTTCAGCTTGCGCAGTATGTTTCTACTATTGCAAATGGCGGCTATCGGATGAAGCCGCAGCTAGTGAAAGAAATCAGAGAACCTTCTCCGAAAGACAATCTCGGCTCAGTAATTGAATCCATTAATCCTGAAGTACTTAACAAGGTTGAAATGAAGCCTGAGTATGTTGAACGTGTTCAAGAAGGGTTCAGAAAAGTCATGCAGGAGAAAAGAGGGACTGCCTACGGTTATTTTATGGGAGCGGATTATCTTCCTGCAGGCAAAACAGGGACAGCGCAGGCATTTTACGATGGACCGAATAAAGACCAGTTCCTTTCGCCTACTTATAATCTGACCCTTGTCGGCTATGCGCCTCACAATAATCCCGAAATTGCCTTTTCAGTGGTTGTACCATGGGCCTATGATAAAGCAAGCAATTCTCACCCAATCAATAACCTGATCGGACGAAGAATCATGGATAAGTATTTCGAACTGAAAAGCGAACAGAGCAAAGAAGGCATTGAAGAAGGCGTAGGCCAGCCTGAAAATGCAAGAGAATTAGAAGAAGCTGAATAAAAACATGGGATAAAGAGGACAATAAAAGCACTCAAATGAGAGTGCTTTTTTGTGTTACATTGGCTGAAAGTCTGCTGGAGCAATTATGAAGCCGGCATCTTTTCATCATTCGACAAAATGATTCATGCATTTACAAAACCTTAACATTCGATTAAAACCATGTTAACACTTAAGCGTTATTGTATTACTTGTAGGACAAAAACACCACTTTGTAGGGGGAATTAAGAAATATGAAAAGCTTCAAATTTTTAGCCATGACTATTATGATTTCGTCTTTGCTTGCATTCGCAGCAGCATGCGGAAATGGTGACAGCACAGAAGGAAACGGTTCTGAAGACAAAACTTCTGATGAAGCAGCTCAATTAGAAGGTGAAGTTGGAATCGACGGATCTTCAACTGTTGCTCCTATCGGTGAAGCAGTTTCTGAAGAATTCGCTATGGAAAACCAAGGTGTTAAAGCTCCGATCGGCGTATCAGGAACTGGCGGCGGATTTGAGAAATTCGTAGCAGGCGAAACGGATATTTCTCAGGCGTCACGTCCAATTAAAGATGAAGAAGCTCAAGCAGCTAAAGACGCAGGCATTGAATACACAGAACTTCAAGTTGCCTTTGACGGACTTTCAGTTGTTGTAAATAAAGAAAATGATTTCATTAAGGAACTAACGGTTGAAGACCTTAAAAAGATCTGGGTTGAAGACGGAAAAGAAAAGAAATGGTCTGATATCAACCCTGACTGGCCAAACGAGCCAATCAAGCTTTTCTCTCCAGGAACCGATTCGGGAACATATGACTACTTCGACGAAGTAATTCTTGATGAAGAGCCAGTTGCTAAAGCTGCTACTCTTTCTGAAGATGACAACGTTCTTGTTAAAGGCGTACAGGGAGACAAAAACGCTATGGCATTCTTCGGATATGCTTACTACCTGGAAAACAAAGATACACTTAAAGTTGTACCGATCATAAATGAAGAAGGCAAAGCAGTTGAGCCGACTAACGACACAGTTGAGTCTGGCGAATACAACCCGCTTTCACGTCCTCTTTACATCTATGTGAACAACGCTTCAATGAAAGAAAAGCCTCAAGTTGCAGAATATGTGAAGTTCTACATGGAAAACGCTGGCGCACTTGCTGAAGAAGTAGGATACGTAAGCCTTCCTGAAGACAAATACAAAGAGCAGCTTGAAACAATCGAAGGTTTAAAATAATTTAAAATCTAATAGATGAGAAGCATAAAACTGCTTCTCATCTTCCCATGTTTTGGAAAGGGGTTTTCGCATTATGGCAACAGAAATGAGCCGCTCTGTCAGTGAGCTGATCAAAGAAAAAAAAGAGAAAAGATCCTGGATGAGATCTTCTGAAAAACTGGTCCCTGCTTTTTTATTGCTGACAGCTGTTATATCTGTACTCACAACAGTAGGTATTGTATTAACATTAATCGTAGAAACAGTGACGTTTTTCAGCAAAGTTCCATTGTTAGACTTTATTACTCAGCGGGAATGGTATCCGTTTTTTGAAAGTGATCCAGCCTACGGAATTATAACCCTTATTTCTGGAACACTTCTTGTAGCAGTAATTGCAATGGTTGTAGCTTTGCCGATTGGTTTGGCATCTGCTATTTATTTGAGTGAGTATGCATCAGACCGGGTAAGAAGGATTATAAAGCCGATCCTTGAAGTACTTGCCGGGATACCGACTATTGTGTACGGATTCTTCGCCCTGACATTTGTTACACCGCTGCTTCGTTCGATTATGCCTGATCTTGGATTCTTCAATGCTCTGAGCCCGGGTATTGTGGTGGGAATTATGATTATTCCAATGATTGCTTCATTATCTGAGGATGCCATGACATCTGTTCCAAGAGCAATGAGAGAAGGTGCGCTGGCACTTGGATCAACGAAATTTGAAGTTGCCATTAAGGTAGTGCTTCCAGCCGCCATATCTGGAGTAATTGCTTCATTCGTACTGGCCATTTCACGTGCAATCGGCGAAACAATGATCGTTACATTAGCAGGCGGTGCAACACCTAAGCTTACATTTGATCCGACGGAATCAATTCAGACGATGACAGCTTACATTGTCCAGGTAAGTTCGGGTGATGCAGGTTATGGAACAACAATCTACTACAGTATTTATGCTGTCGGTATGACACTCTTCCTGTTCACATTACTTATGAACCTGCTTGCACAGTTTATTTCCCGCCGCTTCAGGGAGGAATACTAAGATGAACTACATTAATAAAGATAAAGTCGCAAAGAAGATGGGCAGCAGGCTTGCGGTAAACGGTATCTACAAAGGTATTTTTATGATTGCCACAAGTTTTGCTCTCGTTGTTCTCGGAATTCTTTTATATCGGATATTCACTCAAGGATTTAGCTTTTTAACACCGGAATTTTTTCAGAATTTCGCATCAAGAAGACCGTCAGCATCAGGTATTAAAGCAGCATTGGTCGGTTCCCTATGGGTAATGGCTGTTGTCATACCGACTGGACTGATACTTGGTGTCGGCACGGCTTTATATATGGAAGAATACGCTAAGAAAAATAAATTCACGAACTTCCTGCAAGTAAATATTGCAAACCTTGCCGGAGTTCCATCGATCGTTTTTGGACTCTTGGGTCTTACTGTATTTGTCCGTTACTTTGACCTTGGAAGAAGCATTTTAGCTGGAGGATTTACAATGGCGCTTCTTGTTCTTCCGGTTATTGTCGTTGCGTCTCAGGAAGCGATCAGAGCTGTTCCTAAAGAGCTCCGTGAAGCATCTTTCGGTATGGGGGCAACTAAGTGGCAGACTATCCGCAGGGTTGTTTTACCTGCTGCTATACCAGGTATTTTAACAGGAAGCATCCTTGCTTTCTCAAGAGCAATAGGAGAAACAGCGCCTCTGCTTGTTGTAGGAGCCTTTGCATTTGTTAACTATCTGCCTGAAAATGTAATGAGTACATTTACCGTTATGCCAATTCAGATCTTTAACTGGGCTTCAAGACCGCAGGCTGATTTCCAGGATGTAGCTGCCGCCGGTATTATCGTTCTGTTTATCTTCCTGATTGTCATGAACTCTGTGGCAGTTTTGATACGTAATAAATTCCAGAAAAATTATTAATTATGCTTTA
This sequence comes from Metabacillus mesotrionivorans, assembly GCF_052171315.1. Classification (NCBI taxonomy): domain Bacteria; kingdom Bacillati; phylum Bacillota; class Bacilli; order Caryophanales; family Bacillaceae; genus Metabacillus; species Metabacillus mesotrionivorans. The sequence goes on along the minus strand of NZ_JBQMFF010000010.1, from coordinate 54,785 downwards.
AATGGATGAAGGAGGTTTCACACGATGGAAATGACAAAAGTTGTGAATGAGCGCAAGGAAAACGAGGAGTTTGCGGCGAAGGCTGAAAAAGAAAAAAGCATCGTCTATAAAACAGATAACCTGAATCTTTGGTACGGAAATGACCAGGCACTGAAGAATATTGACCTTGATATCTATGAAAACGAAGTAACGGCGATTATCGGACCTTCAGGCTGCGGTAAATCAACTTACATTAAAACATTGAACCGCATGGTTGAACTAATCCCTACAGTCCGCACATCAGGCAAAATTATCTACCGCGGAAAAAATATCTTTGACAAAGGCTACGGGGTTGAAGACCTTCGTACAAGAGTAGGAATGGTGTTTCAAAAGCCAAATCCGTTCCCTAAATCTATTTATGACAATGTGGCATACGGACCAAGAATTCATGGAATCCGTGATAAAAAGACGCTTGATGCCATTGTTGAAAAAAGCTTAAAAGGCGCAGCCATCTGGGATGAAGTGAAAGACCGCTTAAAAGAAAATGCATACGGCCTTTCCGGCGGACAGCAGCAGCGTCTGTGCATCGCGCGCTGTCTTGCAATTGAACCGGACGTGATCCTGATGGATGAGCCGACATCTGCACTTGACCCGATTTCAACCTTAAAAGTTGAAGAGCTTGTTCAGGAATTGAAAAAGCAGTACAGCATCGTGATTGTTACTCATAACATGCAGCAGGCTGCACGTATTTCCGACCGTACAGCATTCTTCCTAAACGGCGAAGTCGTGGAATATGCTCATACTGACAAGCTGTTCTCAAACCCGTCTGATAAACGTACAGAAGATTACATCACAGGACGTTTCGGTTAAATAAAGGTAAGTCGTGCAAAACGATCAGTTTGCACGGCTTATTCCTTTATGATTTACTAGAATAAACACACACTGCTGAATGATGATACTATTGGAGGGAAGCGACATGGTAGTAAGAGAGAAGTTTGAATATGATCTTAAAATTCTTCAAGATAAATTAAATGAAATTGCAAGCCTTTCCGTAAAATCGCTGTCGGATGCAATCAGTGCTCTTGAAACAAGAAATGTAGAAGCAGCGCTTGAAATTATCGAAAATGATGAAAGAATTGATGATCTGGATGAAGAAATCAATGACCTGGCCATCCTTCTTATTGCCAAGCAGCAGCCTGTTGCCATTGATCTGAGAAGAATAATTGTTGCCATTAAAATCTCCAACGACATCGAAAGAATGGCTGACTTTGCCGTAAATATTGCAAAATCAACAATCAGAATCGGGGACGAGCCTTTGTTTAAACCGATTGAAACCATTAAAAAAATGCATGCGATTGCTGTGGAAATGTTGTCCCTGTCTGTAAAGGCATATAACGAAGAAGATATTGTCCTTGCCAAACAAGTAGCGGAGATGGATGATCAGGTAGACGATTTATACGGCCAGACAATCCGCGAACTGCTTGAAATCATGCCTGAGCGCAAAGAGCTTATGCAGCAGCTTACTCAGCTTATGTTTGTCTGCAGATACATCGAACGCACGGCTGACCATGCGACAAATATCTCAGAAAGCGTCCTTTACCTCGTAAAAGGCAGAAGATACGACCTTAATGCCTAAACCATCAAAAAAGCTTGCCGCATATGCGGCAAGCTTTTTTATGTACGGAAATCCCGAATAGAAAAATGAACGCCTTGATTTCTCTGGCGTTCACTCTTTGTTATTTTACAAGAACATTTACAATCTCGCTGAAGCTCATGCCTTTTTTAAGCTGGAATGTTCCCATGCGTACTTTTGTATGATAATTTCCGTTTATGACAAAATCGTTAAACTCGCTTGCTGATTCGATAACGCCTTCCTGTTCGAGAATGCGCGAAACATCAGATGTCGCCATGCCGTCTACAATTTTAAGGATATAGTTTTCCTGCTGTGGTTTTTCTTCTGCCGGTTTTTCAGCCTGTTTTTGCTTTTCGATTAAGGCCTTTTCTTTAAAGGCGATCAATTCGTCATATTCTTTCGTATCAACAGCCGTCTGGCCGTTTTTGATTAAGTATTCTTTGATGTCATTTTCAGTTACTTCTCTATCGACAGTCACAGTCGCTTTGTCGTTGGTTTCTCCGAAAAAGTGAGTGGCAGCGAGTACAGATGTGGAAAGAATCATTCCTGCTGCGAACGATTGAAATCCTTTTCTGCTCATGTGAGGACCCTCTCATTCTTTTTAAGAATGTCTCTGATTTCGTCCTCGCTTAAGTATTCAGAACGTGCAATGGCTTCAGTGGATAATCCTTGATTATGCTTTAAAACAATGCGCTGAAGCGTTTGAGGATCAATTGAATCATAATCTGAAAGCTGAAGGCCGTTTTGCAGAATTTCTTCTTCTAAAACTCTGACTTTTTTCTTCAGCTTGTAGATCTCCTGCATAGATGATACTGACAGGTGCTCTACTTCCTGTTCAATGTCTTTAACGGAATCTCTCTGAAAATATGAGACGCCAATTAAAAGGATGCTTACGGCAAACAGGGCAATAATCATAATCTCCATTTTATTCACCTTCTAATATTTTTTCCCTTTTTCTTTATACCACAAAAAGCTTAAGGACTAAAGGAAATTCGTAGATATTGTCGAAAATTGTCCCTATTGGATCAGCTTTTTTCCATTGCCGGATTTATGTCATAATAAGGAGAGAAATGGGTGTGGGAGAAATGCCAATGAATCAAGTGAAGAGAGGGGAATAGCAGTGGAAATCATTCATGAAAAGGGGACAGGAATCAGTCTGGTCAGAAAACGGTCAGGTTTGTATGCAAGCTTGCATATTGATGAGCCTGATCAAAGGATTGTGTCCGCTCTATTCGGCAAAGCGTTTTCCCTCCTTGGAGTAAAGATTCGCATTTTCAGGCAGGCAGAAGGGTTTCTTGCTTATAAGGATATAGAGCTGCAACATGAATGGCACGCATTCATTCCATACATTGGAACTGAAGCAACCTACTTTGCCGACCTTGTCATATATGATCAAAACAAGGAACTTACACTTGCAAGATCAGACTCCGTTGATGGAGAAACCGGCAGCGGCAGCAGTTCAGATTGGCGATCGGCCTCTTCCAGGACGAACTGGGAACGCTGCTTTTCCGGATACACCTCCTATGGGAATGTTCCAGATGAAATAGATCCGCTAAAGTTTAAGGACATAAACACGAATATGGAGGATGTGGAGGAGATCAAAAGCACGCTCCTCAAACTCCACGCTTCTGTTCTTATGATCTCAACAGAATATCCGCCAAATCTGATTGGCGGGCTTGGCCGTCATGTGCATGTCCTTGTTCAAGCCCTCGCTGAAAAAAAGAAAACAGTCATTCTATTAACTGCTGCAGCAGATCACGCTCTGGCAGGCTATGAGAACCCGGCGCCTTTTCTGCACATATTCAGGTTAAAACCCCTGCATAAAACAAGCAACAGCCTTGAAGAGTGGGTACTGAACATGAACTTTGCTTTCGTTCAGTTTTTGAAAAAAAACAGATGCCTCTCATTTGATCTTGTTCATGTACATGACTGGCTGACTGCCGGAGCCGGACGGGCTGTAAGGAAAGTATGGGGAGTTCCGCTTGCAGCAACCATACATGCGACAGAAATAGGGCGAAACGGGTCAGCATGCACCCGGCTGCAGAAACACATTACTATGGAAGAAAAAAGACTTGTTAAAGAATCTGACAGGGTCATCGTATGCAGCAAATATATGAAGAAACAGGCTGAAGACCAATTAGAAATGGCCCAAGGCAAGTCTGCGGTCATCTATAATGGAATAAATCCGCTGAAAAGTAATATGAATGATAAAAATTCTAAAAACAAAAAACCTCTTTTATTCTCTGGAGAGCCATATATTTTTGCAGCGGGACGGCTGGTCCCCGAAAAAGGATTCGGAGTGCTGCTTGCAGCCATGCCGGAAATTTTAAAGCGTTTTCCTGAAATTAGGCTTATGATTGCAGGAGATGGGCCGTTCCGCAGCGAATATGAAAAACTAGCGAAAGAATTGAACGTTCAAGATCATGTCATATTTCTTGGTTTTTTAGACGATGCACCTCTTCATATATTTTTTAAGAACTGTGAGATGACCGTTGTGCCAAGTTTGTATGAACCCTTTGGAATGATCTCCCTTGAGAGCATGTCAGCGGGTAAGCTTACAATTGCATCTGATACCGGCGGACTTAAAGAAATCATCCGGCATAGAGAAAACGGTCTTTTATTTGAGCGGGGGAATTCGGAAGCTTTAACATCAGCTATCTTAGAGGCACTCACAAATAAAAAATGGGCAGATCGCCTTGCGAAGAAAGGGTTGTCTGACGTTTCGCGGCGTTTTTCCCATGATCTGTTTGCAGAGCAAGTGATAGAAGTATATGAAGTGCTGAATTCCATAAAGACAAGGAGCTGACTAAAGTGAAAGCTGTTATCCTCGCAGGCGGAGAAGGCTGCCGGCTCAGACCGCTTACAAATCATTGTCCAAAGCCGCTTGTGCCCATATTGAATAAGCCCGTACTGGAATATAGCCTTGAGCTTCTCAAAAGGCATGGTATAGATGATGTTATTATGACTGTGCATTACTTGTCATCAGCCATCAGGTCATATTTCGGAGACGGTTCGAAGTGGGGCATCAGAATCACATACAGTGAAGAGGAAATGCCTCTTGGCACAGCAGGGAGCGTCAAGCTTGCAGAAGAGCTTCTGACAGAACCCTTTCTTGTCATCAGCGGGGACATTCTGACCGATTTTGATCTAACAGCAGGCATTGATCATCATTTGTCACACGGTGCGGCTGCGACGATTTTCACAAAGCCGCTGGATCTCCCGATTGAATACGGAGTGCTGCTTTCAAAAGAAACCCATATCAGCAGGATGTTTGAAAAACCGAAGTGGAATGACCTTTCAGACCACTCCATCAATACGGGGATTTATATTTTCAATCCAAGCATTTTCTCTTATCTGGAAGAGTTTACATGCAGTGACTTCAGCAATGATCTATTTCCTGAAATGATCCGAAATAAAGAAACCATCTCCCTTTTCAGAGCGGATGGGTACTGGTCGGATATTGGTACTCTCTCAAATTACCGCGAAGCACAATTTGATATGCTTGAACATCGGGTGAACCTGGCCCCAAGAGGAAAAGAGATTGCCAAGGGCATCTGGATGGAGGACGGAGTTACCATCCATGACGATGTAACCTTAAAGGGCCCAATCTATATCAGCAGCAATACAATTATACATGAAGGGGCTACAGTGGGTCCTCACACTGTATTGTCTGAATCAGCCATCATCCACGAAAAATCTTCCGTTACACATTCCATTCTTTGGGAAAACAGCTATATAGGAAAATCGTGCAGTCTTGGCGGGATGATCGGGCAGTGCCAGATTCAGGATCACTCAGCTCTCGCAGATATGAATGAGGAGACGGCAAATGCCTGGCAGGAGTACACGAAAAAAAATTCCTAACATCTGTATGAAATAAAATATGAAAATAATGTGGCATTTATTTTTTAAAAATGCTATTATAGTTAAGTCTGATTTAGTATAAGTTTTTTTCAGTTTGGAGGGAAATCAACATGCGCGTTAATCTTACATTGGCTTGCACAGAATGCGGCGAACGTAATTACATTTCTAAAAAGAATAAACGTAATAACCCAGATCGTATGGAGCTTAAAAAATACTGCTCTAGAGAGAAAAAGGTTACATTGCACCGCGAAACAAAGTAAGCAGCAGGAATTTTTTCCTTGCTGTTTTTTTTTACGCGCATTTTAGCAAAGGGAGAATGGCTGATGCTGAAAAAAACATTGAGAAAACAAATGCTGGACCAAATGTCGGAGATGAACCCTGATACATACAGGAGCCTTTGCGGGCGTATACATAAACAACTCTTTCAATCTTCCTGCTGGAAAGACAGCAAGACGATTGGCATTACAATCTCACGCGGCATGGAAGTAGACACAAATAGTATCATTGAAAAAGCGCTGCAGATGAACAAGCGTGTAGCTATTCCGAGATGCCTGCCGAAAACCAGGGAAATGGAATTTCGCACGTATACATCAGAAGATCAGCTGGAGATTGTTTATTATGGCTTGAAGGAACCCGCTGTTTCAAAAACATCCTTAGTGACGCCTGACGAAATGGATCTTCTATTTGTTCCCGGGGTTTGTTTTAGCAAATTGGGGTACCGGATCGGCTACGGTGGAGGCTATTATGACCGGTATCTTCCTTCGTTTGGCGGGATGACGGTCTCTCTTGCCTTTTCTGAACAAATTTTGCCTGAGCTTCCTGCTGAACATCATGATATTCCGGTCAGGAAGATCATAACTGAAGATGAGGTGATCATAACAAGTGGCTGATCTTTCAATTGCCATTCTGTTTATTCTGGGCATTTCTGCTGCAGGATTTAAGCTGAAGTCTTTAACGCTTGGCGGTGCAGCGGCAGCGGCTTGTACCGGCGTCTCCATTTATGCAGGCTTTGGATATCCGGGACTGATATTGCTTGGCGTCTTTTTTGGAAGCTCAAGCTTATGGAGCAAGTACAAGCGGAATCAAAAAGCGAGTGTTGAAGAAATACTTGTTAAAGGAGATCAGAGGGATGCCGTTCAAGTGTTTGCAAATGGAGGTGCTGCCTCACTTTTAAGCATTCTGTATGCATTTTTTCCATTTGAGGGGGGATTTGCTGTCTACAGCGCTGCAATTGCTGCTGCAAATGCTGACACCTGGGCTTCAGAGATTGGAACATTGAGCAGAAAAAAGCCGAGAATGATTTTTTCCTTTAAACAAGTGGAGAAAGGAACATCAGGCGCAGTCAGCGTTCTCGGCACAGCAGCCGCAGCGGCAGGATCCGGGCTGATAGCGCTTTGCGCATATGCTGTTTTTTCCCTTGAGCCAATGGAGTTCTATCTGATCTTTCTTATAGGCTTTGCCGGAAATCTGCTCGATACATTTCTCGGTGCGGCAGTTCAGGTTCAGTTTCAATGCCCTTCATGCGGAAAAGTAACAGAAAAAAAGATGCACTGCGGTACAGAAGGAGTGAAAACGGGCGGCTTTCTTGATAATGATGCCGTTAATTTCACCGCGATCCTTGGTGCAGCTTTGCTTGTATTTCTTTTTTATTAACCGAAAGTGAATGATGTATGGATAAAACCGTGATCTCCCGCAGAGAGTAATAGCAGGAGGGATGATCATGCGAAAGGTGAATTCTGTACTTTTGACTATACTCGGAGCTCTTGTCTTTTATCAGTACCGCTACAGGCTGATGAATGCCGTTCTGAGCAGCCCGGCCATCCGGCACCAATTTATACAGCTGTCGATGAGGATACCGTTTATCCGAAATAAGTTTATGTTCCGTGTTTTCCGCTGAAAAGCGCCTCCTGCAGGTGCTTTTTTGTCTTTTTGCATACATATACATAATCACAGGCATTAGGAAGACCTCTGGAACACCTGTTGTGCAGGCGGATTTGCAGGCTTCATCAGATTAAGGAACAGGCGCTTTTCTTAACAGGGATGCATGGAGTTGGTATACTATATTTAAAAAGGTCGGAGAGAAGCATATGGGAATGAGGCAGGAACAGCTTTTCTGGAAATATGTTCATGATGCTGTCACGCGGCATAACGATCAGATCATCCGTCTTTCGGACGATGATCAAGAAGTGCTGCTTGCTCCAAATAAAAATAAAGAGTTTCAGCTGATCCGCATCCTGCAGATTGACCTGGACTGGGGCAGTCAGCTTCAGCAGGATATCGAGAGAACCGCATTCAGAATGGATAGGCTACGCGCGCAAACATTCAAGCATCCTGTCCAGCTTCTGAATATTTATCTTTCTACCTATCCGCCTGTCGATGATTGGGAACACCGGATCCAAAAACCGCATCAGGAAGGAAAAATAACCATTAAATCGGTTGTTATCCATAAAGACAATGAGCAGAAAATGATTGACTATCTTGGAGCGCTGCTTGGGAAAAGGCTGTCGTTTTTAGAAGATGCAGAAGAAGCAGACATAAGCTTGTTAAAGAAGGAGGCCATCTTTCATTCAAACAAGAAAGCGAATGAAGAAAGGCAGCTTTTCCGTTATGGAAAACCTCTTTTTACCTATTTGTTTATCGGTTTGCAGGTCGGCATGTTTATGCTTCTTGAAGCTTCAGGAGGCAGCCAAAATCCTCAGACGCTTGTTGACTATGGGGCGAAATACAACCCGCTGCTTGCTGACGGGGAATGGTGGCGTTTGTTCACTCCCATTCTTCTTCACATCGGAATCCTTCATCTGCTGATGAATACACTGGCGCTTCTTTATATAGGGGGTGCGGTTGAGAGGATGTACGGGTCTGTAAGGTTTCTGCTTATTTACTTGTTTGCGGGAGCATCAGGAACGCTCGCAAGCTTTGCATTCAGTCCTTCTATATCCGCCGGGGCCTCGGGCGCCATTTTTGGTTGTTTCGGAGCCTTGCTCTATATGGGCATTGCCAAGCCTAAGCTGTTTTTCAGGACAATTGGAACAAATGTCATCTTCATTATCGTTTTGAATCTTCTCTTTGGCTTTGCATTTCCCGGAGTGGATAACGCCGGTCACATCGGAGGTCTTGCAGGAGGATTTCTTGCAGCTTTGATGGTGCAGCTGCCCAAACAGAAGAAATGGGGACTGCGGCTGACAGGAGCTGTTCTTGCATTGTTTTTTACGGGGGGACTGTATCTATATGGTTCACTCCTGATAAATGGATTGTAGCGAAGAGCGGGTCCCGCTCTTTTTTTGTTCCCGTAAAAAATTTGTTCTAGTTTTGAATTGAAAAATATTCTCTTGACGGAAAGTGACAATCCTTTATACTTTTATGTAGGTTCATGCAGAATATCTTTGAAGTGAGCAGGTGTATTTATGAAAACGATTTACGATATTCAGCAGTTTCTGAAAAAAATGGGAACGATCATATATATTGGAGACAGAGCAGCTGATCTTGAACTGATGGAAATGGAAATCAGGCAAATATATGAATCAAACCTAATGGACGTAAAGGACTACCAAATGGCGATCCTGCTTCTGAGGCAGGAAAGGCAGCGGGTTCTTGAAAAGAAATAGCTCCTGCTGTTTTAAATGATTGTGCAAACGGTTTCTCAAAAGACTACAACAAAAAAGGATGACATATTATGACAGATAAATGGCTGGTTGGAATAGATCTTGGCGGTACAACAATTAAAATGGCATTTATCAGCCATTACGGCGAAATGATCGAAAAGTGGGAGATCCCTACAGATAAAAGCGGAAAAACCATTACGACAGATATTGCAAAGGCAATTGACGCCAAACTTGCAGAACTAGGCCAGACAAAAGCAAAGCTTGCCGGCATCGGAATGGGTGCACCCGGACCTGTGAATTTAGAAACAGGACTTGTGTATGAAACAGTGAACCTCGGCTGGAAGAACTACCCGCTAAAGCATCATCTTGAAATTGAAACAGGCCTTAGAGCCGTTATTGACAACGATGCAAACATCGCAGCGATCGGCGAGATGTGGAAGGGAGCCGGAGACGGAGCGACGGATGTTATTTGTGTTACGCTTGGCACGGGAGTCGGCGGCGGCATCATTTCAAACGGAACTGTTGTGCATGGTGTAAACGGTGCAGGGGGAGAAATAGGGCACATTACCTCTGTGACTGAAGGCGGAGCACCCTGCAACTGCGGAAAAGAAGGCTGTCTAGAGACAATTGCATCTGCAACGGGCATTGTAAGACTTGCCGTTGAAAAACTGAGCGAAAGTGATGCACAGAGCAGCCTCAGAACCCTTTATGCCGAAAATGGCAGCATTTCGTCGAGAGATGTCTTTGAAGCTTCTGAACAGGGAGATGCTCTTGCATCGGAAGTTGTTGAGTATATTACGAAACAGCTTGGACTTGCACTTGCAAACCTTTCAAACGGTCTGAATCCGGAGAAGATTGTAATCGGCGGGGGAGTTTCAAGAGCCGGAGAGCACTTAAGAAAAAACACAGAAAAGTATTTCAAGCGTTATGCATTCCCGCGTGTGGCTGAAGGCGCGTCTATATCCATTGCAACTCTTGGCAATGATGCTGGCGTTATTGGCGGAGCGTGGCTTGTAAAAACAAAACTTTCCGCGGTTTAATCGCATATAAAACCCTGAGCAAGCAATACTAAAAGGAGCCTTATCAAAGCAGATAAGGCTCCTTTCTTATTTTAAAGAATATTCAGAAGATATTTACTTTGGCATTTTTGAAACCTTTTTGGGTTTTATACGTCTAACTATAGGGTAAAACGAATAAGCTGAACAACATTACAATTCTATCATCCTATTGTAAGCTAAGTGTTAAAAACGATTGATTTTTTGTTAAAGAAGTATTAAGATATGGTTTAGTTGTTTAATCTGCCTAATTTATGGAAATTAAAGAGAATTTTAAAAAAATAAAAAAAACGAAATCTTGACTGCGCAGGTTCTAACGAATGAGGAGGTTATGAAATGCGTATCCAATCATTTTCAAAAATTTCATTTTTGCTTATCGCGACATTGTTCATGTGGATCAAAACATACGTTGTCTACAAAACTAGCTTTGATATCAAAATTGAAAATTTCACCCAGGAGTTTATCCTGTTTATTAACCCCCTGAGCTTTCTTTTGTTTATATTCGGCTTTGGCCTGTTCATGAAAGAGAAGAACCGCAACCGCTATATCCTTGCTGCAAGCATGATCGTTACGTTTGTCCTGCTTGCCAACATTGTTTTTTACCGGTTTTTCAATGACTTCCTGACAATTCCGGTTCTTTTTCAGACAAGCAATATGGGTGACCTGGGAAGCAGCATTTCCTCCCTGTTTGAACCGCTTGATCTGCTATTGCTTGTTGACATTGTCATTCTTGCCTGGCTTATGAAGCGTCCGCGCTTTCGGGCAGATGCCGCCGTCACAAGAAAAGAAAAATCGGCCTTCTATCTGCTTGTTGCCGGAATCTTTTTCTTTAACCTTGGACTGGCTGAGACAGAACGTCCGCAGCTGCTTACACGTTCCTTTGACCGTGAGATGCTTGTGAAAAACATCAGCGTCTACAATTTCCACATTTATGACGGCGTGCTGCAGTCCAAAACATCTGCACAGCGGGCTCTTGCAGACAGCAACAGTCTTACTGAAATAGAGAACTATGTAAAAGCGAATAAAAAAGAACCGAATAAAGACATGTTCGGAATCGCAAAAGACAGAAACGTTATCCTGGTTTCACTGGAATCAACTCAGAGCTTTGTCATTAACGAAACCATTAACGGCAAAGAAATCACGCCATTCTTAAATGATTTTATCGGTGAAAGCTACAACTTTGACAACTTTTATCATCAGACAGGACAGGGTAAAACGTCCGATTCTGAATTTATCGTAGAGAATTCATTGTATCCGCTTGGGCGGGGAGCAGTATTCTTTACAAACAGCAACAACGAATATGCAGCGGCTCCTGAGCTGCTTAAAGAGCAAGGATACTATTCGGCCGTTTTCCATGCCAACAATAAAAGCTTCTGGAACCGTGACATCATGTATCAGACACTCGGGTATGACAGGTTCTTTGATGTAAACGACTATGAGGTAAATGAAGAAAATTCTGTCGGATGGGGATTAAAAGACAAAGAGTTCTTTGAACAGTCTGTTGACCATATGAAAGAGCTTCCCCAGCCATTTTACAGCAAGCATATTACGCTTACCAACCATTTCCCGTTTGAACTGAACGAAGAAGACAAAATGGTGGATGAGTTTAACTCAAACAGCAAAACGCTGAATAATTACTTCCCGACTGTGCGCTACCAGGATGAGGCCTTAAAACACTTCATTCAAAAACTAAAAGATGAAGGTCTTTACGAGAACTCTATTATCGTCCTTTATGGCGACCATTACGGCATTTCTGAAAACCACAATGCAGCCATGGGCGAATTCCTCGGCAAAGAAGTGACGCCGTACGATGAAATTCAGCTTCAGAGAGTGCCTTTTGTCATTCACATTCCTGGGGTGACAGATAAGAATCCTAAAACCATTTCTGATGTTTCAGGTCAGATTGATATTCGTCCTACACTCATGCATTTGCTTGGCGTAGAGACGAAAGATGAGATTGAATTCGGCAAGGATCTTTTCTCAAAAGATAAACTTCCGTTTACGGTTCTGCGTGATGGAAGCTTCATCACAGACAAATTTGTCTACACAAGCGGCACCTGCTACGACAAATCAACAGAGGAGCCTGCTGAAGACAAGGATGCATGTGAACCATATATGGATAAAGCGAAACAGGAGCTTAACTACTCCGATAAAATCATCTATGGTGACCTGCTTCGTTTCTATGATGAAATGAAAAAGGAAAATGAAAAACAAGAATAAACCTGCAAAAGCTTTGGCCCTGTGCCAAAGCTTTTTTTATTCTATTTGATCCCCTTGAGAAAATGCTTTAACAAGAAAGCCTACATGCAATCATATGCTGAATATAAGCACATTTTTTTGGGGGGATTGTAATGATTGTCAGAGTAAAAAGGGATACACATTTAAAAGAACTGTCCCATCTGCTGAATATACATGAACAGCTCCTGTTTGAGGCAAATCCAGCATGTTCCGCAGCCTGCATCCTTTCAGGAGAGACGCTCCGCATACCTTTTACCGATAATGTAAAATGTCACATATCGTCCACTTTCAATGCACCGCATATTAGGAATATAATAGACTTTTATGAGGGTCAGCTTCCACTGCCGCCATCACCTGAGTTTATCCAAAAGAAGAGAGCATATGATTACATTGTTCTGCTTGAAGATCTGGAAAAAATCCTTCATGCCTATCCTTTTGTAGAAAAGCGGACCATTGGACACAGTGTTTTGGGTCTGCCAGTGTATGAGCTTAAAATTGGAAACGGACCCAAAAAAGTTCATATGAACGGCTCCTTTCATGCAAATGAATGGATTACAACATCTGTTCTGATGAACTGGCTTCATGAATATTTAGAAGCGATTGTTGACGGAGGGTCATTTGAAGGTCATTCCGCAATGGATTTATATCAGCAAGTATCCCTTTCTTTTGTCCCGATGGTCAATCCTGACGGTGTACAGCTTGTACTGAACGGTCTGCCGTCTGATCATCCGCACTATCATTCGACGCTTCACATGAACAATAACAGCCTTGATTTTGAACAGTGGAAGGCGAATATTAACGGAATTGATCTGAACAATCAATATCCTGCGAACTGGGAGATTGAAAAGGAGAGAAAAATTCCTAAAGCTCCGTCTTCAAGGGACTACCCGGGTGACGCACCGTTGACTGAACCGGAATCCATTATGATGGCAAAGCTTGCGGACACAGAGAATTTTGATATGGTTGTGGCTGTTCATACCCAGGGAGAAGAAATCTATTGGGGATATATGAACTGTGAGCCGGAACAAGCGGGCATCATCGTGAAAGAATTCAGCAGGCAGAGCGGCTATAAAGCGATCAGAACCATTGACAGTCACGCTGGATTCAGGGACTGGTTTGTTTTGGAGAAGAAGAAATGCGGGTATACTATAGAGCTTGGGACGGGAGTGAATCCTCTTCCGCTCAGTCAGTTCGATGAAATTTACAAAAAAAGCAGAGGCATTTTCTGGGCTTCATTATATATGCTGAAATCCTGAAACTTTTCAGCAAGTCTGAACGTATTACAAGATAAGAAGAGGGGAGACGAGATGATGAGAGCCAGACTATTTACCGTTTTACTATTTATTGTCATGCTTGCTGCCGGCTGCTCGCAGGAGCCTCATCAATCTCGGGATGTCCCGGACGAAAAGGAAGTTAAATCAGAGCAAACGAATGAGAAAGACATGTCTGCAGACAAGGCAGCAGAAAAAGATGCCGTCCCGCTTTCGGATGCAGAATTCTTTTCGGCTGAAGATTGGGCAGATGAAAGCAGTATTTATTATTTAAGCGAAAATGCCGGCGGATCCGTCGTCTACCAATACCATTTGTTCACAGGAGAAAGAAAACCGTTTTTTGAAACAAAGGCATCCATCGTTCAATTGTCAATCAACCGGGAGGCGGGCTTGCTCGCCGTTCACTCCAGCCCTTCAAGCTATGAGGCAAGCATCACGATCCTTGATCAATCAGGAAATATCAGAACAGAGCGGTCATTCCCGTCAACTGAACTGAATCTGTCATGGAGTCCATCAGGAGAAAAACTTTTCATTACAGCTTTTGATGAAAACTGGTCATTTGAAACATTTCTCCTTTCAATGAGTGATTATTCGCTTGAAAAAAATCCGGTCGAGCTTCCCTTTATTCAGTGGCTCACTGATGATGAAATCACTTATCTGAAATGGAATGAAGCAGAACCGCAGCTCACAGCTCCCCTTGCAGCCTATTCTCTGCAGACAAAGGAAGAGCGGATTCTTGATGAACACATTATTTCACATGCGCATTTTGGGGAATACACATTTTCAATAAAAGTAGAGAACGAAGAGGAATCAACCGGCACGTATTTATTTTTCAAAAACCGAGAACTTCTCTATTCGTTTGACGTTCCATTAACTCCTTTATACTCCGAGTGGCTTATTCCTGAATATGACACTGCGGAAGGTGTATTCTATACTTTTATTCCGGGAGATACGGAAGGGAAGTTCGATTTGACTGCTGTTGACCCGGAAAAAGCATCAATGGAGGTCATCACCCGGAATGTCGATAACAGTCCGATCAGCCTTTCACCTGACGGGAAATATGCCCTGTACGGATCGTACCGGGAAAAGCTCATTCACTTGAAAGATGGTGAAATTAAGAGTATCGTTAAATGAAAAAAGAAGGCAGGAACGAACATGGCCATAGCAGATGTAACCGTCATACCAATAGGCACCGAAACGGCAAGTGTAAGCCAATATGTAGCAGCAGTTCAAAAAATCCTCAGAGGATATGAAGCAGAAGGCAAGATTAAATTTCAGCTTACCCCGATGAATACACTTATCGAAGGGGAGCTGCCGGATTTATTTGAAGTCATTCAGGCGATTCACGAGTCTCCTTTTGAGAAAGGGATTCAACGAGTAGCCACCAATATCCGCATTGATGACCGGAGAGACAAACCGTCTACAATGGAAAGCAAGCTTAAAAGTGTAAATGCCCATCAAGAGTAAAAACAAAAACGGCCATACAGAGTGCATGTGCACCCCGTATGGCCGTTTTTTGCTGCCTATTAGTGAGCAGTCGGAAATCCATGGTGAAGAATGGTCATAACAGTAAACCATCCGAAAACAGCAAGTGTTCCGCCGGCGAAAACAATGCCCATTACATTTTTGTCTTTAAACGAGCGCAGCAATCCGAGCACAGACAGCAATGTAACAAGAGCAAAAATAATAACTAACCCCATATTTGTAGCCCCCTGACGTATGTAAGTCGTTTCATAAAATCATGAAGAAAAGCAAAATATTCCTTTTAATAGTTTAAACGTTTTCATTCTGTTTGTCGAGGCCCGAATTCTATGCAGACCCCATATGAATCAGCCATTTTTTTCATGAGCTCCAAATTGTCTGCGTCTGTGAATAAAACGCTGCCATTCTCTGCAATCAGGTGCTCCTCTGTCTGAAGTCTGCACATGCGTTCCTGGAGAGGATCACGGCTTGTGAGTCTGAACGAAAGGATCATCTCTGAAAGAAAATAGTTGCGGCCGGCTTCACTTGTAAAACCATAATCAGTAAATGTACCGTACAGCACACTCAGATCTGTCTGCAGCAGCTCATGAACATCCTCTATCAGAGTATGTTTTTCTTCTTTCAGCTGTGTGACAAGACGGCTGCAGTCTGTTACCGTGATCATATCCGCTCTGTCTATCCAGTCATATTCCTGAATATCTTCAGCAGAGGCATCACTGGTCCATTCGATTCCCCATAATCTTTTCACCCTTTTTCAGCCTCTCCTTCTTTTAGTTGTTTCCCTTTTTAGTGTAGAATAGAAAGAAAATGCATGCAACGGGGTGTTTATATGAATTGGGAGCAGCTGCCTTTAGGTCCTCTCCAAACAAATTGCTACATAATCTCTAACCGCGAAAAGGAATGCCTGGTCATTGATCCGGGAAGCGAAGGGAATAAATTGATTCAGCACCTGCAAAAACGCGGCCTGAAGCCAATGGCTGTGCTTCTGACACACGCCCATTTTGATCATATCGGCGCAGTTGACGACCTGCGCAATGAATACAAAATTCCTGTCTACATACACAGACATGAAAAAAAATGGCTTGGAAATCCCGCTAAGAACGGGTCAAACGCTTTTCTTGGACAGTCCATTGCAGCTGAAGATGCCGACTATCTAATTGATGAGGAAACCATTCTGAATGCGGGGTCTTTTTCCTGCAAAGTGCTGGAAACGCCGGGCCACTCACCGGGAAGCATTTCCTTTTACTTTGAGGAAAGCGGATTTGTCGTCTCGGGAGATGCTCTTTTTGCGGGCAGCATTGGCCGGACGGATCTTCCAGAAGGCAATCATCGCCAGCTGATTAAAAGCATTCATGACAAATTGCTGAACCTTCCTGAAGACACGGTCGTGCTGCCTGGACACGGACAGGATACAACGATAGGAGCCGAAATGGACAGCAATCCATTTTTAAACGGTTTTTAGGAAGTGCCATGAAACAGCTTGTCTTCGATTTGATTGACCGGCAGGGAGGCTCTATTTCATATGCGGAGTATATGAACCTTGTCCTCTATCATCCTGAGCATGGCTATTATTCAAGAACCCGGCAAAAGATAGGAAAAGGCGGAGACTTTTACACCTCAAGCAATGTCTCGGATGTTTATGCGAAAGTATTTGCAGCCTTTTTTTCCAGGATTGTTGAAAAAGACCTTGCTGAACCGGCGTTTTGTGAAATCGGGGGGGGCACAGGGAGATTTCTTGAAGCACTCCTTTTGGAATGGAAGAAGTGTTCACCTCATACTTATAAGGCTTTAACGGTTATTTCTGTTGAAGGAAGCGGGTTTCACAGAAACCTTCAAATGGAGAGGTGTGCACACCTTGCCGTTTCTGTTCAGGAGCAGCTTCCGGAAAATTTCAGAGGCATTATCTTCTCAAATGAACTGTTTGATGCCTTCCCTGTACATGTAGTTGCTAAAATAGATTCACAGCTTGCTGAAGTGAAAGTGGCTTATAAAAATGGCGTGCTCGTTGAAGAATTCGAGCCTCTCAAAAATGAGGAGATTGTTTCTTTCCTGCTGTGGCAGAATATTCAGCTCTCAGAAGGCCAGCGTTTTGAAGTGCCGCTGTCTATGCTCAGCTATATGCGGATGCTGGATCATGCTTGTGAGGCTGCTGTCATCGCAATGGCGGACTATGGCTACACAAACGCAGAGTGGCACACTCCTGCAAGAAAGCAGGGGAGCATGAGGGGATATTTCAAACATCAAATGATGCCGCCGCTTCTGCACCCGTTTGAAATGGATATCACAACACATATCCATTTTGATGCTTATGAGAAAAAAGCGGAAGAGCTTGGGTGGAATCTGCTCGTGAAAGAAAGGCAGGATCAGTTTCTGATGAATGCGGGAATCCTTTCATTTCTTCATGAGCATTCCCAGAGGGATCCTTTCAGCCCGTCTGCCAAACAAAACAGAGCTGTAAGAGACCTGATCATGCCGGGCGGCATCAGTTCTGCGTTTCATGTGTATCTGCATGGCAAAGGAATTGAGTGCCTGACTGAAGACATTTATAAAAAATGGTGACCTGCAATTTGCAGGTCACCATTTTTGTATTGATAAGTTTGTTGGGGTTTGATCTTAGTGACCGCCTTGCCCAGGAACCATCATAAATGTAGTCCAATATGTAAAGCCCACGAAGAAAATCGTTAAATATGCGCCGAACACGTAAATGTACATGCGCTCAGAAAGTTTAAGATAAGATAAAAACACGAAAAATCCCGTCTGACCGAAGAATAATAATGAAGTCGTTTTCATATCTCCCAGGTAAAACATGACAGCAAAGATGCCAGTCCAGAAGCCTAATACTCGGAACATGCGATCCATATGTCAATCCCTCCTTTGTTAAGTCCCTAAGTCCATCACTTTTTTTATTATAATGTACGTCCAACACCCTTGTAAATAGCGTTTACATTCTAGAAGTACCAATTATGTCACAAAGTGTAAACAAACCTAAAAAAAAGTTTGTTGAATTCGAGGCTTATTGCTGTACAAAAGTTAAACAATTGCTGTACAATCGGTTTATACAAGTTGAACAGCTGTCGTCTAAGCAAAATTGATCATAAAAAAACAATATAAAATGGGAGATGAAGACAATGAACGAATTGGTTTTTTATAGTTATCCGAGCTGTACATCATGCAGAAAGACAAAGCATTGGCTTAAGGCACATAACGTTGATTTCAATGAAAAACATTTGTTTCGCGAAACTCCTACTTATTCAGAACTTCAAAAAATCCTTCAGCTTACAACAGACGGTATGGATGAGATTCTAGCGACCCGCAGCCAGACATACAAGGAACTGAACCTGGATATAGATGAACTGCCGCTTTCAGATGTGATAAAACTGATTATCGACGAGCCCAAACTTCTGAGAAGGCCTATTATCACAGACGGAAAAAAACTGGTTGTCGGCTATAACCCTCAAGCACTGACAAAGCTTTCTAAAAAGAAAGAAGTACAGAAATCCGTTTCATAAAAAGTCCTTACGTTCTTTATAGGGAACAAAATAATAAGAATTCATGAGAAATATGAAGAAATACCTAGTTAAGCTGTGATAATTTAAATATTTGACCGAATTTAAAGATTTTCATTTCTGCCTTTTCTTTGTATAGTGAATACAGACAGTTCATTATAAAGAACGAAAAGGGTGGAATGATGATGACAGAAATTCAATTTTTCCTTGAAGGCATTGGCAACCGGAACGTAGCAACTGACTACTCCAGCCCGAATTTTATTACAGATGAAGCAAGCATTGAAAAAGCTTCCAAAGAGTTTGCTAAAAAGAACAAACTGAAATATATTGACTATGAAATCTTGAACAGCGGGTACAGGGTTTACTATCTAAAACCATCCTTGCTCAAATCAAAGAGGAAGCCATATATTTATTATGCGAAAAGAAACGCTTAAAAAACCTGCGGATATTGTATCCGCAGGTTTTTTTGCTGTTTGGTGATTGTGCAAAGGTTGAACATCCCGAACCGACTTTTGTCAGGGCTGAACAGTCGGCTCCGCTTTTCGTGGTGTCCAGCTGCATCGCCCAACTCCTCGGCCAGAACGGCTCCGCCGCAAAAAGCAAACCCGGCTTTTTCCGTCGGATCCTTTTCTGTCCTTCAGAGCTAACCGGGCGATTTCGCTTTTCGTGGTGTCCAGCTCCGCCTCTTAGCCCTTCCGTCAGAACAAAATCCCCGAAAAAGTCAAACCCGGACTTTTCCGGGGATTTCTTTTCTGCCTGTCAGGGCTGAACAGTCGGCTCCGCTTTTCGTTGTGTCTAGCTCCATCGCTCAACTCCTCTGCCAGAACAAATCCGTCTAAAAAGTCAAAACCGGACTTTTCCGCCGGATTCTTATCTGGCTCCCGGAGCTAAACGAGCGATTCCGCTTTTCGTGGTGTCCAGCTCCATCGCCCAACTCCTCTGTCAGAACAGAAACGGCGGTATAGGCAAAAAGCGCCTATACCGCCGTTTCCTTATCTGACTCCCGGAGCTAACCGGGCGATTCCACATTTCTGACTGGGCTAGCTGGATTCGAACCAGCGCATGACGGAGTCAAAGTCCGTTGCCTTACCGCTTGGCTATAGCCCATTAAAGACTTTATACAGTATGGGCAGAACTTGTAAAATTATTCATTGCCGCTCTATTTTTTGTTTTTCATCCAGGGGAAAATGAGTTTTTCACCCTTATAGAACTCCTGAATCGTCCAGAAAATTACCTTTTCGCCATGTGCGTTATCTCCTTAAATGAGGTAGGCTTTCAGTAGCCGAACAGAAAGGAGGAAATCATGAATTCCATCGAATTGCTCAGTGAAAGAATTGTAGAAGAAGCCTGTGAGCTTAACGCTTCTGATATTCATTTTGTTCCCAGGGAAACAGACGCGGTCATTCAATACAGAATCGATGATGATCTCATTGAAAAGAGGATTATCCGCAAAGAAGTCTGCGGCAGGATCATCGCACATTTTAAATTTCTTGCATCTATGGATATTGGCGAGAGGAGGAGGCCGCAGAACGGTTCACTTGCTCTGTCAAATCAGGCAATCAATGTTCAGCTTCGCATGTCCACTCTTCCTACCGTTTTTGAAGAAAGTCTAGTGATCAGAATCCTCCCGAATGATTGCATCCCTTCCGTCACCAAGCTGTCGCTTTTTCCGCAGTCCGCACAAAAACTTCTCTCTTTTCTAAATCATTCCCACGGTTTAATGGTTTTCACCGGTCCAACCGGTTCCGGAAAAACAACAACTCTCTATTCTCTCATTCATTATGCAAAAAAACATTTTAACCGCAGCATCATAACGCTTGAGGATCCGGTTGAAACGAAAAGCTCCGAGGTTCTGCAGGTACAGGTTAATGAAAAAGCGGGGATCACGTATGCTGTCGGGCTAAAGGCCATACTCAGGCACGACCCGGATATTATTATGGTCGGTGAAATAAGAGACCGGGAAACCGCACAAATTGCAATCAGGGCAGCGCTCACTGGGCACTTGGTGCTGTCGACGATGCATACAAGAGATGCCAAAGGCGCCATTTACAGAATGCTTGAATTTGATGTAAGCCTGTCTGAAATTGAGCAGACTTTTCTCGCGGTCGTTGCTCAGAGGCTTGTCGGGGTTAAATGTCCATTTTGCGAGGGCGAATGCTCGCCGCAGTGTAAAAAAATGAGGAACGTCAGGAGACTTGGAATCTTTGAAATGCTGTACGGTAAAAATCTTACTCTTGCCATAAAAGAAGCCCGGGGAGAAAAGGTCGAATGTGATTATGCCACCTTAAGGGATGCGATAAAAAAGGGAATTGCCCTTGGGTACTTGCCCTCCTATGCTCTTCATAAATGGATGTATGCATATGAAGACTAAAAAAAGATGGAGCCTTAAGGAGCAATCTCAATTTCTGAAGAGGATGAGCAGTCTTTTAGAAAAGGGCTACACATTAAATGAAGCATTAACATTTACTTCAATTGATCTTCGGACAGACAAAAGCGGGGATGTGGCTCATTGTCTGCGGAGGCTCTCTGCAGGCCAGTCCATCCGGTCGGCTTTTGAAGAATTATCCTTTCACCGTGAAGTCCTGAGCTATTTGTATTTTGCTGAAAAGCACGGGGATTTGGATGCCGCCTTTAAAGAGGCGGGAGATATGCTCAGCAGAAAAGTCGTACAGCACGAAAAATGGAAGAAGGTCATGCAATATCCTCTTTTTCTCTTCTTTACAATTGGAATTCTCTTTTACCTCTCACAATCTGTTATTGCCCCTCAGTTTCAGCAGATCTACCATTCGATGAACCTAGAGCCCAGTTTTTTGACACATTTTCTATTTTTCCTGTTTGAAGCAGTAAAATTAGCGATGATTGGAAGCCTCGTCTTCCTGATGCTTGGCGGTGTATATTATATGGTCCGGCTGAGAGCCTTTAAACCTCAGAGGAAAATGAGGGTTATGCTGAAAATTCCAATCTGGAAAAAAATCATTATCCTTATTAACAGCTACTATTTTTCCCTGCAGCTGAGCAATCTTCTGAAAAGCGGTTTATCGATTTATGAATCACTCAAGGTTTTTGAACATCAGAATTTTCTTCCGTTTTACAGAGATGAAGCAAAATGGTTTATTGAACATTTAAAAAAAGGGGAGAGATTTGAAACCCTCATAAGCCTTAACTGTTTTTACGAAAAGGAAATGAGTCAGGTCGTCGGCCACGGACAAGCAAACGGAAGGCTTGCAAGAGAGCTGTATACATACAGCCAGTTTGTCCTTGAAAGGCTAGAAGACAAAACTATGAAATGGCTGATGATGATTCAGCCTGCAGCCTATATCACAGTGGGAATTACAGTGCTGATCATGTACCTGTCAATGATCATGCCCATGTATCACATGATGGAAGCTTTATAAAGGGAAAGGAGTCTGATTTATGGTTAAAAATGAAAAGGGATTTACACTGATTGAAATGCTTATTGTCCTTCTTGTCATATCCGTACTGCTTTTGATCACCATTCCCAATATTACAAAGCATCATGCAAACATCCAGAGCAAAGGGTGTGAAGGACTGAAAAATACGGTTCAGGCCCAAGCCTCCGCCTATCAGATTGAAACGAAAAAGACTGCGACAATCGAAGCACTTGTGACGGCAGGGTACCTTGAAGAAGCACCAGCATGTCCTAATGGCACGGCGCTTACCATTGATGCTGATGGCAAAGTCGGTGAGGCGCCTGCAGCCGAATAAAGGGTTCACGCTTATGGAAACAGTCATCGTAATCAGCATCGTTACTGTGATGACAGGGACCGCTGTTTTCATCCTTCAGCCATTTCAAAGTCAAAAACCTGCTCAGCTTTTCTTCAAGGCGCTTGAACAGGATCTTTTATATGCCCAGCAGTATGCCATTTCAAATAAAAAAACGATCGTCCTGTTATTTGACCCTGCTAACCACAGGTATATAGGTACAGAAGGCGGAATTTCCAAGGATAGGCTCTATACCGTTTCTTATGATTCGGATATTCTTCTTACACCTTCCACCATGGAAGCGAGGGTTCAGTTTACTCCTGACGGGAGGCTGTCTGAAAGCGGCACGATTGTCGTGCAGTACCGTAAAAAAAGATACAATATGGTTTTTTACATGGGGATGGGGAGGATGGGTGTTGAGGAACAATAGAGGCACTACATTGGCTGAGACGGTTATGGCTTTTAGCATCTGGTCTATGATTTCGCTGATTTTGCTCCCTGCCTCTATGTATATCAGTCAGGAACGGGAAAAAACGCGGCATAAACATGAAGCTGTCACTGAATTGCAGACAATCATTGAAAAGCGCGCATATAAGGAAGGAGAACACAATGAAAAAGGAAAGGATATCAGCTGGAGTGTTTCCGGAGAGCTGGAAAAAGCATGCATTGAGTGGAGCTACAAAGGCAAGCTCGAAGGGGAATGCCTCTATTCTTTCAGACCATAGCGGTTTTACGTTCTTGAATATGCTGTTTTCTTTCAGTATATTCGCTGTGATTACAGCATCGTCAGCTCTGCTCATTCCCCATCTTTACAGAGTGTCGGAAGATAAACGGGACATAAATCCGCTGGAATGGGAGATCTTTAAGCAACAGGCTGTCATTGAGTTCAGAGAAGGCACCGGCTTCAAAGTCCAGGACCAAAAGCTTTCATTTACCTCAAAAACGGGAAGAAGCATTGAATTTGAAAAGTACGGAACGATGATTCGGAGACAGGTGAATAACACCGGCCACATTATTTGCTTGAGACATGTGAAGGATATGCATTTTACCCAAATTGAAGGCGGAGCGATGCTGACAGTTGTCAGTACTTCAGGCAAAACCTACAGGTACACATTCAGAAGCTTTTTAGGATTGAAGCGATCAGGATGAGAAATGAAAAAGGATTTATCCTGCCGTCTGTTTCAATGATCGCGTTCTTTATCTTACTGATTCTTCTTCACCAGACAGCTGTGTTCACAGCTGAAAAAAAGTTTTACAGCGAGAGAGAGCGTTCAATGATTCTTGAGAATCTGCTCCTTTGCGGTGTTCAGCATTCGATGCAGTCCATTGCTGATCAAGAAGGGGTAAACCACTATGAAATAAAGACGGACGATGGTTCCATCACTTATACGGCTGCTGAAAAAGGTGAAGGCGAATTGCTGGTATCACTTGCTGCAAAACTGAATACGGGCCATTTTTCATCAGCAAAATATACGTACAATCTGAATTCCGGAGTAATGACTGATTGGACGGTCTACTGATTTACCTGCAGAGGAGTTCCCTGCATCCTGATTCTGTGGTAAGGTAGTTGAAAAACAAGCGGAGTGAACAGAAGTGAAGCCAATTTTTATCACGGGATTTATGGGGACCGGAAAAACGACTGTAGGCAAGGCTCTTGCCGAAAAACTCGGATGCCCTGTATTAGATACTGATCAAATGATTGAACACGCAGCAGGAAAGCAGATCAAAGACATCTTTAAAGAAGACGGGGAAGAGGTGTTCCGTTCACTAGAAACACAGATGATTGAGCGTGCGCCTTCCGAAAATGCTGTGATAACGACAGGCGGCGGACTGCCTGTGCGCAAAGTGAACAGGGAAAAAATGAAAGAGAGCGGCATTGTGATTTTCCTTCAAACCGATCTTGATGTCATTTTTGAACGTGTGCAGCAGGATGAAAACCGGCCGCTTGCTTCAAAGGCTTCAAAAGAAGAGCTTTCATCCCTGTATGAGTCACGCAGAAATGCATATGAGGACTGTACAATAAAAATCAAAACAGAAGGAAAAACCATAGAACAGCTGGCAGATGAATTGATTGAACGTATAAAAGAGCTGGAAACGCGGTATACTAGCTAAAAAGTGCGTACGAGGTGTGTTTGCAGTGTCTACGAATGATTATGTGAAATATATGACTCAGCAGCTGGTCAGATATATGGATACTCCAAAAGAAGAGCGGAAGGCACTAAAAACAATGCGGAAAACGGAGAAGTCGCCGTTTGCAAGCAGGTGGTTCGGCATCCTTCCCTTTGCTTTTATGTTTTTCTTAAAAAAGAGAAAATAGAAAGAAGGTACCTCATAGAGAGGTACCTTCTTTCATGTTCTTCATCTGCTTAATCCGCTTCTTCCAAAACCTGTATCTTTTTGATTTTTTCTGTTTTTGCATCGTAAGAGATGGTGACAAACACCCCGATGTCCTTCATTCCCTCGCGCAATGTCACCTTGTATTGTTTGACCGTCTGATTTTTCTTGGTATTGTCCCAGATCTTCTGGGCAAACAGTACTTGTGAGAGCGGATAACGTTTTTTCGTTTCTTTAACCGCTACGTTTTTCCAGTCTGTATGCTTTTCCGCATAAACATTTGCTGATTGTGAAACCAAAGCCGGCTGCAGACCGTATATAAGGAGAAGCAGCAAAAGCAATATGGTTTTCCTCATGATATTCACCGTCCTTGTTAGTTATTTTTTCCAAAAATCATGCTGCTATTCAAAGGGGGATTTGAAATGGAATTTATCATGGTTATTGTATTTGTCGGAATTTTGGCAGTGATGGGGATTGCTGGTGACAGCAGAAAAAGAAGCAGACGCAGGGACTCCTCTGGTTTTACGTATACGGGTTCAGACAATGGAAGAGACTGTCATTCTGATTCAGGATTCTTCGGCGGGGATTCAGGCGGGGGAGACTGCGGCGGCGGTGGCGGAGGAGATTGAGAAAGAGGGAGCCTGCAAACACAGGCTTTTTTGTTTTCTACAAAGAATCTGACCTGGTAGTGCTTGTTCTTTATAATGTTCCAATATAGTAAGATTTTTGAAGTAAATTGGAGGGAACTGGCGATAAACGTTCTTTAAAAAGAAATAAAGCGGAATTCGATCCTGTTTTTATTCGCTAGAGAGGTATATACTTTTAGTAGACGGATTAAGTTTGCTTTTTTGTTCTTTATTAAGAATAAAGGCGGAAATGTGTTGAAGGCACTCTTTTTGATGTTAGCAGCTTTAAATAGTATGGACGCAGCATTGACCCTTGCCGGTCTGCACCTTGAGCTGATTACAGAAGCCAATCCTGTTATGAGGATTCTGTATGAGATGCATCCTGCGGCATTTACATGTACTAAGCTGTCATTTTCGTTATTTCTGCTTTTGTTTGTATTCACGGGGCGTGTACCGTCATCACCGACAATTAAAGTCCTTTCAATTGCCGCTGCATTTCTGTATTCAGCTGTTCTTTTGGCTCATTTGTACTGGATCCGGCTGCTGATTGGATGAAAAGGGGAAAAGCGATGTATAAAAAACTTTGCAGTCAGTGCTATCAGCCATCTTTCAGCAGTAGCAAAACAAATCAGTGGATTTGTCCTGTCTGCTCGAATGATATTACCTCCCATAAAGCGATACAGGCTGTTCACGCTGTAAAGAAAATACCGCTGTCAGCCTATCAGCCAATAAGGGCCACGACTTACGGATTTGACAGAAAAGGATAGCTGCATGAAAACAGCACCATACAAAAGGGTCCAGAAGACCTTTTGTATGGTGCTGTTATTTTTCCTGATTCATTTTCCAGCGGTTGAATTCCAGAAACTCTCTGAACTGATCCTTGGTAACACCTGAATCCATTGCCTCTTTGACCAGGTTTGCCCAATCATGATCAAGGTTAGCCTGTTTCGTGTTCTGCTCCTCAAGAATAAGTGTATTCATCGAGACCCCGAGGACAGTAGAGACCTTTTCAAGAAATTGAACAGAAGGATTTGACTGCAGGTTCCGTTCGATTGAGCTTAAATATGATTTGGCAACTCCGGCCCGATCGGCAAGCTCTGATAGTGACAGTCCCCGCTCTTTGCGGTATTTTCGTATGCGTTCACCAATCATATAATCACCTTCCCAGAGGTATTATAGCATATAGCGAAGGGGTTGTTATATATATAGAACGAATTTACGAAAAAAAATTACGTCATGCAGGAGATTGTCAACTTTTAACTGTTTGCGTTTTCAAAAACTCTCTGATTTCTTCTTTGCTGATTCCCATTTCCAAGGCTGACAGAATTAACTCTTTCCATTCCTGATCCAGCATTTGAACATCCTGCATTAACACTTCCATTGTAACTCCTCCTAAAATACGCGATAGTATTTCAGGCAGTCCAGCCATCATAGCTCCGGAGAACCGTAGACCTGTGACTTTGCGTCCCGGCTTTTCAGCAGGTTTGCCTTTGTCTGATTATGTGCAACTCTGACACTGCATCAATAACAAAGTATTTCTTTTGTCACTTCTTGCTGTCTATCTAATTTACTACTATTATAAAATTTTATTTTCACTGATTGTGCTGAAATATGTCGATAGAAAAAAATATTTTCATTTTTTTCAAAAAAATACTAATAATTAGAAGTATATTCCTTTTATGTGGGTATTTTGGCTTGATTCACCTGTTTTCTTCGACAGCCATTCTTCGGCAAAAATAAAAAGGCAAAAAATGATTTTCTGACACTAAAATCATTTTTTGCGTAAATTTTGACATTAAGCGAGGGCAGTCCGGGATAAGTAGAATAAACCGCCGTTTGTAATCGAGACATGAATGTGAGGATCATACAGCTCTTTTAAGGCTTCTTTTTCAAGATGGTAAGATTCCGGCTTTACTTCAAGATCTTCGTAAAAGTGGCTTAACAGCATCATGTCCGAATTCCAGCGCTGTCTTGCATCATCTGCCCAGGAGTGGTCGTCCTGTTCAAATTTAGCTTGTATATAATTCTGAATCCGAACAAGGCCGCTTTGTACTTTGATCATTGGTGATGTTGTAAAACACAAATCAGGAATTCTCGGAGTAAGGGCCATGTTTTCCAGATAATCTTGAAAATCTTCTATGATTGCTCCGCTGATCAGGTGAAGTCCGATTGAATAGAGATGATCTTTTTTCTTGTCGCTCTGATAGGATACCATGACATTCACACCGAGCCATGGATGCAGGGACTGGGAGCTTCCTGTATTTGGCGGGTTTTCATATAGGCGGATATGGCCTCCGAATTTTTGGGCAGTCCGGAAAATCTGATGCAGTCTTGGTGCTCCAAAGTGCATGATTTCCCCTTTCAAATCAGCCGGGGCCCGTTTGGCATCTGTTATTAAAGTCAGCTGCATCGGATTTGGCACGCCGCCTGTTTTCTCTAGATATGTCCAGTAAAACGGCCTGTTCATCAATTCTTTATCCATGTCCACTGTCAGCTGGATCGTCATATAGCCAGGCTGTTTTTCTGTAATGTCGCATGAATTGGCCGTGAAAAAGGTTTCAAGAAACTCGCTGATCTGCTGCTGCTGCATCGTTTATCCCTCCATTCTCTGTTTTGTGTGTTCCTGTTCTGCAGAATGCAGGATGGATGTCAGGTTTTCCATCTTAATTTTCATTTCTCCGTCGCTTTTTGATTTGAACAGGATGTCCTGCAGGTGATCTTCGAAATTGGATATCTCCAGTTTAGTCAGAATCTCATCAAGCTCGCCGATGACCTTTTCAAACAGGTTGATTTTTTCATAGAGAAGTTTCAGAATGTGCTCTTCAACGGTGTTTTTTGTAGCCATATTATAAATGTATACATCTTTTTCCTGCCCGAGACGGTGAATTCGTCCAATCCGCTGTTCAAGCCGCATCGGATTCCAGGGAAGATCATAGTTGATGATGTGATTGCAGAACTGCAGGTTGATTCCTTCACCGCCGGCCTCTGTCGCAATCAAGACTTGAACACGGTTTTTGAAAAGGTCTTTCATCCAGTCTTTTTTGCCTCTCTTGAATCCTCCCCTGAAAGGAACAGATGAAATGCCGTGCTGCTGAAGAAACCACTGAAGATAAAACTGGGTGGCCCTGTATTCTGTAAAAATGATGACTTTGTCATTGATTTGCTGAATCAGTTCAACGGTCCGCTGTGCTTTGGAATTTCCGTCAACTTCATTAATGCAGTTCATCAGTTCTTCTATTACAGAGTCTGGAAGAGGAGATGCTTCGCCTTCAGGACGCTCGGCCATTTTTTTCAGCGTCATGTAGACAGCTTCCCTGCTTGAGCATGCCTCTCTTTGCAGCGTCATGATTGAAAACGTGCTGGCTGAAGAGGCGCCGAATGTTTTTAGACGTGAAATAGCCGTATACAGCTGGCGTTCACTCTCAGACAGTTCAATCGGAACGGTTTCAACATGCCGTTTAGGCCATTCAATTCCCGTATCTCCCCTGCGGTTTCGGATCATGACTTTGTTCACGAGTTCCTGAAGATGCTCATGGTGTTCCAAAGAGCGGTTCTTGGCAGAAAATACTTCTGAAAAGTAAGCTTCATTCCCTAAATGACCGGGCTTCAGCAGAGAGACAAGATTAAAGATCTCTTCTACGCGGTTTTGAATGGGCGTTGCAGTAAGAAGCAGGCAGTATTTCTTTTTCAGGCTCTGAACAAATTCATAGTTTTTCGTTTTGCTGTTTTTCAGTTTATGAGCTTCATCGATGATGACCAGGTCGTACTGCTGGTTTAAAACAATTTCCCGGTGAGGGCTTCTTTTAGCCGTGTCAATAGAAGAAACGACAACATCGCAGGCTTCCCATACGTAGCTTTTCTTTTGCTCAACGGCTGGAATATAGAACTTTTCATGAAGCTCTCTTGCCCACTGGGAGACAAGAGAGGCCGGAACGAGGATGAGAATTTTCTTAGCGAGTCCCCGAATCATATATTCTTTGACGATGAGGCCTGCTTCAATTGTTTTTCCAAGGCCCACCTCATCTGCAAGAATGGCCTTACCGTTCATGTTTTCCACCACCTGCCTCGCAACCTCCAATTGATGCGGAAGAGGAGTGAAGTCTGTCAGGTGATTTGGAGCCTGAAGCCCTTCAAAGGATGGAACAATAAGGTGCTTTTGCACGGCGCATGCCAGTTTGTAATTCTCCCAGCTGGCCCATGGGCCGTCATCATCAAGCTTTTTAAGAAAAGCATCTTGCCACGCGGAGTCAAATTTCAGTTTTACGTTCATGATTGACAGCCCTTTCAAAAAAGAGTGGATCTTTCTCTATTGTTCACGTTAAGTGGTAAAATAGCAGGTTATCACGATGGATTAGATGAAATGACAGTAAAACACGAACATTCCAATGTGTTTTAAACGAAACATTTGTGAAAAAAGTGATTGATGAATAAAGTCCTTAATGGTAGGATGTTAATAAGTAAGAAAGTTGCTAACTTACTCAGTTTTCAGTCAGCGGGCTTCTTATGTCAAAAATGTCATAATGTCTAAAATGTCTACTTATCAGTATCACCAATTAATGAAAAAATATGAGCGGATGAGAGCAAGGGGAGAGACTGCAGCATACGCATGCAGCGCCGAAGGAGCAAACTGATGTGAATCTCTCAGGCAAAAGAACTCTTGCTTGACGCAACTCTGGAGAGAGTTTGTGAAAGCGGCAAACCACCAAAGGGGAAAGCTCGGCCATTTTATTGGCCGGGTAAACTTTCAGGTGCAGGGACAGAGACTTCCATTAAAGGGAGTTCTCTGTCCTTTTTTTGATGAAAAAAAGAGGATCATACCGGGAGGCGATGAGATGGCGGATTTAAAGCGGACACCGCTTTTTGACTTATACAAAGAGCAGGGTGCAAAAACGATTGATTTCGGCGGCTGGGACTTGCCGGTGCAGTTTTCTTCTATTAAAGAAGAACATGAAGCTGTTCGCGAAAGGGCAGGCTTATTCGATGTATCCCACATGGGGGAAATTGAAGTAACAGGCACAGGCAGCCTTGCGTTTCTTCAAAAAACAATGACAAACGATGTTGCTCTTTTGAAAGACGGAGGAGCACAGTATACCGCTATGTGCTATGAAGACGGCGGAACGGTGGATGACTTATTAATCTATAAAAAATCAGATGCGCATTATCTCCTTGTAGTGAATGCATCCAACATTGAAAAGGATTTTGAGTGGCTGAATTCCCAGCTGTTCGGGGACACGGAACTGCAGAATGTATCGTCAGATGTTGCCCAGCTCGCTATCCAGGGACCGCTTGCTGAGTCAATCCTACAAAAACTCACGGATACAAATTTAAGTGAAATCAGGTTTTTTAAATTCAAAGATGACGTAAAAATTGCAGGAGCTGATGCTCTTGTGTCAAGAACAGGCTATACAGGTGAAGATGGTTTTGAAATTTACTGCGCCGCGTCTGAAGCACCTGAGCTTTGGAAGGCGATTTTGGAAGCCGGAAAAGAAGACGGTCTTCTGCCATGCGGACTCGGCGCCCGTGACACGCTCCGCTTTGAAGCGAACCTGCCGCTTTACGGCCAGGAACTTTCCAAAGACATTACACCGATAGAAGCAGGCATCGGGTTTGCGGTGAAACCGAATAAGGAAAGTGATTTCAACGGCAAAGCTGTATTAAAGGAACAAAAGGAAAACGGACCGGACCGTAAGCTTGCCGGAATTGAAATGATCGATAAAGGCATACCGCGATACGGCTATGAGGTGTTCGCAGGAGAAGAGCAGATTGGGGAAGTTACAACCGGCACACAGTCTCCTACACTTAAAAAGAATATCGGGTGGGCACTGCTTAAGAAAGAATTTGCTGAGCCCGGCACTGAAGTGTTTGTTCAAGTACGAAAGAAACGCTTAAAAGCAGTTGTCGTGCAGACGCCTTTTTATAAACGACCAAAAAAATAAACCGGGTTGAAAGGGGAATACATCCATGAAACATCGTTACTTGCCGATGACAGAGCAAGATCAGCAGGAGATGCTTCAAGCTGTCGGAGTAGCATCGATTGATGAGCTTTTTCAGGACATTCCTGAGAGCGTCCGATTTAAGGGCGAATACAGCATCAAGAAGGCAAAATCGGAAACAGAGCTAATGAAAGAGATGAGCGCGCTTGCTGCTAAAAATAAAGATTTAAGAAGCAACGCATCTTTCCTTGGAGCTGGTGTTTATGACCACTACATGCCAATCATTGTGGATCATGTGATTTCAAGATCAGAATTCTATACGGCCTACACGCCATATCAGCCTGAGATCTCACAGGGCGAGCTGCAGGCTATCTTCGAATTTCAGACGATGATCGCAGAGCTTACCGGCATGGATGCAGCCAACTCTTCTATGTACGATGGCGGAACGTCACTTGCTGAAGCGGCTATGCTTGCCTGCGGACAGACGAAAAAGAAAAAGGTCATTGTGTCAGAGGCTGTTCATCCGGAAAGCAGAGATGTACTGAAAACGTATGCCAAAGGACAGTACATTGAAGTCGTGGAAGTGCCTGTCAAAAACGGCGTGACGGACCTTGATGCTCTGAAAGCAGAAATGTCTGATGATGTGGCGGCAGTTGTTGTTCAATATCCTAACTTTTTCGGCCAGATTGAACCTCTCAAGGACATTGAGCCGATTGCCCATACAGGCAAAAGTATGTTTATCGTCTCTTCCAATCCGCTGGCACTGGGAGCTTTAACGCCTCCTGGAGCATTTGGCGCGGACATTGTTGCCGGAGACGCCCAGCCGTTCGGGATTCCAACAGCATTTGGAGGCCCGCACTGCGGCTATTTTGCTGTTACGCAGAAACTGATCCGCAAAGTGCCCGGCCGTCTTGTCGGACAGACAAAGGACGACCAAGGACGCAGAGGCTTTGTTCTGACTCTTCAGGCGCGCGAGCAGCATATCAGACGTGATAAAGCGACATCAAACATTTGCTCAAATCAGGCTTTGAATGCACTTGCAGCATCTGTTGCCATGACAGCGCTCGGAAGAAAAGGAGTCAAAGAAATGGCTCTGCAGAATATCCAGAAAGCAAACTATGCCAAAAAAGCATTTAAGGAAAAAGGATTCGACGTGCCGTTTGAAGGACCGATTTTTAATGAGTTTGCCGTTAAATTAACTAAGCCCGTGAAAGAAGTGAATGCCCGCCTGATTGAAAAGGGCATCATCGGAGGCTTCGATCTTGGACGCGTGTATCCGGAACTTGAAAATCACATGCTTATTGCTGTAACTGAACTTCGCACCAAAGAAGAAATTGATCAACTTGTTTTGGAATTGGGGGATGGACATGAATAACGAGAATCAGCCATTGATTTTTGAACTGACTAAGCCTGGCAGAACAGGCTACAGCCTGCCTGAAATGGATATTCCAGAACGATCAGCAGATGAACTCATTCCCGCTGACTATCTCCGCACAGAGGAAGCTGAACTGCCGGAGGTATCAGAGCTTGATATCATGAGGCACTATACAGCTCTTTCAAAGCGCAATCATGGAGTGGACTCAGGCTTTTATCCGCTTGGTTCATGCACGATGAAGTATAACCCGAAGATAAATGAAAATGTTGCCCGCATGGCAGGGCTTGCCCATATTCATCCCCTTCAGGATGAAAGCACCGTACAGGGAGCCCTTGAGCTGATGTATGACCTGCAGGAGCATCTTGTAGAAATTACAGGAATGGATGAAGTCACGCTTCAGCCGGCAGCAGGTGCTCACGGAGAGTGGACCGGACTTATGATGATCCGTGCCTATCACGAAGCAAACGGCGACACCGGACGCACAAAGGTCATCGTACCTGATTCTGCACACGGAACCAATCCTGCATCTGCTACAGTGGCAGGTTTTGAAACGGTCACTGTTAAATCAAATGAACATGGACTCGTCGATCTTGAAGATCTGAAGCGTGTGGTAGGAGATGATACCGCTGCGCTGATGCTGACAAATCCGAATACGCTGGGGCTGTTTGAGGAGAATATTCTGGACATGGCAAAGATCGTGCATGATGCAGGCGGCAAACTGTACTATGACGGAGCCAACCTGAACGCCGTACTAAGCAAGGCACGTCCCGGAGATATGGGATTTGACGTCGTTCACTTAAATCTCCATAAAACCTTTACCGGGCCGCATGGCGGGGGAGGACCGGGTTCAGGTCCTGTCGGTGTAAAAGCAGATCTTATTCCGTACCTTCCAAAGCCTGTTCTTGTGAAACGTGGTGACAAATATGCATTTGACTATGATAGACCGCAGTCCATCGGTAGAGTCAAGCCGTTTTACGGCAACTTCGGAATCAACGTGCGTGCTTATACATATATCCGCACAATGGGTCCTGACGGCTTAAAAGCTGTCACAGAATTTGCTGTTTTAAATGCAAACTACATGATGAGAAGACTTTCAGAAGCCTATGATCTGCCGTTTGACAGACACTGCAAGCATGAGTTTGTTCTATCAGGAAAACGCCAGAAAAAACTTGGCGTGCGCACGCTCGATATCGCGAAGCGCCTTCTGGATTTCGGCTACCATCCGCCGACAATCTACTTCCCGCTCAATGTTGAGGAGTGCATCATGATTGAACCGACGGAAACCGAGTCAAAAGAAACACTTGATTCATTTATTGATGCCATGCTTCAAATTGCGAAGGAAGCAGAGGAAAACCCTGAAATGGTTCAGGAAGCTCCTCATACTACCGTTGTTGGACGTCTTGATGAGACAACGGCAGCACGCAAGCCGATTCTCCGCTATCAGAAGCAATAAGAAAGGATTCGCCATCAGGCGAATCCTTTTTTTAAGAACTTATTTCTTCGTTTTAATTCTTCCGCTCCAGCCTTTAAAGCCGCCTTTTAATGTGTAAAGGTCTGAATAGCCCTTTTTCTTAAGCATCTGCGCTGTGCGTCCGCTTCTTACTGTGTTTTGGCAATACAGATAAACAGGCTGGTCTTTGCGGATTTCTTTATGGCGCTGTCTCATTTGTGACATTGGGATGTTTCTTGCGCCAAGAATATGGCCGCCTTCAAATTCGTTCGGCTCGCGTACATCGATGAGCTGAGCCTTTCTGTATCCTGCACGGAATTCCTCTTCCGTTAATGTTTTCATAATTTTACGCTGGTAAAAATAAGAGAAGATTGTGTAGGCTGCAATTGCGCCGACTAAAATTAATAAGAAAACCCATGTTGTCAAGCTGACCCGACTCCTTTTTTATACCCTTTATGCGGGCTGGTTCATGTAAACCTCTGTTTATTGGACAAGTATAATTATATAAGAGCAGGGGCAAATTGTCATCCATGAATCAGACTTATTTGTTTTCAACCCGGTTTTCTTTTTGATAGACTATGATAGCGGAATGAATTTAACAAACAGCCTAAGCATGAAAAATGGGGTATGAACATGGAGAAAGAAATTTGGAGATTTATTGATTCGGGCAATTGCTCTCCTGCTTACAATATGGCGCTTGATGAGGTGCTGCTTGAGTGGAACAGCGAAGGGAACTTTCCGCCTGTCATCCGTTTTTACGGATGGAACCCTGCGACACTCTCTGTAGGTTATTTTCAGAAAGCGGAAAAAGAAATTGATCTTGAAGCTGTTAAACGGAACGGACTCGGCTTTGTGCGCAGGCCAACCGGCGGCAGGGGTGTCCTGCATGATCAAGAACTTACATACAGTGTCATTGTTTCAGAAGACCATCCTGAGATGCCGAAGACCGTTACAGAAGCATACCGTGTGATCTCAGAAGGAATTCTTCAGGGATTTAGAGAGCTTGGCCTAGATGCATATTTTGCTGTGCCGAGAACGGAGGAAGAGAAGCAGGGGCTTAAAAATCCGCGTTCAGCGGTTTGCTTTGATGCACCCTCCTGGTATGAGCTTGTCGTTGAAGGAAGGAAAGTGGCAGGCAGTGCCCAGACACGTCAAAAAGGCGTGATTCTCCAGCACGGCTCGATTCTGCTTGATCTTGATGAAGATCTTTTGTTCAGCCTGTTTAAGTACCCGAGTGACAGGGTAAAAGAACGAATGCAGAAGAACTTTAAAAATAAGGCAGTTGCAGTGAATGCTCTCAGAGAAACAAAAGTAACGATCGAAGAGGCAAAAGAGGCGTTTAGAAGAGGGTTTGAAAAAGGGCTGAACATTAAGCTCGAACCGTATAAACTGACTGAAAAAGAACAGGCTGCAGCCATGAAACTGGCAGCTGAAAAATATGAATCGGATGAGTGGAATTATAAACGATAGGCGGCTGAAATAAGTCGCTTTCGTTTATTTTTATTTTTCTATTTATTTCTATGTGTTCCTTATTTTTCTAGGTTTCTTCTCTCTTTTAAATTTGCAACCGACAAATTACTTCAAAAAAAGTGATTTACAATCTCCTATCTTCTTTATTCTCTTTTTTTCACACTCAATTATGAAGTTTTTAATTTGACAAAATTACAACAGACTGACTTTTTATCCATATGTAGTATTGTCGAATGAAAAAGAAACACTATATATTGATAAACGAGTGGCTGTGTGATAAATTAAATCAAGTACAAAGATAATAGGGGAGTTGTTTGAATGACCGTTGCACTGAATGAAAATCTGAAACTTGATGTGGACAAGCTTAACCACGATATTTCACTTTTTCCCCAAGTTCATCCGATTACAGAAGATATGAAGCTTACACACAAAGGTGTATCGCGTTTAGTCATGCTTGACCGGTATACATTTAAAGACACTGAAAAGCTGACGCTGTCCAAAGGCGATTTTGTCGTTCTGACAATTAAGGAAGATCCGAAATTCCCGGCAAGAGGCCTCGGGTACATCTTAGATATAGACTGGCAGGCAAAAATGGCGCATGTACAGGTGGAAGAAGAGTACCGCCATTCACTTGAGAAGCCTGAAGAAGTGGAATCAGGAGTCATTCACCGCTCTCTTGACGTCATAGAAAAACCGCTTGAAGTATATTACGAACAAATAGCCAAACGGAATGCGACTGGTCTTGCATCTGTTGAGAAAACTGAAGAAAAGCGCAAGGAATGGTTTGAGAAATTCTATCAGGAACTCGTCGGCCTGAACTTTGTTCCTGCTGGACGCGTGTTATACGGAGCGGGAGCGGGAACAGATGTGACTTATTTCAACTGCTACGTGATGCCGTTTGTGCAGGATTCACGCGAAGGCATTTCCGAACACCGCAAGCAGGTCATGGAAATCATGAGCCGCGGCGGAGGCGTCGGGACAAACGGTTCAACGCTGCGTCCGAGAAACACCCTTGCAAGAGGAGTCAACGGCAAATCATCCGGTTCAGTATCCTGGCTTGATGACATTGCAAAGCTGACTCATCTGGTTGAGCAGGGCGGGTCGCGGAGGGGCGCCCAAATGATCATGCTTGCCGACTGGCATCCTGACATTATTGAATTCATTATTTCCAA
Source organism: Metabacillus mesotrionivorans (assembly GCF_052171315.1). Taxonomy (NCBI): domain Bacteria; kingdom Bacillati; phylum Bacillota; class Bacilli; order Caryophanales; family Bacillaceae; genus Metabacillus; species Metabacillus mesotrionivorans. Next base: position 18,075 of record NZ_JBQMFF010000010.1, on the reverse strand, counting down.
AATGCAGAATCCCCGCATCCTGCGTTACCTGATTGAAAATACAAACGATGAAACCATTAAGAAATACGCCCAGGAAAAGCTGAAGTTCAAGCCGCTTACACAGGACGAGGAAGCCATGTATCAGAGCATCGTCAATTACAAGCAGATTCCGGGATACGGCGGATTTAACGAAAAAATCATTAAAGACGCTGAAGTGAAGCTTGCAGTCGGCGGAACCTATACCGTTCACAATTCAGAATTCCTTACAGGAGCCAACATCTCTGTCACGCTGACAAAGGATTTCATGGATGCTGTTGAAAAGGATGCCGATTACGAGCTGCGCTTCCCTGACGTTGAAAGCTATAATGCAGAGGAAATGAAGGCTTACAATGAAGACTGGCATAACCATGGTGACGTTCGCGAGTGGGAAAAACTCGGCTACAAAGTGCGCACGTACCGTACGATCAAGGCGAAAGAACTTTGGAACCTGATCAACATCTGCGCGACATACTCTGCAGAGCCGGGCATTTTCTTCATTGATAACGCCAATGACATGACAAATGCTAAAGCGTATGGACAGAAGGTAGTTGCAACGAATCCTTGCGGGGAACAGCCTCTTGCACCATATTCTGTCTGCAACCTTGCTGCCGTCAACCTTGCTGAAATGGCAGACAAAGAAACAAAAACAGTCAATTTCGAAAAACTGAAAAGAACGGTTGAAGTCGGAGTACGCATGCAGGATAACGTAATCGATGCAACACCGTACTTCCTTGACGAAAATAAAAAACAGGCACTAGGCGAACGCCGTGTAGGTCTGGGTGTTATGGGACTTCACGACCTTCTGATTTACTGTGAAACACAGTACGGTTCTGAAGAGGGCAACGACCTGATTGACAAGGTCTTTGAAACGATCGCTGTTACTGCTTATAAAGCATCTGTAGAGCTTGCAAAAGAAAAAGGCAGCTTCCCATTCTTGACTGGCGAAACAGCTGAAGAAACGAACAGACTGCGCCAGGCCTTAACTGAGACCGGCTTTATGAGCAAAATGCCTTCTGATATCCGGGAAGATATTAAAGAATACGGTATCCGCAACTCACACTTGCTGACTGTTGCTCCCACGGGTAAACAACTTGCCCCATACATTCGTAAGAGTGTAGCGTAAACTTGGCTATATGCGGGAAACTCCGAGCATCCTTTTGTACTCGTGCTTTGCCAGCATATCTAAAGAGTAAAAATTAAAAGGTGCGGACAATCCGCAGGGAAGTCGTGGCTGACCCCTCAACGACTACATGCCGAGCAGCCAGATTATTGAGTACAACTCTGATCTTTTTATAAAGCAAAAGAGGTGTACGTAATGGAAAAGTTGTGTTTAAACTGCGGGATGAAGATGAAAGTGAAACCGAGTCATTATACACGAAAAAAATATTGTTCTCGTGTATGCAAAGGTCAATACTCTTCAAAACATCCTGAAGCATTTTCACATTTAAAGAAGTCTCTAATCGTAAAATGTAACAATTGTGATAAGTCTATAACAAAAAAGCCTTCTACCGTTTTTAAAACAAATTTTTGCAATCATAAGTGCAAACAGGAATTCCAAATCAGGAACGGCTCTCAAATTAACCAGCATTTAGTGAAAAAAATACCAAAGGTTTGTTTGATTTGCGGCAAAGAGTTCTCAGTTATCATATCCAGGGCAGACACAGCAAAGTATTGTTCACGTAACTGCTTAGGAGTTGAGAATGGAAAAAGAGGACAGATAGCTTACAGAAAAAGAACAAACATTTCATGTACGAATTGCGGCACTGAATTTGAGAAGAAGCCATCAGTAGTGAAGAGATGGAACTTTTGCAACAAGGAATGTATGAGAGAATATTATTCTAAATCTAAATCTTTTTCTGGTGAAAATAGCCCTACATGGAAAGGTGGAGACATAAATTATTATGGATCCAACTGGTGGGAGCAAAGGCGAAAAGCAAGAAAAAGAGATGATTATACATGTCAGGATTGCGGAATAACTGAAGAGAATTACGGTAGAGAACTTTCGGTTCATCACATTGTACCTTTTAGAGATTTCAAAGGTGACTGGAAGGAAGCTAACAAGCTTTCTAATCTGATCAGCTTATGTGAATATCCATGTCATAGAAAAAGACACAGTAAAAATAATCATCTGGCTGATGATATAGTCTGACCTGTATGGCGACATACAGAGTGGGTACTGATAATCCCACCCTCTTTCATAAAGAGAGTAACAAAAGTGAGCACAGGGACAATGGTCGGAGTTTCAACCGGACTAGAACCATACTTCTCCTTCTCTTACTACAGAAGCGGAAGACTTGGCAAGTTCATTGAAGTAAAAGCAGATATCGTACAGGAGTATCTGGACAAAAATCCTGATGCAGATCCGGAGAATCTTCCTGAATGGTTTATCTCAGCTATGGAACTGAGTGCAGAAGCGCATGCAGATGCACAATGCGTCATCCAGCGCTGGATTGACAGTTCGATCAGCAAAACGGTTAACGCACCTAGAGGATATACGGTGGACCAGGTCCAAAAAGTATATGAGCGTCTGTATAAAGGCGGAGCAAAAGGCGGAACAGTCTACGTTGACGGAAGCCGGGACACTCAGGTCCTTACATTAAAAGCGGAGGAGAATACCTTCTCTGAAACAGAAGAAGCACCGAAAGAAAAAGGTAAAGTTGTTCTTGTGGATACGATCCAGGCTTTGCGCTCGACAAATGTAACAATTGGAAACGAAGTGGGCAATACATGCCCTGTATGCCGCGAAGGTACAGTTGAAGACATTGGCGGATGCAACACATGCACAAGCTGCGGTGCACAGCTGAAGTGCGGATTATAAGAAATGGAAGAGCCGGGACATCCGGCTCTTTTCTTGTGCTTCTCCCGTAAGCTTTCTTGTCATGACCTGCAAACTAGTGTACACTTGTAATGATTTCCTATGTTTTGAACGTTTTTTTGGAGGGGACCGCATGCCAACACCAAGTATGGAAGATTATATTGAACAAATCTACATTTTAATAGAAGAAAAAGGATATGCCCGTGTTTCAGATATCGCGGAAGCATTATCCGTTCATCCCTCCTCAGTGACAAAGATGGTCCAAAAACTAGACAAAGATGAATATCTCATATACGAAAAATACCGTGGACTTATTTTGACGCCTAAGGGCAAGAAGATCGGAAAGCGCCTTGTCTACCGTCATGAGCTGCTTGAGCAGTTCATGCGTTTGATCGGCGTGGATGAAGAAAAGATTTACAACGATGTTGAAGGCATTGAGCATCACCTCAGCTGGAATGCCATTGACCGCATCGGAGATCTCGTGCAATTTTTTGAAAGTGATGAAGCGCGTGTAGATACCCTGCGTGCAATCCAAAAACAAAATGAACAGGATAACGAGTCCTGAAAAAACGAAAGCAGCTGCTTTCGTTTTTTTCTTGCGCCAAAACTGGAAAAGGTCTAATTCCCCGGACTTCATCTTACACTATAAGGATAGGAGAAGAGGGGAGGAACTTCTGTGTACATTGATGGTGTCTTCTCTGGCGGCGGCATAAAAGGGTTTGCGCTGATTGGAGCCTATCAGGCAATTGAACAGCGCGGGCTGCAGTTTGTAAGAGTGGCAGGCACAAGCGCAGGTTCGATTGTGGCATCCTTTATCGCAGCAGGATACAGAAGTGATGAAATTATCCGAATGATGGACGATATGGAGCTTGGAAAGTTTCTTGAGAAAAACCCTTCCATTCTTCCATTTAAATTGATGAAATGGCTTAACCTCTATTGGCGCCTCGGTCTGTACAAAGGCGGGAAGCTTGAGGAATGGATCGCTGCCAGGCTGAAGGAAAGGGGAGTTTCCACCTTTGGTGATTTGAGGCCCGGATCTTTAAAAATTGTAGCCTCTGATCTTACAAACGGCAGGATTATTGTGCTGCCTGATGATCTTCCCAGGTACGGACTTGTTCCGGAGAGGTTTTCAGTTGCACGGGCTGTCTTAATGAGCTGCAGTCTTCCGTATTTCTTTGAACCTGTTAAGCTGACGAGTGCTGAAGGGACGAACATAGTGGTAGACGGAGGAGTTTTAAGTAACTTTCCAATCTGGCTTTTCAAGGAAAAGGCGAGGCCTGTAATTGGAATCAAGCTAAGTCCGAGAGATGAAGAAAGGCCGAGGAATCAGATTAAAAATGCGATTGAAATGTACGGAGCGCTGTTTGAAACGATGAAAGATGCCCATGATGCCAGGCATATATCAAGCAGGCATGAGAGAAACATCATTTTTCTTCCGGTAGAAAGCATTCTCACGACAGAATTTGATCTCTCGGAACAAAAAAAACTAGCTCTGATTGAGCTAGGAAGAAGCCGGACGGAACAGTTTCTCAAACGGTGGACTTATTAATGCGAAAAGAAAAGCAGGTCAGAAAAAAGCCCTGCTTTTCTTTTTGCCTTTTCTGCCTTCAATCACGGTCAGGTGTGAAGCCTGCTTCTTTTTAAGAGCGCTTGTTTTGCTGCTCTTTTTAGGAGCCGACACACTTTTCAAATGGGAGCTGCTCTGATTGCGGTCGCTGAAACGCCTTTTGGACTGTTTAACAGCTTTGGAATAAGAGGAAGAGTCTTTTCCCATTCTTTGTTTTGTAAAGTAACGGACAACAAAATAGATGATGGCTAGAACAGCAGCAAACACGAGCATTTCTCTGAAGAGGAAGCCGGGCCTGCTGATGAGAGTCACTAAAAACCCGATTCCTCCCAGAGCTAACACAATCATCACAAATGGATTCATTCTATTTTTCATGAGTCCACCTCCCAAGATGAAAATGAGTTAATGAAGTTTTAGCTTATACAATTTGTTCTGTTTTTATACCTTCTTCTGTTTCTTTTTCCAGGCGGAGCATTTCATTGAAGCTTGCAATTGCGACTTCGGTCTGTTCGTTGTCAGGCTCTTTTGTGGTTAAAAGCTGAAGGCATAAGCCCGGGTAGCCAAGCCATTTAAGGACAGGCACATCTCTCAGCTTGTTTGTAAACTGCAGCACTTCAAATGAAATGCCGATCACAACGGGAATTAGGGCCAGTCTGTTCAGAACGCGCACATAAAGCGGTTCAGTCGGAACAAGCATGTAGACAAAAACTCCGACAATCACGGTGAAAAGAAGGAAGCTGCTTCCGCATCTGTAATGAAGTCGGCTGTTGCTCTGAACGTTCTCAACTGTGAGCGGCATACCGTTTTCATAACAGTTAATGACTTTATGCTCTGCCCCGTGATACTGGAATACACGCTTGATCAGCGGAGTAAAGGATATCGCGTAAATATAGGCAAGCAGGAGAATAAGTTTGAAAAGACCTTCAATCAGGATCTGTGACAAATCCGAAGAAAAAACAGGTCTTGTAAGCTCTGCAAGAAAAAGCGGGACGAGTGTAAAGATGAATTTTCCGAATAAAAAGGACAGAACCCCGATTGCTGCAACTCCGAGTATCATCGTCAGTTTTGATTCTTTTTTCGGCTCGTTCAGCTGCTCGTCATCTTCTGGATCAAGGTCGTACCTGTCTGTTGAAAAGTTGAGATGTTTCGTACCATTTGCGCTTGCTTCTATGATTGCTGCGATTCCGCGGATAAATGGTATTTTTTTAAGGGCTGTCAGTGTGCTGTTTGATTTTCTCGACAGCCGGAAATAATCAATTTCCTTGTTTTTCCGTCTGATGGCTGTAACGTAGTGATGCTTGCCGCCAAACATGACGCCCTCTACTACTGCTTGCCCTCCATATGCGGGCTTGTTCTGCTTTGACATTTTTCACCAACCTACCTATCTATTCTCTTTTTGAGCGGATTTTAAACAAGACGGAAGAGAATGTTATGTTTATATTCTACATAAAAACAGCATAAACCTCTAGGCAGTTATATTTTATTCTTCAATTTATGGGCGCCGGAAAGGTTCTGCAGGTAAGTACGTCTGTAGTATATCCTAATACTTGCCAGTTAGACATTTTCTGCATCGATTTTCGGATTGGATGTACATACTAGAAGTAGGAGGTGTACATATGACAGATGATTATCAGTCTAATTCTGCAGGAATAGAAGATGGACAGGATGATAAGCAGGGCGAGGGTCTCCCGTTTATCGCAAGAGCTATGATTACCGGATTTGCAGGAGGTATTTTCTGGGGTTTAATCGGCTATTTGGCTTATGTGCTGAACATGACAGAAATCAGTCCGAACATGCTGCTGCAGCCGTTTCTGCTTGGTGACTGGAAAAACGGCACGATCGGAAATTTTGCGGGAGTACTGGTCATCGGATTCCTTTCTGTAGGAACGGCACTCGTCTATTACTTAGTTTTAAAAAGGTTTTCGTCTATTTTCGTCGGCATGATTTATGGAGCGGCTTTATGGGCGCTTGTCTTTTTCCTCTTGAATCCGATTTTTCCAAACGTCAAAACAGTCTTTGAACTCGAGCGACTGACAACGGTTACGATGATATGTTTATACATTTTATATGGGGTCTTTATCGGGTATTCCATTTCCTTTGAACAAAATGAGCTTCAATCGAAAAAAAAGGGCAGCGCTTCCACGTAACAATGGAGGTAACGCACAATGAAGTATGGTAGAATGTTCTAAAATGAACATTCTATTTTTTGTCGGCTTTTAATTCATGCGGCTTGAGTGTTTTTGACGAAAACATCTGTCACATGAAGAAGAGTCCTCATAGTGCTTGGAGGTTGAAAGATGAGACACTATATGGTAATTAACGGCCCAAACCTGAATCGCCTTGGGCTGCGTGAACCTGATATTTATGGAAGCAAAACGCTGACAGATCTTGAGCGTGAGCTGATGGTTTTTGCTGAAAAGCAGGGGTTTCAGGTCACTTGCTTTCAGTCCAATCATGAAGGAGACCTGATTGATGCCATTCATGGATCAGATGGCCACTACGATGGCATTGTGCTGAATCCGGGGGCGTTTACCCACTACAGCTATGCCTTGAGAGATGCCATTGCAAGCGTTCCTCTTCCTGTGATTGAAGTGCATATCTCCAATGTTCACAGCCGGGAGCCGTTCAGGCATCAGTCTGTCACTGCGCCGGTCACTGCCGGACAGGTGGTCGGACTCGGATTTCAGGGGTACCAGTTTGCCCTGCAGGCAATACATACAAAGATAGGGGAGAAACAGCATGCTGAAGATTGAGAAATTAAGAAACAGGCTTAAGGAGCTTGATGTTGACGGACTTCTTATTGCAAGCGACTATAACAGACGGTACATGACCGGTTTTACAGGCTCATCGGGTGTCGCGCTCATTTCTCTGTCAGGAGCCGTATTTATCACGGACTTCAGGTATACAGAGCAGGCAGCCAAGCAGGTTGAAGGCTATGAAATTGTTCAGCACAAGGGGCCGATTCTGGACGAAGTGGCTGCACAGGCAGAAAAGCTTTCAATCAAGCGTCTTGGCTTTGAACAGGATCATTTATCCTTTGCAGCGTATTCCGCTTATGCTTCCAAACTGAAGGGAATTGAGTTTGTTCCGGTGTCTGAGGCGGTGGAAAAGTTACGCTTGATTAAGTCTGCAGCAGAGATTAAGATATTAAAGGAAGCTGCGGAGATCGCCGATGCTGCATTTAAGCATATTCTTACAGTCATACAGCCGGGCATGAAGGAAATTGAGGTTTCAAACGAACTTGAATTCTTTATGAGAAAGCAGGGCGCTGTTTCTTCATCATTTGATATCATAGTCGCATCCGGCCACAGGTCAGCTCTTCCGCACGGTGTGGCAAGTGAAAAAGAAATTGAAAAGGGCGATTTTGTAACCTTTGACTTTGGAGCATACTACAAAGGATATTGTTCAGATATTACACGCACGATTGCAGTCGGCAATCCAGGTGATGAACTGAAGAAGATTTATTCCATAGTTCTTGAAGCCCAGCTCCGCGGCATGAATGGTATTAAAGCAGGTATGACCGGAAAAGAAGCTGATGCTTTGACAAGGGATTATATTTCAGAGAACGGCTATGGCGAGTATTTTGGCCATTCAACCGGACACGGCCTTGGAATGGAAGTTCACGAAAGTCCGTCATTATCCGCAAAATCAGAAACGGTTCTTGAGCCGGGCATGATTGTCACAGTAGAGCCGGGAATTTATGTTCCTAAGCTTGGCGGAGTCCGGATCGAGGACGATACAGTGGTTAAGGAAGATGGCAATGAATCTCTGACACACTCCCCTAAAGAGCTTATTATCTTATAAAAAGCTTCCGGAAGGTTAAAAAGTGTTATTTACATAGGAGGAACAAATATGATTTCAGTTAATGATTTTCGTACGGGCTTAACAATCGAGGTAGATAACGGCATTTGGCGCGTTATGGATTTCCAGCATGTAAAACCGGGAAAGGGCGCTGCTTTCGTTCGCTCTAAACTGCGCAACCTTCGTACTGGAGCTGTTCAGGAAAAAACGTTCCGTGCTGGTGAAAAAGTAGCGAAAGCTCAAATTGAAAACCGCAAAATGCAGTATCTTTATGCAAATGGCGACCAGCATGTGTTCATGGACAATGAGTCTTATGATCAAGTGGAACTGCCTGAAGCTTCAATCGAGTATGAACTTAAATTCCTTAAGGAAAACATGGAAGTATCCATCATGATGTTCGGCAGCGAAACGCTTGGTGTTGAGCTTCCTAATACAGTTGAACTTGAAGTTATTGAAACAGAGCCTGGCATTAAAGGTGATACAGCTTCCGGCGGAACAAAGCCTGCTAAAGTGCAGACTGGACTGATCGTCAACGTCCCGTTCTTCGTAAACGAAGGAGACGTTCTGATCATCAACACAACAGACAGCTCATACGTGTCACGCGCGTAACCAGCTTAAAAAACTCCATCTCATCAGATGGAGTTTTTTTCGTTTATTCAATCATCATAAATTCTTGGGTGTGTATATTTTTATAAAATTTTCTTCGTCCAGCTCCAGCGCCTAGATCCTCTTCTGTCAGAACCAATCTCCTATCGGATCTGTTCAAGGCGCCTGCGCTTTTGTTCCTTCCTCAATCATTGTCTGCGCCTGGAAAGTGCGCGGCTCCTGCTCTCTTTTTTTCCCCGCTTTGAAAAGAAGTGCGGCCGGCAATAGTATGTATACGGCAATCCCGATGGCCCACTGCAAATAGTGATAGACCTCATAAGCTTCTATTCCAAATCCCATGACACATCCCCCTTTGTACCTATTATTATAAAATCTGAAAATTCTGTCAAGAATTCTTTTTGTCTAAACGGCCTTTTTCTCTCATAGACTGGACTATAACTCCGTTTGCGGGAGCCGGTTTCGTTCTTTTGGGAATGGACAAGCGAAAATCCGCAGCTTTGTGATTAGAAGAGTAGGGGAGGAAGAAGATGAAGCATTTTCTTGCCGGTCTGGATCCTGCTGTCAGATCCATGGCCCTTTTGAGGCTGCTGTCTGCAAGCATTGAAATGACGGCTGCTGTTTTGATGCTTGTCTTTAATGATGTGCGGAAGGCTGTACTGATCAACTCCATGCTGGCTATTGTCGGGCCGGTCATTTTTATTTTGACAATGACGATCGGCATTTTCCAAATTGCAGAACAGCTGTCTTATGCAAAACTGATTTTTATCTCAATCGGCGTAGCCTTTATCTTAATTGGCGTTTATAAATGAGGTCATAATGTGTCCAAGCCTGCATAAACATAGGAGTATTAAGAGACTATGCAAGGAGGAAGCCATGTGAATGAGATTACAGCTATGCTTCCTGAGCCGATCAGACAGCATATACTGGACCTTCCGCCGCATGTGCTGCAGCAAATGGAAGAGATTCGCATCAGAATTTCAAAGCGGGTTGAAGTGACAGCGGCGGGAAAACCTGTTTTCCTGTCATACATCGCTACACATCAGGACGGAATTTCTCTTCTGAGCGAACTGAGCCAGTACAGCATCTACGCACTTGAAGAAGAGCTTAAACGCGGCTTTATCACCATTCAGGGCGGCCATCGTGTAGGGCTTTCGGGGCGGGTCATTACAGAGAATGGACGTGTTAAAGCCATCCGGAATGTCACGTCTTTCAACATTCGTGTGGCACGTCAAAAACGCGGGATTGCTGACCGGTTCATCCCTTGCTGCTACAGCGGAGAGTGGCTGAATACCATGATTATCGGCCCGCCTCAGACTGGTAAAACGACGATGCTCCGCGATTTTGCACGAATCATGAGTACAGGCCATGGACAGATTCCATCAAGAAAAGTAGGGATTGTAGATGAGCGCTCAGAGATTGCAGGATGCATAAACGGCATCCCCCAGCACGAGTTTGGCGAAAGAGTGGACGTGCTTGATGCATGCCCGAAAGCAGAAGGCATGATGATGATGATCCGCTCCATGAGTCCCGATGTTCTCGTCGTGGATGAGGCGGGGAGAATGGAAGATACAGAAGCGATTCTTGAGGCTGTTCATGCGGGTGTCGGACTGTTTATATCCGTTCACGGATGCTCTCTTGAGGATATTAAAGTGCGGCCGACTATTGCTCCTCTATTAAACCATCATGTTTTTAAGAGATTCATAGAGCTGTCAAGAGTGAGCGGCCCAGGAACGGTTCAGAGAGTGATTGATGCACAAGGGCGGATTGTCAGAACGGAAGAAGGTGTCCCGCTATGCTGAAGCTGCTTGGAGCTGTATTTATCCTGCTTGCTACAACATGGGCCGGTTTTGAAACGGCAAAACACATCAGTGAACGCCCTCGCCAGCTGAGACAGCTGAAGGTTGCTCTGCAGGCGCTCGAAGCGGAAATTATGTATGCACATACCCCATTAAAAGAAGCAGCCGCCACCCTTTCAAAGCAAATGCCAAAGCCGCTTTCCTGGTTTTTTGAGGTATTTTCAAAGCGTCTGTCTGCAGGGCATACAAGCGTCAGGGCAGCCTGGGAAAACAGCATGCAGGAAGTGTGGAGGATGACTGCCTTTAAACAGGGAGAGTACGAGATTATGAAGCAGTTTGGCGAAACACTCGGCCAGCATGATCTGATCTCGCAGCAGAAACATATCCGCCTCGCACTTGCTCATCTTGAAAGAGAGGAAGCAGATGCACTGGACAGACAGAGCCGCTATGAAAAGATGCTGAAAAGCCTCGGATTCTTATCTGGTTTATTGCTGGTTATTTTATTGATGTAGCAGTCAGGAGGATTACATGCAATGGGAGTAGATGTAAATATCATTTTTCAAATAGCGGGCATCGGAATTGTCGTCGCTTTTCTTCACACAATCCTTGATCAGATGGGAAAAAAAGAGTATGCGCAATGGGTCACGCTCCTTGGCTTTATTTATATTCTGTTTATGGTGGCTTCCATTGTGGAAGATTTGTTTCAGAAAATTAAATCAGTCTTCCTTTTTCAGGGATAGGGGGGCTCAGCCATTGAAATTATCCAGATTGTCGGACTTGGTTTAGTTGCTACCTTTCTCGCGCTGATTGTAAAAGAACAAAAGCCGACATATGCATTCATGCTCGTGGTTTTTGTCGGCTGCGTCATATTTCTGTTTTTAGTTGACGGCGTTTCTCAGATTATCACCATGATTGAAAAAATTGCGCTGAATGCAAACATCAACATGATGTATGTGGAGACGATCCTGAAAATTATCGGAATTGCCTATATTGCCGAATTCGGTGCACAGATTACAAAGGATGCAGGTCAGGGAGCCATTGCTTCGAAAATTGAGCTTGGCGGAAAAATCATTATTCTTGCGATGGCCGTTCCGATCCTGACTGTCATAATTGAAACCATCATCGGCCTGATACCGGCGTGATGGATAAGGGGTGAGAGTTATTAAAAAGGGAATCGCAGCTGTCTTTTTTCTTTTCTTTTTTTCATTTCCGGCACTTGTACAAGCTTCTCCCCCTCCGCCGCAGCAGGAATTGGTTGATCAGCAGATAGACAAGCTTGGAATCCAGGAAATTAAAACGTTCTGGGACGACATAATGACAGAATACGGAGGGTATCTTCCTGAAAGCCAAAAAGGAAGTCTGCTTCAATTTTTAAACGGCGAGAAAGAATTATCCTTTAAAGAATGGTCAAAAGCTTTCCTGAGCTATATTTTCCATGAAATCATCGCAAACGGAAAACTGCTGGGGACATTGATTATGCTGACAATCTTCAGCATGCTGCTGCAGCTCCTTCAGGACGCGTTCAGCCAGAGCACAGTCAGCAAAGTCGCTTATGCTCTCGTTTACATGGTTCTAATGATCATTGCTCTGAACAGCTTTCATATTGCAATTGAATATACAGTTGAAGCGATCCGGACGATGTCAAGCTTCATACTCGCACTCATTCCGCTTCTTCTCGCTCTGATGGCGGCTTCCGGAGGGCTGATATCAGCCGCCTTTTTTCACCCGGTCATCCTTTTCCTCATGAATACAAGCGGAGTGCTGATTGAAAAAATTGTTCTGCCGCTGTTGTTTCTCTCCGCCTTGCTGAGCATTGTCAGCACGCTCACAGATCAGTATAAAGTCACGCAGCTAGCCCAGCTTCTAAGAAACATAGGGATCGGGCTGCTTGGTACGTTCTTGACGGTATTTCTCGGAGTGATTTCCGTTCAGGGGGCATCAGCTGCCGTTTCTGACGGGATGGCCATCCGCACGGCCAAGTTTGTCACAGGAAACTTTATACCTGTCCTCGGGCGGATGTTTACCGATGCAACCGATACGGTCATCAGCGCTTCTGTTCTTCTGAAGAACACAGTGGGCATTCTCGGTGTGGCGATTCTGCTGTTTATCGCCGCTTTCCCGGCGATAAAAGTGCTGACTCTGGCCTTTATTTATAAATTTACAGCTGCACTGCTTCAGCCCCTTGGCGGCGGTCCAATCATCAAATGCCTGGATATCATCAGCAAAAGTGTCATCTATATTTTTGCGGCGCTTGCCATTGTATCACTGATGTTTTTCCTGAGTCTTACAGTCATTATTGCGGCTGGCAATATAACCATGATGGTTCGTTAGGAGGGAGTCGGCATGTCATTTCTGACAGAGTGGATTGCAAACATTATTCTTTTCATCATGCTGGCTGTCATACTGGACCTGCTTTTGCCGAACTCGGCCATGCAAAAGTACGCCAAAATGGTGATCAGCCTTCTGCTAATCGTGATTATCCTGTCGCCGATCTTTAAGCTCTTGTCCGCCGATATCCCGGCAATGGTCCAGGAAGCAGGGATCGGCAGCTATTCATCTGCAAAAGAAGCAGAAATAAAAAAATCCATAGATTCACAAAAAAAAGAAATACAAGCCTCAAATGATGCATATATTTTAGAAAACATGGCTGTCCAACTAAAAACGCAGGCAAAAGAGGAGCTGGTGAAAAGCTATGATTTAGCGATAAAAGACATCCGTCTATCTGCAGAAGCACCTTTTGAAAAAATAGAAACCAGTCTGCAGAGCATTGAAGTAACGCTTCAGCCAGGCACAAAAGAAACAGGAGCCGTTGAAGCTGTACAGCCGGTAGACATCAGCGGTACTAATAGGGGAGAGGAAGACTCCATTTCTTCTGAACCTGAAATTAAAGCCTATTTAGCAAGTATCTGGGGAGTCGACCCTGAGAAGATTTCCTTGAAAATGGAAGGAGGGGAGGGCAGCACAAATGAATAGTCCCAAACAAATGCTGGAAAAATTGAAAACACTGCTAAACTCTGAAAACGGCAAAAAACCGAACAAGTACCACTACCTCCTGATCGCGCTTGCGCTTGGCATCGGATTTATGCTCGTAAGCAATCTGTTGTCCGGTAAGACGGCCATGCCTGACGTATCTCAAGTATCCGGGATGTCTTCTTCGTCTCTAAAAGACGAAGAAGTGTTTAAGCCGGCTGATGAAGGCGGGGGCTCAGGTTCGATCGAGAAATATGAGCAGGAATACGAGAATCAATTAAAAGAAGCACTTGATTCCATGTCCGGAATAAACAATGCCATGGTCGTTGTCAACGTAGAAGCGACTTCCGAGCAAATTCTTGAGAGAAACAGCGTGAGCCAGAATCAGACAACAGAAGAAACGGATCCTCAGGGCGGCAAGCGGACAGTAGAAGATGGTTCAACAGAAGAATCCGTTGTTATTATCCGAAAGGGAGATCAGGAGACACCCATTATCCTGCAGACGAAAAAACCGGAAATCAGGGGTGTGCTTGTGGTAGCTGAGGGTGCTGACAACATTCAAATAAAAAAATCTATCGTTGAGGCTGTAACGAGAGTGCTTGGAGTTCCAAGCCACCGCGTAGCAGTTGCAGCGAAAAAAGGGAAATAGAGGAGGATTCTTGAATGATGCTGAAAAAACAAACGGTTTGGTTATTAACAATGTTAAGCTTGGTGGTTGTGCTTTCAGTGTACTACATCACGACACCTGAAGAAATCAAAAATGATGTGGCTATGACAGGTGCTGAAAAAGCAGAAAAAGCGGAAGCTGCGAAAGAAGCCAAGAAAGATGGAGAAGCAGAAGTGACGGTTGAAGAAGCAGAAGAAGGAACAGTTGTTTCTGTTTCAAATGATGAACTTTTTGCAACAATCCGCATGCAGCTTGAAGATTCCCGAAACGCCAAGAAAGAAAGCCTTGAAGACATTGTAGCAAGCAAAGAGGCGAGTGCTGCAGAAAAAAGCGCTGCCCGTGATGAAATGAATGCCATTGACGAAGCAGTTGCCAATGAGGAAATCCTTGAGACGTTCATCAAATCAAACGGCTACGATGATGCCCTTGTTAGAATTGAAGGCGAAAAAGTCAAAGTAACAGTAAAAGCGAAAGAAAGCTCAGCTTCAGAAGCCAACAAAATCATCCAGCTAGTCAGCGGCGAGATGAAAGGCATGGAAGATGTAGCTGTCACGCTTGAACCTTCAAATCAATAATCGTAAAACCCCGCGTCCATGGCGCGGGGTTTTGTCTTTTACCTGCCTGTCATTTCAAAATTTTCAATTATCCCTTATAATTGAAAAGAACAGATTATTTTAAGATCACCGGGGGCGGGCAAGAATACATATTGAATTTAAGGACTCAAATGTCGTAAGATAGACATAGGACTTCGTTTTAGTACTAGGCTATAAGAAAAGCGGAAGCACCCGTTCAGCTCCGACAGGCAGAAAAGAAATCACCCGAAAAGTCCGGTTTTGACTTTTTGGGGGATTTTGTTCTGACGGAGGAGCTGGGTGCTGGAGCTGGACAATGCGAAAAGCGGAAGCACCCGTTCAGCTCCGACAGGCAGAAAAGAAATCACCGGAAAAGTCCGGTTTTGCTTTTTCGACGATTCTGTTCTGGCAGAGGAGCTGGCTGTTGAAGCTGGACAATGCGAAAAGCGTAAACACCCGTTCAGCTCCGACAGGCAGAAAAGAAATCACCCGAAGAGTACGGGTAATGCTTTTTTTGCGTTTTTCTGTCATAGTCCATTATCCTTAAATGAAGCTTTGCCTTGCTTAAAACAAGGAAACACAATCATCAAGAATTTGAATAGGGGTGCCAGCAGATGTTGAAAATACAAGAAATCAGAGAACTGATCAAGCTTGTTGACCAGTCTTCAATCGACGAATTTACGTATGAACATGAAGGTTCAAAAATTAAATTAAAGAAACGCATGGAAGAGCTTGAGAAAGCAGCTGTGCAGACAGCTCCTGTACAAGCAGCTCCTCAAATGCCAGCAGCACAGCCGGCTGCGGCTCCTGCAGCCCTTCAGGAAGTAAAAGAAGTGCCAAAGGAAGAAGCGAAGGCTCCTGCACACGAAGAAAATCTACATAAAATCACTTCACCGATGGTCGGCACATTCTATGCAGCCTCATCTCCTGAAACAGACAACTACGTGAGCGTTGGCTCAAAGGTAACAAATGATTCGGTTGTCTGCATCGTGGAAGCGATGAAGCTGTTTAACGAAATTGAAGCAGAAGTAAAAGGCGAGATCGTGGAAATCCTGGCTGAAAATGGACAGCTGGTAGAATACGGACAGCCTTTATTCCTTGTCAGACCAGAGTAAGGAGAGAAACTATGATTAAGAAATTGCTTATAGCAAACAGAGGAGAAATTGCGGTACGGATTATTCGGGCCTGCAAAGAACTTGGGATCGAAACAGTCGCCGTCTTTTCAGAAGCAGACAGAGAATCTTTGCACGTCCAGCTCGCTGATGAAGCGTATTGTGTCGGACCGACAGCTTCAAAAGACAGCTATCTGAATTTCACAAATATCATCAGCGTGGCAAAACTTACAGGCAGTGAAGCCATTCATCCGGGATACGGATTCCTGGCGGAAAATGCTGATTTTGCAGAGCTGTGCGAAGAGTGCAACATTATCTTCGTCGGACCAAGCGCAGATGCGATCTCTAAAATGGGAACAAAGGACGTTGCCAGGGAAACGATGAGAAAAGCCGGTGTTCCGATTGTTCCGGGATCTCAAGGCATCATCAAGGATACGGGTGACGCTGTTTCACTTGCAAATGACATCGGATACCCTGTCATTATTAAAGCAACTGCAGGCGGAGGCGGAAAAGGAATCCGTGTTGCAAAAACAGAACAGGATCTGATCAAAGGCATCCAAATCACCCAGCAGGAAGCTGCCACTGCATTCGGAAATCCTGGTGTCTATATTGAAAAGTATATTGAGGATTTCAGACACGTGGAGATTCAGGTCATGGCCGACTCTCTCGGCAATGTGATCCATTTAGGAGAAAGAGACTGCTCCATTCAGCGCAGACTTCAAAAACTGGTTGAAGAAACTCCGTCTCCTGCACTTTCAGCTGAAATGCGCGAGACGATGGGAAGAGCTGCTGTTAAAGCTGCTGAAGCCGTCAATTATACTGGAGCAGGCACAGTCGAATTTATTTTCGATCACATCGAAGATAAGTTTTACTTCATGGAGATGAACACGCGGATTCAGGTTGAGCATCCTGTCACGGAAATGGTTACAGGGATCGACCTGATCAAGGAGCAAATCATGGTTGCTTCAGGCAAAGAGCTTTCTGTGAGGCAGGAAGATGTTGTCTTTAACGGCTGGGCAATCGAATGCCGCATCAATGCAGAGAATCCGGAGAAGAATTTTATGCCCTCTCCTGGTAAAATAGAAATGTACTTGCCGCCCGGAGGCCTTGGTGTTAGAGTAGACTCAGCGGCATACCCTGGTTATTCCATTCCTCCATATTACGACTCCATGATCGCCAAGTTGATTACATATGGAGCAACCCGCGAGGAAGCGATTGCCAGAATGAAACGCGCGCTTAGTGAATTTGTTATAGAGGGGATCCACACAACGATTCCTTTCCATCAAAAACTGCTTGAACACGAAACGTTTGTTTCCGGAGACTTTAATACGAAGTTCTTAGAAATCCATAAGGTTATGGAATCTTAAAAATACACGGAGGTGCTGACTCTTGAAAGAGAACAGGCTGCTTGAAATGACTCATGAAGAAAATGGTCTCGGCAAAGTGGAAATTGCCCCGGAAGTCATTGAAGTGATTGCCGGAATCGCTGCTTCTGAAGTAGAAGGCGTTGCTCAAATGCGCGGAAACTTCGCTTCAGGCGTTGTAGAACGCCTCGGCAAGAAAAACCACGGCAAAGGCGTAAAGGTTGACCTTTCTGAAGACGGAATCACAATCGATGTCTACTGTGTCATGATGTTCGGCGTTTCCATCCCGACCGTCGCCCAGCGCATCCAGGACAACACGCGCCAGGCGCTGTACAACATGACAGCCCTTGAAATCAACGAGATTAATATCCATGTAGTCGGAATTCAGTTCGAAACAAAATCGCAGGAAATTGAAATCGACCAGGAAATGTAAAGCCAGAGGAGTTCTTCCTTTGGTTTTTTTTCTGAATTCAGTTCTTAAAGAAGTATGATAAGAAACAGATTATGTGAAAAATGTAAACATCAGTGGACTGCAGCGGAAGGCACTTGACTCCTTGTCTAGCTGCAGCGCCCAACTCCTCTGTCAGAACAAAATCCCCCAAAAAGTCAAACCCGGACTTTTCGGGTGATTTCTTATCTGACTGCCGGAGCAAAACGGGCGCTTCCGCTTTTCTTCGGGATGAAGAGGGCACTGGAGACCCCGCAAGCGAAGCGAGTTATCATGAACGAAACTAGCTCCTTACTCGTAACATCGTAGGTTAATTTGGTTAGAATGTTTACTGGAAAA
>NZ_JBQMFF010000009.1:0-114747 GCF_052171315.1 Metabacillus mesotrionivorans | reverse complement strand
AATGTTAAAGGGAAATTGTGAGTTGAGTGAGCAATCTTAGGACAAGGACATATTGTAGTTATTCCATTAAAGGGGGCTTTAATGGAATAATCGCCTAAATAAAATGGTCAGAGGCACATCAGCTACTGACCATTTTAAATACAAATATAATTGTTTTTAAGATACAAATAACTCTACAATTTTGTTTGATTATTAGAAGTTTGTACTTCAAAACAGAACCCTTTATGATTCATGCGCTTTTTTCACTGCGCTTTTCATAAACCGCAAACGTCACCCAGTAAAGGGCTGCACTTGCAAGCGCAAGCATTCCGAGGATGGCAAATGTCCACTGAAAGCCAAACCAGACCGTCATCGGAATGGAGAGCGGGGCAATGGTCCGTCCGACCGTGTAGCGGAGACTCGCTGCCGCAAAATACTGGCCGCGCATATGCTCGGGTGCAAGCTTTGAAACAAAGCTCTGCTGCAGGCCGGCTGTCATCAGTTCGGCGAGAGTGAACAGTGCCATGGCGAAAATCAGGCCCCACATGAAGCCGAACTGGCCGAAAAGGAAGATCGAGACTGCGTATATGATGGAAGAAAGAATAAAAACATTCCGTTCTTTGTACATCGTCATCCATCTCGTTACAGAAATCGTTAACAGGGCGACCAGCAGGCCATTTTCCGAAAGAAGAAAGCCGAAGGCCTGCTCGCCGCCAAGTGTGAACGACCAGCTGCCGAGTGAAAGCAATTCTTCATTTTGTACGGTTTCCTTCGTATAGACGGGAATCAGCATGTCAAGCTGCATGAAGGTCTGTGCAGCAAGAACACCGGCACCAATATACAGGAGGAAGGCCCGGTCCTTGAAGATGATTTTGTATTCTCCCAGCTGCTGAAGGAGAAAGTGGTGCCACTTTGTGCTTCCCTTCTTGTTCAGTACGGATTCCGGTGCTGTTTCCCTTGTCCAGAGAAAAAGCATGCCTGAAAGCAGAAAACAAATAAACCCTGCAAAGACGAGGAGTTCAAAGAAATAGTTCACATAGAAGATGGCTCCTAAGATGGGGCCGATGACGACAGCCAGATTAATTGACGTATAAAACACCGCAAACACATTGCTCCGGTCTTTTTCCTTCACCACATCCGCAATCATAGCCTGGCTGGCAGGCCAGTAGAACGACCCGAAAACTCCTGCAAGAGCGAAGCATGTAAATCCAATCAGAGGAGCGTCAAGCCAGGGTGAAACAGACAGAGCAAATATGAGGAATGATATTCCCTGGCCCGCTGAAGAAAGAACGAGCATCTTTTTTCTCCCGAACCGGTCCGCGCAGTAGCCTCCCATTAAATTCGCCATGACTGAAAAAATCTGTGAAAACACTAATAGAAATCCGGCCTGTTCCTTGCCGAACTCATCTGCAAAATAAATCGTCAAAAACGGGAAAAACATCCAGTACGTAATATTCATCAACGCTTCCCCGAACAAGCGTATCTTTAAATTCCGGTCCCAATCTCTAAGTCTCATGCTGCTGACCTCACTTTTTAAAATCAAACCTCTATCATCATACCCTGCTGCACAAAAAGGGGCAAACAGGTTCATGCTTGTGCAGGGGCACATAAGGTGGTAGGTTTTAGTCAGGCCGAAAATAAAGCCAAAGGAGCTGTCCAATGGAAATTATTTTAGATCATCTCGTTCATTTTACAGACCGCCATCCGCTTGAAGCGGCAGAGTTTTTTAAAAAACAGGGACTGACTGCTGTAATGGGGGGCAGGCATGAGAAATGGGGCTCGTATAACAGCCTTTGTTATTTCAGCAACCTCGCCTACTTGGAGTTCCTATCGATTGAAGACAGGAAAAAAGCCAATGAATCGGACAACCCTCTCATCCACCGTCTGCTGAAACAGCGGACCGAGGGTCTTGGCCAGATTGCTCTGAGATCGGACAATCTTGAACATGTGAAAGCAGAGCTTGAAGAGAAGGGGCTTGAAACAGGAGACATTCTTGAAGCGGGCAGAAAACGCGAGGATGGATCACTGCTAGAGTGGAAAATGCTTTTCATCGAGCAAAGCGACGACGAAGCGCCTCTGCCTTTCTTTATTGAATGGAAGCAAACAGAGGATGAACGAAAGCATGACCTGTTCAGGTCTGGCGCACTTCCGTCTGAAAATACCGAAGTGTCGGTTTCGAAAGTACACTATATCGTAAGGGATTTAAATTCAGCTGTTCTGAAATGGAGAAAATATTTTGACCTTCCAAGAGGCGAAGAGGCTGTTTATGATGAGTGGCGGGCAAGGATTTATACATTCTCTCTTCCGTCTTTTCAGCTGATTTTTGCCGAGCCGTCAGGGGACGGCCTTGTTCAGCAGATGCTTGAACGAAAAGGGGAAGGACCTTACCTCGCAGAGTTTGATCCGCCTGTTTTCAAATCTTACTATCAGGTGCACGGCAGCATGTACAAATAAAAATCAGCCTCCTTATTTGGGAGGCTGATTTTTTTAGTCAGTCAAATATTTAACAGATACAGGATTCAATTTTCCCGAAGGGCGGCGAAGCCTGTAACTCTTTTTCGTGTGCTGCTTCAGCAGGTATTCTTCATACTTCCGGTTCCAATGCTTAATGGACGCAAACACGAGTACCCCAGTTATTAGAACGAGGCCCGCAATCGCCGGCCAGAATGCCGCTGATACATATCCGTCCGCATACGCAAGTCCAATTGGAGAAAAAACGATATAGGTTGCGCAAACCAGTGAAAGAAGAATCACAGATGTGGCGATGGTGTATTTCCACGGCAGCATGTCAACGGATGCTTCAGTCTTATAAATGTAGGCTTGTTCTCTGGGTTTGATCATTCCAATTACAAGCATCATGAACACTTCGATGAAGAAGAGAATGGCATAGATGTGAATGAAATGAATGTCAACGGTAAAGCCGAAGAGATGGTTTGTCCCCCATACAAGCATATAGTAAGTAATGACGTGGAAAATGATCACCACTTTTGCAGCTGCTGCCGGAACAAACTTGGACAGGAGCCCTACAAGGACAATGGCGATAATCGGGATGTTGAAAAAGCCGGTAAATTTCCGGATTAAATCCCATAAACCGTCCGGCGCATACATAAGCAGTGGAGAAACAAACAACGCGACAATGGCAAGCAGGGTTCCAAAGAGCTTGCTGACGCTGATCAGTTTTTTATCATCTGCCTTCGGATTTACCTGCACCTTGTAAATATCGAGCGCAAACATCGTGGCGGCACTGTTCAGCAAAGAGTTGAACGAGCTGAACACGGCTCCAAGCAGGACTGCAAGGAAAAATCCTGACAGATACGTCGGCAGCACATCCGCAATCAGAGTCGGATAGGCAAGGTCAACGGATTTCAGGCCGTCACCATATTGATGGAACACAATGATGCCGGGAATCATCATGAAAAGAGGGATCAGAAGCTTATAAAAGCCTGAAAGAATGACCCCTTTTTGACCTTCGGCAAGGTTTTTGGCGCCAAGTGTACGCTGAATGACATACTGATTGGACGCCCAATAAAACAGGTTGGCGAAAATCATCCCTGTGAAGATGGTGCCGAAGGGAACAGAGTCTTCACTTGATCCGATGGCGTTCAGCTTTTCGGAATGAGAAGTGGTAATCTCTTTCATGCCATCAAGCATGTTTCCATTGCCAAGGGCGATAAAACCTAAAACAGGCACGAGAATTCCGATGATTAAGAGCCCGATTCCGTTTAGTGTATCTGACACAGCGACTGCTTTCAGCCCGCCGAAGATGGCGTACACAGCACCGATAATGCCGATTACCCAAATGACAAGCCAGATTGACTGCATGTAAGAAATCCCGAACAGCGCCGGAACGTCAAACATCTGCAGGACTGCAAGAGCTCCGGAATAAAGCATGGAAGGAATCGTTACCAGAATATACCCGAGCATAAAAAGAATGACGGTATACCGTCTTACGCCCTCATCGAACCGTTTGCTCAGGAATTCGGGGAGAGTCGTAAAACTGCCGCCAAGGTATTTTGGGAGCAAATACAAAGCCATCACAACAATCGCAAAGGCGGAAGTAACCTCCCAGGCCATATTTGACAGGTTTGTGCGGTAAGCCTGTCCATTAAGTCCCACGAGCTGCTCAGCCGATAAATTTGTAAGAAGCAATGAACCTGCTATAAAACCACCCGTAAGGCCTCTGCCTGCAAGGAAATAACCGTTTGAATCTTCATTGCCACCTTTTGTTTTCAGATAGGAAATCCATGCTACAAGACCCATAAAAAAGGCGCATGATAAAAGCGTGAACCAGATTCCTCCCATATGTATGCCTCCTTCAAGATGCTAAAATTGTTTTTTAGAATAATTTCTACCCATTAAATACCTCCTTTCTGAAAAGATAAACCTTGTTAGGTCAAAAACAGGAAATATGAACGAGAAAAAGTCTGATTTGAGAGAAAAATCAGACTTTTAGAATGTTGCTTATTTATTTAAAGGTTTTACCACAATCGCCTGCGAGCATTTCCGGATCACGCAGTCCTTCATTTCCTCAAGCGACAGCATGCCCAGTGTGAGCGCGGCCTGAATCTTTTCTTTGTCAGGCTGTTTTACGAGAATAATACAATCTGAGAGATTTAATTCTTCAAGAACTTTAACGGTTTTATCGGGATGATAGGATTCGGACTGCCTGATTTGCCGCTGAATCTTGTAGGCTCCGATTCTTTCTTCCCCTTTGCTGTTTTTGCCGTATTCATGATCAAAATAGGCGTTGAAAATTTTTTTGATTTCAGCCATTTCTTCTTCAATTTTCTTAGCCTTTTCATTCAGTGCAGCATACCGGGAGACCATTTCCTCAGGGATCTGAAAGGTGTTTGAATTGTTCATTCTGATGCCTCCAATTTATGATGTTCTTAAATGTTATGCAAGAGGGCCTGTTTGCAGAACGTCTGTTTGATTGTTTGTCACGAATCATCTATATTTTTAAGAAGGAATCATGCGGCACAATGTATAAGCTAGTAAAGAGAAGTGATTACAGGACAGGAGGCTGTAAAATGGATCTGTTCACCATTCTGTCAGAGGATAAAATAAAGCAGGCCATAAAAGACGGGGAATTTAACCGGCTGCCCGGCATGGGAAAACCGCTTCAGCTTGAGGATTTGTCCCATATTTCCCCCGAGCTGAGAGTGTCCTACAAGATGATGAAAAATGCAGGCATGCTTGATGAAGAGGCAGAGCTGAAAAAATCCATTTATAAGCTTGAAGACCTTGCGTCAGCCTGTCAGGATGCCCTTGAAAAAGAAAAGCTTGAGATGCAGCTGAGCGAAAAACGGGTAAAGCTTGAAAGAATACTGAAAAAGCGCGGCACATTTTCATCAAAGGCTTCCGCTTTTTACAAAAATAAAATCAATTCGAAATGGTCATAACATGGAGTGAGTGACATGAACGTTGTCTGGTTTAAACGGGATCTGAGGACCGAAGACCACATCCCCCTTGCCGAAGCAGCACGGTTCGGGGAAGTGCTGCCGCTGTATGCTGCGGAGCCTTCGTTTTGGGGGACAGGTTGCCTTTCAGCACGGCATTTTCAATTCGTACGGGAAAGTCTTGAAGACATGCAGCTTTCATTTGAGAAAATGGGAAGCAGTCTTTACACATTCATTGGTGAGATGGAGGATGCGCTCGAAGAAATGTATGAAACGTGGGGTGACTTTTCCCTGTATGCGTACATTGGATCGCGGTCTGCGGCAGACGTGAGCAAGCATGAAAGAGTCAGAGACTGGATGACTGATAGAGGCCTTGCTTTTCATGAGTATGAAGAGTACGATGCACCCGGAAAGAATGCAAAGCAGAGGTGGGAGGCTTTTTGCGGAAGCGAAGCAGCCCGGATGCCCAGCCGCTTATCCATACCTGAAAAGGTTCCGGACCGTTTCTTTTCCGGCTCAGAAAAGCTTAAATCGCTCCCTGTCAAAGGCAGTCCTATAAAATTTGGGCAGCAGGGAGGGGAAACACAGGCACTGGAAACGATTGAAACGTTTTTAAATGAGCGTGCCGCTTCCTATTTAGAAAATCGGTCAAATCCTCTTCAGTCCACGATTTCTTCAAGCAGATTGTCTCCGTATCTCGCTTGGGGAAACATCTCGCTGCGCACCGTTTTACAAAAAACGTCGATAAAGATAGAAAATTGTGATAATTTGTTCCCCGTGGAACAATTGGCGGCTTTCATGGATCAGCTGAAGGCGAGATGGAAGCTTATGGATAGCGGAGTTGAAGCGATTTCAGAGCTGTGCCTTCATGATGAAAGGCCACCACTATTCGACAAATGGCACGCGGGAGAAACGGGCATACCGTTTGCTGATGCATGCATGAAATGTCTGCACAAAACAGGATGGCTGCCTGCCAAGTACCGTGGCATGCTTGCTTCTTTTGGAATTGCGGTTCTCAAACTGGATTCCGCAGCGTGTTCCGCAGCACTTGCGTCCCTTTTTCTCGATTATGAGCCGGCGATTCACACCGAACAGATGAAAAAGGTTTCTTCAAAAGTGGTGAACCCGGTCAAAATAGGAAAGACAGAAGATCCGGATGGAGTCTTTATCAGGAGGTATTTGCCCGTTCTTGAACGTGTACCTGTGAAATCCATTCATGAACCTTGGAACTATCCAGGTTTTTTTCAGCTGGACTACCAAGCTCCGGTGATTGATCTGAAAAAAGCGATAAAACCTGCAAAAAAAGGAACGGAACGCAAAAACAAGCCTTCTGACAGTGAACAGCTGTCATTTGATTTATAAAAGGAGGGAGAAAAGTGCATGTAGTTGGAATTGATCTTGCCGGTCCTGCCAATCACAAGGAGACGGCAGTTGCTGTTTTTAAAAAAGAAGCGGACAGCCTTGTACTGAACAGCTTGACGTTTCATAACAGCGACCGGCTTATTCTGGATACAGTAAGCCGTTTAGCCTCAGAAGGAGGACAGGTTACTGTCGGCATTGATGCGCCACTCTCCTATCAGGACGGCGGCGGGGACAGGCCCTCAGACAAAGCTGTCAGATCAAAGCTTCGGGAGGCGGGCCTCTACCACGGCTCCATCATGCCGCCGACCCTCAACCGCATGGTTTATCTCACTTTAAGGGGCATTCATCTGAGCAGGGCGCTTGAGAACTATACTGCTTCTATCGTTGAAGTGCACCCCGGCGGAGCAATCGGACTAAGGCTGAAACCTGAGGACCGGCATCTCGCTCTGTCCTATAAAAAATCAGAAGAAGACAGGAGAAGCCTTCTGCCGTTCTTTGAACAGTGGAGGATGAAAAGCATTTCTCCGGACGCTGCAGAAACAAGCCATGGACTTGATGCATGTGCGGCGGCTCTTGCTGCCTGGCACTGGGAAGATCCCGAGCATGAGCCCGAAATATGCATAGGGGCCGATAAGCCGTTTCATCCTTTTGATTTTTGCTGTTGAAGATCACGTTTATGCGTGGTCTTTTTTAATTTGTTTTTTCCTGCTTGTATGGCGGTAAAAAGGGTAACAACCAAGTAAAGACCTGCTGAAGGGAATGATTGTATGCATGAAAAAGCATCTATCTGAAAACGATTACGCTTTTCTGTTGACAACCTGTATATACAGGAATACAATGTGAGTGTAACTTGTATATACAGGATAATTTCCAACGAACAAAGCTAGACTAATAGCAGGGAAATGAAAACGATTTCGGGAGGTTGAAATAGATGAGCGTGAACAAGCAGGAAGTCCGCGACATTGTGGAGGCGGTCGGCGGTAAAGAGAATATTGCCGCTGCTACGCACTGTGTTACCCGTCTGCGGTTTGCTTTGAAAGATGAAAGCAAAGTGGACAAAGAGAAGCTTGATCAGATTGATATGGTAAAGGGTTCATTTTCAACGAACGGCCAGTTCCAGGTCGTTATTGGACAGGGCCTTGTTGACAAGGTATATAAAGAAATGGCTGAACAGACAGGCATGGGCGAATCGTCAAAAGAGGATGTTAAGGAAGCCGCATCAGGCAAATTGAATCCGCTTCAACGTGCCGTTAAGATGCTTGCGGATATTTTCATTCCAATTCTTCCGGCGATCGTGACGGCCGGTCTTCTTATGGGAATCAACAACATTCTTAGCGGGAAAGATATTTTCTTTGACGGGCAGTCTCTAATTCAGGTTTATCCGCAATGGGCGGATTTGTCCTCCATCATTAACCTGATTGCCAATACCGCCTTTACCTTCCTGCCTGCTTTGATCGGGTGGTCGGCAGTAAAGCGGTTCGGCGGAAGCCCGCTGCTTGGTATTGTCCTTGGGTTGATTCTTGTGCATCCGGATCTTCTGAATGCATGGTCTTACGGTGAAGCTCAGGCCAAAGGAGAGGTGCCGGTATGGAACCTGTTCGGTCTTGAGGTTGAAAAAATCGGCTATCAGGGACAGGTGCTTCCGGTTCTGTTTGCATCGTACCTGCTTGCCAAAGTAGAAGTTTTCTTAAACAAGCGGATACCGGATTCCATCAAACTGCTTGTTGTTGCTCCAATCACTCTTTTAGTAACAGGCTTTGCAGCATTTATCCTGATTGGACCTGTAACGTTTGCAGCCGGTAATGCCATTACAGACGGCGTCATTGCCATTTTCGACAACTTTGCTGCTCTTGGCGGTCTCCTGTACGGCGGATTTTATTCGCTGCTTGTTGTAACAGGCATGCATCATACGTTCCTTGCCGTTGACCTTCAGCTTGTGGCGAGCGCAGGAGGAACGTTCCTGTGGCCGATGCTTGCTCTGTCAAACATTGCTCAAGGCTCTGCCGCATTTGCGATGATGCGCATTGTGAAGGATGAAAAGCAAAAAGGTCTTGCCCTGACATCCGGTATATCCGCTTATCTCGGAATTACGGAGCCGGCCATGTTCGGTGTGAACCTTAGATACCGCTATCCGTTTATCGCGGCCATGATTGGTTCTGCGATTGCTGGCATCTTTATTACAATCAACCATGTCAAAGCATTCTCAATCGGCGTCGGCGGAATCCCGGGATTCCTTTCCATCCAGTCCGAATACTGGACAGCATTCTTTATCGGAATGGCGATAGCCATTGTCGTGCCGTTTGTTCTGACATATGTGTTTGCGAAATTTAACTGGAAGAAAAAATAAAAGCAGAAAGGGACAAGCCATTGTCCTTTTTTGCGTAAATTCTATAATGGTGGTGCATGTACAATGAAACAGCCCTGGTGGAAAAAATCAGCGGTCTATCAGATTTATCCGAAAAGCTTTAACGATACAACGGGAAATGGAGTCGGCGATATTCAGGGAATCATCGATAAACTTGATTATTTGAAAAAACTCGGCATCGATGTCGTGTGGCTGACGCCGATTTATGAATCTCCCCAAAAAGATAATGGCTATGATATCAGCGACTATTTTTCGATTCATGAAGAATACGGAACGATGGAAGACTTTGAACGCTTGTTAAAAGAGGCTCATGACCGCGGAATTAAAGTCATCATGGATATCGTCGTGAATCACACGTCAACAGAGCATGCCTGGTTTAAAGAAGCACAGTCTTCAAAAGAGAATCCATACCGTGATTTTTACATCTGGAAAGAGGGAAATGAGGACGGTTCTGAGCCGACAAACTGGATTTCTAAGTTCGGGGGCTCTGCATGGAAGCTTGATGAAAAAACAGGCGAATACTACCTTCACCTTTTTGACGTCACACAGGCAGATTTGAACTGGGAAAACGAAGAAGTCCGCCGGAAAGTGTACGACATGATGACGTTCTGGTTTGAAAAAGGTGTCGACGGTTTCAGGCTTGACGTCATTAACCTGATTTCAAAGAATCAGGATTTCCCTGATGATGACGGCAGCACAGCACCGGGAGACGGCCGCAAGTTTTACACAGACGGACCGCGCGTACATGAGTATATGAAAGAAATGAACAGAGAAGTGTTCTCTAAATATGACAGCATGACAGTCGGTGAAATGTCATCCACCACAATCGACAACTGCATCCAATATTCAAATCCGGATTCCAATGAGCTCAGCATGACGTTCAACTTCCACCATCTGAAAGTGGATTACCCGAACGGAGAAAAGTGGGCGCTGGCTGACTTTGATTTTCAGGCATTGAAGCAAATCCTTTCAAAATGGCAGGTTGAGATGCATAAGGGAGGCGGCTGGAATGCTCTTTTCTGGTGCAACCATGATCAGCCGCGCGTCGTTTCAAGATACGGAAACGACGGCAAATACCGCGTGGAATCGGCAAAAATGCTTGCCACAACCGTCCACATGATGCAGGGGACTCCCTATATCTATCAGGGCGAGGAATTCGGGATGACAAACCCTAAATTTGAATCCATCAATGATTACCGCGATGTGGAATCTCTGAATATGTTCAATATTTTAAAAGAAGCCGGCAAGTCGGAAGAAGAAATCCTTGAGATCTTAAAGAGCAAATCAAGAGACAATTCCCGCACGCCGGTTCAATGGAATGACTCGAAGCATGCAGGATTTACAACAGGCACCCCATGGATCATGCCTGCGAAAAATTACCCTGAGATCAACGCCGAGAAAGCCGTCCAGGATGAAAACTCAGTCTTCTATCACTATCAGAAGCTGATTCAATTAAGAAAAGACATTGATCTCATCACGTACGGAGATTACGAACTGATCCATGACGACCATGAGCAGCTGTTTGCCTACGTCCGCAACGGAGACGGCGAAAAACTGCTCGTCATCAACAATTTCTATGAAAAAGAAACCGTCTTTACACTGCCTGAGCACATCGGTGATGAATTTAAAGCGGAAATCCTGATCAGCAACTACCCGGACTCGAGTGAATCGGTAAAAGAAATCACTCTCCGTCCATATGAATCTGTCGTGTATCATCTTAAAAAGTAAGATTTCATGGTAAACTGGTGATGGTGGTTAAAGATGAAAACAAACAATAAATACCTGGCTATTTACCAGGAGCTTGCCGATTTAATCAAACAGGGCATTCTCGCGCCTGATGAAACCATTCCATCTGAAAACGAGCTTGCTGCAAAATACGAGACGTCAAGGGAGACAATCCGCAAGGCGCTCAATCTATTGGCGCAGAACGGGTTCATTCAGAAGGTAAAAGGAAAAGGGTCCATTGTGCTCGATGTGACAAAAATGAGCTTTCCCGTTTCCGGTCTTGTCAGTTTTAAAGAGCTGTCTAAAAACCTTGGACGCTCGTCCCGCACAACTGTAGAAAAACTGGGTCTGATCAAACCAGATCCGTTTATTGCCCAGCAGCTGAACCTTAGCGGCGGGGATGAGGTATGGGAGGTTGTCAGGTCAAGAAACATCGACGGGGAATCCATTATCCTCGATAAGGATTACCTGAACAGCCGCTTCATTCCTTCTTTAACAAAGGAAATCTGCGAGGATTCCATTTACCGGTACATTGAAGAAGAGCTTGGTCTCAAAATCAGCTTTGCCAAAAAAGAAATCGTTGTGGAAGAGTGCACGGAAGAAGACTATGCTTACCTCGATCTGCACAGCTTTACCCACATCGTAGTCGTGAAAAACCATGTTTACCTGGATGATACAAGTCTGTTTCAGTATACAGAATCAAGACACAGACTCGATAAGTTCCGGTTTGTGGATTTTGCCCGGAGAGGGCATTGAAAAAGTCAGGCAGCTGCCTGACTTTTTTTGTGCTTTCAGCTGCGCATTTCCTTTAGAACAGACTGGGAAGCATGATACCCGCTGACAGACACACCAATTGTTCCGGCCCCGGGAAACACACTGTCGCCGCACAGGTAGATGCCCGGTATGCCGGTGCGGTGTGACAGACTGTTGAACAGCGAATGCTGCAGAGTTTGCGGATATCCGCCCACCATTCCTCCCGGCCTTTTTGTGAACGTTTCCCACGCTCCTGGAGCCCCCGGCATCACATCTGTCAATCCGTTCTGCAGACGCGGAATCGCCGTCTCAATCGAGCGCAGCATCCGGTTTGTGAGCACCTCTTTATACAGGTCATACTTTTCCTTCGTATCCCACAGCTTCAAGTCCGTATGGGTGCTCGCTGTCATCGTTCTGTATCCGGCAGGTGCCCTCCGCTCATCGCCTTTTTTTGAAACTGAGAGAAACAGGTGATGCCCCTCAGTCATATCGCCTGAATCATTGTCCATCACCTGATGGAAAAGCGGAAAGTTCTCTGGGATGACCTCCTCTTCTACAGTCAGATAAAGCGTCATCGTGCCCCATTGCTGCAGGCTTTGCTTCTTCGTATATGCTTTGCTCAGCTGCTTTTTTAAATCCTTGGACAGGAGGCTTGTAAACCCTGGCAAGGGAAGATTGCAGATGATAGTGTCTGCGTCATAGGTCATGTTCTTCCGGTCAGTCACTCTGTACCGTCCGTTTTCTGTATGAATGGATTTCACCCAGGATCTTTTTTTAAGAACGGCTCCGCGCTCTTTTGCGAATGCGGCAAGATGCTCGGCTATCTGATACAGGCCGCCATTCACATAAAACGCGCCGTCATGGTATACAGTCAGGGCGTAAGCGCCAAGGATGGCAGAACAGTCCTCGCTCGTTGTCTGCATCGAATCAATCAGCTGGGCATCAAGTAAGTGAACAAAGTCCCGCTCATTCTGCAGTCCGTGTTTTTTCAGCAGCGCCGCCATCGTGCTCTGAAAATAAGGGAGAAGGCTCAGGGTAGAAGGTTTCAGTGACTTTAAGAGCTTCCCCCACTCAAAAGCTGTTTTGGGAGGAAGGACCGGCAGGGGATCAATCAGCTTCTTTACTTCAGCACCGGTTTTCCATATGTCTGAGTAAAACGCGCGGATCTTCGCTGTAAGATGCGGAAAGTGTTTTTCCACTTCTTTTAAATAAAGAGCCCGGTCGCGGTAATAGGATATGGTTTTTCCCGGCAAATGAATGTCCATGATGACATCAAGCAGGCTGTGCTCCTGAAAAGAAAGACCAAGTTCGCGGAAAAGCTTTTCGTGCACGCCGCCTTGTTCAAAGCCCATGCCGAGGGTTGCCCCTGCAGGATATAAAAACTTCCCGCGCTGAAACTTGCCGGCACAGCCGCCCCATTCATTTGATGCTTCGAGAACGGTCACTTCCGCTCCTTGCTTTGCAAGAAAAGCAGCTGCTGTCAGTCCGCCGATGCCGCCTCCGATGATGATCGTCCGTTTTGCCATCGTTTTCACCTCGCTGTCATTGTACGTTTTTACCGCTCAGCCCCCAACTTTTAATCGGCTGCCGGTATTCTTACAAAACTTTTACAGTGAATAAACGGTACCCTCACACTTATCACCTATTATGAAAACGGTAATATGATGTGGAAAAGGGAAGTGAAGGTGATACCATGTGGATTTTGCTTTGCTCCATACTTGCCGCTTTGATAGCAATACTCGCTGTATCCTTCTTTTTCAGCACCCTTATTACAGTACCCAGAAAAGTGGAATATGAAAAAACGTACAGGCTCGGAGTGGAAAGCGGGGAAATCAATACAGAGCATTTTGAAAAAACGCCTAAAGAAGAATGGTTCATTGATTCCTACCACGGCTACAAAATTCACGGCATGTGGTTTCCTGTCGGCGACAGCAAAAAAGCCATAATTATTGCACATGGAATCACGTGGTCGCTGTTCGGAAGCTTCAAATACGTCGAAATGTTCCACAAACGGGGTTATCACGTTCTTCTGTGTGACCACAGATTCCATGGCCTGAGCGGCGGCACGCACACCTCATTCGGCTACTATGAAAGCGACGACCTGCACGCCTGGGTCGACCATATATATGAAGAACTCGGATCATCCGCATTTGTAGGCATACTCGGTGAATCCCTTGGAGCGGCATCGGCCCTGCAGTATGTGAAAAAAGATCCCCGTGTTTCCTTCTGCATCGCAGACTGCGCCTTCAGCGACCTGACCGAACTTTTGAAAACACGGCTCAGACTGGACTTTAAAATCAGATTTTATCCGCTCATCTACCTGACCAGCATGGTCACGAAGCTCAGATACGGGTGGGGATTTGAGGAAATAAAGCCTGCGCGTGATCTTGAGAACACGAAAACACCCATTCTCTTCATCCACGGTAAGGAAGATTCCTTTATCCCTGTCAACATGACCCTTGATATGTACAAAATGAAAAAAGGACTCAAACAGCTGTACCTGGTGCCGAAAGCCGGCCACGCCCAGGCGTTTCTAACAGACCCCGAGGGCTATGAAACTAAGGTACTTGAGTTTTTAAAGAAGATCGAGCATGACGGAGATGGAATAGCAGAGATGGGAGGACGCTGAGGCGTCTTTTTTTGTTTGGGGGGTGGTGTGAAATAACATGATGGTTGTGAAGGGTCATAAGGAGGATGCATATGACCGTTCATCAGTTCCAGCCAATCGTGAAAGGTCATAAAGAGGAGAGAAATGACCTCTCAGCAACTCCAGCCAATCGTGAAAGGTCATAAAGAGGAGGTATATGCACTCTCAGCAGTTCCAGTCATTCGTGAAGGGTCATAAGGAGGATGCATATGCCCGTTCATCAGTTCCAGCCAATCGTGAAAGGTCATAAGGGGGATGCATATGTCCGTTCAGCAGTTCGAGTCGATTGCGAAGGGTCATAAAGAGGAGAGATATACCCGTTCAGCAGTTCCAGCAGATCGTGAGGGGTCATAAGGAGGAGGTATGCCACCTGATCCAGTCTGCTAAAAACGGATTATTCCGGGTAAAGTAGGGGTATAGATTCAGGAGCAATTATGAGAAAAGCAGGTGAGACAGTGTACGATGTGATCGGAATTGGGATTGGTCCATATAACCTTGGCATGGCGGCCATTTTGGAGGACCTGCCTGAGATTGAAGCGGTCTTTTTTAATAAAACGGATGAGTTTGTCTGGCATCCCGGCATGCTGATTGAGGGGACGGATCTCCAGGTGCCGTTTCTTGCAGATCTTGTGACGTTCTGCAATCCAAGGAGCAAATATACTTTTATAAACTATCTTCATGTACATAACAGGCTTTATCCTTTTTACTTTTTTAACCGGTTTGATATACCGAGGAGAGAATACAGTGAGTACGCGGCTTGGGCGGCAAAAGAGATCGAGAGCTGCCGGTTCGGTTCGTGCGTGACACATGTTGAATACAAAAAAGGGGCAACTCCGTATTATGAAGTGCATGTCGAAAACAAAGAAGGCACACAGGTTTTTCAAACAAGGCACGTGGTCATGGGCACCGGAAGCATCCCGCTGCTGCCGTTTGACACTGAGCTTGGGGAGAATGTCTTTCATTCCAGCGACTATATGTTCAGGCAGGAGTCGTTAAAGAAGAAAAAATCCATTACCGTCATTGGTTCCGGTCAAAGCGCGGCAGAGATTTTTCTTGATCTTATCCAGTCTCAGGATCTGTTCGATTATGAGCTCAGCTGGTTTACGAGATCGGCAGGCTTCACCCAGCTGGAATCTGCCAAGCTCGGCCAGGAAGTATTTTCACCGGATTTTGTCTCCTATTTCCACGACCTGTCGTTTGAGCAGAGGCAGAAGGCGCTTCCGGAGCTTGAACAGCTGCGCAACGGTGTGGATAAAACGACACTTGTTTCAATCTATGACCTGCTGTATCACCGTTCCATTCATGGAAAAGATGCGCGCGTGAAGATCATGCCGCTGACAGATGTGAAAGTTTTGAAACCGGATGGTGACAAGTATATTCTCAAATGCCATCAGTGGCAAAGCGATACCAGCTTTGATCACGGGACAGAAGGAATCGTATTTGCGACAGGCTTTAAGCCGAATATCCCGGAATGGATTGAGGATATGAAGGATGAGATCATCTGGGAGGATGAAAAGCTGTTCAAAGTTGAAAAGGATTTCCGGCTTGCCTTTAAGGACGGCAGAAAAGAACAAATCTACACTCTTACAAACCTTGAACACTCTCACGGAACAGGGGCAACAAATCTTGCTCTTTCAGTTGACCGGAACATGAAGATCATCAACTCTATTCTTGAAAAAGAACATTTTAAACACCAGGGCAAAAACGTCTTTCAGCAGTTTACGCCATAAAAAGAAAGTCCCTTCCCGCACCCGGGAAGGGACTTTTCCTCTTCAGACGATTACTTGCTGTTCAGCCTTCTGCGCTGAATGATGTAAAATAAGCTCCCTGCAATCAGGATCCCAATACCCGTAAGAAGGATGTTGAATGAACTTGTTGCTGTATGAGGAAGGCCTTTTCCGTTGTTGTTTCCTTTATCAGTGCCATTTCCAGGGTTTTCTCCGCTGGCCGGATTCTTTCCATTGCCCGGTTTTTCTCCTGGATTTTCGCCGGAATCAGCTGATTCAAGAACCGTAAACTCGCTGAAGTGGTCTGTATAGCCGTATACTGCTCCGTCTTCATAAGATCCTTCAAGCTCAGTCAGTTCTTCTTTTTTCCGGTCTACATAATAAACTCTTGGATTTACGGCATTTTCAACAAAGAAAGCAAGACCGATTTCATCTTTGAATTTCTTTACGTTTTTCCCGTCCTGAGTGATGGCGAAATCATAAGTGTCTGTAAGGGCATCTTCCACTTTTTCTGTTTTTGCAAAAGAAATGATGGTTTCTTTTTCATCCAGATTTGAAAGCGGGATGTCAAGACCGATTGCCTCATTGTTAAAGGACAGGCTTTCCTCTTTAGCTTTCAGAGCGGTCATTTGGTCTGCAGTAAATGTCATTTCGACTGCATCAAATTCAGATGTGCCGAAAAGATCGATCAGCACGTCATTTGTGTGCTCGATGTATGGAATAAACGTGTCATCAAACGTCACAAACGCTTTACCATCTTCTACCTCAACCGTCGGCGTGAAGTATTCCATAATGCGGCCTTCGATTTCAGGGTTAACGGACTCTTTTTCTTCCAGCTGCTCAAGGAAGACTTCGTAGTCTACGAAGAAAAGATCCTCGGCATAAGTTGCTTCCTTGAAGACGTCATATCCGTCTCCGCCCGCTCCCATAAAGCCGTTTGTCGCGACTCTGTACGTCTTATCCAGTTCAATAGGAGAGTAAGAGCCGTCTTCATTTTGAACTTCAACGTTCATTATGCGCTCGCCTGCAGGCATTCCTTTAGAGAAAGCAAAAGTTACGCCTGCAACTTGAGGGAACTGTCCTTTGCCTTCTTCAACGGCGCTCACGCCGTGTTCGAGTGCAGCGACAATCTGTTCACCTGTTACATCCAGGACAAACAGCGTATTTCCAAATGGCATCACAGTTAGAACTTCTCCGAGAGTAATGTCGCCTTCGTTAATGGATTCACGGATTCCTCCGCCATTAGTGATAGCAAGCTGCGCGCCTTTTGATTCTTTTGCTTTAGCAAGCATGCCGTCTGCAATCAGATTTCCAAGGTTTGTCTCTTTAGAGCGGACATTTTCACGTTTTCCGTCAAGTACCGTTTTTGTATGTCCGACAACTTTATCTTTAAAGCTGTTGATCTCTTCTTTGTATCCGTCAAGCAGGGCTTTTGCTTCAGGATCTTCTTCGACTGTTTCATCAATCGCGATCAGCTCGACCGCTGATTCTTCAGGGAGAACAACTCCCTCGTCATTAAACGCGACATCAAGCTTTCCTAAGAATTTTCCATAATCCTGAACCTGTGCAACGATGGTCGGCGTCCTGTCTTCATCAACTACTTTTAACGTATCCACAAGGGTATGCGTGTGTCCTCCGATGATGACGTCAATGCCTTCTACTTTTTCGGCAAGCTCAAGGTCTTTCTGGTAGCCGAGGTGGGTTAATGCAATGATCTTGTCCACCTTTTCGGTTTCTTCAATTGTTTTCACTGTTTCTTCAGATGTTTTCACTGCGTCTTTGAATACAATGTTCTCGCCCGGGCTTGATGCTTCCGGTGTATCCTCTGTCGTCAGTCCGTATACAGCCACTTTTTCGCCGTTTACATCAAGAATGATGTAAGGGTAAATCGCGCTTTCTTTTACTGAAGGATAGTCGCTTGGCGATTTAACCAAATCGCTTAATTTCGGTTCCTTGCTTACATCCACGTTCGAGCTGACAATCGGGAATTTGGCTTTTTCAATAAATGCTCTTAAGGCATCCGGACCTTTATCAAATTCATGGTTCCCGAACGTCATGGCATCGTACTGCATCATGTTCATAAACTCAACGTCGGCAAGGCCGTTCCATCTTGTAAAATAGAGATCTCCAGAGAAGACATCGCCTGCGTCAAGAAGGATGCTGTTTTCTTCTGCAGCGCGGACTTCTTTTACCTTTGTCACGCGGCGCGCCACATCATCAAGATGAGCGTGGGTATCATTTGTGTGCATGACCGTCAGTTTCCAGCTGTTTGATGGAGGAGGCGTGGTGCCGCCTTTTAAATCGATTGTATATTTGGCAAAGCCGTCTGCTGCTTCACCCGCATAACGGATATTCGGTGTTTGCTCAGCAAGTTCTTTTGCAGCAGGTGTTGAAGTAAATACAGCCTGTGCATTTCCTTCGACAGGCGCAATTGACCAGTTGCCGTCGGCAGAAGGGTTGATTGTTTTTTCTTCTGAAATGTAATTCATCAGAGCCTGGCGGTTTTCATCTGCAGAAATGTAGGCAATGTTTTCAGCCTTCATGTTCGGGAATCCGCCTCCGCCTGAAGCGCGGTAGTTATTTGTGACAATTAAAAATTCCTGCTCCGGATTTACATCTTTGCCTTCATATTTGAAGTTGATGATCCTGCTTGAATCCGGATTGACAATCTTTCCGTCTGCATTGTATTTAGCAGGCTTTGTCACATCAATCTGATACGTGACACCATCGATCACATCAAAATTGTAAGATCTGAAGTTCGTGTCCAAAAGAGGCTGTTCGCCTTCTTTTGCAGGATCAATTTGGTTGAACTGTCCGGCTGACATTTCGAGCCATTCTTTTACTTGTGATCCTTTAAGCTTAACAATCTGTACCGTATTGTCGTAGAGGTAGAGGTCGCCGATGTTTTTGATGGCGAGACTTCCTTTTGCAATATTCGTATAGTAGTCAACACCGTTGCGGCCGCCTGATTTGAAAGGTGCTGCTGCTGAGAGAATCGGCAGGTTCTGAAGGGCCGGGTTCTGCTCGGCAACCTTTTTCGCATACCACATTTGGGCATCGTTGACGATCTGGACAGACGGGTCGTCCTGAACAAGTGCAAAGAAGCTGTTAATTGGGGCTTCTGTTGTTCCGACCGGTTTTCTTACATATTCAAGTGTTTTTTCGTGGACATCTTTAATAGATGAGGCAATCTTTTGATCTTTTGCTGTGACCGTAGTGATTGGCACTGCCTTTGACTGTGAGTCTGCTACCGACCAGTCGCCGTTTTGCTCAGTGAGCTTCAGGTCGATGACCCCTAAGTGACTGCCCCAGTTTTTAGGCATGACAACAGGCACGCCGTTTACCGTTCCTTTTATGTTATCGATGGCAGTAATGCCGTCATATTTTTTGTCGCCGGGGAAGATGCCGTGCTGATGGCCTGATACGATGGCGTCAATGTCTTTCACTTCTTTAGCGAGGTCGAAAACCATGTTTTCAGAGCCTGTAGAGCTTGAAGCAGTTTCAATCCCCGAGTGAGCCATGACGACAATCAGGTCAGCGCCCTGGGCTTTCATTTCAGGAATGACTTTGTTTGCCGTTTCGACAATATCCTTTGTCACAACTTTTCCTTCAAGGTGCTTTTTGTCCCATACGTTTATTTGCGGCGGAACAAAGCCTGTGTAGCCAATCTTGACAAGATGTTTCTTGCCGTTTGCATCGATCAGTTCTTTTTCCTGGATATCGTACTGCTTAAAATACGGCTCGTTTGTTGCAGCATCGTAAACGTTCGCGCTTACTACAGGAAAATCCGTATTCTTAAGCGATCCTTTCAGATACTCAAGACCGTAGTTAAATTCATGGTTTCCAAGTGTGCCTGCATCGTAGTCAAGCGTGCAGAGTGCATCGAATATCGGGTTTGTTTTCGTGCCGGCCGCAATCTCTGCGCCAAGATTTTTGAAAACATATTCCCCGAGCGGATTTCCCTGGATCAGATCTCCGTTATCGACAAGGATGCTGTTTTGGGCAGAGCTTCTGTACTGATCGATCAGGACTGCTGTTCTGGCGAGCCCGTATGAAGCGGTTTCTTTATCCGAATAATAGTCATAATCCATGATGTGAGCGTGAATATCGGTTGTTTCAATCAGGCGAAGATCGACTGCCGCCGTCACCTCGGCTGAAGCTTTTGGGGCAGAGAAGGGAAGAATACTTAAAAAAACGAGAGAAGCAGCAAATGAGTGCAGGAATTTCTTACTGACTGTATTCGGTTTACTTTTCACAAACATCCACCTTTCGGAAATTTTCGCAACAGTTAAATTTTATAAATAATCTGTCTATAAAGCTATGAGTATTTTGTCTAATATTGTTAAATTAACGTAAATGATAGGAGAACAAAAGATTTACAAATGGAAGAGTTTTGCAGGAGGATGGCCCTGTTTTAAGAGGGGATGACTGTATTTTTAAAAAGAAGGCAGGTCATTAGTCTTAGAAGCGAAAGGAATCTGCTCCATCAATCGACAAAAGCATCGTGTGTTTTATTTTTTTAGTAAAAGGGTAATTTATACACTGTCAATCAAATAGGAGGGTTCTAATCGATGAGTAAAAAAATCGCAGTAGTTATGACCGATCATTTTGAGGACTCTGAATACACAGATCCTGCAAAAGCATTCAAGGAAGCAGGACACACACTGACAGTTATTGAAAATGAAAAAGGAAAAACAGTGAAGGGAAAACAGGGACAGGAATCTGTTAAGGTGGATGCGTCCATTGATGATGTAAAACCGGAAGATTTTGATGCACTGTTCATTCCAGGAGGCTTCTCACCGGATATCCTCCGTGCAGATGATAAATTTGTAACATTCGCCAAAGCATTTATGGATGAGAAAAAGCCTGTGTTTGCCATCTGCCACGGACCGCAGCTTCTCATTACAGCTGAGACGCTGAACGGACGTGATGCGACAGGCTACACATCCATTGCCGTTGATCTTAAAAATGCAGGTGCAAACTTCCATGACAAAGAGGTTGTCGTTTGCGGCAATCAGCTTGTCACAAGCCGTACACCGGATGATCTGCCGGCATTCACACGTGAATCGCTGAACCTTTTAAAATAATAAAAAAAAAACAGCCCGGGCGTAAAAAACGCACCGGGTTATTTTTTGTCTTCAGATTCTTCTTTTTCTGGAGGAGTTTCTTCTGAATCCTCCGCGTCAGGAAGAGGATCAATCGTAACGGCATCCTCTGTATGAATGGCCGATTTTAATGCTACTATGACAAACACGATACAGACGACCAATAATAAAAACAGCATGATTGTTGCAAGCCACCACATTGCAGCCATGATTTCAGCCCCCTTTTTACACATATATGCAAAAGGGGACTGGCTTTAGAATCTTTTTCTTCGCAGGAGCTTATACTTTGCGGAGGTTGCCGAGCTCTTCAACGATCGCCTGCATTTCATTCGGCGAGAACGTGTTCTTTTTCATGACATGATCATAAATGTCTTTCAGCTCTTCGTACATTTCCTCGTCAAAATGAGAAGGCTTGATGGCGCCGATATTAATGACGCGAAGCTTTTCTTTAATTTGCTCAATCATAAATTCTACGTTTTCAACCGATTTTTCAGACAGATTATTCAAACGGATTCATCCTTTCAGCTTGCCATTGTAAGTATGATTTATTGTAACATGTTTTATATGGATGAAAGATGCTTATTCTTGAATCACTTATGAAAGAATAGAGAAAAGTACCATAAAGGCGGCATGTACACTCATACATATAAAATAACGTGCGGTTTATGGACATCACCCGGGAGGATATTGATGATTAAAGTAGTATTTGTTTGTTTAGGGAATATATGCCGTTCGCCAATGGCAGAAGGCATCATGAGACATTTAATTGAAAAAGAAGGCTTGAGCGGGCTTATTTCCGCTGATTCCGCAGGCACAGGAAACTGGCACATCGGGAAGGGGCCCCACGAAGGCACAAGGCGTATGCTTGAAGAAAATCAGATTAGCTTTGAAGGAATCGCTGCAAGACAGGTTTCAATGGACGACTTGACGGAAAGTGATTATATTATCGCGATGGATAATGAAAATCTTGGTTTTCTAAGAAGGCTTGCCGGATATTCAAAAACTGGATACGTCGGCCGGCTGATGGATTTTGTGCCGGATTCGGATATTGCGGATGTGCCGGATCCGTATTACACCGATAATTTTGAAGAGGTGTATGACATGGTTTATAACGGCTGCAGGCTTTTGTTAAACAAGATTATGGAGGAACATCAATTAAAAGAAGCGGGGGATATTGATGAGTGAATCGAACAGTTTGTTTTTAAAAGGTGTTTTTGCAGGTGCAGCAATCGGAGGAGCCATTACTCTTTTGCACAAGCCGACAAGAGATCAGTTTGTCCGGCAGGGAATCACGCTGAAGGATAAAACAGCTGTCTACATTGAAAACCCGTCGCTCCTGACTGAAGAGATTAAAGAGCAGATTGACAAGGCGAGGGCAGTTGTGCAGGAAGCGAAAGACGATATTGATTTTATTAATGAAAAAATCAATGAACTGAAGGAAACAACTCCGCAGGTACTCCAAATGATTGAAGAAACAAAAGAAAGGTTTCTGACGGATAAATAAGCGGAGGAGCGTGCAGCATGTGAAGGAATCCATCATCAGAAGTCTGATCAGGCGTTTTTCAAAAGACGAGCTGATCGGCCTCTCAGCAGAGCTTGCGTACTTTTTTCTGCTGTCTCTCTTTCCGTTTTTAATCTTTTTAATTACTCTTATTGCTTTTTTGCCTCTGTCCCAGGATGATCTGCTGAATTTCCTCGCGCAGTATGCACCGGGGGAATCGATCAAACTGATTGAGAGGACTCTGACTGAAATCGTGGCTGGATCAAGCGGTGGATTGCTCTCCTTTGGGATCCTGGCCACTCTTTGGTCGGCGTCAAACGGAATCAATGCCATCGTACGCGCATTCAATCGTGCCTATGAGGTGGAAGAAAGCAGGTCATTCATCGTAGCACGGGGAATGGCCATTCTTTTAACCATCGCGATGGTGTTTGTCATTCTTGTTGCGCTTTTGCTGCCTGTTTTCGGAAAAGAATTAGGTGTTTTTCTCTTTTCCGTGTTCGGTCTGTCAGATGCCTTTCTGGCGTTTTGGAACATGGCAAGATGGCTTGTGAGTGCCGTCATTCTATTCATTGTGTTTACCGCCCTGTACTTTTTTGCGCCGAATAAACGGCTGCATATCAAGGATGTTTTTCCGGGTGCTGTCTTTGCAACAGTCGGATGGGCTGCGGTTTCGTTTGCATTTTCTTATTATGTTTCAAGCTTCGGAAACTACAGCGCCGCTTACGGGAGCCTCGGCGGGATCATCGTCTTGATGATCTGGTTTTACTTGTCCGGCATGATCATTATGCTTGGCGGTGAGCTGAATGCCGTTCTTTATTCGCGGAAAAAACAAACGTAGCTTTCCAGTGATTGTGACTCATACTCACCGTCTGTCTGTGAGACAGTAAGGGAGAAGACCCAGGTCTTCAAACTATAGCCGGGATGGTGACCAATCATGACAAAGCATACGAAAAAGGGCGGAAGCCACACGAAACAGAGCTCGAAAAGCAAGCCGCAGAACAAGACAAGCGGAAGTGCCAACGGGCAGAACGGCTATCATTAACAAAAAAAAGCAAACCGCATGGGGCGGTTTGCTTTTTTGGTGTGTTTTGATTACTCACTCCATTGAATGTAAGAGTGATAAGCCGAAGTGTAGATATGCTCAATGTCCTCATCTGTCATGTACATAAGTGTTTCTGACTCGATATCCTTCATTTTAGCGATAAACTCGATCATATTTTTGCGTTCCTGTCTTTTCATTTCACTCATCCTCCTGTTATTGTTTGTTATGATACAGTTTGTATTTGTTAATGCTATTATATAACAGATAATTCAAAATGTTCAACCTATATTTTAAAAAAACCGCCAATTTTTTTAGATTGGCGGTTTGATTTATGTTTAAGAAAGTTTAAAGTTCTGAACATTGATGTCTAGCTCCAGCACCCAGCTCCTCTGCCAGAACAAAATCCCCCAAAAAGTCAGCTAAACGGGCGCTTCCGCTTTTCTTATGAATTTACCGGTTCAAGCTTCTTTTGCCTGTAAAAGGCGAGGGTAATGAAAATAAGCAGCAGGATAAAGCTGACGACGTGCAGGAAATTGGCTG
Organism: Metabacillus mesotrionivorans; assembly: GCF_052171315.1. NCBI lineage: Bacteria > Bacillati > Bacillota > Bacilli > Caryophanales > Bacillaceae > Metabacillus > Metabacillus mesotrionivorans. The sequence continues at coordinate 90,602 of NZ_JBQMFF010000009.1, read as the reverse complement.
AATCCACGGTTTCGATGTAGAGTCCGCCTAGGAAAGGGCCGGATATGCTGCCGATGCTGAAGAAGATTCCGCAGAGCAGATTGCCCGCCGGCAAAAGGTTCTTAGGCAGAAGGTCAGCCATAAAACTGATGCCGAGAGAAAATGTTGATCCGACCATCATGCCTGCAGTGAAAAAGCAGATCATGAGCGGAACAAGGGTTTCCGCAAAGCTTGCCGCCATAAATGCTGCGAAGCCGGAGAGCATGACAAATAAAAGGGTGTTTCTTCTGCCGTACCGGTCGCTGATGATGCCAAGCGGCAGCTGGAAAAGGATGGCGCCGACTGCGAATGACGTCAGAATAATGGATACAGATGCGACATCAATGCCAGTTCTTAGAGCATAAACAGGATAGTTGCCATTCAGGGAAGCTTCAAGAAATCCGTATCCGAAGGTCGGCAGGAAGGCAACCCAGGCAAGACGCGATGCTTTAGCAAATCGTTTAGCTGTTCCAAAGAAAGAGGTTGAGCCTGTATCATGCTCAGGAAAGTCGTTTCTCAGGAAAAAGACGAATGCCCAGGCAATCAGACTGATGCTGCCTGATACGATAAACGGCAGAGACGTATTGATTTCTGCTAGCGGTACCATCAGCGGTCCGGCCGCAAATCCCAGTCCGAAAAACAGACCGTAGAGCGAAATGTTCCGTCCTCTCCGCTCTTCGGATGAAATCGATGTAATCCATGTCTGGGTGGAGAAATGGAGCATGTGGTCTCCAACGCCAATTAAAAGCCTCAGCAAAAACCAGAACCAGAAGGACTGAAACCATAAAAAGCCGAACAGGCTCAGAGCCACCATGAGTCCGCCGACAAGGATCAGCGGCTTAAAGCCGAATTTCTTAAGAGGTCCTTCCATGAAAGGGGACGCAAGCAGCACCCCAATATAAAGCCCTGTCGCATGAAGACCGTTTACAGAAGAAGAGTATCCTTCTTTTTCAAAAATAACGGCAATCAGTGGCAGCAGCATGCCCTGAGAAAAACCTGAGATGGCGACAATGCTGACTAAAATCGCAAATTTGAATTTTGACATGAGGTTGACTCCTAACTTGATTTTCCATCCTGAATGTTACACGCATCTTTCCATGCAGACAAGCACATTTCTTTTTCCACCCGAGAAAGTTGGGGTATGATGGCAAAAAAGAGAGGATGATTCAAATGGAATTTAAAATGAGGGAAGTAGGCTTTTCTGCTGAATTTGAATACGGGGAACTGCATGTTGCAGGGAATGAAGAATACGGGTTCCGTCCGTATCAGCTGATGGTCTCATCCATTGCTGTCTGCAGCGGGGGTGTTCTTCGCGGAATTCTTGAGAAGAAAAGACTTGAGGTAGAGGACATCACGATTCAGGCATCCGTGAAACGCAATGAAGAGGAAGCGAACCGGATTGAGAGTATTGCCATTCATTACGTTATTACTGGAAATGGCTTGAAGGAAGAAAAGGTGGACCAGGCCGTGAAGCTTGCGAGGAAGAACTGCCCGATGGTGCGTTCCGTTGAGGGGAGTATTGAAGTGACGGAGACGTTTGAAATCAAAAATTAAGACCGTGCGCAGGCACGGTCTTTTTGCTTACATTTTGATGACTTCAGGCTCACTTCCGGCCTTTTGATAATACCTGATCGACGAAGGCTGAATCTTTAGCAGTACATAATTCGGGTCATCCGGACCGGAAATCCACTCTTTCAAATCCTCCTGCCAGAATTTCTTTTTTAGTTCGGCAGATTCTTCAAAAGATGCTGTTCCCTCAACCTCTGCGTATTCATTGTTCCATCCGCTGCCTTCAAGCCCTAAAAGAACATGGACATTCGGGTTGCTTTCAATGTCATCTGCTTTATGCGTTTCTTTATTGGTTGCCGTGTACAACGTCAGATCTTCGTGGAAAAACAGCATAAATCTCGAGAATGGCTTGTTCTCGCGAATGGTCGCAAGTGTTCCAATTTTATGGTCTTTGAGCATTTGAATGACTCTTTGTTTTGAATCGCTCATAACTATCCACTCCTTTCATATCTATCATTAATCTGCATCAATTTACCCGTTTCATACGCAGGAAAAGGGTGTGGTTTAATTTTTTGCAGAATAGAGAAAGAATAAGACATAGAAAGGGTGGGATATGTGTGAATCGAATCTTTTTTATCGCCGTTATGGCCGGTGTGCCGCTTTCCATTATCGGGAGGCTGCTCCACTGGCCTGAAGTGATCATGTTTGCCGTATACTGCCTGACCATTATTGCTCTTGCAGGTTATATGGGGCGGGCAACGGAGAGTCTTGCCGTTGTAGCGGGGCCGAGAGTCGGCGGGCTGCTCAATGCTACGTTTGGAAATGCCGTTGAACTGATTATTTCGATTTTCGCCTTAAAAGCTGGTTTAATCGGGGTTGTGCTGGCATCCCTTACTGGCTCAGTACTTGGGAACCTGTTGCTTGTCGCCGGTCTTTCTTTTTTTGTAGGGGGATTAAAATACAAACGGCAGGAATTCAGCGTCTATGATGCGAGGCATAATTCAGGGCTGCTGATCTTTGCTGTGATTGTCGCTTTTGTCATTCCGGAAATTTTTTCGATGGACATGGACGAGACAAAGACGTTAAACTTGAGTGTGGGAATATCCGTCATTTTAATTCTTTTATATCTCGCTGCGCTGTTTTTTAAGCTTGTGACCCACCGCGGTGTTTACAAGCATGAGACTGACGAAGCCGGACATGACGAAGAAGCGGAATGGTCGGCGAAAAAGGCGCTGCTGATTCTCCTGCTTGCCACAGCCGCTGTTGCCTATGTGTCTGAAAGCCTTGTACATACATTCGAAGCAGTGGGAGAGAGATTCGGCTGGAGCGAACTGTTTATCGGGGTCATCATCGTAGCCATCGTCGGAAATGCTGCAGAGCATGCTTCCGCGATCATTATGGCTTATAAAAATAAAATGAATGTTGCAGTCGAAATTGCCGTCGGGTCAACGCTTCAGGTGGCCATGTTCGTGGCGCCTGTTCTCGTCCTGATTTCACTGCTGTTTACAAAGAAAATGCCTCTTGTCTTTACAGTGCCGGAACTGATTTCCATGATCACAGCTGTACTTCTGACGATATCCATCACCAATGACGGTGATACGAACTGGTTTGAAGGGGCGACGCTGCTTGCAGCTTACCTGATTATGGGCATCGGGTTTTATCTTCTGTAAAAAAAGAGACTCTGTGCAGGCGGCACAGAGTCTTTTATGTGTAGGACGAAACAATTTGTAACGATTACCTCTAAGGTAACATATAGTTTAAACTTTGTAAATATTCAGTTATTTAGAATGACTTCGTGGACATACATATAGAACATAAAGGAGTTGGGGGAGCATGATTTTTCGGTTGATTTTTTTCGCGGCCGGTCTTTTTATTCTGGCCTTTGGGGTGACATTAACGATTAAAGCAAATCTTGGCGCCGGCGCCTGGGATGCGCTGAATGTAGGGCTGACAGATCAAATTGGCCTGACGGTCGGGAGCTGGATTTTTATCGTTGGGATACTGATTATTGTCCTTAATGCGCTGATTATGCGCGAGGCGCCGAAAGTGCTCGGTGTGATGACTATTTTGCTGATCGGCTTTTTCGTCGATTTCTGGATGCTGCGCGTTTTTCAGGAATTTGAGATGCAGAGCTTTGCAGGCAGAGCGGGAATCCTCCTTTCAGGAATCTTCCTGATTGCGATTGGAGTCTCCATCTACCTTCAAACAAACTTTCCGGCAAATCCGATCGACCAGCTGATGCTCACGCTGCACGAGAGATTCGGGCTCAGCCTGATGGCGTCAAAAACGATCGGTGAAGTAGCCGCTTTGCTGCTTGCCCTCCTGTTCGCAGGACCGATTGGCCTTGGCACCATCATTATCACATTTGCAATTGGACCGCTTATTCAGCTCTGCAATCCAAGGGTACATGCGGTGCTTGGAAAGTGGATCGCAAAAACGTAATTTTGGGGATAAAGACACAACGGCTTGAAAACAATAAGGGAAAGCAACCGAAAGGGGTTTAGGAAATGAGAAAATGGATCCTCGTTTCAATGGCTTTGCTCTTATCAATCAGTTTTTCAGGCTCTGTGTCTGCAGCACCGAAAGCAAAAATACCAAGTTCGGTTTTGGATATTTCAAAAGAAAACACCTATCCGAATCCCACACAGGACCTTCCGTATCTGCAGCCGAGCGAGTTTACACAAGGGTTAATCGATACATCAAAAATCGCGATTGAAAATCCGAATTTGATTCGTCTCTTAAATGAATCATCGATTCCGGACAATAAGCTTGCAATCGGCTACAGAGCAACGATTTTTCTTGGCCAGTGGGCACTGAACTATGAGTCGTCCGAAACCGCAGTAAACTGGGAATATCAAAAGATCAACACGAACTTTTTTGACAACAGGGGCGGAAAAGCGGCCGTTCAGATTCACTACAAGCAGGAGTCTCAAAAGCAGGTCAAAGGCGGACTGACAGCGCGGATCCCGAACGAAGAAGACGTGAAAAAGATGATGCTGCTCAAAGCGATGAAGAAAACAAATCTTCCATTGTCTTTTCAAACGATCATTGGGACGGGCTCAAAGAAAGACCAGGTCTATAACGTCCCGGTTAAGCGCCTTGGCTATTTGAACGCCTATGCACCTGCCGTCAGTGAAAAAGGCAAGGTGACTTACGGCGAAGTGTACTTGGTGCTGAAAGGCAACAAGCGCAAAATCGTTGTCCAAAATGTAACATCACAGGGAATTGGAGCCTGGATTCCTGTGCAGGATCACGCTTCCTTCGGTTTTACCGTCTCTGAACAGCCACGATAAAAAGCGAGCCAAATGGCTCGCTTTTTAGTTTAGATAACGGATTTTCTGGACTGAAAATCCACATCAGGGTAATAGGCGTTTTTCACAAGCAGGTTCGGGCCAAGGCATGATACAGCTGGGCAGTGGCAGTTCAGGCCGCGCGCAACCTCTGTGTCATTCCAGCGGTCATAGGCCGACTGAAGAGTGTCGCGCTGAATGTTTCCGAGCTCAGGCGTATCACCAAAATCAGTCACGATGATATCGCCGTTGAAAATGTTGACATTCAGTCTTGAACGGCCGTCGGGATCATTTCTTACTGTCACGTTTTTGGAAGTGCGAAGCCTCTTAATCAGCTCAGTATCTTCAACGTTTGTGCTGCAAGCGTAGAACGGCAGCGTGCCGAACAGCATCCAGACATCCTCATTCCGGATATCAAGCAGGTGATGAATGGCAGCTCTTGTTTCGGCAAGAGTCAGCGTTTCGAGCGTGCTTGCAAAGTCGGATGGATACATAGGATGCACCTCATGCCGCTGGCACTTCATGTCCTCTGTAATCTGCTTATGTATCTTTTCAATATGAGGAAGCGTCCGCTTGTTCAGCATCGTTTCTGCGGAAACCATGATGCCCGCATCAACAAGCGCCCGGCTGTTTTCTACAATCCGGTCAAAATAGGCTGTTCGCTGCGCGTAAGATGGTTTTTTCTCCATCATCGCAAAGCCGCCTTCGGCAAAGTCATCGAGTGTTCCCCAGTTATGGGAGATATGCAGCACATCAAGGTACGGGGCAATCTTTTCATACCTGGCCAGATCAAGCGTCAAATTCGAATTTATTTGCGTACGCACCCCGCGTTCCCGGGCATACTTTAAAAGAGGAAGCACATACTGATCAACGGATTTCCTGGAAAGCATCGGCTCTCCGCCTGTAATACTGATTGAGCGGAGCGTCTCAACCTCTTCAAGCCGTTTCAAGATCAGCTCGAGCGGAAGTGCCTGGGGATCCTTTGGAGAAAGGGTGTACCCTACGGCGCAATGCTCACACCGCATATTGCAAAGTGTCGTCGTTGTAAACTCCACATTCGTAAGGGTCATTTTTCCATATTGTTTTACATCTAAATAAGCTTCCCATGGATCATGAGAAGGGGTGATAGGCAGCAGATTCACAGCTGATGCATTCATTCATAAAACTCCTTTTTCAAGTTCACATAAAGAACATTCTAACATGAACCCGTCAGTTTGGAACACCTCACGCTCGTGGGCGGTTGTCAAAGTTCCTGGAATAAGCTACGATAACTGTAACAGTGAAAGGAGAGATACATCTTGGGCAACGCCGTTCATGATAAAGACTCACAACTACAATATTTAAAATCACGGCTGAATATGTTCATGAATGTGATTGATTCCATGGATCCCGAATCAACCGACCTTGAAGATATCGACCGTTTAATAAACATGCTGGATGAACTTGAAATCAAGCAGGAACAGTTTAAAAAAGACTGGAACAAAGAATAGATGACTTGAGAGCACCTGATGAGGGTGTTCTTTTTGTTTTTTGTTAAACCCCAGTGGATTGCAGCGGAAGGAGCTTGATTCCTGCGGGATGGAAGGGAGTGGGAGACCCCCTGGAAGGCACGAGAATGTTTGGATTGTGCCCTTCAGCGAGCGGTAACCAGTGGGAAGGTCACAAAAGCGATTGGATTGCTCCCTTCAGCGAGCGGCAACCAGTGGGAAGGTCACAAAAGCGTTAGGATTGTGCCCTTCAGCAAGCGGCAACCAGAGGGAAGGTCACAAAAGCGTTAGGATTGTGCCCTTCAGCAAGCGTCAACCAGCGGGAAGGTCACAAAAGGGGTTGGATTGCTCCCTTCAGCGAGCGAAAATCCAAGCGAAGGTCACAAAAGCAGCTAGATTGTTCCCTTCAGATGGCGGCAACCAGCGGGAAGGTCACAAAAACGTCTCAATTGTTCCCCTCCTTAACCGCGGGAAAGGAACGGGTGCAGATTGCAAAAAAAGGTACCAGAGAAACAAAAAACAAATAAGCCTCCATCCTTCGCCAACCCAAAGGCCTGAATCGATTGTAATTTTCTTCTATTTTATCTAGTCCATACCTCACCCCTTTACACTAAATCCACACTCACCGGTACTTTTAGCCCTAAAAAATTTACAAGCATTAAAAAAAATACCAAATCCTATCAACAATTACCTTCTAGAATAGAGGAGTACAAACTACTATCCGGAGGTGCAAGATGAAAGGGAAAAACAAGCTTGCCGTCATGCTGATGGCCTGCACGCTGCTGATTCAGCCGGTTTCTGTTTTTGGAGAAGAGACCGTGCCGTCAGAAAAAAGCACAGTGTTAAAAGCAGAGCAGATTTCTTCAGGCATTACACACACTGAAAAGCAAATCGAGAATTTCGGGGGAACGGCGGGAAACAGCCAGAGAGTGAACGTGCTAGAGGCAGATCTTTCGAATCCGAATGTATCCGTTGTCACATCGAAGGCACTTGAACGAGTTGTTGCTGCAGAGACCCTCCCGTCACAGGTTGCCAGAGAAGAATTCAAAGGAAAAGACATTGTGGCAGGCGTGAATGCGGATATGTTCAATTTGCAGACAGGCATCAATATGACGCTCCAGGTGCAAAACCGCCATCTTCTTATTAATCACAGCTATCCTTCAGGCGTTGCTCTTCATCCTGTTTTTGCAATTGACCAAAACAAGAAACCTTTTATCGGAGAAGTTGAAATGAGAGGCTCGCTGACCTACAGCGGCAAAAATGTAAAAGTGGATACACTGAACCGCAATGAAAACGCGGGAGAAAAACTTGGCATTTTTACACCAAAGCTAAACCAGAAGGGAATGCTTACCTTCGATGACCGCAATGAGACCTTCATTAAAAATGGAGCCATGGCAGTCGTAAAAGAGGTAAAGGACGCTTCTGCCATCAAAGCAGGACAGGCCTACACAGGAAAAATCGAAAAGATCTACCCTGCTTATGAGAGCATTGATATTCCATCAGACAGCGTCATCATCGCCGGATTCGGTTCAAAAGCAGAAATGATCCGGAATGAATTAAAAGAAGGCATGGACATTTCCTTCCAGTTTGACCTTTTCACGGGAGAAAACAGAGTCCTCAAAAATGATATTACAGAGGCTACAGGCGGCTACAACTGGCTTGTTAAGGACGGAAAGGCGCTTACAAAAGACGAGCTCCTGTCCAAATACGGCAGCCACGTTAACCTTAAAAGTGCCAGAACCGCCATCGGAATTACAGCAGAACAAAAGGTCATCACAATGACCATTGATAAACCGAGCACTCTTTTTGATAAAAGCCAGGGGGTAACGCTTGTTGAAATGGCTGAGATCATGGAAGAGCACGGTGCAGTCGCTGCTCTCGGCCTTGACGGCGGAGGATCGACAGAAATGCTCGTTCAGCCAAAAGGCAAAAGCGCGCTTGAAACGGCCAATCACCCGAGTGACGGACAGTCAAGATCGATCACAAATGGCCTTCTCTTTGTCAATCATTCAACGAAAACAGGTGAAATTGGCGAAGTCATCGTAGAAAAAGATCTGACCATTTTTAAGAATGCAGCTTTCCCGTTCGGCGTTAAAGCAACAGACAGCAACGGCAACCCGGTCATGATTGCCAGCCGATCCATCCAGTGGAAGGCTTCAAAGGGCACCATCGACAAAACGGGTCTGTACAAGGCGCCTGCTCAGGCAGGGACAGATACAGTGGAAGCCGTCATCAACGGAGTAAGCGGGCAGGCAGCTGTCACCGTTATCGACCAGGTGGACGACTTCAAATTTGCTGATCAGGGTCCGGTTATTCTTCAGCCAGGTGAGCAAAAGAAACTAGAGGCTGAAGCCTTGAAAGACGGAAAAGAGGTCATCCTCACGGGAGATGCGATTGACTGGGAGATGGAGGAGCAGTTTGGTGAAATCACTCCAGACGGCACCATCCAAATAAAAGCAGATGTCCCTGAGGGAACAAGAACAACCGTAACTGCAAAGCTTGGTTCCATTGAAAAACAGATTGAGTTATTAATAGGCCTTAAAGAACAAGTCATTGATGACTATGAAACGTATCCAAATCAAGGCTATGAAGTATCAGGCTACATGGGCGGAACGCATCAGCTGTCCGGGGACGAAGCGAAATTCGGAGAGCGCAGCCTGCGTGTGGATTACGATTCGAAAAAGTGGGAACGCAAATACAACGGCACGATTAATGTCATTCCTCACTGGTACCGTTCATCAACAGGAAAATGGCCGGATGAGCTGGCGGATTCTATGTATGAAACCTATAAAACAGACATCCGACCGAAGAAATTTGGCGTATGGGTGTACGGTGACGGAAAAGCGCCGTGGGCACGCCTGATTTTCAAAGCTAATGGTGTCAACAAGACGCTTGACCTTGCACCGAAAGTAGACTGGACGGGCTGGAAATACCTTGAGATTGAGCTTCCGCAGGACTGGGCGCTGCCGATCGTATTCAACTATCTCTATTTTGTCGAAACGAACAAAAGCATTCCTGACTACAGCGGAACCGTTTACCTTGATCACATGAGATATATTTACACGAACGAAACAGAAGACTTTAACGGACCTGATTTCAAAGAGATTACACCTGCGGGAAATACCGTGTATGAAAACAAAATCGCGTTTTCTTCCCTCGTGATTGACGAAGAATCAGGCGTGGATGCTGATTCAATCGAAGTGAAGCTAAACGGAGAAAAACTTCCACACACATATGATGCTGAATCAGGAAAAGTGGAAGCAACAGCTGAAAACCTGACAGAGGGGACCTATCATCTGACGGCTTCAGCACGCGACACAAACGGAAATGCTTCTGTTCCGTCAGTCGATAAAACGATAACGGTAGACTTTAGCGATGATACAGAAAAACCGGTTCTTTCAAATGTGACGCCAACAGGCAAAGCAGTTGAAAAAACAGCAGAACCGCGCATTACCTTTAAACTCAAAGATGTAAAAAGCGGAGTGAAGAAAAACAGTATCGCTGTAAAAATTGACGGCAAACCTGCTCCTGTCCACTACGATGAAAAAACGGGATGGGCATACGCCGTTCCTGAAAAGCCGATTAAAGACGGCCAGCATTCTTTTATCATTGAAGCAAGAGACAATAGCGGAAATGTCATGACGCCGTTTGTGAAAGAATTCCAAACAAAGCAGCTTCAACAGCCGGAAAAGGCCAATCAATTCGCCATTTCTGTTCTGCCGGATACACAAGGGTTTATGTACTCGAAACGCCTGTTTGATAGAGCAGCAAAAGAAGAAACAGACTTTGTGATGCATGTCGGCGACATCGTGGATACTTCTTCACAGGCAGAATGGGACAGAGCCATGAGCGACTTTGCCCTGCTTGGAGATAAACCGTTTATCGCAACACCAGGAAACCATGAATCATTCCAGGGAAACATTGATTTCTACTCAGATATCGTTGGATCGCCAACCTATCATTTCGAATATGGAAACACGCTGATCATCAGCCTGAACAGTGCTTTTGGACAGAGTATTTCAGCATCAGACTCCACACAGTTCCATTACCTTCAAAAGCTCCTGAAGGAAAACAAAAAGAAGAATGTGCTTGTCGTGACACACAACACGACAAAAGATGATTTCGGCACAAAGCATGAAATGAACCCAACGGATGCCAAGCAATTTGAAGACATTCTCGGAGCCTATAAAAAGAAAAACAGCGGCGTGAACGTTCAAGTGCTGTTTGGTCATCTTCACCTCCTGCAGTCATGGGAAAAAGACGGCGTGAAGTATACAATCACAGGCAACGGCGCAAGCAAAGGATATGTCTCAAACGACAAAGGAAATATCCTTGGCAGCGGAGTGCTCCAAGTGACGAAATCAGGAATGGACTACAAATTCAATCCGTTGCTGACGGACGTATCCATCGTCGATGACGCCCTCAATGAACAGCGCGAAATGAAAATGGCAGCAGGGGCAGAACGCACACTCAACCTTTTCGGCGATTTCAGAGAAATCTACGGAAACTACCTCGTCAACCTGAGCTCGTTCGAAGATGTTCATACAGTCTGGACCTCTGATAATGAAAAAACTGTAAAAGTACTTGGGGACGGAACCATTCAGACAATCAAACCAGGTACAGCTAACATTACAGCCGTTTCAGGAGGGAAAAGCAGCACGATCAAAGTGACTGTGGTTGATCCGAACACCATCAAGCCTGTCAACGTTGAACTCAACCCAAATAACGAAACGGTCATAGAAGGAAAGAACATCCGCCTGACAGCAACAGCCATCGACAAAGACGGCAACCGATTTGCCATGGACCCGGACAAGCTCTTCATGGAGCTTTCGCCTCCAGACCTCGCAGAATGGAAAAACGGCAAAATCAAAACAAAGAAAAGCGGAACCCTGGCCATTTCCTATCAATACCTTGAAATCAAGAAAAGCCTGGAGATTAACATCCTCCCTAAAAAACAGAACTAACAGAAGCTGCCCGGTCATTGGCCGGGCAGTTTTTTTGGTATGGCTAAAACTCCAGTGGATTGCAGCGGAAGGAACTTGACTCCTGCGGGATGAAGAGGGCACGGGAGACCTCGCAAGCGCAGCAAGGAAGCTTCCGGCACTCCCCGCGGAAAGCAAGTTCCTGGAGCGGAAAGGAACGGGTAATTTCGTGGTGTCTAGCTCCGCAACCCAGCTCCTCTGTCAGATAAGGAATCGTCGGTAAAGGCAAAAAGCGCCTTTTCCGCCGTTTCCTTATCTGACTCCCGGAGCTAAACGGGCTGCTCCGCTTTTCGAGGTGTCCAGCTCCGCCTCCCAACCCTTCCGTCAGAACGAAATCCCCGAAAAAGTCAAACCCGGACTTTTCCGGTGATTTCTTTTCTGCCTGTCAGGGCTAAACGGGAGCCTCCGCATTTCTAGACTGAAAGCCTTTCCAACCATTTAACAAAGGAGTATAATAAAAATTGAATGAAATTGACCGAATTCTATAGACAATAAGGGGAGAAACAGGATGGATCGTTTTTATGAAAGCATGTATGAACTGATCGTGGAAACATCAACGAAGCTTCCGAAGGATGTGCGCCGCGCGATTTTAAGAGCCAAGCAGCAGGAGAACGCAGGCACGCGCGCTGCGATGTCTCTTGCGACAATATCCGAGAATATCAAAATGGCGGACGAGAACGTATCGCCGATTTGCCAGGATACAGGACTGCCGACATTTAAACTGAAGGTTCCCGTCGGAGCCAATCAGCTCAATATGAAGGAAGACATCTACCGTGCGATTGCACAGGCGACAAAGGACGGAAAGCTGCGCCCGAATTCAGTTGACTCGCTGACTGGCGACAACAGCGGGGACAACCTTGGCTTCGGCACTCCTGTCATCAAATTCGAGCAGTGGGAAAAAGACTACATCGACGCGCGCCTGATTTTAAAAGGCGGCGGCTGTGAAAATAAAAACATCCAGTACAGCCTTCCGTGCGAGCTGGACGGACTCGGCAAAGCGGGACGCGACCTTGACGGCATCCGCAAATGCATCCTTCACTCCGTGTATCAGGCACAGGGACAGGGCTGCAGCGCAGGTTTCATCGGCGTCGGCATCGGCGGAGACCGGACTTCCGGCTATGAGCTTGCGAAGGATCAGCTTTTCAGAAGTGCGGATGACACGAATCCGAATCAGGATCTGCAACGACTTGAAGAATATATCGTAGATAAAGCAAACAAGCTCGGCATCGGCACAATGGGCTTTGGCGGGGAAGCAACTCTTCTCGGCTGTAAAGTCGGCGTGATGAACCGTATTCCGGCAAGCTTCTTTGTTTCAGTTGCGTACAATTGCTGGGCATACCGCCGTTTAGGCGTCACGATTGATGCCGGCAGCGGAGCAATTCAGGACTGGCTGTACCAGGAAGGCGACATGCCGAACCTCCAGGACGATGAGCCTGCAGAGGCGCCGGCAGAAAGCCCGCGTGAAGTGGTGCTTGAAGCGCCGATCACAGAAGAAAAAATCCGCGAGCTGAGAGTCGGAGATGTTGTGCGCATCAACGGCATGATGTACACAGGGCGCGACGCCATCCACAAGTACCTTTCAACGAATGAATCACCTGTGGATCTGAACGGCCAGATCATTTACCACTGCGGACCTGTCATGCTGAAGGATGAAGATGAAAACTGGCATGTAAAAGCAGCCGGACCGACAACAAGCATCCGTGAAGAGCCTTACCAGGGCGACATCATGAAAAAATTCGGCATCCGCGCAGTGATCGGAAAAGGCGGAATGGGCCCGAAAACACTGAAAGCACTTAATGAGCACGGCGGCGTTTACCTCAATGCCATCGGCGGAGCTGCCCAGTACTATGCAGACTGCATCAAGTCTGTTGAAGGCGTTGACCTCATGCAGTTCGGGATTCCTGAAGCGATGTGGCACCTGAAGGTAGAGGGCTTTACAGCCGTTGTAACGATGGACTCCCACGGGAACAGCCTTCATGCAGACGTTGACCAGTCGTCTCTTGAAAAATTGTCACAATTTAAAGAACCAGTATTCATTTAATGAAAAAGCCGGAGAAATCCGGCTTTTTGTATTCCATTTATTACATAATTATTCCCAGTATGTTATTTCTTCACTTCCCGACACTATAAGTAGAACAATGTCAGGGGAGTGAAGAAGTTGAAATACTGGATACTTGCAACATGCTTATTGCTGTTTTTCCTGTCAGGCATTCAGCCCGCAGCAGCTGTTTCCAACCAGCCGATCAACTGGGGCTTTGAAAAAAGCAGAAACCATAAATCCGCGAACCCCGGGGAACCACTAGTGAAGCTGCTTGAGAAATATGATGCTTTTTTTATGGGAGATCCAAGCCAAAAATACATTTATCTCACCTTCGACAATGGCTATGAAAATGGCTACACAGAAGGAGTTTTGGATGTCCTGAAAAAACAAAAGGTGCCGGCAGCTTTTTTTGTAACGGGGCACTACCTGCTTGACCAGCCAAACCTTGTAAAACGCATGGCAGATGAGGGGCACATTGTCGGAAACCACTCGTGGCACCATCCCGATCTGACAAAAGTCACGGACGAACGACTGAAAAAAGAGCTCGATTCCGTGAAAGAAAAGACGGAAAAGCTGACGGGCTATCAGGGAATTCAGTATCTCCGTCCGCCGCGTGGCGTTTTCAGCGAGAGGGTGCTGGCAAAGTCAAAAGAGCTCGGGTACCAGCCGGTTTTCTGGTCGCTTGCTTTTGTCGACTGGCATACGAACGCACAAAAGGGCTGGAGATATTCCTACGATCAGATGATGAGCCAGATCCATCCCGGCAGCATCCTTCTGCTTCATACTGTTTCAAAAGACAACGCGGAGGCGCTTGATAAAGCCATAACGGATTTGCGCAAACAGGGTTATATTTTCAAGAGCCTGGACGATCTCATGATAGACCGAACTTTCCATCAGCCGTACTTTTTCTCCCTCTGACACACGTCACAGGGAGTTTTCTCTTTTCCCCGGGCGTTTCATGTTATAATAGTCAGTATCAAAATTAAGGGGTTTGAGAACGAATGTGGGAAGAGCGAGTGAAAATAGATCCTCCATATGATTTTGACCGTGTCCTTGACCGTTTATCCATGGATCCGCTGCATCACGTGAAGATGGCTGAACGTGAGGTATCCATTCCGATGAGAGACGAGGATAAAAAGCCGTTTGTTGTGAAGGTGAAGGCTCTTGGAACGAAGGATTCACCCCAGTTTTTAGTGAGCGGCAGCGGGAACCGCGAGGCTGCGCTCCAAGAGACGATGCGCATTTTTCAGTGGGATACGTCCCTTCTTGACGTTCAGACCCATTTTCGTTCCTCAAACATCGCCGGTATTTTTCAGGAGCACAACGGCACGCCGCTCGTGCTCGAATTTGGCCTGTATGAGTGCCTGATGAAATGCATCATCCACCAGCAGTTGAACCTGAAGTTCGCCCATACACTGACAGAGCGGTTCGTCCATACATTCGGCGAGCAGGTGGACGGAGTCTGGTTTTATCCGCTTCCTGAAAAAGTGGCGGCACTCGACTACAGCGACCTGCGGGAACTGCAGTTCAGCGGACGCAAATCAGAGTATGTCATTGATACATCAAAGCTGATTGCAGAAGGCAAAATAAACCTGGAAGAACTGAAGGATCAGCCCGACGAGGTCATCCTGAAGGAGCTCGTGAAAATCCGCGGAGTGGGGCCATGGACGGTCCAGAACCTGCTCCTGTTCGGACTTGGACGGCCCAACCTGTTCCCGATTGCCGATATCGGCATCCAAAACGCGATGAAAAAGCATTTTGGACTCGACCGCAAGCCTACCTTGGAAGAAATGCAGGAGCTGAGCAGGGAGTGGACCCCTTATTTAAGCTATGCTTCCCTTTATTTATGGAGAAGCATTGAATAGAAATGGAGCGTCAAACATGAAGACCAATGAACAAAAGAACAAAGGTGTGCCTCTGGAAAAGGGACAAACCTTTCCATTAACCATAAAAAGACTCGGAATCAACGGAGAAGGAGTCGGCTATTTCAAAAAGCAGGTCGTATTCGTACCTGGTGCCCTGCCAAATGAAGAAGTGGTCGTGGAAGCGACGAACATCAGCGCCAAATTCGCCGAGGGCAAAGTGAAGAAAATCAGGAAGGCCTCCCCTCACAGAGTGGACGCGCCATGCCCGATCTACCACGAATGCGGCGGCTGCCAGCTTCAGCACCTTTCGTATGAAAAACAGCTTCATGAAAAAAGAGACATTGTCGTCCAGGCGATGGAGCGCTTTTCCGGACTTGATCTCGGCAAAACCGACATCAGACAGACAATCGGCATGGAGGACCCGTGGAATTACCGCAACAAAAGCCAGTTCCAGACAGGACTCAGAAACGGGAAAGTCATCGCGGGACTGTACAGCAAAAACTCCCACCACCTTGTCAACATCGATCACTGCATCGTGCAGCACGAAGCAACCAACAAAGCCGTCCAGACCGTCAAGCAAATTCTGCAGGACCTGAAAGTTTCCATCTACGATGAGCGGAAGCGCAAAGGCATCGTCCGCACCATCGTCAGCAGAGTCGGCTTCAAAAGCGGACAAGTTCAGATCGTCCTCATAACGGCGCAGGAAAACCTGCCGCGCAAGGACCTGATTGTCAGTGAAATCAACAAGCGTCTCCCTGAAGTCAAATCCATCATGCAAAACATCAACGGCGAAAAAACATCCCTGATCTTCGGCGAAAAAACCGTCCACTTAGACGGAGAAGAAGTCATCCAGGAACAGCTCGGCGACCTGACCTTTGACCTCTCGGCACGGGCCTTCTTCCAGCTCAACCCCGTCCAGACCGTCAAACTCTACGACGAAGTCAAAAAAGCCGCCCAGCTGACCGGCAAAGAAAAAATCGTCGACGCTTACTGCGGCGTAGGCACCATCGGCATGTGGCTCGCAGACGGCGCCAAAGAAATCAGAGGTATGGACACCATCGCCGACTCCGTCGAAGACGCCAAAAAGAACGCCAAAAAACACGGCTTCCAAAACGCCACCTACGTAAAAGGCACAGCCGAACACTGGCTCCCAAAATGGCTCGGCGAAGGCTGGAGACCAGACGCCGTCGTCGTCGATCCGCCAAGAACAGGCTGCGACCAAAAGCTGCTTGGTGCGATATTAAAGGTGAAGCCGAAGAAGTTTATCTATGTATCGTGTAACCCGTCGACACTCGCGAAGGATATCAAGACACTTTCGAAAGCGTATAAGGTTGAGTATATTCAGCCTGTGGATATGTTTCCGCATACTGCGCATGTGGAGTGTGTGGTGAGGTTTGTATTAAAGTAAGTTTATAAAGCAGGAAACCGGTTTGAGGGTTTCTTGCTTTTTTTCGTTAGACGGTTTTACTGATTGGTTATCATTAATTATGCAACTCCGTCCGTTTTAGTGAGAGAATATATAATATTTTTCGATAGTACTCTATATTAGCTTTAAATTCATATAGTCAATGTGCTGATGTGGTATTATTTGGATAGCGTTCTAATTACAGAAGAATGAATTTATTTATCGAGCATTCACAATCGATCGATGTTTACTCAAAGAGATGTCAAGGGTGAAGAAGTAGAACATCTGTAAAAGCCGCCAATATTCAAAAGTTCGAGACTATGGTGTTTTCTTAAATTTGTTGCCAAAACGATTTATGTTATATAAAGAAATCTTTATAATTTGTAAAACCATTTATTTGAAGGAGGAAAATATGAAAGAAACTCAATTCTCAATCGAAATAAATGCCTCTAAAGAAAGTGTCTGGACAACTCTTTGGGGAGATATTACATTACGTGACTGGACAAATATAATTGATGAAGGCACATATATGAAAGGAGTATTGAAAGAAGGAAATGAAATCCAGTTTATATCATCTGTAAATGGTTACGGTGTGACAAGTCTGATAGAGAAACTTACATCAAATGAATTTGTTTTATTCAGGCACGGTGCAGACACAAAAGAAAGTGGACAGCAGGAGCGCGAAAAAGAGTGGACTGGTGGAAAAGAGAGTTATTCTCTTACCGAAAAAAATGGAGTTACTACATTAATAGTTAAAATAGATATTCCACAGGAACAAGAAGAAACATTTAATATCAGGTTTCCCAAAGCTCTTGAGCGTATAAAAACTCTAGCGGAAAAAATGCAGTAAGAATCTAATGCCAATTAATGAAATTCCGCATGACTAAAGCGATCCCCTTGCAAAATAAAATAATTGTCTTACAGAAGACATTGGATCAAGTCTCGCATCGCATGATATTTTTCAGGGGGAAGGGCTGGAGGCTATTCCGAGATTTTACTACGAACAGGCATCACTTGAACTTGCTAATGGCTGCAGACGGTCCAAGGAAATGGTTGCAGATCGGCAATCGGCCCTACCGGAATAGTAAGTAGCTTTGTAGACCTGCAGCCTTTTAATTCCAATCCCTTTGAAACGTAGATGGACAAGGCTGAGCAAGAAGAACGATCAAAGATAAAACCAATTATTAATAAAGGCGGGATAGCGATTGAACCAACCAGGAACCCTATACTTCTTCTGCGGAAAAATGGGCGCCGGAAAATCTACAGAGTCAAAACGATTGGCGTCAGATAAACGTGCTGTTCTGCTGTCTGAGGATGAATGGCTTTCAGCTCTTTATCCCAATCAGATTGAAACATTTGAGGATTACAAACGATTTTCACTTCAGCTAAAGCCGCTGGTGAAAAAGCACGTCCAAAACATATTATGTGTCGGTACAGATGTAGTTATGGACTTTCCGGCCAACACTCAAAAGTTGCGAAAATGGTTTGTAGATATGGCTGAAGAGGTTCATGCAGACCATCAGCTGAATTATTTCAACCTGAGTGACGAACAGTGCTTGCGCCAAATTGCTCAAAGACGTAAGGAACAACCTGAACGAGCGGCTTTTGATACGGAAGCGGTGTTTCATCATGTCACAAGTTTCTTCGAAGAGCCAGATGCATCTGAGGGTTTACATGTTATAGAGTTTAGTGGAGGATCTAAAGAGTAGATCGCCCGGCAGACTAATCATGAGCATAATCCGGGTATTTTCGTTTAAACAATGGAATAATGACACCTATAGAAGAAAAAGAAAAAGAGGTAGAAAAAATGATTGCTAAGACAGAAGAAGATTTCAGCGGTTTGAAGGAAATCGGAAAGATTATCGCGTCCATTCGGGATGAGTTGGTTCAAAAAACGGTTCCCGGCATTACGACGAAAGAGCTTGATGAGTTGGCCGGGGAGCTTTTTGAAAAAGCAGGGGCCGTTTCAGCACCGAAAGGCGAGTATGATTTTCCCGGGTATACGTGCATTAGTGTGAATGAAGAGGTGGCACACGGGATTCCGAGTGACCGGGTGATCCAGGAAGGGGATCTCGTCAATATCGATGTGTCTGCTTCCAAGAACGGTTATTTTGCAGATACGGGAATCTCATTTGTAGTGGGAAAAGGCGAAGAAGTCTTAACGAAATTATGTGACGCTGCGAAGAAAGCTTTTGAAGCGGGCCTTGAGAAAGCAAAGCCAGGTTCCAAGAAAAGCAGAATCGGTAAAGCGGTATTCGAAACAGCGCGGCAGCATGGGTTCACCGTTATCAAAAATCTTACCGGACACGGGATCGGCCGTAAGATCCACGAAGCCCCAGACCATATTTTAAATTATAATGACCCGTGGGATGATGAGATCCTGAAGGAAGGAATGGTCATCGCCTTCGAACCGTTTATCTCCACCTCTGAAGAAGAAGTGTTCCAATTAGATGACGGCTGGACCTTTGCTACGGAAAAGAGCTATGTCGCTCAAGTGGAACATACGATCATCCTGACTAAAAACGGGCCGATTATTTTAACCCTTTAATGCTGGCTAGATAACAGAAAAGATAACACCCAGCTTCATTCAACCAGTTTGTTTTAATAAAAGAAGCAGGAACCCGTCAACAGGTTCCTGCTTCTTTTCATTTACATGAAAACAGTAGCGCTCTAAGACCAATCAACCCCGCCCCAGGAAGATTGTAACTTCCGAAGCAAAACAATTTGTCCAATATGATAAGAATCATGCATCATAATACTGCTGATTAAGCGCTCAATGGAGGGCCTGTTCGGTGCATACGGGGCTTTTAGCTTTTCGTCATCCAGTTCCGCAATGACGGTTTTGAATTGATTCATGACTTCATTAAGGCGCTGTAATGTTTGGGCCCATCCGTTTTCGTCTTCCGGATCTCCAGGATCTGAAAAAGTTTCTTCATTATCCTTTATTTTATGCGGGTTTTCTGTGCCCTTGATTCGATGAATGACGTCATCATTCCAATAAATCAAATGGTTGACAATCTGCCATATCGAATTGCTCTTTCCCGAACCTGTCCATGATGCTTCAGACGCGGTTACTCCATCAAGCGCCTGTTCCAAGGATGCAAACCAGTCATTCTCGCGCCAATGCATGTCGAGCTGATCTGAAAAAAGGTTGGTTACCGTTTGCATACATCCCATCTCCTCACTGATTAGGGTAATCTTTCAAAATGAAACATAGTTGAAAATCCCGTAAACATTGATTCAGGGTAAAAAATTCTTCATCCTACTATTCGGCTCATCTAGTTTATATTCCTGCATAATAACCCCTACGATGATTCTGCTGGTGGCTGCTATGCTTTTATGTCCATTTACATTTAAACAAGATTCCACCCCGCCTTTCATGTTAAACTATAATTGGAAAATTACGACAAGAGGGGGGCGGTTGGTTCTGAATGCGGTGTATGAAGCGGACAGTCTGATTTCAGCAATGAAAAAGCGTGCGAATGACTATAAAAACGTTAGGGAACAGCTGCTTGTCTTACAGAAAACCTTGGATCAAGTCGCTCAATCTCATGAACTTTTTCAGGGAGAAGGGGCGGAGGCTGTCCAGAGCTTTTACCAGGAACAGGCGTCACTGGTGGATGAGTGGCTGATCCTCGTGGATATGCAGATTGCCTTTCATAGCGGAGTTGCAGCAGATGCAGCTGATTCGAATTTGGCCGGTCACACAACTATCCATATGGAGTTTCTTGAACGTGAACTTGCTAACGGCTACAGACGGTCAAAGGAAATGGTTTACGATCAGCAAACGGCCCTGACCGGGATTTTAAGCAGCATCAGTGACCTTGTAGACCTGAAGCCTTTCGATTCAGGCCCTTTTGAAACGTACATGGACAAGGCTGAGAAAGAAAGAAGAACCACCATTGACAAAGTGGACGAACTGACTGAAAAATTGATCTATGAGTACCGGCAGTCCGAAGCCATTCAAGCGCACATTGTCAGCCGGTTTCAAGCCTTGATTGATGCCACGCGGCAGGGCGCTCAGGCTTCACCTGTCTATTTTGATGCCAAAGCATACCGGAACAGTGCCGCCTACAAAATGAAAGACAGTGTGCATCATCAATCGCATGCCTATCTTTCGTTTAAAAAGAAGCAGGCCGAAGAGCGCAGAATTCAGGAACTACAAAAACAGCTCGAGCAGCCAACTCTTTCTCTGGACGAGTATTTGAAAATAGCAGAGTCCATCGGGGATGAACATCTAAACTCTGACCAGAAAGAAATTGTCAGGCTGATAAACGTGAAAAAGCAGCACGGAGAAAGAATAAAAGGGGTCAGCGCCGGCTTATGGAACTTCACGAAAGATACTGCTTCCGGCTTATGGGCTGTCCTGATGACTCCTCCCGAACAGGTTCTCTGGGATATGGGGAAAGCTGTCATCAACTATGAAGAAACTTATGCCCAAATCAGCGCAGCCATCGCCAGCTCCTACGAACGTGATGTGATTAACGGTACCGACTATACCAAGGCAAGATGGATCACCTATGCAATTGCCACGACCGCAACTTCAGTTGTAGGATTAAAAGGTGCTGATAAAACAGCGAAAGCGGGTATTGCGGCGGGGAAGAATGCTGTGCGGGAGACGAAAGAGGTTGTTTCTAATAAGGTTAATTCGTTAAATACCCCTAGTTTTTTTCCGTACAGTTTTGCTTATGTTGATGGGTACGACAGGGCTCCTTATAATGTGGTGGATTCGTTAGCGTTGAAGGAGAAGTTGGAGACGCAGGGGGATATGTATTTTAAGGGTACATATAAAACTGTTGAACCTGTTTCAAATATGAATGAATTTTTTGATATGGACTTTGGAAAATTAATAGTTAATTCCTTATCAAAATCAAAAGTGAAGTATGATGGACAATCAATTTATAAGGTAGACAAGAAAACTGATAACCCATATTTGAAAAAGGGGTATGGAATTTATCTTGACGCTTTACACAAAGACCATTTAGAAGTAATAGATAAGACAGGGAATGTGAAATACGTTTTGAACTTGGATGGTACTTTAAACCCTGATAAGACTAAAAAAGCACTTGGACGGGTAGTTAAAGGATGGAAATAAGAGTGGAGGATTTTATATGGATAAAAAATTACAAGGGATATTGGATATCCTAGATAAACTTAATTCAAGTAGTAATATTGTCAAAAAAGAAGATTTAGAAGAACAGTACGAGAACTTAGAGGATTTTAGGATGTTGACTAACGACTTAGATAGTCTATTAAAAAACTTTGGTTCAATGGATATAAACAATGGTGATGAAGTAGAGAGAATATTATTTGAACTTCATAGAATTATAACGACATTTGAATGGCATTTTTCGGAAATTAGCGATTTAAACACAACTATTTTAAAAGTTTATAAAAACAAAATTAATAATGTTTAATAATGAGAAGCCTTAAAAGAGTTTATTTTCTCTTAAGGCTTTTTTTAGTGTGGATGGATATAAAACATCATAAGATTTAATCGATAGATTTGCCGTGAAAGGAACAATTATTACAAAAAATAAAGAAAGAGTAGACTTTGGGTTACCAATAGGAAAATATTACGACACACAAACTGAAGAAGCACGGGGACGGTTTTCTTGCTTACCAATGGTGTCATCAACAGGAACCGGGAAAAATGGAACTAGTGGAAAAAAATTCATGCTCAAACAGGAATTAAAGGAGAGAAAGTATGATTAATGTAGAATGGGATACTTCAGATTTTATTGAGGTAACTAATAAGGATATTAAAGATGTTGAAAATCAGCTTGGAATTAAGTTTCCTTTGGATTATATTGCAGTAATAAAAAAATTTAATGGCTGTTCACCGATTCAAGACTTGGTCAGTAGAGAGAACTTTAGTGAACCATTTGGCTATTTACTAAGCATCGGGAAAGAAGATGAATCTATTAATTTGTATAAAACCTATATTAATGTTAAAGATCGGTTAATTGACAACGTTTTTCCTTTTGCAGATGATCCAGGGGGGAATTTATATTGTTTTGATTATAGATCAAGCGACCAACCTTCAATATGTTATTGGGACCATGAAGAAGCATTTGAGAATCGTGAGAAAGCAATAAAGTTTATTTGCCATACATTTACAGAATTGATAGAGTCTCTTACAGAGGAAGAATAAAATACATAAAGCCATCAAATGCATAATGAAACCCTAGAATAATGAATTCTTGGGTTTTATTTTTTTTTGGTACATCCTTTAAAACATTTCTTTGAAAATATGAATATTGCTATGAAAGTTAGCGGGTTTTCAGCTATTTGGAAGGTGGAATTCGGTCTTTTCCACATGTACATTCTGATGCAAAAGCACAACATAACCGAACAATGCCGCCTACAAAATGAAAGACAGCGTCCACCATCAGGCACATGCCTATCTTTCGTTTAAAAAGAAGCAGGCCGAAGAGCGCAGAATTCAGGAACTACAAAAACAGCTCGAGCAGCCAACGCTTTCTCTGGACGAGTACTTGAAAATAGCAGAGTCCATCGGGGATGAGCACTTAACCTCTGACCAGAAAGAAATTGTCAGGCTGATAAACGTGAAAAAACAGCACGGAGAAAGGATAAAAGGAGTCAGCGCCGGCTTATGGAACTTCACGAAAGATACTGCTTCCGGCTTATGGGGTGTCCTGATGACTCCTCCCGAACAGGTTCTCTGGGATATGGGGAAAGCTGTCATCAACTATGAAGAGACCTATGCCCAAATCAGTGCAGCCATCGCCAGCTCCTATGAGCGAGATATGGTTAACGGAGACGACTATACCCGCGCTAGATGGGTCACCTATGCAATTGCCACAACCGCAACTTCATTTGTAGGATTGAAAGGTGCTGATAAAACAGCGAAAGTGGGCTTTGCGGCGGGGAAGAATGCTGTGAGGGAGACGAAAGCGGTTGTTTCTAATAAAATTCATTCGGTAAATACTTATAGTTTTTTTCCGAATAGGTATGCCTATATTGATGGGTATGATGGGGCTCCTTATAATGTGGTGGATTCAAGTGAATTAAAAAATACATTAATTACAAGAGCTGCTGCTTACTCGTTTAAAGATGAACAAGGTAATACAAAAACCATTAATTTAAGAATGGGTCATTTAAAAAATGATGTTCATCCAATTACGAAAGTACCTTACGATAAAGATGGATTTCCTATGTTTGAAGCTTGATGAAATCAAGAGAAATCCTAGATTAATTTTAGATCTTGAATTAGATGAAGATGACTTGATAGATTGAAATGCAGGTACAACACCAGAGAAATACACGTGGCATCATCATCAAAACCCTGGCAGAATGGAATTAGTAGACAGTGAGATTCATTCAAGAACAGGACATACAGGTGGACAAAAAATTTGGGGTAAAGACTCTAATTAAGGAGATAAGATATGCAAAAAATAGATTGGCATAAAAGGAAAACCTTCAAACAAGCTTCTGAGCAAGAAAGACATTATTGCAGTCGAGAGAGAGTTGTCCATTAAATTCCCCCTAGACTACAGGGAATTTATTAAAGATCATAATGGATGTGCCCCTTTAAATAAGAATGTAGTATGTATAAATGATTTTAGAGAAACTCTAAACTATCTATTGAGCATTGGTGATCAGAGTAGACCGATTGATTTGCTAAGCACATATGCAAATATCAAAGACAGACTTATAGATGGAGTCTTTCCATTTGCGAAAGATCCAGGGGGAAACATGTTTTGCTTTCATTTTACTAATCAGAATAGTGAACCTGAAATTGTATTTTGGAATCATGAAGAAGCATTTGAAGATCGTAATAACGCTTTAACCTTCGTGTGTTCGAGTTTTACAGAATTAATTAGTTCCTTACAAGCTTATGAAGAGGAATAAATTCTCTTTTCCAATTAGATATAAGGAGCTGAAGCATGGGGTACGACACGTTAATTGAGACATTAATAAAGTTTGAAGATAGCGAACTGATTGTGGAATGGGAAAATGGATTGATAGTCAGCGGGAAACTAGATACTGTCTTTGAAACAGACAATGGACTTGAAGAGTCTGATTTTTACTATGCGGAATACGATGCAGCTGTTTTTAGAGTAAGTAAAATCTTATCCCCTCCAGCATCTATTGAAGATGATGTCTATCATTGGTTAACTACGGGGAAAGGTACATTAATTGAAATTTCTCTTCATGAACATCCGCCAATTACAATTGCTCTTACGAACGGAAAAGGGATATGGAAACGGAGAGACAACTAAGCATAATGCCTGTAAAAACCTTGTTTGGTCAATCTTTCGAGGTTTTTTTCGTGAAGGTACTCAGCTTGGAAAGGATGTTAATTATGAAACCAGATTCTTTATTTGAAATATTATTAAAATATGAAGGGAACGAAATGATTATCGAATGGAACAGCGGTCTGAAAATTGCAGGCAGAACAGACACATTCTATGAGACAAACAACGGGTTTGATGAAAAAGACTCTAAGTATGCTGACTATTATGCAACTGCGTTCAGAGTGGATCAGATAATAACACGCCCATCGTCTAATGTAGGATGGATTTACAACTGGCTGGTTCAGGAAAAGAGTTCATTAATAGAGATATCACTCCATGACGATCCGCCGAGCAGTGTCTACTTAGCGAATGGGCAATGTGTATGGAAGGGTTCTATAAAATAGATGTCACATCATATACTAGCCAAGTTTATGTTCATTGTCTAAAGCAACTGAAATACATTGCCGCTCACGTTAATTATCCCCACAGCGTGGTTTGATCGTTTAGTAAAGGAGCTAAAAAAAGCATTAAAATCAAGCAAAGGAGGCAGTTGTAATTGGGGACAATATTGAATGATTTTACTGAGCATAAAAAGATATGTGCTGATGTTTTTGAGAAATTTAAGGACAAGCTTCCGGCAGAATTGATTGAAGTGTGGAAGAAACATGGGTTTGGCTTATTTAAGAATGGATTTTTAAAAACAATTAATCCAGATGAATATTCAGAGATTGTTGAGCACAGCTATCTTAGGCATGATAGGGCCATTCCAATTTTCACAACTGCTATGGGTGATATCATAGTCTGGGAACAAAACAGGTATGTGTATTTATTAAACTACAGAAAAGGATATGCCCACATTGTGTCAGCCGGTCTAGATTTCTTTTTTGAGGATTTAGAAGATGAATCCTTTATGAATGACGAACTAATGTGGCTGCCCTATCCAGACGTTGTAATTAAGCAGGGGATTCCTGATTATAATGAGTGTTTCGGTTACACACCTCTATTAGCCCTCGGAGGAGAAGAGAAGGCAGAAAATCTTAAGATTGTGAAACTAAAAGAACATATACTTGTTCGTACAGAATTTATGGGGCCAATTCAGTAAGATGAGAATAAAAATAGAAGTTGTATTGGATACAATTACAGATTGTATGGTAGCGGTGATTTGGAATATGTCTTGGCTAAATATGTTGATAAAGGATACTGGGTCAGTCAGCTATATAATGAGGTTGAAGAAATATTCATCGACAATCTTACCGACTTCAGTTATTCGACATGCTTTTCTTATTTCATTCAATTAACACTGAGCTCTAACTATAGAATAGGCAGTGAAGAATTTACACATTTTCTTAAAGAAAAGAAGGAGATTATTGGGGTTATGGTGTTAATTTCATCAATCGCACCTTATGCAGCAATTAAATTTAGTAAGTACACTTTTAAAGATGGGGCTGTACATTTACATGAAACATATTCTCCACTCAACAAGGAAACAGAGCGAATAAGTGAAAGAATAATAGAAATCTTAAATTCTGATGGCATTCAATCTTTGGAAGAATCTATCTTGAATACTCTAGTTCCAAATGTTTCTCTAGAGTTAAAAGAGAAGGATGTTACAATATTTAACTGTCTTTTTGAGGATAATTATTGATGATAATTCTGAATACAAATTTGTATCTAGAAACTAATTCACATGATTCACATAAAATTGCTGTTAGTTTGGAGAAAAAATTTCGGGAATATTCAGAGGGAAGATGTTACAGGTACACGATGAAGTGGTTGCAGCCCTTAAATACTTAAAAGGAAATGAAAGATGAAATATAAAGTTCTGTTTTATAGAGACCACCTTAACATGCTAAGAATTAAATTGCCGGATCGTGTAAAGCTGTTTACCGACTTTATTGAAGATATTTCTAAAGCACAAGAGTTAGATGAATATGTAGAGGATGTTGAAAAAGTATTAAATGGCTTTTACGATGAATTTGAAATTCAATTAAATGCTGCTAGCGCTATAGTAAAGAGAGATCTAACTACGGTTGAAAACACATTTAGGATTGAAGAGCCATATGAAAATACGATAGAAACTGACCAATTTTTAGAGCTGTTGTTACTATGGAGAGAAAAGATTCCGGAAAGATTTAGAGATTAAACTTTATTTTAGCGATTTACTAGAACGACTGTTGGATAACCAGGGAGACTATTGGTATTGCCTAAAGGATAAGTTTGTTCCTCTGGGAGATACTTACAAATCGAATTGTACTAAGTTAACTCAGGCTGTGCTTTGTCGAAGTATCTATTGAAAGGTATAAAGCGTGTAACTAAATATAAAAACAAAAAGAGTTGATTAAAATGAGATATGCGTATGAATTTAGAAAAGATCCTTTTGGAGATTCAGGAATAGTACTGCCAGAAGAAATAAGCATTTTCACAGATTTTATTGAAAATATTGCTACAGAAGAACAAGTGGATGAGTATATTGCATACACTGAAAAAGTTTTAGATGGCACTTATGATGAATTTGAAATCGAATTAAATGCTACAAGTGTACTAATAAAGAACGATGTTTCAGTTGTTAAAAACAACTTTAGAATAGAAGGACCAAATGAAAATTCGATCGAAACCGATCAGTTTATACAATTGCTATTAGTGTGGAGAAAGAAAATTCCGGAAATATTTAGAGGTTAACCATCAAAAAAGAAAACAGTTAAATCTGAGCTTCCATGGTATCCACCAGAGGAGGAGTGAAATTGGCTTCGTACGTTTTGTTAATTAAGGAATATGAAGATGATGAAACGGTAGTTTGCAAATTTGGACCTAAATAAAATAAACAGGAAGTTTTCAGAGTTAGAAAGTTTACCAGATCAAAATTTTCCTACTAAGTTTTATTTTGGGGCTGCCCAAAGATTGGCTGTTTGCTTTGTAAGAGAAGACCATATAATCAATCTTCCTTTGAAAAGGAAAAATTACTCTATGACAAGAGGGTATGAAACTACTAATACTATGATAGACCCATCCCCGTTTTTACAAATCCTTTAGGTAAAGCTGATAAATTTAAAGGAGAAATAAGATGAAAATAAATGATGCGGTTTTTGGTGAGCTTGAATATGATTTGGTGTGGTTTAAGGATACTAGCATTGCCTTTTTAGGCCACCAAGTTGAGATAGCGCTAATAGTAAAAGGTGCTGAGGATGGTAAGTTTGATAAGGGACAATATGCAGCATATACTTCACTCATGGAAAATTGGGAACAGTTACAACAGAGCCTTTTGCAATTAATATTAGATTAGTACAAACAAGAGCGTCAGAATCTCGGTTATGATATTGCAGTAAATGAAAGCTATCCATTAGTTGAAACTACTAATGAAATAGTAGAAATGATAAGTCTGGATGGTATAGTAGTTTCCTCATGAAGAATCTTTTGACGGCCAAGACATTGGACTTGCATTTAATTGTACATGGGATATAGAAAATGGACTGGGGATTCGTTTATTAAATGAAAAAGTAGCTGAAGTAGGTTACCAGGATGCTGCAGATTTCGATTCATATAGGTGAAAAGTTCACCTCCTATCTCATGTTCCAGCGCCTGTATATCTTAAGTGATTGTGGATTGAGTACAAGCCAGTTTTCGTCATGTGGTGAGTGCGGCGGGGCGGCCGGATGTGTTTTTCACAGAGCTTACAGATTCGGATAGCTATTGTCATCCGGATTGGCATTGAGAGTGTACGCGGGAATTTGAGCCAAGAAGAATTCCTGGAAGCGTATATAAATTGAATCACATGTGCTGCTGCCTACTACAGGTTCCCGTCTAGCAATGCATTCCAATGCAGTCGCGTTGCGCGCTCCACGCTCCCTGCTGCGGCGCAGAAGCCGAGTCCAATGTTGATCCACGCCGGCAGAGTAATGGGTGAGTTAAAGGTCCCGAAACGCTGAGCGATCTGGGGTACCTGGGTGACCGCATCGATGATCTGAGGGATGGCTAAAACCATCGGAACAATGAGCATGATCAGCGAAATGAAACTGATCCAGCGGCTCAAAGCGGGGTGTTCGCGATCGAGACGGGCACGCCGTCCTTCAGCGGAACTTTCATCCGGAATAAGCTGGTGCACCGTTCCTTCGTTGGTTACGAAATGGCAGCGTTTGAGGCCAAAGACCGTGGACGCTACCTCGATCGTTCCTCCAGCCACGGAGAAGGCGGCAGGGAGCTTAGACTCGGCGTAATGTTTGCCATCGAGGTATAGGTGGGCCGTTCCTTTATCGTCATCTGCAGAGAAAAACTTCTGCCAATACGGGACGTCAACTGCGAACACTGCTTGCCGGCCAGCATCGTTTGTCAATGTGAGGTAAAACAGTGCACGGGAGAGCTGCTGCCACCAGCGGAAATCCTTTAGCGGACGCCCGTTACCGGCCTTGACCCGCCGCGCTGCTTTACGTCTGCGTATCTCTTTGAACATTTCCTCAACTCCCTTTTGTATATTTAATTTGGGGAAACCCTGCCAATCCGAATATCACCCGAAACGGTCCTTACCTTGATAACATCTGTCGTCTTTTTAGGGGATTCGGGCGCTGTGATGTTTCCGGAAGTGGTCTTCAAGTCATAAAATCCTATGAACTCCGGATCGGGTGACAAAGTCACATCTCCGCTGCGAACGGAGATATCCAGGCTATCCGAACGTTGCCCCGTCACAGTAACGTTGCCGGCTGTGGACTGGACCGCCAGAGCGCCCTTCAGCCCATCCACCTTGATTTCGCCTGAGTGCAGCTGGATTTCCGCATCCCCCTGGATTTGCTCCGCCGTAATATCCCCGGATTTTGAGGTTAAACTCAACCGTCCGGCGGTGATAGATTCCGCGCGCAGTTTGCCGGAAGAAACGGACAAGTCGATATTTTCCGCCTTCAAACCGGTAAAGCTGGTGTCGCCGAAGTCCGCTTTATAGCTGATCTGCTGCAGTCTAGTTTTATCCTCCAGCGCTACAATAACCTTCGTCTTGATAGACTTATAGTTAGGTGCTACTAATTTCACATCCTTTTGCAGTTGGAGTTCTAGCTTATTCTCTGTGAGCTCTGTCTCTTTCAACTGATCGATCGTGTTTTGCTGCATATTGCCACTGACTTCCACATAGTTGGTGTCATCGGGGCTTTCGATGAACTCCATGTTCACGTCATATTCGCTCTGGATGTTGAGCACACTCAGTTCGTCCTGAGTAAACTCCCATTTTTGCTCGTGCGCGGACAACTTGTCGACATAATTGAGCGGCTGACAAGCCGTTACTGCGAAGCTCAAGACAATCAGCGCGATTCCTGGGAAATACCACCTTTTTTTGCGCAAGAATAACTCTCTCCTTTCAAATTTTATGTTTCTTAATTTGAATTTTTTGCATCTGTGTATCTTCGTATCGAAAGCCAGCTTCCATACGTTCCGCATCTCCAAAGCCATTCTAACGGACCATATTTAAAATACTTAAGCCAATACGAAGAGGCGATGATTTGCACGATTACTACAAGGAGACACGTTATCGCTGAAGTCGTGTAGGAAACTATCGTATTAACTGGAATAAACACCGCAATGATAATCAGGATAATGGATTGACCAATGTAATTGGTAAACGCCATTCGTCCGAATGCATTTAATGGGGATAACATTTTCCGAATAAGGGGTTCAAGCAAAACAAGAAAACTGACGTAAAAAACAGAGAAAAACGGAGCAAATGCTAAGGACAATTCTGTAAAGGCATAAAAGGCAACATTCGAGTCGGTTTGTGCTTCAGATAACTCAATTCCAGTCATACGGTTAGCCGATCCATTGTCAGGTGCTTCTTGCCAAAGAAAAACGGCTATTATACTAGTTGCAGCAAATGAAAGAATAGCAGTCATCGTCCACATTTTTCGGTTTTTTAGATAATGTTCAAATACACGATATTGCCCGAACGCCAGCCCCAAAATAAAAAAAGGGAAAATGGCAAGCAGTTTATTTTCAAGATAACTCGCTAGTATAACTCCTGCTATCCCTAAGATTAGGTTCATCTGTTTTGGGGCCTTATCAAGAAAAAACAAAGGAAGCCCCATAATGGCATAGAGCAGCAAGGTTTCGCCATCGTATATTAGATGATGCAAGACTCCTGCTGCAAGTAAAACCAGCATACGCCGAATAAAAAGGGTGGATGGATGGTCACTTTTCTCTTTCGCCCTGGATAAGAAAATCCAAAGTCCCAATCCGAACAAAAAGGAAAATATAGCGTAAAAGCGTCCTTCAACAAACAAATACAAGAAACGCTGAACCAAAATATCCTGTTGCGTTCCTGATAAATTGACGTTTGTTCTCCAAAGAGCCAGCACATTAACAAAAGGAAGACCCATTAAGGCAAACCCTCGAATTAAATCAATAACATCAATTCGTTCCTTACTTATTGTTGGTTCCATTATGACTTACCCCTTTTTTATCATTTCTGCAACGATAGGAGCCCAGTCTTTATAGAGAACCAGCCACAACTGCAGTCAGGATTGTTATCAATCCATTGTAGGTTGCATGGACGATAACCCCGGGCCACACTGAGCCCGTCCGGTAAAACAAATAACCAGTGGCCAAACCCGTCGCGAAAGCAGCCAGCCATACTTCATTCAAACCGTGAACCGTAGCAAAAATAAGAGCACTGCCAATTATGCTGATCCATGGCCCATATTTTTTCAGCGCATTGGTTAAAACGCCGCGGAAAGCAAATTCTTCGCCAAGCGGTGTCAGTACAGCAATCATCAAAAATTGAGCGATAAATGCAAGGGTTCCTCCGCTCGCTGCAGATTGATAAGACGCCTGGGTATTGGCGCTGACTCCTATATAAAACATAACCAGGGCGTAAATACGAGTGAGTAGTAAGACACCAATCCCGAAGCCGATGCCAGCCAGCAGCCATCGTACAGATGTCCCCCGGATGCCGAAAGCTTCTCTGGAGCGAATACGCAATACATAAGCTGCAAGGAAAGCACCTAATCCGGCTAGACCTGATAATGCAGCAAAACTGATCCCGCTTATGACCGAAGCATCCTCCGTGGTCATATTAATGATTTGTGCGATTCCGATCACAAGTACAACATAGGCGAGGCCCATTATTCCGATTTCAGGCCAGCCAGGCTCCTTGCTTTTCCTTACAGTTTTTCCTGATGTATTTAACGGATTGGAAGTTAACATAGACGGTCACCCCTTTATGGAAAATGTTTGTTTGCTGCTTTCCTATAAACCATTGCGTGTTAAAACTTTTATTCTTTCATACGGATTGATCTTAGAGGCATGGATCATCGCACTAGCATTTCATGAATGAAACGTAACACTCCCCGGGAAAGTTGCATTCTATTAAACGTAAAGGCTGTTACTCTTAAAAATACCTGCTCCATACCTAGTATGCGGATTGTAATATGCGTACACTTTACGTATTTATTTCATATCATTTGTCAATCCCGACTGCTTGGCAACGCCCGCCCGCCGTTCGCGCATCCAGACAAATGCGACCATGGCGACGTTGACGGCGGCAAGGATGAGCAGCGACGCATCTCCCGTTTCAGTGGAACGGTCCAAGGTGTATACTTTGCCGTCAGCCATGAGCGAGTTGACGGTCGACATCATGACGTTGTTCGCGACGTGAAACGCGATCGACGCCTCGATGCCGCGGCTGATGATCGCAATCAGCGCTGTCGAGGCGCCGACAACGAAGAAGTACCCAAACAGCCAAGGGTCGGTGGAACCGTGCATCACCGCGAAGTGAAGGCTGGATACCAGGAGTCCGACGACCAAGGCAGGGAGGACTGGACGCACCCATGACGCAGCGGCCGGCATGACGGCGCTTCGATACATCAGCTCTTCCCCTGCGGACTGTATCGGAGTGAACAAGAAAGTGACCACAAGCATAGCAATCGTGGTGCCAGTAAAACCGAAGGCCGTCCATCCCGGTGCTTCGGGTGCGACGAGTGCAATCACACCGATCCCGACGCCCACAAGCAGTGCCGCGCCAATCAGGTAATGCACGAAGCGCTGTCTGTCGAATGCCCGCGGTGAGCTGAGCAGGCTGCGCCAAGGCACTTTGGTCATCCAGACGAGGAGCAAGACCGCCAGTACACCTGTGAAGCCTATGCTTAAGCTGTCGCTTAGAAACCTCAACGGCGTATAAGCAGGTGACAGCGGATCGTCGCTGCCTTCAATGAGGCCGACGGCCAGGCGAAACAAGACCTGCATGACAACCAGCGCCACCGATGGCACAACGATGATTGCGAGTGGCTTCCACCAGCTCATAAGGATGTGGGCACCGAACGGTCTGGTGCTGTCTGCGGCCGGCTGGGCATTCTTCAAAGCTGCATCTTTGTTTTTCATTTCACCGCTTTTTTCTTTTGACATCGTATTTATCCTCCGATTTATTATTTTTAAATTCATACTCTAGAATCTCCCACTTGTCATGGGTAGCAAACCAATCTTCGGCTGCTGCATCCTTTTTGGAAGATTCTCTTTTACTCAGTATAAAGTGCCTTTATTTCCCTTGAAGAAACAGAAGTTTACTTTCTGATAAACTTTTCCGAGAGTTGTTAATATTCTGGTAATGTTTATGTGCTACGATATTCACCGAGGTGGATAAAAGTGGAGAATACAGAAATTTTATTAGTGGATGATGAAAAATCAATCGTTAAATTAATGGAAACGGTTCTTAGAAAAGAAGGATTCAGCCATATACACAAAGCTTATACTGCAGAAGATGCGCTTGAGTGTGTTTCCCGGCACCCTATTGATATCGTGGTGCTTGATGTTACGCTTCCCGGACAGAGCGGTTTCAATATTTGCCCGAAAATCAGGGAAATCTCCAACGCTTATATTCTTTTTTTAACAGCACGCGTCTCCGACCTTGATGTGCTGACAGGGTTTGCGATCGGCGGGGATGATTATATTACCAAGCCCTTTAACCCGCTTGAAATTGCAGCGAGGATTAAGGCTAGGCTCCGGCGGAACCAAGCTCATGCCCCTTCCTTAAAAGAGACTGGAAGGAAGCATGATTTCGGGCGCTTTATCCTGGATGAAGAAGCAGGGGAACTGATCGTCGAGGGCAAGGCCGTGCAGACGCCTGCCCAGGTATTTCTCCTGCTGCAGTATCTGTGCCAGCACCCGAATGCCGTCATTTCTAAGACGAAGATGCTTGAAGCCGTATGGGGATTTGATAGCTTTGTGGATGACAACACCGTTACAGTACATATTCGAAGAATCCGGGAAAGAATCGAGAAAGACCCGAGCCAGCCTGAACTGCTCGTGACCGTGCGCGGTCTGGGCTACAAGCTGGTCAAGGAGAAAAAGGGTTGAGGTCGCTCAGGCGGAGACTGGCTCTTCACTTCTCCCTTCAGTTCATTTCCATCATGGTGTTTGTCGGGATTATTTCTTTGGTGCTTCTATTTGTGCTTCTGATGCATGTAAACAGAGAAGAAATGAAGCAAAACTTCCCTGAAGGCGCCCTTGAAAACATTGCGATTGAAACGCAGATCGAGGAAAATAAGGCCACCATCAGCGATGTGTGGAAACACCAGCTCGAAGAACGGAATCTTTGGGTGCAGGTTGTTGATATGGAAGGAGACGTCATCGGATCAGAAAATACACCTAAATTCCTGCCTGACTCATACTCAGTCAGCGAGATTCTCCAGATTGAAAAAACGAACCAATATGAAGGCTTCTACGTCTATTCCCAAGTCGATACCACCTTTGAAAAACCGTATTTTTATATGCTTGGATATGAAAATAATGAGCAGGAAAGCCTCCAGCACTTGTTTTCACTGTATTCAAGCAATGGCAGGATTTCTGGTGAAAACCTTAAGCAGCTGGAAAGGGAATTAGAGAAAATGGAAGGCTCGATCCAGGTGATAAACCAGGAAGGGAAAGTTGTCCAGTCAACCGGCTCTGAAAAGATGGAGGAAGACTACAAGCCGCTGGACGTGCTTGTCAGGACAACTTCACCAGGAAAATTCGAAACCCATACAGCCATTTTCATGGATCCAAAATCTGGCCTTACTTGGATTCTGCATACACCCAAGCAAGGTGCAGAGCCAGTGACCTTCTCCATTCTTACCGAAATTGTTAGGCTCATTATTATCCTCGGAGTGGTTCTGCTCACATTAACGTTAGGCATTTCCTTTTGGCAGGGATTCAGGTACAGCCAGCCCCTCCTTCTCTTCACCAGCTGGCTTGAAAGGATGGGATACGGGAATTACGGGGAAGTACTGACAGAAAAAGAGCGCAAAAAAGTCTTCAAGAAAAATGGGAAGGTGCGCCTGAAGTATAAGCTCTTTAAAGAAGTGATAGGGGCCTTCTACGAAATGGCCGAAAAGCTTTCTGCCGCAGACAAGGAAAGGGACCGGCTGGAAAAAACGCGTGAAGAGTGGATGACGGGCATCTCCCACGATCTCAGGACACCATTGTCAACAATCCAGGGCTATGCCCATTTGCTTGAAAGCGGACAGTACCGCTGGACAGAAGAAGAGCTTCAGGACATGGGACAGATGATCAGGGAAAAAGGAGATTATATGACGGCCTTAATTGAGGATTTCTCCCTTGCCTTCCAGCTCGAAAACCAGTCGCTCCCCCATCAGCTGAAGCCTGCTGAACTGAATGAACTAGTAAGGGACATCCTTCTTAAATTTGCCAACGACCGCACCCTTGAAGATGTTCCCTTTCATTTTAAAAGCACAGATTCAAACCTTTACATCCATGCAGATCGGCGCTGGTTTGAGCGGATGCTCGATAACCTGATCTATAACGGCATCAAGCATAATCCAAAGGGAACGAGCATTACCGCTTCAGTCAGCAGACAGGGGGAGTCCGCCGTTGTCACCATCTCTAACGACGGTGCGGGAATGGACGAAGAAACGGTCCAGCACCTCTTTGACCGCTACTTTCGCGGCACAAGCACAGATGAGCAGACAGAAGGCGCCGGCCTGGGAATGAGCATCGCCCGCGCGATCGCAGAGCTCCATGGCGGCAGCATTCATGTCTCTTCTGTAAAACATAGGGGCACTGTTTTCCGGCTTGAATTTCCTTTGGAAGGGGAGTAGGAGAAAGACTTAAATGTTCCTGATAATTAAGGAAAACCAAAAATTTGTTGACCGAACGACGATTGAATCATGAGACAGGAGGCAATGTCATGGCGGGATATGATTTTATGAAAAAAAGTGATCATACCTTTTATGAATTACAGAAAAATGACGTGTTAAAAGCAGAAGAGAGGCTTGGAATCAGAATCCCTGAGGAACTTAAAGATTTTTACCGGGAAGTTGGTTACGGATTTATTAAAAAGAGTCATAGGAATGCGATTAATAGAGTCATGGATCCTGATACTATCGCTGATATTACTCTGAGAGAGGGAATTTACGAACATGATCCGGATTTGGATGGCATTTATGAGGACGAGGATAGACTGGTATTCTTAGAGGTCAATGAAGGTGTCTATTTGACACTCGGTTTGGATAGTCAGGAACAAACTCCGGTCTATTATTTCGAGACACTAATAGCCAGTTCATTGAAAGAGTTTTTTATGAAAATGGATAGGGATCCTGATTACTATATAGAAATGGATGAACTTTGATTTTCATTTTTTTCTTTTAAGAAAAGGGAACAGGAATGAAACCTGTCCCCACACAATTACGCCAACACCCCATCAATCTCCTCCCGGTCATAATCGAGTATCCACCCATTAAGCTCGTGATAAAACGGGAGCAAATCTTCTTTTCTCGATGCAATGACATCACAGCCCCGGTCATCGTAGAGATGGTAAATCATTTTCCGGGTGGTATTTATAAAATAAATATTGATCCGCATTTTGGGGAAGCCCTTCAGGATGGTGGATGGGTGCCGGAAGTCTTCGTAGCTGATGGCAGACAGCAGCGCGCTGTACCGGATGTCGCTTTTTTTGCAGGGAAGAATATAACGGTGTGTGACCATTTCTTCTTCTGAGAAGGCGTCGGGAAGCGTCGTATGCTTCAGGTTTTGCAGCAGCGCTTTGTTTTTGATGTATTTTTGGTACACGTTTGAGGGTCTTTTTTGCAGAAACCGGTCGTGCCTTCCGCAGTGAATGTCGGTTATTAAAAGCACGTCATCTCCAACTTGAAACACTTTATTGAATATGCCTGTGCTTCGTTCTTCGATTTGGCGAAGGTTGCGTTTGTCCTCATGTTTCATCCAGGGTATAGCAATTTCAAAGCGTATGCCGTATGGAGTGGAATAGAAGAGGGGTGGCTCCAGTTTTAGGCTGTTAAAGTGTTTTTGCAGAAATTGAGATAAATAGTCTTTCATGGTTCCTCCTGGTTAGTGCGGATGATAGTTGAAAACAGCAGGTCGCCCAGGTTGCCGGTATGGACATGCTGTTTTTGACCATTTGAAAGCACGAGATGGCTGGGAACCATCCCTGTGCTTAATACTTTGAGACTCTTTACTTGGCGCCCATATCTGCTTCATGAAGGATGAGCAGTTTAGTGAAGGCGTCTTCACCGATCAGCTGCTCGACTTCCTTCATTTTCTTTGCCGTGGCCTTCATTGGGATCATATGCATTTGTATAAGGTCACTTGTTACCTGTATGAAGGGTTTGCCGTAGCCCAGCGCCGTGAGCCAGTAGACAGCCAGCTGGGAGGACACATATTCATGTCCGAGGAAGCTGGCGTATTTCGTCGGCTCCCCCTTGTAGTTGATAAATGACTTGCAGAATCCTTTTCCCGCATCATGAAACAAGGCGGCCCAGAGCAATGGAAGCTTGTCTGTGCCCTGGTCATTCTCCAATATGGTCTTCCACACGTGGTATGTGTGCCTGCTTATGGAAAAGCTGTGGTAGGAAGAATCATGCGGCACATTGTAGATGGAGTGAAAGTCAGGTATATAAGAAGCAAGCTGTGCAAAAAGCAGATCATGGTCCGTTTCGGATGTAATGAGGTTCTCCGCAGCTTGTCTGGCGTCTGAGATGCTCTTTTCGCTTGAGACGATGATGACATCATCCCAGCCCTCATATGTTAAAGGTATTTGCATGGACTTGTACATTCGGTCAATGACCTGCTTTGAAACTTTGCGCTCGCGACCCGCGTTGCGTGTTGTTACGGTGTCATAATGTTCATTCACATAGTAGGCAAATTTCTTTTCGCATTTGATGACATGGCTGATCAGGTGTTTCCGGCGTTTGCGGTTCGTATTGGTGGCGTCATAAATGGCAGTTCCACCATTAGCAAGGTGAAGGTTGATTCGTTTATGCATCTCTTCAAAAATGTCATCGTTCCGGCTTTGATCATGCACATTGCCAAGCAGTTCTTCTCTGAGCAGGTCGGAGGAGAAGACAGCTGCATCGATTTCTTTTGCGAGCTTTTCAGCATAGGTGGATTTGCCGCTTCCGGGTAACCCGATCAGCATATGAAAGGATGGCATTACTCAATCTCTCCTTTATAGCTGAGGTAATTTTTGTAGATGTGTTCCTTGACGGTTTGCTCCGTCAATTTCCCGTCTGCCTGTTTGTATACTAAGTATTTCAGCTCGCGGGGGACTTACTGGTTCACATAGATGGCAAATGATTTCCTGTCGGATGAATTTCCGCTTGCACTTGAATAGTGATGGGCAATGCTTGTTGTCAATTCCATGAGCTGACGATCCAGGATAGCTTTAAAGCCCTCGATTTCATTTCGGAATTCTTCAGGCATCTTCAAGATCAGTTCTTCTATTTTTCCAAGTGCCCAGTATTCGGTTTTTAATTTATCTGAAAGGCCGTACGCAATTTTGTGTATGTCCAGGTAGCTGTTTCCTTTGATTTTCAGCCTCATGCCGTTGGACCATCTGAGGACCCAGCCTTCACTGTTATGGTCCATAGTGTCTTTTAATTTGATGGCTTCTTCAACCGTCAGCTTGATTTGCTCTGTAACCTGCATTCCGAGTGCTGCTCCGAGTTCCTGCAGCTCGGCATAGCTGTAGTCATGGCCTGTGAACCTGTTGACGGCCCCGATGATAATTAAATCGGTCATGCCGCCATAATCAACAACCACCCTCGTAGCAGGATGGATAATTTCCACCAGCAGTGTCACTTCAGGCGGAACCTGGACATGGGAGTAGGTTTGATCCCAGATCATTTGAGCAGCCTTCGCCTGATCGGATTCAAAAGACCCCCGTGTAGACCAGTAGATTTGACCATTGATCCTGTAGCAAATGCCTAACGACCCGTCATGCTTGACCGTAAATTCCGGCGTTTCAGAAAAAGGGATGCCGGACTCTAATTCCTTCATCTCTCCATAGTTGAAAAATTTCGGAAACGGTCTTGCCAGCACTTCGCCTGTTGACTCGTCAATGATCAGCCCCCTGCAATGAATGGTGACATCATTCCACCGTTTTTCGTATGTAGCATGATCCGTGTAGTTGAGGATCACGATATGCGGATGCTCCGGATGAAGTCTTCTATTAATAAACCTGCCCTCAACCTCGGGCATGTATTGATCCTTTGTAAACACGTTCATCTCTCCTTTTCCTTATTTTACTATATATGAGAGTGAATCTGGTTTTCTTTTTGATAGAGGGAAAAAGGAGAGTAGGATGGATTAAATTAGAATCATAGGTTTTTTAGTCGAAAGGAGATGAAGCAATGGCTGATGCCAAGTTGTTTACCGCTATCCATATACCGGGGATCCCGTTTGTTCATGAAATCATCAGGCCGAATAAATTGAAGAAGCACAACTACCAACTGGCAGAAAATAATAAGATAGCAGATTCGCTTTTTCATTACCTTTATAAAAAGGATGCGAGAGAACTTCACTGTTACTACTTGATAGCGGATCCTGATGATGCGCTGGAGAGATATCTGTTTGTGGAAAATAATGAGTTGTATCATGACTTTCTTTCGCGGTTCCGAGACGGGCAAAGACAGTATGAAGACACCGAAATGGATGCCTTTTTGGATGTTGGCAATCCGAAAGATGTTTTGAATCAGCTGAAACGCGCTTACAGCAAACAATTTTATGGAGAGGATGAGCCTCTTCCTTTGTGCCATATGTATGGTCAGCGGATGTGGCATCAAAGTGCCTTCCTGGTTGCCAACGAGGCAGCATTACTGGAATTGAGAGAAGCGATTGATACGGCACTGAAACATAAAGAGTCAAGGCTGGGGTTATTTCCATCTGATGGTGAAGGGTACGACATGTATATTAAGTGCGTGGAAGATGACTTTGATTGGGAAAAGGTAGAACTGCCTTACCATGATCGGGAGTACTATATTCCTGATGAAGAGGCGGATTGTTCACCGCCTGATGTCTTCAGGAGGTTCAAGTACCAGTTGAGTGATCATAACGGTAAGTGACAAGAACTTTACTATATCCAATTAAGGAGGTGCTTCCATGTTCAGCATTCACGACAGCAAAATCCTTGCTTATCAAGTTGATTTTGAAAATGCGTGCATTGAAATGAAGGCAGTAGATGAAAAGGGGAGCAAAGCAAAGCTGCTGTTTGATGACTTCTTTGCTTACTATTTTGAAGACCAGCTGCCGGGCAGCATTGTGACATTACTGAAGGTGATATCACAGATTTTGCTGAGGATCATAAGGAGCTGCTGAAGGAATCAAAAGACTATGGATGGCCGATGGATTATAGAAATGTAAAGGAATTAACCGACCATATTGTGAAAAACAGGTATATATACTACAACGTTGAAGCTTCTTACGGATTAAACGGCTGGGTTTTAGCCAAGGGGATGAGTACGGAAGAGTGCTTTTCTTAAAAAAATTCTGTCCAAAACAAAACCCGGCTCTTTCAAAAGAGCCGAGTCAGAAAAAAATTATATAATTGGTTCAAACTGCTTTGAATAGAGAAGCGAATAAGCTCCTTGCCTCAAAAGCAGCTCATCATGTGTTCCTTCTTCGGCAATACCCTCTTCTGTTAAAACGATAATCCGGTGTGCGTTCCGGATTGTGGAGAGGCGGTGGGCGATGACGATGGTTGTTCTGCCTTTTGATAGCAGCTCCAGTGAGTCCTTGATGATGCTTTCACTTTCGTTGTCGAGCGCGCTCGTTGCCTCATCTAAAATCAGGACTGGCGGATTTTTAAGGAAGACGCGGGCGATGCTGAGCCGCTGCTTTTGTCCGCCAGAAAGTCTTACACCCCGCTGGCCAATTTCTGACTGATAGCCGTCCGGCAGTTTCATGATAAAGTCGTGGGCATTGGCGCTCCTGGCTGCAGCGATAATTTCCTCATCACTTGCTTCGGGGTTGCCGTAGCCGATATTTTCCATCACTGTCCCGGCAAACAGGTAAACATCCTGCTGAACGATCCCGATGTTGTTCCTTAATGAGGTTAAATCAATTGTACGCACATCAATCCCGTCAAGCATGACTTCACCGGCGCTTACATCATAAAAGCGGGGGATTAGAGAGCAAAATGTTGTTTTGCCTGCTCCTGATGGGCCAACCAGAGCAACATATTCCCCGGGTTTTATTTTCAGCGACAATTGATCTAGGACATTGTTCAGATGATCTTCGTACCGGAATTGAACGTGCTTAAACTCAATTTCGCCGCGCACGTTCTCGAGCGTAACCGCACCTGGTTTATTCTCAATGGAGGGATTTAGCTTCATGATTTCCGTAAAGCGTTGGAAGCCTGTAATTCCTTCCTGGAATAACGTGCTCATTTGGGCCATTTTTTGAACCGGTTCGAGCATGTAGTTTATATACAGCATAAACGTGATCAAGTCGGCTAAATCCAACGTCTTATTTACGATGCTTGAACTTCCGAAGATGATGACCGCAATCGTAATCAGCTGGATGAACGTTTGGGTGACATTGTAAAAATTAGCTTCTGTCTTATAGAAGCTGATCCTGCTTTCAAGGAAACGGTTATTTTCACGGGTGAACTTCCCGATTTCTACCTGCTCGTTGGCAAAAGATTTCACAACCCGGATGCCGGCCAGACTATCCTCCACCTGGGCGTTTACATCTCCAATTCTTTCTTTGTTTCGGATCAGCGCCTTGTTTTCAAGTTTATTGAAATAGTAGATGATGAACCCAAGTACAGGCAAAAAGCAGAAGATCACAATCGTCAGCGGCGCGTTAATAAAGAACAAGATGAAAAAGGCTCCGATAAAGCGGACGAGATATTTTAAGTAGTCTTCAGGTCCGTGGTGATACAGCTCGGACAGCCAAAGCAGGTCGTTTGTAATTCTGGCCATGAGCTGACCGGTCTTTTCCTTATCATAAAAGCTGAACGAAAGCTTCTGCATGTGTTCAAACAGCTCGGTGCGGAGGCTGCTTTCCATTCTGGCACCAAGTTCATGACCTTTGTAATCCACGATATAGTTTCCGATATTTTGAACGGCGGTAACCAAGAGCATCAGCCCGCCAACCCAATACACCTGCTGAATCGCATTTGACAAGTCTCCCGCCAAAACTTCCTTGGTGATATACCGCACAAGCAGCGGAAATACCAAAGACAATGCCGATACAATCAAAGCACATGCCAAAATGGATAAAAATAATCTCAAATGCGGCTTATAATAAGAGAAAAACTTTTTAACTGGAAAATCCATGATTTACCCCTTTATGTGTTATTTAAATGAACACATATAAGGGAGTACACCGTGACAATTAAAGAAGTGCTGCCCCCTTATACGGTTGTACGGTTTTCTTCATGATCTTTCTCATTGAAAATTCCTCCTTAATGGTTGATAAGGAAATTATAGTCTAAATCTTTTTATTGAGTACAGAAAATTCATTAAATTTACATTCGTAAACCGGATATCCTATTCAACTGCGTGAAACAGGGAAGGCTTTTTTACTAAAACCCTCTAAACAAAAAAAGCACATCAACAGGATATGCTCCAGAAAAAGTTGTATTAAAATCAATTTTTGGAAAGGGACTGTGCTTGGTTGCTATTAGTTTAATCAAAATATTCCCCTGATATTTCAAGTGATTTTTCTGACGCTTGTGTTCTTATGAACAAATTCTCCTCCCTAAATCCTAAACTCTAGTAAAATAACGTCTTATCTATGTTATCCAAGTAGTAGATTGAACATGCAAAAACTAATTTAAGCATTAAAAATAGTGAAACTATTATTTAATAAAATTAATTGATTATTTAGATTATATATATGAATATAATTAGGATTAATAAAAATAGCTAGTTGTGTCCTTATGTTCCTAAAAGTCTATGAAATTATTAAATTTTACAGTTTTTATAAGATGAATTATTTACAAAAATAACAAAATATTCTATATTTAAGTGAGTCGTTGGAAATATATTCCTAATAAATACATAGAACTAGTTGTTATGTTATTTTCCATGGATTGGGTATTCCGGGCTGCTCTTATTTTCTGTCCTACCCTGGGATAGATGGGGTGAGGTAATAAATTTTACGGGTTCATTAATTATTCCATTTTTATCAATAAATATCTACATACAAACCCATGATAATCTTTTTTTATCCTTGCTATTATTAATGCAGTATTAGTTTATGTGATTGGCAGCTATTTATTTAGTATATATTTTGATTTATCGAAAAAGAAAAAAGGGTTCTTAAGATATTAAATTTGGAGGTATACAAGTAGTGAATCACCTAATTGAAGTTGAAAAAATGTCGAAAAAAATTGGAGAAACGAGCATTTTAGACAATATCTCATTTTCCATCAGAGAACCAGGAGTATTAGGCTTATTAGGAAACAACGGAGCCGGTAAAAGTACTCTTATGAAAGTATTAACGGGATTAAATAATAGAACAGAAGGATCTGTTAAAGTGCTCGGATTCGATCCATGGAAAGATTGGAGAATGATATATAAGCAAGTAGGAGTCTTATTCGAACCTAAGATACCTAAATACTTAAACAACTACGAATATTTAAGACAGATTTGTATTCTACGAGGTGTTGAAAGGAAAAAAATTGATGAAGTATTAGAACTGGTAAATTTGAAAAAATCAAAGAAAAAGGTCAGAGACTACTCGTTCGGTATGACGCAAAGATTAGGATTAGCAGGTGTTTTATTAGATGAACCTCAAATTATCATTCTAGACGAACCTTTTATTGGACTTGATCCGAGTGGTATAGAGGATTTAAGACAAACAATAAAAAGACTTGCAAATAATGGATGTTTGGTATTCGTCTCTAGTCATCAACTAATGGAAATGGAAGGACTTGTGGACAGAATTTTGTATTTGAAAAAAGGAATATTAAAAGTGAATTCCAGTATTGTCGAGCTAAATAAAAATAAAACTATTAAAATTATTACAACCAATAATCAGCAAGCATTTAATATTTTGGTTGCTAAAGGACTTCAGGTAACTTCATTTGGTGAAACACTTGAAGTTTTATGTGATAAAAATAACGCATTAAATTATATTATTAGTTGCTTTAACGATACTGGGATAAGCTTAAGGCATATTGATTCAAATGAAAATTATTTAAAAAACTTATTTAACTAATAGGGTGATTAA
Source organism: Metabacillus mesotrionivorans (assembly GCF_052171315.1). Classification (NCBI taxonomy): domain Bacteria; kingdom Bacillati; phylum Bacillota; class Bacilli; order Caryophanales; family Bacillaceae; genus Metabacillus; species Metabacillus mesotrionivorans. The sequence continues at coordinate 46,310 of NZ_JBQMFF010000009.1, read as the reverse complement.
ATGAAAAAATTAATAATAGTAGAACTACGTAAATTAATGTGTCGAAAAGAATTTTATTTTTCGATTGTTACTCTAGTATCATTAGGGTTATTTATTGTTTATCAATTACATTCTAATGGTTCAATAATTCAACTTAGTCAAGAAGGAAACGATACTGTTATGGTAGGTGAGTTGTTAATTGGTATAATTGGACTTTTTAATATGACAGGTATAACAGCCGTTATGGTTTGTATTCTTTTATGGAAAATGATAGGGAGCGAAATTGATCAGAAGATTATATCAATTTATTACCTTAATAGTCCTAGTCGCTTAAGGGTTTATTTCTCTAAATTAATTGTATCTATTATGACTATTCTGATTTATATTATGCTTTTTATTTCTTTTGTTGTTATTACCTCATACCTACTATTGCCAGAAAGTATACCCCCTTTGAAAAATTCTATTTTTTGGAAAGAAGTTTTAATTGCTGGAGCTTCTTTTGTTGCTTTAAGTTCAATTTTAATATTATTTGCATTTTGTTTAGCCTATCTTTTTGGTGGGATGGGTGTGATTGTGGGGACTATAGGAATTTCCATTATTTCTGGAATATTAAATTCATACGGATTTTTTTCAGAATGGTTACCGTTAACGGTTACTGATTTCTATAATAATTACCAAAATAGAGATATTGCGATTTTTATGGGATATATCTTACTACTAATCATAGTTTCTATCCCACTAATAAGACGTCAGGAGGTTAAGTAATGTCTCTAAATGTCTCTATCTTATATTGAAAAAGTGTTTATTAATACTTCTGTTAGTGTAAATGCCAACGTGTTCTAAAAGAAATTTACACAAAAAAAGAATATTGGGGTAAGTTACATATTGTCTTCCTTGGCGATGAAAAAAAAACAAAGGATTATTTCCAGGAAAAACATTTTGATTTAAATAATTTTAAATACTCTTATCAACAACCGGAAGATATCTTTTTAAAAGTAAAACCGTTTTTGTTTATATTAAATGATAAGGGGATTGTTATTGACAAGAGTATAATTTCAAATACTAAAATGTTGAAAAAATTAGTTATTGCTTAAAGGAAGGTAAAAACTATATGCTATTAAAAATCTAAGTTAAAGGGCAGTTATTAGATTACTGAAAATAATTAACTGAAAAGTCATTCATATTACAAAAAACAAAGAAGTTAAACATCTCTAAATTTGATGTTTAACTTCTTTATTATATGAATGTGGTTACATGTTATATTTCCTTCGGGTAAGTGTGGATAATAATTAAAATATAGTCTTAAGCAGGGAGTTAGGCAACATGGCTGATGCAAGGTGCCTGCAATCCCAATACCACATTTGATTAAGGAGAATCCAACATCATGTTCACAATCCACGACAGCAAAATCCTTGCCTATCAAGTTGATTTCGAAAACTTACACATTGAAATAGAAGCAGTGGATGAAAAGGGGAACAAAGCAAAGCTGCTGTTTGATGACTTCTTTGCTTACTATTTTGAAGACCAGCTGCCGGGCAGCATTGTGACATTACTGAAGGTGATATCACAGATTTTGCTGAGGATCATAAGGAGCTGCTGAAGGAATCAAAAGACTATGGATGGCCGATGGATTATAGAAATGTAAAGGAATTAACCGACCATATTGTGAAAAACAGGTATATATACTACAACGTTGAAGCTTCTTACGGATTAAACGGCTGGGTTTTAGCCAAGGAAATGCGCACGGAAGAGTATGCCTCCTGAATATCCTTCTATCAACAGAAACCCGGGAACACCTTCCCGGGTTTCTTTCCTTTCTTCATTAAGAAAAACTCGTCATAAAATCAAGCTTTCTGAACGGACTGTGCTTGGATGCCATCAGTTTGATCAGAGTGCTTTTTTGTGCTTTCAGGTATTTTTCCTGTTCGTCTTTGCTTGTTTGAACAAATTCGGCCCCTGCTGTGCAGGCGGTCAGGTATTCGCTCCAGTCCGTGTACATGGTCTGGACAAGTTTGACTGCGCGCAGCTCGTAGTATTGCGCTTCTTCCTGGGTAAGAAGCCCCGTTTTTTTTGCGTGCTGTGCGACTATCAGTGCGTTTGAGAGATCAAACGCGCCGATGCTGTGTGCGTTTAGGCGATGCATGTATTTTTTTGCGGCTGAGAGCTTTGCCGTCAGCACTTCATCTTCTTCGCTGGAAATCATCTCCTGTGCCTCAGACTCCGAGAGGAAAAGAAAGGCGCTTTGCAGAGCATGAAATTCTCTTCTGTTTCCAATTGTCAAAAACCACTCCAGCCGTTCCTTAGCACCGTTTTTGTCTGCGATTTCAAATTGCTTCAAGTGGCTTCTGGCGGTGCGTTTGCTGAACGGGACATCTGTCAGATAAAGAGAGTAGTAGAAGGTGGAATATCCTATCAGACACAGCGGAGCCAGTGTGTTTATGTATTTTTTCTGTTTGCGGTTCATCAGTCTGCTCCTCCTTTCTATAAGACCGTTTTCCGGACGCGGTTCCACTCTCTCAAAATGGTGATGATGGAAGTTATCCATAGGGCTGCCCAAAACAGGGGAGGTGCTGTGTACTCTAAAAAGAAAGAGAAATCTATGAAATGAAAGATGGAAAAGATCGCGTACACAACCTTAAGAATGGGATGATCAAACCAATCTTCTCCGCCAAGAGCCTGAAGTCTGTTATGACTCACCATCAATATGGACAGCGCAAAAATGATTTTCCATTTTAAATGGCAGCTTAGAAAAGCAGTCAGCTTTTGGCTGAACGTATCAGGCATGATTTCCTTTTTTAGCTCCTTTTTGGTCAGGGGCTTGCGCTTAAAGCTGTTTCTGAGCAGAAAATCATTGATCTTAGCCAGATAAACAATGGTCTCTGCATCTTTCCCTTGAATACTCTCCAGGTGCATAAAGGTTTCACGCGCTTTCTGCCATTCTTCTGTTTGAAAATAAATTCTGCCTAAAAGGCTGATGGCATCCGGCTGATCCGGATGGTCAGAAAGGATTTTCAGGCAGGCTTGTTCCGCTTCTTTATATTTTCCTGTTTTAAATAGCAGCTGTGCAAGAAGCATTCGATTTTTGATGTTTTCAGGCTGAAGTGCACATGCTTTTTCAAAAGCAGCGGCAGCTTCTTCAAATCTTCCGCTCCGTTCATAAATCATGCCGGCAATTGTCTGCAGCTGCGGATCATCCTGAAAAATGGACAAGGCCGTATTCACATAAGTTTCTGCTTCTTCCAGCCGGTTTTCAAGGAGTTCGTCAAGGGCTCTTTCCCGGTTCATCAGATAGAGATCATATGGAATGTCCTCGATATGTAAAAGTGGCTTATACGAAAGCGATGGATAGAGCCCTGTATTGTCTTTCAGGCGCCGGAGAAATGCTTCGGTTTCTTCTTCGACGAGAAGATACGGGTCCTCCCTCAGCATGTCAGTCCACTGGAAGGTGTCTTCAAGCAGCTTCCAGATGTAGTCCGGGAGATAAGGATTCAGCTCGAGAAAGGTCAGGAGCCGTTCACTCAGATAATCTCTTTGCTCCATGTCCCACAATGCATCATCATTGAGGAGTTCAAGCCATTTCTCCTGGTTTATGCGGGAAGGGAAATGCTCATAAATATGCTCCACCTTCTCCATGAACAAATCGATAGTTGAGCGGGAATCTGTTTCTGTCTCCTGCCATTCTAAAAATGGGAAATGAGACGGGAGGGGAGGGGCAGGTTCCTCCTCCATAGGTACATGTACGGTCTCTTCATAGTTTCTTTCTTCAGCAGGACGTAAGTTTCGGTTTTTCCTTGCCTTTTTGACCGTTTCAAAGGCCTCCCGCAGCCTCTGATAGCCTTCTGGGTCGTCTTCAGGGTGATGAATTTTGAGTTTTGCCGAGTAGGCTTTTTTAATAGCGGTCATGTCGTCGGTCGGTTCGATCCCTAGTATCTTCCACGCTGAATTCATCGCTGTCTGCTCCAGTTCTCCATCTCTTCCAGGATCTCTTTTAAGCGCGCTGCGGCTGCGCGGATCTTCTGGTCATCCTGTGAGGCAAGGATGTGTTCGAACTGTTCAAGAGCTGCAGCTGCAGCCTCCCGTTCGCGTCCGAGTGTTTCCTCATATAACCGTTCGCCTCTTGCAAGAAGGAGCCTGTTTTCCGTCCGGTCTCTCGGGTGAATTTTAAGAGCCTTGAGCTCTTCCATTCTTTTTTCCATTTCCAGAGGGGTCATGCTCCCTGCATTTTTTTCAATCATCATGTTCTGTTTGCTGCCGGTGCTGATGGTTGTGACCTCGACTTCAAGCAGGCCGTTTATGTCGTATGTATAGCGCACATCGACAGCTTCTTTTCCAGCAGGCGATTTTGGAATCTGAACAGTCAGTTCCCCAATCTTCAAGTTGTTTTCAACGCGTCTGCTTTCTCCCTGATAGATGTCAATGACAATCCGGTCCTGGTTGTCTTTAATGGTGTAGAGGCGTTCGACTCTGCTGACGGGTATCGGCGTGTTCCGCTCAATGATCGGCAGGAAATGGCCGGACGTGTAGGAGTCTGCATCGTGCTGCTTCACGACATCTGTTCCGATCGAATAAGGGCACACATCGGTCAGGATGAGCTCATCAACGGCTTCATTCCGCTCCTTCAGCGCCACCTGGACGGCTGTTCCCAGAGCTACTGCTTCATCGGGGTGAATCGTCAGAAACGGAAGCTTGCCGAAAATCTTTGTGACAATGCCTTTGATCATCGGAAGTCTAGTAGCTCCGCCAATCAGGATGACAGCGTCAATCTCGTCTGTCTGCAGATCGGCGTCGCGCAGTGCGCGTTCGATAGGATTCCGCAGTTTCAGCACTAGCGGCTGTGATATTTTTTCAAAAGTGGCCCTGTCCACGCTGGTTGCATACTCCTGTCCGTTGTGATGAAGCACCATCCGGCCGCGCTGATGATGGCTGCCTAGCTCCCGTTTGCATGTTTCCGCCTGTTTGAACAGGACAGACTGCGCCCGTGCATCCAGGTCATCTGCCGCAAGCTTGTGGTCGTTCAAAAAATAGTGCATGAGCAGGTTCGTAAAGTCCTCGCCGCCGAGAAAATTGTCTCCTGCAATAGATTTAACCTCCATGACTCCTTCAAAAAGCTCAAGAATCGATACGTCAAACGTTCCGCCGCCAAGGTCAAAGACGAGGAAGCGGGTGTCTTCATTCTGCTGGTGAAAGCCGTATGCTATGGCTGCAGCTGTCGGTTCGCTGATCAGACGGTCAACTGTAAGACCTGCAAGCTCGGCTGCACGCTTTGTCGCTTTTCGCTGCTGGTCATTAAAATAGGCAGGAACACTGATGACCGCATGCGTGATTTCTTCGTTCAAAAACGTTTCTGCATCTCTTTTTAAAGACTGAAGAACGAAGGAGGACAATTCCTCCGGAGATAATTGATAGGTTCCAAGATGATAGGTTTTAGCCGTGCCCATATAACGCTTAAAAGCGGATGCTGTAAGGTGGGGATGTGAGATCTGGCGCTCTTTTGCAATTTCGCCGACGAGGATTTCGCCGTTGTCATCAATGCTGACAATGGATGGAGTCAAATTGCTGCCGAGTACATTTGGAATAATTTTTGGCCCTTCTTCAGACCAAAACGCTGCAAGACTGTTGGATGTGCCCAGGTCGATGCCAATGACAGTCATTCTGTTCTCTCCTCTGTGAAAAGTTCTATTTATGGAGTCTATTATATAAGCTGGAAACGAAAAGTTAAAACAATAACTGGTAATTTTCAGGATATTCTTGGAGGAGGAAGAACAAGAGCTGTTTTTCCCTCCGCCGAAATGGTATATAATAAGAAAATGCGTTTTTCTTTTAGGAAAACGGACTTCAGAAACGAAAAGGTGAAAACAAATGAACAGCACATGGTCAATGCTTGAAGAAGCAAAACCATTTTTAAAAGAAGCCTGGGAAAAGGCTTCGTATACAACTCCAACAGCTATTCAGGAAAAGGCGGTTCCTGCCATTCTGGACGGACGCGACGTGATCGCAGAATCGCCGACGGGAACGGGCAAAACGCTTGCCTATTTGCTGCCAGTCCTGCAGCGCATCAATCCTGAGAGCAAGAATATCCAGACACTGATCATGGCGTCTTCAAGGGAACTGGTCATGCAGATCCATGAGGAGATTCAAAAATGGTCTGCAGGGAGCGGCATTCTCGGTGCAAGCTTCATCGGCGGAGCCAATGTGAAACGACAGCTTGAGAAGCTGAAGAAGCGCCCGCAGATTATCGTCGGAACACCGGGCCGCGTTTATGAACTGATCAATCAAAAAAAAATCAAAATGCATGAGGTCAAGACGATTGTTCTTGATGAAGGCGATCAGCTGCTTCAGCCTGAGCATCTTTCAAACATCAAAAACATCATTAAAACAACGTTAAAAGACAGACAGCTTCTCCTTTTCTCTGCGACTCTTCCTGAAAAAACGGAAGCAGAAGCAAAAAAGCTGATGCAAAATCCGGAGCTGATTAAAATCAGCCGCGGGGAAGCCGTTCAGTCTGATGTTGAACATATCTATTTTCCATCCGAACAGCGCGACAAAATTGACCTTCTTCAAAAGCTTTCAAGAGTGGAAGGGACAAAAGCGATTGCATTCGTAAAGGATATCGGCAATGCAGCGGTCCTTGCTGAAAAGCTGATGTACAAAGGCATTGAGCTTGGCATCCTTCACGGCGACTCTTCAAAGCGCGAGCGGGAACTAGCGATGAAAAGCTTCCGTACAGGGGAGATCTCCATGCTGCTTGCAACAGATGTTGCCGCACGGGGCCTTGATATTGAAGGAGTGACGCACGTCATTCACTATGACCTGCCGGAAACCTCTGAGCAGTATGTTCACCGCTCAGGCCGTACGGGTAGAAACGGTGCCAGCGGAACGGTCGTATCTCTTGTGACAGAACGTGAAGAACGCGAATTGAAGCAGCTGTGCCGCAACCTCAAAATTGAGCTGCACAAAAAGCGTTTTTACCATGGAGCAGTAGTGGATTCAAAGTGAGTTAAGTGAAGGTCCTGCACTTAGTGCGGGGCTTTTTCAGTTGATGTTACTTTATACAGCTATAAAAAAGAAAAGCCGCCGGGAAGGCAGCTTTGTACATATCATGGGGCCAATCTTGGATGTATTTTTAAAGTGTGTATATCTTTAAGAAACTATTCATAATTATCCACAATGGGATAAAAGAGGCATGTGCGAAGATATCCACAGATGATTTACGTTTAGAAACAATAATGTAAAGCGTTTACACGACTTATGCACATTATCAACAGTTTAATCACAGACTTTCCGTGAAATCTGTGGACTGTGGGAATAAGGTGAATAGTGGGGATGTTCATGCCGGAAAAATATTATTCACATTATCAACAGGTGTGTGGATAACTTTATCAACATTTGAAAGCCAGTGACGGAAGAACCATCACTGGCTGATTTTTTTCTGCTATAATGATTTTCCCTGACGCTGATCGGCAGCTTTGGCTCTAGCCTGAGCTTGTTTGTCTGCACTGTCTGCGAGTTCAGCTGAATATTCCTCGTAAACACCGTCAGCTTCTTTTTTTAAGTTTTTTGGTACTTGAGGCAAGTTGCTCTTGTTTTTGGACTGCTGGCTGTTTGCTCTTCCCATGATAAAAGCCCCCCTAAAAAAAGTTGAACGAAATGTTCTTTTTTAGTGTGGATTATTTGGGAGGACTTATGCTGGTAGTTGCTGACTTTAGGCGTTAAGCTCACTTGCGGTGAAGCGGTTATTAGTTTTTGAGCTGGTTAAGAACCCTTTACACAGAGGGGGCATGAAAGTTAGTGCTGTTAACGCAGGTTAAGAACATTTTCCAGTGAACGATCATAAAAGTTTGTGTTGTTAACTCTGGTTAAGAACACTTTCCAGTGAACAATCAACAAAGTTTCTGTTGTTAACTCAGGTTAAGAACATTTTCCAGTGAACAATCAACAAAGTTTGTGTTATTAACTCAAGTTAAGAACACTTTCCAGTGAACGATTAACAAAGTTTGTGCAGTTAACTCAGGTTAAGAACACTTTCCAAAGCTCAATCATCCATGATTGTGCTGCAATCCCAACTTAAGCGCACTTTCCATAAAACAATCAACAAAGAAAGTGCTGTAAACCAAGGTTCACAGCACTTTTCCAAGATATTTACCAACGTTAATGCTCCAACCTCAGCGTCCGCTCTTACTGCCTATGTACCCGCCCGCGCGGTCTGCCATTTTAAATTCCCTTGAATAGGTTACTTCTTGAGCGCCGCTTAGAGAGTTGCGTGTTTTTTCGCGTTTTCTGTTGTCCGACATGCTTTTTCACCCTTTCGAATTTGTGTCACAACTATTTTCGTCATCGGAGCAAATTCTCATACAAAAAAACCTGCTTTATGCGAGCAGGTTTTTAGGCTTTTCTTATTTTAAGCCTCTTTAAGATGCTGTTCCTCTGTTTCTGCAGCGGTGCGCACCGTATAGAAGGTGTAAAGGTCTTTTGAAATTTCGTAAAGGTTATAGATATCTTCACCCTGATTGATTTCATCAAGGAGCGGTTTTCTTGTTTCGTTCGCGTAGACAACGTACGGCAGTTTTTCGGCTGCTTTTGTTGAACGGACGTTTTTCTTGCGGATGCGAAGGAAAATCCGTTCGATGCCAAGCTCAAAAAAGAGTTCATTGAAGAAGGCATCTTTTGCGGCCTGGTTATAGCCTTTTCCGTGATAGGGTTTCCCGAGCCATGTGCCGAGAAATCCTGCGTTGTCCTGAATGTCAAACAGACTGATTGTTCCGATTGGAGAGCCCCATTCATCAAGAATGGTACGTGAAATTAATTCCCCGCGCTCTTCTGCTTCAATTGTCTGTTTGGTTAAAAAAAGATATTCATCAATTGATGCTGCTTTGTGGCGCACAAATGGGAAGACATCAGGGTGGATCATATGATCATATAGCGGCTGACTGTCATGAATATCACGTTTTTTAAGCATTTGCTGTCCCTCCAACCAGAGGGCAGACTTACAGACTTGTCGTGTGAAAGTCCCACCCTCGAAATTTTTTAAATTAGCCAAAAAATTTCGGGGTGGGAATCGAACCCACTAGGACCAGTTTACTGGTGGCGCACCATTTGCCTTCCCACGCAATTGCATCATTCGGTTTTTAGTAATTATTGTCCAGCTGCAGCGCCCTGCTCCTCTGTCAGAACAAAATCTTCAAAAAGTCAAACCCGGACTTTTCGGGTGATTTCTTATCTGACTGCCGGAGCAAAACGGGCGCTTCCGCTTTTCTAGCTTATTACTCTTTCCTCTCGTATCATACTCGATTTTTTTTCAAAATGAAACAATTTTTTTTGTTAATTTTATGTGAATTTGAGCACATTTTTTGAGACGGAAAAAGCGCTGTTTTTCAAGAGGGAAATTCAGGTTTTTTGGTAGACTATTTTCCCATTTATCATTGTCAGCTCGGGCTTTGCGAGGTAGTGGAACGGGTGGTGGTTCCACAGGACGATGTCCGCGTCTTTTTCCGGTTCAAGGCTTCCGACAAGGTGGTCGATCATCAGGTTTTTGGCAGCAGTTATCGTGATGGATTCAAGAGCGAGTTTTTCGTCAAAACCTTCCCTTACTGCGATGGATGCGACCACGTTTAAATACTGGATCGGGGTGTAGGGATGGTCCGTTGTGATGGAGACTTCGACTCCCCGGTCAGCGAGTGCCTGATACGTTTCCCAGCTTTTGTTTTTGAGTTCGATTTTTGATTTGCGGGTAAGGGTGGGACCGACGCTTACTTTGATGTTTTTTCCGATAAATTCATCTGCGATCAAATGGCCCTCTGTACAGTGTTCAATCCTGAAATCCAGATCGAATTCTTCTGCAAACCGGATGGCGGACAGGATGTCATCTGCTCTGTGGGCATGAATCCGGACCGGTATTTCACGGTTCAGCACTTTTTTGATGGGGATGGATCTGAAATCATCGCAGTCATTCATGCTGCATTTAGCTTTATAAAAAGCTTCCCTGAGCATCCCCATGATGCCCATCCTTGTAATGGAATCCTTATTGCCGTGGCTGTGAATCCGCTTCGGATTTTCTCCTAAAGCAATTTTGAGAGCAGCCGTTTCCACCACGAGCATGTCTTTGATGTTGATGCCGTGGGTTTTAATGACGGATGTTGTTCCTCCGATTACGTTTGCACTGCCGGGCATGACGTGTACGGTCGTGATGCCGTACCGGATAGCATCTTTAAATCCCTGATCAAGCGGGTGAACTCCGTCAAGGGCGCGGATGTGAGGCGAGAGCACTTCAATGGTTTCATTCGCATCATTTCCCGCCCAGCCCGTGCCTTCGTCGTACAGGCCGAGATGTGTATGAACATCGATAAAGCCGGGGAAAAGAAACTGCTCCCCGCATTCAATGATGGCTGAATCAGGCGGAGCAGGGAGGTTCTTGCCGATCGCTTTAATTTTTCCTCCTGTCACGAGCAGATCCGATTGATAGAGTGTTTTTGACGTTATGGGGTAAATGGTTGCATTCCTGAATAAAAAGCTGTCCATGGCAAACTCCTATTCTAAGCGTCCTATCTAGATTTTAAAATGTCAGATAAAGCTTCCTCGAGTACTGGATGTGAAAATGCAAAGCCGTTTTCTGCAGCGGCTTTCGGGATGACCCGCTGGCCCTCAAGAACCAGGATGCTTCGTTCTCCAAGCGCCAGTTTCAGTGCAAAGCCCGGTGCCGGAATCCAATGGGGTCGTTTAAGTACTTTCGCTGCGGTTTTACCGAATTCCTTCATCTGCACGGGGTTTGGCGAAACGGCATTCACCGGACCTTCAATCGTTTTCTTCTGAAGCACAAAATGTATAAGTCTCACTACATCATGTATATGAACCCATGACATCCATTGTGTGCCTGAGCCCACTGTCCCGCCCGCAAATAATTTGTATGGAAGAAGTATGGCCGGAAGCGCCCCTTTGTCACCGAGAATGATCCCGAAGCGGACAAAAACGGTGCGGACACCAAGTTTTCCAATTTCCATTGCTTCCTGCTCCCATTTGATGACGGTCTCTGACAGGAAATCAGTAGCGCCGGGATTAGATTCTTCCGTAAATGTCTCGGTCTCTGACGTTCCGTAAATGCCCACTGCGCTTGCGTTCACATGGACTTCAGGTTTTTTCTGGAGGCTGTCGATGATTCTGTATACTTCACGGGTTGTTTTGATTCTGCTTTCGACGATTTCTTTTTTATTTTCCTCTGTCCATCTGTCGTTGATGGATTTGCCTGCAAGGTTGATAAAGGCATCAATGCCCTCTAGCTCTTTTTCAGGAGCAGCGCCGTCTGTCATCCATTCAACAAACCGGACACCGCTTTTATCGCTTTCTTTTTTCGATCTGGTTAAAATCAGCACTTCATTTCCGTTTTCAGCGAGATAGTCAGTCAGTTCGTTTCCGACAAAGCCCGTTCCGCCTGCGATTGCTATTTTCACGGTCATCACTCCTTGTTATTCTCTTTCCTTATAATTCAGCACTCAAACCCCAATAATCCTTTTTAATATGCTCTGCTCCAGAAAGTTTTTTGTCCGATGTGCAGCAGTTCTTTTTAAAAGGTGCAAAAAGGGAAATGTGATAAAATAAGGGGGGGGTGTCCTATGCCAACAATATCGAAAATAACGACTCAAAAGAGCAGTGAAGAACGGTTTAATGTGTTTTTGAATGATGGCAAAGGTGAAAAATTCGCCTTCAGCGTCGACCAGAACATTCTATTGAAGTATGGCCTGAAAAAAGGCCTTGAACTGGATGAGATGGAGATCCTCGAGATACAGTACGGGGATTCGGTCAAAAAGGCGTTTAACAAAGCGATTGAATTTCTCGGATTCAGAATGAGATCTGAGAAGGAAACAGCCGATATGCTTTTGAAAAAAGAGTACCCTGAATCGGTTGTGACAGAGGTCATCCATCAGCTTCGGCATTATAAATACGTAAATGACAGTGAGTTCGCGGATGCATTTGTGCGGACACACTGGAAAACCGGGGGAAAGGGACCTGGTGTAATTAAAAGGGAGCTTTCTTTAAAAGGAATTGATAAAGCAACAGCGGAAAAGGCGTTGGAGCAGTATTCAAAAGAGGATCAGATTGAACAGGCAATGGTTCATGCTGAAAAAACAGTGAGAAAAGAAGCAAAAAGTTCTACTGTTCAGACGAAGCAGAAGATAGAGCAGACACTGCTTCGAAAAGGGTTCAATTTCGATGTCATTTCAATCGTCACGGAAGAAATGACATATGAAAACAATGACGATGAGGAATATCAATCTCTCGTGAAGCAGGCAGAAAAACTGCAGCGGAAGTACGCCAAAGAAAAGCCGTCTGCATACCGGCTCAAGATGAAGCAGGCGCTATATCGAAAAGGGTTCCAGATCGACATGATCGAACGGTTCCTGAATGAAGAAGAAGAGCAGGACTGAACGCCCTACTCCACAATGATTTCAGGTCTCCCGTCATCAAGACTGTATATTTTTTCTGCAATAACGTCAGGCGACCGGAGCCGCGATTTATCTTTTATATGATCGGTTTCATTCCAGAACGGGGTGTCCATGCCTCCCATGTAGGCTCCCGAAAGAACGATGCTCGTTCCTTCATATTCTTTCACAAGGCTCTCAGTAAAGCCTCTCAGGGCAAATTTAGAGGCGCAGTAGGCACTTTCATTCACTTTTCCTCTGAGGCCTGCTGTTGAGATAATGTTCACGATTTTTCCTTTTTCTTTGAAATGTTTCAGGAATGCTTGTGTTAAAAGAATGGTGCCAAACACATTTGTATCGAGCATTTCTTTGATTTGATCAGCGGGCATGTCCGTGATTGGACCAAAGTGGCCAACTCCTGCGTTATTGATCAGCGCAGTGACAGGGTGACGCCCGAAGAGGGTGTCTGTCAGCCGTTCAACCTCCGTCTGAGACCGTATGTCCAGCTCGTATGTAAATACCTGCTTATGGGGCAGCAGCTGTTTTGTTTCCAGCAGCTTTTCCGTGCTGCGCCCGAGAAGAATGATCTCGTCAAAATCTTTGCTGTAGGCCAAGGCGAGTGAGCGTCCGAGTCCTGAGCCTGCACCTGTGACGACTAGTGCTGTCATTAAAATCACTCCTATAGATGTCATACATTTATTTTATCCTTTTAAAGGGCAAAAAAGAAAGGAAGTACCATCATGCAGACAAAACGCTACAGCACGATGACAGAATATGAACTGAAAACAGAAATCGCCGCTCTTTCCGAGAAAGCCCGCAAAGCCGAGCAGCTAGGCATGGTCAATGAATTTGCGGTGCTTGACCGCAAGATTACGATGGCAAAGGCCTATTTGCTTAATCCCGATGATTTTAAGCCTGGGGAAGTGTATGAAATAGAAGGGGCACCGGGCTCATACTTTAAAATTGACTACATGAATGGTGTATTTGCGTGGGGAAACCGTCTTGACTCTCAGGACTCTGAAGAGGAAGGCATACCAATTTCCTTGCTTGGCCTAAAAAAAGAAGAAAACGAACCACGCTGAATCTGATTCATTCAGCATGATCCGTTATGCGTTTAGCCTATGATCTTTTTCGTGTCTGACGCTCGAGAATGATTAAATCCTGAGTCTGCTGCGTCTGCCCGTTTACCTGCGCATGCGCATGCTTTGGGTTGGCCCAAGGCTGCTGAAACGGATTAGCCATTCGATTTTCAAAAAACTTTTTGTGTGTTGAACCCATTATAAGCACCTCCGCAAAATGTGTGCAGTTTCTTAAAACTGATTTTCGCGCTCGCCGGAAGCTCTCATGCGTTCCTGCGGATGTGTATTGATGGTTCCATCAGCCCGTTTGGACGCGAAATCATCTTTTGCTCTTGGCTCACCCTCAAACTTATTGCTTGACTGGATCGGGAAGTCTTTCGCTTTATTCCGCATTCGTATGACCTCCAATGGGTTTAAACTAGCTTCATTCGAAGCCTACTTATAGTATGTGATGCTTCCGCAAAAACTATAAACAGAACGGGGTGATGAAAAATGGAAATGTATCACGACCGGCTTGCCCGGCTGCTTATGGAAAAAAATCCTGCCCTGTCCTATGACAAGGCGAGAACATGGGTTGAATTGCTCTGGGATGACTTTGAGACAACGTACGCAAAAGCGGGGGAGAAGTACCGCGGAAAAAACATGACGGAAAAGATCGTCACTCAGTGGATTGTCAATTACGGAGACAAGCTGCACCAGTTTTTGGCGACGAATCCGAAATACAGTCATCTTCTGAATGACAATGACGGCATGCTCCATTAAAAAAACTTGGCTCCACTTCGGGGGCCAAGTTTTTTATTCCGGCAAAAGGTCTAATTTTTTCCGGAGCTTCTCTTCGCTGAAAATCCAGCCTGTATAGGAGCTGACAATATTCAGGTTCTGGTCGAGCTGGACGATTGCGACAAACGGATAGTGGCCTTTGCTTCTGTATCTCAGATCGATGAATTTCACTTCATAGTGGTCTGTATACTCATCTACTTCCCACCGGTACACGGGAGAAAAAGACAGAAAGGCCGAGATGTTTTCATCCTCTTCAGCTGCCTGAATGATTGCCGTCTGAGGGACGGGAACCCGGTCATACTCATCAAGAATCGTTAATTTACCGTTCAGCGACCGTCCCACATAGAAATGGGATTTTGTAATAATCGCCACGCGCCACCGTCTGAATTTCATCGTCGGGGAAATGATGATTTTTTCCACTTCGCTGTATTTTTCATGGATTTTTTTCACAATGCTTCTTTTCATAAAGAAGCGTAAAATGTAATAGAAAAACACGATGACAAATACAGTCAGAAACGTGTACCCTGCAGGTGTGCCGAAAACCCAGAACAGAATGCCTGCACAGTAAATGGCAAACAGTATCGGGTCAAACGTGTTAATCATGCCGAGGGCCACCCATTTGTGGGAAAACGGTCTTAGAGCCTGCGTGCCGTACGCGTTGAAAATATCAACGAAAACATGCAGAACGACGGCAATTGTTGTCCATATCCCTAAATGCAGCAAGTTCGAGCCGGGGAAAAGCCAGTATAGCAAGCCGGTTATGAGCACCGACCAGAGAATAACAGCCGGAATCGAATGGGTGATGCCGCGGTGATTGCGGATATATTTTGCGTTATTTCGGAATTTGAGTATCGTATCAAGATCAGGAGCCTGTGAACCGGCAATCGCTCCGATCATGACTGCCTGAGCTGTTACCGGGTCTGAACCGACAGCGGGATCCAGTGTCGCAAGTCCGCCAAGGGCAATGCCCATCACAACGTGTGTGCCTGTATCCACTTTGCAAAACCTCCTGTCACATTCTTATGAAGACTGAGCTTTTCCTATCCCTTTAGAAAGGAATAAGTGTGCTCTTTATGGCATTTTGCATGGAACGGCATGAAAGAGTCAAACACTAACATGCTTTCCCTTTTTAAATACGGATAAATGCTGTATGATTTCTAAGTTGAAAACAAAGATACCCTTTTATTTTCCCAAATATCCAATAAAAATAACATGAGAGGAAAGATAAATATGCTTGATGCAGCCGATAAGAATCTGCACTCATTACATATAGAAGATTTCAGGCATGATTTAATCTCTTGGTACCTGCGCGAAAAAAGAGATCTGCCGTGGAGGCTTGACCAGGATCCCTATAAGGTGTGGGTGTCTGAAATCATGCTGCAGCAAACAAGGGTGGACACGGTCATTCCTTATTTCCTGAACTTCACGGAAAAATTTCCGACCCTTGAAGCCCTTGCAGCAGCTGATGAGGAAGATGTGCTGAAAGCGTGGGAGGGGCTTGGTTACTACTCGCGCGTACGGAATCTTCAGTCTGCTGTAAAAGAAGTCGTAAGTACCTACGGAGGCATTGTGCCGAATACACCTGAGGAAATCAGCAAGCTGAAAGGTGTCGGTCCCTACACAAAAGGGGCTATCCTGAGCATTGCATACGGGGTGCCGGAGCCCGCTGTTGACGGAAATGTCATGAGAGTCATGTCGCGTATTCTTTCGATTTGGGAAGACATCGCGAAACCGAAGACAAGAACCATTTTTGAAAAAATTCTTTATGAAGTCATTTCAAAAGAACAGCCGTCTGAATTTAACCAGGCACTCATGGAGCTTGGTGCAATCGTATGTACGCCAACGTCGCCATCCTGCCTGATCTGTCCTGTAAGAGAACACTGCCAGGCATTTGAAGAAGGGGTTCAGACAGAACTTCCGGTGAAAAGCAAAAAGAAAAAGCCAAGACCGGTAATGATGGCAGCAGCTGTACTGAAAGACGATGCCGGTAATTTCTATATTCATAAACGTCCATCATCAGGACTGCTTGCAAATCTGTGGGAGTTCCCGAACTGTGAAACAGAAGTAGGGCTGATTTCTCAAAAAGAACAGCTTGTTAAGTACTTGCATGAGGAATATGAAGCGGAAGCCGAGCTTGAGCCACTGTCAGGAACCATTCAGCATATTTTTTCCCATCTCGTCTGGAATATCTCTGTTTATGCAGGAAGGCTGAAGCCGGGCAGCAGCCCCGATAATCTTTTAAAAGTAACAGAAGCAGAGATGCAGAAATATGCCTTTCCCGTGTCCCATCAGAAAATTTATCAGATGACGGAAATGCATAAATAAAATCCGGCCGGTTGCGGCCGGATTTTCGTCAATCATAGCTCACTCTGGTTCCGTGTGTGTAATCCGCCTCGCCGCGCTTAAGACCTCCGCGCGCTTCAATCTCCTCGATAATTTCACGGTGGATCGTCTGGCCCTCGGCATTTAAATACGGCATCATCTGCTGAAGCCCGTGGTGAAAGTATGCAAGCTCACTGTCTTTCCATTCGTGTATGGACATCATTGACAGTTCCGTCATATCTCTGCCTACGTACATAATGAACTCCTCCTCTACTACTCGCTTTTCCTATTGTTTGATACAATAAGGGCAACTATACGAAGTACTGCATTGAAGGAGATGTCAATATGAACCAGAATAAAACCGCTTTAATTACAGGAAGCAGCCGCGGCATCGGCAAAGCAATCGCCCTCCGTCTTGCCAAACAGGGCTATAACATCGTGATCAACTATGCGCGCAGCAAAAGCGCCGCCCTGCAGACAGCGGAAGAAATTGAAGCACTTGGAGTTAAAGCGCTTGTCGTGAAAGCAAATGTGGGCAAGCCCGAGAAAATTAAAGAAATGTTTGCCGAAATTGATGAGACGTTCGGCAGACTCGATATTTTCGTCAATAATGCTGCATCAGGCGTTCTCCGTCCTCTTATGGAACTTGAAGAAACGCATTGGGACTGGACAATGGATATTAACAGCAAGGCTCTTTTATTCTGTGCCCAGGAAGCAGCCAAGCGCATGGAGAAAACAGGCGGAGGAACAATCGTAAGCATCAGCTCCCTCGGCTCCATCCGTGTCCTTGAAAACTATACAACCGTAGGCGTTTCAAAAGCTGCGCTTGAATCATTGACGCGCTACCTGGCTGTAGAGCTTGCGGCCAAAAACATCGTGGTCAACGCCGTATCAGGCGGAGCGGTCGATACAGAAGCGCTCAAGCATTTCCCAAACCGCGAAGAACTGCTTGCTGATGCCAGAAGAATGACCCCTGCCGGCAGAATGGTCGACACGGAAGACATGGTTGATGCCGTTGAATTTCTGTGCTCTGAAAAAGCTTCGATGATCAGGGGACAGACCATTATTGTAGATGGCGGCCGCTCTCTTTTGATGTAAATCGGTCCGAAAAAAGATCGAAAAAAATGCGGATATAAAAATCACCTCCGGGACATGATAAATTTCGTGGAGGTGATAAAGATGGCAAACCAACAACAAAACAACAAAACACAATCTGGCACAAGCGTGCAACACGTGAAACAACAAAACGCTCAAGCTGCTCAAGGTCAACAACAATACGGTGCTGAGTTCGCAAGCGAGACTGACGCTCAACACGTAAAGAAGTACAACCAGCAAGCTGAAGCTAAAAAGAACCAAAACTCATAATCGAACCGTTTAAAAAACGAAAAGAGACACTTCTCCCTTGTGTGGAGAGGTGTCTTTTTTTATGTGTGGGGGGCGGGCAGAATAAATAAGGCCATCAACGGCGGAATTTGATTGGTTGGTGGCACTAATCGGAGAGAATGGAACCATCAAAAGAGGATTTCATTCGGTTGGTGGTACTTATCGGGGAGAATGGAACCCTCAACAGAGGATTTTGTTTAGTTGGTGGTACTGATCGGAGAGAACAGAACCCTCAACAGAGGATTTGGTTTGGTTGGCGGTACTTATCGGGGAGAATGGAACCATCAACAGAGGATCTCGTTTGGTTGGTGGTACTTATCGGAGAGAATGGAACCATCAACAGAGGATATCGTTTGGTTGGTGGTACTTATCGGGGAGAACAGAACCATCAACAGAGGATCTCGTTTGGTTGGTTGCACTTATCGGAGAGAACGGAACCATCAAAAGAGGATCTCATTTGGTTGGTGGCACTTATCGGGGAGAATGGAACCATCAACAGAGGATCTCGTTTGGTTGGTGGTACTTATCGCGGAGAACAGAACCCTCAACAGAGGATCTCGTTTGGTTGGTGGTACTTATCGGAGAGAATGGAACCATCAACAGAGGATTTCGTTTGGTTGGTGGTACTTATCGCAGTGAATAATACCACCAAGAACGAGTTCTTAGCAGTTTGATGCCACTAAAAAAATCATCCACACAAAAAACACCGCATCACCCCAAAAGGCAACACGGCATTCAATCACACATCACATTCTTATTTCACAGCAGCAAGCTCATTCTCTTTAATCAAATCCGCTGTCAGCTGGCCGGAGAGGGTAACCATCGGTACGCCTCCGCCGGGGTGGGTTGAGCCGCCGACAAAGTACAGGCCTTCGTACAGCTGGCTTTTGGACGGGATTTTGAACCCGCTGTTTTTCTTCTTATCTGATGCGACTCCGTAGATGGATCCGCCGTTCGGGCCGTAGAGTTCCTCAAGGTTTTCAGGGGTGAAGCGGTATTCGAATTCGATGGAGTCGCGGAGTCCGGTCATGCCCATCCGCTCGAGTTTGTTCAGGACAAGCTCTCTGTATTCGTCCCAGTCGAAGCTTGTTTTGGCTCCTTCTTTTAGAGGAGGGACGTGCGTCAGCACAAAGAGGTTGTCTTTGCCTTCAGGCGCTTGGCTTGCGTCAGACCTTGCAGAGATGCCGATGTAAACGGTTGGGTCATCTGCCGGAACTCCTTGATCGAAAATTTGCTGGAATTCCTTTTTCGGATCTTCTGAGAAGAAGAAGTTGTGGTGTTTTAAGTTTTCAAACTTCCGGTCTGTCCCAAGAAGAAGCACGAGTCCGGATACGCTCGGGATGAAAGACTTGCCCAGCTTTTTCACTTCCCGCTTCACTTCCCCGGTTGACGGGGCAAGGTTGCGGTAGGCCGGAATGGCTTCCAGGTTTGAAATGACGACATCAGCACGGTAAACATCTCCGCTCTCTGTCACAACGCCCGTCACTTTTTTGCCTTCGAGCTCAAGGTGGGCAACAGGTGTGTCTGTTTTCACTTCGATTCTCAGTTCGTCCATGACTTTCTTCATGCCTTCTGCGATCTCGTACATTCCGCCTTTTACGTAGTGAATGCCGAGGCCGAGCTGCACATAGATCAGCTGATTCAGTATCGCCGGGGCAGAATAAGGGTTTGAGCCGACGTACATGACAAAGAAGTTGAAGAGCTGCTGCAGGTGCTTGGAATCAAGGTATTTCTCTGTTCCGTCGGCAACCGTGCTCAGCGGATCCATCGCCATCAAGTCTTTCAGTGTGTGGTGTTTTTTCAGATCTTTCAGGTCTTCAAGGCTGTATTTGTAAAAGCTTTTCAGACAGAGATCATACATTTTCTCACTGTAGGAAAGGAGGCTGCTCATGCTGCCGTGCGGTTCGTTCGACACCTTTGCCATCTCGGCAATCATCGTCGGCAGGTCGCTTGATACATCAATGGATGTGCCGTCTTCGAAAAAGGTGCGCCACTGCGGTTCCACACGTACAACAGTTATGTAGTCTTCAAGATGCCTGTTGACGCTTTTAAAGAGCTTCTCAAGCACCCACGGCATTGTCAGGATGGAAGGGCCAGTATCAAACGTAAAGCCTTTCCCGGACCTGCGGTTAAGCTTGCCTCCGACATTGCTGTTTTTCTCTAAAACGGTCACATCATAGCCGTCTGCCGAAAGTCTGATTGCAGCAGACATGCCTCCAAGTCCTGCTCCGACTACAACGGCTTTCTTTTTTTGATTTAACATGCAAGCACCTCCAGGTAATGGTTAATATATAGGCGGAACAAGGCGGTATCTTTTCTCTGCCCAGCTCCGGTATTCCTCTCCATAAGCTTCAATCAGCATCTTTTCTTCAATTCGTATCCGTTTAAGAAGGCCAAGTGCGGCGGCTGTTCCGCCTGCGCCTGCAAGCACCGCATTCCCGAGGGAAAGGCATATGCCGATGATAATGAGCAGCAGGCCTGTATAGAGAGGATGTCTCAGCCTGCGGTACGGGCCGGAGCTGACGAGCTCATCCCCTTTACGGAAGGATACATGGCGGGTAAACTGCTCTTTCAGGTGAAAAATACCCCAGTATCTCAGAAGAACCCCTGATGCATATAGAACAATGCCTGCCGCATGAACAACGGTACTGCCGACATAAAAGATGTTCCATTCCCTCATCAGTACAGCCATTGAAATGGTGAGGGCAATGACTAAAAGCAAAAAAGGGTAGGAACGCCTTTCCTGCATTTCGCCCTCAGAAGTTCCCCTGTTCCGGAATAGAATAAATTCGGCCATCCAAGCGGCGGTTATGACTAAAAAGAGAACAGAAATCAAAGAGCGGCTCATCTCCTTTAAATAGGATTACAACTTTTATCCAATTCCCCTATTTTATGACCGGCAAACCAATTAAAGCGCATAGAATGTGCTGAGCCCGCCCAAAATTTTTCCGACAAAACCTCCGATTCCTCAACAGATAAAGTCAAAGGAGATCCGCTCCTGAAAAACGAATTGGTATAGCGGACAAATAAGCGGAGGTGCAAATGAACTTGAAGGAATTTGATGCATTGGTGGGCCGCCAGCTTGAGACAATGGATAAGCTGCTCGATCTGCAGGGAGAGATTGAGAGATGCCAGGAGCTGAAAGAGCAGCTGAACAATCTTCCGGGTGAGGCGAGCGGGGATATTCAGGCAGAGATTGAGATTATGAAGGAAGAGCTGCAGTCCATTCAGAAGGTTTTTCAAAAGCAGACAGAGGAGGTCATCCGGTCTTATCAGATCAGGGAGCCTCTTCATAAATGACGGACCATGAGAGTCTCCTGTATACGGGCGGCTCTTTTATTTTCTTTTTTAAACGGCAGGCGGTATAATGGTAAAAACGAAAAGTTGACAATCTTTGCTTATTTGCGGAGCGGCGATATAGAAAGTAGGGGAGTAAAATGGGATTTCCCAAGGAAGGAGACAGCATACAGATACATAGTTACAAGCATAATGGGCATATCCACAGAATCTGGGATGAGACCACTGTCCTGAAGGCAAGCGGACACTGCATCATCGGCGGAAACGACCGGACGATCGTAACGGAATCTGACGGAAGAACATGGATTACCCGGGAGCCGGCCATCTGTTACTTTCATACAAAATACTGGTTCAATGTAATCGGCATGATCCGGGAAGACGGAATCTACTATTACTGCAACATCAGTTCGCCATTTGCATGGGATGATGAAGCCCTTAAATATATTGACTATGACCTGGATGTGAAAATTTTTCCCGATATGACGTACATCATTCTTGATGAAGATGAGTACGAATATCACCGTAAGAAAATGAATTATCCGAATGTGATCGACTTGATTTTAAAAAGCAATCTTGAAAAGCTGCTTCGCTGGATCAGACAGCGGAAAGGTCCCTTTTCACCTGACTTTATCGATGAGTGGTACGAGCGCTATCTGACACATGTGAAATGACAAGCACAAGACAAATGAATGGGTTGTTTTTTTAAGAGCCTGTTTTCTAAAGCAGGCTCTTTCTGCATGGGGTCGGCATGAACCGCGCGCAAAAGCACAAAATAAAAAGAAATGAGAGGGGGAGACAAAACCTTGAGTTCAGTTAAACGCTACATGAAATTTGTTAAACCCTACAAATGGCAGATTGCAGGGACAATCGCAATTGGAATCATTAAATTTTCCATACCTCTTCTTACGCCCCTGCTTCTTAAATATGTAGTAGATGACATTCTGGGCGGAAACATGTCCGCTGATGAAAAAACGGGAAAGCTGTTCGCAATCATGGGCATCATGTTTGCAATCTTCCTGCTGGCAAGACCGCCGATAGAATATTACAGACAGTATTTCGCGCAGTGGACAGGCAGCAAAATCCTTTATGACATTAGAGACAGTTTGTTTACCCATCTTCAAAAACTGAGTCTGCGCTACTACGCGAATACAAGAGCGGGAGAGATTATTTCCCGCGTCATCAATGATGTGGAGCAGACGAAAAACTTTGTCATCACCGGGCTGATGAATGTATGGCTTGATATTTTTACGATTGTCATTGCCGTCATCATTATGTTCACGATGGATATTAAATTGACACTAGTCTCAATCGTGCTGTTTCCGCTGTACGGTTTTTCGGTGAAGTATTTCTACGGAAGACTTAGACATCTGACAAGAGTGAGATCGCAGGCGCTTGCTCAGGTTCAGGGACATCTTCATGAAAGGGTGCAGGGGATGCCTGTCATCCGAAGCTTTGCAATTGAAGATCATGAACAAAAAGAGTTCAATAAGGAAAACCATAACTTTTTAAACAAAGCTATTGATCATACAAGCTGGAACGCAAAGACCTTTGCCGTAGTAAATACGATTACGGACGTTGCCCCGCTGCTTGTCATTGGCTTTGCAGCCTACCAGGTCATTCACGGGAACATGACAGTCGGAACCATGGTGGCGTTTATCGCCTACATTGATCAGCTTTACAATCCGCTGAGACGCCTTGTGACATCTTCCACAACGCTGACTCAGGCTCTTGCGTCTATGGACCGCGTCTTTGAGCTTATTGATGAAAAATACGATATTACAGACAAGCCCGATGCGAAGGAAGCAAAAGACATCAGCGGCACCATTAAGTTTGACCGTGTTTCCTTTAAATACGATGAGAAGGAACCAATGATTCTTGAAGACGTATCACTTGAGGTAAACAGGGGAGAAACCGTTGCGCTTGTTGGAATGAGCGGCGGCGGAAAGTCGACTTTCATCAGTCTGATCCCGCGGTTTTACGATGTAACCGAGGGCAGGATTCTCCTTGACGGCACAGACATCCGGGAATACCGCGCACAAAGCCTTAGAGATCAGATCGGCATGGTGCTTCAGGATACGTTCTTGTTCAGCCAGACTGTGAAAGAGAATATTCTGATCGGGAAACCGGGAGCCACCGATGAAGAAGTGTTTGAAGCGGCAAAAGCTGCGAATGCACACGACTTTATCCTTGGTTTTCCTGAAGGCTACAACACAAAGGTCGGAGAACGCGGAGTCAAGCTTTCGGGAGGGCAGAAGCAGCGCCTTGCCATTGCGAGGGTCTTTTTGAAAAATCCTCCGATTCTTGTGCTTGATGAAGCAACCTCGGCATTGGATCTTGAAAGTGAGCATCTGATTCAGGAAGCACTTGAGAAGCTAGCTCAGGACAGAACGACCTTCATTGTTGCTCACAGACTGTCGACCATCACACATGCCGATAAGATTGTCGTGATGGAAAACGGGAAGATTGTCGAAGAAGGCACCCACGCCGAATTAATGGAAAAACAGGGCCACTATTATTCCCTGTTCCAGATTCAGCAGCTGGATTAACCCATATTTTTCTATCATAATAAAAATACTTTTCAGCAGATATAAAATGCTAAATTAAGTAAAAATAAGCAGTCCTTTGCGGACTGCTTATTTTTTATGCTTCAAATGACATGAATTTCACCATATTCACCGTCTTATGGAAAAGATAGGTACAGATGGAAATAGGAGTAATGAACTATTTTAATATTTAGAATTTTTAGTCTATAATTTGTACATATCCAAATTTTAAGTAGTTTTAATAGTATCTTACAGAAATAACATGACATAGCGGGTCACCCGGCTTCATATGCTGTTTAGGGTGTCCAAACTGGGGGTGAGCGGTCTGTCGCGGGAAAAGATTTTGGAAATCAAAGATTTGAGCATTACGTTCCTGCAGGGAAAAGAAGAAACGCGTGTCGTTGATTCGATCAGGTTTGACGTACATAAAGGGGAAGTTCTCGGCATTGTCGGAGAATCCGGCTGCGGAAAGAGCGTGACCTCCCTATCCATTATGGGACTGCTGCCCCAAAAAACTTCAAAGCTTTCAGGTGAGATTCTGTTTCAGGGGAAAGATCTGCTGAAGCTGAACGAAAAATCGATGCGCAAACTGCGGGGAAATGAACTGGCGATGGTTTTTCAGGAACCGATGACTTCTCTTAATCCGCTGTTTAAAATCGGGAACCAGCTTGAAGAGTCTCTCCGCGTTCATTTAAGCCTGACAAAAAAACAGGCGAAAGAGCGGGCGATCCAAATTCTGAAGCTTGTGGGCCTGCCGCGCCCTGAAGAGCTTTACGGGGAGTATCCGCATCAGCTTTCAGGCGGAATGAGGCAGCGCGTCATGATTGCCATGGCGATGATCTGTGATCCGAAAGTGCTGATTGCAGATGAACCGACAACGGCGCTTGATGTGACGATTCAGGCTCAGATTCTGAAGTTGATGAAGGATCTGAACAAAAAAATGGATACCTCCATTGTGTTTATCACCCATGACCTTGGTGTGGTCGCGGAAATGTGCGACCGAGTCATGGTCATGTATGCCGGACAGGTTGTGGAGGAAGGCAGCGTCAAAACCATCTTTAAAAATCCGAAGCATCCGTACACAAAGGGCTTAATGAAATCTGTTCCGGACATCCGGAAGAAAAATGAACGGCTGTATTCCATCTCGGGCCAGGTGCCGCGTCCGGGCACTGTGCAGACAGGCTGTCTGTTTGCAGGCCGCTGCGAATATGCGATGGCAGAGTGCGTGAAGCATTCGCCTCCGCTTTATAAACTGCAGGATTCGCACCAGTCGAGATGTTTTTTAGCAAGAGAGGAGGCTTTAGAGCATGACGAAGCCTTTGCTTAAAGTAGAAAAGCTCACAAAGCATTTTCCGATTACGGGAGGGGTTCTCGGCAGAAAAGTCGGTGCGGTAAAAGCGGTTAATGACCTGTCCTTTGAAGTGTACGAAGGAGAAACCCTAGGGATTGTCGGGGAATCCGGCTGCGGCAAATCAACGATGGGGCGCCTATTGCTTAAGTTGATTGAGCCGACAGACGGATCGGTCGCCTTCCGCGAGGAGCAGCTGCTGACGAAATCTCCTAAGGAAATGAGAAAAATGAGGCGGGAGCTGCAGATGGTCTTCCAGGATCCTTATGCTTCCCTGAACCCGAGGATGACCGTTGAACGAATTCTTGAAGAGCCGCTCATTGTCCACGGAATCGGCAGCAAAGAAGAACGCCGCAAAAAGGTGAAAGAGATGCTTGGGATTGTCGGCCTCGATGAAGCCTACGGCAAGCGCTACCCGCATCAATTCAGCGGAGGACAGCGCCAGAGAATCGGGATTGCAAGAGCGCTGATGACAAATCCGAAGCTCATCATTGCAGACGAGCCGGTCTCTGCCCTTGATGTATCCATCCAGTCGCAAATCCTGAATCTACTGAAGGATCTGCAGAAGGAATTTTCCCTGACGTATATCTTCATCTCCCATGATCTCGGGGTTGTCCGCCATATAAGCGACAGACTCGGAGTCATGTATTTAGGGAGTTTAGTAGAGCTTGCAGACAGCGAAAAGGTGTATGCAGATCCGCTGCACCCGTACACGAAGGCGCTTCTGTCGGCTGTGCCGCTGCCTGACCCGGAAGCGGTAAAAGAGCAGATTGTGTTAAAAGGGGATCTTCCTAGCCCGTCTGATCCGCCAAAAGGGTGCGCGTTTCACACGAGGTGCCCGGCATGCTTTGAACCATGCATGGTCAAAAAACCGGAATGGAAGGAAGTTAAAGAAGGTCATTATGTCGCATGTCACTTGTATGAGTGACACGAGGCGTGATTGATAGATTCATCACTAGAAAATAGGGGGATGTATGCGTGAAAAAGAAAAGCCTGTTAGTCTCAATTATGTTTGTGCTGCTTTTATCAGCGGCCTTGATGGGCTGCAGTTCTGACAGCTCTTCATCAGAAGGCGGCGACGGCGGAAGCAGTGAAAAGAAACAGGACAGCCTCGTTTTTGGACGCGGCGGTGACTCTACTTCTCTTGATCCGATTACAACAACAGAAGGGGAAGCCTTCAAAGTAACAGTCAACGTTTTTGAAACACTCTTAAACTATGGTGAACAGGATACAACAGTGCAGGAAGGCCTTGCGACAAAATGGGAAGTGTCAGAGGATAACCTGACTTACACGCTTACTCTAAGAGAAGGCGTCAAATTCCATGACGGCACTGACTTCAATGCAGAAGCGGTTGTCTTCAACTTTGAACGCTGGATGAACGGGGATGCAGACAAATTCCCTTACTACACAATGTTCGGCGGCTTTAAAAAGGACGAAGGACATGTAATTAAAGAAGTAAAAGCAGACGGCGATTATAAAGTTGTTTTCACATTAAAACGCCCTCAGGCTCCGTTCTTAAAGAACCTTGCCATGTCTCCTTTCGGCATTGCAAGTCCGGCAGCTATTGAGAAGCACGGCGACAAATTCAGAGAAAATCCGGTCGGCACAGGCCCGTTCAAATTTGTTGAGTGGAAGCCAAACGACAGAATCGTACTTGAAAAGAATGAAGATTACTGGATGAAAGGCTATCCGAAGTTAAATCAGGTTATCTTCAAATCGATTCCTGAAAACTCAGCACGCTTAAATGCCCTTCAAACAGGCGAAATCGACTTAATGGATGGTGTAAACCCGTCTGATACGAAATCTATTTCAAGCAACAGCGACCTTCAGACGTTCGAGCGTCCGTCTATGAACGTTGGCTACGTTGGTTTAACAACAAACCGCAAGCCGCTTGACAACAAGCTTGTGCGCCAGGCGCTGAACCATGCCGTTGACAAGCAGGGCATTATCGATTCTTTCTACGGCGGACTTGCAGAGCCTGCGAAAAATCCGATGCCTCCGTCACTTGAAGGCTACAACGATGACATCGAGCCATACCCGTACGATCTTGAAAAAGCAAAAGCACTTTTAGCAGAAGCCGGCTATCCGGACGGATTTAAAATGGAGCTTTGGGCAATGCCTGTTCCTCGTCCATATATGCCTGAAGGAATGAAAGTCGCGGAAGTCATCAAATCAAGCTTTGCCAAAATCGGCGTTGAAGCAGAAATCAAAACGTACGACTGGGCTACTTACCTTGATAAAGCGGCAAAAGGGGAAGCTGACTCATTCATGCTTGGATGGACAGGCGACAACGGTGATGCCGACAACTTCCTTTACACGCTTCTTGACAAAGACAGCATCGGCAGCAACAACTACACGTACTACAGCAACGATGAGCTTCATGACATTCTGATTGAAGCACAGTCCAATGCTGACCAGGCAAAACGAAACGAGCTTTACAAAAAAGCACAGGAAATCATTAAAGAAGATGCACCTTGGATTCCGATTGCCCACTCCACGCCAATCCTGGCCGGAAGCAGCAAACTGACAAACTTCAAGCCGCATCCAACAGGTTCTGACATCCTTACAAAGGTCGAATTTAAGTAATGAGCTGGGAGGAGGACCTGTCCTCCTCCCTTTTTTAAAAGGTGAAAACACTGCGGTGCAAGGGTTCCAGGAAGTTTTTATCTGAATGTCTGAATCGGCGCTTGCGCTTTTCGAATGAAAGAGGTGAAAGAATGGTTTCATATACAATTAGAAGAATCGGTCTGCTCATACCTGTTCTGATCGGGATGACGCTCGTTGTCTTTTCCATCATCAGAGCCATACCGGGGAACCCGGCACAGGTCATTCTCGGGCAGCGTGCAACACAGGAGGCCATTGAAAAATTAACGCAGCAGCTTGGACTCGATCAGCCATGGTACATACAGTATTTTGATTATGTCGGCGGACTTCTGACAGGTGATCTCGGTCAATCCATCCGGACGGGTGCCGCCATAAGTAAAGAGATGACGCCTTATCTTGCGGCGACAATGGAACTGACAATCTTTGCGATGATCATTGCCATCGTTGTCGGCATCAATGCGGGAATCATCAGTGCATGGTTCCGCAATTCATGGTTTGATTATGTAGCCATGATTATTGCCTTAGTCGGTGTGTCAATGCCGATTTTCTGGCTCGGCCTGATGGAGCAGTACGTCTTCTCGATCAAGCTTGGCTGGCTGCCGACTACAGGCAGGGAGGAAATCAGAAATCCTGTCGACAGTATCACAAATCTTTACCTGCTTGATACGCTTCTGCAGGGAAGGTTTGATCAGTTCGTTCAAGTGCTGAAGCATATTCTGATGCCGGGAATTGCCCTAGCTACAATCCCGATGGCCATTATTGCAAGAATTACAAGATCAACCATGATTGAAGCGATGGAATCTGATTTTATCAGAACAGCCAGAGCGAAAGGCCTTCACATGTTCTGGGTTGTGTACAAGCACGCTTTGAAAAATGCAGTCATTCCAATTTTAACGATTATCGGTCTTCAAACAGGACTGCTTCTCGGAGGGGCGATCCTGACAGAAACCATCTTCGGCTGGCCGGGGATGGGCAGGTATATTTTCGATGCGATCAGCTACCGGGATTATCCGGTCATCCAGTCGGGCATCTTAGTCATTGCCGCCATCTTTGTTTTTATCAATCTGATCGTCGATCTTTTGTATGCAGCCATTGATCCGAGGATTAAATACTAGAAAAGGGGGAGAATGCCATGTCACTGCCGGCACTTCAAGAAGAAAAGACAGCCATCATCAAACAGGAAAAGGTCATCACCCCTTTTCAGCAGAAGCTCCGCTTGTTTCTGCAAAATAAACTCGCGATCGCAGGAAGTATTCTCGTATTATTTTTTATCTTTATTGCCATAGCTGCTCCGCTTATTGCACCGCAGGGCATTGATGATCAGGAGCTCTCAAAGCGCCTGCTTCCTCCGTCATCCGAGCATTGGTTTGGAACGGATGACTTTGGGAGAGATATTTTCTCAAGGGTATTGTTCGGCGCGCGTATATCCCTTTGGGTGGGATTTTTCTCGGTCCTTGGATCAGCTTTGATCGGAACGCTTCTTGGAATCCTTGCCGGATACTACGGCCGCGTGATCGACAGCATCATTTCCAGACTGTTTGACATCATGCTCGCGTTCCCAAGCATCCTGCTTGCCATCGCGATCGTAGCCATCCTAGGACCATCCCTTCAAAATGCCCTGATTGCCATCGCCGTCATCAACATTCCGAACTTCGGAAGACTGATCCGGGCCAAGGTTCTCAGCGTAAAAGAAGAAGAGTATATCATGGCCGCAAAAGCCCTAGGCACGAGTGATACACGGATCCTTTTCGTGCACGTGCTGCCAAACAGCCTTTCGCCGATTATCGTACAAGCCTCTCTGGCCATCGCAACGGCCATCATCGAGGCAGCTGCCCTTGGCTTCATCGGACTCGGAGCCCAGGCCCCGAACCCTGAGTGGGGCAAAATGCTAGCAGATTCTAAGCAGTACCTGGTACAGGCACCATGGACCCTCTTCTTCCCGGGTATTGCCATCATGCTCACGGTTCTCGGATTTAACCTCATGGGTGACGGACTGCGTGATGCGCTGGATCCTAAGGGGAAGCATTGACGAGTGACTTTATTTTTCATAAAGAGAAGGACGCTGACCGGGTTAGCGTCTTTCTTTCGTTTTGAGGGTTCCAATTTCTCTTATAAGTACCATCAATTCGCAGATTCCAGTTTTTGAGGGTTCTAATCTCTTCGATAAATGCCATCAAATCTCAGATTCCTGTTCTTGAGGGTTCTGATCTCTTCGATAAGTGCCATCAATTCTCAGATTCCTGTTCTTGAGGGTTCTTATCTCCCGGATAAGTGCCATCAAATCTCAGATTCCAGTTTTTGAGGGTTCTTATCTCCTGGATAAGTGCCATCAAATCTCAGATTTCTCTTCTTGAGGGTTCTGATCTCTCCGAAAAGTGCCATCAAATCTCAGATTCAATTGCTTGAGGGTTCTAATTTCTAATATAAGTCCCATCAATTTTCCGATTTCACTTTTAAATGCACACTTTCTGCACAATCTATCTTTAAAATGAAATTAGACGATGACGAAAGGATGATTGAGATGAAAAGATCAATGATGCTAGCTCTTGCTGCAGCTTTTTCACTGACGCTTGCAGCGTGTGCGAATGAAAATGAAGGGCAAAAGAAGGAGGAGTCTTCTGAACACGCCGGTCACGAAGGCATGAACCACTCAGGTTCGGGCGAGGTGCCGGAGGGTTTGAAGGAAGCTGAAAATCCAACGTTTGAAAAAGGAAGCAAAGCAGTTATGAATGCTGATCACATGGAAGGCATGGATGGTGCGGAAGCGACAATTGCAGGTGCATATGACACCGTAGTCTACACCGTTTCTTATACGCCTGAAGGCGGGGGAGACCCGGTCACGGATCATAAATGGGTCATTCATGAAGAAATTAAAGATGCAGCTGAAGAGCCATACAAAGAAGGAGACAAAGTGACCCTTGCAGCCGATCATATGGAAGGCATGGAGGGAGCAGAGGCCACGATTGACTCAGCAGAAGAAACGACTGTTTACATGGTCGACTTTGTACCTGCAGACGGCGGCGAAGAAGTGAAAAATCACAAGTGGGTGACAGAAAGCGAGCTTTCTGCCTCTGAATAACAAAAAAGGACTGAACGATTTCCGTTCAGTCCTTTGTGTTTAGCTTGGTTCTTCCTGCTCCGATATCTGAAGCTCATTTTCTTCTTTATGATAGCTATGGAAGCTGTTGATCAGCGTATCAAGGTGCTCAAGCTGTTCACTGTAATCAATGATAACCGCGATAAGTGGCAGCAGGTGGTAGAAGCACTCCTGGTCGATGCAGTTTCCTTTAAAGTTCATAAAGGTATCAACAAGCTCCTGTTTGTTGAACTGCCCTTCTTTAATAAACTCCACCGGTGCCTCGGGTTTAATTTTCCCGATAAATTTCAGCAGGCTTCGTTCATGGAAGTCAACGAGATAGTCCAGCTCATTTGCAAGAATGCTCTGGAATTCCTCCGGCAGATGATGGAGTTCGTTTTCAAGGCGGTGCAGCTTTTTCAGGGTATCAAGCGACCTGTTGGTGGTAACCAGCATTTGTCTGAAAAGCACAAGCTTCCGTGATTTCGCATAAATATTGCGCTTGAAATAGGCGCGTTCTTCCTTATACATGAGATAAAGCTGATCGAGCTTCATCATTTTTTCTTTCAGTCTTTCAATATCTGTTTTGAGCTCCGTATACTCCGACACCTGTCTCGTGTTAAAACGGATCCATTTAATGATTTCTTCTGTATTATCCACAATTCTGTAATACAGCTTTGTTTCATACTTTGGCGGAATGAAAATCAGATTCACGATGAATGCTGACAGGACGCCGAGCAGAACCGTTCCAAAGCGGATCAGGGCAAATTCGATAAAATCCTCGCCCGGACTTTCCAAAATCGCAATGACGGTCACGACCGAAACCGGAATTGTATTTTCAATCTTTATTCTTAAATTAATCGCAATGACGATAATGACAGTTAAACCGATAACAAACGGATGGGGACCGAAAATCAGCCCGAATAAAATGGCAAAGGCTGCTCCGATGACATTTGCCTGAACCTGCTCGATAACAGAAAGATAAGAGCGGTAAATTGTAGGCTGTATCGCAAAGATAGCGGCGATACCGGCAAAGGCTGGAGACGGTATGTTTAAAAGAGTGGCCAAAAACAGAGCCAGTGTAATGGCAATCCCCGTTTTGATAATGCGGGCACCAAGTTTCATTGGGTGTGTTTCTACATTCCCTTCTTTACTGATATGATAATGGACCTTATGACAGAAAAATCTGTCTGGTAAACAAGTAATGACTATACAATGTTAAAAGAAATTATTCAAGTTACTTTTTCCCGTTTTCATGAAAAAAATAAGCCTTTTTTCGAAAGTTTTTTATATGGTACCACTTAGAACTATGCCGTTTGTTTAAAAAAAATAACACCCGCATAGCAGGTGTTATTTTTAATGTGCCGCAATCACTCAGTCGATACAGATGGATCGGCCTGTTCTTTAACTGGAACAAGCTGAATGAAGTGATCTCCGACTGCGTTCAGCAGCGGCTTCAGTTCATTTGCTTCATCACGCTGTCCGTGTTTTTCAAGTGATTCAATGTAAGTTGTCAGAAGCTCTGTTACATCGTTTTTGCCTTTTGCATTCAGAGATGAGATCTCGATTTTAGCGCCTTTGGCAACACGGCGCTCTAGCGCCTGTTTTGTTAAGCCAAGCTCAGGCTGGTGTCTGACGTACACGACGCCGCCGGTCATGCCTGCACAGATCCATGGTCCAGGATCGCCGAGGACAAGTCCGCGTCCGTTCGTCATATACTCAAATGCAAATCCTTTTATGTTGGCATTTACCCCGATATTGCCATTTTCCTCTGCAGGGATTGGCTTTGTGATTTTTCCCCCGATGATCATGTCGGCACCTGATAAGCGGATGCCTGCACGCGCATCTGCATTCCCCTGAACGAGAAGGAGGCCGCTCTGTGCGCCGTAACCGAAGCCTTTTCCGACAGAACCGTTGTAGTAGTTTCCGTCTGCTCCTTTTGATTTGAAGACCTGAATCGTACCGCCAAAGGACGTTTTACCCGTGCCGTCCTGGGCGCCGCCTTCTACGCGGATATTGATGCCGCTTGAGTTGTAGGCGCCAAGTCCGTTGCCCGGAATAGAACCTTCTTTGTAGTGCAGCTCAATGTCATCAAGTTTGCGGTATGAACCGTCAAGACGTCCGCGGACCCTGTGACAGGAAACGCGGCTGCCGAGAATGCGCTGCTCGGATGTAACGCT
Organism: Metabacillus mesotrionivorans; assembly: GCF_052171315.1. Taxonomy (NCBI): domain Bacteria; kingdom Bacillati; phylum Bacillota; class Bacilli; order Caryophanales; family Bacillaceae; genus Metabacillus; species Metabacillus mesotrionivorans. The sequence continues at coordinate 13,309 of NZ_JBQMFF010000009.1, read as the reverse complement.
CGAAAATTCTCTTGAGCTGTGAAGCTCGCTTTCATCATAATCAAGGTACTCTGCTCCTGCAGCAACGGCAAGACGCTTGCTTTCAAGACTTGCTGCCACTTCTTTATGTGAGATGTTCTGGATTTCAAGGGTCTCAAGAAGAAGGGACAGGTCCATTTCATCCTTGCCTCGGGTCTGTTCAAGAAGATCAGAGCGTCCGACAAGGTCTTGAAGATTTGTAAAGCCAAGGGAAGCAGTCAATGTCTGAAGCTCTGAACCGAACGCGCTGAACAGGTTCACAAGCCCTTCTACAGACGGGTCGTACTTTCTTGGAACAAATCGGCGGAGACCGTGCTCTTTCGCCTGTGCTTCGGATTCAATCTGTGTCGCAATACCAACATGGCATGTATCCAAATGACAGCCGCGGCATGTTGTACAGCCGATGGCAATCATCGAAAGGGTACCGAAGCCGACGCGGTTGGCGCCAAGCAGCATGACCTTCATGACGTCCATCGCACTCTTGATGCCGCCGTCTGCCCAAAGTTCCACTTTTTCGCGGAGACCGGCTTCAAGCAGGGCGTTGTGCGCCGCCTTTACCCCGATTTCAACAGGAAGACCGACGTGTTGAAGGGCGTGAATACGCGCTGCACCTGTTCCGCCGTCAAAACCGCTGAGTGTAATGATGTCAGCGCCGGCTTTTGCGATTCCCACTGCGATTGTTCCGATGTTTGGAACAACAGGAACCTTTACAGAAACCTTCGCCTGATCGTTGGCTGTTTTAAGCTCTGAAATCATCTGCGCCAAATCTTCAATCGAATAGATGTCATGGTTATTTGACGGAGAAATAAGGTCAGAACCGATAGTAGCATTCCGTGATTCAGCAATTTTTGCTGTTACTTTTGAACCTGGAAGATGTCCGCCTTCACCAGGCTTTGCACCCTGGCCAATCTTGATTTCAAGCAGGTTTGATGAGTTCAGAAGCTCGGCGTTTACGCCAAAGCGTCCGGACGCAATCTGCTGGCCCCGCGTGCGCGGATATTTCCCGAGCATATCTTTAATTTCTCCGCCCTCACCGTTCAAGCTGACCATATTCAGCTGCTCAGCAGCTTCTGCATAAGCGCGGAAAGCAACCTCGTTCTGTGACCCGAATGACATCGAAGCGATGACAAACGGCAGACTGTGATCGCCTACGCCAATATTTACTTTTTCCTTAGGCACAGAAGATTTCACTTTTTTCAGATCCGTTAAGTGACGGATCGTAATTGGATTGCTTTCTTCCTGCTCTGTCAGCTTTTCGCGGTAGCCTTCGTAATCTCCGGATTTCGCGACATCGCCGATTGCTTTCCAGATACGAGGGAAGATGTGGAACGTTTTGCTCGGACGTGCTTTTTCATTTTCAAAATCGCTGCTTCGTTCAATCGCATCTTCCTTCATGCTTTCAAAATTGAATTTCAAAGAAGGAGAGCCAAGGAAGTTAACGATGTTCAGTTCTTTTTCAATTTCTTCATTTAAGCCGATAGCGGAGAAGAGTCTTCCGTATCCGCGCAGCTCATGAATTCCGATCGTCGAAATGACTTTTTCAAGGCCTTTATTTAATGACTCATACAAATTGACCGCAGGCTTCGCTGAGTCTTCTTCAGCAACCGTGGCAAACAAAATGTACGGGCTGATTAGGTTTGCACCGAGGCCGTAAGCGACCATAATGTCATGCAGAGATCTGACCGCACCTGTGCGGAGAAGGATCGAACAGTTTCTGCGCAGGCTTTCCTTTACAAGGGCCTGATCAATCACCGATGTGACTAAATGCGGATCAATCCAGAGCTTGCCGTTCTGATGCGCTTCTCTGTCATCAAGGACAAGCAGGACAGCGCCGTCATTTACGGCATGAATGGCTTCAAGCTTCAGACGGTTCAAAGCGTCTTTCAGAGTTTCATCCTCTGTGTAGACCGCTGAAAGAACATGAAGTTGCTTTTCTTTTGAAAAATAGTCAATGACTTCTTCATATGGCAGCTGGTCAATCTGCTCAGAAGCCATGATGCCGAGCTTGCCTTCAAGCAGAAGCGGTGACGGCAGCTCAATCAACGCCGTTTTATCATGCTGTTCTGTCAGGGAAGGACGTTTGCCGACTACCGAGCGGATGGAAAAGTGCTCGGATTCGCGGTCACGGTCAATCGCCGGATTCGTAACAACTGCAACACTTTCTTTAATGAAGTCTGCGATGTTTTTCCGGTCTGGATGGATGGCTGCAAGCGGTCCGTCGTGTCCAAGGGAGCGGATCGGCTCAGCGCCTTTTTCAGCCATCTGCTCAAGCAGCTGGATGTGCTCGCGGTCCCAGCCGAATGCTGCATAATGCCCGTTGTGGACTTTGAAAATAGGCGAAGCAGAGCATTTGCCTTTGCTGACAGGGTGCAGAAGCCGTTCTCTGTAGCCGTCCACTTCAAGTCTGCTTGAGAAACGCTTGTAGACTTCTTCCTGAAGGGATGGATATTCAAACAGTTCCATCTCATCTTCTTTCCACTTAAGTCCAAGTTTCTCGCCCGGTCCAAGCGGCTTTGGTTCACCCGCATAAAGGGAGTTCGCAATAATCCCCGGCTCTGATGCGAAAATATAGGAAGAAACAGATTCTACTTTCCAAAGCGGTCTGAGGCCGAGCGCATCGACACTGAAGACCGCTTCATCGGCAAATCTTGAAATAATGCCCGCAGGTCCCTGTGCAAAGTGTCCCCACGCCTCGCGGATATACGTATACAAATCCTTCAGATGATCAGGATAAGCTTTGATTTCATTAATAATAGGAGGGAACAGAACGTCAAGGGCTTCAAAGAGGCTGTATCCTTCTCTTGCGACAAGCGTTTCAATCGTTCTGTTCAGATCCTGGGAATCACTGCCTCCGTCTGTAAGCGGGACATCCATGATTCTTGCTTCATCGCGAAGCTTGGCAATCGTATTGATTTCTCCGTTGTGGCCTAGCAGGCTGAATGGCTGCACGCGAAAAAAAGTAGAAAGCGTATTCGTAGAATACCTGTTATGGCCAAGAGTCATCGTTGATGCTGCAAGCGGGTTTGCAAGGTCATGATAGAACTTCGGAAGAACATCTCCTGCTCCCATTACTTTGTAGACGGAAGCATGCTGGCTGAGCGATGCCACATGCACATGATGATTTTTCTCGATTTGTATCGTCAGCTCAAATAGATCCTTATTCAGGGAATCAGGGTTTCCAGCAGGAATCACGGCAAATTGCCAAAAGAGAGGTTCTTCTTGTAAAGCGATGGGTCCAAGTGCAGATGAAGTTGTTACTTTGTCAGTTTCAAATAGAAGTTCGAAGTTTTTATCAGAAAGAAGCTGCCTGATTTCTTTTTTAAGTGTATCCGGGTTTTCGTTTTTGGATAGAAACAGGTGGCCCACAATGAAATCTCCGCGCTCGGCAAGCGCCGGGTCAAGGCCTGCATTCTCAAGCTTTTCCTTCCAAAGAGCTCTTGGAATGTCGATATGGATGCCGACTCCATCACCTTCACCATTGATGAAACCTGCACGATGGTTCATCGTCACGAGGGCATCAATACAGAGGTCAATATTTTCTTTTGTCGGGATTTTCCGTTTCTCAATGACTGACACGATGCCGCAAGCGTCATGCTCTGCGTTGTGAAAGTCCTTAAACTTACTTGGGCTCCAGTTTTCTCTCATAAAAGCGGCTTGAAAGGGGAATTCGTTTCCCGCTTATAGCCTTCACCTCCCGGGTAAAATATGAATCTATCATGTAAAAACATAGATTTCTTTGTGAGATTTAATAACAAAATTTTCAGAAATGTAATACTAATCATATCATTTAGATTATTAAAATTCAATTATTTATGCATTTTTTTGGAGGGGGCATACATGCCAGAAAAGTTTAAATATTCATACAAAAGGCTGAACGGCTTATTTGTAAACGTTTTCAAACGTATGCGAAAAAAGAAAAAAACAGGGAGTAAATTCCCTGTTTGAATAATTTGTATATTTATACAGTCTTTAATTGTTTGAATGATCGCTCCACTGCTGCGAGTGTCTGTGCAATGTCTTTTTCCGTGTGAGCTGTAGTGAGGAACCATGCTTCATATTTGGACGGAGCAAGGTTGATGCCTTCATGAAGCATCAGTTTAAAGAACCTGGCGAACATTTCGCCGTCCGTTTTTTCAGCCTGGTCATAGTTCACTACTTTCTCAGTCGTGAAGTAAATGGTGAGGGCTCCTTTTAAGCGGTTCATCGTAATCGGAATGCCGTGGGTTTCTGCATGCTTCAGGATCCCCTCTTCAAGCATCTGACCAAGTTTGTCCAGCTTTTCATAGACGCCTTCTTCCTTCAGAACTTCAAGACAGGCAATGCCGGACAGAATGGACGCCGGGTTTCCGGCCATGGTTCCCGCCTGATAAGCAGGTCCAAGCGGGGCGACCTGTTCCATGATCTCTTTTTTGCCTCCGTATGCGCCGATTGGGAGGCCTCCTCCGATGATTTTACCGAGTGCTGTAAGATCAGGCGTAATGCCGAGCAGGTCCTGCGCTCCGCCATACATGAAGCGGAAGGCTGTAATGACTTCATCATAGATGACGAGTGCTCCTGCATCGTGTGTCAGGTCGTTCACTGCTTGAAGGAATCCAGGCAGCGGCTCGACGATCCCGAAGTTGCCGACGATCGGCTCGACAAGCACAGCTGCAATTTGATCTCCCCATTTATCAAGCGCTTCTTTAAAAGGTTCAATATCATTAAACGGCACCGTGATGACTTCATTGGCAATGCTTTTCGGCACGCCTGCCGAATCCGGGGTGCCGAGGGTGGAAGGACCGGATCCTGCTGCCACGAGCACAAGGTCGGAATGTCCGTGATAGCATCCTGCGAATTTAATGATTTTGTCGCGGCCTGTGTAAGCGCGGGCTACACGGATGGTTGTCATGACCGCCTCTGTACCGGAGTTGACAAAGCGGACTTTATCCATGCCTGGCATAGCTTCTTTCAGCATCTTTGCAAATTTCACTTCATGCGGAGTCGGAGTTCCGTAAAGGACGCCGTCCTCTGCCGCTTTTTGAATCGCTTTTGTAATATGCGGATGGGCATGTCCTGTGATGATCGGCCCGTACGCAGCAAGGTAATCAATGTATTTGTTGCCGTCCACATCCCAGAAATAAGCGCCTTTCGCTCTCTCCATCACAACCGGTGATCCGCCGCCAACCGCTTTATAGGAGCGGGAAGGGCTGTTCACCCCGCCGACAATATGTTCTAATGCTTCTGAATGAAGCTGTTCAGATTTTGTGAAATTCATAGAATCCTCCTGAAAAATAAGTCTGCTGTCTATTCTAGCACGTTTAAATAAGATGAAAAACGTCAGATGACACTAGTATAATAGAAATAATGAACCTATGAAAAGGATGGGCACCTGTGCACAGAAACTATCTCATACTCTTACTATGTCTTGTACTTGCCGCCTGCGGGGTACAGGCATCACCCGAAAAGAAAACCGTGCTGCTTATTTCGGCTGCAGCAAGCCTGAAGGAATCTCTTCAGGAGGTAAAAATACAGTTTGAAAAGGAAAATCCTTCTATTGAAGTGCGAATAAACTTCGGCTCAACCGGTTCCCTTCAGAAGCAGATCGAACAGGGTGCTCCCGCAGATCTGCTGATATCGGCTTCCAAACCATTTTTCACGGAGCTGAGCAAAAAAGGATACATAAGCGCATCGCATCGAATGGACTATTTGGGAAATGAACTTGTTATGGTCACAGCCAAGGAGGAAATAGAAATGAAGGACTTGCCCGAGGCGAGGAAAATATCAATCGGCATTCCTGAAACTGTGCCTGCGGGAGCTTATGCAAAAGAAGCTCTAGAACACTACGGCATATGGAGCGAGGTGGAGAAGAAAACCGTCTATGCGAAGGATGTCAGGCAGGTTCTTTCATATGTAAAAACAGGAAACGTGGATGCAGGGATTGTTTACAAGACAGATGCCATGCAGTCCGAAAAAGTGAACCAGGAAAGCCTCAATCCCGATTCCTATGGCGACATTGTCTATCCGGCCGGTGTACTGAAGAAAACGAAACATTGGGAAGAAGCAGAAGCTTTTTATGAATTTTTAAAAACAGACAGGGCAAAGCAAGTATTTGAAAAGTACGGATTTACCGTCCTGACAGCAGGTGACGAACATGTGGACTGATGCAAGCGGACCGGTCCTGCTGTCTGTACAGGTTGCGGTGATTTCAACCATCTTTGTGGCCGCAGCCGGGATACTCGCTGGGAGACTGATGGCAAGAGCCTCGTTCAAGGGGAAGACGCTCCTTGAAACCTTCTTAATGCTTCCTCTTGTTCTTCCGCCTACAGTTGTCGGATTTTTGTTGATTGTCATTTTTGGGGTGAACAGTCCGGCAGGGAGGCTGATTGAGCAGGTCATGGGATCTCCGGTTATTTTTACAGTGTGGGCTGCTGTTATTGCTGCAGGAGTGGTCTCTTTTCCCCTTATGTATCAGGCGGCAAAGCTCGGTTTTCAGATGGTGGACAGGGAGATCGAGGATGCATCCAGGGTGGACGGGGCTGGAGGGATGCAGACGTTTCTGCATATTTCGCTGCCTCTGGCTGTTTCGTCCCTGATAACCGGAGTGGTCCTTTCTTTCACAAGAGCCCTGGGGGAATTTGGGGCGAGTCTGATGTTCGCTGGAAATATCCCGGGTCAGACCCAGACGGCGGCAACGGCGATTTATGTCGCGATGGACTCAGGTGATATGAACCTTGCCTGGCTTTTAACAGGTGTGCTGATCCTCTTGTCTTTTACCCTATTATTCTTCGTGCAGATGCTGAAGAGACCGTAATTTTTCAGACAGGCCGAATAAACAAAGCCTTCCTGTATATATTGTATCATTACCTGTTTTGGACATGGGGTGCTGCATACATGGGAGGGCTTTTTGCGGTAGCTGTAACGCTGTGCCTGCTGATGAGCTTCAACATTTTCATCCGGACGTTCTCGCGAAAGAATTTTCTTTCTATTGATACCCTGCTGATTGTGATCTTTCTCTATCTTTCCATTTTGATCGGTTTCAGTATGATGTACCTGATCCTTGATGCAAGCGGCTTTGAGGTGCTGGTGGACAATGGGGTGATATTGGAAGGGACGTACCTTGAGCGGCTGCATACATGCTTATATTTCAGTGCGGTGACGCTGTTTTCCCTGGGATACGGGGATGTTGTGCCCATCGGGTTCGGCCGCCTGCTTGCCGTGCTTGAGGCGCTGATCGGCTATGTGCTTCCGGCGGTGTTTGTAGCAAGAACCGTATGGGGCATGGATAAAGTGTCATAAGTTGTATCCTGCCGCTGAATTGGGTAATCTTTTAGTAAACCTATTTTAGCGGAGGATGATACGATGACAATCGAAGCCGGCCAAATGGCTCCTGATTTTGAACTGACAGCAGATACTGGGGAAAAAGTGAAGCTGTCTGACTTCAGAGGGAAAAACGTTGTGCTTTATTTTTATCCGAAAGATATGACGCCGGGCTGTACGACTCAGGCCTGTGATTTCAGGGATCAGCATAAAAGCTTTGAAGAACTGGATGCCGTCATTCTCGGCGTAAGCACGGATCCTCAAAACCGTCACGAAAAATTCAAAGAAAAATACGACCTTCCGTTTCTCCTTCTTGTTGATGAAGAACATGAGGCAGCAGAAAAATTCGGAGTGTGGAAGCTTAAGAAAAACTTCGGCAAAGAATACATGGGAATCGAACGCTCTACTTTCATCATTAACAAAGACGGCGAAATCGCCAAAGAATGGAGAAAAGTGAAAGTAAAAGGACATGTAGAAGAAGCTCTGCAGTATATAAAAGAAAATATGTGAACATGAGGCAAACGTCCAGACAGAACCATTCATCTGTGAGTATGCTATATGGAAGGCATAACCTCCTCATTCGTTAGCGCATTGTACGTGCAGGAATTCAGATTCCTGCACGCTTTTTATTTTTGGTAAACTAACAAAAAAAGGGGGAGAAACAATGAACGTATTTTCTACAGTAAAATTGCCAGTACATATGAAAGAAGACCTATTAAACGTATTTCCAGAAGCGGAGTTCAGCTTTGACAACAAAATAGATGAAGCTGGAGATGAACTGCACAATGCCGAAGTGATTTTAACCTACGGGGAGGATTTGACGGCTCAGATCATTGAAGAGGCGTCATCCCTCAAATGGATCATGGTCGCCTCTGCCGGAATGGACAGGATGCCGTTTGAAGCATTGCGTGATAAAAAAATTCTTGTAACAAATGCTAAAGGTGTACATAAGATCCCGATGGCTGAATATACACTATCAATGATGCTGCAAATCTCAAGAGACGCCGCTAAGCTTTCTGAAAATCAGCAAAAACGGAAGTGGGACCGGAGAGTCGTGATGAATGAAATTTACGGCAAGACCATTTTTGTTCTGGGAGCGGGAGCAATAGGCACGGAAATAGCGAGGCTTGCTAAGGCTTTTGGCATGACAGCAGTAGGAATGAACCGCTCCGGGAAGCCGGTGGACTACTTTGATGAGATTCTGAAATTTGAGGAGATGCACCGGGGTCTTCAGGAAGCGGATTTTGCTGTTTCGGTCCTTCCGAGCACAAAAGAGACAAGGCATATCCTGAACCTGGGTGCTTTCAGGCAGATGAAGAAGGAGGCGGTTTTCATCAACATTGGGCGCGGGGATGCCGTTGTGGAAGAGGATTTGATCACAGCCCTTAATGAAGGTTCCCTGCAGCATGCTGTACTAGATGTGTTTGAAGAAGAGCCGCTTGGAGAAAATCATCCTTTCTGGGAAATGGAGAAGGTGACGGTTACGCCTCATTTGTCAGGGATTACGAAGAACTACCTGCCAAGGGCAATGGAGATTTTCAAGCGGAATTTAAGGAGCTACCTGGATGGTGACCCATCAGCGTTTGAAAACCCCGTCGATTTAGAGAAGGAATACTAAGCGATCTTTTAAAGGAATTCCCGGGGCATCTGATTGACAAAAGTCCCAGGCACACTGTACACTAATTATAAATATTATAAAGTAAGAATGTTTTTCAGAAAAGAGGTGCATAGCGGATGTCAGACCATCAGTTAAAAGAAGCCCTTGACACGCTGAAGCAGACTGGAGTAAGAATCACACCCCAGCGGCATGCCATTTTAGAATATCTTATCCAATCAATGACTCACCCTACGGCAGATGATATTTATAAATCCCTCGAAAGCAAATTTCCGAACATGAGCGTTGCGACTGTCTATAACAACCTTCGTGTCTTCAGGGAAGTTGGCCTTGTGAAGGAGCTTACCTACGGAGATGCCTCAAGCAGATTTGATTTCGTTACAACAGAGCACTACCACGTGATCTGCGAAAAATGCGGCAAGATCGTAGATTTTCATTATCCGGGACTGGACGAGGTAGAACACCTTGCTTCTCACGTGACAGGCTTTAAAGTCAGCCACCACCGTATGGAAATATACGGCGTGTGCGGAACCTGCGAAAAGAAAGAAACTCATTAATCGTACTGAATGCTGCAAGCGGCATTCAGTTTTTTCTTTATATACGAATAAAAGCGGAGGGCTGTCGCTCTCCGCTTTTTCTGTCATCAGCTATTCTGCTGTTTCCGGTTGTATTTTTCGTCAAAGTCTTTGCCTTCAAGGTTCGGATCAAGTGTCAGCGGCTCATTGCAGTACATGCACATATCCACTCTTCCAAGAATCTTCGTGGTCTTCCCGCAGGACGGGCAAGTGACCTGGACGGCTTTAGTGGAAAGCATGCCGATCCAGAAATACACAACCGTGCTTCCTACTATTGATAATAATCCGAGCATCATGAAGATGGTCATAATGATCGGAGATGTTCTAAAGAAGATGCCGATATACATAATGAAAAAGCCAATAAAGATGAGACTGAGCGCGAACGTGCGAATTTTATTAATCTTGCTTGAATATTTCAGTGCCATTATTCCGACCTCCTAATTACCAATATAGCACAAATGTAAGGGATTTCGGACAACTTATCGGAAGTCTCTTTATGTTTTAAAGCGTCAATCATAAAAGGCTTCTAGGATTTCTTTTTCTTCGAATAAAATCCGGCTGCTTTTTTGCGGTTTCCGCACAACTCCATACTACACCAACGCCTCTTTCCTGCTTTAGATGTATCGACGAAATAGAGTTTGCATTCTTCATGATTACACTTCCGAATACGCCCGAGAGAGGTGTTTTCAAAAGTATTCATCATTGAATCAATAATGTTGTACATTACGTGATCTTCAACTGTTTCCCCTTCGAGTGTCATCTTCAATTTTTCACTTTCTGAATGAATGGTTAGGCTGACTTGAAGCTTTTCGACAGCTTTATTTATTCTATTGGTTGTATTAAGGGAAATCTCTCCTCTTTGGTCGATCTCAGACAATATGGTGTTACAAAGAGTACGGATTGACTGAAGTTCAACAATTAAAGAATCCAGTAATTCCTTTTTTTCTAAAGCTAATACATCAGACTCTCGCAATAGATTATTTTCCTTCATCCATTGAAGCGCACTTGATGCATTAGCTAAGATGTCAATCTCTTGTTTATTAGAGATGTAAGTTGTATTGACAAGGTTTATCCATAAAGCCCCACCTAAAGTGATTATTGATTTATCCATTAAATTTTCACCTCAATATAATTATAACCACTAAAAGTAGTTTGACAAGTTATAAAGTGTAATGTAATTTAAGTTATAACTTCTAAAATTATTTTTAATGGTTACATATTCGGATTTCAAAGTTCGTCAATAGTTTGAACTAAATTCGATTGGCTTTTTTAGGAGTTAAAAATACTAATTTATGAGGTGGTAATATGTTGGTGAATCACAAAACTATTAGTATCAAGGGCGTAGATATCTTCTATCGAGAAGCTGGTCAAAAGGAAAATCCAACAATTTTGCTGCTTCATGGTTTTCCTTCCTCTTCGCATATGTATAGAAATTTAATACCGGAATTAATGGAGGAATTTCATGTTGTGGCACCAGATTATCCGGGTTTTGGGAATAGCGATCAGCCAGAAATAAATGAATTCGAATACACATTTAGTAACTATGCCCTTCTCATTAATGAGTTTGTCGAGCAATTAAACTTAGAGAAATTTAGTATTTACGTACATGATTATGGTGCTCCAGTGGGGTTCAGGTTGGCATGCGAACACCCTGAGCGTATTCAGGCCATAGTAACTCAAAACGGAAATGCTTATGAGGAGGGTTTAATGTCAGCTTGGGATCCTGTGCGCACATACTGGGAAAATCCTAATAAGAACAATGAGAATAACATTAGATTCCTTTTATCTGCAGACTTTACAAAATATCAATATACAAACGGTACTCGTAACCCTGAACATATTAGTCCGGACGCTTGGAATATGGATCAGTTTGTTTTGGATCGTCCCGGAAATGACGAGATACAGCTTGCTTTGCAATACGACTATAGAAATAACGTAAAACAGTATTCAAACTGGCAGGAATTCTTCAGAACATACCAGCCGCCTACACTCGCTGTATGGGGTAAAAATGACATGTTTTTCGGCCCTGAAGGAGCTCTGGCATTTCAGAGGGATCTTGATGATTGCGAAGTGCATTTATTGAATACTGGCCATTTCCCATTAGAAGAAGATTTAAAAACAAGCGCTAGTTTAATTAAACAGTTCCTGCAAGCCCGTCTTTAATGACAAAAGAGTGGGTACAATTCATTTCACACTTAGCTAAAGTTATCGAAATAGAAATATAAAAACAAAAGGAGCCTTGCAAAACAATTTGATTTGCAAGGCTCCTTTTGTTTTTGAGGAGTCTAATGATATTTAAGTGCATTTTTTAACAAAGCAGAAAAAGCTTATCTCCCAATTTAGGATGATAAGCTTTTTCTTACGCAACATCTAAGCACATCAGTGTAATTAGAGTAGCGGGAGTCTCAAGTTGATGAAGACTTGGTTTTTGTTTTTTCTGCCAGACTAGTAATCGTGGCGCTGCCAAGGTCACCCATATTGGATTTGAAACACCATTTGGATGAGAAAATATCAGAAAACGATAGATTCTCTTTCTTCCTTCCCTTATAATTTTGAAGTGCTGAATGCAAAAGGAGTTTTTTCGCCTTTGTAGAATTGTGATATATAGTCATAAATATAATGGGGGAATACCAATGGAAAATCTTCTCCGTCCTATTTATCAAGAAAGAGCGAGCCATCCGGATACGCTAGCAATCGTCATGATTGAAAAAAGAAACCAGACATCACCGCTTACTGATAATTTGGATGTCGCGCTGCTTGTCATCGTAAAAGAAGCGAAGCAGCCTGTTTTTATTAAACACTATGAATTTGACGGACAAAAAGCTTCTCTTACGATTGTTTCAGATCAGCAGGTGCAGGAGTGGATCCTGCTTGGAACAAACCGCAGAATGGTCGACTGGATCCTGAATGGAAAAGTATTATTTGACCGCAATGAATATTTAGGCGAGCTTGTAGACCGCCTGAAAGTATTCCCGTTCTCAGAGCGCAGGCTGAAAATCGGCCTTGAATACGGCAAGCTGATCAGAAGGTATCTTGAAGGAAAGGTCTTCTTTGAATCAAGACAGTTTCTTGATGCCTACAATCATATCGTCCATGCCCTTCATCATCTGGCAAGACTTGAAGTCATCGACCGAGGATTTTATCCCGAAGTAACGGTCTGGAACCAGGTCCGCCAAATGGAGCCTCAAGTGTACAAGCTTTACAAAGAACTGGTTGAAAGTGAAGAATCTCTTGAAAAAAGACTTGAGCTGCTGTTTTTGGCGAGTGATTTTCTTATCCATTCCAAGTCGGAAATCGGAGCGGGGCATCTTCTTGGCATTCTTTCAGAGAAAGAAGTATGGCTGTATGCCGATCTGATGGAGCATCCGGAAGCGCGGTATTATTCCGTTGATTTAAGTGTTTTACTTGAGTTTCTTGTTGATAAAGAATTCGTTGAAGTCGTGAAGATTGAAACGAAGGGACAAAGAATTTTCCATCGCGGATATTCTGTTACAAAAAAGTATTGACTTTGATATTTTACGGTGATATATTAATAAGCGTCGCTGCTGAAGCAAGTTCACTTTTGACGGCACAGACAGCGACTTCTCATTAAAAAAACTTCTTAAAAAAGTTGTTGACACTAAGTTAACGAAATGATATATTAAGAAGGTCGCTCCAAGAGCGAAAATGATCTTTGAAAACTAAACAAAACCAAAAGCGTACCAAACGTTTTAAATTTTTAAGTCAGTAACATTTATGAGTCACAAATTTTCTTCGGAGAGTTTGATCCTGGCTCAGGACGAACGCTGGCGGCGTGCCTAATACA
>NZ_JBQMFF010000008.1:0-134966 GCF_052171315.1 Metabacillus mesotrionivorans | reverse complement strand
TTTTCCAGTAAACATTCTAACCAAATTAACCTACGATGTTACGAGTAAGGAGCTAGTTTCGTTCATGATAACTCGCTGCGCTTGCGGGATCTTCAGTGCCCTCTTCATCCCGCAGGAGTCAAGTGCCTTCCGCTTCAGTCCACTTAAACATCCCACATGACAACGACAACTAATAAAAAAACAAAAATCCCGTCCTTATTCTGGCGGGATCAGTGAAGCAGGTAGGGAAGCAGACATGTCTGGATGTCTCGCTTCCAGGCTGTATAGAGATGGGATAATCTTTTTAAATAGGCATGGAAAAGATGGGATCCGCCTTCTGGAGCAGGCCTTAATTCTTCGAGCATGTCATCAAAGAGCAGAATGACTTTCTGGAGCTCTGAATTGCTGCGGGCCGCATGCATCATGGAGCTGTGAACGGCATCCACCTGTATGAAGGCGTCCATCAAATCGTCCATAATCTGCTCGCGATTTGCATATTCCATGCTTTCATAGCTTTTGATCAGATAATAAAAACACTCTTCGATTGTATTCAGCAGCTCATTATAGGAAAGGAAAAGCTCGTAATCGCTTTGAGTTATTGCGTCACTTGCGCTTATCATAATACATTCCGTCGATGGCCGTGCTCTGGTAGGGGTTTGCATATTTCTGGCCGGAGGCTTTTTGCAGCTTTAATTTGGTCATATCTTCTTTAATCTCATGCTGCACGGCTTTCAGCTTTTCATGAATAACCGCGTTCCATTCTGTGATTTCTTTTCCCAGCTGTTTTTCCTGCTGGGTGTATGGCGGCTTCAGGTTTGAGATCAGCACTTCCCGCTGTTCGATCCACTGCTGGATGTTCAGGATATAGCTGTCCCTCATATCCTTTTGCTGCGAGCCGTTTACTTCACTAAGCAGCTGATGGGTAAGCTGGTGCAGTTTTTCAACAGCGCTCATCAGATCGGGCCGCCCTGTCCGAACTGCTGCCTGCGGGCGGATTGAATGACCTGTTTCCACGCATCGCGGAATTCAGTTACATACCCCTCTGCTTCAGAGAGAATTTCCGGATCATTTGAGATATTCGCTTCTACGAGCCTGCGGTTTATATATTCATACATCTGCATCATCGACCCGGAAACCTCAGCTTCTGGGTTCAAAGTAATCATCAATTCCTGAATAATGCGCTGCGCCTTTTGAAGATTGATGTTTTTTTCCTGAACCTGCTTCTGTTCCATCGCTGTCCGTGCCTGCTTGATAAATTTGAGGCAGCCGTTATAAAGCATCAAGGTCAGCTCGCCTGGAGACGCCGTGCTGACGGAATTCTGCTGGTACGCCTGATAGGGATTTGTCATTGCCATCGTGTTAACTCCTTTTTTAGCCGAATTGCTGCATTAAATAATTCATTTGTTCGTTGGATCGCTGGATTGCTTTTTCCATCGCCGTAAACTGTGCCCAGTAGCGGTCCTCTACTTGCGTCAGTCTGTCTTCAAAACGAGTGATCTGATTATCAATGGATGAGAGATTTCTTCCGATGGTAAACTGCTGGCTTGTGGAACTGGACGTGCCGGCTTTGGCATTCAGCTTGTCCATCGTTGTTTTTAAATTGTCATACAGGTTGGTAATGATCCCTTTTTCCCCGCTCGTTGGGCCATTGCTTGTAAACAGCTTTTCAACGCCGTCCGGATTTTCTTCAATCGCTTTTTTCAGCTTCGCCTCATCAATGATCAGCTTTCCGCCCTCGCGGTAGTTCGTTGAGGTCGTAATTCCGATATTGGAAAGATGGGTAAAAGATGTCCCTGATGCTGAAAACAGTGTTGAGTAGAAATCGGTTCGCATTTGGCTCAGTGCACCAGTCAGAATCGAGTCTTTCCTGAGCATCCCGCTTTTCGCCTTTTCATCCCACTGCTCCTGCTGCTTGTCTGACAGAGCTTCGCGTTCTTCGTCAGAAAGCGGCTGATAGTCGCGATATCGGGTTTCATCGGTTTTAGTCTGGATTTTGGCAATGGTTTCGTTGTAAAGGGTGACAAATTTTTTGATGTTGTCAAAAACTGCATTCGTATCGTTTGTCACATTAATGGCGACCGGGGGTTCTGCTGCCGTAAAGGTGTTTTTTAAAGTGAACGTAACTCCGCTCATTTCAAACGTGTTGGATGTCCGCTCTGTTTCAAGACCGTTGATGGTGAACTTTGCGTTCTGTCCTCCTGTTTCTGTACCTGAGCCGAATCTCAGCACGTTATTCAGGAAGCCTGCAGACGTGATGATTTCATTGCCGCCCTTGTTAAAATCGCCGGTTTCTTTTCTCGTAAGTGTAATCTTGTCTGAAAATGAATCATACAGCGCCGTCACGCCAAGTGATGATGAATTGATCTTTGCAAAAACGTTGTTCAATGATTCTGTGCCCTGAATCAGGAAATTCTCTTTTTTGAGACCTGTTGAAGTATGGGTCTGCATGTCAAAAGAGAAGTACTGGTCTGTACTCTCTATCACGTAATCCGCTTTGATGACGCTTCCTTTTTTGATCGTTTCGCCGAACGTCAGGTTGCCGTCTGTATCAAGTGCAGCTTCTCCCGCTTGAGGAGTACCCGTCACAAGCATAAAGGATTTTCCGTCCACTTTGATAATCGCGTCTTTATCAACATTTTTCAGCACTTGCCCGGTTTCAAGTGTCAGCTTAAATGACGTCCCGTCAGCCGCTGCAGTGACTGTCTGATTTTTAACGGTGCCTGTCTGCCAGTTGAAGTTCGTGTTGGCAAACGAATCTTTTATATCCTGGAGAGCTTTGGACGGGTCTACTTTTTGGCCGGATGCAGAGATTGCCCCGGCATTTACCTTCGTCGCTGCCGTTGCAAGCTGGTCGACTTTCGAGATGCTGTAGGACGCCTGGCTCGCCGCGCTCGTTGCAGTGGCCGTCACTCTATCAGCATTGGAGCTGTTCGTCGTCCGTGCCCGGTAATTGCTCGTCAGCTTCATATCAAACGCAGCATTCCTGAATGAAAACAGCAGGCTGTTCATCTCGCGGTAGCCGTCGCGCTGCCACTCAAGCACCTGCTTGTTCTGCTTCAGCTTATCAAGCGGCATTCTCTCCGCCTTCATTAAATCTGCCACGAGCGAATCAATGTCCATTCCGCTCGCCAAACCGCCGATTCTGACCATGTACCTTCACCTCTCTAGATTCTTTTATCTACTACAAATCCCAGGAACTCCGTTAATGCTGCGTACAAATCCAGCATCTTCTTCGACGGAATCTCCCGGACAATTTCCTTCGTCTGGCTGTCTACCACCGTCACATAATACTCATTCAGCTTCTCATGCAGCTGAAACTGAATCGACGTATTCGCCGGCTGCAGAAACTCATTGATGCTCTTCACCGCTTTTTCAATCTCTTCTTTCGGAAAAGCAGGAATGTACTCTTCTTTACTTCCTTCTTGTATGGTTACGGGCTTCGTGTCAATTTCTGAGATGCGCGGACCAGGCTGGGATGACATTTTCTCAATCATCATGATGGGTCGCTCCTTGGGTATATGTTCTACTGGTTATATCGGAGGGATTGGGGAGATTTGAAGGTATGGGGAGTTTAAATTGGGCTTAAATGTGTAAAGGAAGATTATTATTCTTTACAGAAATAAATATAATTTAGTAAAATAAAAAAAGAACAAACGTTCCCCTTTTTAAGGAGGTATTTAGATTAATACTTTTGAGACTACGCCAATAGAAGTCATGCAAATGCTGACGGGTAAACTGTTAGGAGACGGAAACTTATCTATTGAAAAAGGAAAAAGACCAAGATTTCGTTTTTCACATTCTTCTGCAGATTCTGGCTGGTGTTTTCACTGCTACGAAACACTTAAAGCACACATCCCGCTCAGTAAGCCTAAATACAGGAAGATCTTTGACAATAGAATAGAGGCTGGGTATACCGAACAGTTCTATGTTCAATCCAAATTATCTCCTCTCTTTGATAGCTTACTTCCACTTTGGTATAAAGAAAGAACAAAGAGTATCCCCTTCCACCTTCTTGAACAGGTTATTAACCCTCTAGCCTTAGCTTGGTGGTATCAAGATGACGGACATTTGAAAGTACAAAACAACGCCCCTAAAAAAATTATTCTCTCCACAGATTCATTTACTCAAAAGGAAAACAGGTTTTTAAAAGAGTTACTTTACACTCAATTTAAGCTTCACTTTAAACTAGATGGGCAAAATCGTCTGGTCATCTACGATCAAAAACAAATTCTGCTGTTCCTGAGAATTGTGCACCCGTACATTCATCATTCTATGAAACGAAAACTGCTGTCGTCTTCAGAATCAGAATTAACCTTCCATGACAACAAGAGAACATCAATTCATATTCAAATTCTAATTAGAAACCCAACGCAAGAAATTAGAGATGTTATTGATAAATCGATGAATCTTAACCCACTCTCACTGTATGAATCATATTTTTCAATTTCTAATACTAATGAAATAAAGAAACGAAAATCCTATCAAATTGTTTTAACAAGAAAACATCAGAAGTTCCTTGATTTGATTAAAAGAAAAACCGGTATGAATATGAGTGAAGCTGTAAGTACAATGCTTAATCTGAATGCACATGTTAATAGAAAAAGACTCTAGCTGCGCTAGAGTCTTTAATCCAATTAACGAAGTAATTGAAGAACACCTTGTGGCTGTTGGTTGGCTTGAGCCAGCATTGCTTGTGCTGCTTGAGAAAGAATAGAATTCTTTGTTTGGTTCATCATTTCTTTCGCCATCGCGCGAACATTTACTTTCATAAATGACCAGACTATATCTTCACCCTCTGAACTTTCCAGTAGGGGTTGGGCACTTCGGATCTTCAATGCTGAACCACATTGATTCACCTACGGATTTCATCACCATAGCTTTCGCCTTAGGTGGTCTATCCTAGTCGTTGAACCTTCTCCACTCTTTCGAGACAGGAGCTTGGCTGCTGATTGCCCAATCTCTTCTTTTTTTAAGCCCTCACGCCTGCCGTTTCCAGCTGCGTTGTGGCAAGAAAAGCTCTAAGGGGTTTCCAGCAATTCACCCAATTATAATCTCTGGCCGTTACCAGCCAGGACGACTGTGCTTGTCGCTGCTTAGGCAGCTAGAGCATAATCTACGTCACGGATACGAGATTCCGCAGCAGTTAGGTTTTCAGAAGAAGTTCCTAAGTTGTTGATTGTGTGCTCTAAACGATTTTGGTTAGCACCAAGTTTTGCACGCTCATCAGAAACTAGTTTAAGAGCATCGTCAATCGTTGAGATTGCACTTTCAGCACCACTAGTTGTAGAGATGTCAACGCCCGCAACACCTAGACCTGTTTTAGTCATGTCACTAATAGATAATCCCATTGTTTGAGTTTCGTTTGCGCCGATTTGGAAGGTTACTTCAGTACCAGTAATTTCAATAGTTTCTGTACTTAAACTTCCTGTAGTATATGCATCATTTACATTAATAGTTAATTCACCAGAACCAAATGTTAGTTTTCCCGCTCCGCTAGCTAGTTCGTTTGATACCAGAGTTGTAGTTCCGTCTGTAATTGTATAAGCATCAGCTGGCACACTTGTACCATCACCAACAGTTAATGTCCAAGTTCCAGCCGCTAATCCACCACTTGTAGATGCTCCAGTAACCCCAGCTACAGCAAGTGCAGTTGAACTTGCAGTTGCTTTATCCACTGTGGTACCTAAAGTACCATCTAATAATTTTTTTGTGTTAAATTCAGTTTGATTTGCAATACGATCAATCTCACCAATTAGTTCTGTAACTTCATTATTAAGGGCTTCTCTATCATCATCAGTGTTTGTTCCATTAGAAGCTTGAACAGATAGTTCACGCATACGTTGTAAGATATTTTGAGATTCGTTTAATGCACCCTCAGCAGTTTGAATCATAGAAATACCATCCTGCGAGTTACGTGAAGCTTGATCCAATCCACGAATCTGTCCGCGCATTTTCTCAGAAATCGCAAGTCCAGCCGCATCGTCACCAGCACGGTTGATACGCTGACCAGAAGCCAATTTCTCCATTGATTTAGATTGAGCGCCAGAAGCACTGCTCAATTTGTTGTAAGTATTAAGAGCCGCAATATTATGATTAATTCTCATTACAAATTTCCTCCTTGAATTGTATGTTTTCATCCACATCCTTGTGGAAGATGTCAGACTGGGCCGAGCCGGCCGTCTGCAGTCCTGCCTGACACTTTTTATATCGACAGGCAGAGTTATTGTTTAATAGAATTAGAAAAAAATTCACAAAAAAACCTCAAGCCGATGTGCTTAAGGTCATCTGTTTCTTAGCTTTGATAAGAGGTCTAGTGTTAGGTCCGCCGCTTTGTTGTTTTCTTCCTGAATGGAAAGGTAGATTTCTTTCCGGTGGATGTCGATGTGTTTTGGGGCGCTGATGCCGATTTTGACCTGATCGCCTGAGATGGAGATGACGGAGATCTCGATATCGTCGCCGATTTTGATGGCTTCCCCTGTTTTCCTTGTGAGTACGAGCATCAGGCTTCCTCCCATAGGCGGTGTTTGGTTGTGTAGTCCGTTCCGCTCAGGATGAGCTGCTTGCCTGTTTTTTGGTTTCGGTTGATGATGACCGGACCCTGGAGATTAGCGGTTGAAGCATTGAAGGGGTCTGTTACGGTCAGGATGACATAGACTTCAACGTCTTTTTCGCTTTCAATGGACAGGGCTTCTTTTGATGCTTCGTCAATCTCAAATTCATAGTTTTTGAAAAAGAAAAACGGACTCGTAACGACGAAGGCAGTGGACGGGCTCTGAACAGACTGAAGAATGAAAAAGGATGAATTCTCTTCAAGCGGCAGGAGGATAAACGAGTTTTCATCCAAAAATCCCGGTATGCCATGCTCAAATGTCAGTTGTTCAGCTTCATTGACATCGACCGTTCCGTGGTACTTTGTTTCGATAACCATGCTTCACGTTCCTTTCTGTTAAATAACAAAATCAATTCTCAGCTGATTGAGCTCAGCCAGATGAATTTTAACGTCTCCGGCTTCATAGTTCATGTCCGGCTTATTAGTTGTGCTTTCAATGATAGGATTGTTCGTCTTTACATCAATTTTAACCTCTGCAGGCTGATAGGCAAGCTTCACACTAAAATGCGACGGGATAAAGCCGATGTTAAATTGCTTCTCCGGGCGCTCGCTGTTCGATTTTGCCTGGGCAGTCAGAGGCCGGCCGCCGTTTTCAATCCGCATCTGCTCATCACCCTGTCTGATGCGTCTTGCAATGCCGGACAGGAGATCCTGCCGGCCCATATCCGCGGCTTCTTCGATGCGCTTTGAAATATGCTTCAAATCGACATCTTCTCGCGCCTTTGATTGATCAATTGTCAGCTTGCCCGGCGTGGTCCGGATCGTCAGCTCTGCTTTCGGCTGCTGAATGGAAAGGTCGGCGGGCTTCTGTTCAATAGAGAGCTTCGCGTTCACGGTTTCAATTCCGATTCTGGCAAACCTGCTTTCAAGTCTGATTTGAGGAATGTTCATTCATGTTCTCCTCCTAGTAAAAAAGCTATCTCGCAAAAGATAGCTTTATCTTAAAAAGTCCATCAGAGTAGGCTGCATGATCCTCGCACCTACTGAAAGAGCAGCTCTATGGAGACTTTCCTGTGCTGTGAGACTCATGATGACTTTCTCTAGATCTGCGTCTTCGTTTTCTGAAAGAATACGCGTAGACACAACCTCCTGCTTCATCACCCGGTCTTCAATCAGCTCAAGGCGGTTATATCTTGCGCCAAGCTCCGCGCGTTCAGCGGTCATGGCGTCCATTTTCCCGTCAAGGTCTGAAAGCAGTCCGTCCAGGCCGGATCCATCACCTGAAGTGAGGGCTTTTTCGATTGATCCCACAACGGCGAATAAGTCTTCGCTGAATACGTTATCTGAATTGATATTAGCTTTTAATGAAACCCCTTTTGACACTTCTACTTCAAACGGGGATTTATCAACGAGGACGGTTACCGTACCGTCAGCATTCAGTGTCACCGGTGCCTTTTTCGTTTCCGTTCCGTTGAAAATGTAATTTCCCGCTACTTGGGAATTAGCAGACCCGACCAAGTCCTCTTTCAGCTGCTTGATTTCAGCGCCGATTGCTTTAAGATCCTCAGGGCTGTTGGTGCCGTTGGTTGCCTGCACGACAAGCTCACGGACACGCTGCAGAACCTGTGTGCCCTGTTCAATGCCCGCTTCTGAATTTTCCATCCACTGATAGGCTTCTGATATGTTGCGCTGGTACTGTTCAACTTCTGTCAAGTTTGTGCGGTAGTGCATGCCTTTCATGGCAACGACCGGATCTTCAGACGGCCGGCTGATTTTTTTGCCGGTTGCGAGCTGATCCTGATACGTTCCCATTTTTTCATAGCTTTTGCTTAAATTCCGAAGAGAATTGGCTGCCAGCATACTTTGTGTGACGCGCATGGTTTTTCACCTACCTTCTTAATCCATTGATAATGGTGTCAAGCATCTCATCCTGCAGCGAAATCATTTTCGCCGAGGCATTATAGGCGTGCTGAAATTGAATCATATTGGTCATTTCTTCATCGAGTGAAACAGCACTTACCGACTGGCGGCGCTGGTCAACTGCCGAACGGAGGACATCTGTGTTGCTTGAGAGGCGGTTTGCTTCCTGGGCATCAACGGCCATACCGCCAATCAGACTCTCGTAGAAGTCCTGGATGGTCGTCGTTTTTCCGCCAATGTAAAACGTCTGATTTTTCACTTCTGCAAGCGCCAAAGCATTTTTTCCGTCTCCGATGTTTCCATTGGAAGACGCTGCGATGTTGTCGGTTGAATCGAGAATATCCTGGTGCAGCTGAATAAGGGCAGCGGCACCTTCAGGAGGATTTGTCAGGCTGCCAAGATCGAAGAATGGAGAGCTGACTGCTCCGCCTTCTTCTATTCGCTTGATGCTGTAGCCCGCTTCCTGAACTTTGTTGACTTCGGTTGCAAAGCTGTAGGCAAGCTGGTCAAGCTGCTGAAGCATTTCCGGGTAAACTCCCTTAGCAGAACCGCCCTCATTGTATCCGTACGAATCAATTAAACTGCGGATCTTGCCCGCGCTGCCAAAATCTTTCACATTTAAAGCCGCTCCGCCGATGGAGACGGTATCAGCAAGACCGTTATCAGGAGAATATCCGACGCTTATTTCGTTCACGGTTTTCGCTTTGCCGTCCACAAGTGTTCCGAGAGATTTGCCTCCAGCGTCTACGATTTCAATAGAAACAGATCCTTCCGCGATCGGAAGCGCATTTCCCCCGCTTTTTTCATAGGAGATTTTCACGTTAGAAAGGCCCGACAGCTGATCAAGCAGACGGTCCCGCTCATCGTACAAATCATTCGCCAGATAGCCGTGCGGCTCGATTTCCGAGATTTGTTTGTTGATGCTGTTAATCTGGTTTGCAAGGGAGTTGATTTCTTTGACTGAAACTTCAAGTTCGCTCTTCAGCTCACCCTGCACAGCTTTCAGAGATGTAGAAAGATAGTGGAACGTTTCCGCTACCGCCTTTCCTCTCTCGCGGACAACTGAACGGGCGCCTGCGTTCGTCGGGTTCAGAGCCAGGTCCTGCATCGACTGCCAGAAGCGGTCAAAGCTTTTGGAGAGACCGGTCTCAGACGGCTCATTCATGATTTCTTCCATCTTCAGAAGAGCATCGGCGCGGGAATCCCAATACCCGCTTTTGTTATTTTCATAGCGGAACTGCGTGTCCAGAAAGCTGTCGCGCACACGTTCAATTGTCCCTGCCTGAACGCCTGTCCCGGTTTGCCCCGGAATATGCGGACGGTTAATGGATGCATTCGGATAGGGCTCCGTCTGTTCAAAATTCACACGCTGCCTTGTGTAGCCCGGCGTGTTGGCATTGGCAATATTGTGGCCTGTTGTGTTCAGGGCGCTTTGCTGTGTAAACATTCCTCTTTTGGCTATTTCAAGACCTGAAAAAGTCGAGCGCATGGTTCATTCCTCCGAGCTTTATGCTTTTGAATCAAATAATGATTTTCGTTTCGGCTGAGCTGCCGCAGATAAGCCCGGAGGCTTGTAGGCCGGGGACTCTTCCTTGGGCATGAGCATATCAAGAGACAGGGAGACAAACTGAAGAGCCTGAACGGTCAGCTGCTGGTTCAGTTTGTTTGCATGTTTCAGCTTGTCCATGACATCTGTCAGGGAGGATAAAAGCTGCGCAAACTGGACCTTGTCTTCTCCCTCTGCTTTTTCAATGCATGCCGACAGTGTAAGATCATGATTTCTGCCCAGATAGGCAGAGGTGAGCGGGATCCGTTCCTTTTCTGCAAGCTTAATAGCGCTTACGCAGATGTGCTCCTGCTTCAGGGTTTGCTGCAGCACAGCCAGATCTTCTTTTTTCAGGGCTTCTGTTTTCGTTTCGGCAAGCTTCAGAAGCTGCTGGTTGAGCCTGAGAAGCTTCTCGAGTTTAAAAATTAATGGCTGTGCTGACACGGCAAATCCTCCTGATTCTATTTCTTATAGTGATTAATAAGGCTTTCGGCAACAGCTTTCGGGTCAGGCTGATAAGTGCCGCTTTCAACTTGTTTTTTAAGAGCTGCCACTTTTTCCTGTCTTGCGGCATCGATGCTGTTCTGCTGCTGAAGTTCTTTCGCTTTGGATGAGATCTCTACCTTATCCTGTTTCTGTGCAGCCTGCGGGAGCTGCTGCTTTTCCGCACTTCTTTGGTAGGGATTGATTGAAGCTGAATTCAGATGATTGATTTTCATCTCTTATCCTCCTCCATTCCTGTGATGATATCTTTATCGGCCCTTTTTGCCGGCCATTAATAGTCTTACTAGTTTTTGGGCTGAAAGGTATAGAAAGTCGCTTTCTCCTCTGTGACTTTCTGACGGCGTTCTTCCTCCCGCTCTAAGTCGAACAGCTGAGTTTTCAAGTCTTTTGAACATGTGAGGCACAGCTTGTTCTCCCTGATCAGCGTTCCGCATTTCTGGCACGGGTAGCCGAGATTCGGAAAATTGGCGAGCTGGATTCGTCCCTGTCTGATGAATTTCAGAATCGTGTCTTCAGAGACTTCTGTTTCCTCTGCAGTAGTCACCAGTGTTGCGCTGCGGTTTTTGCTTTGCTTCAAATAGCCGTAAACAGCTTCAAACTGACGCTCTTCTTCTTTGCTGCATGTATCGCAAACTGTTTTAAACGGTGTTTTTACAAATAACGAGTAGCATTCCGGACAATTTGATAGTTCCACAATTATTTCTCCTATCATTGTACTATATATCATTAATATCGGTTCGTTTTTGAAAACGTTTAGCCCCTGACGAGAGTTAAAGAAGAGACCTTTTTTGCCCCGTTTTGGATCAGTACGTTCGCCGCATGCCTGATTGTCGTGCCTGTTGTGTAGATATCATCGATTAAAAGGATGTGTTTTGAAAGAATGTCTGAAGGATTTTCGATAAAAAAGACATTTTCACTTTGAAGGCGTTCTTCGCGGGTTTTTTTGGATTGTTTTTCAAGATGCTTGCGGGTTAAGGGTGAAAGGACGGGGCGGCCGAGAAGTTCAGCGAGGAGGAGTGCCTGGTTAAATCCGCGTTCGTAAAGTCTTTCGCTGCTGAGAGGAACCGGAATAATGAGGCCGGCCTCTTTAAAGTGCTGAAGGAAAGCTTGCCGGAAGGAGTCTTGAAAGACGCGCACTAATGCTGCATCCCCCCTGTATTTGTATCTGGCGATCACATCTTTCATCCAACCGTTGTAGTGGTAAACCGAGCGGCTGCCTGCGAGAACAGAGCCGAGTTCCAGGTCTGACTGCCACCTTTCACAGTCATAACAGACATGTTCATCTGCCTGAGGCCGGCCGCATGTTGGACAGACCGGTCCTTCGATCAGAGTGAATTTATCAAAGCATTCTGAGCAGCATGTTTCTTCTTTTTCTAAGAAAAAAACGCTTCTCCACGTAACCGTTTGTGCAAGCTCTGCTGCGCAAATCAGACAAAGGCTCATTCTTCACCTCTTTCAAATCTCCGGCAGCGCGGCATATCCGACACCATTTTCGCCGACTCCGCAAGCTTGACAATCAGCGTCGTCATCTGCTGCTTGTCTATAAATTCCGCTTTGACGTAGGCGATTTTGCCGGCGTCTGTCACATATCTCGGCTGGACTCTGTTCAAGACAAGCGCGAGCACGTCATTCAGGCATTCATCGCACGTGCAGCTCATCTGAAGAGCCTGCTTATATTCAAATAACAGGTCTGACATAATTTGTTCCATTGCATTAACAGCCAACGTCCTGTCCCCTTTCCTGCTGCTACTAACCGATTATGCCACAACGTAAAAATGTTGGATATATTTAACATGCTAAACAGTCAGAAAGTCACTTTCGCAGCTTCAGAATTCATCATTTGAATATGCTTTTTGGCACGAATCATCGCTTCTGTTTTCCCGTAGTGAAAAAAGCGGACATCCCCATCAGGGTGTGCAGCGCTCCTGCCGACACGACCTGCAATCTGGACAAGTGCGCTTTCAGTAAAAATACCTGCTTCTGCCCCGAGCACTGCCGCATCCGAACCAGGAATGGTGACTCCCCTCTCCAATATGGTCGTTGTGACAATGATTGGAATGGCGCCGTCTCTGAATTTCTGCACCTTTTCTTTTCGGTCCGGATCTTCTGCATGGACCCCTTCTATCGCTGCGTGCTGCTCTTTCAGGATCGCCACAGCGGCTTTTAAAACGGGAATCGAAGGAACAAATAAAAACGACTGTTTGTTTATGGCAAGACGGTCAGAGACCCATTTCTGAAGCGGTTCAGGGAGTCTCTTTTTCTGAAGCGCCCGTTTATAATGCCCGCACCAGATGAAGGAAGGAACAGGGAGTGGATGACCGTGGTATCTTTGCGGAGTTTTCACATGAAGACTGATGGTTTCTTTTATTTTTTCAGAAGGGGTGGCGGTTAAGTAAATCAGGGAACTGTCCGGCTTTCGCGCTCTGGCTGCAGCAAACTGGAGTTTTTGGTCTGCTGAAAATGGAAAGGCATCCACTTCGTCAATGATCAAGACATCAAATGCAGCGGTGAAGCGCATGAGCTGATGGGTTGTTGCGATGACGAGATCCGCCTCCTGAAAGCGTTCTTCACTTCCGCCGAATAGGGAGGCGATCTTCACTTCTGGAAAGGCAGCACGCAGTCTCGGAGTCAGCTCAAGGATGACATCCGTTCTCGGGGCAGCAAGACAAACTTGTTTATTTTCTGACAGCGCTGCCTCAATTCCGTGAAACAGCATCTCGGTTTTTCCTGCTCCGCACACGGCCCAGAGCAGTAAATCCTGCTGATTTCTTACAGCATAAACCATTCGGTCAGACCCTTTTTGCTGGGCATTTGAAAGCCTTCCATCCCACTTCAGGCCTGTAAATGCTGCCTCGCTCTTTGGCCGGCACGGGCCTGTCCATTTGATGAGAGGCGTACATTCGCTTACTCTTCCCATCTGAATGCAAGCCCTGCAATAGGAGCAGCTTTCACTGCATCTTGCGCACGGAAAGGAAGCAATGAGCCTGGGATCTTTATTTCCGCAGCGGAAGCAAGCTCCATCTTTTACGCCGTATTCATAACAGACATAGCCATTTTCAACATGCGATTGGATAAGGGCAAAGGGGAAAGGAAGCTCATCAGGGAGCAGCAATCTGCCTTGAAGGTATGTTTGGAGGTCTTTGGAGTATAAAAATGATGGATTGGTTCGGCTAACACGGAGGCTGTGTTTGGCGACCTGAAGTCCTTCACTCACAATCTCTGCGGGTTTCAGCAATCCATTTTGGACCGAAAACCTCACTCCTGATCGAACTTCGTTTTTTCAATTTTTCTGAAGCGCTTTTCAACACTGATTGGCGTCCTGTTCAGTTGTTTGGCAATATCACGGAATTTGATGTTCTGTTTTCTGAGTTCAACGAGCTTGCGGTCCTCAAGTGTTGTCCAGTGCCGATATGGCCGTTTTTGAATGTCAATTTCCTGCATATGATCTCTCCTCTATATGGATAATGAAGTATACATATCCAAGTATGGGAATAAATGCAGGTATTGTCTAGTCATGTAATAAAAAAAGTATTGAAATAATGAAAATTTTCGGTGGGAATTTCGTCTTTTTTTCGTTGTTTTTCGTCCTTCTCTTCGGATACCGAAGAAAAATTGCAGGAAGAGAGTCCTGTGTTGACAAAAAGAGAAGTGGGTACTTATGCGGATAAATAATGCACCGTGGGAATGAAGTCAATTTTTAAAGGAGCTTTCTTATTATTTATCGGTTTAGCCGGCTGTTTTTTAATACTAAATTTCATCCAAAGAGAAAACCGCTCCGCAGCCGCTCGAAGGCGGCCGGCGGAGCGGCTTCTTTATCTCGTATACCAGCCAAGGCCCATAGCCCCTTCACCCAAATGGGTGCCGATGACGGGTCCGAAGTAGCTGATGGAATATTCGACGTGCGGATATTTTGCTTCGAGTTCTGCTTTCATGCTCTCTGCCTCATCAGGACGGTTGGCATGAATGATGACGGCGCGCATCGGCCTGCCTTTGCTTGCCTCTTCGTCAAAAAGGTCATAGATGCGGTTGAGCGCTTTTTTGCGGGTGCGGATTTTTTCAAATGGCACGATGAGTTTGTCTACAAAGTGCAGAATTGGTTTAACCTGCAGCAGGCTTCCGATCAGAGCCTGTGCACCGCTCAATCGTCCTCCGCGCTGCAGATGGGAAAGATCATCCACCATAAAATAAGCACTGATTGATTGCTTCACTTCGTTTAAGCGTTCCATAATTTCCTCAGGGGTTTTGCCCAGAGCTGCCATCTCTGCTGCTTCAATTGCGTAAAAGCCCTGCACCATGCAGCTGACTTCTGAATCAAACGCATAGACCTTGATGCTTTCCGCCATTTGTCCAGCAGTAACTGCTCCATTATAGGTTCCGCTGATGCCGCTCGATAAGTGGACGCTGATCACTGCGTCATATTCTTTTGAAAGCTCCTGAAACAGCTCGACAAATTTCCCGACCGGCGGTTGTGAAGTTGTCGGAAGCTCGCCTTTGCTTTTGACTTCCTCGTAAAATTCGGCAGCCGTTATTTCGACTTCCTCCTGATACACTTCCCCGCCAAAAATAACGCTGAGCGGAATCATATGGATGTTCAGCCGCTCGCGGGTTTCTTTCGGTATATAAGCTGTACTGTCCGTAACAATTGCCGTTTTCATAAAATGTACCTTCCTTGTCATCGACTTCTCAACTTGTTCTTTCATTCTATAAGATAATGCTATAAATTTCATTAATTTTTCATGTAAATAATTGGTGAACAGCAAAAATCCCTGTTACCTATCATAACAAGGATTTGCTTTATAGAAAAATTTCAAAATGAAAAAACCCGCCGAAGCAGGTTCTATCGCACTTCCACCCAGCCGTTTTTGATGGCAACGACTACAGCTTGTGTACGGTCATTAACGTTCATTTTCTGAAGAATGTTGCTTACGTGGTTTTTAACGGTCTTTTCACTGATGAAAAGAGCTTCGCCGATGCCGCGGTTGCTTTTGCCGTCAGCAAGCATCTGCAGCACTTCACACTCGCGGCGCGTCAGGATATGTAATGGACGCCGAATTTCCGTTGCGATTGTGGCTGTGCCTCCGCCTGAACCGCTTGTCGCGAGGCGTCTGAATTCATTCACAAGGTTGTGAGTGACTTTAGGGTGCAGGTAAGAACCGCCGTCAGAAACAACTTTAACCGCTTCAATCAGCGTATCTGCATCCATTTCCTTCAGCAGGTAGCCGCGTGCCCCCGTTTTCAGCGCATGAGTGACATAGTTTTCGTCATCATGAATGGAAAGAATAATGACTTTCGTTTCAGGATTTGCTTCTACAAGCTGCTTTGTCGCTTCCACGCCGTTTACTTTCGGCATGTTGATGTCCATGATGACGACATCAGGCTTGCTGTCTTCAACGATTGAAAGAGCATCCTCTCCGTCATCGCCTTCTGATACAACTTCAAAGCTTGGTTCAAAATCCAGGATCCGCTTAACGCCTTCCCGGAATAATTGGTGATCGTCTATAATTGCAATTCTTGTCTTCATGCATACGCCTCCCATTTTTTTATTCTAGTCTAAAACAAGGTCATGCCGTCAATATGCCTTTTGTCTCCTTTTTCAGACGTTAAGAGGCACCTGTATCATAATGAATGTCCCAAGACCTATTTTCGAATCAATGGTCATTCTTCCGTTCAGGAGCTCCACCCGCTCCCTCATGCCGAGCAATCCGAATGACTTTTTCTGATTTTGAATGGTATCCCTCGTATCAAAGCCTTTTCCATTATCTTTGATCATGAGGACAATATTATTCTGATTCACTTCGACTTTCACCTGGATTTCGCGGGCCTCGGCATGCTTGAGGGCATTTGTCACAGCCTCCTGGGCGAGGCGGAACAGCGCAACCTCAAAGCGCGGCGGCAGCCGGTTCTCCTCAAATTCACCGAGGCTCGAGAACAGGATCCGTGTTTTCCCATTATACTCCTCAATCGTATACAGATATTTTCTGAGCGTCGGGATCAGGCCAAGGTCATCCAGGGCCATTGGTCTCAGGTCATAGATGATGCGGCGCACCTCATAAAGGGCATTCCGGACATTCTGCCTCAAAGAACGGATTTCCTTGAAGCCCTCTTCAGAACCGCGCTCTCTGAATATCCGCTCAATTAACTCAGAGCGCATCATCACATTTGCAAGCATCTGTGCAGGCCCGTCGTGAATCTCACGCGAAACGCGCTTACGCTCTTCTTCCTGGGCTTCAATAATTCTGAGGCCGAAATCCTGCCTCTGCTGGGCATCTTCAATGAGCAGGCCAACCTGCCGCAGATCCTGATGCAGATAGTTCAGGACGACGGTAATCTGGCTGACAAGCACCTCAGCGCGTTCAATCGTCTCCTGAAGACCGAGCAGCCTTCTCTCAAGGTCATCACGGCGGTCTCTGAGCTGCTTTTCCTTCTGCTGCAGCATCGTCAGCTCAACCTGAAGCTTGTGGGCCTTCTCATACGCCTCCCGGATTTCCTCTTCGCTGAACTGCTTGAAGTGCTTACTGACCTCTGAGAGGCGCTTTCTGGCGAATCTCGCATGCACCTCAAGCTTGTCCCCCTGCTCAATGACATCATTCACCTGTATTTTGATTTGCTTTAACTCTTCGACGAGCGATTCGTATTGATGGCGGGACTGTTCGCCGATTTTAAAGATCTCGCCTTTGCTGCCGTCCACGGTTTTTACCATTTTATCCAGAATCTGATCGAGCACTTTGCAGTCGAGCTTCTTGGAGTCCACTATATCTCCTCCGCTAATGGGTTAAAATAAACTTCACACACTATCACACAATATAATGATTGAACTGAAAATTTTGTCGCTTTATAATAGAAGAATGTGCTTTAGAAAAGCGTAAGCGCCTGTTCAGCTCCGAAAGCCAGATAAGAAATCACCGGAAAAGTCCGATTTTGACTTTTTTGGGGATTTTGTTCTGGCAGAGGAGTTAGGCGCTGAAGCTTGTCAGCGCAAAATATACTCATAAATATGCTGCCTTCTGCAACCCTTTAAGGAGGTGTACAAGCATGCTTTCACACTATTATACCGTAAAAGGATACGGAGAGCATGAAATATCCATACAGAAATCCCGTTTTATTTGTTATCTTACCCGTGCTGAAACAGAAGAAGAGGCACAGGCCTTTATCCAGGAAATCAAAAAGAAGCACTGGGACGCAGCGCACAACTGTTCCGCCTATCTGATCGGGGAACAGGATCACATCCAAAAGGCAAACGATGACGGAGAACCAAGCGGGACAGCAGGAGTGCCCATCCTTGAAGTTCTGAAAAAAAGGCAGCTGAAAGATACAGTCGCAGTCGTGACGCGTTATTTCGGCGGCATCAAGCTCGGCGCAGGCGGTCTGATCCGCGCATACGGAAGCTCGGTATCAGAGGCATTAAATGAAATCGGCATTGTGGAGCGTAAGTTGACCCGTGTGATGCATACTAAGATTGATTATACATGGCTCGGAAAAGTGGAGAACGAACTGAGAAACTCCCGCTTTCAGCTCAAGGAGATCCACTACCTTGATACCGTTGAGGTTGAGACCTACACAGACGAGGGCCAGAAAGAAGCATTTACAGAATGGATGACTGAGCTGACAAACGGCCAGGGAGAAATCACAGAAGGCCGGCAGCTTTACTTAGAACAGCCAAAAATTTAAGAAAAATGAGGAGTATCTTATGAATAGGCAAGAAGTAAAGAAAATAAAGAAAAAGAAGAAGAAAAGCATTTTTAAACGCATCTTATTTTTATTCTTCATCCTCTTTTTAGCTGTTGGAGGATATGCCGGCTACGTGTTCTACCAAACCTATCAGGCAGCAAACAATTCCTACGATGACCTCGGCAGGGATAAATCAAAGCTCCGGGATGAAGCCGTTACCATTTCAAACGATCCGGTTTCGATTCTTCTTCTCGGCGTTGAGGATTATTCAAGCGGCGGAAAAGGCGGCCGTGCAGATACACTGATGGTCGCAACCTTTAACCCAAAGGATCAGACCATGAAACTGCTGAGTCTTCCCCGCGACACACGCGTAAACATTCCGGGAAAAGAAACCAAGCGTAAAATTAACTCAGCCTACTCTTCCGGCGGAAAAGAGCTGACAATTGAAACAGTAGAGGATTTCCTTGATATCCCGATTGATTATTATGCAACCGTAAACTTTGAAGGTTTTAAAAATATTATTGATATCGTCGGTGGCATCACCGTTGATGTTCCGTTTGATTTTGAACAGAACAGTGATGATCCTAAAGCTGAACTACTCGAATTCAAAGAAGGCCCTATGGAGATGGACGGACGGTACGCTCTTGCATATGCCCGGATGAGAATGGTGGATCCAAACAATGATATCGGCCGAAACGAAAGGCAGCAGCAGGTCGTGAAAGAAGTCATCAATGAGATTGTTTCTGCCGGCACTCTGCTCAAGGTTGATCAGCTCACAAACGAAGTTGGGGAAAATGTCGAAACGAACATGAGAATGTCTGAGCTTCTCGGCTTTTACAAAAAATACAACAAATTCAACACCGATAAGATTGAGACGGTCAAACTTGAAGGCGTCGGCGAATACGTCGGAAATGTAGCTTACTGGATACCGGATGATACAAGTCTCGCCAATATTCAGATTGAGCTCAAAAAACACCTCGAGCTTGAAACAGACAGTGATACACTCAGCAGCACAAATGAATAGGAAAAAGCTCCGGCCGGTGCTGGAGCTTTTTTCATGCATAAAAAAAAACCGTACAGCGCGTGCTGTACGGATTCATTAATTGTCTTTTTGAGGCTTTGCCGTCAGTTTTCTGAAGGCATTGATAAGCGGCTTATGGCCTTCGCCAATCAGGCCGACAAGCTCTGCTGCAATCTGAATGAACAGAAGCAGAATCATCATGATGAAGAGCGCCATCCACATCGTCGCATTTGAGAAGATGATGGCAGAAAGACCAAAGCATGCGCTGAAGAAGTAAATAAGCAGAACCGATTTTCTGTGGCTGAAGCCAAGGTCCACCAGACAGTAATGAAGGTGAAGCTTGTCAGGCGCAGCAATATTCTGCTTGTTCACAAGCCTTCTGACAATCGCGAATAGCGTGTCGAAAATAGGTATAGCCAAAACAATGATCGGGATAATAAAACCGAACAATGTGATGTTTTTAAATAATCCCATCGTGGAGAGTATGGCGATTGAGTAGCCTAAAAACAGCGCCCCGGTATCTCCCATGAAGATTTTGGCAGGATAGAAGTTGTGCACCAGAAAGCCAAGCGAGCTTCCGATTAGAATGACGCACAGCGACACGACCGCAAATTGAAAGTTTGTAAAGGCCATAATCAGGATGCTTGTCATCGCAATGGATGAAACACCTGCAGCAAGCCCGTCCAGTCCGTCGATCAGATTGATCGCATTGGTTACCCCGACAATCCAGAGGATCGTGACAGGATAGCTCCAGTAATCAAGGTAAATGAGCCCGAAAAACGGAAGCGTGATTTTGTTGATCAGCAAACCTGAGGATACGACAACTCCGGCAGCGGCCAGCTGTCCGATGAGCTTATACTTCGCTTTAAGCGTAAAACGGTCATCTAGAATACCGACAAGAACAATGATGAACGCGCCGATGATGACTTCATTCATATACATGGATTCGGGCTTAAGATAAAGGAAGCCTGCAGCGGTTCCGATAAAGATCGCAAGACCGCCCATCCTCGGCATCAGGCCCTGATGGATTTTCCGGCTGTCGGGCTTATCAACTGCACCCATTTTTATTGCAAGTTTTTTAATAAGTGGTGTGATCGATACAGCCACTATAAAAGAAACTATAAAAGCTATAATATAATTAGAATAATCTAACATGTCTGCACCAACTTATGTGTGATATTTTCACTTCCTCCATCATAGCAAAAATATTTAAACTTGCAATTATTATTTTGTTAAGAATCTGTTGCGGCTATTCTAAGTTTGAACGCTTTTTGAACAAATTCCTGCTACTTCAGGAGCTTCCGGTAAAACGCTGTCAGTTTCTTCTCTTCTGATTCCCAATTATAGACGGTTTCGAAACTTTTTCGGCCGTTCCAACCAAAACTCTCTGCCTGATCGGGGTGCTCAAGAAGGCCGGAAAGCGCACCGGAAATTGCTGCCGGGCTCTCAGGGTCAACGAGCCGTCCGCTGTTTGAGTTCTCCACTACTTTTCTGTAGTGCGGAAAATCAGAAGCCACTACCGCTGTTCCAGCTGCCATGTATTCAAACAGTTTATTTGGCAGACAGACTAAATGATTGGGCTCAGGCAGATAAGGAATAACGCCGATGGATGCTCTGGACAAATACGATTCAATCTCAGAGTAAGGAACGCTTCCGGCAAATGTGATCCTGTCAGAATGCCCGCTTTTCTCAACCATTTCCTTGATCTCTCTTTCAAACGCTTCTGATTCAAATCTCCCTACAAATAGAAAGGCTGCATCAGGATGCTTGTCCGCCGTCATGATGAACGCCTCCGTCATCTGTCTGATCCCCCGGATCGGCGTTATCCCCCCTAGATATAGAACAAGGCTGCGGTCCTTCTTGCCGTTATGAACGGTGAACATATCTGTCAGCGGATAATTTTCAATTTTGCATGACCGGTATTTTTGATACCTCTCCCCTACTTCATCCGTTGTATAAATCACGCCTGATAAAATGGGAAGACAGATTTTTTCAATCATCTCATACGCAAACCGCACCGGCTTCTTCAGCCAGCTTTTTAAATATTTCTTACTCATGATGGCATTCGGATAGTGCTCATGGGCATCAAAAATGACGGGTTTGCCTGTCATGATGCGCAGCAGTGTACCCGCAGGGATCAGCTCAGGGTCATGAAAATGATAGAGATCCGCACCCGTTTTTCTGGCCGTTTTCATAACCGTCAGTGTATGTAAAAATCGTTTGAGCTCTGATTTTGGCTTTTCGACCGGCACGATTTTAATGGAATCATCCAGAACAGCATCAGGTTTTGGCGCGACAAGCGTCACATCATAACCCGCCTTCTGCAGCGACTTGCATTGTTTATGGTAAATGCGTCCGTCATATGCCTGGTGGACAGAGGTGATGACACATATTTTCTTCATGGGCTTATCCATTCCTTTTCACATCAAAGTTGTAACTTTTCCATTAATACTTTACACTAATATATTGACATATCCTAATATTTTATGGAAAGGGATTACTATGCGAATTATTTACATTACACAGCACTTTCCGCCTGAAATAGGTGCAGCTCAGGGACGTGCATTTGATATGAGCACAAACCTTTCAAATTTGGGCCATGACCTGCATGTGCTGACGGCCTTTCCAAAGCCATCCTCAACATTATTCAGCAAAGAGAAGGTAAATAAACTGTCTGTTTACCGATCTTTTCAAATACGAGATACGAAAAAGAGCTCCATACGCCGGCTCGCCAACTATTTATCCTTTATGGTATCAAGCGTTTTCAGCGGTTTCAGAGTCAGAAAGCCGGATATTGTATATGCGACCTCCCCTCAGCTTTTCCAGGGTGTGACGGGATATATCCTGAGCAGGATCCACAGAACAAAGTTCGTCTTTGAAGTCCGCGATTTATGGGTCGACTTCGCTGAGATTCTCGGCCAGTTTAAAAACAAGCGCCTGCTTGACCTTGCAAGAAAGCTTGAAAGGTTCATTTACAACAGGGCCGATTTGATTGTTGTCGTGACGCACGGCTATAAAGACCGTCTGATTGGCATGGGTATATCAGCCGATAAAATCATCGTGATTCCAAACGGCGTCAACCCGCCCTCACTGGAAGCTCCTTCACAAGTACACGATGTGAAAAAAGAGCTTGGCATCGAAAATCAGTTCCTTGTCCTCTACACCGGCAATATCGGCGCTGCCCAAGGTCTTCAAACCATCATTGAAGCAGCAGACAAGCTTAAACATGACCCAAGCGTCTGTTTCCTTTTCATCGGAGAAGGCGTTGAAAAAGAACCTTTAATGGAAAAGGCCGCTTCGATGGGACTGACAAATGTACGTTTTCTTGAGGGCAAACGAAAAGAGGATCTTGCCTCCTACTACGAAAGTGCGGACCTTGGCATCGTCAGCCTGAAAAAACATCCGCTGTTTGAAATTACAATTCCATCAAAGGTATTTGATTACATGGCCGTCTCGCTGCCTGTCCTGATTGGCGTGGAAGGTGAGGCAAAGGAAATCGTTGAAGCAAATGAGGCCGGCTTCCCATTTGAGCCTGAAAACGCAGATGACTTTATCCGTGCTTTAAAACTTGCTCAAAGTCAGCCGGAACGTCTCCAGACCATGAAAAAAGGACTGCGCGGCCACCTGCTTCAGTCATTCAACCGGGAAACGCAGGCAAAAGAACTGTCTGATGCTCTGCAAAAGCTGCAGAAATGACCGTTACTTGCCGAAGTGGACGTATTAGTTGCCGAAAATAACGCTTTAGTTGCCGGCTAGACCATTTTACTTGCCGCAGCTCAAAGATTACTTGCCAAATCTGCTTCATTCCTTGAATTTTCCCATCCGCTTCCAATGAGAAGCAGACAAAAGACCTGATGCCGCAGCATCAGGTCTTTTGTATTTTTACACTTCAAATGGAACAGGCTTATCGCTGCGCTTCTCGAAATGATGCAAAATTGCTTCTACAATCCTTCTTGAAGCTTCGCCGTCGCCGTATGGGTTGGATGCCTTAGACATCGCCTCATAGCGCTCTTTATCGTTCAGCAGCTCATAGGCAAGCTGATAAATGGTTTCTTCTTCTGTACCGGCAAGCTTCAGAGTGCCTGCTTCGATGCCTTCAGGGCGCTCAGTTGTGTCGCGCAGGACAAGGACAGGGACTCCAAGTGAAGGAGCTTCCTCCTGCACGCCGCCTGAATCGGTCAAAATGATGTGTGCTTTAGCTGCGAAGTTATGGAAATCATAAACGCCAAGCGGCTCAATCAAATGAATGCGAGGGTCATTTCCAAGCACCTCATCCGCCACTTCACGAACGGCAGGATTTAAGTGAACAGGGTATACAACCTGAACATCTTCATGCTCGGTAATCAGTCGTTTAATCGCACGGAACATGTTTCTCATCGGCTGGCCGAGATTTTCCCGTCTGTGCGCTGTTAAAAGGATCATCCGGTCAGATCCTACTTTTTCAAGGACTTCATGTGTGTATTCTTCTTTTACCGTTGTTTTCAGTGCATCAATCGCTGTGTTTCCAGTTATGTAAATCGTTTCGCCCTTCTTATTTTCCTGAAGCAGGTTTTGCTCTGCTTTGTTTGTCGGCGCGAAATGAAGATCAGCAATAACCCCTGTGATCTGGCGGTTCACTTCTTCAGGGAACGGAGAATACTTATTCCACGTTCTGAGGCCGGCTTCAACGTGTCCGACAGCAATCTGGTTGTAGAACGCTGCTAAGCTTGCGACAAACGTAGTGGTTGTGTCACCGTGCACAAGAACAAGATCAGGTTTTACTTCTTTCATGACTTCATCAAGGCCTTCAAGCGCCTTTGTCGTAACGCCGGTCAGAGTCTGACGGTCCTTCATAATGTTCAGGTCGTGATCCGGTTTGACTTCAAACAATTCCAGAACCTGATCAAGCATTTGACGGTGCTGGGCCGTTACCGTAACAATCGAATCAATTTCATCCGGATATTTTTCAAGCTCCAGTACAAGCGGTGCCATTTTGATCGCTTCCGGTCTTGTCCCGAAGATTGTCATGACTTTTAATTTGCGGTCCATATATTCTAACTCCTTTTATGTCCAATTAGGATGATTATATCATTAAGCAGAAAGAGAGTTGTTTTCTATAGTATTAAGATTTGTCTTCAATAATATTTCAGGTCTTTCAAAAAAGATGCGGTTTTAAAACCGCATCACAGATTATTATACATCTCAGCAAGCTTTCTGCTTTCTGCTTCCCAGGTTAAAACTCTCCTTGCCTGCAGGCAGTTTTGCCGGTAGTACTCGTAATTGTTCTTCACTTTCATGATCCCGGCCTTGATGCCTTCTGTTGTTTCTTCAGCAAGCACGCCCGTCCTGTACTCATCGATTACGACCGATTTGCCGGGATGGTTAGAAGAAACAGCAGGAACGCCGGCCTGCAGATATTCAAACATTTTGTTCGGTGTGGAGTAATAGTTATTTTTTGAAACTTTCTCATACATCACAAGGCCAATGTCGGCCTTCCGAGTGTAATAGAAGAGATCCTCTGACGGTACCTGGTCTTGAAAAAACACACGGTCTGATAAGCCGAGAGACTCAGCAAGCTTCACCAGTTCCTCTTTAAGTAAGCCGGAGCCGATCATCACGAGCTTAAAGCTCTCAGGCAGTTCAGCCATTGTTTTCACAATAAGATCAAGGCCGCGGTATGGAGAAAAACCGCCCTGATAAAGCAGTACCGTATCTTCTTCTCTGAAGGTATAATTCCAGTCAATCGGCTTATTGCCG
This sequence comes from Metabacillus mesotrionivorans, assembly GCF_052171315.1. Lineage (NCBI taxonomy): Bacteria > Bacillati > Bacillota > Bacilli > Caryophanales > Bacillaceae > Metabacillus > Metabacillus mesotrionivorans. Next base: position 110,042 of record NZ_JBQMFF010000008.1, on the reverse strand, counting down.
GCCAGCATCTCTTCAGAAAAAAGCGGGATATTTTGAATGAGCACGCAAGGTTTTTTTCCATTGCGTTCAAACAAATAATCTCTCAAATACGGATTCACCGTCACAAGCCTGTCTATTTTTTTAAAGAGATGCTTTTCCATCTTATAGCCGACAAACCGATCAAGCTCATTGCGGCCTGCCATTTCATTGAAAATTTCATGGGCATCATAAATCAGCTTAGCGGAGAAATCCTTTGCAAGCATGCTTCCCTGCCATAGCGTATTCAGGTCATGACAGTGAACAGCATCTATTTTAAGGTCTCCCACTTTGCTTTTTACTTTTTTATAAAACTCATAATACGCCATGTAATCTTTCAGTATTTTGACTAATGGCAGTCTGGCAGCCCGAACAACTGCACGTTTCAGACCGGACCGATTCGGCGCCTGTCCGGGATTTGCACCCGAAATGGCCGCCTTCATGCTTTTAACAGAAATAGGGAGACGCATCAGATGAATATTGGTATGTAGAAAAGGATCCGGTTCCTGAAACTCGCGGACGCAGGCAAGGTAAACGTCATGTCCAGCTTCCGCAAGGGCCAGGGCCTCCCTTTTCACTCTGGCATCATAAGGAATATCCTTATACAGCAGCATGAGGATGTTCATTATTTTGCCTGTTTCATGAACTCATCGTATTCTTTGACGATCGGTCCTGTTTCACCGACTGCTTTTTGCTCGCCGAGATGAATCCAGACGACGCGGTCGCAGATGGCTCTTACAAGGTTTGATGAGTGTGTGACTAAGATAACGGTTCTGTCCTGCTTGATTTTCTCCATAATGGCATTTCGGCACTTTTGCTGGAAAGCTGTGTCTCCAACTCCAAGTACTTCGTCAATCAGAAGAATTTCAGGATCAAGCGAAATCGCCGTAGCAAAAGCAAGCCTCGATTTCATCCCTGCCGAATAGGTGCGGACAGGCTTGTAAATAAAATCGCCAAGCTCGGAAAACTCAATAATGTCATCAATCTTCTCGTCAATCTGCTTCTTTTTATGGCCAAGAAGCAGTCCATTCAAATAGATGTTCTCGATTCCGGGAAGCTCAGGCTGGAAGCCCGCTCCAAGTGAAAGAAGAACCGGATGCTCGTCATCCTTGATGTTAAATGTGCCTTTATCAGGCGAAATCAGGCCGCTGAGCAGCTTTAAAAGCGTACTTTTCCCAGAGCCGTTCCGTCCAATGACACCTAAAACCTCGCCTTTTTTCACTTCGAAATTAAGGCCCTTCAGAGCCCAGAAACGATCATCTTGCTTATGCATATTCAATAATTTCTTTAACGGCTTCTCCGTAAATTCCGGATAAGAAACCCAAAGATCTTCAACTTCGATTATAGTATCAGTCAATTAAATCACCTTAGCATATTCTTTTTCATTTTTGTTCAGCAAACGAATTCCGAAATACAGGATTGCAAGAGAAACTACCGTTAAAATAAGGAGCGGGATCCACTCAGGCGCTCTGCCGTAAATCAGCACGTCTCTATAGGATTCCAGAATCGTTGTAAAAGGATTCAGATAGAGCAGCGGAACAAGCTTGTCCGGCACTGTGCTCATTTCAAATAAAACGGGTGATAAGTAAAGTAAAACACGGGAAATATACTGCATCATATTTTTAACATCCCGGATAAAAACACCTAAGTGTGCAAGGAAAATCATAACGCCAAGCAGGCAGAATGCATTAATAATAAAAATCAGCGGGAATAAGAGAACATAAGGTGTAAACTCTGTTCCGAAAATAACCAAAAACAAGATAAGCACGACGGCGCTGATTAAAAACTTAATGCAGTTTACTAGCAGCCGCACAACAACAAAAATAATTTTGGGCACATACACCTGCTGCAGAATATTTCCTTTGGATGAAATCGAGTTCGTTCCATCAACAAGTGCAGCTGTAACGAATTTTAAAGGAATAAGCCCTGTAAAGATAATGATCGGGTAGTTTGGCGTACCCCGGTCAAGAATGACCACGACCAGTAAATAAAAGATTGCCATATAAAAAATTGGATCAAGGATCCACCATAAAAAACCGAAATACGTTCTTGAATTGTTCGCTTTAAAGTCAGAAGCAGTCAAGTGATAGATCAGGTCTTTATTGGATTTAATGGCCTTAAATGTATCAAGTAGCATAAGATGTTCTCCTAACTCACAAAATGTTGCACCTTCCTAATAATATACCTAGTCCAAAGACCTTTCAAGTTTTAGAGGGATTTGTAAAGGTTTTGACATGAGTAACAGACAGACTAACTTTTCATACCTTCTCCAGGCAGAAAACGTCAAGTTGGAAACTCCTTACCACCAGTATCCCCGCTTTCCCTCTATTCAGCCCCTGTGCAGGATTTACCCGCAATGCGCTCCATTTAATCAATGGAATGAAGCTCCGGAATAAAAAAAGACCATAAACTAATATGGTCCCCATTTCGTCTTTTTTCTTACTTAACGAATTTGTAAAGGTTGCCGAAGTTGATGTACGTGATCTCTTCAGGGCAGTTCTTTACGACGTTTTTCGTGTCAAAGATACGTTTTGTTTTCATTGCTGTGAAGTCAGAAGCATCAAGTGCTTTGAATTCGTTATGGTCTGTCAGAACAAGCACAAGGTCTGATTGCTCTGTTGCTTTTTTGATGTCTTTTTCTACCCAGTCTTTTTGAACATGCGGGTCATATGCGATGACTTCGTTTGCACCGGCCATTTTAAGCTGCTGGTAGATGTCCATTGCAGGACTTTCACGGATGTCATCAACGTTGCCTTTGTATGTTAATCCGAAGACTGTGATTTTCTTGTCGTCAAGGCCACCAAGCATTTTAGAAACGTTTTCTACAACAAAAGAAGGCATAGAAACGTTAATGTCGCGCGCCTGATAGATGAGTTTAGCCTGCTCCGGAGCTTCTGCCACGATGAAGTACGGGTCAACTGCAAGACAGTGTCCGCCAACGCCTGGTCCAGGGTGGTGAAGGTTTACACGCGGATGCTTGTTGGCCATTTCGATAACGTCAAGAGCGTTAATATCAAGCTCCGTACAAATTTTCACAAGCTCATTTGCAAGTGAAATGTTGACGTCACGGAATGTGTTTTCCATAAGCTTGGACATTTCAGCTGTTTTAGCATCTGTCAGGATCAGTTCGCCTTCAACAAATGTGCTGTACACTTTTGCTCCGGCTTCTTTACAGGCTTCTGTCACACCGCCGATGATGCGGTTGTTGTGAATAAGCTCATGCATGATTTGTCCAGGCAGAACGCGCTCAGGGCAATGCACAAGGAAAATGTCTTCGCCGATTGTATAGCCGTGCTTTTCAAGAAGCGGCTTTACATGATCGTCTGTTGTACGCGGTGCGATTGTTGATTCTACGATGACCGTGTTGCCCTTTTCAAGGTAAGGAATCATCATTTCAACTGCGCTCAGTACATATTTTAAATCGACTGATTTATATTGATCGTCTTTATTTGGAGTTGGAACGGCAATAATGAATACGTCTGCTTTTTCAGGCTGTGTTGATGCTTTGAATTTGCCGGAAGCCATTACTTCTTCAAGCGCTTCCTGAAGTCCAGGCTCTTCGATATGAATTTTGCCTTGGTTTAATGAATCAACAACATGCTGCTGGACATCTACGCCTAGCACGTCAACGCCATGCTTTGCAAACATAATAGAAGTCGGCAGTCCGATATAACCAAGACCTAGTGTTGCGATCTTCATGTGAATTCTCCTCCAGTTGGTTGTTCAAAAATTTCCCTCATACCACATTACAGCTTAGAAAACACTGTGTCAATAATTTCAGCTGCCCTGCTCCAAGAGAACTTTTTCTTCCTTTTTTTCTTTAATTTCTTTCAGTTCCGCCTGAATCATTTTATGCTTGCCGCACTGGAACCTGACGATATGCGCAGCTTCCTCTGATTTTTGCAGAAAGGCTTTTGGGTTGTAGTAAAGATATTCAATGGCTTCTGCAAGTCCCATGTAGTCTTCCCCTTTTGCAAGGAAGCCGCACGAGTCATCAATAAATTCAGGAATGGCGTAAACAGCTGACGTTACCGGCACAAGACCGCTTGACATCGCCTCTCCAAGAGATACCCCCTGCGAATCCATCCGTGATGGACTTAAAAAGACGCCGTGGGATTTATGCTGCTCCGCGATTTCTTTCTGGGACAGGAAGTAATTATGCAGATGAACGTTCGGAATCCCTTTAAGCGGCTCGACGGTTTCATTCCACAAAGGACCCTGGCCGAAAATATCAAAGGTCAGATCTTCGAAGAACGGCTTGTCCTTAAGTGCAAGGATTGCTTTCACGGTCTGGTCATTCGCATACGTTCTTGAAGCAAACGGGCGAATTGTTAAAATCCGTTTGCGCTGCTCTTCTGTTTTTTCTACATAATCAAACAGCTCGTCATCAATTGAGTTATGAATGATGCTGTAGTTTTTGATGATGGTGTTCGTATCTTTTTCAGCAACGTTCTCTTTGTACCATTTCGAAACGAAGATGAATTTTATGTCGTCATCTTCCGTGGTGTAAAGATCTGCCATGAAATCCAGCTGCGCCTGATTGCGCTTCGCATATTCAAGGCTATTGCGGATTTCTTTTGTGCTCTGGTAAAAGTTGAACCAGCGGCGGTACCATTTTGTTGTCTCAAACCCGTGCACCCATACAAGCTTTGGCGTGTATCTTGCGTTTGACTTGCGGACAGCGCGGTACATTCTTTCATTGATAAAGTGAAACATCACTTTCTTGTACGGCTTTGCATTTAAAAGGTTTGTCAGCGCATCCTCTCCGCCAATATAGACAGGCACACCTTCATAAACGTAGTGAGCGATACTTGCCGGAGATGTGTTCAATCGGTAGATGGCACAATTAATGCCATTTTCCCGGTATCCGAGCACGCGCTTGTGAACAAACATGTTCTGGTAATACGTGTTTTTCTCGGGATATACATTCGTAACGATCAGGTAGTCAGTCTCAGGGTGTCTTAAATACAGCTCTTTCTGACTGTCTGAAGTCGGCACGTTATACGCTGAAACGGAAAAATCGGTTATCGCGGCTTCTCCTGACCCTGAAAGTCTGATTCCCATGGAATAGCTCGCCACATTCGCAGGGAAGCTTAGATTCATTTCACTTCCAAGCGGATTGTACTGAACATATACCTTGTTGTCATTTCTGTCATAGCCGACGATGACCTGCTGCACCTGAACCCCGCTGTTTACTGTACCGTCAATTCTTGCAATGTACGTATAGCCCGGGTTCAGACTGCGGTCAACCCTGTTGCCTTTATTATAATAAAGAATGATCGGACCCGCGTCTTTTACCAGCTGGGCAATCTTGATGTCCAGCTGTGCGCCTCCGTCAATCTGAACATCAAAGCTTTTCTTTGTATCTTTCGGCCATTTATCAAAAAAAGTGATTTCTTTAACCGGCACATTCAGCATGATGTCCCCTCCCGTCAATTGAAAAATATGAGACATACCTTTATTTTCTGCGTTTTAGTCCCCAATATTTCAACTGTAATTTTCCAAGTTTGGAATTTTGCAGTTTCGTCAATTTTGTCTGCAGCTCGCTGATGGTACGCTCTTTTTCTTCAAGAAGCTTTTTCTGCTGTTCCTGTCCTGCTGAAATCATTTCTGGAGAAATGCCGGACCTTTTCAGTCCTGCAGCTTCCTGTTTGCTGATCAGCTCGCCAAGGTTCTCCCTGGACTCCACATCATCGGCAATAGCTGTCAGGATGGTTTTAAATTCCTGCTCCATTTCCTTCTTATCCTGAATCAGGCGGTCGGCAAGCTGGCTTAAGCGTTCGAGCTCCTCTTGGTCCGTGCCGGCAGTATGATGGAGTTCAGTTTCCGTCTTTTTGATCCAGCTTTTTTCGAATACTGTGCCAGCAGCTGCGGTTCCGCCGGCAGCAGCTGCCGGTTTAGCCGGAGCGACCGGTGCCTTTTCCACTTTTCGAGCTTTCTTTCCGGAAAATTTCTTCGCAACCATTTTGTCAAAAACAGTTCCTGCAGCTCTTGCATCATTTAGCGGAGACAAATAAGTGATGCCTTCACTTTGACCGAGAATACTGCCTTCTTCATAGACGCCCCAAATGTCCGTGCCGCTTCCTTTGTAGTCGCTCAGTTTAGACGGCAGATAAGGATTGATTGGCTTGTTGTCTTTCGTTGTTGAGTCATTGACAACCAGGCAGTCGAACTTTGTGCAAAGGTTCAGGAACGTGTAGAAATCGACAAACCCGTTGACAATAATAGAGTCCTCAAGCGGATCGTTTTTAAGCTGATCTTCAAGCTCTGTCGGTTTAGCCGTAAAGACATGGATCAGGACTTTGCGCTGAGTATCCTCGTGCGCTTCTTTTAAACCTGAGAACAAGTCGTTCAGGTTCCGCTTGCTGTAGAAGTTTCCAAAATAGGCAACGTTCACATGGTCTTCAGACAGAAGAGGATAATCAAATTCCTCCATGTGGTAATAGCTTTCCGGCAAAGTCGGATGCGGCTCGATGACAACTTTTTGCTTAATGATCGGTTTAATTTCCTCAATCGGGAACATGTCCATCATGTACTGATACTGATTTTTATTAGTGAAAATCAGTTCATCTGCAAAAATATACGGAAGATATTCGCACCATACGAAGAGACTTGCATCGTTTGGAGACGGGAACCCTGCTTTTTTTACATCTGCTTCAAGCTGCTTTAAATACCCCTGATCGGTAATATCAACAAGACGCTTTTTAGCCTCAATGTCATAGATCAATGGATCGGAGAATTCAGCGATCCATTTTGTCTGCGGGTACTTCTTTTTGTACTCATACGCAAGGAAGTGGGAGGCTGCCCACATCGCACGGCTGAATACCTGCTTATGAACGCCGTTTTTCTCGACTAATTCGTTTGCGCCTTTCATTCCCATGTCTACGAACGTTTTAATATGGGCCCAGTGTGAAAAGCTCGACGGCGAATTGATCGGAAGTCTTGTATGAATTAAATCATCCACCATTTGGTTCAGGGATGCATTTTTTGTACGGACTTTGTCCATCGTATTGTAGATGACATCTGAAACCTTGCCTGCCTGTCTCATACGCTTCGCCATAACGTTGCCGGCTGTGTCGTTGTAAGGAGGGAAGCAGTATGAAACAACCAGCTGCTCAACGCGGTCCTTGTTCAGCAGATGGTACGGGAAGTATACAGGTCTTCTTGATGAGATTTCTTTCATGATGCGGTCATACTCATCTTTATGTTCTTCGTAGTACTTCACGATGAACGAGACCTGTGCATTGATCTTTCTTTCGATAAAGTCGCGCTTTTCAAAAGGCAGATCTGGAACAAGCAGTTCATTCATTTTCTCGATGCAGTCTGCACGCTGTTCGACGTTAAAGTTAAACGTCATTGCCTGGCGGGAAATGGAGTTTTCCCTTAGCGTGCGGTAGTATACAGCTTTTTTAGTTAATGAAGCCACTGCGAACTTAAGGTCGTTTTTAACGAAAAGCTCTGTGAAAAAGACGACGTCTTCACCGCTTTTAAGGCTCTCATCAAATTTATACTTTTGTACATATAAAGTCGGAATCAGCTTGCACGCATTGATGGTAAGGACAGTGTGAAGCTTCATATAAGGGCTTTGTTTGCTGATGACGGACTTTAAAATCTGGCGGTTGATCGGATTGGAAGATTGAATGTTTCCGTCCGGCTCAACATTGTAAATTTGAGAAATAACAGCTGTATCAGGCTTTGCCTGCTTGTACATTTCCTCAAGGAAATTGGCAGAAAAATAATCGTCATCGTCAAGGAACGTGACATATTCACGTGCTGCAAGCGAAATTCCTTTATTGCGCGCAATCGATGCTCCTGCTTCGTCCATTGTCACGACACGGATATTGGACATGTTTCTTTCCAGGGCAATCTGTCCGATCATCTCTTCTGTATTGTCTTTTTCGCCGTTGATGACAATGATTACTTCAAACATGGAATGATCAATTGTCTGATCAGCCAATGAAGTCAGGCATTTTTTTATGACTTTTTCACCTTTATAGGTTGGGATAATAACGCTGATGCCTTTATCGTAGAGGGGCTTTTCATTTTTCCGCACGTGCTCCTCTTCGATGTCATACCCCATTTTCTTTGCTCTAGTTAGTCGGACTTTCTCTAAACGTTTGAGTATTTCCACTTTAAGCATTATTTCTTACCTCTTCCGGCTAGTTTTTTCTTCAATGCCCAGTACTTCAGCTGAACTCTGCCAAATCGGGATTTTTTCAGGACATTATAGCGGTGCTCAATATAAGATGCTTTTCGGTTCGCATCTTCGATTTTATTTACGGCTGCAAGAGCTGCTTTAAGTGCATCTTCTTCGCGGTTTAAAAGCTCAACCGTTTCAATCTGCAGCTGGCGGATATATTCCTCCTGCTTTGCAATCTGTGCTTTCAGCTGTTCATACAGCGTGTCGCCAGACTCTTTAGGCTGCCGAAGCTCTTTTAGCTCTTTTTCCTGTTTTGCAGTCTGACCTGCAAGGGTTCCGATGCGCTGCATATAATCTCTTTCCAGGGCGTAAAAGCCCTGTTCAAGCTTCTGCAGATTCTCTTTTGTATAAAAAGGCAGATTTTCTTCAGGAGAAGCTGTGCAGACGACGCCTGACCATCTTCCTAAATAATCAAAGGACTCAATTTTAAAATGAGGGCCGATTTGTTCTGCCAATAATGAATAATAGTACGTCCGCTTATGGTCGATAAAATCATTGATGCCAAACGGGACGGTGACAATCAGTCTGCCGCCCGGCTTAAGATGAGCCAGGGTTTTCTTAAGGAAAGCTTCAGGATCACTGATATGCTCAAGCACCTCTGTCAGAAGGATCGTATCATAATCCTTTTCAATTTCGTCATCAGTCATGAAATTCGATACTTTGAATGTGACAGAAGCTTGAACGGACGGATGTTCCTTGCCAAGCTCTTTAATGGCGTAATCGATCGATTCCCGGGAGATATCGATTCCATCTACTTTTTTGCCTTCCCGGCCGAGGAGGATGGCATTAATACCTTGTGAACAGCCGATGTCGAGCACCTTGTTTCCCGTAACACGTGTCACAATCCAGTTGATGCGTTCTCTCGTTTTTTTGCTGAAATCCGTTCCTAAAGCTCCATAATAAGCTTCATTGACGCGATCTATGATATTTTTACTCAAAAAAACTCCTCCAATTAGCTAATGGCTTAACGTAATTTGTATAAGTTCTATATGTAGTTTTTGCATAATTTTTCGACGTATTCTGCAAGGACCTACTTATTATATCGAATATAGTCTTTCGTTAACAACCATAAAAAAACCTGAAACCGCGGATCACGTGTTTCAGGTCTTTTTGTTTCACTTGCCGTTCTTCCACAGATAGAAATCGTTTACGCCCTGTGTGATGGCTTCTGCAGCTTTGTTTTTGCCGTCGTATGTTTTGAAAATGGCTGCGTCCCCGGAGTGCGAGATAAAGCCCATTTCCACGAGGACAGATCTTGTGTAGTTTTTATCGATGACATAAAACGCTTCTTTTTTCGTGCTTCTGTCACGTGTGCCGAGAGCTTTGATTAATCTTGCCTGAATAAATTCCGCAAGCTTTGCGCTGTCATCCTTCTCACCCTGAGTAAGAGAAGAAGCTCTGAAGCTGCTGCTTGCTTTCGAACTTTTTGCAGATGCAGCTGCACTTGCATTCGAACCGTTTGTAGCAAACGTTTCTGTGCCGTTTGCTGATGCAGCTGTACTTGCATTCATATGAAGACTGACAAAGACACCGGCATTTTTCGTATATGTAAAGTCCGTCCGTTCATTTAATGAAAGAAACGTGTCATTATCTCTTGTCATGTAGGCATTGTAGCCAAGCTTTTTCAGTTTATCTGAAGCAAGCTTTCCGACATCAAGCACAACCGCTTTTTCCTGAAGACCGTTGCCGATGGCGCCAGGATCTTTTCCTCCGTGGCCCGGATCAAGGACAATTGTCTTTGAAAGAGCTGTTTCTTTAGGCTGCGGTTCAAGAGTCAGGTAGCTCGTCTTCACAAACCCCGTTTTTCCGCTGTATCTGACAGAAATCCATTCTTCCTTCAGTTCTTCAGGGTTCAGGATCTCCACTTTATTTCCCCGTGGAATGGTCAGGATAATGCTGGAAGCGGTTGTTTTCTTGGAGCGGAGATTTAATTCCTCTCTTACGTAGTACGTAAGATCTTCCGCTTTAACCGGTACCGGCTTGTTCGAAATATCAGCCGAAGGCACATAAGCATCTTTTCCGTTAAAAGACGTCACAGCCCACCCGTTTGATATGCTGCCCTTTTCAATTTTCATTTGATCATTTAGAACTAGAGAGGCAAGCTTGCCTGAAGATGTGTTTGTTGTACTGTAAATGCCCGTATTTTTATTTGCATAATACGTAAAATAAACGGCCGCAGCAGGCTTGCTTGCAATGCTGCTGTACGGGGCATATCCTTTCAGGCCATTGTACTCAATCCGGCTCCACCCGTTTTGCACGCTGCCTTTTTTCACTTTGACTGCAGAGCCTGTTGATACCTTTTTTTTCGGTGTTATCTTATTTCTTTCATTATATAAAGTGAAATCTTTCACCGCATAATAAGTAAAGAAGACCGGTGGCTTGGATGTCAGCTTGGAATAGTCCGCATAATAGTTTTTTCCATTGTGCAGAATTTCCACCCATCCATTTAATACCGTTCCTTTTCCTACTTTGATGATCGCATCCTCCGCAATCGATCCGTAGCGTTTCGTATGAGTCCCTCTTCCTGCGTAAAAACTCACCGGTTCTTTTGTATAGTAGCTGAAATAGATTTTTGCTGGCTTTTTGTTAGTAATATAAGATGATTTCGCATAAAGTGTTTTGCCGTTCAGCTGAATTTTTGCCCAGCCGTTCTTGATTGCACCTTGTTTTACAGCAAAGGCAGTCTGAAATGGAACATGTAACGCTTTGGCATAATGATCGCCAGGTCCTGTCCGTGCTTGAAAGTCATTTTTGGCATAATAGGTAAAGGCGGCAGCTGCTTCTGCCTGATGAGCCGGCATCGCCTGAAAGACTCCAGCAGTCAGCAGTAAAACGGCCAGCAAGCTGGCTAAAAGCTTTTTCATTCTATTTGTTCCTCCCGGTTGATTGATACTGGGACTTTTTTCCGCACAGTCCACTCCTTTTATATATCGCATCCAACTGGGAAAACTTTAGAAAAAACCACAAAAAAATGGCCCTCAAATTTGAGGGCCGTCATGCACGGACAATTTCTTTTCTTCCTACTGAAATATACGTCATCCAGTCCGGAATATCCCGGAGACTGTAAATGTTTCTGCCGTCAAAGAGCAGAGGCTGCTTCATTTTTTCACGGTAAAGATCCATCGGGTATGAAGTGATAGAGTCCCACTCTGTCACGATAAAAGCTGCATCAGCCCCTTCGATCGCTTCTGAGACGGAATCACAGTAAGTGATGGAATCTCCGAGAACTTTGCGTGCCTCTTCCGCTGCAATTGGATCATAGCCTGAAACAGCGGCACCCTCTTTTACAAGCTCCTTCGCAAGAACCAGAGATGCCGCTTCCCGCACATCATCTGTATTCGGCTTAAAAGCAAGACCAAGAAGGGCCACTTTTTTCCCGGAGAGGCTGCCCAAATGCTTTCTGGCAGATTCAATCAGCTTCAGGGGCTGGCGGTTGTTAACCGAAATAACCGAATCGAGCAAATCAAACTGGTGCTGCACATTTCCCGCAAGCTGAACGAGTGCTTTCGTATCCTTTGGAAAACAGGAGCCGCCGTACCCGATGCCTGCCTTTAAAAACTGCGGCCCGATCCGAGCATCTTTTCCAATGCCTTCAGCAACATCCTCAATATCCGCTCCGAGCTTCTCGCAGATGTTGGCAATTTCGTTGATGAAACTTATTTTTGTGGCCAGAAACGCATTAGCTGCATATTTAATCATCTCTGCACTCCGGATATCAGTCCTGACGACAGGAATGCGAAGAGGCTTGTAAAGTTCTTCAAGCAGGTCACCGGCCGATGCCGTCTCTGAACCGACGACAATGCGGTCTCCATGGAACGTATCATGAATTGCTGACCCTTCCCTTAAGAATTCAGGGTTGGATACAACCTCAACTTTAACGGAGAGAGGCTTATGCTGATTCATCACATTCAGCACGTGTTCATTTGTCCCGACCGGAACGGTGCTTTTCACCGCGACCACAACATCCTTTTTCAGCTGTTTCGCTATCTGCTCAGCTGCGGCGTTTACATATGTAAGATTGGCTGAGCCATCTTCATTCTCAGGTGTTCCAACCGCGATGAAGATCACGTCGCTCTCGCCGTAAACCTGTGCTGAATCAGTTGTAAAATCAAGGCGGCCAGCCTCATGATTTTTCTTCATCAGTTCTTCTAAACCAGGTTCATAGATAGGTGAAATCCCCTGAGTCAGCTTGGCAATTTTCTGCTCGTCAATGTCAACACACGTTACGCGGTGCCCGATTTCTGCAAGACACACCCCTGTAACCAGTCCTACATATCCTGTTCCGGCTACTGATACTCTCAAAAGAATCCTACCTTTCTAGTTTGAAACTTTGCTTTTAATATACTTCACAATATCATCTCTAAGTTCTTCATTATCCATCGCAAAATCAATCGTCGCCTGAATAAAACCAAGCTTATCTCCCACATCATAGCGCTTGCCGACAAAATGATATGCCGTTACCTCTTCTTTTTGGGAAAGCTCTTTCAGTGCGTCTGTCAGCTGGATTTCTCCTCCTGAGCCCGGCTTTAAATTTCCGAGTATCTCGAAAATCTCGGGACGAAGGATATACCGCCCGAGAATCGCAGTATTGGAAGGAGCATCCTCGCGCTTTGGCTTTTCAACCAGGTCCCGCACTTTGTACACGTTATCGGCTTTCTTTTCGTTTTGATTATAACTGACGATTCCGTATTTGGACACATCTTCAGGCTTGACCTTTTGCACGCCGATGACTGTGCTCTGGAACTGATCGTACACATCAATCAGCTGCTTCAGGCAAGGCACATCAGACTGAACGATGTCATCCCCGAGCATAACCGCAAACGGCTCATTGCCGATAAAGCGTCTTGCACAATAAATAGCATGCCCAAGACCAAGCGGCTCTTTCTGGCGGATATAATGAATGTTCGCAAGCTCGGAAATACCCTGAACTTTGCTGAGCAAATCCCATTTCTCTTTCTTCACTAGCGTCTCTTCAAGCTCATACGATTTATCAAAATGATCCTCAATGGCACGCTTCCCGCGGCCGGAAACAATCAGAATATCTTCAATCCCAGACGCAACCGCCTCTTCAATAATGTACTGAATCGTCGGCTTATCCACAATCGGCAGCATCTCTTTCGGCTGTGCCTTCGTAGCCGGCAAAAACCTCGTACCAAGCCCAGCCGCCGGAATAATCGCTTTCCTCACTCGCATGTCAAAATCCCCCCGGTAATGTCGTATAAAGTCTCTCCTATAATAGTACAACACAGGGAGGATTGATTCCTTTAATGTTTTATGAAAGTTTGGTAAACCGAAAAGCGGAGCCGACCTTTTAGGCCTGACAGGCAGAAAAGAAATCACCCGAAAAGTCCGGTTTTGACTTTTTGGGGGATTTTGTTCTGACGGAAGGGCTGGGAGGCGGAGCTGGACAATGCGAAATGCGGAATCAGCCGTTCTTGCAAAATGTTTACAACACTTTTTAACCACTCTCTCAACCACAAAGTGTTGCTAAAACCTGTTAACTTCACTTTCCAACCACTCGCTCAACCACAAAGTGTCGCTAAAACCCTTTTACTACACTTTCCAACCACTCTCTCAACCGCAAAGTGTTGCTAAAACCCTTTTACTACACTTTCCAACCGCTCTCTCAACCACAAAGTGTTGCTATAAGCCGTTTACTACACTTTCCAACCACTCTCTCAACCACAAAGTGTCGCTAAAACCCTTTTTACAACACTTTCCAACCGCTCTCTCAACCACAAAGTGTTGCTAAAACCCGTTTACTACACTTTCCAACCACTCGCTCAACCACAAAGTGTTGCTAAAACCCTTTTACTACACTTTCCAACCACTCGCTCAACCCAAAGTGTTGCTAAAACCCGTTTACTACACTTTCCAACCACCCTCACAACCACAAAGTGTTGTTAAAACCCGTTTACTACACTTTCCAACCACTCGCTCAACCGCAAATTGTTGCTAAACCCTGCTTACTACACTTTTCAAACACTCACTCACCGGCAAAGTGCCGTTAAAACCTGTCTACTGCACTTCACCACCACTCCCTCATACCTAAAGTGCTATAAAAAAATCAAACCGCCGCCCCCTCTTTCTCTAACTGCAGTTGGGCATTTTGCTTTTAGCAGCGCAGCAAGGACTAAAGGATCCAGCTTCGCGCGCCAACCGCAGGCACATAAAAAAACGGCTCTCCTATAGAGAGCCGGCTTAATGACCTACTGCAAAAACCAGTTTTGCAGGTTGATTCGGTTTTGTGCAGTGATTGCACCTTTTCCGCCAAGGTAGTGAATATGCGGGATAAAGGTCATATTATCGTAAATATAGCTTGATACTGGAGTCGGAACAGAATCCTGGTCAACAAGGATGATCGGCGATCTTGTGTTGGCTGCAAGCACTGAACCCGGAAGAGCATCGATGAATTCAGTTCCCTGCGCAAAGAAGATTTTACGTGTATCAAGGTTATATTTCTTGACGATATTGATGCTCGTTTCGTAGCGGTTTTTGCCGTCTACACGGTCTACGTTTCCTTTGCCGACAAGTGTCTCAAGTTCAGCAAACACTTTGGCAGACACAGCGACATCTCCTCCAATAACGGTCACTTTGCGCACTCCGCTGTCTTTTATATAATCAGAGACAGCTTTTGGCACGGCATCTTTTTTGGCAAAGAGGATTGGAATTTGCTCTGCCGCCGCATAAGAGGCAATGGACAATGCATCAGGTGAATTGCTGCTGTCGGATGTGATGAAAACTTCACCTGAGTGTCCGACCTGTCTTGCGACCAAGGCTGCCGTTTCATAGCGTTCAGAGCCGCTGATGCGCTCAACTGCCGGTGCGATGTTTCTTAATTCTGATTCAACTTCTGCGGATACAGCCGTTGTTCCGCCCAGAATGATGATGGCAGCAGGATCAAACGTATTCAATGTCTGTCTGACTGAATCTGATAATTGATTTGGGTTTGTCAAAAGCAGAGGAGCATTAAACTTCTTGGCAAGTACGCTTCCTGTTAAAGCATCAACGGGATTGTCTCCTCTGCCGATAAAGACTGTTTTGGCGGAGGACCAGCCGAATTTCGCGATTTCCGAACTTGTTTCGTAGCGGTCGTACCCTTCAATTTCTTCTATAACATTATGAATGTAGTTATCATAATTCGTTCCCGGATAATAGAAATCGGTAATTTGCATATAATTCTTTTTCTGATCCGCCATAGCTTTGGCTCCGTACTGGCTCATGCCGACGCCGTGCCCATATCCCCGGCCGCTGAACGTATAGATGCCTTTTTCAAATGTAAGCGAGTCAATGAGATGGCTTTTAAAATTCGTTGTTCCAAACATTGAACGGAGAATGGAAATATTGACGTTGACGCCTTCTTTGACGACCGTCGCAATTTTTCCGTCTTTCATCTGATAGGTTCCATTTGCGTTCTTCACATAAAATTCAAGACGGTAGCTGCCCGTTTTTCTCCGGTCGCCGCTTGTTTTTTCACTTGATACTGCAAGGTTTTTTACATTTACGATCTTAAGGTCTTTGTCTGTATAATTTTTATCTGTCTTCAGCCAGGTTTTTATGGCTGCTGCGTATTTTTCATCTTTTTCTTTTACAGCTGTCCACCATGAACCCGGATTAGCCAGGTTCAGTGATGCAGGGTTAATTTGGACTTCGTTTACCGCGACTGTCCAGCTGTTCACCGGATCAAAAGGATCAGTTTTTGAAGGGAGATAAGACAGCGGAGTTCCTGACGTCCACACGTTGGCGTTATTTTCAGTTCGGCCGCCATTGCTTGAGCTGTAAGGAGCGTCAATAAGCTTGCTGTCCGCTTCGAGAACCTGCCCTTTCGTACGGTTTACAGCTGTATTGGTGTTGGCATAAATGGAAGTTGACCAGATATAACCATCGTATTTCTGAAAGCTGACGGTATCGTCAATTGTCTGATTGATTCTTTTCAGGGCAAACGTTCTGGCTGCTACACTCTGTGCCTTAAGGGATTCAACTGGCCAGCCTGAAGGCATTTCACCGGGAACGACGCCTTTCAGGTAATCTTCAAGCGGAAGCTGATTCACAGGGCGCACATAGACGCTGTTTTCAACAGCAAACTTCATCGTGCCCAAATATGGACGGCCGTTAATGCTGATCACATTCTCCGTTCCATACTTCACCGGATCAAAGGCGCCTGAGCTGCCGAGAGTTTTAGCTTTAGCGCTTCCGTTGTAAAGCACCAGCACTCCGTTTTCATTTTTCACTTTATACGTATTGCCTTTTTTCAAAAGAAAGCCGGATTCCCCTGACAGCATATATTCACCGTCAACTGTGACCGTAACTTCCTTTGCTTTTCCGACATAGTTTTTCAGACTGACAGAGACTTCTGAAGGATTACCAGAAGCAGCGAACGCATTTTCTTCAGAAAACAAAAAGAAGAGAGTTAACGCAACAATTGACATAAAAACCTTATTCAACAGTAATTCCTCCGCAATAATAGATTGAGAGCTTATAGAATTACTAGTTTATTCAACAGAGGACAGACTTGACTCACCCTTATACCCATTTTCGCCTGTCAGTTCAAAATCTTCTTTTACCAGTCCAAGGCCGGGCGCATAATACCTGGTGAAAATCGTTTCTTCTCCCACTACCTCATTTGATGTTTTCTGAATGACAACCGCGTTTTCGATTTTTCCGTATGGTGTTTCAACCGCTGCAGAAGAATCTAGCAGCTTCCAGTCAGCACCTTCACCGAGCAGCTTTTCATTCATATTCGGTTCAAATGTATCAAGCAGATCCGCCGTGTGATCCTGAAGCTCTCTGTCCTCATAGACGAGAGTCATTTCAGAGCCTGTCCACTTATAGATCTGGGTAGTTGTTGAATCTCCTAATCTCAGAGCAATCTGAACATAGTCATCATTTGCTGCGGTAATTGTTTCCGTCAGCAAAACGGTCCCCTGTTCCTCAAACTGCTTGGTTGCTCCGGTCTTAGGACGGTAGGCCTTGTAAGGACCGTCCGAACTATTCTTGCTCTCTTTCTTTTTATCGGAATTTCCTGTCATTTCTTTAGAACTTTCATTGCCTTCTTCTTTCTCTTTTTCTTCCTTTGCCTGATCTGACGGCTCAGTGTCTTCAGATGGCTTGCTCTCTTTTTCTGGTTCTGCCGCAGGTTTTTCGTCCTGTACCGGAGCTTCTGATTCCGGTTCTTGCACAGCTTCTTCCGGCTCCTGAGAACAGCCGGCTGCAACTATGAGAGTCACACCCAAAATAAACATCCATTTTTTCATATTTATCATTCCTTATCTAAAAAAGATCCGGGCATATGACTTCAAGCCCGAATCTTTTCTATTATCTGATTCTGTTGAAGATCTCGCTGCTCATTTCAGCAGGGACTGCCCCGCCTACCAGCGTCATTTCCTTCATATGATGCTTCCCGCCGTATTCCATAATATAGGTTTCAAGCGGACGGTTGATTGCCGGGCCTGTCAAAATCAGCGGCGCTTTCGTTACGATGGAAAGCGGTGCTGCCGCCAGCGCATCAGGGAAGTTCGCTCCTGTTGATACCATGATAGAATCTGAGCTTAAACTGGAATCGAATTTCCATAATACTTTAGCGAGCGTTTCATATCGGTTTTCCCCGGCTAAACGCGTATAGCTTGACGGTCCTGCGTTTTTCACCTGCGTATCGACCGCTGATGTCAGCACGCTCGTCCCGCCGACGATAAGAGCCTGTTTGCCTTTCAGCTTTGCACTTGACGCGCTTGGAAGTGACTTCGTATCCGAAAGCATGATGGCCCAATTTTTCTGGGCTGCAATCGGTGCTGCACCCAATGCATCAGGATAGTTTCTGCCTGAAGCAATGAAATAGCCGTCAACATTTCCTATCTCGTTCAGGATTTTCTGGTTCGTTTCAAAGCGGTTTGCTCCGCTGATTCTCTGTGTCGAGAGTTTCATTGATTGAAGCTGTGTTTCAATCCCTTTTGTAACCGCGACTTCTCCTCCGAGAATAATCGCTTTTTTCGCTTTAAGACGGCTGATTTCATTTATTGTGTCTGTCCCAAGCGAGGTTCCTTTCACTAAAAGGATTGGCGCAGCGCCGTGCTTGCGTGAGAGCGGTCCGGCAGAAAGAGCGTCCGCATACTCTGTGCCTGTTGCAATAAGAATCGTTTTGTCAGGCTTGCTGTCTGCAAAACCTGCAGGGTACATTTTACGTGACACGCTGATGGCTGTCTTGTAGCGGTCATCCCCGGCAAGCTTTATGACAGGAAGCTTTCTTGTCACTTTGTCGTTTGCGATATTCGTAAAGACAATTTCGCCCGAAACTTTATTAATGACTCTTGCGTTTGGAGCATTCTTCTCTGCAATATGGCGCGCATGTTCAAAGTCTACGTAGCTTCCTTTCTTCGTGCCGCTTACGTATAGTTCATATTTAGCAGGCAGGAAGTTAGACCACAGTGTAAATCCTGTACTTTTATAGACCAGTCTTGTATTGCGGTAGCTCTGTGCATACTCCATGGCATCCGGTGAGGTATAGAAATCTCCCAGTTTGCCGACGGTACGGTGATGCACTTCATAGAGAGCCGTTGTTTTATAGATATCTTTCTGAGCATTTTTGTCAAAAACTCTGACCGGTTTTGACTGTTTTTTAGCGTATGTAAGGGCCTGATCTTTTGATTTTGACGTATAAAGCTTTTTATTGCTGCTGATATCATAGACTTCAAAAACTTTGAAATAATTGACGACGGATGAAGCAAGCGCCTGGGCAGCTTTATTCTGGAAATCAGCTGTTTTGATGCGCGCTTCTTCTTCACGGTTTGTCATGAAGCCCATTTCTACAAGGACTGCAGGCATCTGTGCATTGCGGATGACATAAAAGCTCTGATCATCCATAATGCCTCTGTCGATAGATCCAAGCTTCGCAAGCACTGTCGGATGAATTTCATTCGCCAGTCTGCGGTTGTCTGCCAAGTACTTGATTTGCATCGGATCGTGCGGATACTCTTCCTTTGCATGATCAACACCATTGTAGAAATAGGTTTCATAGCCTTTTACATATGGATTGCTTGGATGTGCGTTATGATGGAGAGAAATAAAGACACTGTTATCGTTGTTTCCGCTTGCAAATGAATTGGCGGTTCTCATGCGGATATCAAAGTCCCCGCCGTCTGTGCTGCCATCAGCTTTTTTCAAGTATGGAGCAAATTCCATATCCTTGTCTCTTGTAAGATATACTTTGATCCCGCTCGTCTTAAGCAAATCTCTTACTTTTTGAGAAACAATCAGGTTGGCGTTTTTTTCACAGAAGCCGGTCGTATTACCCGTCAGGCCGCATGTGCCGCTGAATTTGCCTCCATGACCCGGATCAATCACCAGCACTTTTTCTGCAAAACCGGTGTTCGGGGCCAAAAATAGCATGACAAATAGAAGGATGCCAAGCATCCATGACTTGCTGTTCATCGTTCACTCTCCTTTTTTCTGCATGATTCGCTAGTACTCTCCTATTATAGCACCGGCTATCTGACAATTTCAGAAAAGTTAGAGATTGAAAGAGAAATAGGGAAATCTTCTTTCCTCTATCTGCTACTTTTGAACTGAAAACAGGAAAAAGCTGCCGGATTTAAAATCCGACAGCTTTCTTCATGATTTAGCGTACAATTTTGTTGATTTCAGCAAGGATGTCATTTGAAACGGCTGTTTCACCGCCAAATACTTTTACTTCGCCGATTTCATTTTCTTCAAAGAACTTGCGCACATCTGAAGAAAGTGATTTGCCGACTAAGATTACTCCGCTTTCATGCTTGGCTGCAAGTGCTCCGCCTGCTAATGCATCAGCGAAGTTAAGACCTGTAGCTGCATAAACAACGTCTAATTCCGGCTCGAAGAATTCAGCAAGCTTCACGCTTGTTGCATAACGGTCTTTGCCGTAGATTCTCTCAGCGCCAGGAAGATTTTTCACTACACTGTCAGCAAGGGCCACTGGTCCGCCGACTGCCAATGTGTTTTTAACACCAAGCTCTTTAAGAACTTTGCTTGATGCACCAGGAAGCTTATCTTTTTGTGACAAGACAACCGGCATGCCGTATTGTCCTGCATAAGAAGCTACAGCAAGAGCATCTGCAAAGCTTGTGCCATTGACTACGACTGCATCTTCAGATCCATCCGGAGCTACTTCTTCTGCAATAGCAGCTGCCGTTGTCCAGCGGTCTTTACCTGCAATACGGTCAACATCATAGCCAAGCTTCTTAAGCTGATCTTCTACAGCCTTTGATACAGCGCCTGTTCCTCCAAGGATGACAACAGTTTCTGCACCAAGTCTGTCAAGTTCTGCTTTTGTAGCACCTGACAAACCTTTTGAATCTGTCAGTAAAATTGGAGCGTCATATTGAGCTGCAAGAGGAACACCTGCTAAAGCATCTGCAAAGTCCTGTCCTTTTGCAAGGAAGACAAGCTCTGAGCTTTCCCAGCCCTCTGCACTGATTGCTGCAGCTGTCTCATAGCGGTTCTTTCCGCTGATGCGGCTGACTTTGTCATCTCCGCGGTATACTTTTACTTCTTTTACTGTCTTGTGTCCCGCGAGGTCAGTTGCTTCAACCATGAATGTGTTTTCTCCAGGCTGAAGGGAAACATCCGTGCTTAGCGTTTTCGTAATTTTGTTCATTCCGTAAGGCTCTTTCAGAAGGTTAACGAAAACTTCATCTCCGTCAACTGTCACACGAAGCTCTTCGAAATTGTCTGATGCTGTTGTTTTAAGCGTTACTTTTTCAGTTGCTTCACTAACAGAAGAAGGTGCTTCAACAGTCAGTTCAGGAGCTGTCGTATCAACAAAGAAGCGTTTGATGAAGGAAATCTTGTTTCCTGCCTCGTCTTCTCCCGCCATTGTCACGCTGTGATAGCCGTCTTCAAGCGTCAATTTTGTATCAAATTCATAGCGTTTTAACTCAGCGTTCCATTTCAGCTCTACAGGTTTTCCTGCAACTGTAAAGTTCGTCACTTTAGACTCATCTGTGATATAGCCTTTTACAGGCACTTCGCTCGTATCATACGTTCCCAGTGCTTCAGGAAGCTCAGCAATGATTGAAGGAATGGTTCCGTCATTCACGCCTTTAAATTCTTTAGCAGAAGTGTTTCCTGCATTGTCTGCCGCAAGAACGGTTACCGTTGAACCGGCTTTAAGATCGGCAATCTTGAATTCTTTTGTTGTTGGCGCAAGAGTCAGCGGGTTTCCGGCTTTATCTTTGCCGACAACAGACTGGCCATTAACAAGGACATCAAAGTATGCAAGACCTGAACGGTCATCTGATCCTTCAAATGTGACTGTGTCTTTATTGAATTCAGCTGTTAATGTCGGCTGAACCGTATCAACAATCACAGGTACGTGTACTTTTTGAGGAGCTTTACCAGGGAAATCGACCGTAGCGGCGATTTCATAGTAATACTGCCCGTCTTTAACAAGAGCATTTTTCACTTTTCCATCCCACTGTGCAGCAGGATTTAATGAGTACGTCGGACCTGAGCCGCCGTCAAAATAATGCTTGCGGACTTCAAGCTCTGTGCGGATTGCACGCAGCTGGTTTTTGTTCTCGTCAAGAACGTTGAATTTCACTTCTTTCGCATTTCTCAGGAAGGACAGAACAGGAATGATCTCGTCCTGGCTTCCATCACCATTAGGTGAAATCGCAATTTTGCGTGCATCAAAAGGCATTTTGCTGTTGAATGCATCAAAACCAAGATAGTTAAAGCTGTTTCCGTCACGTGTCACTACCCCAGCATCTCCGTAGAACGTTTCGTTCTCTGTGTCAAAATTCATGGCATCAAGGATTGGCGCTTTGCCCCAGTCTCCATTGAAGCCCACATAAGGAACCGTAAGCTGAGATAGGCCTTCAGCCGTGAATGTTACGAAGCCTTCTACAAAGTATCCGTTTTTGAAGACATCTTTTACAGATACAGGTGTTTCGACGTCATCACCTAACACTTTGGCGTTTGTCGTATCCAATGTTACCTTGACTGTTTTCGTTTCGCCGGCTGCAAGCTCCACTTTATCAGTGCTTTTGCCGTTGATTTGAATAACTGCATCAATTAATTCCTGTGCTTCAAGCCCGTTAGGAGCATAGCCCAGGGATCCTTCATTCGCAAAATCAGTCTGAACATTCGCCTTCACATCATATGCAACAGCCTGTTCACTGAAGTTTTTAATATCAAGGGTAAACTCCACTTGATCGCCAACTTCTTTAAGAGCTACTTTGCCTTCTCCTGTTTTTGACTCCGTTACTACAGCAGGAGTGTTAAGCGCTGAGTAAAGCTTCATCAGGCCTGCACCCTGGCGGCGCGGGGAGTAAGGAACTTCCCATCCTAGTGCATTATTCACATAACCTTTATCCATAACTGGCTGAGACGTATTCATAAGAATGTTTTTCGCCATCTGAACTCGTTTTGCTCCTTCAAGATCAAACAGCTCGTCCACTTTCTCAAGAACAATCGCAGATCCGCCGGCAACGTGAGGAGAAGCCATGGATGTTCCGCTCATGATACCGTACTGATTGTCTTGGAATGTAGACAGAATTTTACCGCCCGGTGCCGTAATTTCCGGTTTGAAATCAAGGTTAGGCGTTATACCCCAGGAAGTGAAGGCAGACATTTTTCCTGCATCGGCATTAGGAGCCGCTACTTTGTCATCACCGAAGGTCACTTCAAGCTTTTTGCCTGCTTTTGCCTGTGCTTCAAGTGCGTTTCCGTCAGCTACACTCAGGGAGATGATTGGAATAACCGGCTTATCAAGAGCCATATTCACATAATCGCCATGTGCAGGCAAACCGCGGATGATGACACCTGCAGCACCCTGTGCTTCAGCGGTTTTCTGGATATTTGTATAGAAATAGCTTCCAGTCCGTACAACAAATACAACTTTACCTTTAACATCTTTTCCTTCATAACCTGCAGGCTGACCGTCGCCTACATATACAATTTCAAGCTTTTGCCCTTTAAATTTATCAAGGAACTTAGGTCCGTCCTGTTTTTGGTATCCGATTGTACCAAATGGAGCACCATCTGCATCCACCTTCATTGCATCAAGGTCAATTGTAGAGTTTTCAAGTGAAGCGACCTGAAGTGAATCGTAAGACAGACCAGGAGCTCCTACTACTCCAACGTCAGGATTGCTTGCATACGGGTTTGCAAAACCATTTCCTAAATGAGCAGAGTTACCGGCTGAAAGAGCCATAAATACGCCATTTTCAACAGCTCTTGCAATGGCCATCTGCTCAGGATCTTCAGGCAGTACAAACGATGCTGTTGAGCCTAAGCTCATGTTCAGCACATCTGCACCAAGAGCAATCGCATCATCAATCGCTTTAATATAAATGTCGCCCCATGTAGACGGCATTTCCGGATCATTTCCAAAAACTTTAAGAGCTAAAAGCTGCGCTTCAGGAGCCACACCTTTTAAGCCGCCGTTATCTTCATCGCCATTTGCCCCGACTGTTCCGCCGACATGCATGCCGTGCATGGAAGCGCCAGGTCCAAGATCAAGAATTTCTTCGTTTTCATCCATATAGTTATAGCCATATGGCACTTTTTCTGTATAGAACTTGCCAGGCAGGCCAAACTCAGACTTAACATCATTTACAGCACCTTCAGAAAGGGCAGGAACTGTATCTTCGCTTAAAATCATGTCTTTGTGGCTTGGATCAAGACCTGTGTCGATAATTCCGACGATCATGCCTTCTCCGTCATAGCCAAGGTCCCATGACTCGCGCGCTTCAACCAGTTCTTTACTGTACTTCATATCAGGCTTTACTTTTGGACGCTCGTATTCATGAGCAATTGTTACATTATTTACACCAGTCAGCTTCTCAATGAGAGCAATCTTGCCGTATTGAACTTCTCCGGAGAAACCGTTGACGACTGTTGTAAATTCCTGTTCGAATTTCATTCCAAGATTTTTGGAAGCGATTTGATTTTTGACAGCTTTTTGCTCTTTAAGAGCATTGGCTTTCAGCTCGTCCTGTTTAGCCTTTGGCAGAGCATCAAATTTCTTCCCTTGTTTTGTTGCATATGTAATTGCAGGCTCGCCTTCTACTTCGACAATTACACGTACTTTATCTGAACTCTTGTACTGTTTTCCTGTGTCAGGATTTTTAAGTGTCTGCTTGCCGAAGTTTTTCTTCACTTCAGTATTTGCATTCCCTTTTTGAACCGTTGGAACAGCTGCCATAGCTGCATTTGAGAAAACCAGCAAGAAAGCGAACATTAAAAATAACGATCTTTTCAGCTTAACTTTCAACTACTTGACCCCCCTAGTAAATTAGCCTCGCAATTCTCAAAAACTTCTAATTTATCCCTCCTTTTACATAGATAGAATATATTTACTCTCTTATTCTATTTGTAAAATATTGAATAGTCAAACATTTATAAAAACTTTTATTCGTTAATAAAAGAAAGACAAATTGCGACATGGATAGCCCCTAAGATAACCCTGTTATCCTTTGATGCATCGATGTTTAAAAGCAAAAATCAGAAAGGTGCCGGGATGACAGACTCCGAGTTTTTATGCACATTCCATTTATTTTTTGGTATAGGATTTCCAGTGAGGAATTGGTCCCGGCATATTTTGTCATAAGGCGACATGTTTCCCGGGGAATATTGAAAAAGCCTGCCGGAGTTGTCCGGCAGGCTGGGGTTTATTTCAGGAGGTTGATCATGTCTTCTTCCATTTGATACGTAATTTGTGGATTTGGTATTGTACTTGATTGTGCACCACCAAGTATCGTAACAGATTGGTAATTATCTATGACGTCCAAGCCCTTGTTATTCTCTTTGGCCAACATAATAGACGAATTATTTTTTGCTGCCAGCACAGCACCTGACAATGCATCAGGGAAATTCATGCCTGTAGCAACGAAAATTTCATTATTTCCTAGCGGCAATTGATTAATGATCGCTTTACTTGTTGCATAACGATCTTTGCCGCTGATTCTTACTGGATTTTTAGCCTTTAGAGAATTGAACACTTCATTTGAAATGATATCATCTCCGCCTATTACATAAGCTTTACTCGCTTTATTGACAGCTGGCATGATTGCAGCTGGAATGCCGGTCTTTCTTGTGAGCAGAATTGGGTGCCCATTTTTAGCTGCATAAGGAGCAATTGAAACAGCGTCTGCAAAGTTTGTGCCAATTGCAAGAATAGCGGTATTTGAAGATATCTGTTCTGCAATTTTAGCAGATGTCACATAACGGTCTGAACCGGCAATCCTTGAAACGCTCAACCCTAATTCATTTAAGGTTTTTTCAGTATTGGAGCTTACAACGTCACTTCCGCCAAGAAGAATGGCTTTAGTTGCTTTAAGTCTCTTAATTTCGTTAAAGACCGCAGTGTTTGCAGCACTTGGATTGCTGTTAACTAAAAGAAGTGGAGCGTCGTATTTTGCTGCAAGCGGAGTTCCCGACAAAGCATCAGCAAATTCCTCTCCAGTTGCAATTACTACTGTTTCC
Organism: Metabacillus mesotrionivorans; assembly: GCF_052171315.1. NCBI lineage: Bacteria > Bacillati > Bacillota > Bacilli > Caryophanales > Bacillaceae > Metabacillus > Metabacillus mesotrionivorans. The sequence goes on along the minus strand of NZ_JBQMFF010000008.1, from coordinate 84,370 downwards.
GACTGCTTCCATCCTTCTTTCGAAATTTCAACGGCTGTTTCATATCTGTTCTTCCCCTCAAGTCTTGTCGTGACACGTTTGAGGTAGCTTGAAGATGCATATCCTTCTCTGGAATCTTGAAGTTTAACAGGATACCAAACAAAACGGTTTGAAATTTTGGTGTTTAAGTCATAAACGAAATTTCCAGTTGGTTTAACAACAATTCCGTTACCTTGTTGAATCGGTTTTATATTTATGTCTTTAGTGGGAGTTTTTCTAATGTTTGCAATGTCCTTTGAGTTTGAAGGAACATATGTAACCAAGGTATCATTTTCATTAAATAAGTGTTTCGTCTCAGTCAAAACACCCGTTACAGTCTGAAAATGTCCTTTAGTATACTTAATACGTTCTCCTTCTTTATCACACACATATGAGAAGTCCCCCACATTCATGATGAGATCCTCAACATTTGAATCAATAAATTGGAACTCTCTTATTTTGCTGAATACTGTTTCTTGATATGCGGAAGTATTTCTTGCCCCTATAGGCTCACTGCACTTATTGACAGGGCTATTTTTAGGGACATTTCCGTTATATCTCAACATGGAGAAGTACCATTTTTCCAAATACTTTAATGGATCGTCTTTTTGCACATATGGAGTGATAAGACTATCTTTTAATCTTTTCACTCCTGAATAAATATTGTAAATCGCATTATTTTTGATTTTTTCTTTATCACCAAGATCGTCAATAAGAGTCATTTGCATGATTCCATAACCGTTATCTATTGATTTAAGGGGTTCACCGTTTTTAAACTGCTGCCAAGTGCCTTCTTCCTGAGTTGCTACTCCCTTTACAATTTCAGCAGGCACGTCCATTTTTAAAGCTACAGATGTAAGCAAACAGTTAGCTGTCTGATACGGAATGTCTTTTCCATACTGCACAGCTGGGTCATAATTACATACTTTTTTCACTTCGTTTTCAATCGTTTCATAGCTTTGGATTGAGGCTGCACCGGTTTCTGCTGCCGAAAACAGACTTAACCCCATAAAAGCAAACAATAATAAAGCAATTTTTTTCATAAAAAAGGATTCCCTCCGAAACTTAGATTCTAGTAAGATTCTATCACAAAAACCCATCAAATATTGTACAAGTTTCCAATAAAAAGAAAAATAGACCCTTCTCAGGATCTATTTCTCGTTTTCGATAAAGTAGGACGCGAGATACTCTGCCCAGACTTTATTGCCCTCTACATTCGGGGCCTGCTGATCTTCTGTCAGCATCGTTTTCATTTTTTCATCTTTGCCATCCGGCCAGTTTGTCCAGTGATCGAGGTATGTAAAGTCTTTTTCTTCTGCAAACTCTTTTAAAGCGTCCACTTCTTTAGGATAGAAGGTTGCATCGAAAATGGGATGGGACGGCTGAATGTAAATGACTGCCTCCGGACTTGACTGCTTAATGTCTGAGAGAATCTCTTCAAGGTTCAGCAGCGTATTCTCAAGGCCGACATTTCCGTTGTCATTTAATGAAAAAGGCTCAAGAAGCAGGATATCCGGCTTTTTTTCGCTGATATCTTCCATATGATTTTCATTAAGAAAAGTTCTAGTAGTGCCCTCCGGATATGATAATACCTCGACGGCGAAAATGTTTTTTCCGTAAGCTGCATCAAGCTTTGACTGAAGCAGAGCCGGCCAGCCTGTGCTTTGGATCGACGTGCTCTCAGAACCGGCCGCAACCAGTTTAAGAGGCGCGCCTCCTTCTTGAGCTTTCTTTATTTTTTCTTTAAGAGGTGCGGAAAGGTTAGCCGCATACTTTTGCCATTTTGGCTGTTCTTCCTGCTTCATCTCTTCGGACTTAGCCGGGTCTTCCTGCGCTTTTACGGAACTGATTTTCTGGTTCCAGTGATGATTTCCGAGTATAAGCGCACACAAGGTCAGGATGACGACACATGCTGTAACGATTTTATTCATTTCCGTATTCCTCCAAAATATGAAAAGTACTACAATCTATCATAGTTATGCATCGGCATACCTGCAAGACTATTAAGGATATTTATGAAAATTTTACATGTTTTTGGGGATTAATCTCAATCAAAAAAGCAGTGAGTATCCTCACCGCTTAATTAATGACTTTTTTTGTGCCAAGATATCTTGGTTTAAAGTAGACGTTCTCCATCGTTGTGATGGATACGCCTTTTGATGAGCTCGCATGGATAAACTCATTGTTTCCAATGAAGATTCCGACGTGAGACGGGCCTGCTGAAACCGTTTCAAAAAAGACGAGATCTCCTTTTTGAGGAACAGCCACCACAGTGCCTGTATTCCATTGATCCTTCGTTGTTCTCGGCAGGTCAATGCCGTGCTTATTGAACACATATTCTGTGTAGCCGCTGCAGTCAAAGCCCGCGGTTGTCGTGCCGCCGTATTTATAAGGCACGCCCTGCAGAGATTTGGCTGTTTCAATCAGCTTGTCCACTGGAAAATAAATCGAGGCTAAAACGCTGTTTGAAACAGCAGCTGTTCCGCCGATGACGGTAACAGTTCCAATATTTTTAGTGTCGATTAAGTTTCCAATAGCGGTTGGCAGACTCGAAGATTTTGTTAAAAGCATCGGAATGTTCTTTTGAGCCGCATAGACAGATCCTGTAAGGGCGTCTGCATAATTTTGCCCTGAGACTACTAAGGCGTGCGACGCTGAAAAGCTTGCGAACTTAGAGGCTACTTTGGCCGATGTACCATAGCGGTCTGAGCCTGCTATGCGCTCTCCATATGGAAGCTTGGAAAAAGCAGTTCCATCCACGACGCCAGTTCCGCCGATTACGTACGATTTTGAAAATCCTTTTAAGAATGTCTGAACGGATGACGGCACGCTGCTTTTTTGAACGAGCAGAATCGGTGAGCCCTGCCTTGCTGCTATGGCAGATGCTGAAAGGCTGTCAGGATAGTTCGAGCCATTGGCTATGAATGCTTTTTTCGTTGCTGTGCCAACATGCTTGGCAATGGCAACGGACGTTTCGTAGCGGTCTGAGCCTGAAATTCGCTGAACCGTTAAACCCATTGATGTCAGCTTGCTTGCTACGGCTTTAGTGACGGCATTTTCACCGCCAAGTATGTATACGTTTTTGGCTCCCCGCTGTTTCAGCCTGACAATTTCATTGTTTACAGATGTGGGGATAGAGTCTTTCTTTGTAAGAAGGATTGGCGCTTTCAATTTATAGGCAAGCGGTCCTCCTGCCAGTGCATCCGGAAAATTGGTGCCCACGGCAATCACAATATTCGCCGTGCCATTTGGAAAGGCTTTCTTTGAAACTTCCACAGACGTCTTATACCGGTCTTCACCGGATATTCTTGTTGTCGTCCCTGCCTGAGCATGCTCCGGCTGAGAAATAAGAAAAAGCATCACTAGACTTAGACAGCTCAACAATGTAAGTGTTATTTTCTTCATACCATTCTCCTATGATGTTTTTACCCTTCTCATTATAGCACCGGAGTAATAGTCTGATAGTTTACAAGTACATTACAAATAATGGGGAAAAACGACTATAGACAGCAAAAAAACAGCATTTCTGCTGCTTTTCGACTATCTTTTTATCCTCTTTTTCGACGGGCCGCGAGGAAAGCTGCACCTGCCACCATTAAAATCGTTCCAAAGAAAACGGATTGGTACATCATAGATGCTGTCTTTGGAAGCTTGTTCTCAGCTGCGATTTCACCCGGTTTATTCGGATGATTGCTGACCGGTTCTCCTTCTTCTTGATGAGGTTTTACAGGTTCTGGTACCGAAATTTCCTCTCCCTCTTCAGACAAGGTTGTGACTTCTTTCCAGGCTGTATTGACGAACCCCCCGCTTTCACCAAAGACCTCAATATAATACGCCGTATCAGGTTCCAGTCCGGTTAACCGATAGGAAGTCTTTTCAGCAGGAAAAGGCTCGTCCCCCTGCATTTCGCCGTTAACGTAAACCGTATAGGTTCCGTCTCCTTCCAGCATGTTGTCCCATGAGAAGGAAATGGTCGTCTGCGTGACGCCGGTGATGTGTATTTCAGGGTAAAAAGAAGCTTCCGCCCAGACTTTCACACCTCGTGCCCTGAGCTCCTCCACAACAGAAGCAGCCCGGGAGCCCGGCGACAAATCAAGCGTTTCGATTCCAAACAGCGAAACCAATTCCAGGTTCTCCAAGGAAAGCAGCTGATCAATGTTTGTCAGCTTTGTCCTTTCGAAAATCACAGTTGAAAGAGATTCGAATGCTTCTATTCCAGACAGATCTTCCAGAGGATTCCCTGCAAGTTCAAGGTGCTGAAGATTCTCGAGTTTAAACGTTTTGCTGATGTTCTTAACCTGATTGTGATTAAGCTGCAGCATTTCCAGTTGGCCGAGTCCGGATAGAGCCGTCAGATCTGTGATGTTATTTTGGGACAGATCCAGATAGACGAGCTGATCGAGGCCGCTTATAAATGACAGATCCTGAAGCTGATTGTTTTTAATGGCCAGAAAAGACAGATGTGAAAGCGAATGAATCACTTTGTAGTTCTTGATCTCTGTGTTTTCGATGGATAAATCCACAAGCTTGAGTGCATTTAGCGGCTGGAGGTCAAGCTTCGTCTCATTGTTATGAATGAATAGAGACTGCAGATTTTCCGCAGATTCCAGTCCTTTCAAGCTTGTAATATCCAAATCTAATAAAAACAATTCGGTTAGCTGCGCCATATCACTTTGACGAATTTCGCGGACAAGTCCAAGCTGCTCTTTGATCAAATCAGCAAGCTTCCTGTCTTTAAAAATAACAGCAGGGCCTTGAGGAGCTGCCTCTGTTGTCTCTTCCATTGATTCACTGAAAAGAAGCTCTCCTTCTTCATCATACGCCTTAACTTCAATGTCATAGGCCGTCTCAGGTTTCAGTCCTCTGATCCAGTAGCTGTATTCATAGCCTTCCACGCGTTTTGAAGCTGTATCTCCGTTCACTAAAACTTTGAAGAAATCGATATCCTTTTCCCCAAAATAGTCCCAGCTTACTTCTATTGAATCCTCCGTCTTTCTGCTTGTATAGATGGAAAACAAGTTTCCGGAGTCATCGTATTCAACATAGACGCCTTTATCAATCAGCTGCCTGATGACCTGCCAGGCTTCCGATCCTTCTGAAAGGTCGAGCGTTTTCATGCTGAAAAGAAGAACCGTCACCAGCGAATCCATGGACAGCAATGGTTCAATCTTTTTCACAGAAGTCATCGACAGATCTGCAAATTGAAGATGTCTTAAAACAGTGAGCGGCTCAATGTCTGTGATTGGATTGTCCTCAAGACTGAGCTCAGTGAGGTTTTGAACTTTTTCAATCCCTTTAAGCGAGGACAGCTTATTTCCGTTTAAATAGAGAGCTGACAGTTTTTCGCTTGCAGGTATGGCTGTAAGATCAGCAATCCCGTTGTATGCGAGGCTTAGCCCCGTTAAGTCTTTCAACCCAGCAAGTGCTGAAACGTTCTTGATTCCCGTGTTGGACAAATTGAGAACCTGCAGATTTTTCATTTTGATGATGGAAGACAGATCTTCCAGACGGTTGTCCTCAAGATGCAGCGACGTGAGGCTCAGAGACTCAATCGGTTTAACCGTTTTTATCCCATTGCCGGATAAGACAAGGACTTTAAGGTTCTTTGCACTCTCGAGCCCAGTCAGGTCACTAATTCCCTCACCTGTCAGATCGAGTTCTGTCAGAGTTTCCATATCACTTTCATAAATGTCGCGCTTTAAACCGAAATGGGTTTTCATTGCGGTTCTCAAGTTCGCATCGGGAAAAACGGCTTTTTCTCCGGAAGGCGTTTTTAGAGTTGTGAAAAAACCGCTGTCAAATCCGGTCATTACGCCATCTTGCTCAAAAGCCTTTATGGAGTAGGAGTACACGGTTTCAGGCTTCAGACCCGCCGTCTCATAGTTGATGACACGTCCTTCTTTTTCGGTTTTTTGAGTGATTCCGTCAACCGTAATTTCGTAATAAGCAGGAATGTCATCTCCCTCATATTCCCACTCAAATGCAGCACTCCTATCCCCCGGCTTTACATGGACGAGATGGATGTTCAGACTGTCGTCATAAATGATCTCAAGATTGTCGCGAAACTGCTGGAGCTCATCTTTCACCTTTAAGTAAACCTCTCCGTACAAGATGATTTTTTTAAGAGATGTCAGTATTTGGAGCGGCTGAATCGTTTTAACTGGAGTGTAGGAAAGATTGATTTCTTCCAGTTGAGAGAGCGAGCTGAGGGAAGAAACACTTTTCACATTGGTGAAACTAAGATCCAGCACCTTGAGCTTCGTCAGATTCTGGATGTTTTTCGTGTCCTTAAAAGAAGAATCTGCAAGCACAAGACTCTTCAGATTCACGAGGTCATTAAGAGGAAAATAATCGACTGACCCCGTCATTGAAAGATCCAAATACTCAAGATTTGTCAGCAGTCTCAATGGTTCTATGCTCCTCAGGCTGTTGCCTGCAAGCTCCAGATGCTGTAGATTCACCGCATGATGGAGACCTGTCAGATCTTTGATCTCATAAGCTGATGCATTCAAATACGTCAGCTTCTCGAGATCGCTTTCCGTCACATCGCGCTGAATCCGCAGCTGGTCCTTCACCGCACGTTTGAGTGCACTGTCTTTAAATTGGACTGTTTGACCGTTTGCCGCTTCCTTTGTTTTTCCTTTTACAAAAGATTCATTCAGCTTCTTTCCGTTTCTGTCAAACGCAGTGACTTTCACTTCATATTCTGCCGCAGGTTTTAAGTCTGAAAATTGGTACTCTGTTTCTTTCGTTTTTTCAAGCATCAGCTTCCCGTTAAGATACACATCAAAGAAGGCAGCACCATCTAAAAACCAGCTTGTTTCAAAAGTGGTGTCATTGACGGGATAAAAGAATACCGTGTAGGCAGGCTTTTTTTCTGACTCTGTTCTCACGTGCACTTCCCTGCTGTCAATCAGCTTCTCGTCAACAATAATTTTAAGTGTAAATGAATAGTCCGTATCAGGCTCCAAGTCTTTAAAGATGTGTTCGCCGGCATCCGAATAGCTTCCAGCGAATGTTCCGGATTGATAGAGCTGATAGACTGCTTTCCCGCTGCTTTTATAAGCAGGCCAGGAAACGGCAATACTTGTCCCCTCTGCACGGGCATGCAGCAGAAATCCCTCATCTGCCGGATCTGCAGGATCAACAGGAGTCACCGGTCCGCCATTTTCTTTTTGATGGACAATCGTTATAGGTTCTGTTTGAACCATTGCATCATTTTCAAGCTTAATGGAATACGTATAGACCTCTTTTTCTGCAGTATTTGTGTCCAAGTATTCATACGTTCGTGCAGCTGAACCGTCTCTGTTTATCAGTTCATCTGCAAGTGCGGCCTCAATCTTTTGTTCCGCGCCATTTTTCACAAGAAGGAAAGACTGCGGATCATTTGAAGCCGAGGTCACCGTCCACACCAGCCTTATTCCGTTTTCTTTGTTTGTATAGGAATGAAAGGCGATTTGTGTTCCCGTTTCAGCTGCCGCCGCGTAAGGCAAGACCATGGTTATAAGCAAAAGTAGAGTCATGAGGACCGACAGCATCTTTTTCATCGTAAAATATTTTCCCCCTGGTTTTTATCAACATATTAAATCCATTATAGATATGGCCGATAATAAAGTATATTTGATTCACAAGACAAAAATCTACAAATTTATGAAACTTAAGGCTTAAACACTACGTCATATTCTTGGAACCTCTTAATTTTACAAAAAAAGTATTGTTTCCATGATACGGCAAAAATATAATGTGTATAGGCAATTACTTCTATTAAAGGATGAGACGATGAGAGAACAAAAACACAAAAAGCGCAAATGGCTCTGGATTACCCTAAGCATCATTGGTCTGCTCGTACTGGGTACCGGTGGCTACGCCTTCTATTTGTATAAAACAGCAACCGATACGGTGGCAAAAATTCAGGAAAACATCGGCAGGGAGAAATCCGAAAAACGCCCTCAGGCAGTTGCATTTAAAGAAAAAGACCCGATCTCCATCCTGCTTATGGGCGTGGATGAGCGAAAAGGAGACCGCGGACGTTCCGACTCTCTGATTCTTTTAACCGTGAATCCGAACAAAAAATCCATGAACATGGTCAGCATCCCGCGTGACACCCGCACCGAAATTATCGGAAAAGGCAAAGAAGACAAAATCAACCATGCATACGCCTTCGGCGGAACGGAAATGGCCATCGATACAGTCGAGCATTTCCTTGACGTACCTGTCGACTACTTTGTAAAAGTGAACATGGAGAGCTTTAAAGACATCGTTGATGCAGTAGGCGGAGTGGAAGTAAATAATGATCTGTATTTTGAATATGACGGCAAGACGTTTAATGAAGGCCTCATTCAATTAGACGGTGCAGAGGCACTAAGCTACTCAAGAATGCGCTATGAGGATGATCGGGGCGACTTCGGCCGCCAGCTGCGCCAGCGCCAGGTCATTGAAGCCGTTATCGCAAAAGGAGCAAACATCTCCTCCATCTCCAAATTCGGCGAGATGTTTAAAATCGTTGAAAACAACGTCAAAACGAACCTCGGAATGGACGAAATGTGGAGCATCCAGGAGAACTACAAAGATGCACGCAATTCTATGGAACAGCACCAAATCAAAGGCACCAGCGACACGATTGGCGGAATCTACTATTACATCATTCCTGAAGAAGAGCGTACAGCCTTATCAAACCAGTTGAAAGAGCATTTGGAGCTGTCTGGGTCGACTGCTTCGAACTAATAAGAGAACAAACCTCAAGTTAAATTGGGGTTTGTTTTTTTTTTGCAGTTTTGGAGGGCGGCTGATTATCTTTGGAAACAGAAGAGGATGGTTCTTAGAAAAACCCCGGCAGCTGCAAAAACTGGTTTGAATTGTTAGAGGCTGGCGCCAGCCCTTTTTGCAGCGTTTCAATACTAAAAATTCTATTTAAGAACTAAAAAACCGGCTTCCCTAAGGAAAACCGGCTTCACCCTTGCATTATTCAGACATCCACTCAACCAGTTCCGGATGATTGGACCAGACAAATCCATATTCCATGAAGTACTCGACCGCTTCAGACTCTTGTCCGAATTCCTCCGGCTCTTTAGGCAGCTTTCGCTTGCCGGCCAGAACATCGTAGATGACCGGATTCACGTTTTTCGCCTTTTGAGCAAGTCTTTCAACCGCAGAAGTCATTCCTTTTAACGCGAATTCCACAAGCAGCATGTTGTAGGCGCCTGCCGCAAAGTCGGTCTCATCGAATTTCTCAAGAAGCGCTTTGGCTTTTTTGTGCTCACCTGCATCCATGTACATGACAAACAGCGTATAGCGCACGCCCTGACTGTCCATCTCGTTCAGCTCTAGCAGCTCCTCGCACTGTTTGATTGCTTCGGCCAGGTTGCCCATTGCCGCTTCAAGAATCGCATAGTTGAACTTAGAGCGCATATAAGGCCGCGTTTCGATCAATCCCCAGAACATGCCTTTATCCCGCTTGAAGATCTCCTTGCCGAGGTCCGCCTCGCCGGCTTCCATTCCCTGTTTATAAAGCTCAAGCTGCTTGGCAGGATCACTCTCTGCCTCTCCCAGCATATTGAAGGCATCAGGGTGGAACGGGTAGATCTCCATCGCCTGTTTGGCAAGTTTTACTCTTTGCTGCGGAGAACTCTCCATCGCTTCATAAATAAGTTCCTGCGCACGCGCGCGGTCTGCATCGCTATACTTCTTCGCATCACCTTTTTCGGACACAGTGATGCTGTCCTTAGTGAGGTCCGCCTCAAGCTCAGCTTTTATTTCTTTGTATACCTTTGAAAGAGAGCTTGTGCTGACTTCGTAAAGCTCGGCGATTTTTTTCTGAGTCATTCCCTGTTTGTGCATATGTTTTTCAACGAAATAATGCATACCTGCTGAGTAAATGACTTCTTTTTTGATTGACGGCTTTACTTTGTGAAGATATTTATGCATCAAAGCAAATGCCTTTTCGGCAGCTTCTGCTGGAACATGGGCTTTTAGAAGATTTCTTTGCATTTTTAATGCAGCATTTTCGTACAACGGTTCATCCCAAACCAGCTCTACTTCTTCTACCTGGGGCACCTCTTCTACCTCAGACTCTTCATCCACAGGCTCCGTCAGCATGGAGATCAGCATTTCCGGGAACTGATCCGCCATGAACGCGCCGATGTCATCGAACGTGCTCTCTTCAAAGAGCTTGAGCGTCAGTTTTTTATTAAACTCCGTCTGCGCTTCTTCAAATTCAAGCTGCATCATGAAATACGTGTAGTAGTCTCCGAATGGCAGCAGATACCCGAAAAGCATTGCGCCGGATTTAAAGGAATGGGTTCCCTCGTCCACGCGCACATCTTTTACTTCATCTGTAAACAGATCTTTCACTGTGTAGCTTTCATCGTCTGTCACATGTTCCACGACAGAAAACGTCGGAACAGCGCCAGCCCATTTTTCCAGCTGGGCCATCGTTACCGGTCTCACATTTTCGCGGCGTTTTTTCTCAATAAAGGCTTCTAAGATAGTCCCGTTTCCAACATTCACTGAGAAAACAGCCCAGACAAGGAGTGAACCGTAAATCTGCTGATCCTCGCCTGTGTTAAACTTGCGCATCTTCTCTTTGACAGCCTTGTCCATTTCTCTTGAATAGACAGAGGAGGCGAACTGCATCAGCTCTCCCTGCATCTTTTCAAGATCAGCATGACGAATCGCTTCAATCGACGTCACTTTATTCATACAGCATTTTTTATATTTTTTTCCGCTGCCGCAATGGCACGCGTCATTTCTTCCAATATCCATTTGTAAACTCCTTTAAATCCTTATTCCCTCATCTATTGTGCCAGTTATCGGGGAATAATTCAACGAGCATGAAAAAACCGCAGACTGAGTTCTGCGGTTTTGTACATCAAGCAGTTTAACCAACTTGATCTGATTTTTTATAAATATACATGCTTTGATCTTCACCGTATGCAAAATGAATGTCATGTCCGACGCGGTTCAGTGTCGGGATGAGCGTATTGTGATACTCTTCCTCTTTAATATCATTAAAATAAAGCCTGAGCGCTTCTGCACATTCGGAGTCTGTCAGAGTTAAATCCTCAAAGCAGGCGCGGAGAAAGTTTTTGTTCAGGATGAAATATTCATGTACATCATAAAGAATATGGTCCAGATTAGACAAAGGATTCACTCCCTAAAAAGAATTACTCTAATTATGGACAACTTTTTGAAGTTTATACATGCTTTCCTTCTTTCCGTAAATCAACAAGCGTCATTTCACTCCGCACCCCGAACCTCAGATTCCAGTGCGCCTGGCCGATTCCTTTTGAAATGTACAAATAACGGCCGCCCACTTCATGAAATCCTTTATAAATTCCGCGCTTTGCAAGCTCTCCTTTAGAGATGAACTTGAAAAAAAGCGGAATATTAAATTGTTTTCCGTGAAGATGCCCGGATAACATCAAATCAAAGGGTTTACCCACTTTTTCAAGGTCGTTTGGATCGTGGCACAAAACAATTCCCGGTTTATCTGATACTACATTTGAAAAAGCTTTTTCCACACCAAACTCGTCTTCCCTGTAAAAATCCAGACCTATTAATGAAAAGTCCTCAAGCTCAATGGACTCATTAATCAGCACATGCACTCCTTTTTCCTGAAGCCATTCCCGCAGCAGAAGACTCAAATGAAATGTCCGGTAGTCATGATTTCCAAAAACCGCATAAACAGGAATGCCTTGCTCTTTAAAAGCTGTGAGGTACGCCTCAAGGCGCGGAATGTACCTTTCCCGAGCTGTAAAATCACCGGTGATAAAAACATAATCAGGTTTTTCACGCTTTAAAACGTCCCTGATTTTACTTGAAGGAATTCTGTTTCTTTCAATATGAATGTCCGACAAATGAAGAATTTTTTTATTAATCCCGAGCGGTACGTTCACTCTTTCAACCTTCAGCCATTTTGTCGGCACAACGAACAATAAGTAAAACACCCCTGTGCATCCAGCAAGGAACCAAATGAATTCCGCCATACGATCCCCCATTTTTTCTATTTCCTACAGTTTACTAAAGGACGCCGGAAATTAGTATTAAAAAACAGCCAAGTTCCATCAGGAACCCGGCTGCAGCATGTTAATATACGTCGTATCCTTCATAAGACTCTGCCACATACACAGGCAGTTCCCACATTTCCTCCTGCCTGTCGAGATAATTCAGGACAAGCTGCTGGGCATGTCCAGATTTCAGCTGAAAGCTTTCCACACTGCCATGAATTTCGATTTGCTCTCTGTTTTGAAATTCAATCATTGTTTTGCTGCCCTTCAGAAAAGGCTTTTTTGCATATCGGTAGGAAATCCACATGCAGTCCTCATGGTCCGGCGACAGCGTCGGCAGCATGCAGATCCGGTAGCCCGGAGACAGGCAAATCGGGAGCATTTTCTTGCCCGGCAGGATCAGCTTTGCGGCATCCACCATCCCCTGATATGAAGCACCTGCATGAACACAGCTGCGCTCCATTATCGCTCGTGGAGACATTTTGATCATTCTTTTTTTGTACAGTTCATGAACAATCGTCCAGCGTTCTCCTCTCTCAGAATAAATCGGCTTTAATACCATCGTTTCTCTCCAAACTGTATAGCTTTCTTCAGCAAGCATTCTCTCCACCTCTTTTTAATTTATCTAATATTTTCCACCCTCCTGTTTATCATACAAAATATCGCTTTAGTAGGTAATATTAACCATTAAAAATTTACTATATTAAAACAATTCTTTACAATCAATATAAAAGACCTCAACTAGAGGCCTCATTCAAACTCCCACACAATCTTCCAATCTCCTTTTTCCTTCACCGCATACACATTCTGCCTGACATCAAACGTGCCGAACTTGCTTTTAAACGTCTGCCTGACCTGAACAAGGCGCGCCTCATTAAATACCGGGGCGCCCTTCGCCATCCTCCATCTCCTGACTTTCTTCTGCTTCTCAATCTCAAACGTAAACGTGGACACCCCATAATGACTCATATAAATATGAGATCGCTCCGTTACATACGCATTTTTCGTAAACCGATCCTTCATCAGAGGATGAAACAGCTCCCAGGCATCTCCGAAGTTCCCGTTCTGCTCCATCCTGTAAAAATCCTGCACTGCCTCCTCCGGCGATAAAGGAGAAAACAAGTGAAACACACCGTAAATTAACAACCCTGCCGCACAGACAAGCAGCAGGGGAATAACCGGCCATTGCCTTCGTCTTCGCATTGGGGACGTACCTCCTGTGGATGCTAAGACAAGTTTATGAAGGAATGCGATCAAAAAGAACGTTTCCCCATTTTTCGACAATTGTCGAAAACTTTTGTCCTATAACTGCGGCCATTCAGAGGAAATATATAGTAAAATACTGAAGTCGAACTAGTATTTTATAACTATATCAAATCACCTATTTTCGAGGAGAAGAAACCATGAGAAAAATCATATTATTGTTAATGATTACTTGCCTTATTTCCGGTTCTCTGACCGGCTTTGCCGAAGAAACGAAAACTGGCAAAGAGGTAACATCGAACTTAACGGCTGATCAAAAGCCAAAACAGGAGATTTCTGCCGAAAAGGATGCCTTTTACCAGCCTGATGATTACCCCCTTGTTGGAGAGAACCAATACATCGGCACCCTGATTGACAGCTTAAATGCTTATCATTACCTTACATTCGGTTCTCTGACGGACGATTCAGATGAGATGATGAAGCTGTCTCTTACATATCTAGCTGGATCATCTACTAAAGAGGGCTTGCTTACACTTGAGTTTTTCAGGGACGATAACGGAACGTTAACCTACTTGACTCAATCAACCTATTCAACCTCGTGGTTCAACAATGCTACCCTAAGCCTTGAGCTGCCAAAATATCTTTATGAAGGCGAGCCATATATTTATGTGCGGGCAGGAACATCGGCCTCACAATATGATACATACTACTCAGACACACTGAAATTTAAAGCTTTAAATCCTGATTTTACCGAGGAGCCTCAGTCTGGCCAATATGCCATCATAAGCAATGAATCTTACAATGCCGAAGATACACAGCCTTCAGGAACCTTTCAGGTAAACAATGAAAACTATACATTCGACAAAAAGCTGAAGCCTGAAGTGTATCAAATGGATGCAGATATTCCGTTTAATCCTGAGGCGCATAAGAACAAGCTCTTTTCAAAAAAGCAGGCAGAGCAATTGCCGAACTATCAGACAGGAGACCAGAAAAATTTTTGGGTATCTGATTTCAGAACGAACGGAACTTATCAGCTTAATGCCACACTTATGCACAGCGGTTCAAAAACGAACATCTGGGTAAATGATCATCAAATTACCGCCGGTGATGCAGAAAAGCTTTCGAAAGAGTTCGACAGCAGCATCCATCCAACTGTAGTAAATCATTTTGCTGAGGAATCGGATGTAGACAATGATGGAAAGATTAACATCCTTGTTTTTGACATTCAAGATGGATTTTCAGGCAGCGGCGGCTATATTGCCGGGTACTTCCATGCAAAAGACCTTTATAACATGTCAGAGTCCAACCAGTCTGAAATCTTTTATATTGATTCATACCCTCTAATGGGATCAGGATCAGAAAAATCGGTTGAAGAATCATATTCCACGCTTGCACATGAATTTCAGCACATGGTCAACTTCAATCAAAATGTATTTATTGAAGGAAACTATTCCAATATGGATACATGGCTGAACGAGGCGTTATCAATGGCAGCCGAACAGATCTATACAGGCGAAGCACTAACCAGCCGGATCAATTACTACAATGCTTCAAATTCAATTAAAAATGGACATTCCCTTCTATATTGGGACTATTCCGGAGATACTCTCTCAAACTATTCGCTTTCCTACTTGTTCGGTCAATACCTCAGAGTCCAGGCAAATCAGGGGAACGGAATTTTTAAAGAAGTATTAAAAAATACAAACAATGACTATCTGGCGGTTGAACAAGCCATTCAAAAATATATGGATCCGAGCCTGAATTTTGGAACATTTATGACAAATTTCCGTGCTGCCCTTCTTTTAAAGAACAAAACAGGACCATACGGCTTTAAAGGAGAGTCTGCTTTTGACGCCCTTTCTGAACGTTTATACACAGGCTCCTACACATACTTAAGAGGCGGCGGAGCTGTTGTAAAAAAATCAGATTCAACTGTCGTTCCTGCAGATAAAGGAGCCGATGTCACTTATACATTCGTCGGCCCTGAGGATACTGCCGCTCCATCTGCACCTGCAGTCAACCTTGTATCTGACCACGACAATGCCGTGACAGGATCAACTGAACCAAATACCATGGTTTATGTAAAAAAAGGCTCAGAAACGCTCGGATCCAGCCCCGCAGACGATAACGGAGACTTCACTGTCGGCATTCAGGTACAGCAAGCAGGTACAGAACTAAAAATCTATGCAGAGGACAGTGCCGGAAACAAAAGTGCTGAGACCTCTGTAACTGTTCAGGACTGGACGGCTCCCGGCAAGCCTGACGTTCAGCCGGTCTCAGACAATCAAACCGCTGTTACCGGAAAGGCGGAAAAAGGCTCCAAGGTTTATGTAAAAAAGGGTGAAACCGTGATTGGCAATGCTTCAGCTTCAGGCTCAGGCACATTCAGCGTAACAATCGCAAAACAGACTGCTGGCACAACGCTCGCCATCTATGCAGAAGATGCTGCAGGCAACCGCAGTGAAGAAGCATCAATTAAGGTCTTGGATAAAACCGCTCCACAAGCTCCGTCCGTTCAGCCAGTCGGCGATCACCAAACAGCCGTTACTGGTAAAACAGAAAGCGGTGCAACGGTTACAGTTAAAAAAGGAACAGCTGTACTTGGCGAAAACAAAGCTGCAGCTAATGGGGACTTCAGTGTCACTATCCAAAGCAAACAGACTGCAGGCACAGTTCTTACTGTCTATGCAAAAGATGCTGCAGGAAACCAAAGCCCTGCAGCTTCAGTAACAGTCTCAGACAAAACAGCTCCTGCTAAGCCTTCTGTCAATCCGGTTGGAGATAATCAGACGGTTGTCACAGGAAAAACAGAGGCAGGTGCCACGATCACTGTAAAAAATGGATCAGCAGCAGTTGGAGATGGAAAAACTGCAGCTAACGGCGATTTCTCAGTTACCATTCAAACGAAACAGACTGCCGGCACAACCCTTTCTGTTTACGCGAAAGATGCTGAAGGGAATCAAAGTTCTGCAAGCACGGTGATCGTTTCAGATCAGACAGCACCAGCTAAGCCATCTGTTAACCCGGTTGGAGACAATCAGACGGCCGTTACAGGCAAAGCGGAAGCAGGTTCCACCATCACAGTCAAAAAAGGTACTGTCAATCTGGGTGAAGGGAAAGCGGCAGCTAACGGCGATTTTGCCGTTGCTATTCAAGCAAAGCAGCCTGCAGGAACCATTCTCACAATCTCTGCCAAAGACACTGCAGGAAATCAAAGTGCCGCCTACACACTAACAGTCACAGATAAAACAGCTCCTGCAAAACCAGCCGTTAACCCTGTTGGAGACAATCAGCCTATTGTGACTGGAAAAACAGAAGGAGGTGCAGCTGTTCTCATCAAAAAAGGAACAGCAGCACTCGCAGAAGGAAAAGCTGCAGCTAACGGCGATTTCACACTTGATCTGAAATCTCTGCAAACTGCGGGAACCGTACTTTCTGTCATCGCAAAAGATGCAGCAGGAAACCAAAGTGAACCTGTTTCCATTACCGTTCTGGACAAAACAGCCCCAGCTAGACCTGCTGTGGATCCAGTTGAAGAAAATCAGACAATGGTCACCGGAAAAGCAGAAGCAAACGCCGTCATCACTGTGAAAAAGAACGACATACTGCTCGGTGAAGCCAAAACAGACGGCACAGGAAAGTTCAAAGTGGACATCAAATCCGGACAGACATCCGGCACGACGTTATCCATCTCAGCTAAAGACACAGCAGGAAACCAAAGTGCTACGACCTTAATCCAGGTCATTAAAAACACAGTACCTGCCAAACCAGTTCTTGAGCCAGTCTCAGACAACAGTACAGTCATTAAAGGAAAAACAAGCCCGAATGCAACTGTTTTTATCAAGACGACTATCCGTGCTGCAGTCATCGGAAAAGCTAAAGCCGACAGCACCGGTCAATTTACGGTCACGCTCTCTGCAAAACCAGAAGCAGGAAAACCTCTGTTCATTTATTCTGTAAGTGAACAAGGCAAAAGAAGCCCGCTCACAAAAATAAAAGTAGCAGACAAAACCGCACCGTCAGCGCCAACTGTCAAAAAACTATCAAGCAGATCCAAATTTGTTTCAGGCAAATCGGAACAGGGTGCAACAGTCTATGTCTACAAAGATCAAACACTGCTCGGAAAACAAAAAGTTACCCACCGAACTGGAGTATACAGAGTGAAGATCAGCAGCCAGAAAAAAGGCACTGTTCTAAGCGTTCATGCCATTGATGCTGCCGGCAATAAAGGCAGCAAGAAAGAAGTAACGGTTTTGCGATAAGAATACGAAAAGGGTGTCCCGGGGAGTTGCTTCCGGGACACCTTTTTTGGTTGGAATAGGAGCAGCTGGATTTTTTTCATCATGGTCCAGCTACCTACCTTAATTATATTCAGTGACATCAACTGCGGCGGCTCTCTCTGTTGATGGTTCTTATCTTACATATAAGTGCCATCAACTACTTGAGCACAACCGGTTGATGGTTCTACTTTTTCTTTTTAGTACCATCAACAGCTTACTTTTAACGCTTGATGGTTCTATTACCGCTTATCAGTGCCCTCAACAGCTTACTTTCAAAGCTTGATGGTTCTTTTACCGCTTATCAGTGCCCTCAACAGCTTACTTTCAAAGCTTGATGGTTCTTTTACCGCTTATCAGTGCCCTCAACAGCTTACTTTCAAAGCTTGATGGTTCTTTTACCGCTTATCAGTGCCCTCAACAGCTTACTTTCAAAGCTTGATGGTTCTTTTACCGCTTATCAGTGCCCTCAACAGCTTACTTTTCAAAGCTTGATGGTTCTTTTACTTCCAGCTTACAACCCCTTCAAGCGCCACAAAAAAAGATGCACCATTTCCGGCGCACCTTTTCTTTCACTCTATTATTTTTCACAAGCAATCAAATCTTTATCTCGATCACTCTTTTTGTTGGCTTCATATAAATCTTTTGAAACATGGGGCTTATACTTTGTTTTGCCGCCTTTGTTTTTTACGCTTGAAGACTTGGCCACTCCGCCTTTGTAGTCTTTGTTAAGCTCCGTGCAGTTCTTGTACGTTTTCACTTTCGCTTTCGCTTCTGCTGAATCCGGTGCAGCGGAAACGCCTAATGCCAATCCAATAGATAGAGTTACAGCTAAAAATCGCTTCATATGTAGTTATTTCCTCTCATGTCTTTTTCCTTATAATAAGGGATAAATTGTATTTATACAATACAAAATTTAATTTTATCTAATGAGGAAAAATAGGAGAGAAGCAGCAGCTAAACTACTAATCAGATTGCCCCTACCTCCGGCCAATGCAGCACAATCCCATTCTTCTCAAGCATAGATTGATAGCTTCTCAGCAAATCTTCCTGCTCTAAAACCTCCTTAGGCGTCACATTGTGATTAGCTGCAAATGCTGCAAGATAGCCTGCGCTTTCACCGATATTCCATTCAACGGGATGAACCCTGAAGCATCCGTTTGTCAGATGTGTTGTGCCGATGTTTTTACAGGCAGGAAGCAGGTTTTTTAGCCTGACAGGAATTAGCGAACCTAGCGGGATTTCAAACGGAAAGCTTTCTGCGTAGAATAAGGTATTTGTTTCAATGGTCGGATGGAGGTCAATCCGGTAACAGCCGATGCCGACGCTGTCTTTTACTTTTTTGATGGAGTCCCGCAGATTTGCATTGATATCTTCTTCCACTACAGTGTGAATAGCTTTGATCCGGCGAGATTCCCGGATATACGGAAATTTTGCAAATCCGTCATCCGTTCCAAGCACATCACCTCGGAGCCGCAGTCCCGGATACCCTTTGCCGCCATCCCGCCTTGGAGCCTCTGTCTGCAGCCAATATAAGAGCGAGTAGCCGAGCTGCTTGGACTGATACAGATGCTTTTCTTTCTCATCTGCGTCCACATCAATAATGGAACCGAGCCAATAGTCGTTTTGCGGCCAGTTAATGAGAGAAATATCGCCCTCATAAAGCCCTTGATAGAATGATTGATCCGCAATTCTCCGGTAATCCCACAGCCCCCATGAATCTTCGTGAGAGAACATCTTAAATTCCTTTGAGCTGCCTGTATGAGCATCCGGAATAAACCAGCTCAGCTGCTTATGCTTCAAAAAGGGAGCCTGATACTCCTTCCAGAATTCATACTGAGGCGGCTTTTCAATGGTGAAATCCTCTCCCTCAATGTGCTCAAGAGCAAAGACAAACGTAAAGGACTGCATATCCTGCGGACGGCTTACTTCTCCTGCATGCTCCTCTCCCGTATCCGCTCGTGACTCTGCACCGGTTACGTATTCCGCACCTGTGAGGGGAAGCAAATCTCCGCATTCTGTTGCATCGATGAAAAAAGGTCCTTTTAACAAAATACGTTCACCCGTTCCAGTCTTTTCGACCGTCACAGACTGAATCACATCGTTTTCAACCTCTGCACGAACAGGCACGGCTGAATAGAAAACCGAAATCCGTCCGCTGTTCACATATGGTGAAAGCATCTCGTTCAAAATACTCAAAGCCACCTTTGGCTCATGCGACAGCCTGCTGACCCAGGCATTCCCGGGATTAAGGGCAGGATTTTCTTTTTCTTCCTGCTTCAATGGATAGTTATTGCGGTAATACTCCCGTACACGATTACGGAACTCCCTGTAGGTTTGCGTGCAGCCAAACTGTTCAATCCACGGGTGCTCATCAGGAGGAACAGCCTGGCTCGTCAGCTGGCCCCCAAGCCAGTCTGTTTCTTCCGTTAAAATCACCTTCTTGCCCGATTTGGCTGCTGAGAATGCGGCAAGCGTTCCGCCGAGGCCCCCGCCAATAATGATGATATCCGCCTTCATTTCCGTCATGGCTGTTTCCCCCTATGTAAAGATGTCCTCCCGCATGTTGGGGAGGACCTTTCCATTATTGAGCCAGGTACCTTCTGGCATCATCAAGCTGCTTTTCAATCTGCGTTTTCACATTTGGATCAGCTTGCTTTTTGACTGTGTTTAAAAGCTTTTCAGCTTGATCAATATGTTTCAGCGCTTGTTCTTTCTTTGATTTCTCTAATTTAGCCCGCGCCTGCTTCAGCTGTACCTCAATGATTTTCGATAGCTGTGGGTCAAGTCCTTTTTTCGCAACGTAGATTTCATTCATTTTGCGCGAAAGCTCCTCTAACGCGACGGTTGCTGATTGAACCGAATTTCTGTGCGGCACAATCGCGCTGGTCCGCTGCGGTCCAAGAGCAAGGGCATGGAAATGCTGGTCCTGAAGCGTATGGTAGGCGAACTGAACCTGCCCTGTTGCTCCTGTATTGCCTATTGCGTCTGCCTGACTGACGAGAAGCTCATCGTCAAACCCTACAAACGGGGCAAGTCCAATGTAGGATAAAACAGGATATGTCATGCGCTCAATGAATTCACGGGATGTCCGCTCCACATAGTTTGTATCCACTGAATAGACCATAGGTGTGATAAAGTCCAGCTGTCCTTCGTTTACCCACTCCACCCAGTTTTGGAATTTCGCATTAATGGCATCTGATACTTCCGGGAAAACAGCAGTTGAAAGATCGACTTGTTTGCCGTTCATTTCACCGCGTATCCGCTCAACAAACGTTGAAATCTGCCTTTCTCTCCATTTGTTCCACTTTTCCCAGTTTTCAGGATCACTTGCAGGGGTTATCTCAAGCGGGTCTACTCCTGCTTCTTTCTTAAATTCACTCCGTGTATAGTCATCATAGCTGAAGCCAACATCGTACGGCTGGCTGACAGGATAGCGGATATAGTCTAAATGCAGACCTTCTACCTCATATTCATCCGTCATTTCGTTAAAAACATCTGATAAAAAGTCGCGTGCTTCAGGATGTGCGGGATTAAGCCAGTAGTAGCCAACCTCTTTTTTGGAAGGCAGATCACCCTGACGGTCAACGGCCGCCCATTCCGGGTGTTTTTTTAAAACAGGGCCAGGCGGATTGAGAGATTCGTGTCCAACAAAGAAAGTATGAACCCATGCGTGCACTTCAATATTGCGCTTTTTAGCCTCTTCGACAAATACAGCTAATGGATCCCAGCCCTTAAACTGTGGATTTTGTTCTGCTTTTGTGCTTGGATAGATCGTATAGCCGTGGAAGTACGTTTCTAGAAAAAGAAGGTTATAGTTTGCAGCTTCCAGACGATCAAGCGTTTTTATAATCTCCTCGCGGTTCTTTTCAACAGGGCGGTGCCAAACTCCCCGGGCATCTACTTTTTTAGATTCTACACTGTAAAAATAAGCTTCTTTTGAAAGAAGGGCCGCCTGTTCGGAAAGCTCCATCGTGCTCTCCCAGTTCTCATCTGAAAAAGCACGTCTCGCTTCCTCAATTACTTCTTCCGCCTCAGCAATCTTGGCTTCAGCATCCGCTTCCGGAATATCAAGGAATTGTTCTTTTGCAGAGGCAAGTGAAGCTTTTGCTTTGTTCAGGACTAGCTCCGCTGCGTTGATATAGGCACTTGCATCAATGACAGCCGTTACGGTTTTGTTTTCCTCGTTAAAAGTCACTTTTGCTCCAACCTGCGTATATTTAAGCAGCCAGTCCTTCCCCTTCCCGTGGCCTGACAGCACAAAGCCATCATCCGGAATCGGTGAATTGCTTCCCGACATTTCAACAACAATGCCATTGCGGACAATGACTTCAGCACCGTACTGATTGGTTCCGGTTGTGTCATAGCCGTAATCCTTTGTATAAACGATCAGCTCATCTGCTCCGCGTCCGCCTGGGAATTCAAACGGTGCCTGCGGATTCAGCTTGTTAAAGGAGGTTGTCGATTCTTTTCTCGGTTCTGAAATCACGTCATAGAGGATCTCAGTCCGTTCACCCAGCTTCACATTGGCTAAAAGCCACGTGCGGGCTTCACCGTGTCCGGAAAGGACATATCCGTCTGCAGGAATCTTTGCATCAGCTCCTTGTCCTGCATCCCGGACTTCTGTCACCACATCATTTTTAACAATAATCTCAATACCCCACTGATTGTTTTTAGTAGAGGCCCCAAACTCCGGTGTATAAACAATCAGCTGATTGGCCTCGCGGATTTTGTTGAATCCGCTGATCTGGTAGGTTTGTCCGTTTTGTGCCTTAATCAGATTTTCCTTAAATGCTGCCTGAGGCTGTAAACTTGGGTAGTATGAAAGAACAAATGCAGCGATCACAGCAAAAACAATCCACGTTTTAACCTGTTTGCTCATGAAAAATTTCTCCCCTTCTCACCTTTGATAAAGAACATCCCCATTGTTCCTTTTTCGTTCAGCTTCCCCCGCTCACCTCCTCAAAGTAAACCCGATCTCAAACGTCCGATTCCACGGCAGATGAATGTCCTCTACTTCAAAATCAAAACCGGTTTCTTCTTTAAAACTTTCCACTTCCTTTAAAAACTCAGCGCTGACAAGCTTCACAAGCTCCTCTTGATTCGCGTTCTCTTCATCAATCTGCTTTCTCACGGCCTGCCTCACAACCGTTTGATACAGATAATCCTCAGCCGCTCTCGTTAAGAGCTGCTCCTGGTGCTTCCTTTCTGTATGAAGAAGCCCTTTCTTCACAGCTAAATGCCGCAGACAAGCCTGTGATACAACCGTTCCCAGAGTGTTTCCCGCCGTATTCCATGCGCCAAATCCCGCAAGCTCCAGCAGATTGACCTGTTCCAAAAGCGGCTTCATCATCGCCGGATCTGCTCCATTTGCATAGGCAAGGTCCGCGACAGCAACCGGTTTAGTAGGGAGATAGTACTTTAATCGTGCAATCCACTCACCCACGTTCCGGTCAGCTGTATGAACGCCTCCAAGATGTTTCTGCAGGGCAAGATCTCCCTGCGCCTTTCCAGGAACATTCACAGCAAGCAAGATATCGGCTTCAGCTGCCGAACAAACTGTGTGGCTTCCGGCTGCAAAAATCTGGCCTTTTACAGACTCCGCAATCGGCCTGTCTTCATACATGGCATGAAGAAGCGCACCCTTCTCACCGCTGTAGAACGGGTAGAAGCGAGGCTGGGTTTCGTTTTCAAGCTGATAAATCATCCTCGTTGCAAGTGTTGATGCCACCTCGTCGGCTCCAGGATAAATAAGTACCTTGGATGATAGCCCCCGCTCCAGCACTTCATCTGCAAGCACTTCCTGTTCCCTGATATTAAAGCCATATTCAGCTGTATCATCCTGGGGAAAAACAAGGAAATCGAGAACCTCATCCTCCACATAATCAAGCAGCTGCAGATTGATCTTGAAATTTCTCTCTCTTGTTTCGGTATAATCCGACAAAATTCCCCGGGGAATATGAAGCTGATCCACTGTCTTTTTGGAAGCTTCATCCCCTGTTTTTTCGAAGCGGTGACTGTAATAGGAATAAGCCCAAAGCTCTTCCCCATATTGATTCCAATACTCTTTTTCTTCCTCATTCACATAGTTGTTGGAAATTCTCATTGTGGAACTGAATGCATAGAGCGGTTTATCTGGATACTGAACTTTAATTTCTTTTAAAAGCTGAAGCCTTTTCGTCAGCACTTCTATTGATGCAGAACTGACCCTCGAAGGAACAAGCCCTCCATATAGCAGCATATCGATAGAGAGAATAAACCCGTCCACTTCACCCGCTGTCTGAAGCAGCCACTTTCTATGATCTTCAATCTTCCCGGGCTCTTTTAAAAATCCCAGAGATCCTTTGTCCGGCGCAATGATCTCCCATCCTCCAATCTGCGCAAGATGGATAGGCAAATCCCTTGTCACTGGGCGCGCATCAACAGGCAATAAAGCCAATTTACAGTTCACACTCTCACCTCATTTGAAAAGGGAGATGATCATCCACCTCCCCTTTTTTCTATCCTTTCACAGCACCTTTCATGGCGCCGTCAATAAAGTATTTCTGCATCGCTACAAAGAAGAGAATGATCGGCAAGATTGAAATAATGGATCCTGCAGCAATCAGCCTCCAGTTGCTTGAAAAGCTTCCTGCAAGCATGTTTACTCCAAGCGGCAGTGTATACATGTTCTGATCATTTGTAATAATCAGCGGCCACAAAAAATCTCCCCAAGCCATGACAAAAATAAAGATGGCAAGCGTCACGACAGAAGGCTTCACTAGCGGCATAAGGATTTTCCACCAAATCTGAAAGGCATTCGCCCCGTCCATTCTCGCAGACTCATCCAGCTCGTACGGAATCGTTAAAAAGGCCTGCCTCATGAGGAAAATACCGAACGCTGTTGTAGCATGTGGAAGAACGAGACCGGCATACGTGTTCTGCAGACCAAGATCAAGTGACAGCAAATAGATTGGAATCATGAGCAGCTGAAACGGGATCATCATCGTACTGATGATCAGCAGGAAAACAAGGTTTTTCCCTCTGAAGTTCATACGGGCAAGCGGATAGGCAGCAAGCGAGCACAGCACAATGTTTAACAGGACTGTCAGCACCGATACGATGACGCTGTTCCCCAGATACCGCCAAAACGGGAAGGTGTCCATCACCTGCGTGTAGTTGCTGAGCGTCGGGTTTTCCGGAATGAACTGCGGCGGATAGGCGAAGATGTTTTCACTTCCCGATTTCAGAGACGTTGCGAGCAGCCAAAGAAACGGACCGACTGTCAGGAAAGTGACAAATATGAGCAAGGCATATGTCAAAGTCAGCCTGACGATCTTTTTCACATTCCATTTTTTCTTCATGTTTACTTTCACCCCGACTGCAGGTGATTGATTTCGCTGAAGCTCCATTGCCTCACCCCCTCATCGCCGTTTCGCGTTTATTCATAAACTTGATATTCAAGATTGAAAAGACAAGTGTGATCAGGAATAAAATGACTCCCCCGGCACTCGCATATCCCATTTTCAAATTTTCAAATGCTTCCTGATAAATATAGAAAACAAGCGTTTTTGTACTGTTCAGCGGTCCGCCGCCTGTCATGACGTAAATCTCTTCAAACACCTTCATCGCTGAAATGGATGACATTATCGTCACGATCATGATTGACGGCATTAACAGGGGAATCGTAATATGGATAATCTGCTTCCACTTACTTGCGCCGTCGATGTCGGCCGCCTCATAGAGATCTCCCGGAATGGCCTGCAGTCCCGCCAAATAAATAACCATATAATAGCCAAGGCCCTTCCAGACGGTTACCGCCATAACCGCAAAAATGGAGGTTGAGGTTGAAGTAAGCCAGTGCACCGGTTCTCCGATAATCCCAAGTGATTCAAGAAAATAATTCAGCACGCCCTGATCTGCGTATACCCATTTCCATGTAATCCCTACAACAACCATCGATGTTACAACAGGTATGTAATAGGCAGACCTGAAAAAAGCAATTCCCCTGATCTGCTGGTTTACAAGAATCGCAATAAAAATAGGAAGGATGACAAGTGCGGGAACCACTATGACCAAATAAAGCAGCGTCTGCCCGAGAACCTTCCAAAACAGATCATCTTCAAACAGATTCTGATAATTCTCCGTTCCGATAAATTCAGCCTCTGTCACCATGTTATAGTTGGTGAAGCTGAGCCAGATTGCCTGCAGCATCGGATAAAAAATGAATGCCCCGAGAATGATGCAGCCTGGCAGCAGGAACAGATACGGTGTTAACTTCCCTTGCTTCATCGCCCGCTCACCCCGCTTTTTAATGAATGGAAGACAAGCTGTGCCGCGCCGATCATTCCCGCCTGGTTTCCAAGCACAGCGGGAATCACCCTGACACCTTCCACCCGTTTCAGTAATCGATTCCACCAGTGCTCCCTGGACTCAATGATTCCTCCGCCAATGATCACAGCATCAGGGTCAATGCCATGGCCGATGTTTTCAATAAAAATCCCCAAATACTCCATATATTCCTCAACAACCGGAACCACTTCCGGATCGCCGCCTGCATACAAATCAAAGACAGCTGATCCCCGGACCTGCTTCCAGCTGGTGCGTTCATTGATTATGGTGTTCAGAGCCGTTCCTGACAGGTACTGCTCCGCACAGCCTCTTCGTCCGCAGTTGCACGGACGTCCATTTGGGACAAAAACAACATGTCCCCACTCGCCGCTCTGGTGATGAGCACCAGAAAGCACGTTTCGACGTATTCGGTTTGCACCGCCGACACCCGTGCCAAGGGTCAGCATCACTAAATCTTCGTTCTCATAATGCAAAGCCTCTCCCCATAGAGCAGCATTTGCATCATTAACGGCAAAGACCGGCAGTTTATACATATCTCCAAAAACTGATTTCAGATTGACTCCCTGCCACCCGGGGAGGTTTGACGTTGCAAAAACAACCTCTCCTGTCTGTTCATTGATTCTGCCGGCTGATCCAATCCCAATTCCCATTACCCTGTCTGTTCCTGTCAGAAGGGAATCAATGACGAACGCAGCAGCAGTCAGGATCCCTTCTCTGCCTTCTTTAACAGGTGTTGCAATTTCAAACCGCGTTAACATCACACCATGCTCATCTGTTATACATCCTTTTATTTTAGTCCCGCCAATATCCAGTCCTATCGCGTACACCTCTGCCATCCCCCCGGAAAACATGCGTCAGTAGATTTTCTTTACAACGGCCTGCGCCGTTTTTTCTTTCATGAGCAGAGAAGCAGATTTGTTTCGTAATGCAAGCCCTGTGCACAGTAAATCAATCACAAAAAGCTGGGAAATCTTTGCCCCAAGCGATCCGCCTTCTAGCGGGGATTCCTTCCCTCCGCTGATCAGCACACAGTCTGCAAGCCTTGTAATAGGAGAACGGGCGTAATACGTCACGGCAATCACTTTCGCTCCGTTATCGCTGGCAATTTTCAGCGATTCCAGCGTATCCTTCGTGCTTCCTGAAACGCTAAGTCCAATAACAAGATCTTCTTCTGTCAATGTCGCTGCCGTCATCGCCTGAATGTGCGGATCAATAATGGCATCCGTCCGTCTCCCGATCCGCAAAAAGCGGTTTTTCGCATCCTGAGCGGTAAGCCCTGAAGTGCCTACTCCGAAAAAATGAACGGATTTAGCTTCAGACAAAAGAACGAGTGCTTCCTCCAGCTTTTTTTCATCTAGCAGCTGAACCGTTTCATCGATGACTTGCTTCGTGTGAGCCGCAATGGACGTAATCAGTCCGTTCGGCTGCTCGCCGCTGTCTTCTTCCTGTTCCTGCTGGGACAAATCCTTCGCA
Source organism: Metabacillus mesotrionivorans (assembly GCF_052171315.1). NCBI lineage: Bacteria > Bacillati > Bacillota > Bacilli > Caryophanales > Bacillaceae > Metabacillus > Metabacillus mesotrionivorans. The sequence continues at coordinate 57,063 of NZ_JBQMFF010000008.1, read as the reverse complement.
ATCGCAAGCTTGAACTCCTGGTATCCCTTTGTTCCGATTTTCCGGCAGAACCTGAGAACCGTCGTGTCGCCGACCTCAGCCGCATCCGCCAGATCCGTTACCGAGAAATACAGAATTTGATCCATATGTTCAAGAACATAGACAGCCACTTTCTGCTCTGACTTTGTTAAAGAGGGGTAATAGCTGTTAATGAGACCAGCTAGCTTCCCTTTTGATGTAAATGTTTCCGTCAATTCGATCTCCTCTTTCCAGTAAACCGTCAGTAAAAGTCTTCGTAATCAGCTGCGGCCTTGTAATGGCAGAACCGACAACGACCGCATGGGCGCCGGCTGCAAGAGCCCTTGCCGCGTCTTTCGGTGTTCCAATCCGCCCTTCTGCAATGACCGGAATTTTCACGCTTTGTGCAGCTTCTTGTATTAATGTAAAATCAGGACCCGTTTCCTGTCTTGAATAGGAGGTATAACCCGAGAGCGTCGTTGAAACGCAGTCACACCCGATTTTATCCGCGTAAAGAGCCTCTTCAAGCGTAGAAATATCCGCCATGACAAGCACATGGTGCTGATGGATATAAGAGACAAGCCCTTCCAGTGTCTCACCCGATGGACGTTTTCTCTTCGTTGCATCCAGAGCAATCATTTCAACTCCTGCAGCAATCAGCTCATCCGCTTCACGTCTTGTGGCGGTAATGTAGATTTCGCTGCCCCCATAATCCCGTTTGACAATGCCAATCACCGGCAAATCGATTTCCTGTTTAATCGCTAGAATATCCTCTTTGCTGTTGGCCCTGATGGCAGCTGCGCCGCCTTCTTTCGCCGCCTTCGCCATCTTTGCCATAATAGCCGGCCCGTGCAGCGGCTCTTCTTTTAGCGCCTGACAAGAAACGATCAACTTTCCCTTTATCTGACTGAATAGATTCTCCATCCTGTGCTCCCCGTAACTTTGACATGAACCCGTTTGTGGAAAAAAGAAGGGAGTTTCCCCCCTTCCCTGCTTTATTGACTTAAAATTTCATTCCATTTATCTTCTGCCTGCTTAAGAGCATCATCAACTGACATTTCTCCAAGCATCGCAGCCTGCATCGCTTCATTCATGGCATTTTTCAGTTCATCGTAGCCCTTCATTGGCGGAACAAGCACTTCGCTTTCTTTCAGCTGCTCAGCTGAAACGATGCGCGCCTCATCAATTGGAGTCGCATTTTCAGGAAGCTCTGTGAAATAAGGGTCCTCAAGCGCTGACTCAACGGACGGCAGGATTGTCGTCAATTTATCAAACTCAATTTGGTTCTCAGCATTCGTCAGGAAAACAGAGAATTTAACAGCCGCATCCTGATGCTCGCTCTGCTTTGGCACCACAAGGTTCATAGCCGCTACGTTCTTCTTGTTCGTTTCACCGGTAATTGATACAGCCGTCTTCGTCGCTGCAAGCACATCCGGCGCATTTTCTTTAACTGTGTTCAGGAACTGTGGACCGCTCGCAAGAATGGCAAGCTGGCCTGCCTGGTACATATCAATCGCTTTTCCATGGCCTTCTGTCAGCACTTCGCGCGGAATTAGATCCGCTTTGTATAAATCCACATAATATTGGAACGCTGCTTTTCCATCAGGTGTATTGAACGCAGCCTTTGTCATCTCTTCATTTGTCAGATCGACGCCCTTCATCACCATCGTTTCAAGAAGGTGGCTTCCGTCAAACGGAGGGAAGAACGCATATTTACCCGTCTTTTCTTTAATCGTTTTAGACACTTCTGCAAGCTCTTCGAACGTTGCAGGCGGCTTATTCGGATCAAGCCCTGCCTCTTCAAAAATCTTCGTATTGTACATCGTTACCTGCGAAGAAAGGTACCACGGAATACCGAATGTTTTTCCGTCAAACGTGTTGGACTTCCATACGCCTTCAAAATACTGGCTCTTCACATCATCCGCAACCGCCTCATCCATATCGACGAGCGCATCAAGCTCAGCAAGCTTTGCCGCAAACTGCGGGTTCAGGTTCGCTACATCAGGAGCCGTTTTAGAGGCAACAGATGCAAGAATCTTTTTCTCCATGTCTCCCCACGGAACATCCACCCACTTGACCTTAATGTTTTCATTCTCTTTTTCAAAATCAGCAATGACGCCGTTAATATAGTCATCAAATGTCGGAGACAGCTGCATCGTCCAGAATTCAATCTCAATCGGTCCATCTGATTTCTTATCATCTGAACTCGCTTTCTCTGTGCCGCCGCTGCAGGCTGCTGCGAACATCAGCATAAATACGGTCAATCCAAGAATAAGTAAACGCAAGCTTTTCTTCACCTTTTCATCCCCCTTGATTGGCAAAAAATAATAACGCTTCTTCTAAGTGATCCTTCCAGAAAGTCCATACGTGATCTTCGTCTTTTTCTATGTACGACAACTGAGCCTCTTTTTCAGTCCATGCCTTTCGCATCAGGCGATTGCGCGTAAGAATCCATAAGCGCTGATGGCTGATCGGAGAGACAAATTCATCTTCCTTCAGTCCAACAAGCTGATGAACATGGAGATTTCTGTGCTGGCCAAGCGCATTTACCTCCTCCAAATGAACAGGAGAAAATGCGGCGGACTGCAGCAGCAAATGCGTCCAGATCTTAGGATCCCTAAGAAAAATGGAAACACTGACCGCTCCCCCGAGAGAATCACCAAGCATACCCCGCTTCACCGCACGCTTACCGCTAAGCACTTGATCTTCCACAAACGGAAGCAGCTCTTCCAGAAAGAACGACACATATTCGCTGTGCGTCTCTCCATTCGGATGATAGCAGGCATACCTCTGCATGGAATCACCCGGCGGAACAAGCACAATCAGCAGCGGCTTCTCCATGAGCCTGCCAAGCCTCTGCCCGAGCTCCCCAATCTCCAGGTAATCCAGCCCATCCTGCACATACAGAACGAAAACGCTCTCATTTTGCTCAAAGGCCTGATTCTCAAGCAAATAAAACCGCATCTCCCTTTGCAGACATCGACTGAAAAAATCAATTTCTCGAAGTTTAAAAGACACATCGAACTTCCTCTCACCCCTGAATCATAGACAACCGCCTATTGATAAGAAGTATAACACCTATTCTGAATTGTGTGAATATTTTCTTCAAAAATATTTTATTTGGTGGAGATTTGCTCCAAAAAGGGTCAGTCCCGCTCCGCATTAACGTATTAATGCAGGGCGGGACTGACCCCTGCTTGAATAAAGGAAAAGAGCCAGCCCACTCGAGAAAATATTCCTTATTCCCTAAGATAGATATAAGCAAAAATACCTTAATCTGGAATACGATTCACCTTTGCATCATAAATATTGAAAAGACAATGGCTGAACGCTTTTTTCCATATCACTTTAGGAGGTTATAATGGGGGCATTTTTATTTTTCATTGGTTTCCTTACTCTTCTTACTTGTTTTGTTTGGTTAGTTGTAAATCTCATTAGGAAAAAGCCAGTGAAGAAGCTGGGCATAGGCATAGCGGCTGGAGTAATTCTCGCAGCTGCGGGTATATCTTTGCCGAGAAGCGAAGAGGAACTTACTGTCATGATTGAAGACGAAAAAGTTACTTACAGCGAGCTGATAGAAAGGATTGAGCAAAAGGAATCCGAGCTTATTAAGGTGGAAGAAAAGAGCAAAAAAGAAGAAGCAACGTTTAATGAAGAAGTTGACCGTATAAACAAAGAGCTTGAATCCAGGAAAAAAGAGCACGGCGAAGTGATTGCATTAATAGAGACAAAAAGTAAAATCGAAGAAGAGATAAAAGCAGCAAATGAAAAACTGAGTACGATTCCAGGCCAGCTCGATCAACAGGTGAAAGATGGACAGGCCATCATTGACGCAAAGTTAAAAGAATCGCAAACGGAATTGGAAGCTGCACAAGGAAAAGTAAAAACGTTAAACAATGAAATTGAATCAAAGAAGAAAGAGTTATCAGCCATCGAAGGCGGGATAAAAGAGAAGAAAGATGCTCCAAAGATCTTGCCTGCAGGATTTTTTACAGTAGGAAAGGACATTCCCGAAGGACGCTATAAAGTGGTGGCTGTCGGACAGGGGAGTAATTTTGTTGTCTATGACTCAACTGGAGGATTAATCGCCAATACCATCATAGGCAATATGGAGGGACTCGGGGTAAAAGAGTATGTAATTGGAATTGTTGAAGGGAATATGATTGAGGCAAATGATTCCTTTAAGTTTATTCCGGTAGAATAGTTTAAGGGTCAGTCCCGCTTCGCATTAACGTGTTAATGCAACGCGGGACTGACCCCTTTTCTATTAAAACCCTTCCCCATCCTGAGCTTCGTCAGCCACCTCTTCCTCAGAATCGGCTGGTTCTTCAAGTTCCGGATTTTCTTCCACCGGAACTTCTTCTGCCGGGGGCTCTTCATAATAGCCATCCGGGTATTCCGGATCTTCTTCTATATATTCGTCTTCGGCTGCCGGCACGTCTTCAGCCGGCTCATCCCACATATCTTCAGTGTATTCATCTGCGGGGACATCCTCATACTCTTCGGTGTACTCATCATCCGTATAATCCTCATCATAGTATGGATCTTCAGGTGTTTCGGAGTCATACTCATCGTAGTATTCATCTTCAGGAGTTCCGGAATCCTCAAACTCCTCACTGTATTCACCGCCGTCGAAATAATACTCGTTATCATATAGATCCTGATAAAAATACAGTCCGTCCGCTGTATAGAACAGTGCTGCCACTTCCTCTGCCGTCATCGGCTGATTGACCCAGTCTGTGACCTGATCCATCACTTGATAGAGCGGAATACTGAATCCGATGTTAACCTCTTGATTGTCCCGCGCAGAGTTAATTGCGATGGCCTTTTCAGTATTTTTATCAAGGAGAGGCCCTCCACTGCTGCCGGGAGCAATAGGAGCTGAAATCTGATAAATCCCCTCGTATTCATGAGGAGGAATGTAGAATGTCCGGCCTACCCCGCTTATATTACCCAGTGTCGCCGTGTTTTCGTAACCTTTTGGGCTTCCAAGCGCAATCACTTCGTCCCCCAACTTAGAAGGTTCTGTAAGCTCCAGTTCCAGCGGCTCCTGACCGGCAAGTCCAGCCACTCTGATTACCGCAATATCCACTTCATTGCTGTAGCCAATGACCGAACCTGTGAGCTCCTCCCCCTGGCTGCTTCGGACTGTGACATCCAGACTGCCTTCAACAACATGCGCGTTTGTCAGAATGTCACCTGATTCATTAATTAAAAAACCGGACCCCTGGCCGTAATCACTGAAGATCGTAAATACCTTTGGCTGTGCATCCTGAATGATATCCGACACTTCTTTAGGTGCTTTTTTCACTTCCGCCGCTGCCGGTTCCACTTCTGGCTTTTTTATTGGCTCTTTTTTCACTTGAGGTTCAGGCGGCTTCTCCCTGATTGTTTTTTCCGCCGCCATTTTCTCAACCGGCTTTTGTTCCGTTAATTCCAGCCCTAAATATCCAATAACGCCAACACAAATAAGCAACATCATGATGGTTAAAGTCCACAATCCCTTGCCTGCCTTCTGCTTTCTCTTATTTCCGCATCCCGTACAATACGCTGACCTCTGCGATACCGGACTTCCACATTTCGGACAATACAATCCGCCACCCCCGTAAAAGGACTATTTTACTAGTTTTATTGTATAAGAGCTCAGTCCATTTTACAACTTTTACCTTTATACAATTTAGCGTCTACTTGCAATCTTTATGTTTCACCCTTTTTTCTTCACCAGCTCTAGAACACGTTTATTGAATTCACCTTCCGTAATTTCATTCCTGATAACCTTCTCCACCAATTCTTTTTGTTCGGCAGTTATGTAATTACCTTCGAGCTCAATGCTTGCCTTGGCCTGTTCCAATGCCTTTTTAACTAACATTTACCTATCACACATCCTTTACTTAGAAAATGAAAATAAGGCAGAAGGAGCAATGTTTTTATTAAATGGATTCTCATTACTTGCATAAACATATTTTTTGGAAGATAAACCCTGAATTTAGTATAACAAACGTTATGTTTCTATTCGTTTTATTCTCAAATCTTAAATCTGGCAGTCGACAGATTGGGAGAAAACAGCTTAAACCTAAAAAAGAACCAATCCACAAAAATATCCCAGCCTTAAACAAACACAATTAAAAAGAGCTGTTAGAAAGCCAATTTCCTCTGACTTTCTAACAGCTTCTCTCTTCTTACTCTGCTTTATATGATGCAGCAGTTCTCGAGCTTTCTTGCTGCTCTGTTTGGGTGACACTCACGTAAACTTTGCCACTTTTCTTACCTAATTGCTTAATAGAAACAACAGCTGAAGATCCAGAAGAAGTCTTTGAACCTAGAAGGGTTCCTTTTGACGCTGCGTTGTAAACTTTGATGACACTGCCTTTTGATACTCCGCTGACCGTCACAGTGTCGGCTTTGTTTTTATTGTTCACTACTTTAATGTTTGAAGCTTTTGGGGCATCAGAAACTTCTCCAAGGAAGGAGACGGCTGTTCTGCCGCTTTCACTCATTCCAGATTTAGTCACTGTCACATACACATTACCTTTTTTGACACCAAGCTGTTTAATGGACACGGAAACATTTGATCCCGAAGATGTAGCCTGTCCAAGCAGTGTACCTTTTGAAGAAGCATTATAGACTTTAACGATATCTCCCTTGGCAAGACCAGAAACAGCCACAATGTCTGCCTTTCCCTTGTTATTGGTTACTTTCACCTGAGACGTTTTTAAGGCGGTGGATATTTCGCCATTAAAAGATGCTGCGGTACGATTGCTTTCTGTCATACCCGGCTTTGTCACAGACACATAGACTTTACCGGATTTAGATCCCAACTGCTTTATGGATACGGTAGCTGAAGTTCCTGCAGATGTTACCTGACCAAGTAATGATCCCTTTGAAGATGCATTGTACACTTTGACTATGTCCCCTTTAGCTATTCCTGAAACGGAGACGGTGTCTGATTTCCCAGTGTTATTGGTAACTTTTATTTGTGCTGTTTTAAGATCAGTTGATTTCATCGAGATTTTAAATTCGTATGGTTTACCATACGCAGCATGATAGTTTTTTAACACATAGTAATAAGTGCCTTTTTTCAAATAGATTTGATGATTTGCAAATCCTGAAGCTAATTCCCCGTCGTCTGTATATAATTCTTCTCCAACAATAGTGTTACCATTTTGTATCACACCTTCCCACTGAGCAAAAGGGGTCTGTTTCATGGAAAGCACAATATTTCCATCTGCTGGAATGCTAAATTTAAATACATCCAAATCATTCGAATCAACAAGAGTGCCTCTGTATACTTGATTTAGTACAACGGAATTTGCAGCTGACAGAGTATTATTTTTTTCTTTTTCGTAATAAGGAGATGCTGTAAAACCGGCTTTTATTTCATATACTGTGTCCGCAGTGTTGTAGTAGTGTTGAATATTTATATAGTACGTTCCTTTTGGCAAACCAACTTGAGCTGAAGCATCCCCTTCTACTAATTCGTCGTTAGAAGTTTCCACTCGTTGATACACAAATCCTTCACTGTTCAGAATTTGTGCATCCCAAGAAACGTTTGGCTTCTGTTTTACATTTAACGTTACATTTCCATCTGAAGGCAGTACAATCTTATATACATCCCGATCACTGTGTGTAGACATAGTCCCCTTATAATATTGGTTTAAATTCATCGAATTAGCAGAAGATAAGGAATCATTAAATTCTTTCTCATAGCTGCTGCTTTTAACAAATCCCACTTTTACTTCATAAGGAACATCCGACGAATTGTGACTGTTTGAAATTTTTATGTAGTAGTCTCCTTTCGGAAGACCTACTTCCGCTGTAGCGAACCCTTCAACCAATTCACTGTTGCTTGTATAAAATTCTTGATAAACGGTTCCCTGTTTATTTTGGATATGTGCCTGCCACTGTACATTTTCCTTTTGTTTTACATATAACGTCACGTTTCCATCTGAAGGAAGGGATACCTTGTAAAAATCGTTATCATCAGAATACTGCATAATTCCGTTGTAGGATTGGTTTAAGGCAATTGGATTTGCAGATGCAACGCTGTCGTTAAATTCTTTTTCATACAAGCTGCTCTCTTTAAAATTCAGTTTAAATTCATATTTTTGCTGATTAGTATTATATATGTCAGCAATTTCAATGTAATAGGTTCCTTTTGGCAAGCCTGCTTCTATTGTTTCATAACCTTCTACTAATCCACTGTTATCTGAATAGGTTTCATTAATTGTCTCGCCATTTCCATGAAGAATACTTGCTTTCCATTGAACATTAGCTTTGTTTTTAAAAGATAACGAAACATTTCCATCTTTAAGTAAAGTAAACTTGTAATAATTACTCTTATCATCCTTCAGCTGACCTGTGTATGTTTTATTCACATCAATTAATACAGCATTACCAGAAGCAGCGGCCTCTGGACTTTTAACCCCTAGTACGTAACTAAAAAGTAGAAAAACAACAATAAAGCCTTTAAACATTCGTTTCAATAAATTCATCTCCTATAGGTAATTATTCATGAGTATTTTATACTATAAATCATATATTGGATATACATTCTCGAAAAAAAATAAAACATAAAAGTTATATATTTTTAATCCCACAACTCAAAAAAGCACAAGATCTTGTGCTTTTTGAGTTGCAAAGCCCACGTTAATTTACTTCTTTCCTGTAACTGTTACATATCTTGCACCACTAGCATTTCCTGCTGCGTCTGTTGCTGTTACCGTTAGTTTCGTTCCCTTCTTTTGCACAGGAATCCCTACTTTATAACTTCCTTTTGCGTTTGCCTTAGCTGTGTATTTTTTTGATCCAATTTTCACAGTTACTGTTGAATCTGCCTCAGCTGTTCCAGTCACTTCTTTCGATTTGTCTGTAACTGTGTTTACCGCCGGAACTGCGGGCGGTGTCTTATCAACTACTGTCACGGTTTTTACTCCACTGACGTTCTTTGCTGCATCTGTCGCAGTTACCGCTAATTTCGTTCCCTTCTTTTGTACAGGGATCCCTACTTTATAGCTTCCTTTTGCATTTGCCTTGGCAGTGTAGTTTTTGGTCCCGATTTTCACTGTTACTGTTGAATCTGCCTCAGCTGTTCCAGTTACTTCTTTCGATTTGTCGGTTACTGTGTTTACTACCGGGACTGCGGGCGGTGTTTTATCGACTACTGTCACGGTTTTTGCGCCACTGATGTTCTTTGCTGCGTCTGTTGCTGTTACCGTTAGTTTCGTTCCCTTCTTTTGCACAGGGATACCTACTTTATAGCTTCCTTTTGCATTTGCCTTGGCAGTGTAGTTCTTGGTTCCAATTTTCACTGTTACTGTTGAATCTGCTTCTGCTGTTCCAGTTACTTCTTTTGATTTGTCTGTGACCGTGTTTACCGCCGGAACTGCGGGCGGAGTCTTATCGACTACTGTCACGGTTTTTGCTCCACTGACGTTCTTTGCTGCGTCTGTTGCTGTAACCGTTAATTTGGTTCCTTTCTTTTGTACAGGTATGGCAACTTTGAAATTCCCTTTTGCATCTGCTTTAGCAGTATAGCTCTTTGTTCCAATTTTCACTGTTGCCGTTGATCCTGCTTCTGCTGTTCCAGACACTTCTTTGGATTTATCGGATACTTCATTAACTGCTGGAATTCCAGGAGCTGTTTTATCCAATACTGTCACAGCTGCAGACGCACTTTTTCCATACTTGTTAGCAGCTGTCACTTGCAGGACAGTGCCTGCTTTTTGCTGTTTAATGGAGACTGAGTAATCACCATTGGTTTTTACAGCTGCTGTACCGATTACCGTTTTCTCTTTCATTACAGTAATTGTCGCTCCAGCTGCAGACTTGCCAGATACTGCTTGATCATTATCATCAACCTGGTTCACAACAGGTTTTTGCGGCATACTTAGGCTATCTTTAGCAGCTTTTACTGCTTTTGCAGCATCAAGGCGGCCCCAGCCATATTCAGGATCAAAGCCTTTAGTTCCTAGATCAACTGAATTTAGAGTTAATAGCTTCTTTACTTCATCCGGAGTAACGTTTGGATTGATTGAATAAATCAGACCTGCAACTGCTGCCACATGAGGAGTAGCCATAGATGTGCCTGAAGCATACATCACTTCACCATTATGCGTTAAACTTGGGATACCGACTCCTGGAGCTACTATATCCAGCTCTTCCCCATAGTTTGAGAAATCAGCCAATATATCCTGGTTGTCTGTTGCTCCTACACCAATTACATACTCTGAGCTTCCCGGATAGCTGATTGCTTCTTCTCCGTCATTTCCGGATGCAGCTACAACAGTAACGCCCTTTTTCTTAGCATAAATCAGCTCTTGCTCAACTGCATCGCTGTATGATGTGGAACCAAGACTAAGGTTAATGACTTTTGCTCCTTTATCAACAGCATGACGAATGCCAAGTGCCACGTCTGCCATATCTCCGCTTCCACTTTCATCTAACGCTTTAACAGGAAGAATTCTTGAGAATTGGTTAATTCCCGTCATGGAATAAAAATTATTATTAACCGCTGCAATGGTTCCTGCAACGTGGGTTCCATGATCATTATCGTCCATTGCATCCCCGTCCTGATTGACAAAATCTTTGCCCAGATCTTTCCTTGTAACCGACTGTAAATCCTGCAGCGTGTAGTTCGTCCCTGTATCAACGACAGAGATAAGAGTATTTGTTAATTTCATTCCTTTTAAAAGCTTCTCAAGTCCTAAGAAATCAATGTCAGCACCTGGGGCACCCTCATTCTGACCTGTGTTTTCAAGGGACCAATGATATGGATAGTGAATGTCCTTTGTCAGGGCATGTACGATGTAATTCGGTTCCGCAAATTTGACTTCTGGAAGTTTCTCTAATTCCTCAGCAAGCTCTTGAGGTGATTTTTCATTTTTGTAGCTTACTAGATACGTTTGATCAAGAACGACATCATTTGCCTTTAATTCTTTCACTTTCACACTAGTTCCTAAAAATGCGGCAGCTGTCTTAAGCACACGCTTACTAGACGTTTCTTCTTTAAACGAAACGATGAGTTCATTTTCTTTATAGTTTTTCGTTTTGATAATCAATTCGCTTTCTTGAAGCGCTGCTGTTAGCTGCTTGCCTTCTAACTGATCAAGATTTAACTTATCCCAATACGCGTTAATGGAACGATCCAGTGATGGACTTGTTTTGTCCAAAACAGCCTTTTTGAGATGAGTAATTGTCCTGTAATCATCTTTAGATACTACATATCTGCTAGACTCACCCACAGCGGCTTTCTCCATTTCTTTTATTAAGTCTGACAGACTTGCAAGATCCTCCGAAATTGTTTTACGGAATTCTTTATCTTTCACGACTTCCAGAATCGTCTGTTTTGAAACGTTATAATACAATGACACAAGTTCCTTGCCCAAAGCAGTGTCACTCAGTAACTGATCCCGGATCGTTCTCATATCCGACAAGATTTCAAATGCTCCTGATTTGCTTTTCGTTGATTCCTCAACAAAGCATACCCCGCCCGGATGTTCCGTCGGCTCCTCTGTAAGCGTACCGGCAGCAAGCTGAAACGAGCCTGAATATTCCCCTGTTAAACTAATGTAATAGGGTCCTTTCCAAGCTATCGGAAACTTTACACTCCCTGATTGGCCGGCATACTTTTCATATGTAACGCCATTTTTCGCGCTCTGTAAATCAGGGAAAACAGATATGATTGGACTGCTGTCACCCTCTACTGTAAATTCAACGTGCGATTTGGTTTCCACAGTTTTATCCGGATATATTTTGTACCAGATTGTTTCACCTTCACCCAGTTCTCCGCTTACAGGCTTGTCAAAACTTAGCGTTTTGGCAGCATCAACAGAACTTTGCGCCGAAGCAGAAGGGCTGAATGGCGTTAATAGACCAATAAATAAAGTGAAACATATAAATAACCTTAAAATGTGATTCTTGCTCACCATGACCTTTTACCTCCACATAATTAGTTTCTGTTTCTGATTATAGTTAAAAATGGAATTAATGTATATCTTTTTTACTATTAAAATACAAAAAATAACATAACAATTACTTAAAAGTCGAAAATTGTTATAAAATTCTACAATTAATAAGTATTTAAACCTAAAAAATACAAACCAGATTCAAATAATAAAAGTACTGCTATAGGGAATGAACCTTAAAACTAAATATACTAATAGGATTACTAAAAGGTGCAGGAGAAATGACTAAAGCAGAGCTGCTGATGCGACATTGTGGTCATTCCAGCTTCAGCAACGCAAACAACACCGTTCTATTTATTGGAACGGTGTTATCTCACTTGGAAATGTCATACTCAAACTTACTCTTATTTCAATACGCTAATTCTTCCTTCTACCCCAACATCAATATCATTAAGTTCTTTTGCATCCTCTATCAAAACTTCCGCATCTGTCCGTGCACTGTGCTCATCAACCAGCAATCCGCTTTCTTTAAACATCATGTATTTGTTTCTTAATTTTGTTTTGTAAAATGATGGAATTCGATCCCGTTCCACACTTTTCAGGAAAAGACTTATAAAATAGGTATTATTGACGATAATCAGAATAGATATAAAGAATCAAATTGGTTTGGGAGGGATGCTTCGTGAGAAAAATTGTAAATTTAATACGTTCTGCTGTAACAAGATGCAGAGATTGCGGATCAATGACTGATGCTTACGGAAGCCGCTGTGAAAATTGCGGAAGTTCAAATTTTTAATCTGAAGTTAAAAGGTGTTTAAAAATACCTTTTAACTTTTTATTTTTTGATATGTTCATATAAAGGAAGTTTGTTATACACTTTCCTCATTTACAGAACAATGAATAAACATTCACTAAAGGAGATGTACATGAATAAAATTGCAATTATACTATTATCCCTTTTGATACTAGTTGGCTGTAACTCAGAAAGCGATAGTACCAATCACAATACACAAAAGACGCAAAATGAAATAAAAGTGAATACAATAAACAATTTAGAGTTGATGGGTAGAACAGGAATGACTGTAGGTTACTTTGATGCAAGGCCTAGTGACAAAGAGGATCACTTCACTCTGATGACAAGAAGCAAAGAAGATATTGTAATATGGCTCTTAGGTTTAAAGAATCAAGTTAATGAATTTGAATATTTAAGTGAAATTCAATTTGGGATTGCAAATGGTGACGAGGGGTTTGATTCGAGTATTGAAAGTTCTAAAAAAAATATTGCAGGGACACTGAAAGAAGAGACTATTAAAAAGTTTAATAACTCAGGTGAAGATACAGAATTCAGTGAATCTTCTCATAAATCTATTAAAGAACTACCCTTTTATTCAGAGTATAATTCTCTTGACTACAATAAATCAGAGACCGTAATGGATGTAATGACTAAACTAGTCTATTTTAATTTATATCCAGAAGTAGAAGTTAAAGATAATGAAATATTTGATCAAAACAATAAACTAATCATGCGATATGACAGTACTGGTGATAATCACAAATGGCAAATAGCTTATAATGCAGAGTTTTTAAAGTTCGGTGATGTCGAGTTTAAATTACATAAAGATGGTCTTAAACGTAAGGCTCAAATGCAGCTATTGTCGTTTGATATTTATCAGGCTTTAAATGGAGAAAAAACCCAGACAAAATATGGTGTATATGCTCAAAAAGCAGTAGATTGGTATTTAAAAGCTAAAAACCAAACGCAAATTACACCAGACGAAGTCATGAATATGTACTATACAGCACTTGAAAACCCTAAGACTGATAAAATTTCTAATAATTTTAAAACAAAGATTACACCCCTACTTAAACTTTCAGAGGAATCTCTCGGTGAAGAAGGACCACCAAATGAACTGTTACCCCACGTTAGGCTCAGAGCAGTAGAGGAAAATATATTATGGACTAAAGTGGAAGTTTTAGAATTTGCGAATGAATCCTACAAAACTGGACGTTCACTTCGTTTAACTGCTAAGTATAACAATAAAACTGCTGACTGGTATTTAGAAGATATTGAAATTATAGAAGCATCTGACAAACCATTTGTTTTAAGTTCGACAGAAGTGGAAAGGTTTTTTTCTCATAAAGGAATTGAAATTCAATTATCTGATGAACAAGTAGATCCAAATTTCTTTCAATTCACTGTCTCAAATGAAAATCAAATGTATGTTAAAGGAAGCGAACTTAAGATAGATCGAGGAAATGGATTAATCAGTTATGTTGATGGAATTATAGATTCTGCAGAAGATAATGATTTTGATGAAATTATAGAAGAAGATATTGATCCTGCTGTTACTCACAATAACCCCACTGTAAATGAGGAAACGGATAATAGTAACAAAAGTCCATCAGAAGATATAGAGAACACAGATAATCATGAAGACTCTGGACAAAAGAAAAACGGTGATTTGACTATTAAGAATTATGAAGGAGATTGGATAGATGCTAAGGGTATTCATTTTATTAAAGTTAAAAATATCACAAATAACTCAGCAGATATTACATTCGACATCTGTTCAAATAATTGTGTGCGAATTGCATCTGTAGGTCCAGTTAATCTAACTTTTAATGAAGGTATTGCTTCGTATAAGTATGATGACGACGGATGGGGAAATAATGGCGAATTTACCATCAGGTTGAATCCAGGAGAAATGTCAGTTACTCACAATGGGACAGAAATAATCCTTTTTCAATAATCTCTAGTAAATCTCCTAACGGAAAATTTAGGTCATCTAGATTAAATATAAAAAAGGAATACATTTGTCAAGTCACATTAAGACCCGTCAACTACGGGTCTTTTTTCAAACTAAACCTATTCATTTTTGGCGTTTTTCTTCTTTTAGGCAGTTGAGGAACGGTTCTGATGCTCTCTTTCATTTTCCGTTAAAAAGACTGTTTGCCTAAGTAACTGCTCGACCCAAATTGTGTGATTGGTTTGTTCTAAATGTACATTCTATAATTCTTTTCGCTTTAGAGGTCAACCATTCAACTCCAGCAAATCCCTATACATAGCCTCATTCGGATGAAAATAACTACCCTTGCCATCTCCAGCCAGCAGCGAACTGATCCATTTGCTCATCTCTACTTGAACAACGGTATCTATTTCCAGGAATTTTTCGCCGAAAAGGACGTTTTCACATTGTTTATTTAACCTCGCAACCAGAGTCCGGTTTTTAGTTTTAGCAAACGTCAGAGGTGATAGGGCGTTTAGATATTCATTAATGACTTCTTCATCAATGGCTTCAGATTGGAAAACCTCGCGAATCGCTTTTATGAGCAATTGATCTAAATTCTTTTTATCCTTGGCTTTTAATCCATAAAGGACAATGCCATATCGGTTTTTGTCGTTAACCAGCACCAGAAATTTATGCCTGCCGAACTTCATTGCATTGGCATGCCAGGATAATAAAGGGGCTGTTTCTTCAGCCTCAACTGGAGTAACTTTCAGTTCGTCGAGCAGTTTTTTGGTACATTGGATTAGCATGGTACTCTCCTTTATGTATAGGAACTATCTATAACATATCACTCTTTGCTCAAAAATAAAAAGCGGGAATCCGTTTAATAAACAGCTTCCCGCTTTTTACCTTATTCACTGTTTCTCCTATTGCACTACGTTAATTCTCCCCTCTGTCCCCACATTAATAACCCCTAATTCCTTCGCATACTCTATCAAAACTTCCGCATCCGTACGTGCACTCTGCTCATCCACCAGCAATTGACTGTCTTTAAACATCGTATATCCGTCTCCGCCGTTAAATACATAATTCAACATGGCGACTTTGTACGTTTTTTGCATGTCAATCGGTTCGTTGTTGACTGAGATCGTTTCTACTCTTGATCCCACTGGTTTAGCAGGGTTATAGGAATAGGTCATGCCTGAGATCTGCATAAATCCGCCGCCAAGGTTTTCGACTCTTGAGACTCCGTTCTCGAGAGCAGCTTTGATGGTTTCTCCTTTTACGTCTGCCAGGATCACTTTGTTTTGAAAAGGAAGAATGGAGTATGCATCACGGAGAGTAAATTCTCCGGCAGGGATACTGGTCCTGATGCCGCCGCCGTTCATCATGCCGATATCCGCATTGTAAAAAGAACGGTAGCTGTCTGCTACAAAATTGCCGATATTTGTTTCCTGATATCTCGTTTCATGGTTATCTCCATAAACCAGAGGAATCTCTAATTTTGCAATGGGTTTGCCAAGCTCCTCTTCCAGCTTATTTTGATAATAATCTGCGAGCTTTTTTAATTCAGGATCTTCCGGCACCGTATGATCGACCTCTATTACTGACGGCTTAAGCTCAATGTCTTTTCCGTCTTTGATGATATCCAACCGGATCATTGAGCCAAGATTTCCTTCTGGAGCAAGGATGTAACGATTGTTTTCATATTCATGGATAAATGATTGATCCTCTGCTTGTTCTTCCGTAAACACGGCATTGATTTCAAGCACTTCTGCCAGTAATTGTTCATCCTTCTTTAAGGATTCTTGTGTTAACGCAATAACAGCGTCCACTTTTTTTGTTTCTTTCATTTTTTTAACTGCATGTTTGGCCGACTGGATAAGATCCTGCTGAACGACTTTCCCATCTGAAGATGTTGTGTTCATATCATCCGTAAGACTAATAACGCCAATTTTAATCCCCTGTTTATTCATAATCTTGTAGGTTGGAACATCAGCAAATGGCTTTCCTTCTGTATCTGTAAGGTTTGAAGACATCCATTCAAAGTCGGATTGCTCAACCAGTTTTTTCGTCACATCCGATCCAAAATCAAAATCATGCTGACCAAGTTTGCAAGATCAATGCCAATTTCGTTAAAGGCTTCAACCATCGGAAACCCTTGGTACACAGCGCCAAATAACGTACCGCCGCCTAAGTCTCCTCCAAATGCTACCGCCGTATGTTTATTCTCACTTCTAACACGGTCAATGGCAGTTTTCAGCCTTGCGACGCCGCCCCGGTCTCCCAGTTTATTAACGACCGGACTAATTTCATGAGCATCGTTAAAGTACAATACTGTTGCTTTTCCAGGCTGCCCTTTTGCCTCAGCACTTACGCTGCTTAGTAACAAAGAGCTGATAACAATGACAAAACTTAATACGACAAGAAATAAGCGATTCATAAACACTCTCCTTTTATGTAATAGAGTTCGTTCCTTTTAAGTATACAAGGAAGGTTTGAAAGGAATGTTACGGGTATGTTAAGATGTATTTTTTGTAAAGCAATACAATTCCTTATTTGATTTAAATTCCCAGAATGCCTCTCCGTTAAGGCCAAGCTAAGAGGAAGAATAATTGCATAAAAAAAAAAACGCACCTGTCCTAAAACAGATGCGTCTTACCAAAACATCAGGACAGTTCTCACGCTTCAAACTTTAATAGAAGCATAAGAACCGCTCACGTTTTCTCGTGCTTACTATTGCTAATATATCAATATTCAGCCAAAAATCTCCTCCGTTGTTACACTAACCGTTACCCTGTTTCGTTGTCTATACTCAGTAATATATGTCTTAATATTTTCTATCTTTAACATTCCGGGAATTTCTTCCCCTCTATTCTTTTCATAAAACTTGTCTAGTATTTCAGCAAAAAGATCCTTCATATACTGATTATCTATTTCAAGTGTCTTATTTAAAAACAATATAATTAAATCCTGATTCTTCAGGATTCCTTTATATTTTTCTTTCAGCAAAATCTCTTCAATAATTTTTTTAGCTGCGAGAGTAAAAGTAGAATCTTTTTGATTATGCTCGTCATTAAACATGAATTGCAATAACTGATTAAATGTGTAGCTTTCAACTTCTTCAATCATATCTTTATATGGCAGGTTTGATATCTCATCTCCTTCTATTAATACAGCATTGTAGAAAAAAATAATTACATATTCGAGAAATTTATATTTAAATAGATTGTCATTGTTTCCAAAAAGATTTAGATGAGTAATAACCCTTGTAAAATTAAATAGCCGGAGAATCTCATATTTTTTACAGATAAGGCGGTCTCCATCAAAAATCCGCAAGATTTCTATGGCCCATTTGTCCTGCTGGTCACTATGCCTGAATAACTGAAAAAATTCATATGAGATATCATGTATTCCTTTTGAATTGTTTCTGTAGATGTAGGGTGAAATATTATATTTTTTCTTTAGTTTCCTTCTAGATTTTTTAGAGTAATCGTAGAGTAAGGAATCTCTCCCAAAAATCTCTTCGAAAGCAAGCTGTGATTCACTATTGTATGTATTAAAGTAACTAATAACATTGCTGGACAGCTTCTTACTAGTTCTTGAACCACCTGTCATCTTTGTTAAAACATCTGCTTCCTGATGATCAAAGTTATCGCTTTCATAATACAAACCTTTGATTTCATCCTCATAAATTTGATTCTTCACGAGTTTATTTTCTGAAATGATATATGCAAAAAAGTAGTATATGGCAAAAACTAAGCTGATCATAAGAAAAACAGAATTTATTAATCTAAATTCAAACGTTTCAACAAACATTAAAAATAATGAAAAGACATTAATTATGGCAAACACAACAAGCATTTCATAAACTCTAAATAAATTAAAAATACGATACTTTTTTACTAAAAACTTGCCATAATCAATACCAATAATCTTCTTAGTTTCAGCTAATGATGTTAATCCAATTATGGTCATATTGATCGCAATTACCGCAATAATTAAATTGCTGTCAAAAATAATGCTCTTTAAATCTATGAAACTCACCAAACATCCCCCCAAGTATTAAATTGTATCACTCTTCTTGTATACATTAATATCCATATTAACAATAATTGGATATATCGTGACAGATGATTCTATGATACTAATCCAATAAAATTCTGAAGATAGATAATACATCTTATGAAACAATTTTACTATTAATAAGAGCAACTTAACATATCAAACCTTAATGATTGAGATGCCTCTTAAAGATGATTATCCACCGTTGCGGTTGCTACCAAGTAACCATGAATCTGGAGCCTAACAGCGCAGGGGCAGCCATCTTCTCGATGTCAACCATGTACCTTCACTGGACCATCACTCCCTACGCCATTTACTGCATACCTGCATTAATGTTTGCGTTTGCCTATTACAACATGAAACAGCCTTTCAGCATAGGTTCAACGCTTGCTCCGCTCCTCGGAAATAAGATACACGGCAAATGGGGAAAAGCACTTGATGCCATATGTCTGTACACATTAGCCTTAGGGATGGCAGCAGCCATGGGGACAAGCATTCTGAATTTAGCAGGCGGAGTCAATTATTTATCCGGCCTCAAAAGTGCCCCGCTGTTATGGGCTGTCATTGCAGCAGTGGTGATGACAACATTCATCATCTCAGCTTCAACAGGACTCATGAAAGGGATCCGCATCCTTTCAGACATCAACTTTAAATTATTCCTGTTCATCATCGTCTTTATCTTTCTAGTCGGACCTACTTCTTATATCCTGAACTTAGGAACCGAGTCTTTCGGCTATTATTTAACACATTTCTTTGAGAAAAGCTTATTTACTGGCGCTGCAGCAAACGACCAATGGCCGCAATGGTGGACCACTTTTTATTGGGCAAACTGGTTTTCATGGGCTGCCCTAACAGCCCTGTTCTTAGGAAGGATTGCATACGGGCACACCGTAAGAGCCTTTATCATTGTGAACTTTGCCTTGCCTGCCGCTTTCGGAGGAATCTGGATGACCATCTTCGGCGGCACTTCCATCTATCTGCAGATGAACGACGGGAAATTCGGAGAAATCTTAACCACCAGCGGACCGGAAGCACTGGTGTATGCGGCACTGGAAACTCTGCCATTATCAGAATTTATCATCCCGATTTACCTGTTTATTGTCTTCATATCCTTCGTGACCTCAGCCGATTCTACCCTCGCAGCAATGGGAGGCATCAGTTCCAAAGGAACTACCCCTGAAAGTCCAGAACCAGGTGTCTTCATTAAGGTCGTATGGGGTCTCACCATTAGTGCAGTTGCTTGGGTAATGATCAGTTTCGCTAAGATTGATGGAATTAAAATGCTGTCTAATTTAGGCGGAGTGCCTGCTGTTTTATTGGTTATTGGTATCGTTTTCGCTCTTATAAAAGTGGCTAAAGATCCTGGGAGGTACGATAGGACTGTGGGAGAAACAGTTGAGGAGAAGAAGCAGAACAAAGCGGGGTGAAAAATCATTTTTAAAAACGCATTTGTTTTTTTGACAGGTGCGTTTTTTATATTCCTTGCATCAAGGAAGTTTAAATTTATTCCTTATATTTCCTATACATAGATTTTTAAGGGATTATGCGTTATGAATAGATGATATCACAACCTATTTCTCATGCTCTTCTGCTTAATACTTAAAATACTTTAAGGATATAACAAGGCTGCACAACCCATTAAAAATATTGTCGAATTATTTAGGTGTTGCTATCTGCATCTTTTGTGCTATATTAAGAACGTGGATTGAGAGAAAATATCCCAATAAATAGAAATAACTAGTATTTTTTTCGTTATTTACATACGATCTAAATTCTTTTGGAGTATTTTTTCTCAAGTTTTTCTTCTCATCTTAGTTCTAGCGTAGGTAAAGTCGGCTATTGATGTTCTTTATTAAGAATTTTATCCGGAGGTGATTGTTCAATTCGTTTCATGTAGTTTCAGCTTTTATTTTAATCCTTAAAAAATATATTAAAAAACAAACTGGAGGAATTAAAAATGGGTATTATCAGTGGAAAAGTAGCAGCTTTAGCATTAACAGGATCACTAACAGTAGGCGCTTTTGGATTTGCATTTACAGGCGGCGAAACGGTAGATCAAGTAAAAGCACAGCTTGAAGGTTTAAAAAATAAGGTAACAGCATATGAATTTTCAGAGAACGCTCTATTTGAAAAAATCGGTCTTGTAAAAGCTGATGCAACGGAAAAATTAACCTTTGCGAACGGGAAAATCGTAGAAGCTAAAAACCAAATTAACGACCTCGAAGCCGAAAAATCTTTACTGACAAAAACAAATGCAAAGTTGACTGCTGAAAGAGACCAGCTACTTGCTGATAAAGCACAGCTTGAAGAGTCTCTTGCTTCTGCAAACGCTGATAAAGCACGTTTAAATCAAGAATTAGAAGCTGCTAACGCTAAAATTGCAGAGCTAAACAACATAATTGCTGAGAAAAATGCTGAAATTGCTGAGCTTGAGGGAGAAGTATCCGGATTAGAGAAGCAATTAGCTGATTTGCAAGCCGATTATGATGCACTATTTGCAGAGAATGAAGCAAACAAATCAGAAGCTGAACGTGCAAATGCCGAAGTGAAAAAAGCTAATGAAAAGGTTGCAGAATTAGGAGATGTATCTGCTGACGTTGAAGATAAAACTGAAAACCTTAAGCCTATGACTCAAGAAGAGTTAGACGCAATCAGCACTGAAAATAAACCGGATGTTTTCGATGCTGAATTAGTTGTAAAGAACTTAGGCTTAACTTACATTCAAGATGGTCAATCAGAAGCGTTCAAAGCTGCACACCCAGATCTTAACATCCAAGAGGGGGATAGAGTTTGGAGAATTTCAAACAGCAATGCATTTAAAGTATACGTAGAGTATGTTAAAGGTAATGAAAAAGGAGAGTTGGTTGCAAACCCTAGCCAAACTTTCTACTTGACAGAATCCGGCGGAACTATGATCATTAAATGGCAAGATGAAAATGGTGTTTGGAAACAAACTGTAAAAGCTGGGGCATAATTATTACTCTTACTTGTAAAAAACACGGCTGCTGACTTTAGCAGCCGTGATTTTTTTAGTACTTTCTTTGACTACAAACTCCATCATCTGCGCCTTCTCCTTTAAAAGTTTTTTCTCCAACTTTGAGGTGGGGGAGCCAAGTTGATCTTAAATACAAAAGGGGCTGTTCTAAAATTTATGATAAGCAAGTTACATTGACTTAATATCGAGGCTTAAGATGAATACCTTTGGTACACCAGGTTTCCCTATATATATCCTAAAACGCTTTAAACTCTAGCACTATTTAATTAGAAGAAACTTTAGGAGGTAGTAAAGTAGGGAAATTCCAAGATAAATGATGCGGTCCCCTGTTAGCTACATATCCCCCTAAAATTGGTCTATATTGTTTTAATATACTATCATAATTCTCATGTGGATATATATGTGACATAGCTTCAATTAAACTACTCGGCCAATTGTTATCCCCTTCTAAATTCGGTATTTCTAAGTCCAATTCAGTATAGTACTGCCACTTACTTGGATTTTCTACTGCATTATATAATTTATCAAATGCAGTTTTCATCCTTTTACCTTCTATACTATTTAGATCAAATAAGTTAGTACCTGTTTCGTTAAAAATAAGATATGCAGACTGTGTGAGTGGTGTTAATGCAAAAAATGTATACCTCATACTTTTAGCTTTTCGTACTACTTCTTTCTCCATTTTTCCATTTGAATCAATTTGGGCAATGATAAGTTCCTTTGTATACTTAACTTCTTTATTAAACTTGTTATCATCTTCTAAATAACTATATACAGCGAGTGAAGCTAAATTCCCCCAATTAGCCCAATTATTCAATTTATTTCGTGCAATTTGAATGGTTGGCAAGTAAGTAAACTCAACCCATTTTTGAAATTGTGAGGTATTCCATTTTTTGTAATCTCGAAGTAATGTAGCACTATATATAAATCCTACTCCGCTATTTGCTGCTACCAACGGAGTATCATCTTTAAATGAAATCTGATTATTTTTTTTGGACCACTGTTCCAATATATCTATTGCTTTTTCTGCATATATATCTTGATCAGTTAACTTCCAAGCGAGACCTAATATATAACTTGCATAAGCATCTTCCGTAATATCTTTTCTGGCTATAGAATGGCCACGGTTATCTTTATAAGTAGCGGGTATATATAAAAAATCTACCGGACTTGCTTTTCTTTTTAAATAATGGTTTGCTAGTTCTATAAACTGTATATAGGCCTCTAGTCTAATATCATCTTTACTTATCATTTTATGAAGGTGATTAAATTCTTTTTCACTATAAATACCATAGGACCTATCTTCCTGAATGGAAATTATCCCAATAAAAATAACACCTACTAATATTATTAATATGAATCGTTTGATAAACATCCTACAAACCACCTGCTATAGAAACGAATTTATTGTTTCTTTATATATTTTTTTCTTCAAGTCTCAAAAGCGTCATTCCTATTGGAATGACGCTTTATTCTTACGTTCAACTTCTGTATTTAATTTCACCCTTAACAAAGCATGGAAAATGAATATCATAATCATAAGTATTCCAATATTAATGTAAGGTATGAGTAAAAATGATGTTGTATCTTTCAAAACATAAAATATCGAAGTTGAAACAACGACAAGAAATAACAACGATACATAATTCACCATTTTTTGCATTTTAAAACCATATAGAAATCTGGTTTGTAAAATCATAATAAGAGAAAGAGGTATTGTAAAGGCATAAATACCAAGGGCATCAGATACTACGTTAACTGAACTTAGATCAAATTCCCCTCTCATAAAGACAAGTTTTGTAATTAGATTAGAGTACACAAACATAATAAGAGATACAATCGAAAATAAAACAAATAAGCTTAAACCTAGTTTATAGTACAGTTTTTTTAAATATGAAATATTGTCCTCTCTTATTTTCCTTGAGATTAAAGGAAATATCATTGCTCCAATACCTACAAGCATCATACCTTGTGGGATTGAAACTAATTTGGTCGAATAATTTACAGCTGACACTACACCTTCTTCATAATTTGTTGCATACATTCGTTGAAGAATGTTATTAATTTGTAATGAAGCCCCTCCAAAAATGATTGGTAGTGATATACTCCAAAACTCTTTAACTTTCATTTCTTTATCTTCAATTTTCTTGGGTTTAATATATATCTGATTTTTTGAGACAAATAATACTTTCATAAGTAACAATGATAGACAACCAATGAATGTACTTAAAGTAAACGCTAAACCAAATGTAACGTAAATGTCCCATTTAAAAAAGTCTAAGGGCACAATATAGATGAGTATAACAAAAACTGCATTTAGAATGATTAATGCAACTTGAGGATATAAAGGTTTTGAAATGATGTTAAACAAACTGGTCCTAAGTGATAAAAAGACATAGACCGGAATAGACCAATAAATAATTAAGATTGAAGGATGAATTGATTCTTTATATACAAAGTAAAAAGATAAAATCAACATAAATAAACATATTGAAGCAATTCCAATATGTTTATAAATAGTTTTTAAACCTTTTAAAAAACTTGTATTATTATCTTTCGAATTAGCAAAAATTACAACAGAAGTTGATAAGGCTCCACCAACTATCAAATAAACATATGTTGGAATACTTAACAGCAAAGACAAATTATCGGCTATAATTGTAGTACCAAATTCATTTGCAATTACAAGTTCTCTAACGAAGCCAACAATCTTCCCAAGTAACGACAATATCCCAATCGTCATAAAGACAAAATATTTATTTTTCATTATTTTAGAAAACATTTATATAGCCTTTCTACTTTTAATATTTGTTGAGATATTGTCATTTGGCGAGCATATTCAACATTCACCCTTGATATTTCTTCTATATCTTGACTTTCTACGATTGTTAATCCCTTATTAATTGCAGAAGAAATTTCATTTATGTTTTCAGCTTCGAATAAGATTCCTCTATTTTCTGCTAAGAGTTCAGATAATCCCCCAACGTTGGAACCAAGAACTAATAATCCGCTTGCCATTCCCTCTATAGTTACTAGACCAGCCCCTTCATTGTGAGAAGGTAATATTAGAATTTTAGAAGCACTGTAATATTCTTTTAGTTCTCTTTTTTCAATTACTCCAGTAAATTCTACGTTCAATTTATATTTATTTATAATTTCTTTACATATTTCATAGACTTTTTTATCATGTAAAGATCCTACTATACAAACATTCATTTGTGGATGATTTTTTAATGCTTCAAATAAGTCTATAACACCTTTTGACTTTATGAAATTCCCTACAAATAATAGATCGTATTCTTTTGTTTTTCCATTTGAAAAGGCTAGAAATGATTCATCAATTCCCATATTGAAAACAACAACTTTTTCAGGATTTACTTGAAACTCTTTGACAATAAGATTTTTCAAATATTCACTAACACAATGAATGCGATCTGCTTTATTTAAAATATGTTTTGTAATTGTCTTGTGAAACTTCGTCCTCTTGGCCATATTGTCAACATCTCCACCATGGACTGTGACAATTGTTTTTGAACCAAAAAACTTGAAAATATCAATTAATAATGCAGTTGGAAAAACATAATGAAAATGCACAATTTGATATTTTTTTATGCAAATGAGTACTTTTATTTGTTTAAGGAAAAACGTTAAATATTTTGCAATAACGTTTTTTTTATCCTTCCTATGATTATTTATCACAATTTTATCGATATGAAAACTCTTTTTTAATCTTTTGTAATGGTTATAAACAAAAGAACCGAACGCAGCATTTTCCTTAGACGGAAACATATTGCTTACTAATAAGATTTTATTATTATCAATTTCACTTTTTCGCCTTGATAACTGATTCAAGAATGCTTACACCCTTTGCAAATTTGCTTTGATAAATAGAATTAGCCTTAATGATATTATTTGTATTACCCACTGATTTATTGATCTCTTCAATTAATACTTCAACATTTATATCATCAATATTAAAGAAATGCTCTTCTAATTCCATTTCACAAAAAAAGCCTTCAACTTTATGGTGATAACCAATACCGAAGATAGTTGAATTGACTAATAATCCAATGATAAGAGAGTGAAGCCTTGTACCTACAACTACATCCAAATCTTGTGTAAATTTAATCAAAGATTTCGGACTGAAAACTTCTTCATTTAAAAAAACGTTTTGTTTTTTTGTTTCCTGAAAAATTTCATTTGCAAGTTTATGATCATCAGGATACTTAGTGCTATATAAATAGATATGATTTTTTTCATTATCAGAAAGACCGAGGATTAGCTTGATCATATTATTTTTATATGCTTCGAACTTCTTTTTATCATATTTTGGCCAGTAATAGTCAGCAAAATATGGTAAGACTGTTATCCCAATCTTTTTTATTCCATCCTGTTTTGTTGTAATTGCATACTCATTTCCAAAGGCTGGGTCACCAATAACTTCTATTGCACGATTTACTGGAATCAATTTACTTAGGATGCTTTTTGACTTTTCATCCCTTACACTAATTACCTTAGAAGAATTCAGAATACTTTTTACTATCCTCTTACCTAAAGATGTTTTTAGAGGCCCAGCGCCAACACCATGGACAATAAGGTCACCATCTCGTTTAACAATATTCTTCACAATGAACCAATACAGAGGTAAATCTCTTGGATACATATCCATTAAAATGCCCCCGCCACCCAAGATTACAATATCAAATTTTCTCTTTAATTTTAATATTTCTTTAATTGAAAATATGATGTTAAGCAATTTATTTTTTTTTTCTTTATAGATTAAATTTTCTTTCACAACACCCTCAACTGTATCGGTATTCTCTTTATTATTAGTAAAAACCGTTATTTCAGCGTCCTTATTGATTGTGAATAATGTGTGAATTAACCCTGACAAAATCGCATCATCACCAGCATTACGATTACCATAGTTACCAACAATTGCTATCTTCATTTAACCAATCTCCATATAATTTATTAAGTCATTAATAAGATTTTTTTCCATTTTAATCTTTGCTATTTTAAAATTTTCATTTAAGAGTTTAGAACTAAGATCTTTAATTTCATGTATGACAGGAATCCCATATTTCTCACTAAAATAGTCTGACATTTCCAGCTGATGATCATCCACATGTTCATTATACTTTTGTCTTCTTGGAACAATAATTATCGGTTTTTCCAAAGTTAACGCTTGATTAATTGAACTGGTGCCTGCATGGGTAATGATTAAATCAGAAGTTTTTATTAACTGATTTAAATCCTCTGCATTTTTAAAATCAAACCAACTAACTTTACCATTTTCCGGAGGTGAACTATAACCAGTTTGAATAGTAAACTCATATTTTTCACTATCGTCTGCTAAATCAGATAAATGATTTATTAATCTGTCAAATCCGAATTTCTGGGTACCCATTAGAACTAATATCTTCTTAATATAGACCACCTCTATAAATAGCTTTTTTGTATACTTTTTGCATATCAGGCCACTGAACATAGAATCGATCTGCTATAAGATACATAATTCGACCAGTTAATGTAGGGGATTTTACCTTTGCAAAACTCTCAATAAAGATAATTTTTGAACCCATAAGTTTTCCAAGAATCATACAAGGTATAACCGCACCTGCACCAGTGGAGATAATATATTCTGGTTTTGTTTTTCTTAATACACGAAAAGAAATTTTTGTATTTATTATCATCGTCTTTATTATATTTTCTTTCCTATTAAACATTTTTAAAAAGTACATATTATCTCTTTGTAGTACAGAGGGGTGCTTCTCAACTAAGTAGATAATATCCTTATCATCTAGTACTGCTGCAATTTTATTAACTTGAGTAAAATGTCCACCCGTTGAACTAGCTATTAACACTTTCTTCAATTTTTTTCTCCTTTAAGTCTGCAGAAATTAAGCCCAACAATGTAAAAATAATGATAAATTGTGGACTTGAAAAATATATTTGTTCGGCTAAAGATTCTAAGAATGCTTGAATAAAAACAAAAATAAAAATGTAATAGTAATATAGATTCAATCTCTTTTTAATTTGTTTTCGGTTCCTGAAAATAATTAAAAATACACTTCCATAAAGAATAATCCCTACTAATCCTGTTTCTCCTAGAATTGCCGGCCAAAAAGTATCAGTCAACCACATTGGATTATCTGGTCTTAATCCCCACACACGATTCAATCCAAATTCATAGTAAACGCTACTATATGGTTCAATTGACTGAAAGGTTCCATATGTACCAAAGCCAGTGCCAACTGGAAAGTATTCTTTTGCTATTACAAATGAGAATAAGTATAAAGCTTTTCTCGCTGACTCATCATAATCAATTTGAATATATCTATCAATCGTCAGTGAGAATATATCTCCAAAGAAAAATAAAAAGATAGGCACTACAAATAAACTAACAACTATGATACCTAATAACTTATTTTTCGACTTAAATAATAAGTAAGAAATAAGAAACGCTAATAACATTATCACTTTAAATCTTAGCGAAATAAGTGCAAACAAGAAAAAGATAACAGATATGATAATATCTTTTTTATTTTTATTAATTAAATACCTCGAGAACATAATGATTCCACACAAGCTCATAAACCAACCATAAACACCCGGATGTGTCATCAGAGATTGTACGCTAACTAAACCTGCCCTTATGTCCTGACGGTAATCTAAATTTAATAAAGCTCTAAATTTTTCATAAAGTAAAAAATCTATTACCGCAAAAAACATGAGTATAAATCCAACAGATATAATTGTTTTTATAATTATACTGATTCTATTTTCGTTTTTTCCAGTTAGTTCAAAGATTGTTATATATATAATAAACCCTTTCACTACTAGGAAAGAGCTAATAATAGAATTTATAGAAATCCCGTCTCTCAAAAAACTGGATATAAAACCAATAAACAAAAATGCAATCGTTATTAATAAAACTAACATTGTGTGTTTAGAAATGGTTTGACTTTTTAATAATTTTAGAAATACTAAAAATGCCAAAAATACAACAATGACCTCATCCGCCATATCTATTAAAGGATGTAAGTTTACAGCTAATAGTTCTTGAAATAACAAAATTACTAATACAATTTGTATAAAAATTCGACTCATTTTACTCTCCATTAGGAATTAAAATTATTTTTATTGTCATAAAAATAATTTTAAAATCAAAAAAAATTGTCCTATTTTTCAGATAGTAAAGATCCAATTCTACCATTTCTTCAAATCCTACATTATTTCTTGCTGTTGCCTGCCAGAGTCCTGTGCATCCTGGTGTTATTAGTAATCTTTGTAAATGATTCTCATTATAAGTTTCTACTTCTCTAGGTAGTGCTGGGCGTGGCCCAACCAAACTCATTTCCCCTTTCAGTACATTCAACAATTGTGGAAGTTCGTCTATAGAAGTTTTTCTGATGAACTTCCCAATTTTAGTGATCCTCGGGTCATTCTTCATCTTAAACATAGCCCCAGATACTTCATTATGCTTTAATAATTCATTTAATTTATTTTCTGCATCATGTACCATTGACCGAAATTTAAACATGTTAAATTCTTTACCATTTTTACCAACCCTTTTTTGAATAAAAAAAACTTTTCCTTTAGGATCTTCAAGTTTGATTAAAATTGATATAAGTAAAAAGAACGGAAACAATAATATTATTCCGATTAGTGAACCAATAATATCTATAACTCTCTTTCTCTTTTCGTATAGACGCTTTAATTCCAATCTGTCTACGATTTCTGGCTCTATAGCTGTAATAGAGTAACTTTCCATAAAAAACTTTCACCTCTTACCCTTTTACTTTAAGCGCATTTAATAAGTCTTTCATGTATCTGATCATCTCATCCTTGATATCATCATGCTTTAAGGAAAACTCAATTGTCGTTTTAATAAATCCTAATTTTTCACCAACGTCATATCTAGTGCCATCAAAATCGAAGGCATACACAGATTGTTTCTCATTTAATTGTTGAATTGCGTCTGTTAATTGTATTTCCCCACCTGCACCTGTTTTTTGACCTTCTAATAATTCGAAAATTTCGGGAGTTATTATGTATCTACCCATAATTGCTAAATTAGATGGTGCTGTTCCTTGTGCAGGTTTCTCTACAAAACGGTTTACTTTATAGAGTCCCCCATCACTTTCTAAAGGATCTATTATTCCATATCGATGTGTTTGGTCTTCCGCAACTGATTGAACACCTATTACAGATGAGCCAGTTTTCTCATATTCATTTATTAACTGCTTTAAACAAGGAGTTTCTGCTTCAACAATATCGTCACCAAGTAATACTGCAAACGGCTCATCACCAACAAATTTTCTAGCACACCATACCGCATGTCCAAGCCCTTTTGGCTCTTTTTGTCTAATGTAATGAAGGTTAATTCCCGAAGAATGATTAACTTTTTCGAGTAAATCATACTTTTTCTTCTCAATGAGGTTTTGCTCTAGTTCAAAATTGTGATCAAAGTGATCTTCAATCGCCCTTTTACCTTTTCCCGTTACAATAATTAGGTCCTCAATACCCGATTCAATCGCTTCCTCAATGATATATTGAATGGTTGGTTTATCCACAATAGGAAGCATTTCTTTTGGCATAGCTTTGGTTGCTGGTAAAAAACGAGTTCCTAATCCAGCAGCTGGTATAATTGCCTTTCTTACTTTTTTCAATTAAAACGCCCCTTTTATTTAATTTACAGCAAGTGATTTTACAGTATTAATCGTCTTTCTTCCCATTGAGTGATATTCAAGATTGTGGTCCTTAACAATCTCAAGGTCATAGCAATTACGGCCATCAAATATAATTGGTAATTTCATTTGCTCTTCGAATACTTTCAAATCTAAGTCTTTAAATTCATTCCATTCTGTAAGTATCAATACGGCATCAGCACCCATCAGTGCTTCAGCAGCATCTGATGCAAAGTTCACTTTTGCATCCAGGATTTTCTTTGCGTTTGTCATTGCAACAGGATCATAAGCAAAAACATTAGCGCCCTTCTCAATTAAATGTTTTGTGATAACGATTGAAGCTGCTTCTCTCATGTCATCTGTATTTGGCTTGAATGCTAGTCCAAGAATAGCAACTTTTTTACCTGATAGACTTTCAAATCTATCTTCAAGTTTATTTAAAAGAATTTCTTGCTGTTTTTGATTAACACGCACCACGCCTTTTAATAAATCAAAATCATACTCTACATTTCCTGCGATTTGTATTAGAGCCTTCGTATCCTTTGGGAAACAAGAACCGCCGTATCCAATGCCAGCATTCAGGAACTGAGAACCAATTCTGCTGTCCTGCCCCATGCCATTGGCTACGTCTTCTACGTTGGCATTCAATTTTTCACAGATATTTGAAATTTCATTAATAAAACTGATTTTCGTTGCAAGGAAAGCATTTGCTGCGTATTTAATCATTTCTGCGCTTCGAATATCCGTCTTGAAAATTGGAAGTCCGAATGGCTTGTTGATTTCTTCTAATATAGTTGCTGCCTTTTCTGAACTTGAACCGATCACAATTCGATCACCATTAAAAGAATCATAAATAGCAGAACCTTCACGCAAGAATTCGGGATTTGAGACAATCTCAACTTTTACATCATGAACCAAATTATCTTCGATCACTTCTATAATCCAGTCATTTGTACCAACAGGTACGGTGCTTTTAGTTACTACTACAACATCTTGTTTCACGTTTGAAGCAATATCCTTTGCTACATACTCAACATATTTTAAGTTTGCTGAACCATCTTCTTTTTCAGGTGTCCCTACAGCTATGTAAATGACATCAGCTCCGTTAAAACCTTCTTCGTGATTTGTTGTAAAGTCCAGTCTCTTTTCTTTAATGTTTTTTAGCATTAATTCATCAAGACCCGGTTCATAAATAGGAGAAAATCCCGCTTTCATCTTATCTACTTTTTTTTGGTCAATATCAATACACGTAACAGTATGACCAAGCTCAGAGAGGCAAGTTCCAGTCACAAGACCTACATAACCCGTTCCTACAACTGCAATTTTCATTACATTCACCTTTTTCTTATCATTTGAATTGAAATAGTTAACCGTAAAGCATTCTCATCGTAACAATCTATAGTTAACTATCTTTCTTTTTAATCAAGATGGGCATTGAATTCACCCTCACTCCGCATCCTTGAAGACTTCTCTCACCGAAAATGCAGCCGAGTGCCTCCTTTGATATGGAAGGAGGAAACATCACAAGTCCTTATTAAAAAATTCCTAAAAACTTCTTTTTCTTTATTTTCATTGGATCCATTCTGTATGCTGTTAAGTTTTGTACAAGGAGTTCAGCATTTTCTTTAAAGAGGTACTCAGCTTGCGATCCGAATTCTCTATTAAGAACACTGTATCCATCAGATAATCTGAATGGACGATTCTTTAAGCTGTGAACATCCGATGCCAGAAAATGAGTCAATTGTGCCTCTACAAGCTGCAGAGTGAATTTCTTTATGTTCTTTCCAAAATGCCCTGTGATGCTCGATGATGTAATCTGAGTAAGCGCTCCTTTACTGACAAGCTTGTATAAGAGATCATGGTTTTCAATAAATTCTGCGTTTCGTTCTGGATGAACGATAATGGGGGTGAGCCCTTTAAGCTGTATGTCAAACAGCATTTGTTCGGTGTATCTAGGTACGTGACCTGATGGAAGCTCGATAAAAACATAGCTGGTGTGGTTGAGCGGCAGAATGACGTCAGTTTCTAATTCATTCATCAAGTCTCCATGAATTCGTGTTTCCTGCCCAGGTAATATGGTTAGAGGAATGGTTTCACTTCGAAGTAGTGTGTTTAGTGTTTCTACGCTTTCTAAAATACTTTGCTTGCCGTTTATGTATTTGCCGTTTTGATGATGGGGTGTGGCAATGATAGTTGTAATGCCTTCTTCGACTGCAGCCTTAGCAATTTTAATGGCTTCTTCCATAGTTGCCGCTCCATCGTCTACCCCAGGTAAAATATGTGAATGAATATCAATCATAAGAACCACCGCCCATAGGATAAAAATAGGCATTAGGATTAATAATGCCTATTAAATTCTGTAAATATTTCTAGAGATTTAACACATCACAAACCAGTTCAAAAGAATTATATTTTGTCGATATTCCTTTATTTTGTTGCGTAATAGTAATACTGACTATCCTGTTGCTTTTTGTTATTTAAAACAGTACCTAGAATTTTTGCTTTGGCTTGTAATAGGGCATCCTTTGCTTTTTTCGCTCCCTCAAAGTCTGTTTTGCCGCTGCTGACAACCAACACAGCACCATCAACTAAGTTCGCTAGAATCTGAGCATCTGTAACAACAAGTACCGGAGGCGTATCAAAGATGATCATGTCAAAGTCTCTTTTTGCATCCTCAATCAGCTGCTTCATTCCTTTTGAGGCCAATAATTCAGATGGATTTGGAGGAATTGGTCCGCTCGATAATAGATATAAATTTTCTTGTTCTGTGTATTTTGCTGCTTGAGTAACACTAATTTGCTTTGTCAAGACGTTTGTCAAGCCGGAGTGATTGTCCATTTTAAAAGTATGGTGCGCTGTAGGTTTTCTCAAATCGGCATCTACAAGCAAAACTTTCTTCCCTTGTTGAGCAAACACAACAGCAACGTTTGCTGCCGTTGTTGATTTTCCATCCCCTGGTCCTGCTGACGTAACAATCATTGATGTAATATCTTCGTCAACCGTTGAAAATTGAATGTTTGTACGGATCGTTCGGTATTGCTCGGCAATCGGTGATTTTGGAGCTGTCATCGAAATTAAACTTCTGCTTTGCGTTTGAAACAACTGCTTGCGGTCCTTACGAGCCAAAACTCTCACCTCTCGTTCTAGAAACGTTCGTTTGCACATTCTTTTGATTTTTGATTTCCTGTTCCATGTCAATACGGGTAATCGCACCTAATACAGGAAGGCCAAGATGTTTTTCAATGTCATCTTCGGTTTTAATTGTGTTATCAAGGAATTCTAGGAGGAATGCTAGACCCACACCTGCCATAAGACCTATTACCATTGCTATTGCAATATTCATCAAAGGTTTTGGCTGAATTGGAGAAGGGTCTGTTCCTAAATCGGCTTTAGAAAGAATACTGACATTGTTAACACTCATAATTTGAGCTATATCTTTTTGAAAGACAGCTGCAATTGTGTTGGCAATTTCTGCTGCTTGCTTTGGATTTTCATCTTGAACAGATATATTTACTACTTGTGAGTTTTGCTCACTTTCTACTGTTACATTGCTGTTGAGTTCACTTGTACTCATGTTGAGGTCTAATTGCTGAATAACTTTATCCAAAATAGCTGGACTTTTAATAATGACATTGTAAGTGTTAATTAACTGCAGGTTGGTTTGTACTTCATTATATTGAAAAGCCTGCTGATCACTTTTAGTCTGATTCACTAGAATTTGAGTAGAAGACTGGTAGATAGGAGTAAGAACAAAAAAGCTGATAAGTCCACTTGTGGCTGCGGCAATGGCCGTGATAATAATAATGAGTGAAAGACGTTTCCTTAAAGTTCGAAACAGCTCTTTCAAGCTGATAGTTTCTTCCATGTTGACCTCCGTTTTTTGGTATGTATTAGAAAAAAGCACAAGAACCATTATAATAAAAGACCTACATATACGCTACAAATTTTT
Organism: Metabacillus mesotrionivorans; assembly: GCF_052171315.1. Classification (NCBI taxonomy): domain Bacteria; kingdom Bacillati; phylum Bacillota; class Bacilli; order Caryophanales; family Bacillaceae; genus Metabacillus; species Metabacillus mesotrionivorans. The sequence goes on along the minus strand of NZ_JBQMFF010000008.1, from coordinate 22,732 downwards.
ACATTGCATGTGATTAATTTCTTATATTTTGTAAAAACTTGTAGTTTGTTGAACAATAATGACAATTATAACAAGGTTTTGTAAATAGTGTATTAATTTTTTTAAAATGCAAAAAGGAGACCCGCAAAAACGCGAATCTCCTGACGAATTATAGGCCATTTATTAAAACGGTTACAAGCGCTGTGATTGCAATTGTTAAAACAGGAATGGTTACAGTAACGACGCGCTTTTTCAGCTCTCTCTTCCGTTCCATTTCCTCTGGTGTAATCCATTGACTCATTATTTAAAATCCCCCTCGAATCTTGTCGACAAATGTCTAAATGTTTATGTCTTAATTATCGGTGAGGTTTAGGAATAGTTTAATAGATCTTTGGTAGGATGTAGACGAAAAAAGTCCGCACACTTTTGATTGCGGACTCTTTTCGGTGTTCATTTATTATGAGGCATATACTTTTCTGAATTGTAGGATCAGCTCATCGAGCAGTTCTTTGGTGGTAATTTCATTTGAATGTTCGCCTTTTTGGTAGGCGCTCATTAAAATTTGCAGAAGTTCTTCTTGCTTTAGATTGTTTTCTTTCATTCTACAAATTTCCTTTCTTGTATTTTACAAAAATATACAACAAGCAGATTATACTGCGTTTTGTGTCGGCTGGCAACTATTTATACCATTCGTGTCGAACTATTGTTTATGTCCCCGAATTTTCTTTCCGCTAAACCTAATTTGTTTATGTCGCTGACATTTTCTGATTTATTCTTTTTGAGTTATAATGTAGAGATGACTAGAAAAGCGGAATCGTCCGTTTAGCTCCGACAGACAGATAAGGAATCACACTAAAAGTCCGGTTTTGACTTTTTGGGGGATTCTGTTCTGGCCGAGGAGTTGGACGATGGAGCTGGACACCAGAAAACAGTGCCGCCTCAAATCGGTAATCTATATATAATTTATAACTTAACAAAAAGGAGCGGTACGCCATGCTTCAGCACGAACTGGATAAAGAACTGATTCTGCAGGCAGGTGAGCAGCTGCAGGATATGCTGTCGCCGAATTCGGAGGATGATCGGCAGCTGATGAAAAAGGGTTTGATGCTGTACCGGCAGGGCAGTGTTTATAATGTGAAGATTGACGGGCACACGGTGAAGGCGAATGTGCAGGATGTGACGCCTGTGCGGGTGGTGCTTGAGCTTGATTTTTTCACGATGAGTTCGTGCACGTGCCCAGCTGCTTTTCCATGCCGTCATGCTGCGGCTGCCTTTCTTTATTTATATGCAAGTACGGAAGCAGTCGGAACGTATATGGACGCCTGGAATGCCAAGGCCCAGAGGGCGATTCTGGCCCAATTGAAGCCAGCGAGCAAGCTGGTTCCTTCTGTGAGCTGGAAGGAGGATTCGCTTGAGAGCTGGCTAGCCTATTTTGAGTTTGAATACGAGCGCTGGGCGGAAAACCGCCCGCGCACCGTGCAGCAGCTCCAGAGCCTGTACAATCATTACTATCCAGCACTTAAGAAGAAGGTTCCGAAAGATGCGGATCTCAGGCGCTTTTATTTGATTCACGCGAATCTTGCTGTGCTGTTCCAAATGCTTCGTCTGCTTAATGAGACGAAGCCCGGGGAGCATTTGTTGCATAATGTGTATCATTCTTATCTCGAAGAGTGCATCGATACGATTACCTATGAACTTCGTGAGATGCGGAAGTTTGCTCTGCCGTTTTCGATTGACGGTCTGCTGAAGGATAGTATAGAAGTTTTCCGGAGACTGCTAGATGTGAGCGACTATATGCAATATGAACGACTGAGTGTATATCGCTCGCTTTGGACGGCTCTTTTGAATCAGAAGAAGTGGGTAACCGAAGAGGCGGAGTGGCTGCAAGATAAGCAAAGCTCGGAGATGAAGCCTGAGTACGGGCTTGCCCTTTTGCATATGGAGTATCTGCTTGGAAATGACGATGTCCTGTTTGAGAAGATGGCGATGTTTTCGGATGCGGGCTTTGTCGTTTTGTATGATTGGGTGGAAGATATTATTTCCCGGAAAAACTGGAAACGTGCCGGAAAATGGTTTTCTCATATGCATGGAAAGATCGATGCGTATATCAACAGCGAGCTTCCATATGAAGAAAAGCGCAGAGCGATACGGTATTATCTTGATCTGCTCGGGGACTATTCAATGCAGTCAAAGGATGAGCGTCTGTATGAAAATGCGTGCCGCGCATCCCTGCCTTTCAGCTACGCGGAGTATCATCATTTCCTGGTTAACCGGAAGCAGTTTAAGACGTGGGCGGAGCTGCAGCTGCTTCTTGGATTTGAGCTGTATGAGATTGACCGAGATCTGCTGAAAGTTGTCGAGAAGGAAAGTCCGGAATCGCTGCTGACGGTGTATCACCATGCGATACGCCATGAGATTGCCCAGAAAACGCGGAGCAATTATAAATTTGCTGTGCGGTATTTGAAAAAAGCGCGCACGTTATATAAGAAGCTGAAGAAAGAAAGTCAATTTGAAATCTATCTTGGGAAGCTTGCGCATGAGCATCGGCGCCTGCGGGCTTTTCAGGAGGAGCTGAAGAGAGGAAAGTTGATTCATGCTGAATGATTTGAAGATCTCCGTTCACACCGAACAAATCGAGAATTTTCACTTTTACATCTGGTGCACGACAAAAGATGAGAAAGTGCTCGGCACCAATCATATGAGGCGCTATCTTTTCGCCTGGCATGAATCGTCTTTCTACGGATCGATGCTTGAGGACGTGAGTTATATCGGGGTCCCTTCTGTGCTCCTGTCGCCGTGGATGATGGTCGAGCTGATTGGAAAAGACACGACGAACTCGCTAGCAGATGTTGAATACAGCGGAGATGCCGTATCGCTGATCGATGCAGCGGAAGCGATATACGACTGTATCGTATCGGGTGAATTTATGCCGGATTATGAGCGCTGGAAAAGCGGTGCGTTCGGATGGCGCGATACGGCCGGCGAGCTTGAAGGGTTTACGGCTGACTGGCTGTCTGCTGCTGTGAATGATTTGATTGAGCAAAACCCCGATCTTGGCGTAGCGTGGGGCGATATAGTGAATGCTTACGGAGCTGCCGAGACGTTTGAAGGTCATTTTCTGGATGAACGCGACTGGCTTGAGAAAATCGGCTACCTTGTTGATGATGCACCGTTTACGATTGGCCTGCGCTTGAATGAGCCGGATTATGACGGGGATGACTGGAAGCTTGAGCTGTTTTTGCGTGACCGGAAAAATCCGGATTCGTTTCACCTTTTCCAGGGGCTGAAGGATCTTCCCGCTCCGTGGCGCAGCTATATGGACCGGATTGAACGGGAGCAGCAGCGCTTTGAGGAGATTGTGCCGTGGCTGTCGTTTAAGAACGGAAACACGCATATATCCGAGGATGAGGCGTGGCTCTTCCTGACGAGCGCGAGTGAGACGTTTGTAAATACAGGAGTTGAGATCCTCTTGCCATCGTGGTGGCAGGTTGTTCGCGACTCCAAGGTGATGCTGAAGGCGAAGATGTCTTCCTCCCCTCGCGGCCAGTCCTTTGTCGGCATGAGCTCGCTGATTGACTTTAACTGGCGGTTTTCGACCAACGGTGTTGAGCTGAGCGAAGATGAGTTCATGCAGATGGTGAATGCGAACCGCCGTCTTGTGAATTTTAAAGGACAGTGGATCAAGCTTGACCCTGCTTTTATCAAGCACGTGCAGTCGATTTTAAAAAAGGCGGAAAAAGAGGGCCTGCATTTTTCCGATATCCTGCAGCAGGAGCTTGCGGATACACGTGATGATGAAGATGAGGTTATGGATGCGCGCGCGTTTGCGAATATCCATATTGAGCTGAACAAGCAGATGAAGTCCATGCTGCGCCAGCTGACGCAGACGACGGATATTCCGAAGCATGATGTGCCTGCTACCTTCATTGGCGAGCTGCGCCCGTATCAGCAGCAAGGCGTTGACTGGCTGCTGTTTCTCCGGAAGTTCAAGTTTGGCGGATGTCTGGCGGATGATATGGGTCTCGGTAAGACGATTCAGATGATCGCTTATTTCGCCTATGTTCTTGAGCATGAAAACATGCCGGCGCCTTTTTTGATCATTGCCCCTACCTCTGTTCTCGGCAACTGGCAAAAGGAAATCGAGAAGTTTGGGCCGGATATGAAGGTACATCTCCACTATGGTCCGAACCGGGCTAAAGGTGAGAATTTCGCGGCTTCGATTGCCGGTGCCGATATTGTGCTGACGTCGTACGGCCTGTCTCACGCGGATCATGAGGAAATTGCAACTGTTCCCTGGAGCACGATTTGCCTGGATGAGGCGCAGAATATCAAGAATGCCCATACGAAGCAGTCGCGGGCGATCCGCAAACTGAAGGGCCATCACCATATCGCCCTGACTGGGACGCCGATGGAAAATCGCCTGACGGAATTGTGGTCGATTTTTGATTTTATCAATACCGGGTTCCTGGGCAGCCTGCACAGCTTTCATAAAAAGTTTGTGCTCCCGATTGAGAAGGACCGCGATCCGAAGATCATCGGCAACCTGCAGCAGCTGATCAAACCGTTCCTGCTCCGCCGCACGAAGCGCGATGAGCAGGTGGCGCTGAATCTGCCTGAGAAGCAGGAGCAAAAAGAGTACATCCCGCTCACTGTTGAGCAGGCCTCTCTCTATGAGCAGCTTGTGAAGGATACGTTCGCCCAGGTCTCGCAGCTTGCAGGGATGCAGCGGAAGGCGCTGATCCTGAAGATGCTTGGGAAGCTGAAGCAGATTTGTAACCATCCGGCGCTTTATTTGAAAGAAGAGCGTGCCGCGTCTGTGACGACGCGTTCTCATAAAATCGAGAAGCTGCTGGAGCTCGTCGGCGCGATCCGCGAGCAGGATGAGAGTCTGCTGATTTTCACCCAGTATATCGGCATGGGTGAAATGATTCAGTCCCTGCTTGAGCGCGAGTTTGGTGAAAAGGTGCTGTTTTTGAACGGCAGTGTGCCTAAGGCTGCGCGCGATAAAATGGTCGAACAGTTCCAGAACCGGGAGTATACGATTCTGATTCTGTCCCTAAAGGCCGGCGGAACCGGACTGAATCTGACAGCCGCCAATCACGTCGTCCACTACGACCGCTGGTGGAATCCCGCTGTCGAGAACCAGGCAACCGACCGCGCGTACCGTATTGGACAGAGCCGCTTCGTGCACGTGCACAAGCTGATCACAACCGGCACCATCGAAGAGAAAATCGACGTTATGCTGGACAAAAAACAGTCCCTGAATGATGAAATCATCCAGAGCGAAAGCTGGATCACCGAGCTCTCAACAGACGAACTCGAAGAGCTCTTCACCCTATCCATCAGCTAGGAGGCGCGCGACATGGCCAAGAAGAAAGAACAGGAAAAGCCGAAAGAAAAAGACACCATGAGTCCCGAATGGCGAAAGCTTTATGAGCTGATTGGGAAGAAGGTTGGGAAATAGAATGGTTTGTGAAGCTAGTTCCTGTTGGGGAGCTGGCTTTTTGTTTGCAGCTTGGTGGTCGTTACTTGCCTGGATTGGCGGTTTACTTGCGGGAGTACCTCTTTTACTAGAAAAGATGTCTTCTTAAATTGCAAGGTTGGCGGGGTTACTTGAATTTTTCCAGTTTCCTCCTGGTTAGGCGTAGGAGCTGGGGTATGTAGACCGGACGGAGACTCCGTTTCTTGCCGTTTACTTGCTGGGATACCTCTTTTACTAGAAAAGAGCTCTTTTTTACTTGCAAGGTTGGCAAGGTTACTTGAATTTTCCCTGCTGCCTCCTAGTTCGGTGTAGGTGCTAGGGTATGTAGACCGGACGGAGACTCCGTTTCTTGCCGGAATCTGCAGTTTACTTGCAAAAATACCTCTTTTACTAGAAAAGAACTCTTCTTTACTTGCCTGGTTCGCAATGGCTGCTGTAAAAGAAATCAAAAACGACCAGCCAGATCAATCCGGCCGGCCAAAGTGTGTGGGTAAACGGGGCGTTCATTGATTCTCTGTCTGTGAGGGAGGTGCAGCCTGTTGTTACTGCGGCTGGGTTTGCTGCAGCGGCTGCGGTTTTTCGGTTACGGCGAGTTCACGGGTTTGTCCGCCCATGAAGCGGACGGAATCGGCTACGACTTCGGTGACGTAGACGCGCTTGCCTTCTGAGTTTTCGTAGTTGCGGGTTTGGATGCGGCCGGAGACGCCGACGATGGAGCCTTTGCGGCAGTAGTTTGCCGTGTTTTCTGCGGTTTTTCTCCAGAGGGTGCAGTTGACGAAGTCTGCTTCCATGACACCTGATGCGTTCTTAAAGGTGCGGTTGACTGCAAGTGTGATGTTAGCGACGGGGGCACCGTCTGCTGTGTAGCGCATATCCGGATCTTTCGTTAAGCGTCCGACGAGCACGACTGAGTTGATCACGTGGTTCCTCCTTTCCTTAGCTTGCATGACCATTGTAACGGGTTTTAGAGCCAAGGAAAAATCGTGAAAATCAAATTTTGCCGGGTGATAATGAAGTTTTTAATTTAGGAAAATATTGTTTTGAATTGATTTTGAGCATCATATTCTGGGCTTTTTTCTATTTTTTATGAAGCTGAAAAAGATAGGATTGTTGATCACTGCCTGAAAATGTGATGCTATGAAGAATGGTTTGAAAGGCCTTTGATGTCATGAGCTGCTCTTCTATGGCTGTCTGTTCATAGCGGTTAGTTTCATGTGTCCACATGAACGAGTGAATGGAAAGCTGATTTTTGAGCAAATCGAACAGTATACGGATGAATTGCTGCTTTTCCCGTATTTCGTAGAGGATCTCGACGGAGGATTCCCGGTTGACCTGAAAATGGTGGTGCTTTACTTTTCCTCCGATGACCTCTCCCAATCTGAGAGTCATGGGTACGTTATTGAGCCTCTCCCGCACAATTCCACCTGATGCCTGAAGGTCTTTTACTGAAATGGTTTTAAGTTTGAAGGTTTCCACTGATCATCCTCTTTTCTTAAATGTTTACTTTTCCAAAATAACAAATAGAGAAGAGTTTGAAAAACGCTAATAATGGGTATATTTTCTCATTTATTGTAAAAATGTGTAATTAATCTCATTTATACTCTGTTATCCGCTTTTAGAATGGATTTTCCTCCCTTTTTCTGTATGTGGTGCCGGATCAGATCTTATACGTTAGGAGTAAAGTGCATGATACACGGAAAGAAAGATGCTAGGGCAGGCCTCAGGAGTTGCAGAACGCCATTAGCACACAATTCTGGAGATACAAAAGATAATTGAATAATTCGGCTCATCCCTTCCTTTGGTGTCCCGCTCCTTTCGTATGGTATAATGTAACAATAACCATATGAGAACGATAAACTGGACCAAGGAGGGTGTTTATGAAAACGTTTAGACTCGTGGGACTGACAATTGAACTTGAGGGAGAGAACGGTGTACGCTTTGACGAAATCTCCCTATCGGACGGACTGATCATCAACAAAGAAGACGGCGAGAATCACTGGATGATCGAAGCGCTTCTGCCGAAAGACCAGAATGAATACTTCGAATCTCTGTCGAAGCAGAATGCCGAACTGCGCCTCTATGTCACCATATCCAAAAAAACGAACAAGCCTGCTGAAATTATGGCAAACATCAAATCCATTATGGTCCTTGAAGAGCATATATCTGTACTATTTGAAGGCCGCATGCTCGCCCGGAAATCCAAAAGCGAGCCCGAAAAAGTCCTCGGTGATCTGCTCACCAAAGGCCTTCATGGCGACGATCTCGTCCACGCCTTCAGACAAAAACTCAATGAACAGCGCGAAATCCACACCAAAAAGTCCCCTCAACCGTGAAGGGACTTTTTGTTTTGCCTATTTCATGTCGTGCTTCATATCTTCTTCCATATGCTTCTCATCTTTTTTCATCTCATCTTCCATCTTGCCTTCGTCTTCCTGCATATCCTCTTCCATATCCTGTTCCATGTCGTCTTCCGTCTCTTCCTCAGCCGGAGGTGTCTCGTCGTTCGGCACTTCCTCCTCCATGTTGTTATCCTCCGGAGGCGCCGGATCCTGATCATCCTGACATCCCGCTGCAAGCATCATCGCAAGCAGGGATCCTGCTGCTATTAGGTACCATTTCTTTTTCATGTTGGGTTGCTCCTTTCGTGGTGGTTGTTCGGGGTTAGGGTGTGTTAGTTTTGGGGATTTTATGTGGGTGCAGGCAGAAGATAGGCTCTGTTTCGGTAGGTGCCTGTGTGAGGGAGATTGAGGTCAGCCAAAAGCTTGGAGGCCGAGAAGGTGGAGGATACTTGGAGAAACTCTCTGACTTGTCTGTTTGTAATCGTTGTACCAAATAAGAGAACATAATCGTCTAACGTATTAAGATGTGCTGTTTTCGTACGGCAACCGCATTTTCTGCATGACCAAATGCCGCTTATCTTTCGCATCGGAAGGGCGCTGCAGGAAGGACAGTGTACGCCTGTTAGAAGCTCATCTCTTCGGATTTGAAACATTGCTAGTAAATCGGGATTGTCGGGAACATGAAGATTTTTCAGCTTTTTTGAGAGCTTGACTAGTTCTTTTGGGGCTATGAGCGGTTCCCTGTGACGTGTTCTAAGGGAGGTAATCTTCTCTTCAAGAGCGGCAGCGTGAATGACCGTCTTGACGACTATATCGGAGTAGGCGGGGATAGATTTGATGATGGTTGCAGGGTTGCTGATAACAACAAAAGAGTGAACCGGAATCCTGTATAGATTCGCCCAGCTTTCCAAATAATGCGCTTGCCGTTTCACCTGAACAATCGGACACGAAAACGCCTCTTCCTTCCCGTTCAAGGTACGTATCAGCTGCCCGAACGGCTGATCAAAGCATAGTGTGCCGCTCATGTTCTTTACTTCCAGGATGACGAAGAATGCAGGTGTGAGAATCTGTATATCCATTTGGTAAAATGAACTGTTCTGCTGCATTCTTATATCATACAATACAAGAAATTCCTTGCTCAGCAACGGGGTCAAGTGATAGCCCACTGACTGCTCTCCGCGGTAGCCTGCCATCCTTCTGGCATATTCGTCCTCCACCCTGCGTCTTTCTCTGTGATGACTGGGCAGCCTTCTCAATAATGCCTCAAGCTTTCTAAGCCTTATTGACGGCTGCAATTCTTTTACAATCAACTAATCACTCCTTCGTTGAGTATTCACTTGTAGCAGTTCTCTGTTATGTTTGATAATCCTGTCTTCATGTGAAACTTATTTGGTCGGTTTCTGGACTATACTTTGCCTTTTGCTTGATACTCAATGTTTGTTACTTGCCTGAATGCTTCTTTTTCTTGAAGAAGCCGACCCTGTACTTGCTGCAAACAGCTGTTTACTTAAAATTTTCCAGACGCCTCCTAACTTACAGTGTTCAAACTACGTATATGATCCCTGCTCGAAGACGCTTTTGGGCATTCCAATCTCTAAACAAGAAGCGCGGGCAACACTTTGGTCTTTACTTGCCACTTAGCTCGGAATACTTGCCTAAATACCTCTTTTTCTTGAAAAATCTTACCCTTTACTTGCTGCAAACAGCTGTTTACTTGAAATTTTCCAGACGCCTCCTAACTTACAGTGTGCAAACTACGTATATGATCCCTGCTCGAAGACGCTTTTGGGCATTCCAGTCTTTGAAATTAGTCCGTGGGGTAACACTTCGTCCTTTACTTGCTACTCGACGCGAATTACTTGCCAAAATGCCTCTTTTTCTTGAAAAAGCCGACCCTTTCTTGCCGAAATCCACTGTTTACTTGAAATATCCCCGCTGCCTCCTAATTTAGACGAACAAAAAACGACCCCTCCCAGGATCGTCCTTCAAACCGTTATTCTTTTTTCTCACCCAATGCAAACATTAATTCAGTTTCACAAACAACCTCACCGTTCACAGTAGCGACGCCTTTTCCTTTGCCGAGGGAGCCGCGGAGGCGGATGATTTCGACTTCGAGGCGGAGCTGGTCGCCAGGGGTTACTTGCTTTTTGAAGCGGCAGTTGTCGATGCCTGCGAAGAAGGCGAGGCGGCCGCGGTTTTCTTCTTTGATGAGCATGGCGACGGCGCCGACCTGGGCCAGTGCTTCCACGATCAGGACGCCCGGCATGACAGGGTATTCCGGGAAGTGTCCGTTAAAGAATTCTTCATTCGCTGTTACGTTTTTGAGTCCGATGGCGCGCTTGCCCTCTTCAACTTCGATGACTTTGTCCACGAGCAGGAACGGGTAGCGGTGCGGGATAATTTCTTTGATTTGATTGATGTCGAGCATTTTTAGGACCTCCTCCTAGTACAACCTAATAGTTCTATTATACACAAAAAGGAGGGGTTCGCCCTCCTTATTTTTCGGATTCTTTTTCGACCAGGTCGATGACGTGCTGCCACGTCTGTTTGTCGAAGATATCTGTTGGTTTTCCGTCGCCGAGTACACCGTATCCAATCATCGCGCCGCTGGTGACGGCAATGGCCATGAAAAGAAGCAAAAGAATGATGCGCAGCCAGATGGGAATCAGCCTGATTCTGATTTTCGGACTTTTTTCGCTCTTCTCTTCGCTGTTCTTTTTCTGTTTCACATGTTCACGAGACTGTTCGTTTGCACTCACTGTAAAAACCCCTTATCTGACGCTATTGATTAACCCGAGCATTTGATCGCCCATGGTGATTGATTTTGAGTTCAGTTGATAAGACCGCTGCGCAATCATGAGGTCGGTCATTTCTTTTGAAAGATCGACGTTGGACATTTCGAGGGCACCCTGTTTGATGCCGACTTGTTCAGGCTCTAAAAAGGCAACTGTTCCATTTGGAGCGATCTCTTTTAAAGCGTACCGATTTCCGCCCTGTTTTTCAAGCATTGTTTGCTGGGTAATTCCTACAATTCCAAGCTGAACCGTTTCACCGGATGGATTTGCCGTCAATCTTCCGCCAGCCGATACGGTACTGTTTTTAAAAGAAGCATCCAGAAAAATCGGATTCTGATTCTCATCTAAAACAGCGTGCCCCTCAGACGTGACAAGCTGAAGGCGCCCGTCCTGAGCAGGATTCAAATACATTGCGCCATCCCGTGTATATTGAATTTCCCCGCCTGCTTCCACCTGCAGAAATTGTCCAGGCTTAGTCAGTGCGAAATCAAGTTCGCGGCCGGTTGTCTTAATGCCTCCTTGTGAAAAGGCGGTCTGAGCAGTCAGCACCGCACCCGATCCTGATCGCACGCCAAGAGGAGTCGATCTGCCGGCAAGGCTGTCATCCGGGCCGCCGTTGTCCATTTGCTGCTGAAGCAAATCAGAAAAGCCGGTCTGCGTCCGTTTATAGCCCTGAGTGTCGATGTTGGCCATATTGTTTCCAATCAGGTCAAGCTGCTGCTGCAGCTGACCAAGTGTGTTCGATGCGGTAATCATAGATCGCAGCATACTTCTCCTCCTATCTGACTCTGCCAATCTCGTTGACGGCTTTGTCCATGCTTCTGTCGTAGGCCTGCAGCACCTTCTGGTTCGCTTCAAAGGCGCGGTAGGCGGTCATCATCTCCGTGTAGGACCTTGATACATCCACATTGGATCCTTCAAGGAAACCCTGTTTCAACTGAAAGGCAACGTCCGGGTTGCCGGCAGCCGCATCAAGCTCAGTGCCATCCTCTGTCCGGTACAGACCGTTCCCTTCTTTCACCAGACCTGCTGTATTGTTTGAAAAGAAGATGCCGATTTGCGACCCCGCCTCACCATTTACTCTGACCGTGCCGTCCGGCAATATCTCAAACTCGTCAGATGCAAGCGTAATCGGCTGTCCGTCCGTTGAGAGAACCGGATTGCCTGCAAGGGAGAGCTGTCCGTTCTCATTTCTCGTAAACTGCCCGTTTCGCGTGTAGCGGACCTCGCCGTCCGGAAGCTGCACGCCGAACATCAGCGTGCCGTTTTCAGGCACAGCCGTTTCAAGCAAAGCTATATCTGTATTTATGCCCGTTTCGCGCAGGTCTCCCTGAGCGAACTGGGGAATCATTTCCTGAAGATAGACACCTGTGTTGATCGAGCCGACTTCCTGAGGCAGTTTGTTGTCCTGCACTCTTTTCAGAAGCATTTCAGGAAACGCTTTGAGCGCAGCCTGATCTGTTTTATAGCCCGGGGTATTGGCGTTTGCAATATTATTGGAGAGCATTTCCGTTCTCCGCTGCTGGGCGAGCATTCCCGCCGATGCAGTATAAAAGCCTCTTAGCATCGTTCCACCTCTTAAGAGTATTTAGGCAATTTTCTCTATTTTTCATTATAGCGGAGTTCAAGACTCCGCACAGTATAAATTTGTAAATATTATAAAGTTAAGCTTCTACACTCTTAAAATCGGCTGGGAGGGCGAAAGGTTTAGGAGAAGAAGAAAAAAACACCAGCCAGTATGACTGATGTTTCTCATAGATTATACGATTTTGCGTCTAGTCAGACGGTCGACGTTATCAAGCATGATGCCTGTTCCGACTGCCACGCAGTCCATTGGATTTTCAGCGATCAGGACAGGAACCTTCAGTTCTTCTGCCATCAGCTGATCAAGGCCGTTCAGAAGGGCTCCGCCGCCTGTCAGGATGACGCCGCGGTCGATAATGTCCGCAGAAAGCTCCGGCGGAGTGCGCTCAAGGACGCTTTTCGCTGTCTGAATAATGAGAGCGACTGATTCGCGCAGTGCGCCTTCAACCTCTTCAGAGTTGACTGTAATGGTTCTTGGCAGACCTGACACCATGTCACGTCCGCGAATAGCGATTTCCTCGTTGCGTGCGCCTGGGAATACTGTCGCGACTTGCGTTTTGATATCCTCAGCCGTACGTTCACCAATTAAGAGCTTGTACTCTTTTTTGATGTAGTTCAAAATTTCCATGTCGAACTTGTCCCCAGCCATCTTAATAGAAGAGGCGGTGACAATATCGCCCATTGAAAGAACTGCGACATCCGTCGTTCCACCGCCAATATCTACAACCATATTTCCGCTAGGCTGAAAAATGTCCATACCGGCGCCGATTGCGGCAACCTTTGGCTCTTCTTCAAGAAATACGTCTTTTCCGCCGCTTTTTTCAGCAGCTTCCTTGATGGCTTTCTGTTCAACAGAGGTAATGTTCGTCGGACAGCAAATAAGCATCCGGGGTTTCGTAAATAAACCCTTTACATTTAATTTGTTGATGAAGTGCTTGAGCATCGCTTCTGTTACTTCAAAATCCGCGATGACCCCGTCTTTCAATGGACGGATCGCAACAATATTCCCAGGAGTACGTCCAACCATTCTTCTGGCTTCCTCGCCAACAGCAAGAACCTTGCCAGTATTCTTATCCAGTGCAACTACAGACGGCTCGTTCAGAACGATGCCTTTTCCTTTTACATGAATTAGTACATTTGCAGTACCAAGGTCAATTCCAATATCCCTTGCAAACATTCTTTCCATATCCTCCTTGCAATCTGATCCCAGCATTTCCTACTTTGTGCCCTAATTTCATATTGTATCACAATTTACTAAAAAAAGGTTGAAATTGTAAAAGGTTTTGTAGGGATTTGTCGAAATTGCAAGAAAGACAGGCAGAATTCTTATTTCACAGGCTCTTCTTGTAAAATATCCTCTTTCCGGTATTTCAGCTTCGTCGCTTCCCCGCCCCTCAAATGGCGGATGGATTTATGATAATCAAGAATTTCTTTTACTTCATTCGCAAGCTCTGGATTGATTTCAGGCAGCCTTTCGGTTAAATCCTTATGGACAGTACTTTTAGAAACGCCAAATTCCTTCGCAATCACGCGAACAGTTTTCTTCGTCTCCACGATATACTTTCCAATCTTGATAGTACGTTCTTTGATGTAATCGTGCACACCACTCGACCTCCCTAAAATGGATGTGAGAAGTGTGAAATGAGACTCGCACCAAGACGCAGCTGCGCCTATGTATATAACTTACGATCCCTCACCTCAGACACTCTCTTTGTTAGGTTTGTAACATTTTATTAGCTTGGTTGAAGATATATGCTAAAAAGTCAAGAGGGACAAGGGATTTGTGCGAATTTTTTTATAATTTGTGTTTTGGGGCACTTTGAAAGTGTATTTTTATGTTTTGGCGGAGTGGGTATTTTCTTAAAAATTTGTCGAGGGTTTGAGTATGAAGGATGCGGGTTGTTATTTAGGAGACTGCTGGTTGGGGCAAGTAACGGATCTGTTTTTTCAAGTAAAAGAGGTATTCCGGCAAGTATTCCGCGCATTGTGGCAAGTAACAGATCATCTTTTTCTAGTAAAAGAGGTATTCCTGCAACTAACCGGCCAAATATCCAAAAACAAAAAAATAGTCTATCCCTAAGCGGATAGACAATCTATAGAGTGATGCTTATTATGCGTTTTTTGTGCTGATTGAAGCTTCAGACTGCTCGTCAGAGTTGCCTTTTTCTTTGCCCTCTTTACCAGCGTCTTCTTTTTCTTTGCCTTCTTCAGAACCTTTTTCATCTTCGGTTCCTTTTTCAGCATCTTCAGTGCCTTTTTCTTCTTCAGCACCTTTTTCTTCTTCAGCGCCCTTTTCTTCCTCAGCGCCTTTTTCTGCGTCTTCAGTACCTTCTTCTTCTTTAGCAGGTGCTTCTTTTTCAGCATTGATTTCGTTCAATGCTGAAACTGGCTTATCCATGTAGTCAACGGGATTTACTGCTGTACCGTCTTTGCGGATTTCAAAGTGAACGTGTACGCCATCTTCTTCGTGGATCAGGCTTTTTCCAGCTTGTCCGAGGATTTCGTTTTGCTCAACTTCGTCACCGGCTGCGACAGTCATGCTTGATAATGATTGGTAAACTGTAGTTACGCCGTCTTTGTGCTCGATTTCAATGACATTTCCGAGTAATGGGTCTTTTTCAGCTTTAGTAACTGTACCGCTTAGAGCAGCTGCGACTTCGAATTCCTTGCCGTCTTCTCTTGCCAGGTCAATTCCTTTGCTAGGCTCGTACGTATTATTATAGGAAACGAGTGCTGCTTCTTGCTCTTCTGCTGTTGCATCTGCTTCATAGAAGCTGCGGATGACAGATACTGAATCTGCATCGGCTACCGGCATTGCGAAGTTTTCTACTGCTGAGTTTACTTCACGTGTCGGCTCATCCTGATACGATGTTCCATAATCACTTGGATCGTTTGCTGAGTTACCATTGCCGATTGACTGATACCATAACACGGCTGTCAAAATCAATGCTGCACTGACTAAGTAGATTGCTGGGAATACCCAACGCTTTCTGAAAATTTGTTGCATTTTTGAGTTTTGAGAAGTACGTTTAGTTTCTTCCTCTCTCATTCTATCATCACCTCAGCAATCATTCTGAACAGAATTCTGAAAATATATACATCTGGGCCAAAAAAATTCAAAAAGTTATTTTTTGCTGAAGGTTATAAAATTATGTATGGATTCTAAAATTTTTCCGGCACACATGGTATACTATGTTCCATCAGCAAGCTAAAGGAGCACGTCAATGAAGAAGCCGATTTTCAAATGGGCGCTTACAATCGCCCCCATTCTCTATATGATCCTCATTTGGATACTCTCAAGCCTGCCGGCGGATGCCATTATTAAGACGCCGTTTTCGTTTGACCGCTTAATGAAGGAATCGCTTCACTTGATTGAATTCGGGATTCTCTACTGGCTCATCGCGCTGGCGTTTGCCGCAAACGGACGCTGGACCACGAAGGCTAGTGTCTTTGCAGCCGTGATTTCGATTCTTTACGGGGCTACAGATGAAATTCATCAGTACTTTGTTCCGTACCGTTCCGCTACAGTAATTGATCTGGTGAAGGATGCCATCGGTGTACTTGTATCTTTCTATATAATGAAGGTGACTTATTTTGCAAACCGTCCTTCATTTATCACCTCTCTTTTTAAAAAGCTAAATGATTCGGAGTGATCATCTATGAGTTTTCCTATTCGAAAAGCTGTCCGCAGCGACTTGCCCGCCATCGTTGAGATCTACAACTCGACAATTGAAAGCAGAGCGGTGACAGCAGACCTGACTCCGGTTACGGTTGCCGACCGTGAAACCTGGTTCAACAACCATACGGATATGCGCCCGATATGGGTGATGACGGATGAAGACAAAGTGGTGGCCTGGCTCAGCTTTGAATCCTTCCACGGACGTGCCGCCTACCAATATACCGCTGAAGTCAGCATCTATATTGATCAAAACGTGCGCGGCAAAGGCATCGGCACAACGTTTTTGCAGGCTGCACTCGATGCATGCCCTGAACTCGGCATCAAAACCCTGCTAGGACTTGTATTCGGGCACAACGAAGCTAGCCTGCGCTTGTTCAAGCGCTTCGGCTTTGAACAGTGGGCGAATATGCCACGTGTTGCGGAGCTCGATGGAGTGGAGCGCGATTTAGTGATAGTAGGGAAACGAGTGATTCAATAGAGAAACGCGCCTGTGGAGAGGCGCGTTTTTGCTTATAAAAATAAAAAGCACGGCAATAAGCAGCGCTTTCCATCTATTCTGTAAATAATTGATCAATTGCACTTTGCGGAAGAGCTCTCTCTGCAAAGAACATAAAGTATTAATATAAAGTGTTTTGAGTGCAAATTTCAGAAACAACAGCATAATTAGTTTTACAATTAGCATACACATTAGATGGCATAAAAAAGCTGGAGAAATTTTCTCCAGCTTTATTTTATCTATTCTAATGTATATTCAACTGTCTGCTGACCAGTAATGTCCTCGTAAGTATCAGCGTTCATTGTGTTGCCGAATACCAGCTTCACTTTACCGATTTCTGCATCCTTGACGATAAATCCATCTTGGAAATCTTTCTTTACTTTACCGATGAAAACACTATCCATTTCAGAGTCATCAAAGAACATATCTTTTATCTGACCGTCAATCTGTTCACCTTTATCTGTAACAACGTTCATCAGGTCATACCAGTCAACGTTGCCTTCTGATGTATTTTCAGCTGTATATTGTACCTGAATGTATGAGAATCCGTTTTCTATATCAGTAGTATTCGATTGCGTTTGAAACACCAGATCTTCCACAAATGCAGGGTCCAAGTCAGTAAGCTTAATCACCTTAACATCTTTTACAGTTACTTTTAATGGTGCAATATCAATAGTCTCATTTACTTGCTTGATTTTCAGAAGTTCTGCTTTAGCAGCATCCGATTCAGCCTTTTGACCAACTTCCAAAAGCTCTGTATTGCCGCTTTCATCTTTCTTTGGCTCGGAAGGTTTTTCTTCCTTTAAAGGTTTTTGATCAGCAGGCTTCGCTTCCTCTGTCTTTTCGCTTGAACCTGATGATTGTTCTGTATCTCCGCAGCCAGCAAGCAACCCAACAACAAAAAGACCAGAAACAGCAACCTTACCTAATTTAAACAAAATAATTTCCCCCATGTATTATATTGGTTTTATAAACCATCCATCATTATATATGGTAAACATTTCTAAGTAAACATTTTTTTACTTGATCATGGAATGAGTTTCTTCTTGACTCTCGCACCTGATTTTACAAGCTTGAATAACTACATTTTCATGTTCTTCTGAAAAGGAATAATCAAGATCCGCAAGGTATCTGCTAAAGATTCGCCCTTTAGATACTGTTTCAAAACGTCATTATTGATAGGAATGCTCGACAAATTCCTTTTTCTCTCTTTCAGAATTTTATGGAAGCGCATCTTCAATTTTTTTCCGCTGTCATACTTTATAACGTTTTTTCCTTACCTGATTTTGGACAGAATGTATAAACTTAATATCACTTGAATTTATCTCCTTGATATCTTGCTCTTTCAAAGCTCTGTAAAGTGCACTCTTAAAGAATGTCCAAAATTTCTTCGAACAGGACATCTGAATGAAGGATACACACCGCCATATAGGAGTTAATTGAAAATTTTCTAATGAACACCCGTTTCCAGCAAGTAACGCAATTGCTTTTTCAAGTAAAAGAACCATTCCACCAAGTATTCCAATCTATGCGGCAAGTAACGCTCCATGTTCTGCCCAAAATACCTCCAAAAAAACCCGCAGGACCCATCCCGCGGGCAGAAACTCAATTTCTGGCTGTGTACTGGGCAATAAACGGTTCGGCACTGCCGACTTTGGCGCCCTGGTAGTAGTAGCTGACGATGTCTTTGTATTTTTTGCCGTCCTGGGCCATGAAGTTGGCGCCATATTGGCTCATGCCGACGCCGTGGCCGAAGCCTTTTGTGGTGATGACAACCTGGTCGCCTTTGAGCTGCCAGGCGAAGTCGCTTGAGCGGAGGCCGAGTTTTTCGCGGATTTCGCGGCCGCTGAGCTTTTTGCCGTTGAAGTCGACCTGGGCGACCCGTTTGCCGGACGTGCGCTCAATCACTTTGCCGACTTCTCCACCAGAACCGAGCTTCACGCCGAGCTTTTTCTCGAAGTCACGTACGTTGATGACGGTTTGGTCATGATATTTAGGGGATTTTTCATCCCACGGACTTTCTACACTTTTTAAGTAAGGCAGTGCTGCTGTCCAGTATTCATCCGAGTTTTCGGTGTAGCCGTTGCTTGTCGAGAAAAAGGAAGCATCGATCGGTTTATTGTCATAGGTCAGAATTTGCCCCTGAGTGGATGCTACCGCATTGTAGATCTTTGTCATTTTCCAGTTATAATCCTTGCCCCACTGTTTTTTCAGCTGGTCGTTGTTTTTGTAAACCTGATGGGAGGTTGTGTCGCTGACGACCGCTCCTTCAGGAACTTTCGGCAGCTTATCAAACATCATCTGCTTCACCACATACGTCCTCGCTGCAAGCGCCTGCGCCTTCAGCGCTTCTTCTTCAAAATCAGCCGGCATTTCTGAGGCGACTACGCCGATGACATATTCTTCGAGCGGGATGTTTTCAATTTTCTCCGAGCTGCTTCGGTACACTGGTACATCGATCATGGATTTTCCAAGCATAAGCTGTTCACCCTTTTTGGTTTGAAGGTCTTCTGATAGTTCTCCGCTTGATGGATCGTTCATAAAGGGGGCTACGAGGAGTGTTGGGATCATTAATATGATGAGAAATAATCCGGCGAGTACTAAAACGATTGGTTTCAAAGATTTCATCTGGGCCTCCATATCCGATATGTCGTTTACCGTCTCTGTTCAATTCTATGGAGGTGGACAACCGTTTATGACTCCAAACATTGGAAAGTTCACGCACTTCTATTATTCATTTCGGCACGCTGCGGCGATTTCCTTCGACAATCCCGGCGCTCTTTTTCATGATGAAAAGTACGAGTATGGCAGCAGCAGTTCCGGTGAGATCATAAAGCATATCGACGATTCTTCCGCTGCGGTTTGTGTACAGCTGAAGAAATTCGGATGAAACCGCAAGAAAGAGAGCCCAAAGGAGAGCCGTGCGCATACGATACAGAAACGTCATGATCAGTGTGAAAAAGAAGAAGTACAGCGCGTGTCCCGTTTTGGAAATTACATAAAATGTGCTTTGCCACTGGATATCAGCGGTCATCAGCAAATCTGAGAAATCAGGATCGCTCCTGAAGATAAATCCGATATAGTTCGCTGTCAGCAGAGACTGCAGGTCGCTCGTAAATGAAAACAATGAAAATGCGGTGATCAGGCAGCACGCAATGATAACTTTCATCTCTTTCCCTCCTCCGCATTTATCGTTGTCATTTACGGTGTTTTTTATAAGTATCTATGTATAAATCATAAGGAAAACACCCAAACTAATAAAGTCTTTCTTTTTAAGAAAAACAAAAGAAACCGGAGTAGATCTACCCCGGCTTCCTGAAAAAATACGTATAAATTTATGCGTTCATGTCACTGACAGCTTTTTCTGATTTCACAGTGCTTTCTTCCGTGATGCGTTCGATGTCTGCACCGATAGAAGCAAGTTTTCCGTGGAAGTCTACGTAGCCGCGGTCAACGTGCTTAAGCTCCGTTACACGCGTGTAGCCTTCAGATACTAAGCCTGCAAGAACAAGTGCTGCACCAGCGCGCAGGTCTGTTGCTGCAACTTCAGCGCCTTGCATGTTGGCTGGACCATTGATGATGACAGAACGGCCCTCAATTTTAATTTCTCCATTCATGCGGCGGAATTCTTCCACGTGCATGAAGCGGTTTTCAAAAACCGTCTCCGTAATCATAGAAGTGCCTTCCGCTTTCAGCAGTAATGCCATCATTTGTGATTGCATGTCTGTCGGGAAGCCTGGATGCGGCATCGTTTTGATGTCAATGGCTTTTAGTTTTTCAGGGCCAATGACACGAAGTCCGTCTTCCTCTTCAGTGATCTGGATGCCCATTTCTTCCATTTTTGCAATTAAAGATGCTAAATGTTCAGGCACGGCGCCGCGAACAAGCACATTTCCGCCAGTAATTGCTGCTGCTACCATAAATGTACCAGCTTCAATGCGGTCAGGAATGATGTGATGCTTAACGCCTGTCAGTTTTTCCACACCTTCAATGCGGATTGTTCCAGTTCCGGCTCCGCGCACTTTGCCGCCCATCGCGTTGATGTAGTTGGCAAGGTCAACGATTTCCGGTTCTTTTGCTACGTTCTCAAGGATGGTTGTTCCTTCCGCAAGAGCCGCAGCCATGATGATGTTTTCAGTTGCTCCAACACTTGGGAAATCAAGGTAGATTTTGGCGCCGCGAAGTCTTCCTTTGACTTCAGCGTCGATGAATCCGTTACCTACTTTAATTGTTGCTCCCATTGCTTCAAAGCCTTTTAAATGCTGGTCAATTGGACGTGATCCGATCGCACATCCGCCTGGCAGAGCCACGCGTGCACGGCCGTTTCTTGCTAGTAATGGCCCCATGACCAATACAGAAGCGCGCATTTTGCGCACATATTCAAAAGGAGCTTCCATATTTAGCTCATTTGATGCATCTACAAACACTTGGTTATTTTCAAAGTGAACTTCTGCACCAAGATGGCGCAGCACTTCATTGATTGTATACACATCGGAGAGCGTAGGCACATCACAGATTATGCTTTTTTGTTCACTGGCTAATAAAGATGCAGCGATTACTGGTAAAACGGCATTTTTAGCACCTTCTACTTTTACAGTACCGTTTAACTTACGACCGCCGCGGACGATGATTTTTTCCAAGGTCTTCCCCTCCGCGTCCCAATTTCTATATATTAATATTCAGACGTTATGATTGGGGTTCCTACTGTAACGCTAGTATTACCGCCCAATCCTGCGCTTCTGAGCGCAATTTGAATGTTCATGCTGCCTGAGTCTGCCGGAATCACATGATTCCAATCCTTCGTGAGTGCGGACACGGATATGAACGACTTCTCTTTAAGCTGTTCCACCGGCACCGCGTTAAATTGTTTAAGCAAAGCATCCACTTTAAGTTGCAAAACACTACTCATCTTATCATCAAGCTGTCCATTGACACAAGTGAAAATTGTAGGATTTTCATGGAAAATGTCGAAGCTTCTGGCCTGCGCATGCCCATAGATCTCCGCCCATTTTTTTCCGGAACCCTCTCCGCTCAGCTCATACAAGATATACGATTGCTGAAATCCATTTGTGTCGGTTGCTTGAATCTGGAGTTTTTCGGTAAATCCTGAATTCTTGTCGAAAAAAGTACCTGTCATCTTATGTAGTTTGCCGTCCGCACGGTCCTCAGACCACTTAAACTGACGAAATTGATTTTGGAAAAGTTTCACTGTATCTTCAAAAGAACGGGTTTCGTGTGAAACCATCTTCTTTGAATACATTGACCATTTTTTTACATCAATTCCCTGTGCTTCCATGCCCTCTACAATGGTTTCAAGCTCCGTTTCCTTCTTTGCTCCGAATGTCTGGTGTGCAGCGAATGCACCTGTAAAAAAAATAAGAAATACTATAATGGCTAAACTGACTTTTTTCATGATATCCCCACGTCCTCTCCCTAGTAACAGTGTTACCGTTTGAGAGTGCGGCATACGTGGAAAAAGTCGTCATTGTTAGACAAGCTCGTGCTGTTCACTTCCTAATCTGTAGGACATATTCCCCTGTTGTCAGTTGCCTAAACGTACGAAAACAAAGAAAAGATGATGTCAGCATGCTTGCCTGATCTATTGGCTAAGTGAATTGGCTGTGTCAGTGCTGAAATAAACCGGTAAAAAAGGCCCTAAAATAAAAAAGGCAGCTGGCGGGACCATATTAAATAATCAAGAAAAAAATTGCTGACAGCACCTGAGATGGCGATTGTAAGCAGAATCAGCAGCGCACGCGCTTGCATGACCTTTCCTTTTTTCATGGCTTTTTCAATATGAAGCGCCTGCAGCGCCCACCAGGTAACCGGAATAAACACGAGGTGAGACATAAGGCCAAGCAACGCCTGCTGATTAAAATCAAGCATAGGTTAAACAACTCCTATATGTAGCTATATTTCGAAAAGAAGGCTTTTGCTTATCTTCTTTTTTTGCACAGAACAAAAGCGCAAGCGCCTTGGTCAGATCCGATAGGCAGATAAGAATCCGGCGGAAAAGTCCGGTTTTGACTTTTTTGACGGATTTGTTCTGACAGAGGATCTAGGCGCTGGAGCTGGACGATGATAACTTTGTTATGTTACCCACAGCCTATTATTCTTTATAATTTCCTAAACAACAAAAAAGAAGAGGCTTTTACACCTCCTCTATTATATAAAATTCTGTGCGTGCAGTGATGTTTTTTTTGTGAAGATTCGTGGCAAATTTATGAAATGTTTGCGTCAGTGGTTCGAACTGTGACCGTTCCTTTCCGCTGCAGTCACTTGCTTTCCGCGGGGAGTGCCTGGAGCCTCCTGATATGAACGAAACTGTCAAGGTTCCTCCCGCACACCGTTTTTTGAACGTCTTTAATAAGAGAAGCG
>NZ_JBQMFF010000007.1:0-165156 GCF_052171315.1 Metabacillus mesotrionivorans | reverse complement strand
AATGTTAAAGGGAAATTGTGAGTTGAGTGAGCAATCTTAGGACAAGGACATATTGTAGTTATTCCATTAAAGGGGGCGATTGCCGCAAAGTGGATCACTTCTTCTTATTGAGGAATTGGGCAGGATTGTTGAATAAAGATTATCTAAGGAATATTGATATTCCTGAAACTTACAGTTGATTCATACGTTATATATTAAAAGAACAAGCTGTCTTTAAGCTATAGAAAGTCTGATTAAGGAAGGGACGAGTTAATGTGAAAAGATTTCTGCTTTTTATTCTATTGCTATTTGTTTTATCTGCCTGCCAGAGTGAGCCTCCCAAAACAAAATTTATAGGAGAAACAGAAAATTGGAAGGCAATTGCGGAAGTTAAAACTGAAGAAAAAAAGAATAAGTTCATTCTTCAATACAAAGGAAATGAAATAAATTCTATTGGAGAGTTCGAATTTAAACTTAGCAGTTCTAACGGGCAATGGGGGATGGGAGCAATTGAATTAAACTCTGACGGAACATTTAAGGAAGAAAATAAAAATGCAGATACTTTGTCAATATTTAAAGCGAGCGAAAAGAACGTAACAATAAAGTGGAAAGATAAAGAAGAAACATTCTCTTTAAATTAGTTCCTGTAGTATTCAACCATCGGTGGCTTTAATGGAATAACAGCTACCCAGTTGCATTTACGAAAGAAAAGACTCGTCATAAAATTATGACGAGTCTTTTCTCGTTAAGTTATGCTAATTGTATTGTTAATTAGGCTGCTATTCTGTGTTTTGCACTCCAAAACGGAACCCTTTAGAACGGGAACGAGACTTTTTAAATTAAGAATAAACAGCATTTGAATTTTATTAGTAACCTTACGAAGAACAAGTTTGTAAAACAAGAATGTTATGTAGAGAAGAAAGTAGCAACTCCAATAAATCCTAAGACAAGAAAGATTACAGACGCAGCGATAATGAGAAATTTTTTAGACTGTTTATCCATTTTGTACCACTCCTTCCTGCTTTAATATGTTAATCTTTTTATGACTTTATTGAATTGTAAATTATTGTATGATGAATTCTGCATTTTTAATTCATTTTCCTTTATGAATCATAAAAATGGTCCCATTGTATTACGATTTATTCCACAATCGGAGGCTTTAACGGAACACGGCTACCTATCTGAGGTTGCCGTGTTTTAGTATCTCACTTGTTGATCTCATCTTTATACAGATATCCAATTGAAAAAAGCAGCCCGGTGATCAAGGCAGACATTGATAAAATAGATATTCCAGTGCCAACTAACATAATCATAGTTGTTAAGAGCGTAAAAAGGAGCCATTTTAATGATACAGGCATACTATTTACCATCTCCAATCACCTCATTTGCTTTTTGTTCTTGCCAATAGTTATCGCCGAAAACCTCTGAGAATACATCAATACTCCTCTGTAATTCCTCCAGAGTATTATCTACTCCTCCCACTTCAAGGAGAATAGCCCTATTTGAAACTGTTTGATTGTAAACACCATTTCCAGTACTTTTAGGTTTAAGAAAAACTCCTCTGCTCAAACCAGGATATTTTGATTCTATGTCATTGTGAAGTTTTTCAGCGAATTGCTGATTTTGTTGGTAGTTCGGATTGCCCTTACCAATTACAAAAAAGAGCCTTGCATAGTTTTTCCCTTTAATTGTCTTAGTTGTTTTTGGTCTTCGTACTGAATCCCTATGGATATCAATGTAATATTCTAAGTTTTGATTACTAGCAGCACTTGCTTGAATGATTTCGCCAGAAAGGCCATAGGATTTAGTGTCGCTCCACTTTCTATCATTTAATTCCTCAGTCATATTGGTTTGATCGTGCGAAACACCGATGCCTTGTTGAATAAGGTTGTTACTTAAACGGGCACCAAGTGCTATTACATTTGCTCGTTTATCATTGCTTATTGCATCGTTAGGAACCTTTGCATTCTTTAACAGGGGTAAAAAAGATTCCCAGCTATGAGTTTGATAAACAAAAACTTTCTTGTCTTTGGGTGCCTTATTATCATTAGGTATAAAAATATCATTGCTGTTTTTTAAGTTCTCTTCTACAAGTTCTCTTTCTTTTAATAGTACTTCTAAAGGGGGGGATGATTCTTCAGGTAAGGTAGCCATAGTTGTTCCTTCACCAGCAATAGCAATCTCTGTATCATAAAGTGATAATCCCGGTAATTCTCTTCCTAGGTATGTTCTTGCATCTTCAGGAACAACATTAGTAAGTAATTGAAAAGTGATTTTTGAGATATTCCCTAACGAAAAAAGGTCATTTTCATTTTGGTCTGGTTGGTAAAAGTAATGATTTTCTGCTCGTAAGAAATGAGTGAATAAATCTTCTGAATTTATTCCTTCGAGTACTTTTTGGATGTGTTCAGATTGATATTTTATATTCAAGTTAACAATTATACTTATTAATAAAAACGTTGCAAATACGGTTACTAATGTACCCGAAATAAATAAAGTTGTGGGATTTTTTGGGCTCATAGGACAACCTCCTTCAATAATACCTATGGGAGATAATTACAAATTATTCGGATATTATTGAAGTCGTAGATTTTATTCTATATTTTATTATTAGATAGGTTTCTGAAACCCTTACTAAACAATCGGGGGCGATTGCTAAACAAAGTGTCGTCTCTTCTTATTGAATTAAAGGGTGCTGGAAGGAGTAGAACTATGAAAAAGATAATTTGTGGAAGTTTGATGTTATTAATTTTATCGATGTTATTAGCGTGCACGAATGAAAAAGACGATTTTGCTCGAATTCATCCTAATCTTTTACCTAGCGAAGGTCACAAGTATTCTTTACAAGCTGTTGGGAAAGAAATTACATTTGATTTACTACAGCAGAACAACATAACCAATGTTGGACCTATTACAAATACATCCTCATTTAAGTCATTGAATGAGCAATATCCTAAACTAGAGTTAAAAAAAGAACCTGCATTTATCGTATTTGATGAAAATGGTTTGGTTTTAAAAACATATGATTATGAAGAAATGATTGATTATTTACAGAATCCAAAAAAATGATTCTAATCTTCAGCAACCGGGGGCGTTAATCCAAGAAGGATTGACGCTTTTTTTGGCGAAATTTAGTGGAATAGCTTATTGAAGGAGCAATGAATAAATAATGAAAAAACAATTAGTCGCGACACTACTATTACTAGGTTGTTTAGTGTATTTGATTTTTGCCCTATTCCAAAGTGAACTATACCTTCCCCACTTCTCTATAAAGGCAGTGAACCCCATTAGTTTGGACTGGAATAGCATCAACATTGATACTAAGTTTCAAGATGGAGAGCCTGGATCAGTCTATCGTATTTGGTTAACGCCCATATACGGAATTGTATGTTTGTCTTTAGTATTAATTGCTTTATCATTTAGAAGGAAAAATACATAGTTATCAATCTTCCGCAATCGGGGGCGTTAGCAGTACAAAGTAGTACTGAATTCTCTCATCTTAAACATAATTTTAGCACTTTTGGGCACATTACTTACATTAATATCTAAGTAGGTGACCTATAAATGAAGAAAGTTTTTTGTATAATCATACCCAGTCTTTTGTTAGCATTTAATAGTTCTTCAAATGCTGCCGGTAATTCTCAACAAAATTTAGTAAGCGGAATAGAATACAACCACAACAGCATTACCATAGAAGACATTAAGCAACTAGTTGATTTCAAAGTCTTTTTTCCTGTGCAAATTCCAAGTGATTGGTCACTGGAAATCAAAACATATCCTTGGAATTCAAATAAAAATATTAATCATTTTAGACTACATTTTATGGATTCTAATGACAGGTATTTGATTTTGAGTATTGAAGAAAAGAAGGCTAACCCAATAAAAGAATTTTTCAACCCAAATTCAGAAAAAGTAACCATAAACAAGCATATAACTGGGTACTTTTTTGATTGGGATAACTCCGACACACTTAATCCGAAGAAGCTTGTTACAGGAGGGATACTTATTTTAGAAATGGAAGGAACTTTCTTGGAATTATACAGTACTTGCTTAAGTAAAGAAGAGATGATAAATACTGCTCGATCATTAAAATAAAATGGTCAGTAATTGATGGCGATTATCCTAGAAAGGATAATCGTTTCTTTTATTGAATTCTTTATGAAGTAAGCAAAGATTTAGAAGGCTGGACTTTGCAATGTAACGATGAATTAAATGGTATGGAGAAGTATACTTTTAAGCAATCGGGGGCGATTGCAGCAAAGCGGATCGCTTTTTTTTGAAGCAATGGGCAGCTTAATGGAATAACTGATTAGAATAAGTTTATGATTTTATAGGAAGTCAGCTTTGACTAAATATAATTCTCTTATGGTGGTGTAAAGGGTTGAGTACAATAATTCAAGCAATTATAGGTTCTGTAATTGTTCATTTGATATATTTTCTAATCACGTTTGTAATAGGATATATAAAGACTAAAAGATATGTCCCAGATATAGATAGTGCGAGGGAGAGTGTTAATGAACTTGCAAACGAAGTAGAGTTTGGAAGAACAGTCTCACCGGTATTAGTTTTGGGGTCTTTCGTGGGGGTATCGGTAATTTGTGGCTTAATAATTTTTGTATTGAAACAAGCTCTTATCTAACTGAACTAAAATGAACCACTCTGTTCGATTATAGGGGGCAATTGCTGCAAAGTGGATCGCCTTTTCTTATTGAGGAATTGTGCAGTTTATTTGAATAAGCGATTGTGTGTTTGTGATTAAAAGCAGATAGAAGAGATAGGAGAGACGAACTTGTGGATTTAAATATTTTTTTGGCATTTGGTGCAGGATTTTTATCATTTATATCTCCGTGTTGTTTACCTCTTTACCCTGCTTTTTTGTCGTATATTACAGGAATGTCTGTTGGGGAATTAAGAGACAATTCTATATTAAATCGAAGTGCAATGCTCCATACTTTCTTCTTCTTGCTTGGCTTTTCTATCATTTTTGTTGTTTTAGGATTATCAACATCAGTTATCGGTAATCTTTTTGCTCAATACAAAGATTTAATTCAAAAAATCGGAGCAATTTTAATAGTGTTTTTTGGTTTGATTATTGTTGGTATTTTACAACCCAAATTTTTAATGATGGATAGAAAAATCACATTCAAAAATCGTCCTTCAGGGTATTTAGGTTCCGCTTTAATTGGTATAGGATATGCTGCTGGTTGGACTCCTTGTGTTGGACCCATTTTAGGGGCTGTAATAGCTTTAGGTCTATATACAGGTCAGGGTTTAATTTATATGATTGCTTATACACTTGGTTTTTCAATACCATTTTTTATAATGTCGTTTTTCATTGGGAATTCTAAATGGATTAAAAAATACCATAGATATATAAACCGATTTGGTGGATACGCAATGATATTTATGGGATTGTTATTATACTTTGGTTGGATGAATAAAATAACAAATTATTTATCAAGTTATGTATTTAGAGGGTTTATAGGTTTCTAAGACTTCTTGCGTGAATGTTCAGTACAATTTTTAATTATAGGGGCGTTTGCTTAACAAAGGGTCTTTAATTTAGGGTTAAAGAATAAAAAAGGTAATAATAAAGAGAGTTGAGATTGAGTATGAGTCAATTATATGTGTCTTTGAATAAAGCAGGTTTGATGTTTAAGGGACAGACAGAACAGGGAGAGGCTGATTTTATTCATCTTGAAACTGACGAGAATGGAATAACACACTCAGTGGACGTGAATACATTTGAAACACTCTTTGGGGATGTGGAAGGTAATCCAAGTTATGAAGCATTGTCAGGATCTCATACTTTTAAATTAGAAAATACGCAATGCACTATGACAGCGGAGGAAATGGGTTATCAAAAGTATTTCGACAAATGGAAAGAGCAAGGATTGTTTAATTAACGGATATGTTAGTTAAAGTTTTAGGAATGAGGCCATATTGTAGTTATTCCGTTAAAGGGGGCGTTTGCAGCAGAGTATCCTTGCTCTTTTTTGGTTAAGCAGGATCTTGGAAGACGTTGATATATGGGGGATTTAGTGATTATTTCCCCCACAACTTTTAATCATTCAACAAATTATTTCTCTTCTAATTTCTTCTTAATAAAATCCCTTATATCTAAAAGTAAGTATATTAATCCTGCAAATACAAAACAAAAAATTATCCAGTTCATATTATCTGGCCCGATATATCCTTCCATTCCACCTAAAAGATAAAAAAAGATCCCAAATGATATATAAACTGCCCCTATTAATTGTCGCACTTATTTACCTCCAATCGTTTTTAAAGGTTATATTCAATAAAACACAATTCTAGACCTGCACAATACATAAACCTTATACTATAAAATCTAATGAAAAGACAGTATTTGTGTTCCACAACAATCGGGTGGTATTCTTCGATAAGGATATTCAACAATCGGGGGCGATTGCGGAACAAAGCATACGCTCTTTATTTATTAAGGATCCTCAAGTTTGTTACGGCTAGATAATAACTTCTTTTCTAATGTGAAATATTAGTAAAGAGGTGAATTATGAAGAAATCAGTGGTTTTTACTTTATTACTGCTACTTTTAAATCCAGCAGCTATTTCAGTAGGTGCTCAACCAAAAGAATGTCCAGAATTGGATAAGTTAGAGGATACATCAATTAAGGATAAGAACGATGTGGTTAATGCGTTAAAAAAACTCATTCCTGAGACTTATGAGGTAGGAATTTACCCTGATATCTATTCACAGTGGAAAGTCTTATCGGCACTTCCTTTTTTAAATGTGGGGGGAAATGAAGAGGAAGAGAATTATTACGGTATGGCTAAAAATTTTTGCGGTAAACGTATTGCTGATAAGTCTTGGCTAGTACGTTTAGAATTTCCACTCTCTGAAGGAGCAAGTTCAAGTCAAGGTCAAATTTTTCTAGCAAAAAGTAAAGAGCAAGGTTGGTTTGTTTGGTTTAGGTACCATTAAAAGATTACATAAATTACGCATTATTTTTATTCCATTAAAGGGGGCGATTGCAGCATAGGGATCACCACTTTTATTAAGAAAAAACTGGATAAATGAAGAACCCAATACTTTTTTAAGATCAAGAAGGAGTATTTAATGTCTTTTTTAAAATTAAATAAGTGGTTTAGTTTGGTAGTTGCTCTGATATATTTTCTTTATATTTATATTAGTTTTTTTAAAGGAGCAATGCATTTAGAGTATCTGGATTTAGTTGTGAACTTTTTAATGGTATTAATACTATGTGTATTGATGATTAGTAAGTCAACAGTAGAAAATGTTCTCCAATTGGTTATTTTATCGGGATTTATACTTTATCTTTTCGTGTTACATTCTTACGTATCTTTTGTTAACATTACGTACTATTTTACTCAAGAGTTTGTAGGTAATTCGTATATAAGTATGCAACAAATAAACTTAATACCTTTTAAGACTATTTTTAATGATTTATTTGGAACAGTAGCAGCGCCTGTAACAATAATTCAAACCGCAGGTAATTTCCTATTGTTACTACCATTATCGTTTGCTTTATTAGCATTGAAAATTGTAACCAGTAAATATAAAGTAGCTCAAACAATACTTGTTATAACTATTTTAATTGAGACATTTCAGCTTTTCTTAAATTTCACCGTTTCAGGTTATTTGTACTCAGGAGGAGGGGACCGTGCAATTGATATTGATGATATCCTATTAAATACTGTAGGAGGTTTAGTCGGAATTATGGTATTTATAATTTATAAAAAGGTTGTTTCAAAATATACCGTAGCTACAAATACTGCTAAATTCAATTAAATTTTTAATAGTCTTTGGAATATAATTTATCCCATTAAAGGGCGCTATTGCTGCAAAGTAATTTGCGTTAGTACTTCTGATGAACTAGTTGTAGGTGTTAATCCGAGGAGGGTTAAGGCCTTTTTTGTTGAATTCTTTGAATGTCATTAACAATTTCGGAACGAACCTAGATGGGCAGGAAGTTATCAAAATAAACGAGTAGAAAGTTACTTAATCATTAATCCCTTTCTAGTTGGTACCATATTGTTTTTTATAAGCTATTTTATTATTTATTATTTTCTTTACTAGCTTTTATTGAATTGAAGAATGAGGTGGGGGAACGTTATTGAAAAAAAGAACTTATGTATTCATTGCATTTTTAATTCTTCTCGCAATGATTATTACCGATAACTTAAGAATGGATAATGTTGCAGAGGAACTTCAAAATGAAAAGGACAAACTCTCAGAGCAGGTTTCTGTTTTTAAACAGGATAAAGCAATGCGTTTAAATCAGATTGAAGAGACAATGAATGAAAATGAACGATTGAAAAGCAATATTTCCGAACTCGAAAAAGAAATTGAAAGTATCAAATCACCAGTTTTGTACAAAGATTTCTTAGAAGCAGTACGTACAGTCGAAGTATATAAAGGTGAAGAATCATTCAGCAAGGCGATAGATTTTTTTGCATACTCAATGTACACAAACTTCGGCACAACTAAAGGAAATTGCCCTAGCAGTGTTTCATTTAGAAATCGAGCCATAGAATGGTGTCCAAATTCAGTGCTTGATCTTGAGGGGTTTAAAATTGAAGGAGATAGAATTTTCCTCACTTATAAAACAACGGAAATGATCGGATACGATTATCAATTTGCAATGATTAAGTCAAAAGGATTCAACGACGAGATTATAAGCTGGAGAATTGAATATATCAGACTTGTGAAATAATACGATAAGTATAATCTCAATGGTTTGTAATGTGCTCTTCAATTAAAGGGGGCGATTGCAGCAAAGTGGATCGCCTTTTCTTATTGAGGAATTGGGAGTTTAATGAAAGAGTGGGTTAAACTTTAGAGAAGATAGGGGAAACAAATTTTGTTGGTATTTTTACTTCATATTTTAATCAGTTTTATAGTGCTAGGCATAGCATTACTTCTAGCTCAGATAGCGGAATTTAATAGCAGTAAAATGAATAAAATTACTGCTAAAATTTCATTATTTGGTTTGTTATTGGTGGGTACAGGTATATACGTTGGATCTAAATCGTCTCTACATATGTACTTTTATGTAACATTAGTACTTCAATTAATATTACTGTGTATACTTACTCTCATTTACCACCGGTTTAAAAAAGTAGGTCACACAACGATTATAAATATTTGTTCAATATTCTTGGTCGCTATCAGTTATATAGTTTATATCTATTATATTGTCTCAAGTTTTATCCATTATTAGAAAATAGACGCGAATGCTGCATTGAATATGAATAATTGTTATTTCGCAATCGGGGGCAATTGTAGCAAAGTAGATCCCTTCTTCTTATTGAGGAATTGGTCAGGATTGTTCATTAAGCATTTGAGATAAATTTGAATCAGGAGCATTCCTGTTAGAAGGATTTTCAGGGACTTGAACAAAAAAAAGCCCTCTTGGTATGATACGGGGTGTCAAATCTGCACGAATTGACCCCTAACTTAGAACCAAGGAGGACTATCGTGAATTTTACTCAAAATCACAAAATAAATCAAGTTACTGAACAAACTCTCGTTGTTGGGATCGACATCGCGAAACGCAAGCATTATACCTGTTTCGTTGATGACAGAGGGAGGATGCTCAAGAAGTCTTTTCCCTTCTTACAGACAAATGAGGGGTTTGAAAGCTTTTATCAGCTAATTCTTCAGGCTTTAAGAGAATTTAATAAGACTGAGGTTATTGTGGGAATCGAGCCAACTGGCCATTATTGGCTTAACCTGGCTTACTTCCTAGATGAAAGAGGCATTCCTCTTGTTATGGCAAATCCGTTACATGTCAAGCGTTCAAAAGAGCTTGATGACAATCTTCCAACAAAACATGACGCAAAAGATGCCTTGGTCATTGCCCGTCTGTTAAAGGATGGCCGTTTCAGCTATCCTCGCATTCTTAAAGGCGTGGAGGCCGACCTGCGGGTGGGAGCCACCCTTCGTTCTAGTCTGGTTGAAGAACAAAGTGCGATTCAAAATCAGCTCATCCGTTGGTTGGACCGGTATTTTCCGGAGTTTGTCCGTGTTTTTCCGTCATTCGGAAAAATGGCGATCGCTGCGCTTGAGCATACGCCCTTTCCTCACGATTTGATAGGAAAGCAGCCAGATGAAGTCCTGGAACTTTACCGGAAGAGCGAAGGTTTAAAGTCGCCTCAACGACCAAAAGCCGTCAAGCTGATTGACATCGCCTCTTCCTCGATTGGCGTAACAGAAGGACAAAAGATGGCCCGTATGGAGATTGCCACATTGGTTCGACGTTATCGCCAGCTCGAAGAGGAGATTGAGTCGCTTACTCAAGAGCTCACAGAGCTTGTAAAAACGTCTGTGGAATACCAATTGCTTAAAACGGTACCTGGTCTGGGTGATGCCACGATCGTTGACTTGTTTTCTGAAATTGGAAGCTTCTCGCACTATCAAAATCCACGCCAATTAATCAAACTCGCGGGATTGACCTTACGAGAAAACTCTTCCGGTCAGCATAAAGGACAAAAGAGAATATCTAAGCGTGGAAGAAGGCGGCTGCGAGCTATCCTCTTCCAAGTCATGATGCCGATGATTCGCCATAATAAAGCGTTTAAGGCCATGCATGACTATTACACAAACCGAAAGAACAATCCATTGCGAAAGAAGCAATCTATAGTGGTATTGTGCGGAAAACTGTTGAAAATCTTATATGCGATGAGCACGAAGCATATGGCTTTTAATGCGGAGCGAATGATGAAGGACATCCCGAGACTCGAAGAGGCTTCCTAAGGCCACATACCCGTTAGACTGGACAGCAGGATGACACGGAGAAGCCGGCACTATCCTTACCATTCGACCACGAGTCCCTTTGGGAGCTTAGCCAGCCTCTGCCTTATGACTAGACCGAACGAAGGAATGTAGGCGCATAGATGCCAAGAGACATGGGAGGGTACGTCATCATAAGCTACGCAGAGATCCATTGTGCATCACATATCTCATAATCACTACGAACCATAAATATCCAGTAGTGACCGCGAAGCGTACCCACTGCCTGTCATAGAATCACATATTTTTAAAAATATGTTAGTAAAGGTGTCGAAAATTTTTTTTTGGACACCCCATCAACGGCTCAAACCGTTGATATATCAATATTTATAGAGGGAGGGATAAAAAATGAACGCAATTATTCGTTGGCTTGTTTTTACTTTTCTTGCTTTTATTACAATTTTAATGGTCATAAAAGGAATAGATCTATGGACTCTTAGAACAAATGTGGATGGCGATGGCATTGGAGTACACTTTTTAGGATTAGAAATAAATGACCGAGTACCAGAAGCGAAAATCCCTACATATGCAATTGGTTTCTTTGTTGCAAGTTTTATTACTTTATTGATTGCCTTTGCATTTGTTGGAAAAACTTTTTTGAAAAATAACACACCAGCACGTTAATTTTTGATAGATATTCAACTAAAGGGGGCTTTAATAGAAAAACAGCTTCCAGTTGCATTTACGAAATAAAAGACTCTCATAAAATTATGACGAGTCTTTTCTCGTTAAGTTATGATAATTGTATTGTTAATTAGGCTGCTATTCTGTGTTTTGCACTCCAAAACGGAACCCTTTAGAATGGGAACGAGACTTTTTAAATTAAGAATAAACAGCATTTGAATTTTATTAGTAACCTTACGAAGAACAAGTTTGCAAAACAAGAATGTTATGTAGAGAAGAAAGTAGCAACTCCAATAAATCCTAAGACAAGAAAGATTACAGACGCAGCGATAATGAGTAATTTTTTAGACTGTTTATTCAATTTGTTCCACTCCTTCCTGCTTTAATATGTTAATCTTTTTATGACTTTATCGAATTGTAAATTATTGTATGGTGAATTCTGCATTTTTAATTCATTTTCCTTTTTGAATCATAAAGATGGTCCTATTGTATTACGATTCATTCCACAATCGGGGGGATTGCAGTAAAGTGGATCGCCTTTTCTTATTTAGGATTTGGGTAGGTTAGTTTAAGAGAGGTCAATTTATTTTAAGGTTATTTTTGGGAGAGATAAGCAATGAGGGCACCTTATCAAGTTTTGGTATTTCCTTATATAATCACTGACAATTGTATCGAATATGCAATTTTTAAGAGAAGTGATTATGGGTATTGGCAGGGATTAGCAGGTGGAGGAGAAGAGGGGGAGACTCCTATTGAATCAGCTAAAAGAGAAGCATATGAAGAGGCTGGTGTTACAAGAGATTATGCATATATTGAATTAGATTCTATATCTTCACTACCAGTAGAAGATGTAGTTGGGAACTTCCTTTGGGGAGAAAACGTTTATGTCTTAAAAGAATTTTCATTTGGTGTTAAAGTTCCTACAAAAAATATTTCTTTATCAAAAGAGCACCTCAACTATAAATGGCTATGTTTTGAAGAGGCAGTGACGCTATTGAAATGGGATAGCAATAAAACGGCATTATGGGAATTGAACAAAAGGTTATTAAATCGTATTAACACCAAGTAAAAGTTTGTGAAAGAAAAGACTTAAGCTAACGGGGGACTTTTGGGGAAATTGTGTCGGTGAAAATCAAGAAGAGAAGTATTACGGTATGGCTAAAATTTTTGCGATAAGCGAATTGCAGATAAGTCTTGGGTGTTACGTTTAGAATTTCGATAAGTAAGGTCAAGGCTTAAGTACCACTGAAGAATTGCAGAAATTATACATTAGTATTTTTCCGTTATCGGGGGCGATTGCAGCAAAGTGGATCGCCTTTTCTTATTGAGGAATTTAGGCAGTTTAATTGAAGAAGGTATTCAGCAGCTGACAGTAATTTGATTGCAGAAAAAAATACTGCTGTAGGAAGTGAATTCGCATATTAGCAGGAGGTTCTTTTGAATAAACTTAAAATATTTTTCTGTTTGATAGCAATAAACCTTTTAACAAGTTGCAATTATACTCCAGAAAATAGTGATATCGTTCAGTATAAATCTTCTTTGAGTAATGGAGGAAAGTTGGAAGAATTCATTCAGAAAGTGCAAAATGGTAAGGAAGGGGAAGTCAGGATTGTCCGTAATTATGGAAAAAATTCATATAACAGAAATGAATTTGATGATGTCCCATACGAAAGGCCTGAGGGTATAATTATTTATGATTTAAAGTTTGTGTACGATAATCAAGCTGGCGAAGGATGGATTGAAGTTCATCCTAATCTCAGTCATTTCAAACAGTCAAAAAATAATCCCATTTCAATTATTAATGAATCTCAACAATGCGGCTACATAACAAAGGACAATGAGAGAGGTTACTATTTTCTAAGTGAATGCTTTCACGCTTGGGAATATGAGTTATTTCCGTTGCAATAGGAATGAATTTAACTTGAGATGTAAGAAAACTTTAACAGATTTAAGACTAAAGTTTTGATGAATTTAGAAGTAGAAACCAAGCTTCTTTATCAAAATAGGTGTTAAGAACAAGGGGGTTTATATGATGAAGAAACTTATCTATATAAAGGTGGGCACACTCGTATTATTAAGTGTCTTAACAGCCTGCGGCGAAGACAAAGTAGGAACAATAAAGCAAACAGTTCAGGTTAGAGATGCGGGTAATGGACAAAGCGAACAAGTTGATCTATCGGTCAACGAGCAGGAAAGGATGGAGAGATTAGAAAATGGAATGATGCTTTTCGGTGAAACTGTTAAAGGCGGTTACTACTCCACAACGGTGAATAGTGCAAAATTGAAAAGTATTGAAAAATCAACAACTAATCATAAATCTGTCGTTGTAAGTGTTACTATAAGAAATGTCCGTGATGATGGTAAGTTGGTAGATCCATCAGAACTAAGGTTTAATTTACGCGAAAAAATGGAGAACAATTCTTACGAAGGAAGAATTTTGTTGAAAGGTAATTCCACGCTCACTCAAATCCAACCAAGTGAATCCTTATCTCTTGATGTTTCCTTTGAAGTTCCAAATTACTCGGAAGAATATAGGTTTTACGTTATAAGTAAGATTGACCCTATCGAGCCATATTGGAAAATCCACAACTTAAAATCAAGCACTTATTAATTATGTACCATTATAAACTTTAACAAGTACAAGTTTAAACCTTATTCCGTTATCGGGGGCTTTAATGGAATAAGAAAGAGAACTCCAATTAATGCTGGGGTTCTTTTTTACTGTGCTGTAGTACTGGTAACTAAATGGCGTGTTAATGTCACACCAATTGTAAAACGTTGCTGTTCAATAAAGTCCTTTTTGGTGGCCAGCCTCTCAGTTTTGGAGGGAATTCCAAAAAAAGACCATAAGCACCACGAACAAAAAATTTCCGTTTCACTGTAAAAAAATGAAGCTTTTTTACATCTCCGTTCGTAAATATAATGATTAGACTCTTTGGATGGGGAATGGGAATTGTGACTCGTTTGTTTCCAGCGCTGACTTTTTTGTTATTAATAGTCTTCCCGACGGAATAGTGACTGCAGAATGGAAAAATCATAAAGAAAAATTGACCTTAACAAAAAGTAAATAGAGGATGTGCTTTTTAATGAGTGAGGAAAAAAAGAATACGTTTCTTAAAGAGTCACTAAAAGCTGTCAGTGAAGGTTCTGTTTTCAATTCTAAACTTAAAGAAGATCAAGGCATTGTAGATAAGCCTGTTTCAGCTCGTTCTGTCATGAACTATTTAACAGGGCGAAAAAAACTTTCAAAGGTGGAAATTGAAAGAATAAAGAAAGCTGCTAAATATAATAAAAACTTACCTATCTAATTTTTAATAAAGACGCAGGGAGCAACCTCCCCGCCTACATCTTCCCCAAAACCACATACTTATTAACAGGCCGTCCGACTCCGCCATACTGAATATCAAGAGAGAGGACGCCTTCTTTTTCCAGATGCTCCAGATACCGTCTTGCTGTCACTCTCGCGGTTCCGACATGTGCGGCGACATCTTCTGCAGATACAGGTTCACTTTGCCGGGATAGAAACCCGAGTATTTTTTGAAGGGTAACTTCATGAAGCCCTTTTGGAAGGTCCTGCGAAGCTTTCGGCTCATCCCGCTGAAAGCGGATCGAATCAAGCTCCTTCTGGGTCAGCTGCACTTTTTCATTGATCATCTTCCGGTACTGCAAATAACGGTCGAGCGCTTCTTTGAGCCGTTCAAACTTAAAGGGCTTCATCAGGTAGTCGGCAGCGCCGTGCTGAAGAACCTGACGGACTGTCTCCATATCACTTGCAGCCGTAATGGCAATAATGTCAGCTGCGTGACCTTCTTCCCGGATGGCTTTGATCGTGTCGAGCCCGTTCATCTTCGGCATGTACATATCAATCAGCACAAGGTCAGGAGCAAGCTCCCTGACAAGCTGGAGTCCTTCCGCTCCATTTGAGGCCATGCCAACCACTTTAAATCCTTTTATCCGGTTTAAAAATTCACGGTTCACTTCCTGAACCATTAAATCATCTTCAATCAGCAGAACGTTCACTTGATCCACTTACATCTCCTCCATCTGAAAAGTGACAGTAAAGCTTGTTCCCGCACCTTCTTCTGATTCTGCCTGAATGCTGCCGTTTGCCTGGTGAATAAGCTGCCGGACCATATAGAGTCCAATGCCGCGCTCATTTCCTCCTTTTGTTGAAAAGCCCTGATCAAAAATAAAAGGAAGATGCTGTTCACGAATTCCGCTTCCATTGTCCTCTACAATAAGGATCAACTGCCCTGAAACTTGTTCCAGGCTGATAAAGATGCGCGGCTTTGAACATTCTCCGTGATGAAAGGAGTCAAACGCATTTTCAATCAGGTTTCCGATAATAAGAACAAGATCGTGATGGTCGATTCGGGAAGGAAAATGTTCAAACCTGCTGCTTCGGTCAATTTCTACCGCAATGCCAAGTTCTTTTCCGCGGCGGATTTTGCTCAGCAACAGACCCGCGATGCTTTCATCTTTTATGTTCCTGTTCAGGAACTGAATCAGTTCGTCCTGTTCTTCAGTCGTTTGAAAAACAAACTGCAGCGCCTTTTCATAATTGCCGAGCTGGATTAAGCCTGCAATCGTATGAAGTTTATTGTTGTATTCATGATTCTGAACTCGTAAAGCGTTTACAAATGCCCGTACGCCTGTCAGTTCTTCTGCCATCTTTTTCACTTCTGTACGGTCCTGAAAAATGGCGACAGCGCCAATCGTTTCTCCATTTACTTTAATTGGCACGCGGTTGCTCAGAATGTTGAGGTTGTGAACCGTGAGTTCCTTGCTGTAGATGCCATGGTCAAGTTCAAGGATTTCGGGCAGGGCGGTGTCAGGTATGACATCACGGATGGATCTGCCTGTAACGTCACCTTCAATCAGCATCATGCTTCTTGCTTTTCTGTTAAAGATGGTGATGTTTTCATCCGTATCGATTGCAATGACGCCTTCGTGCATCGCGTTGAAGGTTTCCGTCCGTTCAACAAGCAGCCTCGCAATCTCATGAGGCTCAAGCTTAAACATCTGCCTTTTGATCTGCCTGGCAAGAATCCATGCTCCCCAGCCCCCAAAGATGAGAGATAGCCCCGACGTAATGGCGATTTCAAAGGCCAGATTTTCAAGAACTTCATTGAACGACGGCACTTTATAGCCCGCAAGGACGACGCCGATCTGTTCATGCGCATCATTCATAACAGGCACAAACGCCCTCATCACGGTTCCGATTTCGCCCTTTGCTTTTGACGTATAAGAATGCTCGGCGAAAGCGGGTCCTTCGTCCGCCCCTTCAGAAACGGTGCCGACCCTCTCGTGTACGGGATGCGTCAGTCTTATGCGGTCCATATTCATCACGACGATATAGTTGGCATTGTTGATGACTCTTAAGCGGTCGATCACTTCATTCAAACCGCCGGAATCCTGTTTAAGAGCTTCTTTTACTTCAGGAAGCTCGGCAATCGTCTGGGCCGTGACAAACGAACGGGCCTTCAGTTCCTCTTCCTTTCCGCTGATGTAATTTCCAATCAGCACGATGCCTGCGAGAAAAAGAGAAAACCCGAGGATAAAGAAAATCAGCCCTGTCATTTTCCATAGAATTGATATTCGTTTCATAGCGGCTCCTCATTTTCAGAACAGTAAAATATCTTTTATTTTAACATGAGGAAAAAACTCGTGATACAATGAATCTACTAAATGACTGAAATGGTGAAAAAAAATGAAATGGTTTATTAGTGCAAGTGTGCTTACTGTGCTGATTTTGATTGCCTTGTTTTCCCATGACTCCATGGAAGCACTGCAGGAAGATGACGAACAGAAGGGGCTGAGCGACCAGATTGTGATCAAGTTCAGTCACGTTGTGGCTGAAAATACGCCAAAAGGACTTGCAGCGGAAAAATTTGCAGAACTCATTGCCAAACGGACGGACGGGAAAATCAAGGTAGAGATTTTCCCAAATGAAATCATGTATTCAGACGAACAGGAGCTTGCCGCTTTGAAAAGGGGAGATGTTCAGATGATTGCGCCTTCCTACTCAAAAATGACCGAGGTTATCCCTGAGTGGCAGGTGCTTGATCTTCCTTTTCTTTTCAGGAGCGAAGAGCATGTAGAAGCGGTTTACACAGGAGAAATTGGGGAACGTCTCCTTAGCAGGCTCGAAGAGGAGAACATGAAAGGCCTTGCGCTATGGGGGAACGGCTTCAAACAGATGACAAGCAGCAGCGGGACACTGATTCAGCCGGAGGATTTTGCCGGACAGCGTTTCAGAATTATGCCGAGCGATACGATTGCAAAACAGTTTGAACTCCTCGGCGGAATCCCAAAGGCGGCCTCATTTAATGATGTGTACATCGCACTTGAAGGAAACGAATTTGACGGACAGGAAAACACAATCTCAAATATTTATTCCAAAGGCTTTTACCGCCTCCAGAAAAATATGACCCTTTCCAATCACGGGTACCTCGGGTATTCCGTTCTCATGAACAAAGAATTTTGGAACAGTCTCGATCCTGAGCTTCAGATTCAAATAGAAAAAGCCATGAAGGACACAACAAAATGGATGCTATCAGAATCAAAAGAAATGAATGAATCCCAGCTCCGGAGAATGAGGGAAAACTCAAAGCTAGGCATCCATGAACTCAGCCCGGATGAAAGAAAAGAATGGGAAAAAGTGTTCGAGCCGCTCTATCAATCTTATACTGAACGGTATGGAGATGAGTGGATAGAGGAGATACGGAAGGCTGGAAAATAGAGATGATGTGGACGTCCTAACAGGGGGCGTCTTTATTTTGCGTTTGAAAACTGGTTAATAGTTCCATAAAAGGGTTGTGGATGGATGGTTGATAGTTCTAAAGCACCTTAATAATGCCATCAAGGGGCTTGGATCGGAGTGTTGATGGTTCTAAACCGAATTAATAGTGCCATCAAAGGCTTGGGATTGGTAGTCTGATGGTTCTAAAGCAGCTTAATAGTGCCATCAAAGTGTTGGGGTTGGGAGCTTGATGGTTCTAAACCGAATTAATCGTGCCATCAAAGGTGGGGGATTGGTAGTTTGATGGTTCTAAACCGCGTTAAAAGTGCCATCAAAAGTGTGAGATGGCTAGCTTGATGGTCGCAATCCGGATTGAAGGGCAAACCCGGACTTTTCGGGTGATTTCTTTTCTGTTTGTCGGAGCTAAACGGCTGATTCCGCTTTTCGCATTGTCCAGCTCCAGGGCCCAACTCCTCGGCCAGAACAGATCCGGCGAAAAAAGCAAACCCGGCTTTTTCCGCCGGATCCTTTTCTGTCCTTCGGAGCTAACCGGGCCCTTCCGCTTTTCGTATTGTCCAGCTCCGCCTCCTAGTCCTTCCGTCAGAACAAAATCCCCGAAAAAGGCAAACCCGGCCTTTTCCGGTGATTTCTTTTCTGCCTGTCAGGCCTGAACAGTCGGCTCCGCTTTTCCGGTGACCACAAAGACCAAAACGAACTTTACGTTCTAAAGCTTTTGTTGTGGAAATGTTCAGTTATTATAAGGGTTATATTGTAAGCGCTAACAAAGATGAAGGGGTGGGTGCAGGTGAAGGTTAATTTCAGGAATTTGACGGTTCAGGTTGTGATTGGGATCATCTTGGGGATTACGGTCGGGTTTTTGTTTCCGGCTTTTGGGGTTGAGCTGAAGGTTCTGGCTGATGTGTTTATTAAGATGATCAAGATGGTGATTGCGCCGATTATTTTCTTTACAGTGGTCATCGGAATCGGCAGCATGGGGGATTTGAAGAAGGTTGGACGGATTGGCGGAAAGGCTCTGTTGTACTTTGAGATTGTAACAACTTTTGCGCTTGCGATTGGGATT
The DNA here is from genome assembly GCF_052171315.1 of Metabacillus mesotrionivorans. NCBI lineage: Bacteria > Bacillati > Bacillota > Bacilli > Caryophanales > Bacillaceae > Metabacillus > Metabacillus mesotrionivorans. The sequence goes on along the minus strand of NZ_JBQMFF010000007.1, from coordinate 145,935 downwards.
ATCGTCGTCGGAATTGTAAAGCCGGGTGAAGGTTTTAATACGGACGCGGTTGAAGGCGGGGATGTTTCCCAGTACACGGAGCAGGCGGAAGAGACGAGCCACGGTTTTGTGGACTTTGTTGTCGGCATTATTCCTGAGAATGTTGTTGGCGCCATGGCGGAAGGGGAGCTTCTTCCTATTTTATTCTTCGCGGTTCTGTTCGGGGTATCGATGGCAGCTGTGGGTGAAAAGGCCAAGCCTGTTGTGCAGCTTTTTGAGAGGCTGACAGACATTTTCTTCGGCGTTGTTAATATGATCATGAAGGTTTCGCCTTTTGCGGCTTTCGGAGCGATGGCATATACAATCGGCCAGTTTGGGATCGGCTCGCTTGTTGCTCTCGGAAAACTGATGGGATCTGTTTATATCACGATGTTCCTGTTTATTATCCTGGTGCTCGGAGCCATCGCAAAATATTACGGTTTCAGCATCTTTAAGTTTATCGCATTTATTAAGGAAGAAATTCTTCTTGTTCTCGGTACATCTTCATCAGAATCTGCACTTCCGAAAATGATGGAGAAGATGGAAAAGTACGGCTGTTCCAAATCAGTCGTCGGTCTTGTTATTCCTACAGGGTACTCATTCAATCTTGACGGAACTTCCATTTATCTTTCGATGGCAGCGATGTTCATTGCCCAGGCATATGGAATCGACTTGAGCATCTGGCAGCAGCTGACTCTTCTCGGTATCTTGATGCTAACATCAAAAGGAGCTGCAGGAGTAACAGGTTCAGGGTTTATTACACTCGCAGCAACACTCGCAGCTTTCCCGATGATTCCTGTTGAAGGAATGGCGCTGCTGCTTGGTGTCGACCGTTTTATGTCTGAAGCGCGTGCGATTACAAATCTGATTGGCAACGGTGTAGCGACAGTAGCTGTTTCTAAAATGGAGAATGAGTTCCATCCTCCAAAAGATCACTCTGATTCAGCTCCAATCTCTATTGCCAAGTAAAAAAAAGCGGACCTGTTCCGCTTTTTTTTTGCACATCAGAAAACCATACCATATGAATACTTTACCAATATTAATGCTTTGTAAAGAAATTGTTAAAATTAACGACAAAGTCTTTTCTGATTCGACATAAAGATATATACTTTCTAAGTTGTAAAAAATAGAGAGAAAACAACTAATACGGCTCCTTGGAGGAAAAAGAAATGGCTATCAAAAGAAGAAAAGATAAGTTTTCTGAAATGTTAAGTCAAATATCTGAGAACTTAAAAGAGACAGGTCAATACTTTTATGATTTCAAAATCAAAAACGGCAACGACCTGAAAGTGTTCTCGGACACAATCAAAGAATATGAATCAAAAGGCGATTCATATGTTCACACCATTATTATGGAGCTTAACAAAGCTTTTATTACACCAATTGAACGCGAAGATATTCTTCAGCTTGCAATGATCATGGACGATGTATTGGATGGCATCGAGCATTCAGCAGCTCTTTTCGAAATGTATTCTGTCACACAGCCTACAGAGTATATGGTTAAGTTTGTTGACACAATCAATGAGTGTACAATTGAAATTGCAAAAGCGATTGATCTGCTTTCAAATAAAAAGCTGATTGATATCCGCACACATGCGATTAAATTAAAAGAACTTGAATCAAACTGTGATAACTACCTGCGCACAGCTGTTAAAAACTTATTTGCAACAGAAAAAGATCCGATTAAAATTATTCAGCATAAAGAGATTTATGAAACTTTAGAAGAGATTGCTGATAGCTGCCAGGGTGTAGCCAACACACTTGAAACTATCATCATGAAAAACGCGTAAGAGGCGATTATATGGATACAATTCTGATTCTAACCATACTTATCGTTATTTTTGCCCTGGCGTTTGACTTTATTAACGGATTTCATGATACGGCAAATGCAATCGCAACGTCAGTTTCGACGAAAGCACTGAAGCCTAGACAGGCGATTATTCTGGCATCTGTCATGAACTTCGTCGGTGCGATGACTTTTACAGGTGTCGCGAAAACAATTACGAAAGACATCGTTGATCCATTTACGCTTCAAAATGGTTCGGTCGTTATTCTTGCAGCATTAATTGCGGCCATCACTTGGAACCTAATCACATGGTATTACGGAATTCCAAGCAGTTCGTCGCATGCGATTATCGGTTCAATTGCAGGTGCTGCTATTGCAGCAGCGGGTTTCAGCTCCCTGAACTATACCGGGTTCCTGAAAATCCTTCAGGCCCTGATCCTGTCTCCGATTCTTGCATTTGTCGTCGGTTATATCGTTTACAGCATTTTTAAAGTCGTTTTTAAAAACAACAACCTGACGAAAACAAACCGCAACTTCCGTGCAATCCAAGTGGCAACAGCAGCGTTGCAGTCCTATACGCACGGAACGAACGATGCCCAAAAGGCAATGGGTATTATCACTATGGCCCTTATTGCAGGAAATCTGCAGAGCACAACGGATATCCAGTGGTGGGTTCAATTCTCCTGTGCACTTGCCATGGGTCTTGGAACAAGCGTCGGCGGCTGGAAGATCATTAAAACCGTTGGCGGTAAAATCATGAAAATCCGCCCTGTTAACGGAGTTGCAGCTGACCTTACAGGTGCTGCCGTTATCTTTGGCGCTTCTATCATACATTTGCCTGTAAGTACAACACACGTTATCTCATCTTCCATTCTGGGTGTAGGGTCTGCACACAGACTGAAAGGCGTTAAATGGGGAACGGCTAAAACAATGGTGATTACATGGTTTATCACACTTCCGATTTCAGCTACACTTGCAGCAATTTCTTATTTCATACTGAATTTATTCTTTTAATAGATCGTACTCTCCGGTTTTCCGGAGGGTATTTTTTGTTTCATTAGCTAAAATCCGCAATGTGCTTTCAGAGCTGATTGACTCACGGTACGGGCAGTGATATAGTCGTGATAGTGAAAATCATTATCAATTGGAGGCTGTACTATGATTAAGAGTCGCTCTTCTGTTTCCTCAATAATCCGTGAAAGAACGTCCATAAAAACAAATTACCTTCCAAAAGAAGTGGAAGAAGAAACCGTTGTATCTCTTTTAAATGATGCTGTCTGGGCACCGACCCACGGTCTCAGAGAACCGTGGAGATTTATTTTTGTAAGCGGAGAGAGAAAAACTTTTTTCATTGAGGCTGTTCTTTCCTGCCTGGATGCCAAGAATCAGGAGAAAATGAGAGGGAACTTAATGGATGTGCCTGCCTTTTTGATAGCAGTTATGCCGGAAGACCCGCGCCAGAAAATCTGGGAAGAGGATTTTGCAGCCGTTTGTACACTGATACAAAATCTGCAGCTCCTGGGGTGGGAAAATGAACTCGGCATGGTCTGGAAAACGCCGAACCATATGTATGACCCTAGATTCCGACGTGCAATAGGGGTTCAAAATGGCGAGAAAGTTGTTGGTATCCTCCAGCTTGGCTATTTTGATCCGGTACAGCATGTGAAAGAACGAAAAAGGACCTGCGTATCTGAAAAATGGACGTCATTTTAATAAACTGAAAGAAGAAAAGGGTGAATTTGAGGATCTAGTCAAATTCACCCTTTTCTATTTTCTAAGTGGATGGAAGAAATTTTTAAAGAACCGGAAGCCTTTGTAACCTGTTACCAGGATGTTATGCGGTTCGGTTTATCCCAGCCCTATTTTTTACGTGTACAGATAATCGAGAATGTCAGGCACCCGTTTTCTCCAGGCCGCTTCATTATGCTCAGCGTCCTGTACAATGTCGTAACGGCAGTTCTCAATCCTTTCTTTCAGCAGCGCATATACGCTGTCGCTTGAATCAATGTAATCCTGCCAGCGGACAGAAGCTGTGCCCTCTTTTGTTCCGACATCCATATAAAAGCGCTCAATGGAAGAGAGGTTGCTTTCTTTGATCAGTTCTTCAAGCTCGGCCTGGTTAAACCAGTAGGCAGAAGAGACTGAGGCAATTTTTCTGAAAATGTGAGGATACTTGCAAGCGGCATATGTTGAAATGAGGCCGCCCATTGAGCTTCCGGCCATTGCCGTTTCATCCGGCTGTGTCCGGTATTTCCCGTCTATGAGAGGCTTCAGCTCATTTACTATAAAGTCAATGTAGGCTTCTCCTTTTCCGCCAAGCTCACCCGGTTCCCCGATCAGATCTTTTGCAAGGGTATGATTCACCCATGGTCCGTACTCATCAAAACGGCCATATCCCTCATGGTTGCAGTCAATTCCTACAACGATAAGATTCATGCCGCTTTCTTCAAGGTGCTCTTTTAAACCCCAGCTTACTCCAAAGCTTGCTTTGCTGTCTTCAAACAGGTTCTGTCCGTCGTGCATGTAAAGGACTGGATAGGAATCGCTGCCTTCACTGTAGGATTCAGGAAGAAAAACAGTGATTTGTCTCTCTAAATCAAAGGCAGAAATGGTTACTTTAAATGTCTCGATCATTTTTCTATCTCCTCTTCACGAAGGATGTTCTTATAGGCTAAAACGCCATTTACAGCATCTTTAAAATCGGCAGCTGCTTTTTTTCGCCACTTTTCTTCCGACGGATAAAACAGTTCCAGGTAGCGATTATGTACAATTTCTTCTGACTTTTTGCTGCCGGCCTGATTAAAATACAGCTGGTTTTCTTCGATTGTCCGTTTAAGAGACTGAATGGAAGCAGCAGTGCCATCCCCAAGAGTGCCGAATTCAAACGTAGTGGAATAGAGCTCTTTTTCTGGGGCAAGGTCTTCTTTTAATTTGTAAAAATACTCCGTCATATCACCGTTTGTCACATAGTAATCTTCTGAATCCGGAGTGAAAACGAGAGGGTAATTGAATGCCTTCTCCGCTTCTTTTTCTGTCATGGTTTCTTTTGATGAGCTGAAAATGCTCATTTGATAGCGGGGACCGTAGCCTGTATGAAGATCAATGTGAATGATCTTTTTGTAGCCGCTTTTCAAAATATCTGCAAATGCGCCTTTCATATAGGCTGTAGACGGCTCGTCTTTCGTACCGCCATAATAGACTCCTTTGGGATAGGCATACTGGCCTGTCAGAAGCGCCTGTTCAATTGCAGATGTTCCACTCGTCACTGCCCGCACTGCAAGACTGGAATAAAAGCCTGCATCATGCAGCAGCATGTGGCCGACCTTCGTTTCACTTTCAAAAAACTCGTTCAGTTCCTCATAATCTTTGTTCTGACTGAGGTCAAAGCTGTTCCAGTCATAGACAAAATTTCTGTTCAAATCCACGTTGTGTTCATTATAGCGGCGTTCATTTTTCATTCCCCACGGGTTTACGGCATGAACGATATGCAGGCCGGTTGTCTTTTCATCCAGCTTTCCTGCAATCTCACTGACAAAAATGGATTGCATCGCGCTCCCGGCATACCCTTCGATTCCGTGCACGCCTCCGGTGAGCACAATAAGATTTTCTTTTTCTTCTGTTGCATCCGCCTTGATAGAATCTATTGTTTCTTTTTCATTCAGGCTGAAGGATTCGTGCCGGACATTCGTCCATTTAGGTTTCAGGACGTTCTCGTATGATAAAAAAGTCTGCCTGGCTTCATCATATGACTCTGGAAATATTCCTTCCAGTGAGTGACTTTCCCGCTGATTAAGTGACTGAACCGCTTTCGGATAAATGAAAACGAGTAAAACGGCTGCTGCTGTAAGAATGATGATTCCCTTTTTTAGCATCGTACCTATTCCTCCGCGTTTAGTTTTTCTCTCTATCATTATATTGGAAAATTTTCTGAAAGAGTAGAAGTTTGGAAAATTATGACGAAATATAAGGAAGAGAGACCAGGAGGAGGAAAAAGATGGATGTACTATCATTGAAGAAAAGCAACGAAGAAAATGTGAATGCTACTCTGATAAAAGTGTTTGCGGCTGCAGCCATTGTTCTGGCGCTGAACAATGTTTTTCAGATAGCTATGTACGGATTTCCGGAACTGAGGGCAATAAATATAGCTTACCAGCTTTTCTTTACGCTGTTTTTAATACCTGTTATTTATTACAAGTTTTCTAAAAAGAAAGGCCGGTTTAAAGCTTTATCAATCGGCAGCATGATCGTATTTGCCTTTGTCCTGCATACTGATTCGTGGATAAACGTGCCGTTCGTCTGGCTGATACCGCTTGGAATTGCGGGCCTGTATGCTGATTACCGGCTGATGAAAAGAACATTCGCAGCACTGATACCGCTCCTGATTGGCGCCCAGTTTTCCCACTTGTGGCTTGCTGATAAGCTGATCATTGAAACCAGTTTAAACCGGTCAGTGCTTACTGCTGTTTACTATGGAATCCAATTTATCCTTATTGGAATTCTTCTTATAAACGGTACAAAAAGGTTTTCGGTGATGCTAAATGAAAGTGAAGCTTTAAAGGTTCAGCTTAATGGACTGCTGGATTCCGTTCAGGAGTCTGCAGGGCAGCTTTCAGAGCATGTTTCCCACTTGAATCAAACCGTTTCAGATTCCAACAGCGGTGTCATCGAGGTGAACCAGTCCATTCAAGCCATACACCAGGACTCACAGTATTTGTATAAAACAATGGACGGAGCTGTGTCGGAAGTCACCAGCATGTATGAACGGCTTGAGCATTCGCTGATTTTCACAAAGCAGCTGGACAGCAATGTAGATGATGCCATGGAAATGATTGAATCAAACAAAGCGAACTTGAAAAAAACGGTAGAATCAATCGATCAAATTAAACATTCTTCCTCAATGTCAATGGATAATGTTCAAATCCTTGCCCGAAAGACGAATGAAGTGGAATCTGTGATGGAACACATTCAGGCGATTGCAGACCAGACGAATTTACTTGCTCTAAATGCAGCGATTGAAGCCGCGCGTGCCGGAGAACATGGCAAAGGTTTTGCAGTGGTGGCAAGTGAAGTCCGCAAGCTTGCTGAACAATCATCAAACTCATCCGTCATGATTCAAACCATTCTTCAGGAAATTCTCACTGCAAAAGATCATGTCATCGGAGGCCTTCATCATACTGAATCCATTGTTAAGAGCAGTGTTATATCGATTTTAAATGCAGCAGATGATTTTGACAGAATGATTTCCCTTCAAGAAGGGAACAATCAGCATCTTCATGAATTGGTAAATGCTATTGAGGAACTTCAGCTCAAAGGCAACAGTGTGAAGACCGGAATCAGCCAGCTCAGGGCACAGTACAGCGGAAACGAAGACAGAATTTCTGAAGTGGCATCTGTCATGGAACAGATGAGTGCATCCCTTCAGGAGATTGCCTCATTTGCTGAAGTGGTTGATGAAAAAGCAGCAATGCTTTATACCGCAGCAGACGAAAAAATTGCAGGTTAAATTCATACTTTTTTATTCTCTGTAAATACTAGTAAAAAAGGAATTCAGGAGAAAAAAATGAATGTATTGATTATTCTCGCGCATCCAAATCCGGAAAGCTACAATGCGGCTATTTGCGACGCTGCCGAACAGGAATTCAAAGACAAACAGTATAATGTGCGCAAACGGGATTTGTACCGGATGAATTTTAATCCTATCTTAACTGAAAACAGCTATTCTCATTTTTATCAGGATAAGATTCCTGCCGACGTACAGGCTGAACAGAAAGATATAACATGGGCTGATTTTTTAGTCTTTGTTTATCCTACATGGTGGTCCGGAATGCCGGCGATCATGAAAGGCTATTTTGACAGAGTGTTTACGAACGGCTTTGCATTCAGATATTCAGATGAAGGGCCGGTAGGACTGCTTAAGGGCAAACAGGCCCTCATTTTTCAGACAACCGGACTTCCGGAAAAAGTACTGAAGCCGCCGCAAATCACCATGGCTATCCAGGCAGCATTTGATATCGGGATTATGAATTTCTGCGGTATCGAGGTCCTGGCCCATAAGTTCTTGTACAGTGTCGAATACATCGATGAAGAAACGAGAAAAGTCATGCTGAATGAAGTGAAGGAAGTTGTTGAAATGGTGGGACAGCAGCAATAGGGAAGACCTCTCATATGGGAGGTCTTTTTTTTCGTATACACGGCAAAAAAAATTTTCCCCCGCAGGCATTTTCCTCTTAAAAACCCAAAATTCGTCATAAGCCTAAATCTTTCGTCCAGTTTAGCAGCGTAAAGAGAACCTCTTTTTCTGTCCAAAGTCTCAGTCCTGTCTCCCGCAACAGGTTCTGAAGTAGGGTTTATATGTTGTGAAAACCTTTTCAATATACTTCTATTATTTTTAAATATAGAGGTCTATTTCCCAATAAACAGTTCTGCTTTCATGTGATAGATTAGTAGAGAATAGAAGAGAAAGAAAATTCTTCTAGAATAGGATTGTTGAGGAGCTGAGTGAGTTGGCGAAGAGTGTAAAAATGACGGCTTTGGCAGCATCGGTTTGTTTGGCGGGAAGTCTTGTATTTTTGCCTGACGGAAATGCGTCTGCTGCACAAATGAACGGGCAGCTGCAGGAATTAAAAGCAAGTCAGGTATCATCGTACAGCAGTGAGTACCGGACAGGCGGCAAAGCAATGTTCAAGATGGACAGCTATGCAGACAAGCTTCCAAAGAGCGTTTTGAAGAAGCTCGAGGCGGCAGGTGCAAAGAATTCGCTGTATGTGGTTCAGCTTAATGGACCTGTGACAGAGGCGGACCGAGCGGCTATTACGGATGCTGGCGCCGAAATCATGGAATACGTGCCGGATTTTGCATTTGTTGTAAAAGCAGAGAAGAGCGCAGTAAAGGCTTTAAAGAAAAAACAGGAGATTTCATCGCTTACGGCCTATCTCCCATTATATAAATTGGATCCCGCTCTCGTTGAAGAGGGATTTGGAAAGCTCCTTGACGTTGAGCTGAAGGATACAGCTAAAAATAAGAAGAAATTTGCAAAAAGAACGCTGAATGAGATCATTGAGCTTGCCAGCCGGGAAGATACCCTGTTTGTGGGCAAGTCGAATACTTTTCAGCTTCACAATGATGTCGCCGCAGGGATTATGAAAACAACAACTGCAAGCAGCACATACGGTTTGTCAGGTGCAGGCCAGACAGTTGCCGTTGCGGATACAGGTCTTGATACAGGACGAAATGATGCATCGATGCACGAAGCATTCCAGGGAGGAAAAATCAAAGCTTTGTATGCCCTCGGCAGAACGAACAATTCAAGTGATCCGGACGGTCACGGAACACATGTTGCAGGATCTGTTCTTGGAGATGCACAGTTTAAAGGGATGGCACCAAAGGCAAGTCTGGTCTTTCAATCTATTATGGATGCAAGCGGCGGGCTTGGAGGACTGCCGAGCAACCTGAACACGCTGTTTTCACAGGCCTACAGTGCAGGTGCGCGCATTCATACGAATTCATGGGGAGCTCCTGTAAACGGGGCGTATACGCTTGAATCAAAGCAGGTGGATGAGTATGTCTACAATAATGACGATATGACCGTGCTTTTTGCGGCGGGCAATGAAGGTCCCAACGCGAAAACGCTGAGTACGCCGGGAACAGCTAAAAATGCGATTACGGTAGGTGCTTCAGAAAATAACCGTCCTTCTTTCGGAACGTATGCGGACAACATTAACCACATTGCCGCGTTCTCATCAAGAGGCCTGACTTCTGACGGCCGTGTAAAGCCTGACATCGTGGCACCTGGAACGTTCATTCTTTCGACGCGATCTTCACTTGCGCCGGATGGAAACTTCTGGGCGACGTATAACAGCAAGTATGCCTACATGGGCGGAACGTCTATGGCGACACCGCTCGTTGCAGGAAATGCAGCTCTTCTCCGCGAGCATTTTATTAAAAACAAAGGCATCACCCCGAAGCCGTCTTTAATTAAGGCTTCCCTTATCGCGGGTGCACAGGACACCGGTCTTGGCTATCCTAACGGAAATCAGGGCTGGGGCCGGGTAACGATGGACAAGTCTGCACAGGCTGCCTTTGTTAATGAAACAAAAGCGCTGAGAACAAGTGAAAAAGCCGCATACAGCTTTAATGCAGTCAGCGGAAAACCGCTTAGAATCGCTCTTGCTTGGACGGATTACCCTGGTAACCCTTCTGCTTCGGTTTCCCTTGTGAATGATTTGGATCTTGTCATCAAATCTCCGAGCGGAAAAACATATACAGGAAACGACTTTACGTCTCCGTATAACAGTGAGTGGGATGGAAGAAACAACGTGGAAACAGTGATTCTTCCAAGTGCTGAAGCAGGAACGTATACCATTGAAGTTCAGGCATACAACGTGCCGACGGGAACACAGGATTTCTCTTTTGCTGTTGTTCAATAAGAATTAAATACGATGCTGGGATATAAAAAGGGTGAATTTGAGTACTAAGCAAATTCACCCTTTTTTATTTTGTTAGTTAAGGTTAAAAGTTTTATAATCTGCTGGCAGGCCTGGCTTCTGCAGCGAGTGGTTTCCCGCCATTGCGTATGGTATAAGCAGCATTAACTCGGTGCTTGTCCCCGCCGAAAGTGTTCCAAACATGAGTTAGCAGCATAAATTCGGTGCTTGTCCCCGCCGAAAGTGTTCCAAACATGAGTTAGCAGCACAAACTCGGTGCTTGTCCCCGCCGAAAGTGTTCCAAACATGAGTTAGCAGCATAAATTCGGTGCTTGTCCCCGCCGAAAGTGTTCCAAACATGAGTTAGCAGCATAAACTCGGTGCGGGTCCCCGCCAAAAGTGTTCCAAACATGAGTTAGCAGCACAAACTCGGTGCTTGTCCCTGCCGAAAGTGTTCCAAACATGAGTTAGCAGCACAAATTCGGTGTGGTGCCGGGTTCAGATAGCATAAGAAAAACGCCTGTATGTAAGTGATAACGCCATCAGGCAGCCATTTAACGCAGATTCGACTATCTTTTATTTTATGATTACATACTCTTATCATACTCAATGACAGCCATGCTCCAGTATTTCAGAGAAGGCAGGGTCATAATGACATTGTTGCCTTTTTGAGTAAAAGAAACAGTCTGGGGCATTCCTTCTTTCGCGTCAGGACTTGCCATCCAGATGCTTTTTATTTTCCTGGGTTCAGATAAACGGATGGACACATTTTTACGATGTGCAGGCTCAGGCTGGGTGCCGCGTGTATCCCGCCATTCGATGGAGTCTGCTTCCATAAAATTAATGAAATGGAGCATTTTCTGATGGCGGTTTTGTTTGGCAAACGACCAGACCACCCCTTTTTCCGGAACAGAGGAAATCTTTACATCAGAACGGCTCTCAATCTCATTTTCCGTTTCTTTTAAATCCCGGCTGCGGAGAAGAGTCTGATAAGCTGTGAGAAAATCATAATATCGAATTAAACCTTCTGAGAGCTTATGATCACTTTTTAGCTGATTATGCGGAAAATATTCTTTCGAGAGCATATGCTCGCCAAGCTCCAGATGGGCTCCGCCACTTGCGAAAATGACGCTGTTTGTTAAAAAGATGCCTGGCGGGTTGAATGTGCCTTTTTTATCCGAAAGGTCATAGTTCATGTAGGCAGCAAGGACGGTGTTCATTCTGCTGTCTGACATGGTCCTGTTGTCGTCAATGATTTTCTTCAGATCACCATAGTACTTGAAAGGATCCCAGATTTCTGTGTACAAAAAGTCTGCCGGAGCGGATGAAATATTCTCCTGACCGTACTGATTGACTGCATTCATCACAATTCGTTTGTCAGGGGATTGTGATTTCGCATAATGCAGAAATTCATCAAATCCGTCTGCGAGATTAACAGATTTCCCTTGTGAATCGTACACTGATCCCCGGTCCCCGAGCTGGTCGATGTGCCAGCCGTCAAAATCAAGCGCCTGATAGACTTGCTTCTGTCTGCCAAACAGATAATCCTGCCAGCTGCGGTCATTGGAATTTGCAAGGATGACATCACTTTTCCAGTCATCAGGGAGAGGGTGAAAGTCGAGTTCCTTTTGATGCGGATCTTTAAACAGCATCCATTCCTTTTTGACACCGTCTTCTTCTGCTCCTCTGAATGCTCCGTACAGCAAATTATAGGCCATGGCATTCATTCCGTATTTATGAGAGATCTCAATATAATTTTTAACTGTATCCAGCTGAACGTTTCTTCCGGCAATGTCCTGCCATTCAGGCGAAGGTCCGTTTTCTGTCATCTTCAGCGGCTGATGATGTTCATAATGCCAGTCGTAAAACTGGATGCCGTTTATATGGTGACGGTTCAGCTTTTTCAGCACAGAAGCGGCTTCTTTTTCGCTGACACCTCCGAATTCAGACAAGAATCCGTAGCGGGGAAAAACAGACCAGCTGCTTGAAACGTCAACTGCGATGGTTTTAGCCTCTTTTTCGGACTGTACCTTCACGAGATAGCCTGTAAAATCATCCTTTGGAGGCTGCCAGGACCAGACGGCTTTTCCATTTTCAGCATTTACGGTTTGGGTTTGGATTTTCTCATTCAGTTTCATATAGGTAATGGTAAGGCTGCTGCCGGAGCGTTCTGCAAGTGATGCCTCAAATCTGACAGGCTCTCCGGGTTTGTATCTTGCTTTGTCTGTGTGAATATCAGTGATGTCCGCTGTTTCCTTCTTTTCCGGAACCGGAGTGCTCTGGTTATTCTTATAGAGGAAAATAGCCAAAAGACAGCACAGGAGAGACAGCAGCAAAAGAAGCTTTTTTCTCATGTTTTCACCCTTAATAGAAAAGGAGACCGGCTAATGATCAGCCAGTCCCCCTTTTTAAATTTATTGCTTGATTCTTACATCCCTTTTTTCTTCAACCGGGATATTTACATAGAGCTTTTTGGCTTTTGCATCATAGAAGTATGAACGGGACGTTTTTGTCATTTCATCCATGCTCGCAGCTGCTTTGTATTTTGCAGAACCTGCTTTTACTTCTTTAGGTTTAGCCGTGTTATTCAGCTTGAGTGTATACTTCTCAAGCTTGGAATCATAGTTTTCAACAAGTTTCTTCTGCTTGAAGACGATGTCTTTTCCGCGTTTTTCAACTTTCAGGCTTGTTTCGTTGTACTCGCCGTTTTCGTGGTCAAGTGTTTTGCCGTCATCCTCATAGAAGCTGTACTCTGCTTCATCAGTCAGGTACGTATCAAGAATCAGGTCCGTAAGCGGCTTTTCGTCTGTGTACTGCTGTACATCGCGGTTTGGAATAATCGAGTTTTTCTTCACAAAGATCGGAAGATGCTCAAGCGGAGCAGAAACGCTGATCGTCTGGCCGCCTTTGTATTCTTTTCCAGTCCAGTAATCAACCCATGTTTCATTTTCCGGAAGGTAAACGTCACGGCTTGTCTGTCCTTGTTTTACAACAGGTGCAAGCATCAGAGAGTTTCCGAACATGAACTGGTCGCTGATGTCATATGTGTTTTCATCTTCCTGGAACTGATAAACAAGCGGCTGCTGAACAGGTGATCCTGATTCTGCAGTATCCTGGAATGCGTTGTACAGATAAGGAAGAAGCTTATAGCGCATTTCAATGTATTTCTTGCTGATGCCTTCAACTTCAGGTCCGAAAGCCCAAGGCTCCTGCCCTTGCTTCACTTCTGCTTTTGCATCACTATCGTAATGAATGCGTGAGAATGGAAGGAATGCTCCAACCTCAATCCAGCGTGCGAAAAGCTCTGCGTCAGGACGCTGTGCAAATCCGCCGATGTCATTACCTACAAATGAAATACCGGACATTCCGATGTTCATGTTCATAGGAAGAGACATTTCAAGATGTTCCCAGTTACTTACGTTATCGCCTGTCCAAAGAGCGGCATAGCGCTGTGAGCCTGCGAACATGTCACGTGTTAAAACGAACGGACGGGTGTTTGGCTTGTGTTTTTCCCACGCACGGTATGTAGCGTCTGCTTCGTCGTGTCCATATAGATTGTGGTATTCGGTATGAATGATTTTGTTGTCATCATAGCCAAAGTACGAATCAAGAGGCATTGTATGATTGTGTTTTTCATCATCAAGGAATACAGCAGGTTCGTTCATATCGTTCCAGATACCGTCAATTCCCTGGTCAAACAGAATGTTGTGCTTGCCTGCCCACCATTCGCGTACTTCTTCTTTGGAGAAGTCAGGGAATGCGGAGTCACCAGGCCATACAGGTCCGATGAACGGAGTGCCGTCAGCATTCTTTGCCCAGAAATCATTTTTTGTGCCTTCCTGGTACATTTGATAATTTTCGTCTTGTTTAACTGCCGGGTCGTTGATGGCGATCGCTTTAAATCCAGGCATTGTTTTTAGTGTCTTCAGAGCCTGTTTGTACTCTTCGCTCCACGTGAAGACACGGTATCCGTCCATATAATCGATGTCAAAGTGCATCGTATCAAGCGGAATTTCTTTCTCGCGGTATGTTTTGGCCACATTCAGTATTTCGTCCGCTGTGTAGCCCCATTTACTTTGGTGAAGGCCGAGGGACCATTCTGCAGGAACGTCCATTTTTCCTGTCAGTTCTGTGTAGCGGTCAAGAACGTCTGAGATTTCCGGACCGTTCATGAAGTAATAGCTCAAGTCTCCGCCATTAGCGTAGAAGTAGTAGTAGTCATCAGATTCAGAGGCCATTTCAAAATAAGAACGGTGGGAGTTATCAAAAAGAATTCCGTATGCACGTTCATTTTTCAAGCCGATAAAGAAAGGAATCGTCGTGTATAAGTATTTTGTATCTTTGTTATAGGCGTAGGCATCTGTGTTCCACATTCCGATGCTTTTGCCGCGTTTATTGACTTCAAGGCCTGACTGTTCACCGAATCCGTAGAAGTTCTCGTCAGGATTTGTTTTCTTCATCACGTACGGCTTTCCGTTTTCATAGCCGGCCGAACCGTTGTTCATGTAGTCTTCATTGATGACATTTCCTTTTTCATCCATGAATTTAACGCCGAATTGAGATTTTTTAATATGAATAATAAGTTCTTTTGTTCGAAGTTCGTAGTGATCTTTCTTGTCTTTTACAGTGAATCTCGGGGTTTTCCAGTCTTTCTTGGAGATGGCCGGAGTTTCTTTTTCTTTTTCGCCTTTTTCAAGGACGGTTACCTTTGCAAGATCTTCATCAAGGATACGTATGTATGCATCGTTTGTTCCAAGATCAAGCTTTACGCCGTTGTTCAGGCGCTTCATGCCTTTAACAGCAAGCTTCTGAAGGTTTTCTTTGTTCAGCTTCGTATCAGCTTCCGGCTGAGTTACGGCTGATGCGCTTGGTGCAAGGCCTGAAAAAGCCATGACTACTGCAAGTGCGGAAGCAAATACAGTACGCTTCATATTTTTCGAATGTTGCATCATGTCACCTCTTTGAAATTTTTGTGTATTAGCACATGAAAACTATAGAGAAAACATGTATAGACAGGCAACCCCCATAAAATTTGGAATCTGAGAGTGTCGATGTGCCCAGGCATGTTGCTGCTGCTGGAATGAAAGCGATATTGAAACTTTGTGAAAAGGGTAACATAAAAAAGTGAAAATGAATCGATACGTCCAGATGATTTTCATATGTTACAGAATACAGGACATAACGCTCACAATGTGTAACAAATGACACATAGAGCGTTTACATAAAGATTTTGCAGAAGAATAATCCTCAGGAAATTTACAAAACCGATTGACAGTTTTACAAATCGGTCATATAATTACTTTGAATTCAAGATATTTTAATTAAAAGTAATATTCGCCTTCAGCCCGCATATATGGTAAAGAGGGCAAATTTTTTTTAGCTATATATCTCGAATTAAAAATAATTTGTGAAGGATGATTAGCATGTTAGATTTAGGACTTTTACTGATTCGTCTTGTTGTCGGATTATCATTTATGGCCCACGGGGCACAAAAACTGTTCGGCTCTTTTGGGGGACACGGACTGAAGGGAACTGGGGGATTTTTTGAATCGATCGGAATTAAACCCGGAGTTGCTATGGCGCTGCTTGCGGGACTTGCAGAATTTGCGGGCGGAGCTCTCTTTGCAGCCGGCTTGTTTACACCACTTGCAGGTGCTGCGCTGGCAGGAACAATGCTTGTTGCGATCTTCAAAGTTCATGCGCCGAATGGCTTCTGGGCTTCAAACAACGGCTACGAGTTGAACCTGACACTTCTTGCCGTGGCTGTCGGCGTTGCCCTTACAGGTGCAGGTGCTTATTCTCTGGATGTCCTTATCTTTTAATACGGCATAAAAAAAGGAACTCAAACTTGAGTTCCTTTTTCATTTTCTATAACGAGTGGTGAGTCTGTTTCTAGTCTTTCAAGAATTCTTCTTTTTTGATAAAGCATAATGCCTGCTTCAGCAATGTCTTTGATCATTGAGCGGTTCGTATAGGCGCCGAAAAGCATGCCGGCTACAGGGACCATCTGGAGAAGTTTTTTCAGGCCGAAGTGGTCACGGTACGTGTAGACAACCTCCCGCCAGCCCTGCAGTTTTGAAAGCATGTCCGCGGGCTTTGCGCTGCGTCCGTAATAGCCTGATAGTTCGTTTAAGATCGCTTCTTTGCCAACCACATCTGCAGAGGCAAACTGCAGGCATTTCACGATAAAAATGCGCTCCTCTTTTTCATCAGGATCATAGCCGTAGATAACTGCGATTTCTTGCAGGGTTTTCAGTGAAAGACCAAGGATGACAGGGATGTCCACTGCAAGAGTGAAAACTCCGCCAAACCCGGTCGTTGCTCCCTGTACCGTCGCGACATTTCCCCTGTTTGTTTTCAGGTCTCCGCTTACAATGTTCATGACATTCAAAGGGACGGTTTTCAGGTCATCAATCGTTTCAATCGTTTTATCAGGAACGAGCTGCTGCACCTTTTTCAGCATTCCGTTCTTCTGAGTTAAGTATTTTCCGCCGCCCTGGATGAAGCTTCCAAGCTCATCAAGAAGAACGCCGATTTTCTTTTGAATAAATGCAGGTGTCAATTTATCAAGAATCTTAAAAGGAATCCGGCCGATTTTCTCCCAGAAAAACAGGCCTTTCTGATCGTCTTCCCATTCCTCAATTTCTTTTAAACGTGCAAGAAGCTGTTCCTTTGTTTCCACCGTTCACCGCGCCCTTTCCCTGGCTTTTTCTTCATTTTAGCAAAATGGGACGGGAAAAAGAAAAAATGAAGCATATTTTTTGGATTTTGCCGGAGTTTATCAGATAATGGGGTTATTCTGAGTTTCAGAAAGGAGATATAATAATGGCAAAAAATCTGCAGGATACAACAGCTTTACATAATGGAGTGAAAATGCCCTGGTTTGGCCTTGGCGTCTTTAAAGTGGAAGATGGAAATGAGGTTGTAAACTCTGTTAAATGGGCAATCGAAGCAGGCTATAAAAGCATCGATACCGCTGCTATTTACGGAAATGAAGAGGGCGTAGGACAAGCAATTAAAGAAAGCGGCGTTGCGCGCGAAGAGCTTTTCGTCACGACTAAAGTATGGAATGCTGATCAGGGCTATGATTCTACCCTTAAAGCATTTGATGAAAGCATGAAAAAGCTCGGTCTTGAGTATCTTGATCTTTACCTTGTTCACTGGCCGGTTAAAGGCAAGTACAAAGAAACTTGGAAAGCTCTTGAAACGCTTTACAAAGAAGGCAGAGTAAAAGCAATCGGCGTAAGCAACTTCCAGGTTCACCATCTTAAAGATGTTATGGAAGATGCTGAAATCGTTCCTATGGTAAACCAGGTGGAATACCATCCGCGCCTGACTCAAAAAGAGCTTCATGCTTTCTGCAAAGAAAACAGCATTCAGCTTGAAGCGTGGTCACCGCTTATGCAGGGTAAACTGCTTGACGACGAGACACTGACAGAAATCGCAGAAAAACACGGGAAGTCTGTCGCTCAGGTTATCTTGCGCTGGGATCTTCAAAATGGCGTAATCACCATTCCAAAATCAGTGAAAGAGCACCGCATTTACGACAATGCAGCCATCTTCGATTTTGAACTGACACAGGAAGAGATGGAACGCATCGACGGCTTAAACCGCGATGAGCGTGTAGGTCCGGATCCGGATAATTTTGATTTTTAATAAAGACGCAGAGAGGCTGTTCTTAATGAACAGTCTTTTTTTATGCTTTTTTCGCAAATAAGGTTCCGTGTAAATTCGGTAAACTCCAGTGGATTGCAGCGGAAAGCAAGTGACTGGATCGGAAAGGAACGGGTAGTGCAAAATCAAAAGCACCCTTTTTTATGGCGCTATCGTGTAAAAATTGAGAAAAATCCATGTCCGAATTTTACAAATTTGATATAATCAAATGGATGAAAAAGTAAAAGGAGACGTGCCGGCTATATGAAGAAATTATCATTTTTTCCGATACTATTAATTGCTGCCGGACTTTGTTTGACAGGCTACGGGGGCTTTCAAATTGCAGAAACCCACCTGAAAACAAATCAGTCTCTTGCGGATGCAGAAGCCATCATCAAAGCCTCTGCAAGCTCCAAAAAGGAAATGCCGACTCAGGAGAACCGGTACGAGGCTGAAACAGGCGATGCTGTCGGCATTCTTAAAATCGACCGGCTTGATGCGGAGCTGCCAATCGTAGAAGGAACAGACCCGGACGACCTGGCCAAGGGAGTCGGACACTACAAAGGCAGCTATTACCCGAATGAGAACGGACAGATTGTTCTTTCCGGACACAGAGACACGGTCTTCAGAAAAGCAGGGGAGCTGAAAATAGGCGACTCGCTTGTCGTCGCCTTGCCATACGGAGAATTTGAATACCGCATCAAATCGACAAAAATCGTGGATGCCGATGACCTCAGTGTGATTACTCTTCAAAATGAAAAAGAAGAACTGATCCTTACAACGTGCTATCCATTCAGTTTCGTCGGAAGCGCACCTGAGAGGTATATTATTTATGCTGAAAAAGCAGAATGAGATCGGAGAGATACAGCTTGATCATTAGAGAACTGAAAACAGATGCAGAATGTAAAGAAGCCTATCCTGTCATGTCCCAGCTGCGGGTCAATCTGAGTGAAGAGGATTACCTGAGGCTGCTTGAGCCTATGCAAAAGCAGGGCTACAGGCTGCTTGCCCTTTATGATGAAAATCAGATAAAAGGACTGGCAGGCATTATTGAACTGACGAACTTCTATAACGAAAAGCACATTTACGTCTATGACCTTGTGACGGACGGTGCTTCAAGGTCCAAGGGGTACGGGGAAAAACTACTGCGCCATGTAGAAGAGCTTGCAAAAGAATCCGGCTGCGGCATGATTTCACTGAGTTCAGGCAATCAGCGTAAGGACGCACACCGGTTTTATGAAGAAAAGATGGGTTTTGACAGAGTGAGTCACGTTTTTAATAAAAAACTGTAAAAAAATGCTCCGGATACGGTATCCGGAGCATTTTTCATGTTTTCAAAGAAACTCCAGCCGCACAAGCAGGTCTCTCATATCCTCAGGAAAAGGAGCAGAAACATCAATCTCTTCACCTGTAAATGGATGGACGACGGATATTTCCGATGCATGAAGCGCCTGCCTGCGAATAAGATTTTGATTGCCGCCGTAAAGGACATCTCCGGCAATCGGAAAGCCGATGTGGCTGACGTGGACACGAATTTGGTGCGTTCTGCCTGTATCAAGCTGCAGCTTCAATAGTGATACATCAAATTTACGGGTATATCCTTCACGCTTAAAATGCGTAAGAGCTGGTTGTCCTCCCGGTGAAACTCTCCTGCGGGACGGGTGATGCCGGTCTTTTCCGATTGGATGATCGATGCTTCCTTTTTTCTGTTTCACTTCGCCTTGAACCACGGCCGTATAGGTTCTCTTCACTTTCCGTTCTTCAAGAAGCCGGTCAAGCACGGCATGAGACAAGGCATGTTTCGCAAAAACGACAGCACCTGATGTATCGCGGTCGAGTCTGTGAATATGCCTGATTTTCCGCGCTATGCCGTTCATCTGAAAATGGGAAGCAACACCGTTTGCAAGAGTTCCCGTTTGAGAAGGTTCATTTGGGTGAGTGTCCATTCCGGCCGGCTTGTTTACAATTAGGAAATGATCGTCTTCATATAGAAAGTCAAGCTCCATGTATTCAGGCTCCGTGTCACATATTTCATCCTGAAAAACCCGGATCATCAGTGAGTCATTTTCTTTCAGCGGCTGCGTCCAGTCCGGGTCATTGTCATTTAATTTAACTTCTTTATTCATTCTAAAGCTATGGGCAAGTCCTTTTGGAACATGAAGTTTTTCCTTTAACATTTGCTGAAGTGACATTCCTGTCCACTCTTCCTTTACAGGTAATATCAGCCATTCGCCTTTGCGTTTCATTCTTTGTCCCCCAACTGTGAGTAGTTCTTCAAGTATACTAGACCATCTATTTGGATGTCCAAGCTATAAACGGAAACACTTACCTCTGCTTAGCGGTTTGGAGCTATGTTAAAGTTGAAGTAAGACAAAGAGTGAGCAGCAAAGAGGTGAATAGATTTGAGGATTGTGTTTGCATCAACTGAGGAACAGGAGCATTATATTGAAGAGCTGATTCAAACGATGTACGAAGACATTTTTCCGCGGTATTTTTCAGATGAAACGATTGATCAGCTTGATGAGCTTTCTGTTCTGAAACCCCGTTCAGATGACCTCGACTATAACGGAACGCTGAAAGAAGCCTTTCAGATCATGTCGAGTCTTCAGGCGCTGACGGCGCTGCTGGATCACCTGGATGATCAGCAGGGGGAAGATCAGCGAAAATTGTATAACCGCAATATTACTATTTTAAAAAAGTATGGCTACAAATTTCCGCTGACATTTGATCATTTTCTGGCTTCAAGGGAGAAGGCGGATGAAGTGAGCAAGTACGGAAAGCCGGCGAATAAGTGGATTGTGTAAGCAATGAAAAAGGGGACACGGATGTGTCCCCTTTTTGCGTTGGTCGTTTATTTCCATTCGCTGAACAGGTCTTTAAAGAAAGCCCCGTCATTATATCCGACTACACGGTCAACTTCTTTTCCGTTTTCGTATTTAACTAGCGTAGGCGTTGATTCAATGCCGTATTTTTGCCAGCCGTCTTCGAATTCAAGAAGATTGAACTGTCCGATTTCAACACCTGCTTCTTCAGCTGCAGGCATAAGTTCAGGAGTTGTCCGCTTGCAGTGTGAGCAGGTTGGGCTGAAATAATAAACGATGAAATCTTCTTTTTTGTCCATTTTTTCATCTACTTCTTCAGGAAGAATGATGTTTTGATAGTTAGGATCGTCAAGCTGATCAACCGTTGCGGAGTTCAGCTCATCCTTGCCGTATGGATTGCCTTCCGATTTTTCCGACTGCTGATAGGTTGTTACAAAGGCCAAGCCTCCGAAAATGACTAAGAAAATTCCTGCAAATATCAAGATCTTTTTCATATTATCGACCTGCTTTCCATTTTCTGTGTATCGTGAAGCTTGCTGCAAAAATAATTGAAAATCCAATTAATGCGAGAAACGGGATCGTAATGAATCCAAGCCAGTTAATGTACTCGCCCGTACAAGGGACGATTCCGCATGCGGCTGAATTCTCACCGACAAAATCAATCTTCTGGACGGCGTAGTGGTAAATGGAGATTGCTCCGCCTATGCCTGATAAAATCATCGTGTAAAAGGCAATCTGATAATCTTTTTTAATGACGGCAATTCCAAGGATCACGACCAGTGGATACATGAGGATCCGCTGATACCAGCAGAGATTGCACGGAACAAAATCGAGAATCTCCGAAAAATATAAGCTGCCAAGCATCGAAATAAAGGACGCTCCCCAGGCGGTAAACAAAGCATTTTCTATGTACTTTTTCTCTCGTTCAGACACACTATCGCCTCTCCATCATTAAGGTTACACGACATATTATAGTTGCCGGGCCCGTTCTTGTAAAATGAAAGCGCCTTGGGAGAGGGCGGGAATGCGGTTTCAGGGGGGAAGGAACTGTTGGATTGGGTCCTTTTAACTTGGGAGGAGATAACCTATCAACAGGAAAGGAGTTTTATGAAAGGTCATAGGTGCCTATGATATGACCGTTCAGAACGAAGGAACCCGTGTGAAGGGTCATAAGCGCCTAAGATATGACCTTTCAGCATGAAGATATCCGTACGAAAGGTCATAAGCGCCCATGATATGACCTTTCAGAGCGAAGAAACCCGTACGAAGGGTCATAAGCGCTCAAGATATGACCGTTCAGCATGAAGGCCCCTGTACGAAAGGTCATAAGCACAACATTTTCAGATAGAAATGCAATACTCCCCACACACTCCCCATTTTCTTTCTTTTTAAAATCCGTTATATAATGAACATACTACTCGATAGGAGGGGCACACAATGATCAAAGCAATCGTTTTCGATTTTGACGGACTGATATTGGATACAGAAACGCACGAGTATGAAGTGCTCCAGGAAATTTTTCAGGAGCATGGGAGCGAGCTTCCGATGCAGGTGTGGGGAAAAGTCATTGGAACATCCTCAGATTTTAACCCTTATAAGTATTTGGAGGAGCAGATTGGGAAAACGGTGGTGCATGAAGACCTGATCAGCCTGCGGAAAGAAAAATTCGCCAAGAGAATGGAAGCGGAAGGTCCGCGGCCCGGTGTTGAAGCCTACTTGCTTGCTGCACAGGACCTTGGACTGAAAATCGGTTTAGCTTCAAGTTCCAGTTATCAATGGGTTTCCAGCTATCTTAAGTCTCTGAACTTATTTGATTATTTTGAGTGCATCCGCACCTCTGATGATGTGGAAAAAGTAAAGCCTGACCCGGCCCTTTACATAAAAGCGGCAGAATGCCTTGGCCTGAAGCCTGAAGAATGCCTGGCTTTTGAAGACTCAGCAAACGGGGCACTTGCAGCAAAACGAGCGGGAATGTTCTGCACCATTGTTCCAAACAGTGTGACGGCCCATATGGAATTTGGGGAGATTGACCACAGGCTGGAATCGATGGCAGAGATGGAGCTTGCAGAAGTGATCAGAAAAATTGAATCAAATCGTTAACATGTTTTAAACCGGTCTCTAGCGGGAATAAATTGCTGGTAAGAAATAAAGGAGCGATTTTTGTGACAGATACAATTGACTTATCAAAATTTGAGAAAAAGATGATTATCAGAAACATTGAAGACAAAGACATAGATGAAATCCTGGCGATGCAGGCGCTTTGTTTCCCGGGGATGGTTCCATGGGAAAGAGAGCATCTTGAAAGCCATCTTGAACATTTTCCCGAAGGGCAGTTCTGTGCTGAATTTGAAGGCAAAATCATCGGATCCTGTTCAAGTCTGATCATCAACTTTGATGAATATGACGACAGACATACATGGGATGATATTACAGACAACGGCTACATTACCAACCACAATCCGGACGGATACAATATGTACGGCATCGAGGTCATGGTTCATCCGGATTACCGCCGGATGAAAATAGGCCACAGGCTTTATGAGGCAAGAAAAGATCTTGCGAGAAGACTGAACCTGAAGAGCATTATTATCGGGGGAAGAATTCCGAACTATCATAAATATGAAAAAGAGCTTTCGCCAAGGCAGTATGTGCAGGAAGTGAAACAGCATAAAATTTATGATCCTGTTCTTTCTTTTCAGCTGCTGAATGGCTTTACGCTGATGAGGATCAACCCGAACTATCTGCCTGATGACAGGGCTTCAGGCAAATACGCCACGCTGATGGAGTGGAACAACGTTGACTATTTGCCGACTTCAAAGCGCTATTACAAAACGGCTTTTCCGGTTCGCATCTGCGTTGTGCAGTATCAGATGAAGCAAATCAATTCGTTTGAAGAATTTGCGACACAGGTTGAGTATTACACAGACGTTGCATCAGATGCTTCAGCAGATTTTGCGGTATTCCCCGAGCTGCTTACAACCCAGCTGATGTCGTTCCTGGATGAAAAATCACCGAGCAGGGCCATCCGAAGAGTAACGGAATATACAGAGGAATACATCAGCCTGTTTACAGAGCTTGCTGTAAAGTATAACGTGAATATTATCGGCGGTTCTCATTTCGTTGAAGAAGACAACGGGAAAATTTTCAACGTGGCCTATCTTTTCAGAAGAGACGGCACCATTGAAAAACAATACAAAATCCACATAACGCCGAATGAGCGCAAATGGTGGGGCATCAGCAGAGGCGACGACATTAAAGTATTCGATACCGACTGCGGAAAAATCGCCATCCAGATTTGCTATGATATCGAATTTCCTGAACTTGCAAGGATCGCTGCAGACAAAGGTGCAAAAATTATCTTTACGCCTTTCTGTACGGAAGATCGCCAGGGTTATCTTCGGGTCCGCTACTGCTCACAGGCACGCGCGGTAGAAAACCAGATTTACACGGTGATTTCCGGAACAGTAGGAAACCTGCCGCAGACGGAAAACATGGATATTCAGTACGCGCAGTCAGCGATTTTCGCACCGTCTGACTTCGAGTTTGCGAGAGACGGCATCGTAGGGGAGTGCAATCCGAATATTGAAATGGTCGTCATCGGAGATGTCGACCTCGAGATCCTCCGCAGACAGCGCCAGTCCGGTACAGTCAGACAGCTTAAAGACCGGAGACATGACGTGTACGGGATCCGTTATAAGAAAAACTGATTTGAGAACTTTTACGGAGACAGAGATTTTCTTTGTCTCTTTTTTTATGGAAGGCAGTTAGAACACTTTCCAGATGTAAATGCTGAGACAAAGTGTTCTAATCGGATTTTAAGAGCACTTTGCAGATGCGAGAGTTAAGACAAAGTGTTCTAATCAGGTCATAAGAACACTAATCAGGTGCGAGAGCAAAGACAAAGTGTTCCAATCAAAACCTAAGATCACTTTCCAAACTAAAGCAAGAAGAGATCGTGTGTCACTCACCCCTCTTGAGTTATCACCCCGTATATAGTACATTCCTTATATGCCATTATTCATAAAAACAACTAAAAAATGGAAGGAGGGCAATCTATGAGTTTTGAAGGTCAGCAGATTCTGCCTGCAATTCGCAATATGAAGCAGTTTGAACGGTTTCTCGACAGTCCTTATACATACGGCGTGCTTCTTGATACACATCTTGGACAGGTGCGGAATATTGTCCGTCTTGCCAATTCTTCGAACAAGAAAATGCTGATTCACATAGATTTGATTCAGGGGCTGAAGCATGATGAGTATGCTGCGGAGTTCATCTGCCAGGAGGTTAAGCCTGCCGGGTTGATTTCGACAAGGTCCAATGTGATTGCCAAAGCCAAGCAGCGTGGGATATATGCAATTCAGCGGCTGTTTTTGCTCGATTCGAGTGCACTTGAAAAAAGCCTGGAGCTGATTGCAAGGACAAAGCCGGACTATATTGAAGTACTTCCCGGTCTTGTGCCGAGCTTGATTGCAGAGATCAAGGAGAAAACAGGCATTCCGATTTTTGCAGGGGGCTTTGTGAAGACGTCAGAAGAGGTCCATCAGGCGCTGCAGGCAGGGGCCACGGCAGTGACTTCATCGGAAATGGATTTATGGAAAAATTATCAAAAGCTATCATAAATTTCTGTTGACACCGCTTTCATTAGCATGTACCATAAGGGCAAGTTAATAAATGTGACGGAGAAACGGAGATCCACAGCAGTACTTTACATTATTGTAGAGGTATTTGCTGTGGATTTTTTTCTTTCCCGCCGCATTTAAAGAATTGGAGGAATTATAAATGACTGCTTTTTGGGGAGAAGTTATCGGTACAATGATCTTAATTGTATTTGGAGGCGGTGTCTGCGCCGGGGTCAGTCTTAAAAAATCATTCGCCCATCAGTCAGGCTGGATCGTGATCACGATGGGCTGGGGATTTGGTGTAGCAATGGCCGTATATGCTGTTGGCGAAATAAGCGGCGCGCATTTAAATCCGGCAGTGACATTTGCACTTGCCTTTTCAGGATCATTTGAATGGAGCCAGGTGCCATCATATATCGTTGCACAATTGCTTGGAGCATTCCTTGGGGCAGTGCTTGTCTACTTGCAATACTTGCCGCACTGGAAGGAAACAGAAGATCCAGGTGCGAAGCTCAGTGTTTTTTCAACAAGCCCTGCAATTCCGAATTATTTTGCGAACTTTATTAGTGAAGCACTTGGAACATTTATTTTTGTCCTTACATTGCTTGCCATCGGAGCGAATACTTTTACAGAAGGCTTAAATCCGCTGATTGTTGGATTTTTGGTAGTTGCCATCGGGCTGTCGCTTGGAGGCACAACAGGCTATGCCATCAATCCGGCTCGTGACCTTGGACCAAGACTTGCACATTTTGTTCTTCCAATAGCAGGAAAAGGAAGCTCGAACTGGAAATATGCATGGATACCGGTTGTTGCGCCGCTTGCAGGAGGTTCATTTGCCGCAGTCTTTTACAATTACGTTTTTAAGGGTACTATGAGTACTGCATTCTGGTACGTAGCGGCAGCTTTAGTCTTCATGCTTTGCGTTGTTTATGCGATGACGAAAAAGCAATCCGCACAGCGTTCAGCCGTTTATTAAAACTTTTGAGGGGGAAAATGTATCATGGAAAAATACATCTTATCTTTAGATCAGGGAACAACAAGTTCAAGAGCTATTTTATTTAACAAACAAGGCGAAATCGTTCACATTGCTCAAAAGGAATTTAAGCAGTATTTTCCTAAGCCGGGCTGGGTTGAGCACAACGCGAACGAAATCTGGGGATCAATTTTGGCTGTTATTGCAACATGCCTGAGCGAAACAAATGTGAAGCCTGAGCAGATTGCAGGGATCGGAATTACCAACCAGCGTGAAACAGCAGTTGTCTGGGATAAAAACACATCACAGCCTGTCTATAACGCAATTGTTTGGCAATCCCGCCAGACTGCAGGCATCTGCGAAGAACTGAAGCAAAAAGGCTACAATGATACATTCAGAGAAAAAACAGGATTACTAATCGATGCCTACTTCTCTGGAACAAAAGTGAAATGGATCCTTGACAACGTGGAAGGAGCAAGAGAAAAAGCTGAAAATGGCGACCTCTTGTTCGGTACCATTGATACGTGGCTGATTTGGAAGCTTTCAGGCGGAAAAGCGCACGTGACGGATTATTCAAACGCTTCCCGCACACTCATGTACAACATTCATGAGCTGAAGTGGGATGATGAGCTGCTTGAGTACCTGACTGTGCCTAAATCCATGCTGCCTGAAGTGAAACCGTCTTCAGAAGTATATGCCGACACGATTGAATATCATTTCTTCGGCCATTCTGTACCGATTGCAGGTGCTGCAGGAGATCAGCAGTCTGCCTTATTCGGACAGGCATGTTTTGAAGAAGGAATGGCTAAAAATACGTACGGAACTGGCTGCTTTATGCTCATGAACACTGGGGAAAAAGCTATTCGCTCTGAAAATGGCCTGCTGACGACAATCGCATGGGGCGTAGACGGAAAAGTGGAGTATGCGCTTGAAGGAAGTATTTTCGTTGCAGGATCGGCTATTCAGTGGCTGCGCGACGGTCTCCGGATGTTTAAAGACGCAAAGGACAGCGAGGCTTACGCAGAACGCGTTGAGTCTACAGAAGGCGTATATGTCGTGCCTGCATTTGTGGGCCTTGGAACTCCTTATTGGGACAGTGACGTAAGAGGTGCAGTCTTCGGCTTAACGCGCGGCACGTCTAAAGAGCACTTTGTCCGCGCTACACTGGAATCCCTTGCTTATCAGACAAAAGACGTTCTGACTGCGATGGAAGCTGATTCAGGCATTTCCCTGAAAACACTACGCGTAGACGGCGGTGCGGTGAAAAATAACTTCCTGATGGATTTCCAGAGCAATATGCTTGGAGTGCCGGTAGAGCGTCCTGAAGTAAATGAAACGACAGCTCTTGGCGCTGCCTATCTTGCAGGACTTGCAGTCGGCTTCTGGGAAGACAAGTCGAATATTGAAAAGCAATGGAAGCTTGATAAGCAATTCGAACCTGAAATGGAAGATGAAAAGCGCGATGAGCTTTATAGCGGCTGGAAAAAAGCAGTAAATGCAGCTCAGGCTTTTAAATAAACAGAAGCTGTGATATACTAATATCAAGTTAATAGAACGGTTGGAGATTTGGAGAGGCCACAACACTGGCGCATGCATGTCATGCTGCACCAGCTTGTTGTGGTCTCTTTTTTATCCCCTTCTGGAAAATAATAGGAGGTACTAACTATGACTTTTTCAAGCGATAAACGACACGATCTTTTAAATAAAATGACACAGGAAACATATGATGTATTTGTAATCGGCGGCGGTATAACAGGTTCAGGAATTGCGCTCGACGCGGCTTCCAGAGGAATGAAAATTGCCCTGGCAGAAATGCAGGACTTTGCAGCAGGAACATCCAGCAGATCAACTAAGCTCGTGCATGGAGGACTGCGCTACTTAAAACAGTTTGAAGTGAAAATGGTTGCTGATGTGGGAAAAGAAAGAGCCATCGTATACGAAAATGGACCGCATGTCACAACGCCTGAGTGGATGCTTCTTCCGATGCACAAAGGGGGAACATTCGGACCGTTCTCAACATCCATCGGGTTGCGCGTGTACGATTTCCTTGCAGCCGTCAAACGCGGCGAAAGAAGAAAAATGCTGAGTGCGAAAGATACTCTTGCTAAAGAGCCATTAGTAAAAAAAGACGGGCTTAAAGGTGGAGGATACTACGTTGAGTACCGCACAGATGACGCAAGGCTGACAATTGAAGTAATCAAAGAAGCGGCGCGTTTTGGCGCAGATGCCGTCAACTATGCAAAAGTGGAAGGCTTCATTTACGATAAAGGAAAAGTAGTAGGTGTACATTTAGTTGATACCATTTCAGGGAAACAATATGATGTCTACGCAAAAAGAGTCATCAATGCTGCCGGTCCGTGGGTTGATTCACTGAGAGAAATGGACAAATCAAAAACAGGCAAATCCCTGCAGATGACAAAAGGAATTCATCTCGTGTTTGACCAGAGCAAGTTCCCGCTGAAGCAGGCCATCTATTTTGATACTCCGGATAAACGCATGGTTTTTGCCATTCCGCGTGACGGCAAAACGTATGTCGGGACAACAGATACGGTTTATAAAGAGGATCCTAAAAACCCGCGAATGACAGTGAAGGACAGAGACTATGTCATTGAATCGATCAACTATATGTTCCCTGATCTTAATATTAAAGCAGAAGATGCCGAATCAAGCTGGGCCGGTATCCGCCCTCTCATCCACGAAGACGGCAAAGACCCGTCAGAGATCTCCAGAAAAGATGAAATCTGGACGTCTGAAACAGGTCTCATGACTATTGCCGGCGGTAAGCTGACAGGCTACAGAAAAATGGCAGAACACATCATCGATATGATTGTGAAGGATTTCAAAGCAGCGGGAATGAAAGATTTCGGTCCGTGCAAAACGCGTAATATGCCTATCTCCGGAGGCCACGTTGGAGGTTCTGCAAGCCTTGAGACGTTTGTTAAAACTAAAACGCAGCAGGGAATGTCCCTTGGCCTGACTGAAATGCAGGCAAAACACCTTTCAAGAAGATACGGCTCAAATGCAGATGCTCTTTTCGAAAGAGTGGAAGCATTAAAATCTGAGGCTGATCAATACGGACTCCCGGTTTACATCCTTGCTGAAATTGATTACAGCATGTCAGAGGAAATGACGGCGACTCCTTCAGACTTCTTTGTGAGACGAACTGGTGCTGTGTATTTCGACATTAACTGGGCGAAGCAATACAAAGATGCGGTCATCAACTACATGGCTGATAAACTGAAGTGGACTCCTGAACAAAAACAAAATCACACAAGCATCCTTGAAAAGCAAATTCATGATGCAGTCGTACCTGATGAAGTAAGAAAAGCGAATTAACAGCTGAAGCTGCAGCCCGGTAGGCTGCAGTTTTTGCTTATATTTTCCTAAAATTTAACTATATTGAAATTGAAATATTTTTACAGAAATTAAAAGTCAGACAGGTTCGATATGTGTTAAAATAAGCGGAGAAATCGACGTATTTCTATTTTTTACATACGAAATCAGGCAGGATTTGTCTGAAACATGAAGAAAGAGTTACATACAAATAAAATTACTGGAGGTACGCTATGAGTTTTGAAAAAAGCTATCAGCGCTGGAACAGCAAAACAGATTTAGATTCAGAATTAAGACTGCTTTTATCCGGTTTGGAGAACGACGACAAGGCGCGCGAGGATTGCTTTTATAAAAACTTGGAGTTTGGGACGGGCGGAATGCGTGGAGAAATTGGTGCAGGTACAAACCGCATGAATGCTTATACGGTCCGCAAAGCTTCAGAAGGGCTTGCTCTTTATATCGAATCTTTCGGTGAAGAAGCCAAAAATCGCGGAGTGGCGATTGCCTACGATTCACGCCACAAATCACCCGAGTTTGCCATGGAGGCAGCAAAGACTCTTGCAAGCCACGGCATTCAAACATATGTTTTTGAAGAGCTGCGCCCGACACCTGAACTGTCATTTGCTGTCCGCCATTTGAATGCGTTTTCCGGCATCGTGGTAACAGCAAGTCATAATCCTCCTGAATATAACGGCTATAAAGTATACGGCGAAGACGGCGGACAGCTGCCGCCTGCAGCCGCAGATGAAGTCATTGCGAAGGTAAACTCGATTGAAGATGAACTGAGCATTGAAGTAAAGGACGAAGCTGAACTGAAAGCTGCAGGCCTCATCAAAATGATCGGGGAAGAAATCGATGCTGCCTATACAGATAAGCTCGTGACCATTTCGGTAAACCCTGACCTGTCAAAAGAAACAGACTTAAAAATCGTTTTCACTCCGCTTCACGGTACAGCAAACAAGCCTGTTCGCCGCGGACTCAAAGCGCTGGGCTATGAGAACGTAACAGTCGTTGCCGAACAGGAACAGCCAGATCCAAACTTCAGCACGGTAAAATCGCCAAATCCGGAAGAGCATGCAGCATTTGAATATGCGATTCAGTATGGCCAGAAAAACGACGCTGATCTATTAATAGCAACGGATCCTGATGCAGACCGCCTCGGCCTTGCTGTTAAGAATCTCGACGGCGAATACGTCGTTCTGACTGGAAACCAGACAGGCGCAATCCTGCTTCACTACCTGCTTTCCCAGAAAAAAGAAAAAGGCACTCTACCTGAAAACGGCGTTGTGCTGAAGACAATTGTAACCTCTGAAATCGGCCGTGCCGTTGCTGAGTCATTCGGTCTCGATACAATTGACACGCTTACAGGATTTAAATTTATCGGAGAAAAAATCAACGAATATGAGCGCACAGGTCAATACTCATTCCAGTTCGGATACGAAGAAAGCTACGGCTATCTGATCGGTGATTTTGCACGTGATAAAGATGCCGTTCAGGCTGCCATTCTCGGAGTAGAGGTTGCTGCCTACTACAAAAAACAGGGCAAAACGCTGTACGAAGGCCTGCTTGACCTTTTTGAACAGTACGGCTACTACCGCGAAGGCCTTGAGTCTCTAACCCTTAAGGGAAAAGACGGAGCAGAGCAGATCCAGAGAATTCTTGCTTCCTTCCGCAGCACTCCGCCTGAAACACTTGCAGGCTTGAAGGTAACAGTTGTTGAAGATTACAAAGCGGGAACCCGATTGAACATTTCATCTGCCGAAACAGAAGAAATCACGCTCCCATCTTCAAACGTCCTGAAATACTACCTTGAAGACGGCTCATGGTTCTGTCTTCGCCCATCAGGCACAGAGCCTAAAGCGAAATTCTATTTCGGTGTAAAAGGAAAAACCCTGTCAGAAAGCGATCAAAAGCTCGAAGAAATATCTTCAGATCTGATGGAAAAAGTACACGCACTGATTTAAGCAGAAAGCTGAAAAGGAATTTTCCTTTTCGGCTTTTTTTTTGAGGGATGAACAGTCGGGCTCCGCATTTCTAATCTACATCAAAAGTCGTACTAAATATCAGTCACATTTACAAGGGAGCAGATGGGAAAAGATTGATATACTGGTTCTATAGACAACGCAGATGAGGGTGAGAAAATGGCTATAGATGAAAAAAGGATTTTTGAGCTGCAGGCTTTGAAAACGATTGCTGAGACGCTTAATCAATCAAACGACCTTATTCAGATGCTGGATGATGTTCTCGGCAAGCTATTAGATGTGACAGGTCTTGCGACTGGCTGGATTTTTCTGATAGACAGTGACAAACAATACAGGCTGGCGGCTTATCATTGTCTTCCGCAGGCTCTTGAAGCATGCGGGAAAAAGGCGATGTGCGAGGGCGACTGCTGGTGCATTGATAAATTTTATGACGGCAGGCTGAATAAAGCGGCCAATATTATCAACTGCAAACGCCTTGAGGATGCGGAGGAATTTGAGTGGGGGGATACAAACGGCATTACCCATCATGCGACTGTTCCTCTTCGCA
The DNA here is from genome assembly GCF_052171315.1 of Metabacillus mesotrionivorans. Classification (NCBI taxonomy): domain Bacteria; kingdom Bacillati; phylum Bacillota; class Bacilli; order Caryophanales; family Bacillaceae; genus Metabacillus; species Metabacillus mesotrionivorans. Next base: position 113,779 of record NZ_JBQMFF010000007.1, on the reverse strand, counting down.
CAGGTGAGGAAAAAATCGGACTTTTAAACGTCGCCTCTCCAAATAAAACGCATTTTTCATCAGAAGAACTGGCCCTCCTTGAAGCTGTTGCCCTTCAGATTGGAACAGCCATGAAACGGATGAAGCTTGTTGAGAATGAACAGCGCCTGGCATTGATTGCAGAGCGGAACAGACTTGCACAGGATCTGCACGATTCCGTTAATCAGCTGCTTTTTTCCATCATGCTGACGGCCAGAGGGGCAAAAGAAATGACCGAGGAAGAGCAGATGCAGGAGATGCTTACATATGTAGGAGATCTTTCGCAGGAGGCTCTGTCAGAAATGAGAGCGCTGATCTGGCAGCTTAGACCCCAGGGACTTGAAAACGGCATTGCATCCGCTCTTATGAATTACGCTAAGGTGCTAGGCTTGAAGCTTGATGCAGACATTCAAGGAGTCCAGACTCTGCCTTGCTGCACAGAAGAAGAGCTGTGGCGAATCGGCCAGGAAGCCTTAAACAACTGTAAAAAACATTCGGGAGTCAAAGAGGCGTCCATTTCCATTTTCAGATGCAAAAATGAAGTAACCATGACCATAAAAGATGAGGGTGCAGGTTTTTCCTATCATGAAAAACTGCTGCTGCCATCCCTCGGTCTTCAGGGCATGAAGGACAGGGCTCATAAGCTGAAAGGATCTTTTGCGGTGCGGACGGAAATCGGAAAAGGAACCGAAATAGAAATCAGACTACCAATTTAGGGGGATACAGGCAATGGGAATACGCCTGCTGATAGCAGATGATCATAAAGTCGTCCGCAGAGGATTGCATTTTTTTCTTAAAACACAAAAAGACATTGATATTGTGGGAGAAGCCGAAAACGGGAAGGAAGCCGTGGAGCTTGTCCGATCCTTAAACCCGGATGTCATTTTAATGGATCTTTCCATGCCGGTTATGGACGGCGTGGAGGCAACTAAGGAAATCCGCACGTTCAACCAGGAGATCAAAGTCATCATCTTAACGAGCTACGCCGATCAGGACCATGTCATTCCTGCCATTCAGGCCGGTGCATCAGGTTATCAGTTGAAGGATGTCGAACCTGATGAACTGGTCCATACGATCAGGGAAGTTCTAAATGGAGAGAGCAAGCTTCATCCAAAAGTCACATCCCACGTCATGTCCCACTTGATGCAAACGAATCAAAAAGAGCAAAAGCCATTGACACCGCTTACCAATCGCGAAAATGATGTATTAAAGGAGATTGCAAAAGGCAAAAGCAACAAAGAAATAGCATCAGCTCTCTACATTACAGAAAAAACAGTCAAAACACATGTATCCAATATCCTTTCTAAGCTTGAGCTTGCAGACCGGACACAGGCGGCACTCTTCGCGGTGAAAAATGGATTGGACCAATGAAAGGAAGATGAAACATGAAATTGTTAGTTATTAACGGAAGCCCAAGAAAAAGTGGAAGAACGCGTCTTGCGGCTGCAGCGATTGCAGAAAAATCAGGGGCAGACCTGATTGACTTAAGCGTGCTGAATCTCCCTCTTTTTAACGGGGAAGAAGAGCAGGAAACGATTGAAGCAGTAAAGGAACTGAAAAAGAAAGTCAAAGAAGCTGACGGAATTGTCCTGCTTTCTCCTGAATACCACAGTGGAATGAGCGGCGCTTTAAAAAATGCGCTTGATTTTCTTGGCAGTTCCCATTTTGCCCGCAAACCTGTCGGACTCATTGCTGTTGCAGGGGGCGGAAAGGGCGGAATCAACGCTCTAAACAACATGAGAACCGTTATGAGAGGCGTATATGCAAATGCCATCCCAAAGCAGCTCGCCCTTGATCCAATTTGCTTTGATTACGAAAACAGAAAGCTGCTTGAAGACTCAGAAGTCCTTGTCAATCAGCTGATGGAAGAACTGAAAATGTATGTAGATTTTTATGTGCAGAAACAAAAATAATCAGGAGGGGGACGTGATCCCTCTCCTGGTTTTGTTTTGCTCGAATCTGGCGTTGGACTGTTAGACGCCTGATTCGGATTGTTAGACAGGGTATTTCGCTTGTTAGATGTGCTGTTTGGATTGTTAGACGCTGTATTTGGCTTGTTAGCTCGATTCATGTCCTGAAATGAGCTCTTTCTATAGGCGAAGTTCCAATCTGGATCACAAGGTTTTTAGAAAAAAGAGCATTTATGTCTTTTTTGCTGTGTCTGATTGCTGATTGTATAGAGATTTGAGCTTATTTTACCGCTGTTTCCTTATCTGGCTCCCGGAGCTAACCGGGTGCTTCCGCTTTTCTTATTGTCCAGCTCCATCGCCCAACTCCTCGGCCAGAACGGCTCCGCCGTAAAAAGCAAACCCGGCTTTTTCCGTCGGATCCTTTTTTGTCCTTCGGAGCTAACCGGGCGATTCCGCTTTTCTCATTGTCCAGCTCCATCGCCCAACTCCTCGGCCAGAACGGCTCCGCCGTAAAAAGCAAACCCGGCTTTTTCCGTCGGATCCTTTTTTGTCCTTCGGAGCTAACCGGGCGATTCCGCTTTTCTCATTGTCCAGCTCCATCGCCCAACTCCTCGGCCAGAACGGCTCCGCCGTAAAAAGCAAACCCGGCTTTTTCCGTCGGATCCTTTTCTGTCCTTCGGAGCTAACCGGGCGATTCCGCTTTTCTCATTGTCCAGCTCCATCAGCCAACTCCTCTGCCAGAACAAAATCACCGAAAAAGTCAAACCCGGACTTTTCCGGTGATTTCTTATCTGGCTCCCGGAGCTAAACGGCTGATTCCGCTTTTCTCACTGTCCAGCTCCGCCTCCTAGTCCTTCTGTCAGAACAAAATCACCGAAAAAGTCAAACCCGGACTTTTCCGGTGATTTTTTATCTGACTGCCAGGCCTAAACAGTCGGCTCCGCTTTTCTATGTCAAATAAGCATATTCCGCCTCTTCGTGCTCGTGGCCGGTTTCGACGGCGTGGTCTATATAGCGCAGGAGCGAGTAGAGTTTCTTTTCGACTTCTGCGTAGTTGTTTTCAAAGTTGTAGGCGTGCAGGAACTGCTCAATTCGTTTTGAGAGCAGGTCATCTTTTGTGCGCACCATCAGGATCAGCAGGTTGTCCCACTGCGAGCGGTGCGTGTAGTACAAGGCTTTGTCGTAATCGACTGTCTCCACATTCATTCCTCCTTTGAAGGAGATATGAATAGTGTATGTGGTTAGGGGGGCTTTTTTCTGTGTAAAAGTTGGAGGGGGCGAAGGCAGTGGGTGGGAGTGTTTTCCCGGGATAAAGATCGGGTGAGTTAAACGGTTCTGTTCAGGAAAAGATAAGTGTATAAGAACTTGCAGCCGGAATGGCCGCAAGTTCCAATTAAAGCCACAGTCAGTTGATAAATGGCAGGTCATCTTCAGATGATGACTGGTAGCCGTCACCGACAATCCAAATACTTTGGTTATCAGGGTCAGACACTTTTGTGTACAGGACACTCCGCGGTGAGAGGACAGTTCCGGCGGTGCCCGCTTTTATGATATTTGAACTGGATGCAAGGGTTGGTGAATACTGATAGTAGACCGTGTCTGTGTCGATTTCAAAATGCAGGTGAGCCCCAGTAGAATACTTTCCGGTGTTCCCGTAGTTGCCCAATCTGGAATCTTTCGTTACACGTGTTCCTTTAGAGACAGCGATTGAATCCAAGTGATTATACCTGAAAACTAAATCTCTGGTCTTGCCTGTTGAATGAATATAAGCATCGGGATATTTCACGATAACAGTATTGCCGAGTACGTTGTCATAGCCAGTCGCAAGAACTGTTCCGCTGCCGCTTGCCCATACAGCCCGGCTGCCTGATGAAGAAGTCAGGTCCCATCCATAGTGTTTGAATCCAAACCGCTGTTCATACTTCGCATTTAAATATCCTGCAGTGATATAGGCGTTGTTAACAGGCTGAATTAATTTTTGAGCCGCCGAGGCAAAAGAAGGGGCCGAGAGCACGAGCAAGAAGACGAGGGCTGCGACACAGAATACAATTTTTTTCATTTTTTTCCTCCTTTGTATGATGGTTCCTAATATAAAGAATATTCCGCCTGAAGTACACCGGAATTTTACAATTTGTAAAAAAAGGGAGTATTTTCCTGAGTCATAAGGGCTGTGCATTCCTTCCGCCAAAAGCAGGTATCACTCATACAATGAAGAAGTCTACATATATTGAAAGTACCTAATAGATGGACAAGGGGGGATGAAATGGAAAGGGAGATACGAATTCTGTCGCCATGCGGCATGCTCGGGTACGGTTTTCCGCATGAGAGTTTTTTGAATGGACTGAATTTAAAACCGCACGTGATTGCAGTGGATGCAGGTTCAACAGATGCCGGTCCGCATAAGCTTGGCGAGGGAGTCGGCATTGTTTCAAGGCGTGCTGCGAAAAGAGATCTGCAGCTGCTGATTGCTGCAGCGGTTGATCATAAGATTCCGCTGATCATCGGTTCTGCAGGCGGTGCAGGTGCAAAACCCCACGTAGAGTGGACGCTTGAGATTGTTCATGAAATTTTAAACGAGATAGCCGCTGAGCCGAAAATCGCCGTCATTTGGGCTGATATTCAGCACCAATCTGTCTTCGAAGCCTTTGAAGCTAATCGTATAAAAAAAATGAGTCCGAATGTTCCCGATCTAACAGAGAAAACGCTCAGTGATACGAGTGCTATTGTTGCTCAAATGGGCCATGAACCTATAGTCCGGGCACTTGAGCAGGGATGTGACATTATTATTTGCGGAAGGGCGTTTGATCCATCCGTCTACTCAGCAGCCGGCATCTTTTTTGGAAAAGATCCCGGCCTTTCGTATCACCTTGGAAAAATCCTTGAATGCGGGGCACTGTGTGCAGAACCGGGAACTACGAAAGACTGCATTTTAGGCACGATAAAAAAAGATTCTTTCACGGTTCAGGCGCTGAATCCGTCCAGAACATGCACAGCAGCAAGCGTGGCAGCTCATACCTTTTATGAAAAAGACCACCCATACCTCCTGCACGGTCCCGGTTTTATGCTGGATTTATCCGGGTGCACATTTCATGATGGGGGAAGCGGCATTGTAGAAGTATCAGGAAGCAGGTACATCCCTTCAAATGAATACTGGATAAAATTAGAAGGCGCTCGGAAGACGGCATACAGAACGTTTGTGATTGCCGGTGTCCGCGATCCGCTGCTGATTGAAAAAATCGATGAAGTAGAAGAGGCTGTAAAACAGGATGTCTTAAGCCACTACAAGGAAATACCTGCTGACTCCTATCAGATCCAGTTTTACAACTACGGCAAAAATGCTGTACTGGGTGAAAATGAACGGGCTGTTTTTTCAGGACATGAGCTTGGCATTCTATTTGAAGTGACCGCTGTTACCCAGGAGATGGCGAGCAGTATTTGCGCGTCACTTCGCTCTACATTTTTGCATTTTGGCTATGAGGGAAGGAAATCAACTGCAGGAAACCTGGCTTTTCCTTTTGCCCCGAGTGATATTGATTTTGGACCTGTTTATGAGTTTTCCGTCTATCATCTTATGAAACTTGAAAAAGAGCTGCCTTTTCGGCTGGAGGTTTTATGACATCACTTGGAGAATATGCAAAAATCCTCAGAAGCAAAAATTCAGGGCCGTTTGAGATTACACTTGATGTTTTATTCAGCGACAGAGTGACCTACGATCATGTGAAGAAGACCGGGAAAATCAATAAGGAAACAATTTGCGGACTTTACCTCCTGAAAAAGGAGCAGCTGAAGAGCATTGTTTTTTATGATCAGGCACTTGGGTTTAAAGTGACGTTTTACAGAAACACTTCATCGGGGGCGGTTTGTGACCGCGATGTATACGGCGCCCAGCAGCATGCGCCGCTTATGAACTTAGAAATAGATTAGGAGATTGAAAGATGAAGAAAATTGCTGTTATCGGAAGTTTGAATATGGATTTAGTCGCCGTTACGGAAGTGTCGCCAAAGATGGGAGAAACCGTATTCGGCAAGGACTTCAGCATGTTTCCCGGAGGCAAGGGAGCGAACCAGGCAACGGCAGCAGGCAGACTTGGAGCGCAGGTCATGATGTTTGGCACTGTTGGAGACGACGATCACGGGAGGTCCCTGCTTGCAGAGCTTGATAAAAATCATGTTGATGCCGGCCACGCGGCTAAACGAAAGGATGCGCCTACAGGCTGTGCATTGATTGAAAGCTGCCGGGGCCAAAACAGGATCATTGTGATACCCGGTGCAAACAGCAAAACAGACAGGAGCTATCTTGAGGAGAAAATGGAGGTCATCCTTGAAGCGGATGTGATCCTTCTTTCAATGGAAATTCCGCTGGAGTCGATAGAGTATGCGGCTGAAATACTCAGCGGATATGGAAAGACAGTCATCCTGAATCCCGCTCCGGCTGTTCCCATTCCGGAATCATTGATTGATAACACATCCTGCATTCTGCCAAACGAGCACGAAGCCGCCATTCTTTTCAACATGACGGAGGAAGAAGCGTTAAGGAAATATCCCAATAAGCTGCTTATTACAAAAGGAGAGCAGGGTGTCGTCTATCATGACGGCGAAAAGCCGGTTCATATACCTGCCGTAAAAGTAAATCCGGTTGATTCCACAGGTGCAGGAGATACATTTGCCGGCGCGTTCGCAGCGGCTTCAGCGAAAGGACTGGTGTTAAAAGAAGCTGTACAGTTTGCCGCAGCTGCAGCAGGGCTGAGCGTGGAAAAACACGGGGCACAAAGCGGCATGCCGACGGAAAAAGAACTGGAGGCATTCAGAAGCAGGGGAAGAAGCAATGAGTAGGGAAAAGCTTGCTTTTATTAAGCGGGACTGGATTTTGTACGTGATGTTTCTGCCTGCGCTTTTATATTTCAGTATCTTCCATATTGTTCCTCTGATCGGGATGAAGCTTGCCTTTCAGGATTACCGGATTATCGGTGACAATGTGTGGGTTGGGTTGAAGCATTTTCGTGTTTTGTTCGATTCGCCCGCGTTTTTCACTGTGCTGAAAAATACCATTATCATCAGCACAATGAAAATCATTTTTGTTTTTCCAATTCCCATTATTCTGTCGCTTCTTATTAATGAAATCAGGCACGTCTCTTACCGGAAGTATGTTCAGTCTGTTGTCTACCTTCCTCACTTTCTTTCATGGGTTGTCATTGCAGGCATCTGGATCAGCCTGCTGAATCCGGTGGACGGGGGAGTGAATATCATTCGGAATGTTTTCCAGCTGCCTTCACTTGACTATATGACAAGCAAAGATCAGATCCGCTGGGTCCTTGTATTTTCCGAAATGTGGAGAAGCGCGGGATGGGATTCCATTATATATCTGGCTGCGATTATGAAAATCAGCCCTTCTCTATATGAAGCGGCAAAAATGGACGGGGCCTCCGGACTGCAGCAGATGAGGTATATTACGCTGCCTGAGATGAAAAGCACGGTCATTACCGTATTCATCTTAAACCTCGGATTCTTTATGAATGCAGGCTTTGATCAGGTTTTTAACTTTATGAATGACTCAGTCATCAGTGTTGTAGATATTTTGGATACATATGTATACAGAATCGGAATTCTGAATGGTCAGTATGCATATGCGACGGCCGCAAGCCTTTTTAAAGGTGCAATTGGCGTTGTGCTAATTTTTGGAACACACTTTCTCGCCAAACGCCTGACCGGAAAGGGAGTGTGGTGAGAATGAAAACTCTGAAATGGCCGGTAGTGATTCTGTATACAGGTTTGTTTCTTGTGACGTTAACGATGATTGTGCCGATCCTGAACCTGCTCGCACTTTCGCTGACAGCACCGGAAAACGCCCATAAAATGACCGGACTGTCGCTGATTCCAAAAGGCTTTTCTCTCGTAAACTATGAGATTCTTCTTTCTAATCCGCTGATTGTGAAGAGCTTGTTTAACTCTCTTTTTATTACGGCTGCCGGAACGCTGCTGAACCTTCTTTTGACAGCGCTTTCATCTTATGTCCTGACAAGGAAGCGCTTAGTTGGAAGAAGATTGTTTATGGTGCTGCTGATTGTCATCATGGTGTTTGAGCCCGGTCTTATTCCAGAGTACCTTGTGGTGAAAGACCTGGGGCTGCTGGATTCTTACTTTTCGCTGATTCTTTATAAGGCGATTAATGTTTATTATCTGTTTATTATGATGAGATTTTTCGAGGATGTGCCTGAAAGTATTCTCGAGGCTGCCAGAATGGACGGTGCCGGGCATATTAATATTTTCTTCAGAATAATGCTTCCGCTGTCTAAGCCGGCGTTGGCAACGCTTGGCCTTTTTTACGCCGTTTTCCACTGGAATGAGTTTTTCCGGGCTTCGATTTACTTGACGGACCCGGGGAAGTGGCCGCTGCAGCTCGTACTCAGGCAGTTTGTTGTGGAACGGGACAATGCTTCACTCGTCGGCGTACAGACCCTGCTTGAATACAAAAGTGTGGCAAGCCTTGATTTTGCGTCGCTTCAAGCAGGCACCATCATCCTTGCCATTGTGCCGCTTTTGATCATGTATCCCTTCATCCTCAAATTTTATGCAAAAGGTGCGCTTGAGGGCGGAGTGAAAGATTAATTAAAAATTGAAAAGGGGAATGAAGATGAGAAAATGGCTGCAAATACTCCTTGCAACTTTGCTTATCACGGCTTCAGGATGCTCTGAAAAAACGGAAACCTCTGAGAAAAATGAAGACGGTTCAACGACAATCCGGATTGTCATGAAGGATGAAAATCCGTCAAATCCAGCTTCTGTTAAGTATTTTGAGGCGCTGGAAAAAGGATTGAAAGAAGATGAGAAGCTCGATGTGAAATTTGAGCTTGTTGAGATGCCGCAGGGCAACTACGCTGAAAAATTAAACCTGCTCCTTATGAGCGGGGATATACCTGATATGATTTATTTTCAGGGCGGAGACCAGCAGATAGCCGATCAGGATCTGCTTGAAGATCTGATGCCGCATATTGAAAAATCGAAGTACATTAAGGACAAACTTGAACCATGGAACGAGAAACGTCTTGAAAACTACCCGTATTTGCTCTGGATTAAACCGCTGTCCCAAAAAACGCCGGTGATCAGGGGTGACTGGTTTGACAAAATGGCTTCATCAAAAGCACTGATGGCAGATCCGACGATTGACAATTACTATGCGTTTTTCAAAGAACTGAAAACAAGTCCTCCTGGAGGAGAAGGAAAGCCTTCATACGCATTCACCGCTGCCGGTGATATTGAAGAGCTGAACGCCATTTTCAATATGTCCTTCGGCCTCACTTCCTCCTGGCTGAAAAAAGATGGAAGCTTTGTGTATCACAAAGTATCAGCTGAGGAAAAAGAGAAGCTTGCTTTTTATCAGAAACTCTACAATGAAGGTCTATTGGACCCTGAATATTTAACAAAAGAATGGGATACGAAAGAAAAGGCATTTTATGATGGTGAAGCAGGGGTTATTACTGGTACAGCAGGTAAAGTCATCGATATATACAACGGGAAAATGATGCAGACGAACGGAAACGAAGCGGCAGTGAAAGTTCTTCCGCCTGCTAAAGGGAAAGGCCAGGGTTTTGGGGCTGCAGATGTAACAAAAGAAGCCCGGGGCGTTGCGATTTCTTCACAATCAGAGAAAAAAGAACTGGCCTTTAAAATTCTTGATTATCTCGCAGGCCCGAAAGGCCAGATGATTGACCGCCTCGGTTTTGAAGGGGAACATTACAGCACGGATGGCGGAGAAATTGATTTGACAGACACTTACTACGAGCAGTGGTTTTCAAGATTCTGGGAGCCGTCAGAATTCACGCCTGACATGCCGCTGAAAAAGCCGCTCCTAAGCAAAGAAGCCGAAGCTTCACTGAAGCTTGTCAACGATTTCTATCAGGAGGATAACCTGTTCATTTTACCGGAAGAGTACATTGCAAACTGGGATGCCATGGAAAACCTCTATAAGGAATACTCGACAGACATCATTACAGGCAAACGTCCTCTTGAAGACTTCGATGCGTTCGTTAAAGAGTGGGAGGCTGCCGGAGGAAAAGAGATTACGGAATATGCGAATAAAGAATTGAAATAGATTCCTTTAATATGCGCTGCTGCTTTAAGATAGATCCGCAGAACACCAGTGGATTGAAGCGGAAGGCACTTGACTCCTGCGGGATGAAGAGTGCACGGGAGACCCCGCAAACGCAGTGAGGAGGCTCCCGGGGCTCCCCGCGGAAAGCAAGTGACTGGAGCGCAAAGGAACGGGTACGAGTGCTAAAACAGCGTTATAATTGATGATTTGAGAGATTCTTCGCAGAGTCTCTTTTTTTATGGCTTAGTTTAGGAGAGCGTTCAGAAAGCTATTTACACAATCCTTCTCTATCAAACTTTTTCCTGCAAAAAAGTAAGAATGATTGCCCCACCCCAAACGTATGGTAGAAAGAACAGCTTGTACAGAAAAAGGGGAGAGGGGAATGCATGTTGATTCCTGAAGATTATCTGGAGCGGGTGTATGCAGGCTTTCTCGGCATGAATGCCGGGATCAGGCTCGGGGCGCCGGTTGAGCCGCTTGAGTGGACATATGAACGGATACATGATGTGTACGGTGAGATAAACGGCTATTTAAAAAACTACAACGTCTTTTCGGCAGATGATGATGCGAACGGTCCTGCTTTTTTCATAAGGGCTCTTTATGATGATGCCAAGGACCGGGAACTGACGGCTGAGGACGTGGGCCGTGCATGGCTGAATTATACGCGCAGCGGGATTGGAATGTTCTGGTGGGGCGGTGAAGGGATCAGCACGGAGCATACGGCGTATCTGAATCTTGAAAAAGGCATTCAGCCTCCGTATTCCGGTTCAGCAGAAAAAAACGGCCTTACGCTTGCCGAACAGATAGGCGGACAGATTTTTGTGGATACGTGGGGCCTGCTTTTCCCCGGAAATCCGGAAAAAGCGGCCGATTATGCAGCAAAAGCCGCGAGTGTATCACATGATAAAAACGGCATTTACGGGGCCAGGTTCATCGCGGCCTGCATTGCAGCGGCATTCGATGCTTCGGACATTCAGGAAGTGATCGCAAGGGCCTTAAAGACCATTCCGCAGGACAGCACGTACGCTAAAATCGCAGGTGAAGTGCTGGATTTTCACTGGGAGCATCCGGGTGATTTCCGTGCATGCAGAGATTTTCTTGAGGTGAACTGGGGCTATGACAAATACCCTGGGGTATGCCATATTATCCCCAATGCGGGAGTGTGCATCCTTGCCATGCTCTACGGTGAGGGTTCCTTTGCAAGAACCATTGAAATCGCCACCATGTGCGGGTGGGATACAGACTGCAATGCCGGTAAAATCGGAACCATTGCAGGCGTGCTCTATGGAAACCGCAGCATTCCTGATCATTACCGAAAACCAATCAACGACTTTATCGTCCTGTCCAGTGTCTCGGGTTATTTGAACATGATGGACATCCCTACTTTTGCAAAAGAGCTTGCGCTTCTTGGCTGCAGAGTGGCTGGAGAAGAAGCACCAGACCCGCTTGTCAAAAGCTATAAAAAAGAAAATCTCTATTTCGACTTTGTCCTTCCGGGATCGACTCACGGTTTTCAGACGGATTTTCCCTTTAAGCTTTTTCTCAGGCACTGTCCTGACAAGGGCTTCACGACAAAGGGTTCACTTGAGATCTTCATTGACCGGATGATTGAAGGAGAGGCAGGAAAAGTATTTTACAAGCCGTTCCACCGCAGAAAAGAGTTCAATGACGAAAAATACAAACCGGCTTTTTCTCCTAAAATATGCAGCGGCCAGACTATCAGCATGAAGGTGTTTTCAGATAAATGGCAGGGGGAAGACATCGTTCTGACACCTTATGTCAGAAATACGTTCACGGAAGAGAATCTAAAGCTGCAGCCTGTCAAACTCGTCAATGGGACCTGGAATGAGATTTCATTTATCGTTCCTAATACACACGGTGCAGTCATTGATGAAACGGGCTTTATCATAGAAAGCCCTTCGCACCTGCTCGACCGGGCCTTTGGAAAACTGTATCTCGACGAATTCGAAGTCAGCGGAAAGGCTCATTACACGATTGATTTCAGCAAACAGGCAACGGAGTTTCAGTCCGTTACGCCATTTGCCCATCATAAAGGCAAAGCAGTCCTTGAAAATGGAAAAATGAGATGCACGTCTGATGAAGAATGCTCCTCGTTTACGGGGAATTATTACGCTCGGAATTATACGGTTTCAGCAGACGTGGAACCTGTCAGCGGCGGCTGTCACATGATGATTGCCCGGGCGGAAGGCGTGTACCGCCATTACAGGGCGGGGTTTGACGGCCATAACAAGGTGTCCCTGCATCTTGTTGATTTTGGAGTGAAGAAATTGGCGGAAGTTCCTTTTGAATGGAGCCACACCGGAACGTACAGATTTGAGGTCACATGCACAGGCAGTCAGATTTGCTTTTCCATAAATGATGAAAAGCTCTTTTCTGCGGAAGACAGCCGCTTTGCATCCGGCATGTTCGGTTTTTCAGTACTTGGAAAGGGTGAGGCGCTGCTTTCGAATGTTGCGTGTAAAGAGCTGTAGAGGAGGAAAAGAGTATGAAAGAAAAGCTGCTTGATAAAATAGAGGGTGTTCTTTACGGAGGGGCTGTTGGAGATGCGATGGGATCCCCTACTGAAGGGCTGGTTCCGGCGGTCATCAGAGAGAAATTCGGAGTTGTGACAACCTTCCGGGAACCTGCAAGCAATGCCTGGAGGGAGCCTGGCAACATGCGGCCTCTTGAAAAGGGCAATGGCCATATAACGGATGATACGCTGATGGTAGAAGCACTTCTCAGGGTATACGAAAAAAAGCAGCGGCATCTCACTGCCTATGATATTGCTGAATCCCTTGTAGAAGAAATTGCAGAGCACAAGGTCTACATTCCTGAGCTGAAAAAAGAGGCACCTGTCATTACCCGTCTTTATTACCCGGAGCAGTATTTATTCCTCAGACACAGGCTTGCCAACGTGGATCCGCGTGAAGCCGGTCAAGGCAACATGGTTAACTGCGGGGCGGCCATGTACATGAGTCCGGTCGGCATCATGAATGCAGGCGATCCTGAGCGTGCCTACCGGGAAGCGATTGACCTTGCAGGGGCCCATCAGACAAGCTACGGCAGGGAAGCTGCTGGAGTCATGGCAGCGGCTGTTGCTGAAGCGATGAGCATGGATGCAAGCGTGCAGAGCATTCTCGCTGCTGCGAGAGAACTTGCTAAAGATGGAACAAAGCTTGCAATAGAAGCCGTTCTTGACGCGGCAGCAGGACACCTTGATGTTTTATCGGCGCGAGACGATATTCGGGCAGCGATGGAACCCTTTGATACAGTAAAATCCTTTTCAGACCGGAAAAAGCAGGGGAAAGGAAATGCGAACATTCCAAGCCGGATACATGCCATTGAAGAGCTGCCGGTTGCTCTCGCTCTTTTTTCCATTGCAGGCGGCGACACGATGAAAACCATCATTGGCGGTGTGAATTACGGGCATGACGCTGATTCCATCGCAAGTATGGGAGGAGCCATTGCAGGAGCACTCTGCGGTGCGGCATCTATTCCGGAAGAGCTCAAAGAAGAACTTGATGCCGTCAATAAGCGTTCCTTCAAACAGCTTGCCCTTACGGCACTTGAGACTCTGACTCCCATTTTGGAAAGCGACCTGGCAAGCCACCAAAAGCGTTTCTCCCGAATCGGCAGGTAGGGCGGAAGCGGTATTTTCCAAAATTCCTGCAGATTAACAGTAATTGGTTGTAAATAAACGTGTAACTCTTGTTACGAGCGGGTAAAGAATAATACAAACTCATAGAAAGAGGTACAGCGATGAGACAACCTACCATTTACTTTCTGTCCTATTTCAACTCATGCAGGAGCTTAATAGCAGAAGCCTGGGCAAAGAAATTGTTCTCCGGTAAATGGCAAATTAAAAGTGCCGGCCTTGCCAAAACTCAAGTCGACCCTGTCTGTGTGAAAGCAATGAAAGAAGTGAACGTATCCATGGAAGACTCTGACTCTGAGAAAATTGACCTTGGCCTGTTAAATAAAGCGGATATTGTTGTCCAAATGTTTGATTATAAGCAGGAAAAAACGCCTCCGGTGGACGGAGCAAAGGAAAATGTGCTTTCATGGAACCTTCCAAATCTTTCGCTTTACGCTTTTGAAAATGAAGAGGAGGAATTTGCCCACTACCAGGAGCTTTGCGACGATATCGCAATGAGGGTAAAAAAGCTTTATGAATCAATGGAAGGCAAACAGGCCGACCATACGGTTTCTGCTGTGTAAAAGTAAAAAAAGCTTGGCGGATGCCAAGCGTACATAACCCATTTTTCCGCTGCCTCTTTCATGGATATCTCCATTTTAAAAGACTTTGTCTCTCACAATCTCCACTCTTTTCTCTGGCTTGTTCCATTATTCTATATACTGAAAAAAGAACTGCGCCTGATGGCCGCAGTTCTTTTGACGTTGAACGATATTCAGCGTTCAGACAAACCGTTCTCAAACATATACTTCAGTCCCTGCTCAAAGCCTGCTGCCCAAACGGACATGCCGTGCCCTCCGTTAACGATTCTAAGTTCTGCCGGGCTTCCGGGTACAGGGCTCCACTTTTCAAAAGGTCTGTTAAAAACATTGGATCTGTGAATCCGTTCATAGGACGTGACTGCCTGGACTTCCATGTTGTATCTCCAGGCGTCCGGGGGAAGGTCTTCTTTTTCGCTTACATGGTTCCAGTCATCATCTCCCGTGATGATAAAAATGGGTACTTCGTGCGGCTGGTTCCCATATGCTTCGAGCGCCTGAGGATAATTCAGCTGTTCCCAGCGATCCGCATCAAAGGGCTCTCCGAATGAACCGCGCTCAACTGCCCCTGATGTGCTTGGCGCTTCATCTGACTGTATGGCCGGACTCAGCAGGGCAGCAGCTCCAAACAGATTGGGGTATACAAGTGAATAGCGCAGGGCTCCGTATCCGCCCATCGAATAGCCGACAAGCCCGCGTCCGCTCCGATCTGCAATCGTCCGGAACTGTGAATCCATTTCCTCCATCAGATCCTGGGTAACGGCTGTTTCCACAGCTCCGTATTTTTCAGAGTTCACCCAGTAGCTATTTCCTGTTACAGGGGCTGCGGCAATAACAGGTTCGATTTTTTTCTCTTCAATCATTTTGTCTAAAATCGGCCAGAATGAATCCCAGCTTTTTTCATTTCCATATGAACCGTGAAGGAGATAGAGAACGGGATAGCGTTTTGTCGGGTCTTTTCCGTATTCTTCCGGGGTGTACACAACATAGGACAGATCTTTTGATAAGCTGTCAGAGTGAAACGTGCGGGTCTGAACGGCCCCTTTTTTTGAGCTTATATAATCATCCGGTCTGTAAACAGGGGAGAAGTCAGTGCCTTCCGGCTTGCCGAACATGTACTTAAGGCCTTCTTCAAAACCTTTCAGCCACACATCGAGCCCATGCCCGCCGTTTACAATTCTGAGCTCGGCGGGGCTTGATGGAACGTCCTCCCATTTTGGAAAATCAAGGCCGAACAGGTTTTTTCTGTGAAGCTCCTGATAAAGCTGCACAGCCTGGACCTCCACATTGTACTTATAAGCATCAGGAGGAAGATCCTCTTTTTCGCTCAGATGATTCCAGTCGTCATCTCCTGAAACGATGTACATCGGAACCCGGTGCGGCTGGCTGATGTAGTGGCGGATGGCAGCAGGATAATTGAGTGCATGCCATTCAGAGAGATTAAACGGTTCACCAAAACTGCCCCTTGTCACAGCCCCTGATGTTACCGGTGGTTCCCCGTTTTGAATGGCGGGGCTCAGAAGTGTGGCTCCGGAAAATAAATTTGGATACATGAGTGAGTAACGGAGAGCACCGTATCCGCCCATGGAATAGCCTGATACAAACCTTCCGCTGCGGTTTCCTACCGTATTGTATTTTTTGTCAATATGAGGAATGAGATCCTGCATAATAGCGCTCTCATAATCTCCGTACTTTTTTGAATTTACCCAGTAGGAATTACCTGATGAAGGGACAACCGCAATGACTGGTTCTATTTCCTTTTCCGCAATCATCCGGTCCAAAGTTCCGAAGAAATCATCCCAGCTGTGTTCGTTTCCTCCGCTGCCGTGCAGGAGGTACACAACAGGATAGCCTGCTTTCCGTTTTTTATCGTATCCTTCGGGCAAATAAAGTTTGTAGGTGAGTTTGTGGTGATGCGGGCGCTCATCTTTTTTGAGTGCTTTTGAGGCAATGGTTTCAACAACGGTCTTACTTCCGGTTTTGGATGCTTCGGGTGCAGACGGAAAGGCAATCATAATGACAGCAAACAAGATCAGCAGTAAAATTTGTTTGGTTTTCAAAAGCATTCCTCCTCTGAAATAAAGCAGATAATACCAGTATATTTGCTTTTCATTTATTATGTAACAAAATGGGAACGATTTTTGGACAAAAGAAAAAACCGCCAATAGGCGGTTTTCATTGCTTCAGTAATTGTGAAAGCATCGATTTATTTTGAACAAGGTCAGCAAGTGTATAGCCGTCGAGCACTTCAAGGTATGCTTTTAAAGCTTTATGCAGGACACCCTTCAGCTTGCATGCGGGTGAGATGGCACACATATTGCGCTCCGGATCAAAGCATTCCACAAGGTTAAAGTCATCCTCTGTCTGCCTGACAATCGCCCCAATGTTGATTTTTTCAGGATCCAACGCCAGCCGGATGCCCCCGCCGCGTCCTCTGACTGTCTCAATTACCTTCATTTTTCCAAGCTCGTATGAGACCTTCATCAAATGATTTTTCGAGATGGTATATGCTTCCGCGATTTCTTTTATATTGGACAGTTCTCCCTTTTCTTTAGAGGCAAGATAAATCAGCACCCTCAGAGAGTAATCTGTATAGTTGGTAAGCCTCATGTTTCATCGCCCCACTGCAAGAAGTACGTTTATCTTACCACAACAGTCTGCCCTTTAATAAAAGAAAGGCTCATTTGTGACAGATCCGTTAAAGATGTATTTTAGATATTGCTTTAAATGGGAAGCAGGAGTACGATAAAGATGCATTTTAAATACTACTTTAATTGAAGAGGGGAGCATCTCTTATGCTTACTCAAAAAACCATTGAAATCATTCAATCTACTGTGCCTATTTTAAAGGAAAAAGGGGTAGACATTACAACACGTTTTTACAGCAATTTATTCAGAGATTATCCGGAACTATTGAATATCTTTAACCATGCGAATCAAAAAAAGGGCAGGCAGCAGACGGCTCTTGCAAACACCGTTTATGCAGCGGCTCTGCATATTCACCAGCTACACATAATTTTGCCTGCGGTTGAACAGATTGCCCACAAGCACCGCAGTCTTGGCGTAAAAGAAGAACATTACCCAATTGTAGGGGAATATTTGCTCGGGGCGATAAAAGAAGTTTTAGGAGATGCAGCCACACCTGAAATTCTTGAAGCATGGGGTGAAGCATACGGCGTGATTGCCGGTGTCTTTATCAATGCAGAGAAAAATCTCTACAGCCATGCTGTATGGGAAGGCTTCCAGCCCTTTACCGTTGCACGGATCGAAAAAGAAAGCGATGCGGTTACATCTTTCTACCTTGAAAACAAGGAGATAAAACCACAATTTAAACCGGGTCAATATAGTACAGTAAGAGTCAAAATACCTGGAGAAACATATACGATGAACAGGCAGTACAGTCTTTCAGGGGGACCTGAAATGCCTTATCTCAGAATCTCGGTCAAGCGCGAAGAAAAGGGACTGGAATCAGGAAAAGTATCAAACTACCTACACAGTCAAATGAATGTCGGAGATACGCTTGAAATCAGTGCTCCGGCTGGTGATTTCACTCTCAATGAAGCAGCCGAAACGCCTGTGACACTAATCAGCGGCGGAGTCGGCGTAACACCATTCATGAGCATGCTTGCGTCGCTTGCTGCAAAGCAGCGTGACCGTGAAATGACCTTTATTCACGCCACTCAGAACAGCGGAACACATGCCTTTAAATCTGCAGTAGCGGCTCTCTGCTCGAATATGCCAAACAGCAGGGTCTATACGATTTACAGCAATCCGCTGAACGAAGACTGCACAGAACAGAACTTCTTTAAAGAAGGACAGATCGAGAAGAAGGATCTGGAGCAAATACTTCAAACGGAAAATGGAGATTTCTATGTTTGCGGTCCGGTCGGATTTATGAAGTGCGTCATCGACATGCTTGCTGAGCTTGGCATAAAAGAAGACCAGATTCACTCTGAGTTTTTCGGGCCTGCTGTTGATATGAAGAGTCTTCCTGAAACAGTCTCCTAAATTCATCAATTGTTTAAAATGACATAAAAATGTTGATAGTAAACCGGGAGAAAGTCAACAAGACTTTCTCCCGGTTTTTTCTGTGATGCAAAACAGTACGAGGCGGGGGTGCTTTCCATTGACAATGGGGCAGCAAACAATTTAACATAGTTAAGTATTTGCTGAAAGTAAGCTTACAACATTCGTTAACTATAGAAAGCGGGGCTGTCATTTTGTCTGCAGAACAAAAAAAGAAAATGTTTATATTGATGGTCAACATGTTTATTGCAATCGGCAGCTTTGGGATTATTATTCCAATCCTGCCTGCGTATCTTGAATCAATCAACCAGGGCGGCACGGCCGCAGGTCTGATGATTGCGATCTTTGCCGGCGCTCAGCTCATTTTTTCTCCGATAGCAGGGAAATGGGCAGATCAGTACGGAAGAAGAAAAATGATTATTTACGGGTTAGTAGGACTGACATTATCGATGTTTGTTTTTTATGCCGTGGATTCAATCTGGTGGCTTTATGCTTCCCGTGTGATCGGCGGAGTTGGTGCGGCACTGCTTGTTCCTGCCATTTTTGCCTATGTGGCGGACATCACGACGATGGACCAGCGTGCAAAAGGGAACAGCTTTGTTTCTGCCGCGATGTCTCTTGGGATTGTCATCGGACCCGGCATCGGAGGATTTCTTGCTGATTTCGGGCTGAAAATGCCGTTCCTGATCTCAGCCATTGTATCTTTGGGAGCCGTTATTTTCTCGATTGTGCTGCTTGAAGACAGTGAATCAAAAATGACGACAGCTGCGATGATGCCTCAGGACAATGAATCCATGGCGCGAAAAATGGTGCGCTCGGTTAAAATGCCGTACTTTGTGCCCCTTATCATTACGCTTGTCATGAGCTTTGGCCTCATGGCGTACGAATCGGTGCTTGGTCTGTTTGTGGACAATCAGTTTGGCGCGACTCCGCAGGAGATTGCGCTGATGATTACATCAACCGGGATTATCAGTGTCATTGTCCAGCTGTTTGTTGTAGACCGTGTTGTCAGACGCTTCGGTGAAGGAATGGTGCTCAATATCTTCCTTGCTGTTGCAGCTGCAGGATTCCTGCTATCGCTGTTTGCAACGAGTTATGTCCTGTTCTTTGGAATTACACTGCTTATTTTCCTGGCAACTTCGATCCTTCGCCCCGTGCTCAACACCCTGATTTCCAAAATGGCCGGAAACGAACAGGGCTTTGCAATGGGCATGAACAATGCCTATATGAGCATTGGAAACGTGCTTGGACCGACGATTGCAGGCATGCTGTATGATGTCCAGATTCTGTATCCATTTGTTCTCGGACTTGTTTTCCTCGTTGTCACACTGGTGATGACAATGATCTGGCAGAAGCGGTCATTGAAGCAGAAAATGGTTGTTAAAACTGAACATTAAGATTGAAAAACATGAATCCTGAGGGGTTCATGTTTTTTTGTATCTTCTATCGTACCCTAGTAGATCGAAAAACGGTTTGCGAGGGTAAGCAAATCCATAGTGTACCCTAAAATCATACCGCAGCCTTGACCGATTACTCATAAGAAAAAGGACCCGAACGCAATGTCTGTTCATGTTTTTCCCTTCCCGCTCATACATTGTCTTAAAGACGAGATAGGGGGAAAACGTGTGAACGAAGCCTACCGGAAATCACTGGAATATGCGATTGCGGAGATTACGGAAATTGCGGATGGATTTGGGCTCGATTATTATCCGATGCGGTACGAAATTTGTCCTGCTGATATTATTTATACATTTGGCGCTTATGGAATGCCGACCCGTTTTTCACATTGGAGCTTTGGCAAGCAGTTTTTCAAGATGAAACTTCACTATGATCTGGGACTGAGCAAGATTTACGAGCTTGTCATCAACTCGGATCCCTGTTATGCATTTTTGCTGGATACGAATTCGCTCATCCAAAATAAACTGATCGTGGCGCACGTTCTGGCCCACTGCGATTTTTTCAAAAACAACAGCCGTTTTCAAAACACAAAGCGGGATATGGTTGAGAGCATGGCTGCTACGGCCGACAGAATCAAGCAGTATGAAATTGAGCATGGCAGAGCCGAGGTTGAAAAATTTCTTGATGCGGTGCTTGCGATTCAGGAGCACATTGATCCTTCGCTTATGCGTCCGAAGCTGTCTTGGACGATGGAGGATATAGAGGAAGAGGATGTGAAAAAAGCATCGCCTTATGATGATCTTTGGGGGCTGGATCAAAAGGACAAACCTAACCCTGAGCGGGGCAAGAAAAAGAAAAAATTTCCGCCGGCACCTGAGAAAGATATTCTTCTCTTTATTGAGGAGTACAGCCGTGACCTCGAAGACTGGCAGCGTGATATTTTGACGATGATGCGCGAAGAGATGCTTTATTTTTGGCCGCAGCTTGAAACGAAAATCATGAACGAGGGCTGGGCATCCTTTTGGCATCAGCGGATCTTGAGAGAGCTTGACCTTTCCACAGAAGAATCCATCGAGTATGCCAAGCTCAACGCGGGCGTCGTCCAGCCGTCCAAGACGGGAATCAACCCGTATTACCTGGGGCTCAAAATCTTTGAAGATATCGAGGAACGGTACAATAATCCGACAAAGGAAATGATCAGACGCGGAGCAGAACCGAACTCTGGCCGGGAGAAAATGTTTGAGGTGCGCGAGGTCGAATCAGATCTTTCGTTTATCCGGAACTATTTGACGAAGGACCTTGTTACCCGTGAAGATATGTATCTTTTCCAGAAGCAGGGGAGAGATTACAAGGTTGTCGACAAAGAATGGGAGCATGTCCGCGATCAGCTGATCAACATGAGAGTAAACGGCGGATTCCCGTACATTACGGTGAATGACGGCGATTACCTCAAAAACAATGAGCTGTACTTGAAGCATTGGTTTGAAGACATTGAACTTGATCTGAAATACCTGGAAAAAGTGCTGCCGTACATTCACCAGCTTTGGGGCCGCGCGGTTCATATGGAGTCCGTGCTTGAAGGCAAGCCGGTACTGTTCACGTACGACGGAAAGGCGATTCACAGGAAGTATTTATAAGTGCAGGGACTGGCTGAAAAGACTAACCGTCTGGCAGGCCAGTTTATTTTTTTGAAAACACTTGCGTTTTACAAGTAATTAGCGTATAAATGAAGTATGAGGTGAGAAAAAATGGAAAACACGCGTGAATTGTTCCAAATTATGACCCGCCGTTTCGGGCTGCTGAACAAGAATTGTTGTACAGCAGGAGGAACTGAGATTTCTCTAATACAAAGCCATATCCTTTATGAAGTGGATAAGATGACCCGACCCTCTATGCAGGAAACAGCCGAAGTGCTTGGCACGGATATCACAACGTTCAGCAGGCAGGTCCAGTCATTGGTAAAGCTGAATTTGCTGAAAAAAACCCCTCATCCGGATGACCGCAGAGTTCATATCTTGTCACTGACAACAGAGGGCAAGTATGTTGCAGCAACGATTGATCAGCAGATGAATGCCTATTTGAACGAGGTTTTTTCACATATGAATGAGTTTGAAAAAGAAACGGTTATCCGCTCGATTAAGCTTTTGAATGAAGCAATGGCAAAGTCCAGCGTATGCTGGACCACTCCTATGGGGTGATTTCTTTAGTTTAATATTTGCATTATGCAAGTTTTTTGCGAAAAAAGTTCAGGAGGGTTTTAAATGAAACTTGATGTAAAAGTGAACACATGCTGCAATACCCCGGAAAAAGCGCCAATTACCAAGGAGAAGAAATTGCCCGTTGCAATCATAGGAGGAGGACCCGTCGGCCTTGCAGCTGCTGCACATCTGGCCAAACGGGGAGAATCCTTTTTCCTGCTGGAAGCAGGGGAGGCGGGGGCAAATGTATTGTCCTGGGGGCATGTGCGCTTATTTTCCCCATGGCGCTATAACATCGATAAAGCGGCGGCCGCACTGCTCAAGAAGCATAACTGGCAGGAGCCTGAACTGGATACACTGCCTTTTGGAAAAGAGCTTGTTGATCACTATCTGTCGCCACTGTCGAACCTTTCTGAAATAAAACCTTTTCTCCATACAAAAACAAAAGTCTTATCCGTCGGGAAAAAAGAGATCGATAAGATGAAAACCGCGGGCAGGGATAGCGTTCCGTTTGTCATTTATGCAGAAAAGGAAGGAAATCTTCAAGTTTTTGAAGCAAAGGCAGTGATTGATGCTACAGGAACATGGGGAAATCCCAATCCTGCTGTTTCAAGCGGCATCTGGCAAAGCGGAGAGAAAGAATTGAGCGGTCAAATCTATTACGGAATCCCTGATATTGCAGGAAAAGAAAAGGAGCGTTATGCAAAGAAGCGGACAGCTGTTATCGGCGGAGGGCACTCTGCAGTTAATGCGCTGCTTGAACTGGCAGAACTTAAGGAAACGCATCCTGAAATGGACATTGTCTGGGTAATGAGAAAGCAGAAAGCGGAAGATGCATACGGGGGAGAAGAGAAGGACGCGCTTGCTGCAAGGGGGGCATTGGGAAGCAGGGTTCATCAGCTTGTCGATGCCGGAGTGATAGAAGTCCAAACACCGTTTTTCATCCAATCTATGAAAAAGTCGGTTAATGGAATTGACATCATCGGAACTCAATCTGGAGAAACAAAACAGCTTTCAGGTTTTGACGAAATTATAGTCAGTGCAGGAAGCAGGCCGGACCTCAGTATCATAAGCGAGCTAAGGACATCCATTGATTCTGCAACAGAAAGCGTATCTGCTTTATCCCCGTTAATCGATCCTAACGTGCACAGCTGCGGAACCGTCCGGCCGCACGGTGAAAAGGAATTGCGCCAGCCGGAGAAGAATTTTTATATGGTCGGTGCAAAAAGCTATGGGCGTGCTCCAACCTTTTTAATGGCAACAGGGTATGAGCAGGTCCGTTCAGTAGTTGCACAACTGTGCGGAGACTTTGCTGCAGCAGAAAAAGTGGAACTCGATCTTCCTGAAACAGGGGTGTGCAGTGTGAATGTTTCAAAAAACAGCAAGGCAGAATCCTGCTGTTCTTAAATCGAAAGAAAAGATGAAACAAGGCGGAGCTTGGAGTAAAATCCAGGCTTATTTTTATTGAAAAAGAATTTATACATTCACAAACTTTTAACACATAAGCTCTTTATTATATAAGTCTTTTATTATATAATGATATTCGACATGGAGGTGTTGGCAAATTGGAAGTCTCTTCTACGATTGAAATTGAACAGGTTTCTCAAATCCTTAAGCTTCTCGGAGACAGAACGCGTCTAACCATGATGAAGCTGCTTG
Source organism: Metabacillus mesotrionivorans (assembly GCF_052171315.1). NCBI lineage: Bacteria > Bacillati > Bacillota > Bacilli > Caryophanales > Bacillaceae > Metabacillus > Metabacillus mesotrionivorans. The sequence continues at coordinate 90,247 of NZ_JBQMFF010000007.1, read as the reverse complement.
AGACGAACGAATGCTGCGTCTGTGAATTTACGGCTATCTTTAAAACGAGTCAGCCGGCTATAAGCCAGCATTTGAGAAAGCTTCGGGATGCCGGTTTAGTGAAGGAAAAACGAAAAGGTCAATGGATTTTTTATTCCATTAATAAAGAAAACGACATGTACCCTTTTCTGAAAGGTTTACTTGAACATCTGCCGGAGCAAAATAACCTGCTGATCGATTTAGAAACACAGGGATTGCGTATTACATGTGAATAGAGAGGGGAAGAAAGAGTGACTACAGTACTTTTAGCATCCAGCATTTTTCTTTTAACTCTCATCTTAGTGATCTGGCAGCCTAAAGGTCTTTCCATAGGGTGGTCAGCCTGCGGAGGAGCTTTAGCTGCATTGTTGGTTGGAGTAGTTGATTTTGGTGATGTTATTGATGTCACATCGATTGTCTGGAATGCAACTTTGGCATTTATCGCAATTATTATCATCTCTCTGATTTTAGATGAGATTGGATTTTTTGAATGGTCTGCTCTTCATATGGCAAGGGCAGCGCGGGGAAACGGCCTGCGGATGTTTGTTTATGTATCCATTTTAGGTGCCCTCGTAGCGGCGTTTTTTGCTAACGACGGAGCAGCGCTTATTCTGACGCCTATTGTCCTCGCAATGGTGCGTAATTTGAATTTTAATGAAAAAATGGTATTCCCGTTCATCATGGCGAGCGGATTTATCGCAGATACAACATCGCTGCCGCTGGTTGTCAGCAACCTGGTGAACATCGTGTCTGCAGATTACTTTGATATCGGATTTATCGAATATGCTTCAAGAATGATTGTTCCAAACTTCTTTGCTTTAGGAGCTAGTATTCTTGTCCTGTACTTGTACTTCCGCAAAAGCATACCGGCAAATTATGATCTGGCCGATCTGAAAACACCTAAAGCTGCCATTAAAGACGAGAAAATGTTCCGTCTTTCCTGGTTCGTACTCGGAGTACTGCTGATTGGATATTTTATCAGTGAATTCCTTCATATTCCTGTATCCTTTGTTGCCGGTGTTGTCGCTGTTTTCTTCCTGGTAATGGCCAGAAGAAGCCCGGCTGTGCATACGAAAAAGGTATTAAAGGGAGCTCCGTGGGCGATTGTATTCTTCTCAATTGGGATGTATGTCGTTGTGTACGGCCTTCGGAATGCAGGATTAACAGCCGTTCTGGCTGATGTCATTCAGGCGGCGGCTGATCAGGGTCTGTTTGCCGCAACCATCTCAATGGGCTTTATTGCAGCCATCCTGTCTTCTGTCATGAACAATATGCCGACGGTCATGATTGATGCACTTGCCATCGCTGATACAAATACATCAGGCACCCTGAGAGAAGCCTTAATCTATGCTAATGTGATCGGTTCTGATTTAGGACCTAAAATTACTCCGATTGGTTCCCTTGCAACCCTTTTATGGCTCCATGTATTGAGCTTAAAGGGCGTCAAAATATCCTGGGGCACCTATTTTAAAACAGGAATCATTTTAACCATTCCAACCTTGTTTATCACACTTATCGGCCTCTATTTATGGCTGCTGATTATATAAAAAAATACAATACTCACTTAAAAGGAGAATACATCTATGTCAAAAAAAACAATCTACTTCTTGTGTACTGGAAATTCTTGCAGAAGCCAAATGGCTGAAGGCTGGGCAAAAAAGCATCTTGGTGAGGACTGGATTGTAAAAAGTGCAGGTCTTGAAGCGCATGGATTAAACCCTAACGCTGTAAAAGCGATGAAAGAAGCAGGAGTCGACATTTCAAAGCAAACTTCTGATGTCATCAATCCTGAAATCCTTAACAATGCAGAACTAGTTGTTACTCTATGCGGGCATGCGGCTGACCACTGCCCAGTAACGCCTCCGCATATTAAACGTGTTCACTGGGGATTTGACGACCCTGCTAAAGCAGAAGGCACAGACGAAGAGAAATGGGCATTCTTCCAGCGTGTTCGTGACGAGATCGGCGAACGCATTGAACGTTTTGCGAAGACGGGAGAATAATTGAAAGCAGGTGTTTGGGAATGCAGCCTAAAAACTATCATGAGCTAATTAAAAACCGTATTTATATAGGAGGCGCTGCGGACGCACCTGCAGCTGCTGAAAACGAACAGACAGATATTGTTTTTGACTTGAGGTCTGAGTCTGATCATCCGGCCGCCGGATTCCACCGAATTCACAGCCCTATTACGGACAACCAAGAACAACAGGACGAATCGGTAAAAAGTTCAATTGATCAGGTTGTCAATGCCTTTCATGAAGGAAAAAAGATCTACTTCCATTGCGGAGGCGGCAGTAACCGCACAGGCACCGTGGCAATTGGTACGCTTCTGTCACTTAACATGGCTTCTTCTATTGAAGAAGCAGAGCGCAGAGCTAAAGAAGTTCGTCCAAAAATCCAGGTTAAGCCTGAAATGAAAGAAACGTTAAAAAGACTGTATCCAAATGCATAAAGCAGAATAGGTCTCAGAGATGAGGCCTTTTTTGTATGAATGGGGGGAGTTTCTTGTACGAGATAAAAAAGTTAGCCGATCTTCACTGGAACCAGGTGAAAGAAATTTATCTTGAAGGTATTGCGACCGGTAACGCCACTTTTGAAACGAATGCTCCATCTTGGGAGGACTGGGATAGCAGCCATTCTAAAGAATGCCGACTTGTTGCTGAACATGGCGGAGTTGTTTTGGGATGGGCGGCATTGAGTCCGGTATCCGGAAGATGCGTTTATGCAGGGGTGGCAGATGTGAGCATCTACATAGGAAGTGCCTATAAAGGCAAGGGAATTGGAACGGCTCTGCTGCGTTCAATCATAGATCTCAGTGAACAGGAAGGATTCTGGACCCTGCAGGCAGGAATTTTCCCGGAAAATACTTCAAGCTTAAAGCTTCATGAAAAAGCGGGATTCAGAAGAATCGGTGTAAGGGAGAAAATCGGAAAGATGAATGGCGTTTGGAGAGATGTGGTGTTTTTGGAAAGACGGAGCGGCAAATTGTAAAAAGAGAGCCTCGGCTCTCTTTTTTAATGCAGATTTCCATCGATTTCAGTCAGCTGTCTGACCGTTTTTTCATCCAGCTGTTTAATGACCTGATAAAGCAGTTCAGCGGCATGGTCGAGATCATCTCTGTGAACAACGGATACGTGGCTGTGAATATATCTCGATGGAACACTTACAACCACAGTAGGAACACCTTCATATCCGAGATGGAACTTCCCGCCGTCGGTTCCGCCTCCGGGCATAATATCGACTTGATAAGGAATGCCATTTTTACCTGCAATGTCTGTTACAAAGTTTCTTAGCTTCAGATGGGGAATCATGCTGGCATCGAAAAAGCCGATCAGCGGTCCTTTTCCAAGCTCTGTATGCCCTTCATCTTTCATCCCCGGTGTGTCTCCTGCGACACCAACATCAAGAGCAAACGAGATATCAGGCTTTACTGTATTGACGAGTGTTTGAGCGCCTCTGAGCCCTACTTCTTCCTGGACGGTGGCTCCGGCATATAAGATATTTGGATGCTTTTTATCCGCAGCCGCTTTTTCAAGGGTTTTAAGCGCCACATAACACCCGGCGCGGTTATCCCAGTTGCGGGCGAGCAGAAGCTTTTGGTTTGGAAACACTTCGAACGGGCAGATTGTCGCAATTGGATCGCCGACCTGTACGCCGAAGCTTTCCGCTTCTTCCTTACTTGACGCACCAATATCAATAAACATATTTTTGGTCTCAAGAACATTTTTCCGCTCTTCAATCGACAGAACATGAGGCGCTTTTGAACCGATGACTCCTGTCAGGTCCCCTTTATTTGTCATGACTTTTACGCGCTGTGCAAGCATGACATGGCCCCACCAGCCCCCGAGTGTCTGAAACTTCAGGAACCCGTCCTTGGTTATGGCTTTTACCATGAGCCCGACTTCATCCATATGCCCGGCAATCAGAATCTTCGGCCCTTTTTTGCCGGTAACCCCTGTGATGCTCCCCAGTTTGTCTTTGACTAAATCAGGGGTGAATGCCTTGATTTTTTCTTCAAGGACCTTGTGAATTCTCGCTTCGAATCCCGAAGGACCTTCGGGATCAGTCAACTCTTTTAACAGCTGAAGATCTTTATCCATTGTACATCCCTCCAGTAGGTAGGATGCCTTTCTTGCCATTAGCTCATACCAATCATGATGCCGGCAAAGGCTGATAAAAGTCCTCCTGTATAGCTGATGAAAAGGTAGGCAATGAGAACACGGTGTTTTTCTTTTTCTCTGAGCTGGATGTTCTCAAGTTTGAATGTGGAAAATGTCGTGAAAGCTCCCATAAATCCGATGCCAAAGAGAGAATACAATCCATCTGACAGCCCGTATCCCGTCATCAGACCGAGGAGAAAGGAGCCGGCAAGATTCACAGTCAATGTGCCGATTGGAAAACCTGTTTTGCTTTTGCTGTTCATCCGGGAGCTTAAAAGAAAGCGGGCTATAGCACCGAGACATCCTCCTGCAGCAATCAGCAGTATGTTCATAGTGAGGACTCTCCTTTCCTTTTAAAAGAGCTTCCCAGAGAGTATCCGTACCACGCGAGGAACAGACCCCCGAAAAGGCTTAGGAACACATATAAAAAGGCCAGTGCAAACATGCCGTCTTTCATCAGCAGCACCGTTTCGACGCTGAAGGTGGAAAAGGTAGTAAAAGAGCCGACAAGTCCGGTGCCAAGACCCGCGAGAATATCGGGATGAAAGACTTTCAGTTTGACGATGCTGTTTGTAAACCATCCCAGAACAAAGCAGCCAATCAGATTGGCAAGAAGCGTGCCGAGCGGGAAGCCTCCGCTGTACAAACTATGAGTAAGCAGTCCGAGCCCGTATCTGAGGAGGCTTCCGGCGACTCCCCCTGCGCCTATAAGCAGAACATTCATGAATCGCACTCCTCATCTTCCATGATTAAACTTGCAGGAAACTTAATAGCTGAATATTCACCATAATACAGGACCATGTTTATAGGATACCAAAAAAGGAAAATGAATCCCCCTAAAATATAGCTCCATTTGTCTGTTTTCCAGTTATTTAATGATTGACACTGCAGCTGAAATTCGCTAATTTAACCTTAGAACTGAACATCCTCGTTAGGTGAGGCTCCTGTGCCGGAGATAAGCTGCTGCCCAAAAATGTCGAAAGACGCCAATGGGTCAACAGAAACCATCGACTTAAGGTGGTTTTTAACGCAGCTGGACTTGTCCTATGCCGCACAGTGCTAAAGCTCTACGAATGGAGGACCCGGACTGATTGTTATTTGCCATGCAAATGATGCAGTTAGTGATGTAAACCGCACCTCCGTTTTTGGAGGTGTTTTTGTTTTTCATGCGAAAGGAGGGATTCTGATTGGTGAAAAATATGACAGAAAATCAAATTACCCTGCAATTGATCAAACTCTTAAAAGAAAAGAAACGCAAAGAGTTCCAGCTCATTCTTGAAGAACTGCAGCCGTATGATACGGCACGGATATTTGAAGGGCTTCCGGAAAAACACCATACTCGCTTCCTGATATATATGAACCCGGATCAGATCGCTGAACTGATTCAGGAGCTTACAAAAGAAGAGCAGGTCAAGGTCCTTACAAAACTTGGAGTGGAGAAGTCAGGAGAGGTCATGGATTTAATGGATAATGACGATCTGGCTTACTTGCTTGAGGATCTATCCCCTGAACGCATCCGCGAGCTGCTTTCGGGTATGAATAAAGAAGAGTCCATGATTGTTCAAAATATCATGAACTATCCTCCTGAAACAGCCGGAAGGCTCATGACAAACCGGTTTGTCTGGATACCGCAGCATTTCACAGTGAGAGACACGGTGGAAAAGCTGAAGATATTTGCGGAATATTCAGAAACCATCAACTACCTGTATGTAATTGATGAAAAGAAAAAGCTTGTTGGTGTTGTGTCATACAGGGATCTCATTTTGAGCGGTGAGCATGAGAAAATTTATGACATCATGTACAGCAGGGTCATTTCTGTGCCTGCTGATGCAGATCAGGAAGAGGTTGCACGGCTCATTGAGAGATATGACTTTTTAGCGATACCGGTTGTTGAAAATGATGATGAACTTGTAGGGATTGTAACGGTCGATGATATTATAGATGTTGTAATAAAAGAAGCAAATGAGGACATTGAGAAGCTGTCTGCATCGGGAAAATCGATTGATTTTGAAACAAAGGCATTTACTGCTGCACTCAGAAGACTTCCTTGGCTTATTCTCCTGCTGTTTATCGGCATAGTATCAGGAACGATAATCAGCGGTTTTGAAGAAACGCTGTCAAAGGCTGTGGCACTTGCTTTCTTTATGCCAATGATTGCGGGGATGACCGGCAATACAGGTACTCAGTCACTTGCTGTGGTAGTCAGAGGCCTGATCAGCACGGATGTTGACCGGGCAACAGCTGTAAAGCTAGTTTTCAGGGAGCTCAGGGTTGGACTGATTATTGGATTGACGTGCGGGGTGTTGATTGCGGGTATAGCCTATGTGTGGCAGGGGAATCCAATCTTAGGGATTGTAGTGGGAAGTTCTCTTGTAGTGACGCTGATCATCGGGACACTTGCCGGGACAGTTATTCCGCTCATTCTCCACAAATTCAAAATTGACCCTGCTGTGGCCTCAGGTCCGCTGATAACAACTCTTAATGATATTTTATCTCTTTTAATCTATTTTGGAATTGCCACAATGTTTCTTTCAAGACTGATGTAGGCAGACTTGAAAAACCTCATAAAAATTTCACATCCTTCAGGTAAAATTGAGTAAACAAATAGACGGTTAAAAGTGAGGTCTTTTTATGAGCACAACAACAGTGATGGTACTTGATGATGAAGAAGCAATGAGGTCTCTGATCAGAACGTTTCTGGTTCAGGAAGGCTACAGAGTAATTGAAGCGGCAAATGGTTCGGATGCTCTTGATATGCTGAAAAGAGAAGTGCCCGATCTGATTATTGCAGACGTAATGATGCCGTACATGGACGGGTTTTCTTTTGCAGGGGAATTAAAAAAGGCGTATGAGATTCCGCTTATTTTCCTTTCGGCAAAAGGAGAAGAGTGGGATAAAATTCAGGGACTCAAGATTGGCGGGGACGATTATATTGTAAAGCCGTTCCATCCCGGAGAGCTGCTTGCAAGAGTGGAGTCTGTTCTCAGAAGAGCAAGGCAGAGCACTTCTGCAGGGAGCCGAGTGACAGCCGGGCCGCTTGTCCTCGATGCTCTTTCGTATAAGGCGACAATTGGCAGTGAAACGCTTTCGCTGACTCTGAAGGAATTTGAGCTGCTGTCGATTCTGGCAAGAAACAAGGGAGCGGTGTTTTCACGGGAGCAGCTTCTTGAATCGGTATGGGGCTCTAATTATATTGGCACAGGCAGAACTGTGGATACCCACATCAAGACATTGAGGCTGAAGTTAAAAGATCATGCGCATCTCATCCAGACCTCTTGGGGAGTAGGCTATAAATTTGAGGTGTAGACATTGCTTAGACGATTAAATTTAAGTCAGAAAGTGCTGATGCTGATTGGTGTCTGCATTCTTTTCAGCATTGTTTTTTCTTTTTTCTTTCTGCATTTTTTGTATAAGGAGCTTTATTTCAACAGTGTGAAAGAGTCAGTGATTTATCAGGGAGAGAGAACAGCAGCACATTATCACTCAGGGACGCTGAGTGAAGAAATTATTGAAAAGATCCACTGGTACAATATGGTTTCTGAATATGAAATTATTGTTCTTGACGAGATTGAAGATCTCTCATCATATTTTCCGTACGAAATTAATCATCAGGCTCTCATAACCCGGTCAGACAGAAAAAGGCTGGAGAATGAAGAGTTTATTGTAAAAGATGGGTATGTAGAAGAGTTCGGCAGGGAAATCATTGGAGCCGTTTTCCCTGTTGCCGGGAAAAACGGCACAGAAAGCTATATTTATATATACGTGCCTCTGGCTGATCTTCAGGAAGTGTTTGAGGGGAGCATTCCGATTCTTTTGCTTGCAGGTTCCATGTTTTTTATGATTTTGTTTCTTGCTGTCAATCAGATTCGGCGCTCGCTGTTTCAGCCGCTGCAGGAAATCCGGCTTTTTTCAAAGGAAGTGTCCAGAGGGAATTATTCCAACCGGCTCCAGATTTCAAAGCGGGATGAAATCGGAGAGCTGGCAAGAGCGTTTAATTCGATGAGCGAATCTCTTGAAAAGCAGGAGGCCCGCAAAAAAGAATTCCTTGCGAATATTGTTCACGAGCTTAGAACGCCTCTTACTTATATTGGAGGATACAGCCAGGCGCTGTCCCATCAGATGTACGAATCTCCTGAGGAAGCAGAGCACTATGTAAAGACGATTGAACGGGAAACGAACCGGGTCAACAAGATGATTCATGACCTGATTGACCTGGACGTTCTCCAGGAGAGTATGTATACCTTAAAGACAGAGCCGATCGCCATTGCGCAGCTGTTTTTGGATACATTTGCTTTGTTTGAAATCAGGCTCCACGAAAAAAATCTTCAGACGAAGCTTCATTTGCATGAGGATCTTGTTATTATGGGCGATCCGAAACGGATTCAGCAGGTGTTCTACAATCTGATTGACAATGCGATAAAGTACGCAGAAGAAGGAAGTGTGATCCAAATTTCTTTCTCAGAAGAGAAGAACCGATTTCATTTCCGCATTCATAACATTGGCAGCGAGCTTTCGGAACAGGACCTCGCTCATATCGGAGAGCGGTTCTTCCGGACGGATAAAGCACGCAGCCGCCTGACAGGAGGAACAGGACTTGGACTTTCTATTGTAAAGGAAATTGTCAGGCTCCATGAAGGCGAACTCAGAATTGAAAGTGACGCTTCAGCAGGCACTGCGGTAACCGTTATTCTGCCAAGCCTCCTGTAAAAAAAGGACCAGTTTATTTCTGAAGAATTAAGGGAAACTACTTTGTAACTAAACGAGAAAGTAGGGACCCGCTATGTTATGGACGATTATTGGACTTTTAATTTTATTTTGGATTCTCGGGCTTGTTTTCAAGGTCGCTGGGGGAATTATTCATATTCTTCTTGTCCTTGCTTTGATTGTGTTTCTGTATAATTTCTTCATGAAAAGAAAAGGCAGGGCACGGGGATAAGTGCGAGAGACCGAAGGGAAGCGAAAGCTGACTTCGGTCTTTTTTTTATGCTCTATAAATTCGAAAAAATTTTTTTCAGTTTGGTGATGGTGTTATAAAGTTATCTTCGTCCAGCTCCAGCGCCTAGATCCTCTGTCAGAACAAATCCGGCAAAAAAGGCGGGACCCGGACTTTTCTGCCGGATTCTTATCTGCCTATCGGATCTGAGCAAGGCGCTTGCGCTTTTGTTCGCCATGTTGTGATACAATGGAAAGATAGTTCACTTTGTGAAGAAACGATACTAAGATAAGCAATCAGCTTGCTGGGAGACTAAACATGACTAAAGAAAAAAATGTAAAAATCATACCGCTTGGCGGGATGGGCGAAATAGGAAAGAACATGTATGTGGTTGAGTTTGGAGGAGAAATCGTCATTGTTGATGCTGGTGTTAAGTTTCCGGATGAAGAATTAAGGGGCGTTGATTACATCATTCCTGATTACTCGTATCTTGTGAAGAATGCCGGAAGAGTAAAAGGCCTGTTCATTACTCATGGACATGAAGATCATATCGGCGGAGTGCCGTTTTTATTGAAAAAATTAAATGTGCCCGTCTATGCCGGGGGACTGGCTATGGGCTTTATCCGGAACAAGCTTGAAGAACATGGGCTGCTGAGAGAAGCAGAACTGCACGACATTACGGAGGATAGCTTGATTGAACTTGGTGAATTGAATGTGTCCTTTTTCCGGACAACGCACAGTATCCCTGATTCATTCGGAGTTGTGATTCACACACCGCAGGGGAACGTAGTTCACACGGGTGACTTTAAATTTGATTTAACTCCTGCAGGTCCTGAGCAGGACTTGTCTAAGATTGCAAAAGTCGGGCAGGACGGGGTTCTCTGTCTTTTATCTGACAGCACCAACAGCGAAATTCCGGGGTTCTCTGTTTCTGAGAAGAAAATCGGCCAGAATATTTTGAACGTAGTCAGAAAGCAGTCGGGACGAATTATCGTCGCTCTGTTTGCATCAAACGTTTTCCGTCTTCAACAGGTGATTCAGGCATCTGTCGCATGCGGAAGAAAGGTTGCCTACACAGGGAGAAGCATGGAGAGAGCAATCGGCATCGGCCTTGAGCTCGGATATATTGATGCTCCAAAGGGCACGTTTATTGACCCTAATGAAATCAGTGCCTACAAAAACAGCGAGCTCACCATTCTGTGCACGGGAAGTCAGGGAGAGCCCTTTGCTGCCCTTTCACGAATTGCAGAAGGAAAGCATCGCCATATCCATATTGAAGAAGGCGACACGATTATCTTCTCATCTTCTCCAATTCCGGGGAATGTCCTCAGCGTGAACCGTATCGTCAACAAACTGATGAAAGCGGGAGCGGATGTCATTGATAACAAGCTTTATGACATTCATACATCAGGACACGGGGGCCAGGAAGAGCTGAAGCTGATGCTTAAGCTTCTGAAACCGAAATTCCTTGTGCCGATCCACGGGGAGTACCGCATGCAGAAGATGCACCAGACACTTGCCCTGGACTGCTTTGTGCCGGAAGAAAACATCTTTATTCTCGACAATGGACAGGTTCTCAATGTGTCAAAAGAGAAAGCTTACCAGGCAGGCAGAGTGCCCGCGCGGTCTGTTTATGTGGACGGCCACGGAATCGGTGACGTCGGAACCTCTCTGCTTGGCGAACGGAAGCAGCTGGCAGACAGCGGAATCTTATCGATTCTTCTTTTTAAAGAAGGGGAAGAAATCATCCGCAAGCCGCAGATCATTTCGAGAGGCTTTGTCTATTTGAGAGAATCAAGCAGCTTTATGGGAGAAATCGAAACGAGGGCAGCTGCTCTTGTTGATCAGCATCCGACAGATGATATTGAACGGAAATTAAGTTCGGCTATTTCTGATTTCATCTACAAAAAATTGAAGAGGTCTCCAATTGTCGTGACGAAAGTCATTGATGTGACAAGGGGATAATGAAAAAAGCTCTGACATGTTTCAGAGCTTTTTGCTTTTAACAGAAATCTGTTCAATTTCACCGAGCACGACGGTGTAAAAAATCAAGCCAATGACGAGCACGGCTGCCGCAATGATGAAAGCAAGATCAAATGACCCTGTTGCGTCAACTATGTATCCGGTCAAGAAGGTCGCTATGATCCCTCCGAAAAGGTTGTTCGCAAAATTGACCATTGAACTCAGGATGGCTGTTGTGCCGGGCGGTGCAAGCTTTGCTGCAATGGTCCAGCCGACTGGAGCTGTGGCGGATATGCCGGCAAGGCCGATGGAAATAAAAATCATCGACAGGACGGGGCTTGATGTAAAGATGGATCCGATAAAGATAAGGCCAACAAGCAGTCCCGTCGAAATGATGTTTTTATATACTCTGTCAGGAGAATATCCTTTCTTAATCAGACTGTCGACAAGCCATCCTCCAGCCAGAATACCTGATAGAGCGGCAATCAGCCACGGAATGGCTGTGTAAAGAGCGGAAGAGAGCAAATCCAGCTGAAACTGCTCCTTGAAGAATGTAGGAAGCCACAGAAGCAGCAGGTTAAAGGTATAACCGTACCCGGTAAAACCGATCATCAGCCCCCAGGCCTTTTTGTTTGTAAAAAACGTCTTAAGCACGAGTGCCGCTTTGTAAGAAGGAAGGTCTGCGGAATCCTCATACATATGAATGTAGTTGATTTCTTCTTTGGATATGCTCTTGTGAGTGTCCGGCTCGTCGTAATACTTCCAGAAGACAAAGGTAAACAGCACGTTAATGGCCCCAATTGCCAAAAAAGCTGTTTTCCAGTCATAAAGGGTAATCAAAATCGCTACAAGAGGCCCGCCGATTACATTTGAAAGCTTGGCAGAAGAATCAAACAGGGCATTGGCAAGTCCTCTCTCATGAAAAGGAAACCAGCTGGCTGTAGCTTTTGCGGCGGCAGGAAAGGCCGATGCGCTGGTGATGCCTGTGAAAAAACGGATGATATATAAAAGAAGAGTGCCTTGAATAAAGACAAGGCTGATTGTCAAAAACGTCCAGATGACCATGCCTGTCCTTGTCACCCAGCTGACTCCCCATCTGTCGAGCATACTGCCGATCGGAAGCTGCATAAGGGTGTAGGCATAGTTATACACCGTAAAAACAAGTCCCATTTCAAAGGCGCTCAGCGAAAAGGCTTTCTGAAGTTCAGGAGCAGCGGCAGCAAGGGCAACCCTGTCAAAATAGTTCAATATGATGAACGTGCTGAGAAGCGCGGATATTGTCCACCTTGTATTTTTTCCTGCGGGACGGGCCATTTCCCTTTCATTGCTCAACTCTCGCACCTGCCTCTCAAAAAGAAATCTTTGTTTATGGTTTCCTCTTTTTTGCAGCATCATTCTGTCACTAAAAACTGGCCGAGATGAGTGCGGAGATTCTGGTTAAATTAGGTAATAAACCCATTCATCTGCCTGTATTTGTCTAAAACCAACAAATAAAGCGCTTGAATATTGTTTTTTTAGAACGTTGTGAAAATTGTCGACAGGACGTAAGATGAGGGTGTAGAACAACTTTTATGAGGGGGTGCATGTAAAGTGGAAGCGATTACAAGAGACTTTTTCCTCTTCTTATCAAAGAACCATTTACTTAACAATATAGCTAAAAAGCGCGGAGGCAGTTTTGCAGCCGGCAAGATTATCGGAGGAACTGATTTTAAAAGTTCCATAAAGTTCATCAGGCAGCTGAATGACAGCGGATTGTCCGTTACAGTTGATCATCTGGGCGAATTTGTAGATTCGGAAGCCGTTACACGCGAGCGGACGGCAGAATGCATTGAAACCATTGAAATGATCAGCAGAGAGAAGCTTGATTCTCAAGTGTCACTGAAAATGACATCGCTTGGTCTAGATATTGACCGGAAGCTTGTTATTGAAAACATGACGAAGATTCTGGATACGGCAGAAAGACACGGCGTCATGGTCACCATTGACATGGAGGATGAGGTGCGCTGCCAGGCAACTCTTGATATCTTTAAAGAGTTTAAAGCGAAATACAGCTGCATCAGTACGGTGCTGCAGGCATACCTGTACCGCACAGAAAGAGATTTAAGCGACCTGGCTGACTATCAGCCGTTTCTCCGTCTTGTAAAAGGCGCATATAAAGAATCACCGGAAGTAGCGTTTCCTGAAAAGAAAGATGTAGATGAAAACTACAAAAAGCTGATCGAACAAAGCCTGCTTAACGGCAACTATACAGCCATCGCATCCCATGACGATCAGATCATCGAATATACAAAGATGCTGGCTAAGAAGCACAACATCCCTAATTCAAAATTCGAGTTTCAAATGCTTTACGGCATGAGAAGCAAAACGCAGCTTGACCTTGTGAAGCAGGGCTACAAGATGCGCGTTTACGTTCCATACGGTCTTGACTGGTATGGCTACTTCATGAGAAGACTTGCCGAAAGACCTTCAAATATCGCATTTGCATTTAAAGGTATGGTAAAAAGCTAACCAATTTTATAAAAGGGAGAGGATCTGCATGATTCCATACAAACACGAACCATTTACTGATTTTTCAAACGAAGAAAACAAGAAAGCATACCTTGAAGCGCTTGAGCAGGTAGAAGGCTATCTTGGCCAGGACTATCCACTTTACATTGGGGCAGAAAAAGTAACGACTGAAGACAAAATCACGTCTTACAACCCGGCAGACAAGGCTCAAGTAATTGGACGAGTTTCAAAAGCAAACCGCGAGCTTGCTGAAAAGGCTATGCAGGAAGCATCTGCAGCATTTGAAAGCTGGAAAAAAGTAAAACCTGAAATCCGCGCTGATGTTCTTTTCAAAGCAGCAGCCATCATCCGCCGCCGCAAGCATGAGTTTTCGGCTCTTTTAACAAAAGAAGCGGGTAAGCCTTGGAATGAAGCGGATGCGGATACAGCTGAAGCGATTGATTTTCTTGAGTTTTACGCTCGCCAAATGCTGAAGCTTAAAGACGGAGTACCGGTTGAAAGCCGTCCGGGCGAATACAACCGCTATGACTACATTCCGCTTGGAGTAGGCATTATCATCTCTCCTTGGAACTTCCCATTTGCGATCATGGCAGGAACGGCTGTTGCTGCGATTGTAACAGGAAATACGATTCTATTAAAACCGGCATCAACAACTCCGGTTGTTGCAGCTAAATTCGTTGAGGTTATGCTTGAAGCGGGTCTTCCTGCAGGCGTTTTGAACTTTGTTCCGGGAAGCGGAGCGGAAGTTGGCGACTACCTTGTTGACCATCCGAAAACTCGCTTTATCTCATTCACTGGCTCACGTGACGTAGGTCTTCGCATCTTCAACCGTGCTTCACAGCTGAACGACGGCCAAATCTGGCTTAAGCGCGTAATCGCTGAAATGGGCGGTAAAGATACGATTGTCGTAGATAAAGAGGCAGACCTTGAGCTTGCTGCTCAATCGATTGTAAAATCTGCATTTGGCTTCTCGGGACAAAAGTGCTCTGCATGCTCGCGTGCGGTCATCGTTGAAGATGTATACGATCAAGTTTTGAACCGTGCGGTTGAACTGACGAAAGAGCTGACAGTAGGAAACCCGACTGAAAACCACTTCATGGGTCCTGTTATTGATCAGGCTGCTTTTGACAAAATCATGAGCTACGTTGAAATCGGAAAAGAAGAGGGCCGCATTCTATCTGGAGGAGAAGGCGACAGCTCAAAAGGCTTCTTCGTTCAGCCGACAATCGTTGCGGACGTTGATCCGAAAGCGCGCTTAATGCAGGAAGAAATCTTCGGACCGGTAGTTGCATTTGCCAAAGCAAAAGACTTTGATGAGGCGATTGAAATTGCCAACAACACAGAATACGGCCTGACTGGTGCTGTTATCACGAAAAACCGTGAAAACATGGAAAAAGCACGCGAAGATTTCCATGTAGGAAACCTTTACTTTAACCGCGGCTGCACAGGTGCCATTGTCGGATACCAGCCTTTCGGCGGATTTAATATGTCCGGTACTGACTCTAAAGCGGGCGGACCAGATTATCTGCAGCTTCATATGCAGGCAAAAACAACGTCTGAAACGTTCTGATTTCAGCTCCAGCATAAACAAAAGGGATAAGAAGAAGGAGGAAGTGACCAACCAAGTTGCTTCCTCTTTTTAGAAGCTGATTTCGCATGAAGATGCAGAATACTGCATTAAAAAAAGGAATCAGACTCAATCAAACAGAGAGATTTTTGGCGGAAGAGGGGTACTTTTATGATAGACTACGCACTCATTACATCAATAGGCATTTATATGGCAGGTATGCTGCTGATCGGGTATTTTGCCTATAAACGTACTTCAAATTTAAATGATTACATGCTTGGCGACCGCGGTCTCGGACCTGCTGTTACAGCTCTGAGTGCAGGAGCTGCAGATATGAGCGGATGGCTTTTGATGGGTCTTCCGGGGGCAATGTATGCGACAGGTCTGAGTTCCATGTGGATTGTCATCGGGCTGACGCTTGGCGCTTATGCAAACTGGCTGTATGTTGCACCGCGCTTAAGAACGTATACGGAAATTGCAAACAATTCCATCACCATTCCGTCCTTCCTTGAGAACAGGTTTGCAGACGGATCCCGGATTTTACGATTAATTTCGGCTTTAGTTATCTTAATTTTCTTTACATTTTACGTATCTTCAGGAATGGTTTCCGGAGGGGTTTTGTTTGAAAGCACGTTTGGACTTGATTATCACGCGGGTCTATGGATTTTAACGGGCGTTGTTGTCGCCTATACATTGTTTGGAGGATTCCTTGCAGTAAGCTGGACTGATTTTGTCCAGGGAATTATTATGTTTGTTGCACTTATCTTAGTTCCAATCGTCACGGTGATTCATGTTGGAGGGTTCGGGCCTGCATTTGAAACACCGGGTTCAATAGATCCGGCTCTGCTTGATATCTTTAAAGGAACAAGCTTCCTTGGCATCGTTTCACTCTTTGCATGGGGACTCGGCTATTTCGGCCAGCCTCATATTATCGTCCGCTTTATGGCGATCAGCTCTGTGAAAGAAATTAAAAAGGCGCGCACCATTGGAATGGGATGGATGATTTTTTCCAGTATCGGCGCCATGCTTACCGGATTTTTCGGCATCACTTATTTTGCGGGAGAGGGCACGAAACTGGATGATCCTGAAACAGTTTTCATCGTGCTTGGAGAAGTCCTGTTTCATCCATTCATCACAGGATTTTTAATCTCGGCGATTCTCGCTGCCATCATGAGCACGATTTCTTCGCAGCTGCTTGTAACAGCAAGCTCGCTGACGGAGGATATTTATAAAACATTCTTCAGACGGTCTGCATCAGATAAAGAACTTGTTTTCTTGGGAAGAATGTCTGTCCTGCTGATCTCTGTCATTGCCCTGATTCTGTCATGGGAGCAAAATGACACGATTCTTGGACTTGTAGGTTACGCGTGGGCAGGCTTCGGTTCTTCATTTGGACCGCTGATCCTCCTGAGCCTTTTCTGGAAGCGCATGACGAAGTGGGGGGCACTTGCTGGAATGATCGTAGGTGCTGCCACGGTCATCATCTGGTCAATGGCCGGATTGTCAGACATGCTTTATGAAATGATTCCAGGCTTTGCCGCAAGCTTGATTGCCATTGTTGCAGTCAGTATGATCACACCTCTGCCTCCTAAAGAAGCTGGGGAGCAATTTGATGAATTTGAACGAGTGTTGAAACAGTAATATCCAGCAGGAAGTCCATATAAGCGGACTTCCTGTTTTTTGTTTTCAATTCCCCCGGTATTCCCTTCTTCTGTTCAAAAGGTATATAATTAGGTTCATCAATTTACCTAAAGAATCGGGGGGCCGATCTGCATGATCCTTGAGAAGATCCAGACCATTGCAAACATTAATGATATTACGGATATGGTCAGCACCTATTTGAAAAAGCCGGTTGTGATTGAAAATGACCAATTCTCTCTTTTGTCCTACAGTTCGTATTACATCGATCAGTTTGATCAGGCGAATCAGCAGACCATTTTCACGAAACACTGGCCCATTCCTATTTTAGAAAAGTTTATGGATGAAGGAATTGTGGAACAGCTGAAGACCATTCCCCATCCTTTCAGAGTGAAACAGATTGCGGAAATCGGCCTTAATCAGCGTGTCGTTGTAAGCGCTATTTATAAAGAACAGGTTTTTGGCTATATATGGGTTCAGGAGACAGAGCCTATGTCAGAGGAGGATCTCGATTTTCTTCATGAAGTGTCCCGTCACATCGGGAAGCTTCTCTATCAAAAAAATCAGATTAACCTGAGAGAAAACGAAGAAAAAAACGAGTTCTACAAAAAGATTATCGGGCAGGCGTTTCAAACGGAAAATCAGATCAGGTGGGAAGCGGCAAATCACAGCATCATGATTCCGGAAACGTTTATTGTCACAATCTTCACGGTCTCCCAAAGTGAGGAGGAGCAGCTGGAGGAACTGACGGAAACGGTCAGGCTGTTTGCCAATGCACTGAATCATTTTGCACACGTCTTTACCGATCAGCTGAAGGTGGTCGTCATTATCGGAAGCAATGCAAAAGTATCCGATCAGCTCTCGGCAAGTGCAGCAGAACTGACGTCGACGGTTATTTCCCAGCTTGGCGGCTATAAGATATATGCCGGCATCGGCAATTCGTATTCCTCCATCCTGCAGCTAAGAAAATCTTACTTTGAGGCTCTTGAAGTGATTAACGCTGCCAAGTTTATCGGTTCATCCGAAAAGCTGCCGTTTACATACAGCAAGCTCGGCATTTTCAGATACTTGGAGACCATTTCAAAGCACCACAGTATTACCGGCTACAACAATACAAGCCTCCAGATACTGAGAAAAAAAGATGAGGAGAGCCAGACGAAGCTGATTCATACGCTTGAAATTTATCTGCTTAATAACTGCAAACTGAAACCAACCGCTGAACAGCTGTTTGTTCACGCAAATACACTCAAATACCGGATTAATCAAATTCAGGAGCTGACTGCCATCGATTTTGATGATTTTTATACGCGGATTCAGCTGTATATTGATCTGCAGCTTTTGAAAAAAGAGATTTAGACCGGGAGGACATTTTTGATGTATTCGATTCTTTTATTCCTGATTGCAGGTCTTTTAGAAATTGGAGGCGGCTACCTGATCTGGCTTTGGCTGCGCGAAGGAAAACCTGTTTACTGGGGAATATTCGGCGGCGTATCGCTCGCTGTTTATGGAATCATTGCAGCGATGCAGACGTTTCCTTCGTTCGGACGGGTCTACGCTGCTTACGGAGGGATTTTCATCATTCTCTCTGTTCTTTGGGGATGGGGAGTTGACCGGAAGCCTCCAGATCTCTATGATTGGGTCGGGGCAGGTATCTGCCTTGTCGGAGTTTCCGTTATGCTGTTTGCGCCGAGGGATTGAGAGGTTACTTTTCAGGCGTTTTTGATGATTGGATTGTTAGCGGTGTGTTTTGGATTGTTAGACCGGAAATTTGGATTGTTAACGGACCAAATTGGCTTGTTAGACCTTAAAATTGGTTCGCAGTCCTGCTGCAGAGTTCGTAAAAATTCTTTTTCACCATAAAAACGTCTGTTCCAAAGCGGAACAGACGTTTATTTATCGCACTTATTTGATTTTCTCGTCAATGGCAGCGGTGTCGACAGAAGGTCCGAACCATTCAGTCAGCTTTTCCTTCGCCTGGCTTTTTATATCATCATCAATATACATTGCCACCTGAAGGAGTGCCAGGCCCAAAGCTCCGAGGTCATCGGTGTAGCCCACGCCTGCGGCAAGGTCCGGTATAAGGTCAAGCGGCAGAATGAAGTAGCCTAAAGCACCGATAATGATGGCTTTTGTTTTGGCAGGCACTTCAGGTTTCTGAAGGGTATAGTACAGCAAAAGGACAGCGTACACGACAGATGATCCGGCTTTTTTGCCGAATTTTTTTAATTTATCCCAGAACTTTGAGTCGGAATAATGTTTTTCCGCTTTCTGCAGTTCCTCAAGAGTTTCATTTTCCTGCTTGATCGTCATGCTTTCACCTTCGTTTCCATGTGGTATGCCATTATTTTACTACAAGATGGGCACATCATGATAGCACTTCGCTGTTTATTAACAGATGCTTGAGGAAATATAACAGTAAGAACTTTACTCAGGAGGCGCTATATGTTTTTTCATCCGATGGATATTCTCATTTTTGCCGCGTTCGGGCTTGCCCTGTGGGCGCAGGCCAAGGTGAAAAGCAATTTTAATAAATGGTCAAAAGTTCAGGCATCATCGGGACTTACCGGCATGGAGGTTGCACGGAGGATTCTTGATCATCACGGTCTCCATCATGTTCCGGTAGAACCTGTCAAAGGAACTCTTTCCGATCATTATGATCCGACGAAAAAAACGGTTCGCCTTTCCGAGCCTGTCTATGCGGGTCATTCGATTGCCGCCATTTCGGTTGCGGCACATGAAGTGGGGCACGCCGTTCAGCATAAAGAAGCATACGGGGCCCTGACGTTAAGGCATAAAATGTTCCCGGTTGTAAGCCTGTCCTCCGGGGTGGCGCCTTTTCTGCTGATTGGAGGATTTTTGCTGGGTTCAATGAATCTGATCGGACTCGGCATTATTTTCTTCTCGGCAGCTGTCGCCTTTCAGCTTATAACGCTGCCTGTCGAATTTAATGCAAGCAACAGAGCAAAGGATTTTATGATTGCAGAAGGCATCATCCGGAATGAAGAAGAGCGCGGAGTGAACAAAGTGCTTGGAGCAGCCGCCCTGACATATGTAGCTGCCGCACTCATCTCTCTGCTCGAACTGCTGAAGTTTGTATTGATTTTTACACAAAACAGAGAATAGGCAAATGCCGGACCTTGTAAAACAGGTCCGGCTTTTATATGCTGACCTTTATTTCACGTCAGCTGTTCTCTCAAATACCTTATCCCCGCCTCCGTAATTTTCGTTCCGCCGCGTCCTTTCCGTTTTTGGATCCATCCTTTTTCCTCCAGGTCGTCAAGCCGTCTGCGCACTTGCTGAGGGGTAAGGGGCATGATCCATTCTTTTGTTTTTTCCGAGATTAAATCTCTGCTTGCTGCTTTTCCTGCCAGGTTGCATTCTTTCACAATCGACAGGATGGCGTCATGCTCTGACTGTTCGCTGCTTGCTGCTTGAGGAATGTCTGCTGAAAACGAATGAGGAAGGTCATGTTTCGTTAAAACAGAGCCATCGGCAACTGTGATCATATAATCGACCGTATTTTTAAGTTCTCTTATGTTGCCGTCCCATTCTGCTGATGCAAGCAAATTCATTAATGCAGGCTCGACCTTGAGCCACTTGCCGTTTTTTGTGATGAAGTGGTGAATGAGAAGAGGGATATCCTCTTTTCTTTCCTTCAGTGACGGAATGGAGAGGTTAAGGACATTCAGCCTGTGGAACAGGTCATTGCGGAATGTCTGCTCTTTCATTTGCTTTTCAATCCGTTTATTTGTGGCCGAGATGATTCTGACATTAATGGGTATGATTTTCGTTCCGCCGATTCTGCGGATTTCCTTTTCCTGAAGGACTCGCAGCAGCCGGGATTGCATTGAGAGACTGATGTCGCCGATTTCATCTAGAAAAATGGTTCCGTTGTCAGCCAGCTCAAACAATCCTTTTTTCCCCCCTCGCTGAGCACCCGTAAATGTCCCTTCTTCGTAGCCGAAAAGTTCACTCTCAAGCAGGCTTTCTGACAGAGCACTGCAGTTGACAGGCAGAAACGGTCCGTTTTTTCTCATGGAATGCTGATGAATGGCGTGTGCAAATAATTCTTTGCCTGTTCCTGATTCTCCCTGGATTAAAATCGGATGTTCGGAAAGAGCCAGTTTTTTCGCGATCTGCTTGAGGTTTTTCATTCCGGTATTTTCACAAATGATGTCATCAAAGCTGTATTTAGCGAAAAATCCTTTTTCGCGCAGCTTCCGCTGGGCCGTTTTTTCAATTTCCGATGCCTGCCGGACGCTTTTAAAGACAGCGACAGTTGTTTGTTCTAAAGCCATTGAATAGCGATATACAGCAACATCGACACCGTGAATGCTGAAAAGGCGGCTTTCTTCTATGCCGTTCTGAATAAATGAAACCACGTCTTCCTGCAGGGCTGCTGTTTGAATCGGAAGATTGATGATATCTGATCCCCTTACTTGAAACAGCGCTTCAAGTTTTTCATTAAAAACCGTTAATTCCATTTTTTTATTCATGGCGAGAATGCCGTCATCCACCGTATTGACCACGTTCTCGAGATGCTGATAAATCGCTTTTGTCTGCTTTTGCGCAGCCATCAGCTTTTGCTGCAGCTCAATCATGCTGCGGATGTACCTCTCTGAAATGTGGAGAGCTGCATTTTCAGGCAGATTGCAGTAGTCCGCTATTTTTAAGATCGTTGTCATATCAAACAGCCGCACACCAATGTCGAGAATAAGCGGTATGTAAGGGGGGACAAGTTCGATCTCGCCAGGTGAAACGGCTGCATCGATTTTCTCATGATAGGTCTGATTCTTTTTAAACGGGAGAAACCTGACATGGCTGATCCCCAGCTGATATAGCGACTGAATCAGTTCCATTGTGACATTGTACTCATCGTTGACGACAAGGACACTTGAACCTTCCGGAATGGAAAGGAGCTTGTCGAGATAGTCATGATGAACGGTGCGTTTACCGATTATAACTTTTTCTGCATCTATATTCTTTATGTGGTTCAATTCGTCTTTGAGGGCTTCAGAGGAAAAAAGGATAATATCAGCTTTCAGATTCGAAGGGAGACCTTCATCAGCAGCATAGCTCCTTATAGAAAGGTCATCGCCCAAAAGCTGAACAAGCTGATGGTGAAGCGTTTTCTTTGTTTTTGTACCGCCTGTCAGGAGAATAAGAGATTGTTTCATACATTCGCTCCTTTTGGTTCTATTGGTTTTATCATATCATAATAAATCACCAATTAAAGGCCAAAAAAGAGAGGGTTATTAGAAATTTTAGATAATAACTCTTTATGCAGTAAAGTGAATATGAGCCCTTGAAGAAAATATCATTTTGAATGATACTTACATATGACAAGCATTGAGTTCGGGTGATAACAGCATTTTCTCTTCTTTTTTTCATCTTGGCACAAATATTGCATTTACCTTATCAAACGCATCAAAAGAAAAAGGGGAGAAAATGATCATGGCTCTTGCAGAAAAAGCTTATGAACCAAAGGGAAAAGAAGTGAAACCAAAAAAGGAAAGAAAGATCAATGTATTTGCCCTCCTCCTGGGTGTATTGGTTGTTGCAACTCTATTAACCTATGTACTGCCGGCAGGAGACTACGCAAGGGTAGAGGTTGACGGAAGAACAGAGATTGATCCGGATACCTTCACGTCTGCTGAAAATACGCCGGTCAGTCCGTTCGGCATGGTAAAGGCCCTTCATACAGGAATGGTTGAAGCGGCAAACATTATTTTCTTCGTTTTGATCATTGGAGGATTTTTTGGAGTATTAACTGCTACCGGCACGATAAATTTGCTCATTACCACGCTTGCAAAAAGGCTGGCTTCAAGGGAGAAGCTCTTGATTCCGGTCATGATGCTGTTTTTCGCAGTCGGCGGATCGCTTATGGGGATGGCTGAGGAGACGCTTGCTTATATTCCGCTGCTCATTCCGCTTGCGCTTGCTTTGGGATTTGATGTACTTACGGGAACGGCCATTGTTATTCTAGGCGCAGCTGCCGGTTTTACTACCGCGGTCATGAATCCATTTACAGTAGGCGTCGCTCAGGGAATAGCTGAGCTTCCGATGTTCTCAGGCATGGGATACAGACTTGTATTATTCGTGATTGTCTATGCGGTTTCCGTCATCTTCGTTTACCGTCATGCGATGAAAGTGAAAAAGGATCCGTCAAAAGGGTTCTTCGGAAAATATACAAAAGAGGAAGCGGATGTGCTGCTTCATTCAAAAGAAAGGCTTCAAACAAAGCACAAGCTGATTTTGGCGGCATTCCTTCTCAACTATGTCGTACTTGCTTTTGGAGTGATTAAATTTCAGTGGTATATTACCGAGATTGCTGCATTATTCGTTGTTTTAACTATTCTAATCGGAATCATCGGCAGACTTTCTGCTGACCAGATTGCAAAATCGTTTGTCGAAGGGTCTTCGCTTTTGATTGGAGGCGCATTAATTATTGGGGTGTCAAGAGCGACACTGGTCGTTTTGAATGAAGGACATATCATTGACCCTATGCTTTTTGGAGTGTCTGATACGCTTAAGAATATTCCTGCTTTCTGGAGCGTGATCGGAATGTACAATTTCCAGGCTCTCATCCATTTTATCCTTGCTTCAGGCAGCGGACATGCGATGCTGACGATGCCGATCATGACGCCGCTTGCCGATTTGCTTGATATTACCCGTCAGACAGCTGTTCTCTCCTTCTCATTTGCAGATGGAATCGGCAATATTATTTTCCCGACAGCAGGCACATTGATGGCCGGACTTGCGATTGCGGGCATTCCTTGGACAAAGTGGGCAAAATGGGTGCTCCCGCTTGTTTTCATTCAATATCTGATCGGCCTTGCAGCCGTTGTGATTGCTCATTTAATGGACTACGGACCGTTTTAAAGACGGATCATCCCAGATAAACAGGAGGTTTACACTTGCTTACACTTATAAAAAATACAGAAGTTTACGCGCCGCATTATTTAGGCAGGAAGGATGTTCTTCTTACTGCGGACAAAATCGGCTACATCAAAGACAGGATTGATCTTGATCTTTCAGCACTGTCTGTTCATGTCATTGACGGAACGGGGAAACTTCTTGTTCCGGGGTTCATCGATTCACACGTTCACCTTATTGGCGGAGGGGGAGAAGGCGGGTTTAAAACCCGCACCCCCGAGCTGAACTTGACCGATGCCACGAAAGCAGGCGTTACAACGGTTGTAGGTGTGCTTGGCACAGACGGGACGACAAGAAAAATTGAAAGTCTGCTTGCAAAAGCTCATGCCTTGGATGAAGAAGGCATCACGGCTTTTCTGCACACTGGGTCCTACCAGACTCCCGTCAAAACGCTGACCGGAAAAATTGAAGAGGATCTTATTTTTATCGATAAAATGATCGGGGTAGGAGAGATTGCGATTTCCGATCACCGTTCATCAGAACCGACGTTTGAAGAACTTGCAAAAATAGCTGCCGCCGCAAGAAACGGCGGTCTGATCACGGGGAAGGCCGGTGTCCTTGAAATCCATGTCGGAGACAGTGAACGTAAACTCGACCTGCTTTTTGAAATCGCCGAAAAAACGGATATCCCGATTCATCATTTCCACCCGACTCATATTAACCGGAATGAAGAATTGTTTGAAGAAGGCATCAGGTATGCAGAGATTGGCGGATATGTGGATTTCACAACGAGCACGATTCCCCAATTCCTCGAAGAAGGGGAAGTGAAGTGCAGCCGGGGGCTCAGACTGATGCTTGAAAAAGGAGTGCCTGTCACACAAATTACGTTTTCATCAGATGGACAGGCAAGTCTTCCTTATTTTGATGAAAACGGAGATTTCGCCGGACTTCAAGTCGGAAAAGTTTCTTCCCTCTATCAAGAGGTACGATCGGCTGTTCTTGATGAAGGAGTTGATCTTGAAACCGCACTGCAGGTGATTACCTCAAACCCGGCCAGGATCCTGAAGCTTAAGAAAAAAGGGGAAATCCGCGAACAGCATGACGCAGATCTTGTGCTGCTTGAAAAAGAATCGCTTGTGATCGACACGGTCATTGCGAAAGGAAAAATAATGGTTGAAGAAGGCGTCCCGCTTGTTAAGGGCACCTTTGAACAATAAATGAAAATCAGCCTGCGTATACAGACAAGCATCCAACATTAAGAGGGGGAACTGGTGTGAAGAAACGTATCAGCATGCTTGCAGCGGCCTGTCTTCTGGCGTCAAGCTTCGGCATTCCGGCTAATGCCGCGGGCAAGGAAGAAATAAAAGGAAGTCTTGTGATTGCCGGGGGATCTCTTGGAAGCAGCAACAAAGCGGTTTATGATGCTTTTATTGACCGTGCTGGAGGCGCCGGGAATGCTAAAATCGGAATTATACCAGCAGCGAGCGGGAAATTAAAATCATCGAATGAGTTTAAAGCAGATCTTGTGAAATACGGTGTAGACCCAAAAAATGTTGAAATTCTCCCAATCTCAAATCATGACTTCAGTGACACGGAATTTAATGAAAAATGGTGGAAGCGCAATGCAAATAAGAAAGAAATGGCTGCGAAAATTAACGGTCTGTCGGCTGTCTGGTTTGTCGGCGGCGATCAGCTTAAGATAACTGAAACGCTTTTTCAGGGCAAGGGAAAGCGGACGCGGGCACTTGAAGCCATCTGGGATATTTATGAAAAAGGGGCTGTCATAGGCGGGACAAGCGCAGGAGCCGCCATCATGAGTGATGTCATGATCACAGGCGGAGACAGCCTCGGGGGACTGAAGGGCGAATTTACAACAAAGGATCAGAGTGATCCTGACAAAGAGTACGCGCCTGTCTATATTGAACGGGGACTTGGATTTTTTAAGCACGGAATTGTAGACCAGCACTTTGATGAGCGCGCAAGACTTGGACGGCTTGCCGCAACAGCCGTTAAGTATGAAAAACAAAAGAAAAAGAATTATTCATATGGAATTGATGAAGATACGGCACTGATTGTCGATAATCGGACAAAAACAGCCGAAATCGCAGGACGCGGGGGCGTAACGGTTATTGATACAAGCAAATCAAAGCCTGCCGCCAAAGACCTGCACCCTGTAAACGGCGTTGAGGTCAGTTTTTTATCTCCGGGAGATAAAATTGACCTGAAAACGAAAGCTTTTTCTTTCAGAGAGGACAAAGAGGGGACAAAAGGGTATGAATACTATTCATTCCAGCCGCTTGATGCAACAGGTGTTTTAACATCATACGGAAGGCTGAAGCCATACCTTTCCTATTCGCTTGCAGACAACGAATCAGCGGATGCAGTCAAGAGCTATCTCTACGACAGCAAAGGGCAGGGGTTTGCTTTGACCTTCAGTAAAACGGCTGCAACAAACGGCTACTGGGGCTATCAGGACGGGCAGAAGGATGACTATTCAATTGTGAAGGTCAAAATGGATGTCTCGCCGGTGAGTGTTTCATTTACGAAGGATGACAAGGCGTTCAAAGACTATAAACCTTCTGACTTTACGGTTCCTAGTAAACAGGACCGGGGTGACATCAAAGGAAATCTGGTCATTGCAGGCGGCGCTCTTGGATCAACCAACGAATCGGTTTACAAATCGTTCATCGACCTGGCAAACGGGAAAACGGATGCCAAATTCGGAATTGTTCCGGCAGCAAGCGGGTCGTTAAGTTCAAGCAATACGTTTAAAAAGGATCTGATTCGATACGGAGTAAAAGAAGAAAACATTCAAATCCTGCCTGTGACTGTTTCAAATTACAAGGACACTCCTCAGAATGATGCAGCTGAATGGGAAGCGATGAAGAATTCAGATGAAGCAGTCTCCAGAATAAAAGAACTAGACGCCATCTGGTTCGTCGGAGGAGATCAAACGAAAATCACGAAAGCTCTTTTCAACACTGATCAGTCTGAATCAAAAGCGCTGTCGGCCATCTGGGACATCTATAAAGAAGGGGCCGTCCTTGGAGGAACAAGTGCCGGGGCAGCCATCATGAGTGATGTTATGCTCGCAGGCGGAGGAAGTCTTGACACTCTTGCAAAAGGGTTCACTGACACCTATGACGGCATGCAGCAGCAGGAAGGCGGACCGGGATATCTCGAGCGCGGACTTGGCTTCTTCCAATACGGCATCATTGACCAGCATTTCGACAACAAAGCCCGTCTTGGAAGACTGATCGCAACAGCATACGAAAAAGGTGACCGCAATCAGCTCTCTTACGGAATTGATGAAGATACGGCCATGGTTGTCCGCAATGCCGAGAAGAAAATAGAAGTAGTCGGCCGTGCAGGGGTTACAGTTGTCGATCTGTCAGAAGTTCAGACGAACCCTGCGGCTCAAAGCCAATATAAAAATATTCAGTTGTCCTCACTCGCAGAAGGTGACGCTTTCGACCTTAAAACAAAGAAATTCAGCATCAGCGAACACAAAGTCAGCACAACAGGATACGAATACGGAGATTACCAGGCAGTGCCGCACTCAGGCGTACTGACTCCGCACGGCACACTAAGCAAATTCATTTCCTACAACCTTGTTGACAACTTCGGTGAAAAAGAAGTGAAAAGCTATGCCTTCAACCAGGGAAAAGGCGTTGAGCTCACATTCAGAAAAACAGAAAAAACCGACGGATTCTGGGGCTATAAAGACGGCGGCAAAGATGATTACTCATTTGTAAATGCCGTCCTTGATATCCAGCCTGTTTCTGTAAAAGTGAAATAACCTTTCAGACCAAGCCGCTTTTGGCTTGGTTTTTTTGATGCTTAAAACGAACATACATAAGTAAAACTCCAGTGGACTGGAGCGCAAGGGAACGGGTGCGATTTGAAATCTGCAATGAACATAAAAGTCCTGCCAGCGGTTCATATCAGGAAGCTCCCCTAGAGCGGAAAGGGACGGGTCCTGTGAATAAATATATTTATACATAAACAATAATTATCTAATTTGTATTATAGATAACATCGCGCTAAACTAGGAATTGTTAAACAAACCAACACACTCAGGAGGTAACATATTATGAGTAAACATATATTAATGGTCGTTACAACGGCTGACAAAATGAACGAGGATCACGCAACAGGACTTTGGCTCTCTGAATTCGGGGAAGCTTACGTTGAATTTAAAAAAGCAGGCTTTGACATCACAGTCGCAAGTCCCCTTGGCGGAAAAGCACCGGTTGATGCACGCAGCCTAGAAGGCGGAGAAACTCCGCAGGAAATTCTTGATACAGCTCAATACCTTGAAAATACAGTAAAACTTGAAGACGTGAAAGATGCATCTGCTTTTGATGCCATTTTCCTTCCGGGCGGACATGGAACGATGTTTGATCTTCCGGATAACGTGAAGCTTCAGGAATTGATCCGTGACCTGTATGAAGCAGACAAAATTGTAGCTGCCGTGTGCCACGGTCCAGCCGGTCTTGTCGGAGTCAAGCTTTCTGACGGCACGCCGCTTGTTGCAGGAAAAGCTGTTACAGCTTTTACAGATGAAGAAGAAAGAGCCACAACACTTGACCGTTTCATGCCGTTTCTTCTTGAAACACGCATGCGCGAGCTTGGAGCAAAATTTGTGGCAGCTGAGAACTGGACAGACCATCTTCAAGCTGACGGCCGTCTTATTACGGGACAAAACCCGCAGTCTACAATCAGCGTAGCTAAAGAAGTCGTTAAACAATTGAGCTAATTCACGGCGGAAGCCTGTAAACTGCGGTTTACAGGTCTTCTTCGTTTATGTAAGGTTCTTTTGTCGCAAAAAGAGAAGGACTTTTTTAAATCACAGGAAAGACTAATTGATGAACTAACACATAAGGAGAGTCAGAAAATATGAAAGCATTACTGCTGAACGGCAAAAACGAATGGAAGAACATGAAGATTGAAGAAACGGAAAAACCGGCACCTCAGAAGGGTGAGGTTGTAGTCGAAATCCATGCAGCCGGGCTGAATCCTGTTGACTATAAAACAGGAACAAACGGCAACCCAAACTGGTCATTCCCGCATATCCTCGGTCTTGATGCAGCTGGTACCATTCACGAGGTGGGAGAAGGCGTCACTGAATGGAAAAAGGGAGACCGCGTCGTATATCACGGAGATTTCAATAAAAGAGGGGCCTATGCGGAGTATGGTGTGACAACGGCTCATACGATTTCACGCATACCGGACAGCATCACGTTTGAAGAAGCGGCAGCTCTTCCAACAGCAGGATACACGGCGTATCAGGCGCTGTTCCGCAAGCTTCCGATGAATGCTATCGAGACAATTTTGATCCACGGCGGAGCAGGCGGAGTCGGCGGCTTTGGCATTCAGCTTGCAAAAGCTGCGGGCAAAACAGTCATTACAACAGCATCCGAACGCAATCATGACTATGTGCTTTCACTCGGAGCAGATCATGTCATTGATTACACAAAAGAAGATGTAAAAGCAAAAGTAATGGAGCTGACAGACGGCCGGGGAGTGGACGCTGTTCTTGATACAGTCGGAAGAGACAATGCTACTGCTTCACTTGATTTGATTGCCTATAACGGGCACATCGCCCACATTGCAGGAGCACCTGATTACTCCCGTGTGAAACCATTTACAAAGGTTATCTCCTTCCATGAAATTGCTTTAAATGCTATTCATCATCACGATGATGTCATTTCAGAGCGCGATCTTGCAAAAATGGGTGATGAGCTGCTTAAAATGGTCGACGAGAAAAAAGTTTCCCCATTGCTTGAGAGAGTCATCTCACTCGAAGAAGTGCCGCAAACCCTTGAAGAACTTTCTAACCGTCATGTAAAAGGAAAAATTGTTGCAAAAATAAAATAAGGCAAAGGGGGAAACCCAGTTATGCAACAGATTACAATCACAGCGATATTAACAGCCAAACAAGGCAGGGAAGCGGAACTGAGAGCAGAGCTTCAAAACGTGCTGGCGCCGTCGCGTGCTGAAGAAGGATGCATGGAATACACGCTTCACGAATCTGCTGAAGATGAACGTGTATTTGTCTTTTACGAAACGTGGAAAGATGCGGAGGCCCTGAAGCAGCACATTGATTCGGCACATTATCAGGCCTACAGAAAAAATACGGCAGATTTAATGGAAAGCCGGCAAGTGCTCAAACTGAGAAAACTGTAACAAACGGCAGCCAGACACCGACCGCTTAGTCCGTCGGTGTCCTTTTTTTATAATAAAAGAATACTTCATAGTGATAACGATAAAAATTTTTATAACAGAACTAAAGGGAGAGAGCTTGAAATGATTGATTTTGAATGGTACCGGAGCTTTATCAGCATCTACCAGCACAGATCTGTTTCCGGAGCTGCAAAAGCCCGCATTCTTACTCAGCCTGCGATGAGCCAGCACCTTGCAGCACTTGAAGCCGAAGTCGGCGAACCGCTGTTCACGCGGGCTCCGCGGAAGATGATTCCGACAGAGAAAGGGAAGGAACTTTACACAAAGCTTGTGCCGCTGATTGAGAACCTTGAAAAAATGACGCTGTCGATCCGGTATGCCTCAGCATCTGCATCTTCAGCGCCGCTGATTCGGATAGGATCGCCAACAGAGTATTTCACAAAAGCAGCTTTAGCAAAGCTGTCTGAGATGGACATCCGGATGTCGGTTCACTTTGATGTGGCTCCGGCTCTTCTGGATGCTCTGCAAAAAGATGAAACGGATCTCATTTTAACGACTCAGAAGGTTCAGGTAGCGGGTATTGATTATGAAAAAATAGAGGACGAGCATTTTGTCCTTGTTGCTCCTGCGGGTTATCCTGAAGCGGAGGAAACTGAAGACTGGATGAAACGCCAGAAATGGCTCAGTTATGGTCTTGAACTCCCGATTATCAGGAGGTTTTTCAGGGTGCACTTCGGAAAGCGGCCGGAAGTTCAGCCTCACTGCGTTTTTCCTGATTTACGAACCATTCTTGAAGCAGTTGAACTGGGAATGGGGATCAGTGTTCTGCCGGACTATTTGATAAAGGACTCCCTCCATGCAGGAAAAATAAAGATCCTGTTTCCCGAACGCAAAGTGGAGAATACCATTTTTGCCGCTTATAAAGTTGAAAACAAAGACAATCCATATCTCGGTGAGGTACTGAAGGCGCTGAAAAAGTAGACAATTCTGAACTTTTTCAGGCTGTTGTTAGAAGGGACATTATGAGTTATACTTTTACGTATTATTCAAAATTTTTTATTCTTGTATAATTTCAGGTAAGAGGGTCTGAACGTTTCTACCTGGCAGCCGATAAAATGACAGACTACAAGAAAGTGTGTACAGCAAAAAATGAGTTCATACGGATGCATCAGTCTGAAGTCTTTCAGATTGACCGAGTCCTTTCCATGCTCTTATTTTGCCATGCTTTCTGTCTAGCGGCTGATGGTGTGGGAAAATAGGGGCTTTTTAATTGAAATGAATACAGATTACGTGAAAGAGCAACAGGGCTCTTTTTCAGCCGGGGGAGAGAGACAGATGGATTTAGTAAAAGGAACAGTGCTCTTATTAGTCGTACTTGGTTTATTTTCATTATTCAGCTATAAAGCTCCAAAGGGCATGAAAGCGATGGGGGCTCTGGCAAACGCTGCTGTGGCGGCCTTTTTGGTTGAAGCCTTTCAGCGATTTGTAGGGGGAGATCTCCTGAAAATTGAATTTCTCGGAGAAGTGGGAGATGCCGCAGGCAGTATGGGAGGAGTTGCAGCTGCAGCTCTTGTCGCACTTGCGCTCGGGGTATCGCCGGTTTATGCCCTGATGCTTGGTGTATCCTGTGCGGGACTCGGTTTGCTGCCGGGATTTTTTGCGGGCTACGTTGTGGCGTTTTTGGTGAAATGGATTGAGAAAAAAACGCCTGCAGGATTGGATTTGCTCGTTACGATCATTGTGGCGGCGCCGCTTGTCCGCTTCATCGGAAACGGTCTGACCCCTGTAGTTGATGCGACGCTTCTGAACATTGGCGGCATTATTACCGAAACGGCCAACAGCAATCCGGTTCTGATGGGAATTATTCTTGGCGGAGTCATTACAGTGGTTGCTACTGCGCCGCTAAGCTCAATGGCTCTTACTGCCATGCTTGGATTAACAGGTCTGCCGATGGCAATCGGTGCACTTGCAGTCTTCGGGTCATCCTTTATGAACTATGTCCTTTTCAGCCGCCTGAAATTCGGCGACAGACGGACAACGATTGCCGTTGCCATAGAGCCTCTTACACAGGCGGACATTATTACCGCGAATCCTGTGCCTGTTTACGTCACTAATTTCTTCGGCGGGGCCGCTGCAGGGGTTGTTGTTTCACTTTTCGGTCTTGTCAATGATGCGACTGGAACAGCCACACCGATTGCAGGCCTTGCTGTTATGTACGGCTTCAATGATCCTATGACCGTTACAATCGCAGCTGCACTATGTGCCGTAGCCGGCGGAATTACAGGGCTCATCGGCTCTATCGTGTTTAAAAATTTCAAAATCAAAACTGTTTCAGAGATTAGAAAAAGCAGCATAAAAGAGGCTGCATAAGAACAATACATGTTCCACTCAGTACAATAAAAAGAGGAACTCCAGCTGTAAATGGAGTTCCTCTTTTTTATCTATTTATTTTTGACTTTAAGGTCATTCATTACTATTTCTGTTGCCTCAGCAATAAGCTTGTCGTTATAGTATGCATCTTTTTTATCACGGCTTGAAAGGACAGCAAGCACAATAGGATCTCCTTTTGGTGGCCAAATGACCGCAATGTCGTTGCGCGTTCCGTATGATCCTGATCCAGTTTTATCAGCCACTGCCCATCCTTCCGGCACTCCGGCACGAATTAACGCATCCCCAGTAGTGTTTCTCTTCATCCAATCTATTAAAAGTTCACGTTTCTCAGTTGGAAGTGCATCTCCCAATATAAAAGCCTGAAGACTGGCAGCAAGTGCTCTTGGTGTACTCGTATCATGGGTTTCACCAGGATTAACTTCATTTAAATCTGGCTCCATACGCTCAGGGCTTGTCGTGTTATCTCCAATATCCTCCAGTGCTTTCTTAAATCCGGCCGGTCCGCCCAATTGTTCGAGTATAAGGTTCCCGGCAGTATTGTCACTGTATCGAAGAGAAGCATCAGCAAGCTCCTTAAGAGTCATCCCCGTATCAATATACTTTTCTGTAATCGGATTATAATTAACAAGATCCTCGCGTGTATAAGTAATTCTTTGATTAAGGTCTTCTATTGATTTCTGTTGTAAAAGGGCTCCTACAGCCAGAGCCTTATGAGTGGATGCATAAGCAAAACGCTCATCTGGATGATAGGTTACTGTCCGGTTTGTACCAGTATCCAGGGCAAAGACACCAAGTTTGGCATCAAATTTTTCTTCAAGCTCAGCAAAATCATGATTAGTGGCATTTTCTTGTTCCTTGGGTTTAGTTATATCGGTATGCACATTATTGTTTGAACAACCTATAAGCGTTGCACATGAAAGGAATAGAACAGGCACTATTTTTTTGAAAGATGAATTACGATAAATATTGCTTAATGATTTCATTAACATTCAACCTCTTTCTAAAAAGTATTTATTATGTATGCTTCTCTGATGGCAACCGCCTCTTTAACTCTTGCGCCCTAGCTTTTGTTCTGGATGTAGAATGAAGACCTACTAATGTACGAATTGAATGTTTATTCTCATACAAGGACTATTAAAATGATTACATTTGTAGTCCGACTACATCTGTAGTATAGTATTACATGTGTAATCGAATGAAGTCAATACTTTATTTTTTTGTCATCAAGCCACTATAAATATGCTATATTTCTGTTTTTTAAAAATTTATAGTCAAGAGAGGTGGTATTGAAAGACATGTCTTTACCTTTGTTTATAATAGGTCTGCTGGTGTCTTCATTTTCTATTATTGTTATTCTGCTTATACGAATATGGTTTCGAAGACAATTAACAGCAAAATGGACTTATCATTTGTGGATGTTTCTTTTTTTGTCTTTAGCACTTCCATTCATACCGGCTGATTTATATCATTTTAGTTCTCTCTTTAGCAGCGGAGATACATATCAGGCTAATGCACCCAGCTCTCAGACAGAAAAAAATGGAACGATGCAGAGTCTGAACCTTATTCAAGATTTTTCTGAATCTGTCAACCGGCCGGACCTGTCTTTGCTTACTATGAGTGTGGCGGGTTTATGGGTTTCGGGGATGCTTATAGTTGCCTTTACTATGGTTCGCGGATTGATCGAACTTAGCAGGATAAAGAAGGATTCTTCTGCGTTTGCCGATCACGAAGTTCTCGTGCTTTTTGAAGAATGCAAGAAACGACTGCAGATTAAAAAATCAATAAAGATTGTTCGTTCGAAAAGAGTCCAATCGCCAATGATATTCGGACTATTTCAGACATTTATCGTTTTACCTTCTCAGCATGAACACTGGCTCAGCTTGAAAAATTACGAGTATATCTTTCTTCATGAACTGAGTCACTATAAAAACAAGGATTTGCTGACAAATTACGTGATATTGTTCTATCAAATTATTTATTGGTTTAATCCCCTTATCTGGCTTGCTTTTAGAAAAATGAGATTCGATCGGGAAATTGCATGTGATGCATCTGTCTTACAGTTGCTGGATGATCACTCTTTTAGTGATTATGGACATACAATCATTAATTTTCTGGCTCTTTCAAAGCGGTCAAGCAAGCTGCAGTTAGTGACGCAATTAAACGGTTCGAAGGTTCAAATCAAAAAACGGATTGAACACATTTCTGACTACAAGCATTCCGCAGGAAAATCAATAAGAAAAAGCATCTTTATTTATGTGCTGGCCAGCATCATTCTGACAATCCAGTTACCTTTCGTTTCTGCATTTGCGACGGAAAACGACCGATACTATTTTAATAATGACGGAGCAGTGTATGAGGATTTACATCAATTCTTTCAAGGGTATGAAGGAAGCTTTGTTTTATATGATGAGAATGCAAAGCAATATCGCATTTATAATGAAGAGAAAAGTACGCTGCGGGTATCACCTGATTCCACTTACAAGATCTACAGTGCCTTATTTGCACTAGAATCAAATGTGATTTCACCTGAAGAATCCACTCTTGCATGGGATGGGACAGAGCAGCCCTATGACGCTTGGAATGAGGATCAGGATGTCTCATCTGCTCTGCAAAAATCTGTAAGCTGGTATTTCCAAGAAGCAGATCGCAGAACAGGATTTGAAATCATACAATCCAATCTAAAAGAGATAAACTATGGAAATTCTGATATATCAGGAGGATTAGATGAATTTTGGCTCGAATCCTCATTGAAAATTTCTCCAGTCGAGCAAGTCCAACTTCTGCAATCCTTTTATCACAACCAATTTGGATATGAGCAAACGCATATCCAAACTGTTAAAGAAGCACTGCTCATAGAAAAGAATGAAGAAGCTCGCCTATCGGGAAAAACAGGTACAGGAACAGTGAATGGAAAAAACATCAATGGCTGGTTTATCGGTTATGTAGAGACGAAGGACAATACTTATTTCTTTGCTGCCAATATACAAAACAAAGTTGATTCATCAGGAAGCAAGGCGTCAGAAATTACATTATCAATCTTACGGGATTTAGGAATCTACAAAGGAAATGGAGGGGTGAAATATGGAGAAAAACATACCTAGTATTTCAGAATCAGAATGGGAAATCATGAACGTGCTTTGGGAAAAAGCCCCTCAAACAGCGAGTGACATCATATCCTCCTTACAGGAGAGTACCGACTGGAAGCCGAAAACGATACGCACTCTTCTCGATCGACTGGTTCAAAAAGATGTAGTGGGCGTCAATAAAAATCTAAGAATTTACACCTTTTACCCGCTTTATACACAGGAAGAGTGCCAGCGTGCCGAAACTGAATCATTTATCAACCGCATCTATGGAGGCACCCTGAAATCCATGCTTGTCCAATTCATTCAGGAAGATACGCTATCTGATGATGATATTAATGAACTTCGCTTTATTTTAAATAAGAAACCTGAAAAGGAATAGGATAAAACAGTCGATTGGGTTGCAATACAAGAAGCACACCATTTTAGCTGGTAAATGGTGTGCAAGTCCTTTCTATTTTGCATTCCGAAACGTAACCGTCAAGATCACCCGAAAGTTTTTTTACGCATGTATACCAAGCTTCTTCATCCTGTACTGCAGGCTCTGGCGGCTCAGCCCGGCATCTGATGCGGTTTTTGTAATGTTGCCGCGGTTTTTTTTCAGCATAGAACGGATATAGCTTGCTTCTGTCCGCTCCAAATGCTCTTTCAGCTGTATGGATTCTGTCTCTTCCTCTCGGTGTACCTCAACCTCAAGGGGAGGAGCAGAGGCAGGTGTCCTCGCAAATGATCTGGAGCGAAAGTGCATGGGAAGGTGGCTGAAGCGGATTGTCTCTTCATCTGCCATCACATTCATTGCGCCTTCAATCATGTGCTGCAGCTCTCTTACATTGCCGGGCCAGTCATACGTGATCAGCATGTCCATAACCTCCTGATCAACGCGCCTAACCTCCATTTGGAACAGCTCATTATATTTCCTGATAAAGCGCTGGATCAGCAGAGGAATATCTTCTGTTCTGTCTCTCAGAGGCGGAACAAAAACAGTGACAACGCTTAATCGGTAGTAAAGGTCTTTTCGCATCCGTTCTTTCGTAATGGCCTCAATAGGATCTTCGTTGATGGTTGCGATGATCCTCACATCAATCGGCGTGTCTTTCGTATCGCCGATTCTTCTGATCGTTCTCTCCTGCAAGGCCCGAAGCAGCTTGGACTGTAGGTTTGGATTCAATGAGTTGATTTCATCAAGCAGCAGCGTGCCGCCTTCTGCCTGTTCAAACAAACCCGGATGGTCGACTGCCCCCGAAAAAGCCCCTTTTTTCGTGCCGAACAGCAGGCTTTCAATCAAATTGTCCGGAAGTGCGGCGCAGTTTTGGGAAATAAACGGGGCGGCAGAACGGCTGCTTCCGTTATGTATGCTTTGAGCGAACAGCTCTTTCCCTGTGCCGGTTTCGCCGACAATCAGAACAGAGGAGGTTGTCCGTGTCGCCCGTTTTGCCCCCTCAATCACATCTTTTATAGCAGACCCTTCCCCGATGATGCTGTCAAACGTATAAGATGTTCCGCTTCTTCCTTTCATCGTGTTCTTCATCAGACTTTCGATCTTGGTCATGTCTTTGGCGATTTCGACCGCGCCAATAATTTCATGGCCATTTTTTATTGGAAAGGTGTTATTGACCGTTGTAATTTCCTTGCCCCTGTTGTTGAAGTAGGTCTGCTTGCTGTTCTTTGTTTCCGTGCCGTTTTGGAGCGCCTGCACAAGCGTGCTTCCTTCCTTTGAAAACATAAACACATCAAGAAGGTTTTTGTGCATCACATCTTTGCTGTCCATGGATTCAAGCTGGGACATTTTTTTGTTGTAGAGAATGGTGGTGCCGTTTTTGTCTATCACATGGAGCCCGACATCTATTTCATCGATGATGGCTTCCATGAAAAGCTGCATGTATTCTATGTTTTTATTCATGATTTTGCTCCAGGTTTTTCTTTTATTTTACCCTGATTCGCTATGATGCGCAAAAAAATTTTGCGTTTTGAATGCAAATAATATTGGCAATGCAAAAAAAGTTTGCATGCAAAAGCCGTTTTCTCTCGTCTTTCAATACTAATTGCAAAATTTAGTTTTATACTTTTCATATTGTCTAGCTCCGCCTCCTAGTCCTTCCGTCAGAACAAAATCCCCGAAAAAGGCGGGACCCGGACTTTTCCGGTGATTTCTTTTCTGCCTGTCAGGCCTAAACAGTCGGCTCCGCTTTTCTAAGTTGGCACGGAACTTGCATCTATATCTGTAATGAAAGAATGAAGGAGGAAACAAGATGACAACACTGACAAAATCACAGGAACTGATCCAGCAGACATCCAAGTTTGGAGCAAACAATTACCATCCGCTGCCGATCGTTATTTCGGAAGCGTGTGGGGTATGGGTGAAGGATCCTGAAGGCAATGAGTATATGGATATGCTGAGTGCTTACTCTGCAGTGAATCAGGGTCACAGGCATCCGAAAATTATTAAAGCCCTGAAAGATCAGGCGGATAAAATCACCCTGACATCCCGTGCTTTTCACAACGACCAGCTTGGGCCTTTCTATGAAATGACGGCAAAGCTGACGGGTAAAGAGATGGTTCTGCCAATGAATACGGGGGCAGAAGCAGTTGAAACAGCAATCAAAGCTGCACGCAGATGGGCATATGACGTGAAAGGCGTGGAAGAAAACCGTGCTGAGATCATCGCATGCATCGGAAATTTTCACGGCCGTACAATGTCCGCTGTATCCCTGTCATCAGAGGAAGAATACAAGCGTGGCTTTGGTCCAATGCTGCCGGGCATCAAACTGATTCCTTACGGAGATCTTGAAGCTTTAAAAGAAGCAATTACGCCTAATACGGCAGCCTTTTTAATTGAACCGATTCAGGGAGAAGCGGGCATCGTTATTCCGCCTGATGGATTCCTGAAGCAGGCATCCGTCCTGTGTCAGGAACAAAACGTCCTTTTTATCGCTGATGAGATTCAGTCAGGTCTTGGCCGGTCCGGGAAAACATTTGCATGTGACTGGGAAGGGGTTGCTCCTGATATGTACATTTTAGGCAAAGCACTTGGTGGCGGGGTATTCCCGATTTCATGTGTGGCCGCAAATAAGAACATACTCGGTGTTTTCAACCCGGGATCACACGGTTCCACGTTTGGAGGAAATCCGCTGGCATGTGCTGTGTCGGTCGCTGCGCTTGAGGTGCTGGAAGAGGAGAAGCTGGCAGAGCGTTCATTGAGACTGGGAGCTTACTTTAAAGAGAAGCTTGCAGAAATAAAAAATCCTCTCATTAAAGAAGTGCGCGGAAGAGGTTTATTTATTGGGGTGGAGCTGACTGTACCGGCGCGTCCGT
Source organism: Metabacillus mesotrionivorans (assembly GCF_052171315.1). Taxonomy (NCBI): domain Bacteria; kingdom Bacillati; phylum Bacillota; class Bacilli; order Caryophanales; family Bacillaceae; genus Metabacillus; species Metabacillus mesotrionivorans. Next base: position 51,613 of record NZ_JBQMFF010000007.1, on the reverse strand, counting down.
ACTGCGAAAAATTAAAAGAAGAAGGCCTGCTCTGCAAAGAGACTCATGAGACGGTTATTCGCTTTGCACCTCCGCTTGTGATTTCAGAAGATGATCTCCAGTGGGCAATTGAAAGAATTACAAGAGTACTATCTAAATAAAAAGCTATTATTATATCAATGGGGTGGAATCATGGGGATTATTAAGGACGTACAACAGGCAGATAAAGAAAAAGAAAGCTTGAATTTATTTCAGTCGACGCAGACAATTATCAAAGAGGCTTTGGGGAAATTAGGCTACTCAGAAGAATTTTATGAGCTGCTGAAGGAGCCTGTGAGAATGCTCACTGTCCGCATACCGATTCAGATGGACGACGGCTCGGTCAAAGTTTTTACAGGCTACCGTTCCCAGCACAACGATGCCGTCGGTCCGACAAAAGGCGGCGTGCGCTTTCATCCGGAAGTAAATGAAGATGAAGTAAAAGCCCTTTCCATCTGGATGAGCTTAAAATGCGGCATAGTCAACCTGCCGTACGGCGGCGGAAAAGGCGGCATTATCTGCGACCCGAGAGAAATGTCATTAAAGGAGCTTGAAAGACTGAGCCGCGGATATGTCCGTGCAGTCAGCCAGATTGTAGGTCCTACAAAAGATATCCCTGCCCCGGATGTGTTTACAAACTCCCAGATCATGGCGTGGATGATGGATGAATACAGCAGACTGCGCGAGTTTGATTCACCGGGTTTTATAACAGGCAAACCGCTTGTCCTTGGCGGTTCCCACGGAAGAGAAACGGCAACAGCAAGGGGAGTGACGATCTGCATCGAAGAAGCGGCAAAGAAAAAAGGCATCAGCCTGGCAGGAGCCAGAGTAGTCATTCAGGGCTTTGGCAACGCAGGCAGTTTCCTCGCCAAATTCATGCATGACGCAGGAGCAAAAGTCATCGGCATTTCAGATGCGTACGGCGCCCTGCATGACGCAAACGGACTTGATATTGACTACCTGCTTGACCGCCGCGACAGCTTTGGCACGGTCACAACTCTTTTTACAGATACCATCACAAACAAAGAGCTGCTTGAGCTCGACTGCGACATCCTTGTGCCGGCAGCTATCTCAAATCAGATCACGGCTGAAAACGCCAGTAAGATTAAAGCATCCATCGTCGTAGAAGCAGCAAACGGCCCGACGACGATCGAAGCTACCAAAATCCTCACCCAGCGCGGAGTCCTGCTCGTTCCGGACGTTCTGGCAAGTGCAGGAGGGGTAACCGTTTCCTACTTCGAATGGGTGCAGAACAACCAGGGCTACTACTGGAGCGAGGAAGAAGTCGCAGAGCGTCTGCAGAAGGTCATGGTCGATTCGTTTGAAAACACGTTTCAGACTGCACTCATTCACAGAGTTGACATGAGACTTGCCGCCTACATGATCGGCAGCCGTAAAATGGCTGAAGCATCACGGTTCAGAGGATGGATATAAAAAGCAGAATGAAGAACACAAATCCTGGTGGGGGTTTGTGTTTTTTTGTAAAACTAATGCGGAAGCCTGTGATAAACTTAAATAGAGAAATAATGGAAAGCGCAGAATGAGTCTTTGCAGGGGGGCTGCAGCATTGAAAGAGACAGAGGAAGGATTTCAAATCGCTTCAGAAACAGAAAGATTAATCATAAGACCATTGCAAAAAGAAGATTATGAGAACTGGCTGAATGAATTTGAAGCACGTCATCCATCACTAAACCGGCACGACAGCGGGAAAATAGATATGAGTGAATGCTCACTGGAGTGGTTTCATCAGCTTGTAGACAAGTATCAAAGGCTCGCACTTTCGGATACCGCTCATGTTTTTGATATTTTCAGGAAATCGGACGGCAGAAACATAGGCACGGTTGATTTTTCAACCTTGGCAAGAGATGATTTTCAGTGGGGACGGATCGGGTATACCATCCATAATCAGCATTGGAAAAAGGGATACGGCAGCGAAGCGGTTAAAGAAGCTCTTTCCATGGCTTTTCACCAGTTGAAATTCCACCGCATCGAAGCCCATATCAACCTCGATAATACGGCTTCAATCAAACTGGCCCAAAGTGCAGGCATGGCATACGAATGCACGCGAAAAGGTTTTATATATGAAAACGATGAGTGGACGGATCATTTGATTTATGTCAAAACCGCAGACTGATTATTTAACAAAAAACAGGGACTACCCAATGAAGGGAGTCCCTGTTTTTGTTATCGCTGAAGCTTGTATTTTAATGCTGCGATACAAATCACGAGCCAGGCGCAGCCTGCTGCAAACCCTGCGATCACATCGCTTGGATAATGAACACCCAAATAGATGCGGCTGAATCCTATTAATAGAATGAGAAGCATCGACAGAACCAGAATCAGGACTTTCACGCTTTTTTTTCTGACCATGGTCGTCAGCAGGTAGGCTAAGATGCCGATAAAGGAAAAGGAAACCATGGAATGGCCGCTTGGAAAACTGTACCCGCTCTCCTCTAAAAGAGGGTTAAAAGTCGGGCGGTCTCTTTTAAACAGCCATTTCAGGTAATAATTCAGAAGAGACGAGCCGGATACTGATACGATCAGAAACAGACCTTCCCACCATTGCCTGGCAATCAAAAGAAAGATCAGGGCAATGGACATGCCGATCATAATGCCTGTTACAGATCCGAGGGAGGTTATGGCGGACATGATTTCGCCGAACCAAGGAGTCCGAAGGCCGTGTATGTATTGAATGATAGGAGTATCAAAGGATTTAAGTTCCATTTCTATGACTTCATCGGCAAATTCGATAAAGACAAAACAGCATGCGCCGATGAGAAGGATGGAGTACATAATGAATGATTTGGACAGGCGCTCTTGTGCTTCGTTTTTCATGAACATGCTCCTTATGCGTTTAATAGTAGGAATACCACGTTTCACAAGCAAGCAAACATGTGGTTTCAATTGCAGGATTTTAGGTAAATAGAATACTACAATTGGAGGTGCTGCACAATGATAAAAGAACTGATAAAACGCATTCAGCTTCATGAAACAGGGGATCAGGCAGCCGTCCTGTCCCATTTCTTCCTGCTCTCATTATTTCCGCTGCTGATTTTTCTTGTAGCACTGCTTCCATACCTGCAGATTGAGACAGCGACAATCGTGGATGTTATTAAGCAATATGCCCCGGCTGAGGCGGGATCCATGCTGACGGACCACTTGACCGGTCTCATAAATGAGCCAAACGGGGGCCTGCTTTCATTCGGACTTCTAGCGGCCCTTTGGTCTGCTTCTAATGCAACCAACGCCTTAATCCGTTCACTGAATAAAGCGTTTATTGTCGAGGAAACGAGGCCGTTCTGGAAAATCCGGCTCCAGGCCATCATTATGACGGTGGGACTTGTCCTGACGTTCGCTCTGACACTTGTCCTCCCGATTTTCGGAAGTGCCATTATAGAATTTGTCGGCAACTACTTTTCTGTCGTGAGCGAAAATGAGATTTTCTTAAACGTCCTGAGATTCATCATTTCATTTTTTATGATGTGTGCGGTGCTGATGGTTCTCTACTATCTTGCACCTAATGAGGATATGACATTGAAAAGTGTGTACTTCGGAGCCATCGTCGCCACTGTCATTTGGCAGGTGATTTCTCTCGGATTTGCCTTTTATGTTTCGCAGTTTGGGAACTATAATGCTACATACGGAAGTATCGGGGGCGTCATCGTGCTGATCATGTGGCTGTATTTATCAGGCTTTGCCATCCTGATCGGAGGAGAAATCAATGCGATTAAAGCCTGTGAGAAGAATGGGAAAAAGTGTGTTTAAGAGGGAGTGAAAAAAAACTCCAATCGATTGGGATTGGAGTTTTTTTGTGTTTGCTTTTTTTTATCCGGCGTGTTGACAGCGTAAGAAAGTAGTTCAAACGTACGGTATTTTCAGGTCAAAAACGATCTGGGAGGGTAAGCAAAGCAATGAATCGTACCCTCGGAAACCGAGAAACGATTTAGGAGGGTAAGCAAAAGCACGAATCGTACCCTCGGAAACCGAGAAACGATTTGAGAGGGTAAGCAAAGCAATGAATCGTACCCTCGGAAATCGAGAAACGATCTGAGAGGGTAAGCAAAGCAATGAATCGTACCCTCGGAAACCGAGAAACGATTTGGGAGGGTAAGCAAAAGCTTGAATCGTACCCTCGGAAACCGAGAAACGATTTGGGAGGGTAAGCAAAAGCTTGAATCGTACCCTCGGAAACCGAGAAACGATTTGAGAGGGTAAGCAAAGCAATGAATCGTACCCTCGGAAATCGAGAAACGATCTGAGAGGGTAAGCAAAGCAATGAATCGTACCCTCGGAAATCGATAAACGATTTGGGAGGATAAGCAAAAGCACGAATCGTGCCCTCGGAAATCGAGAAACGATCTGAGAGGGTAAGCAAACGTGCGAATCGTACCCTCGGAAACCGAGAAACGATTTGGGAGGGTATGCAAGCGCGAATCGCACCTTTGAAAACCGAGAATTGGAATGGCGGATAGTACCAGAAAAGAAATCCCCCGAAAAGTCAAACCCGGACTTATCGGGGGATTTCTTTTCTGTCTGTCGGAGCTAAACGGCTGATTCCGCTTTTCGCATTGTCCAGCTCCATCGCTCAACTCCTCTGTCAGAACGGAACCATCGGCAAAGGCAAAAAGCGCCTTTACCGCTGTTTCCTTATCTGACTCCCGGAGCTAAACGAGCAATTCCGCTTTTCTCTATTCCCATTTCACAAACGCCTCCAACAATATCGACAGCAATATCCCCATCATCAGTCCGTTTGAAAGCAGCGGCGAGATGTAGACGGATAGGTCCCGGAACACGGCCGGATCTGTGTTCATGATGCTGACGCCGATCAGGAGCGGGGCTGCGATCCGGAAGATGGTTTTTGAATCAAATGCCTTGCCCTGTATGCTTTTCAGCGCAGTGCCAAAGAGCTGGAGATAGGCGACAAACAGGACGGCGTTGCCTACAGTGATCGGGAGAGTGACCAGAATGGATACAAGAGGCGGAAAGATTCCCATAATCGTGATCATCGCTCCGCCGATCAGAAACGGTTTGCGCCGAAGTATTTGAGTGCTCTCCAGAAAACCGATGGTAGAGGTGAATGGCGCATACGAAACAAGCCCAAGTACCGAAGCGCCAACCGAATACGAGCCTGTAAGGAAAAAGGACCTTCTGAAGGACGCTGGTTCAGGTTCGTCCTGATAAAGCTTCGCAGCCGCCTGGATGGAAGCGATCGTGTTGCTTAAGTTCATCATTCCGCCGAGAAAAGCAATTAAGACAATGCCCCATTCCAGGTTCGGAAGGCCAAGCGGGAAGAAGATGGATCCTTCAGGAGAAACGGATTCAGCTGCTGTTTCGCCGGGGAAGAGGATCAAATAGAGAATCCAGCCGACCGCAATTCCAAGCAGAATGGAGAAATTTCCGAGAAAGGCATTTCCTTTTATTTTCAGGAAGCTGACAAACAGAACGAGCAGGATGGAAAATAAGCTCACAGCCACGTTTAGTGTTCCGTCATCTTCTATTTTCAGCATCCCTTTAAAAAAGGTAAGAATCAGCTGAAAGGCAAGCAGGAATAAATAGACGCTTGCAACCATTGGCGTAAAGATTTTCTGAACCACAGCAGTTAAGTTAAAAACAGCGAGGATGATGGTGACAATCCCAGCTAGCAAAATGCCGGAAGCAATGCCTCCTCCAATTTGGGCAAAGCTCATCCCAAGAGATGACGCAGACATGCCGAGGTTAAGAATCAGACCCCAGATAATCCCTGAATGGCCTTCCATAATAGGATATCTGTGGCCGATCCATCCTTGAAGAAAGCAGGCAATACCCGTGAAAATCAGGGAGCTTCTGAGCGTGACGGCAATCTGGTCGGGAGTCAGATCAAAAGCAGTTCCGACAGAAATCGGCACCACAATCGTATTTGCAAAAATAAAGAACAGCCACTGCACAGAGGCGAGCGGCGTCGTAAATTTAGAGTTGTTCATGTTTCAATCGTTCCTCTCTGACATACTTCTGTATCTAATCTGTCAAACATCATTTTTAAAGTGGGAAAGGCAAATAGATTTTTGAAAAAGACCCATCTTCATCCATTCAATTTATGCTATCATACAGTCATGTATATGAAAAATATTTATATAATCAATTAAGTATACGAAAAACATATGGTAATAGGGAGGGTTGCATATGGATATCAGACAATTGAATTATTTCATTGCAATTGCTGAAGAAGGCCAGATCACAGCAGCTGCAAACAGACTGAAAATGGCCCAGCCGCCCCTCAGCCAGCAGCTGAAGCAGATGGAGACAGAGCTTGGACTGATTCTTGCTGAGCGCAAAGGGAAATCACTTGAGCTGACGGATGCCGGGGAAAAACTTTACCAGCATGCATTAAAAGTAACAGATGCAATGGAAGAGGCCCTTTTTGAGGTGAAAGAAACTGGTACCGGGAAAAAAGGGAAGCTGTCCATCGGGGTGAACACACTCTCAAACGATAAGCTGCCCAGTTTATTAAAGGATTTTCAAGAGAAATATCCTGACGTGACCTATAAAATTCAGCAGAATGATTCCGCCCAGCTTTGCAGGCTGTTAAAGGAAAAAGTCCTGGATCTTGCCATTGTCAGACTGCCTCTAGATCTGAATGATTATCATGTCATTCATCTTGACCCTGAACCGTTTTACTTTGTCTCTTCAAGTCCGCTTAATCCTGATCAAAGAACGGTTAAAGCAGAGGAAACTGTAAATGTGCCTCTCATTATCCCAAGTACAGAAGGGCTCGGTCTTTACAGCAAGATTTTATCTGTTTTTACATCAAGGGACCTTGATCCTGACGTCATATGTGAATGCTCGGATGTCACCATTCTCTTTGATCTGGTCTCAGCAGGTTTCGGGGCAACGATTGTCCCGGAAACGGTCATCAAATTAAAACCGCCTGAGGGCCTTCACATTTATCTGCTTGAAGAGACAGAGGGGTTAGGGGAATCCGGACTTATATATTTGAAAAATCACTACCTGCCAAAAACGGCACAGAACTTTATTGATCTTCTGCAAGAAAAGAAAAAGGGACATACGGAGGGGTAATCGTGAAGAAAACGCTTGTAAAGAATGTGCTTGTTGAAAAGGGCTATGTTTATAATGAATTGGGAGAAGTCACAGGTACAGAAACAGAGATGGTTGATTTCATTCTTGCTGATGGGAGAATTGAAGAGATTGTGCCTGCCGGTTCAGGAGAGTTGGAAGATTATGAGTTGTTCGATGCAGAAAGCGCATTGGCACTTCCTTCGTTTGCGGAAATGCATATCCATTTGGACAAAACCTATTACGGAGGGAAATGGAAAGCCCCGACTAAGGCAAAATCGATTTTTACGAGAATAGAAGAGGAACAAACGCTTCTTCTCGAGCAGCTGCCCTCAGTGCAGGAACGCGCAGAAAAGCTGCTTGAGCTCCAGCTGATGAACGGGACCGGATTTGTAAGAACACACTGCAATGTCGATCAGGTTATCGGTGTGAAGCATATTGAGCTGATCCAGCAGGCATTTAAGAGCTTTGAGAACCAGCTTGAAGGCGAAATCGTAGCTTTTCCCCAGCATGGTTTGCTCAGGAGCAGCAGTGTTGAGCTTGTAAAAGAGGCGATGAGAAACGGAGCTCAGTTTGTCGGGGGAGTTGATCCGGCGACAGTGGATGAAGATATTGAAAAGTCACTCTCTGCGATGATCGAGATTGCTGTGGAATTTGGGGCAGGAATCGATCTGCATTTGCATGACAGAGGACACCTTGGCATATATACGATCAAACGACTATTAACAATGCTTGAAGATGCGAAATTCAAAAAGCCTGTGACAATCAGCCACGCATTTGGACTTGCTGCACTGTCAGAAGGTGAAGCACGGGAGCTTGCTATAAGATTTGCAGAACTTGGAGTCAGCATTGCTTCAACCGTCCCCCTTGATTTTAAGATGCCGCTTGCTTTAATGAAGGCTGAAGGAGTGGACGTTTATCTTGGCAATGACAGCATTACCGATCACTGGGATCCGTTTGGGACAGGGGATATGCTTGAGAAGGCTAACGTGCTTTCCCAGGTAAACCGGTGGAAGGATGAACTTGCCTTGAGTCAGTCGCTGGGCTATATCACAAAGGGAATAACTCCGATGTCAAAAGAAGGAGAGCAGCTTTGGCCAAAACCGGGAGACCGTGCGGATTTTCTTTTAACAGAAGCATCCTGCTCTGCGGAAGCCATTGCGAGAAGAACAAAGAGAAAAGCCGTGTTCTATGGAGGAAAGGCTGTATATGAAGCAGAATAACCACAATGGCCGAGTTGTGCTTGTCCATTGAAGCGGTTACAATAATGGGAGGTTTATTTTTTCATAGGAGATGAATGAAAGATGAAACGAATAGCAGCGGGGATTTTAATGGTATCGGCTGTATTTGTTCTTTTTGCCTGTTCAAAAGGAGAAAACGCGGCAGAAGGTTCACTGATGGTACATGCTGAAATCAGCGTTCCTGAAACGATCAGCCTGAATAAGGAAGAAACCTTATCTGTCACTGTCTCCCAAGGAGATCAGGCTGTGGAAAATGCTTCTGAGGTGCAGTTTGAAATCTGGAAGGCAGACAGCAAGGAAGAAAGTGAAATGATCAGAGCGGAGCACACAGGGAACGGCATCTATGAAATTCAGAAATCGTTCAGTGAAGAAGGCAGCTACTTTGTTCAGACACATGTCACGGCCCGTGACTTGCATGTTATGCCCAAAAAAGAATTTGTTGTCGGGAAAGGCGCTCTCACAAATAAGGAAGAAGAAAAAAACGAAGAACATTCTCATCACTAAAAGCTTCCAGCGGAGGCTTTTTTTTATAGGATAAAAAATCTTCAATCTTTACATGAAATTAATTATTCTTTGTTACAATATTGATTAGCGATATCGGACTTCGATATCAGGAAAGGTGATGGTCATTCGTGCGTGAATTTATTTTAGGCGCCATTAAAATTCACATTCTGTACCATGCGAAAATCGAGCCGGTCTACGGTTCTTTCATGATTGAGGAGCTTAGAAGCCACGGATATGATATCGGGCCCGGAACACTCTATCCGTATTTGCACAATCTTGAGAAGGCAGGTTATTTAACAAGGGAAGACCGGAAGGAAAACGGCCGGATCCGCAAATACTACAGCATCACAAAAGAAGGAGAGCAAGCGCTCATCGATGCGAAAAGAATGCTGAGAGAGCTTGCAAAAGAAGTGTTGAGGGAGGAGTATTAATGCTTAAAACGTGGATTGAAATTTTGCTGGTGTCAACGAGGCTTGGCCTCACTTCATTTGGCGGGCCAGTGGCTCATCTGGGTTATTTCAGAGATGAATATGTGAAAAAGAGGAAGTGGCTTGACGAACGGAGTTATGCAGATCTTGTGGCGCTGTGCCAGTTTCTGCCCGGACCTGCGAGCAGCCAGGTGGGCATATCCATAGGAATTGTCAGAGGAGGATTGGTCGGTGGCTTCATCTCCTGGTTTGGATTCACGATGCCGTCTGTGATTGCCCTTATCCTGTTTGCCTACTTTGTTACCGGATTTCAGGCTGAAGATGCCGGATGGATCACGGGTCTGAAGATTGTTGCAGTTGCGGTTGTTGCACAGGCGATTATGGGAATGGGGAAAAATCTTGCCCCTGACCGGCCGAGGATTGCCATCGCTGTGATTGCTGCGGTATGCGCCCTGTTTTTCCCGACAGCAATCGGACAAATTGCCATCATCATCATTGCCGGAGTGACCGGTTACATCATGTACCGGAATCAGGACGTTCCAAAGGCTGATAAACTTGCTATTTCCATCAGTAAAAAGACAGGAGCTGCAGCCTGGTTTCTTTTCGCGGGACTGCTGATCGGACTTCCGCTGCTCCGCCAGGTCTTCCCGTCTATTTGGATGGCAATGTTTGATACGTTTTACCGTGTCGGATCGATCGTCTTCGGCGGAGGGCATGTCGTTCTTCCGATGATCGAGAGAGAGGTTGTTCCTCCGGGCTGGATTTCTGAGGAAACCTTCCTTGCCGGGTACGGGGCCGCCCAGGCGGTTCCAGGACCGCTGTTTACGTTCGCGAGTTATCTCGGGGCGTCAATGAACGGTGTAACAGGAGCTCTTGTTGCGACAGCTGCCATGTTTCTGCCTTCATTCCTATTGGTTGTCGGCATGCTTCCGTTTTGGAATTTTCTCAGGGAGAAAAGCAGCGTGCAGGCAGCACTGATGGGAGTAAATGCCGCTGTAGTCGGTATCCTCCTTGCTGCACTCTACGATCCGGTCTGGACAAGTGCGATTAAATCGACAGGAGACTTTGCCCTTGCCCTGGCAGCATTCGCTCTGCTTGTTTACTTTAAACTGCCTCCATGGCTTGTCGTACTGCTGGCTGCTGCCGGCGGAATTGTGCTTGGGATGATTGGATAGCAGATGAACTATGAAAAGAACCATCCGGAAACTCTTCCGGATGGTTCTTTAGTTTGTTGTAAGGAAGTTATAAAGAATAATAGGATGCGGATAATATAACAAAGTTATCTGCATCCAGCTCCAGCGCCTAAATCCTCTGTCAGAACTAATCCGTCAAAAAAGGCGGGACCCGGACTTTTCCGTCGGATTCTTATCTGCCTATCGGATCTGAGCAAGGCGCTTCCGCTTTTGTTCTTAGCCTCCAGGTTGAACTTCCACAGCTTGATCAAGAACTTCTTTTGGGATGCTGAAGCCTTCAAGCTCGTTCATTTCTGAAAACTTTGTGGAGATGGACTGCTGCAGCTCTACTTCCTCGTTGTTTTCTGTAACGAACATTTTGATAACCATATCCAGTGCTTTCGGATAGTAGGTTTCTTTATCAAGTGTATACGTATAATCGATTTGCTCGATTTCCATTTGTTCCATTGCAGCCTGCATGTTCGGATCAGAACCCATCATGTTTCCAGTCAGGCTCATCAGTTTCTCGCCGTTTCCTTTTACGCTCAGGATATATTCAGTGTCTGTTTCTTCAAGCTGAATGTCGTCTGCCATTGCTTCCATTTGCTTAATCTGGTCTGCAGGCGTCATTGTTTTTGCCTGGTTCATCATTTCTCCCATGCCCGGTCCTGCCTGGCTCATTTTGATCCAGCCTCCTGAAGCAGGGTCGTTCATGTATATGTACTGGTCATCCATATACATTTCAATGGAAGTTGTCTGTCCTTCAGCTGACATATTCATCGTCTGCTGCATGACGAGCGGCTCAATATTCGTTTTTGTCTGCATATCGGCCGTTGTTTCCATTTTTCCTTCACTTGATGTTACGATCATGTCCATTGTTCCGTCCATGGCGAAGTTTTTAAGGTCAGCTGATTTCTCGGCAGCCGATGCAAGGACTTCTTCAGCTGTAGCTTCTTTCTCTGTATCTGCTGTTTCGGTCGTTTCAGCTTCTGCTTGTTTGTCTTCTTTTTCCTCATTTGTTGCAGTGCTCTGTCCGCATCCGGCCAAAACGAGTGTAAACAGTAAACTGATCAATAAACTCCACTTTTTCAAAATAAACAAGCTCCTCTCTGATTTGGTCTATCAAGCTGTACATACTCTTAAACGTTTGACATCTCTTAAAGTTTCACTTTTTTTACCCCCTGACACTATTGGAAAACATTTGAAATTTTCCCTTTGTTGTCCAGTTCAAAACCCTTAAATAGGAAAATAGCAGGAATAGAACACATTAGGGGTCCTTGCCGAAAAGACCTTCCTATCCATAAAAAATCCGAACTGGTTAGCCCAGCTCGGATTGTATTTAGCTTAATTGCTTAAACGGTAGGTTCGTCTCCCCACGTTTTAATTCCGTCAGATTCAAAAATGCCCAGTACAACATCAGCAACGTCCGGATCTGTATAGAGCAGGTCCCGGACTCTGATTTTAATATCATCAGCTACAGCTAGGGATAATCCCGGCTTCAGTTCCAGGTAGCTTTCAACATGATACCTCCGGCCTTCCTGGAGTATGCGGAGGTTTCTAATATCATCAACGTCCGGGTCTGTCAGGATTAATTCGGCAATCCGCTCTTCCACATCTTTCGGTGCAGCAACCCCGATCAGGCCGATCGTATTCTCATATCCGATTTTAACTGCGATGACAATAAGCAGGATTCCAATCAGCAGCGTGCCGATACCGTCAAGCACATAGAGGCCGGTGAAATAAGAAACAACAATGGATACAAGAGCAAGAAGTGCACCGAACGTTGCGATAATATCCTCATAAAAAACAAGCCGGGTCGGGGGAGAGGCAAGGCTCACATTTTTGAATGCATTCGAGGCAAGCCCAAGTCCTTTTCCTTCTGTTCTTGTTTCGTGTGCAATTTCTTTCATGGCTTTAATGAGTATGAGCCCGTCAACAATAACGGCAATCACCAGAATTCCGGCATTCAGCAAAATGTTTGTGGTCTCTTTCGGATGCTGGATCAGTTCCCATCCTTTATGAAGCGTTTCATAAGCCATAATGGAAATGACAATTACCGCTATGAGTACAAAAAGGTTCACCACCCGGCCGAAGCCTGTTGGAAAACGCTTTGTCGGAGCCTTTTCTGCAAGCGCGCTTCCGATAAAAACGAAGCCCTGATTGATTGCGTCTGCCGCTGAATGCAGAGTTGTTGCAAACATCGTTCCATTGCCGCTTATGAAGGCGGCAATTCCTTTAATAATGGTCAAAGCCGTATTTCCAAGAGCGGCAATCCCTGATGATTTGTTTCCCTTTTTCAGTAGTTGAAAAAACGACATAGTTCCACCTGCCCGTTTTTATTTGGTCATTTCCTATTACTATCTTGCAAATCGGAAAAATTACTCCGTTTCGATGTCAATTGATGAATTGCGGAGCGGATCCTTCTTTTCTTTTCTGAGCAGATACAGTCTGTATGAGTGACTGACTATGACTTTTAAAATGGCATAGGTCGGAACAGCGAGAAGCATGCCGAGCAGACCGCCCATGCTTCCTGCGACAATGAGCAGCAGGATAATGGTCAACGGGTGAATATCCAGTCTTTTGCCCATAATCAGCGGGGATGTAACGTTGCCGTCAATCTGCTGAACGATGATGACCACAATCAGAACCTGAATGACCATAAATGGAGAGTCCAAGAAGCCAACAATCACAGCCGGAATGACTGCAATAAACGGTCCGAGGAAAGGAATAACGTTAGTCAGCATCGCAAACAGAGCAAGGAGAATGGAATAATCAAGCCCGATAATCAGGTAGCCAATATACATCATGACCCCGACGACAAGGCTGACAAGGGCCTGCCCCTGAATATAGGAGCTGAGGGCATGGTCCATATCCTTTAATATCAGCTTTGCTTCTTCAGCTTTTGTGTATGGAAGAAAACGGAGCACTTGTTTCGGTGCATGGTCCCCGTCTTTCAACAGATAGAAGACGATAAACGGAACGGTCACAAAAATCGTCGCAATGCTTGTCAGAATCCCGATAAATCCAGTGATTCTGCTGCCGATATTGCTGACATTTGACTGAAAATAATCTGTGACAGAAGCCGTCATTTTTTCAAACGTCATAATGTCATTCTGTTCAAAGCGGGCAAACCATTTGTTTTCCCTCAGTGCAAGAAGGTTGTCCTGCAGAGTCTGAACGATTTGCGGGAAGTTGTTGATCAGCTGCTGAAACTGCTGCTGAATCGGCGGACCGATCAGGAAAACAGCGAGTGTGCCAAGTCCTATCACGAGCAAGTAAATAATAATGATGGAAATGGTATTTGGAACTCCTTTTCTCCCGAGAAATCTTACAATGGGCCGGAGCAGATAAAAAATGATGCCTGATACAAGAAAAGGGAAGAATAGAGTCGTGAAAATGATTTCAAGAGGTCTGAAGATGAAATCCACTTTCGTTGATAAAAGAATGATTGTCAGAAAAATAATAATGCCGTATCCGATTTTAAAGATTTTGTCTTTCGGCAAATAGATGCACCACTTTCTAAAGTATTTCTCACTTTCGTGAGCTTCGGCAATTTGCCATAATCAGCTTTTCCCGTGAAGGGAGTGAATGAAACCAAGTGATTATTCCCACTGTTTGTACTGGCTCTCAAGGTGACCTGATGAAAGCTGACTTTTTTGGAGAGCAGGCGGACACAAACGGTTATATTTGATGATTTCCTGATTGATCCGCTCAACTTCTTTAATACGCTGATTTTCATCTTTAAGTTTCATAACAATCGCAATTTGCTTTTTGATTTCTTTTTGACGCTGCAGCCATGCGGGCAGATAGTTAGCATTTTTGACGATTTTGGAGAAAATATCCCCTTCGAGAGCATTTTTAGGCAGGGGTTTTCCCATTCCCGGCAGTTTTGCAGCACCGCCTTTTTTCTCAAATTCATCATAAATTGAGCTCATCAAATCTCTGTTCTCATTCTTGTAAGGTTCTTTTTTCATCACTGCCTCCTGTATCGCTTTCTTTTAAGAGAACTTCTGTATTCATTAGCAAATTCCTTGTATGGCGGCAGATAAAAAGAAAAACCCATCATAAAAGATAGGTTTCAAGTGCGAAGCTGAGGCTGTTCACATATGTGACATCCAGTGAGGTATGACAATGGTAAACCTGCTTTGCCTGAACCGGATTTAAGCTGGCAAAACAGGTTGATGCTCCCATCAGCGTGAACTCCTTCACGAGATCTGCTAGAGCCTTAATACCTGTTTCAGAGACGGATCCTACACCATGAAAATCAATCAGGATCTGCTCTGCGCAGGTTTCCTGGAGAAGATTTAAAAGTCTTCCGGCGTTAGCTGAAACGAGCTCTTCGGTTAAATCACCGTATAAGGGAAGGAGGGCGGTCTTTTTCGTGAGCATAATGAATGGACACGAAAGCTCAATGATCTTCCTGTAAGCGTCCTCTGCCTCTTCTTTTTTTGCAAGCAGCTGCAGGTCTGTTTCCGCAAGTCTTCTGCGGTGTAGCTCGACCTGCTGAACGAGCATCTCCATTTTTGAGTTTTGCTCAGTAAGAATCAGATACAGATATTCATTATCTGTATTTATGTTCAATTTAAACAGAGCTAGGGGAGATTGTAAGGTTCTGAGTACAAGCTCTGAGTCGTTTTTTCCGGAAGATAACACTTTCTCGGCTTTTCTTCTGCTGTCCTCATCAGCCAGATCAAGAAAGCTTTCCTTCTCTGCAAACAGCTTGCCGGCTGCAAGAGAGCGTTCAAGGATACGGAATTTTTTATCTAATTTAAAGAAAGGAAGCGGAAGGTGTCTGCCGTCAAGCATAGCTGTTTTCCTTCAGCAGCCAGTCATTTGCTGCGGATAGACTGGAGAAAAGCTGGGTGTTTGATGAACAGATGTTCTTGAAGTCATACGAAGCAACCAGTCTTCCTCCTACAATCACCTGAGGAGAGTGATCAAGTTCTTCTATTTCATCTATATAGTGTGACAGACGTTCAGAGTTTTTGCGGAGAGAAAAAGAAAGTCCGACTACATCCGGCTTCCATTCTTCTGCGTATTCAAGAGCATATTCCAGCGGAAGGCTTGCTCCAAACAGCCGCGTCTGATAACCGTGCCATTCAAACAAAATAGAAACCATCTTCAGCCCCAGATGATGAAGTTCATCTTCCAGGCAAAGAAACATGGCTTTTTTTGCGGTTTTCGGTATTTGCTTTAGACTGTATTCTCTGTACCGCGACAGAATATAGTCACAGGTTGTGGTTGCCAGGTGTTCATCAGCTACTGAAATCTCATCTTCTTCCCACAGCAGGCCGATCTTGGCCATAGAAGGGGTCAATAGCTCCTGCATAACCTCCAGAGGATGTGTACCGCCATCATGGCTTTCTTTTAAGATATTCCATGCTCCATTCTGATTGCCGTCAAGCAGCAATCTTGTAAAAGCAGCAGTATCTATATTCATTCTGTCACCTCAGAATCTATCAATTAAATGTTATGACCCGATTTCTGCCATGTATACTATCTTCAACTATCTTACCATACTGGAACTGTTTTAGAGGAGGAAGAAGCATCCAGCAGCCTTGAAAAGAAACCCATTTCCCGGTTCAAATATTAGACTGAAGGGGCAGAAATGCGATAAAATAGACTTATTCCCCTATTTAAGACCTTCAAAACCGGTCTTTCCGCAATTCCTTTATAACCAGCCCCAGGCTGACATCTTCATTTAATCATTCTTTACTATAAATCTAAATCCAGAGGTGAGGCCATATTGACATTTTCTGTAGATAACATCATTCTCATATTCGCTGTTCTCCTGACAGTCGGAGTTATGACCGCAAAGTTTTCCTCGCGGCTTGGACTGCCTTCACTCGTCTTCTTTATTGCTGTCGGAATGGTGCTGAGCCATTATATTTACTTTGACAATGCAAAGCTTGCCCAGCTTTTTGGAGTGATTGCCCTCATTATCATTATTTTTGACGGAGGTCTTCAGACTAAATGGATGGATGTACGCAAGATCATCGTTCCATCTTCGATGCTTGCGACAATCGGCGTTTTTGTTACAACCATTATCATAGGGGTATTCGCTAAATATGTTCTGGATCTGACATGGCTTGAAGGGCTTCTGTTCGGTGCGATCGTCGGATCTACGGATGCAGCAGCTGTTTTTGCCGTGCTCGGCAATAAAAACATAAAGAAAAGACTGACTTCCACACTTGAAGCAGAATCAGGAACAAACGATCCAATGGCTGTCTTTTTAACTGTTACCATTATCCATTTAATCGGCCAGCCTGAAACGGGATTCTTCGGTCTTATCCTGCGCTTCTTCTGGGAGATGGGTTTTGGGCTCGCTGCAGGACTGCTGTTTGGGAAACTGGCTGTTTGGGTCATAAACAAAATCAATCTCGATTCTTCCGGTCTTTATCCGGTTCTGTCACTTGCCATGGCAATTCTTACTTACGGCCTAACTACGGCCGCACATGCAAGCGGACTGCTTGCGGTATACGTGATGGCAGTTATTGTAGGAAATTCGGATCTTACATTCCGTCATTCGATCATCCGTTTTAACGAAGGCTTCGCCTGGATGATGCAGATTCTGATGTTTATTTTACTCGGTTTGCTTGTATTCCCAAATCAGCTTGTTGACATCATTTGGGAAGGACTGCTGCTGTCCATTATTCTTATGATCGTCGCGCGTCCGGCAGGAGTGTTCCTCAGCATGATTGCCTCCAAGTTTACAGTGAAAGAAAAACTGTTTATTTCGTGGGCGGGACTGAGAGGGGCCGTTCCGATTGTCCTCGCAACCTATCCGATGCTCGCGGGGCTTGAAAACAGCCAGCTGATCTTTAATGTCGTCTTTTTCGTCGTTCTGACATCTGCGCTGCTCCAAGGGGCAACCCTGACGCCTCTTGCAAACAAATTAAAACTGTCGGAAAGCAAGAAAATTTCCGTGCCTCATTCGCTTGAGCTGATTTCAATCGGGAGGACGAACAATGAAATGGTGGAGCTTGAAGTCGGAGAAGGCGCTGCTGTATCAGGAAAAGAACTGAAAGACATTGAGCTTCCGAATGATGCGCTTATAACAGCTGTCATCCGAAATGAAAAACTTCATACGCCGCGGGGGGAAACGAATATCTTCTCCGGTGATACACTGTATATTCTTGTTTCTAAAAAGAACCGCGAAAAAATCAAAGCGATTTTCCATGGGGAAAGCCATGAAGCGACCGAGAGTTCTGAGTAGAAATCAGAACTCCGAATTTCATTACTATAGAATAATCAGGCTCACTTAAATGAAAGGGCAGTGAAAAATATGGAGAGTTCTGAGCTTCTTATTTTTATGGAGGAATACGGATATGTTGCCCTTTACGTCATGCTGTCAGCGGGGACCTTCTTTATTCCCCTTCCTAACGAAGTCATCATCATGATGGGGGGATTTGCATCTTCACACGGAATCCTGCATCCGGTTCCTGCTTTTTTCACATCTTATTTGGGCATTATGACGGCCCTTACATGCTGGTTTTTAATTGGGAAAAGTTTTGGCGGGCTTGCTCTTTCCATTCTTGTCAGAAAAGAAAGAGCAAAGAGGCGGTTTGAACGATTTCAGCTTCGTTTCTCAAGATACGGAGAATATACGCTTGGAATCACTTATTTTTTTCCGCTTCTGCGGCATTTAGGTCCCGTTCTTGCGGGGATGAACAAAGTGAAGTTCTGGAAATTCGCGCTGCTTGCATACGGGTCTGCTTTTATATGGGCTCTCGCTTTTTTTTGGCTCGGCAACCAGTTTGGCGACTCGGCTGAAACAGTTAATGCCCTGTTAAACCGCTTTGGCCCGGCTTTTATAGCATCAGGCTGCGCACTGTTTGCAGGAATGATTCTGCTGCGCTATGTTCAGAGAAAAAGAATAAAATCACAGCAGCACGGGGGATAAACTACTCTGATAAATATACCTCTGTAAAATTATGCAGCAAAACCCGGATTGTAAGTGATCCGGTTTTTTTGTTTGGGAAACATCCAAACTCACAAATAGAGCGTTCTCTATGTAATCAGTGCTGACAGAAGTTTAGAAAACTGTTGAAATTAGGCGGGTGTCCCGCCGGTATACCGTGATAAGATACAGTGGATGATAAAAGTGAAAGGAATTGATCGAGATGAAAAAATGGATAAGTATAGCGGCAATGGCCGTTTTGCTGATTTTTCCGAATGCCGTTATGGCGCACACACATATGACTTCTTCTCTTCCTGAAGACGGCTCAACCGTTACAGAACCCTTGAAAACAATCGAATTGACATTTGATACAAAGATAGAACCCCTAAGTTCAATGAAGCTTGTGAAAGATGGATCTGAGGTGCCTGTTGAGGTCAAAGCAGAAGGGGAAAAGCTTATAGGCACGCCTCAAGGTGAGCTTGAAAACGGAGCTTACACAGCTGAATGGAAAATTATCGGCGAAGACGGACATGAAATGGAAGGAACGCTTGCTTTCAATGTTCAGCAGGAGGCTGCAGAAGAAGCTCCGCAAACAGATGAGGAAGCCCCGCAAACGGAAGAACCTGGAGACAGCGGGGAATCTGAAGAAGAAGCTGCAAAGGAACAGCCGGCTGATGAGCAGACCGGAAATGCCGAAGCTTCGGAGGAAGGCTCTCCCGTTATGACAATAGCCCTTGCGGCAATTGGTGTTCTGGCCGTTATTTTCATCATTTCTCTCATGAGAAAAAAACGGTAAAGAGCTGTGAATATCCTGATACCCATCGGAGAAGGAATAACCTATATTCTTTTCTCCTTTTTAATTGGCCATGTGGTTCTGCAGCTTGTGCCTGCCTCAAAAAAACCTGAAGTGGTTGTGTCTAAGAGGTTCTTGCTGCTGTCTGTTGTGCTGATCATCGGGCTTACATTTCTGCCTGTTTTAAAGGTGATCCTGAGCTTTTATCAAGCGGCGGGAATCAGCCAGACCGTGCAGTCTGTGCTGATGGATTTCCAGATTGGACAATCCTGGATGCTCACAGCGGCTGCTGCGATAGTCTTATGGCTCGTTCTTTATATGGATGGTCCAAAATTCATTCAGAGCATGCTGCTGCTGTTTATGATCTTTGCACTTGGCTATGCAAGCCATGCCGCTTCATTATCGTTTTGGACGGGCATGGCTTCGCACAGTATTCATTTTCTTGCTGTGGCTCTATGGGCGGGTGTTTTGCTTCATGTAGCCTGGTTTACCGTTCATCCTGTAAACTGGCCGGCCTTTCTTAAGTGGTTTACGCCTTTTGCGGTTGCCTGTTTCGCGGTCCTGACCGCAGCGGGTCTGTTTGTTATGAATCTGATGGTTGATTTGCGGGATTATGTGCAGGCATGGCCGCTGTCGTATGGCCAGGTGATTCTGCTAAAGCATCTGGCGATTATCCCCCTGCTGGTATTTGCTTTTCTAAATGGCTTTATCGGAAGGAAGGCAGGTGAAAAGGGAACGTTCGCGTGGGTCAGAGCGGAGAGTTTGATTGTTGGAACTGTCTTTTTTCTTACAGGCTTTCTTGGAACACAGGCTCCGCCTCACGACGTGAATGTGACGCTGCGTTCAGAAGGAGCTGCTCCCCTGTTTGAGTGGATCAAGGGCTTGGCCATAGAGCCTCAGGTAACGCTAAGCCTTGATTTTTCAATAGATGGCATCCTTCTATTATTTTTGGCAGGCCTTTTTCTTGGAATGATTGGTTTAAGTTTTATGAAAAAAAGAAACGCTTATGCAGCCGTTGTTCTTGCTTTGCTTTTCATTGTCTCAGCCTATTTGGGACTGATGTCCGGTGTGTCGGTTTCCTGACTGAGCACAATTTCTGACATTCATGTTTGCTGAAGCTATACTTTAATGGTGAGATGAACATTATTTTTGGAGGGATCTATATGGCTGAACATTCTTTTTATCTGAAAGCTCATTGGCCCGGACTCAGAAATGACGTTGGGGAAATCGAGAGCGGACAGCTTAAAACAAAAATTTCCATACCGCCTGAAATGGATGGGCCGGGTGTCGGAACAAATCCTGATGAAATGCTCCTCGGCGCTGCAGCAACGTGCTACATTATTACGCTTGCGGCCATGATGGAGCGCAGCCGCCTTGAAAAAGAGGATTTAACGATGGAATCTGAGGGGATTGTTGAAGTGGTAAACGGGGTAATCACCTATAAGCGAATCGTGCATCGTCCTGTTATCACGCTAAAAGCCGCAGCATCGGAAAAAGATATAGAGCTTGCGAAGAAACTTGCTGAACGTGCTGAAAGTTCGTGTATGATCAGCCGTGCGGTTAAAGGGAATGTGGAAATCGAACTTCAGGCAGAAATCAAGAAAGCAGCCGCTGAGTAACGGCTGCTTTGCTGTTTATTCAGATTGCTTATACATGCAATCTTCGTTTTTTGAGGGTTGTAATGATGCTGTATGAAACTTCTTTCCACAGCGATTCGTCTTCTTTATAAGCGGCAGTCAGTTTTTTGATCATCTCTGACTGCTTTTCTTTGAAATCAGGGTGATCTTTTTCAGGAAGATGTTTTCTGAGTGAGTCAACAAGCTGCTGGATTTTCGGGGCGCGCGGACCCCAGACCGCTTTTTCATTTCCGTCCCGGTCGATAAAGATGAAGATTGGGATGGCGCGGGATGTTCCGTTTGTTAAATACTGGTCCATTAAGTCAAGGTTGGAGTCGCGAAGCAGAAAACGCACGTCCATCCCTGCTTCTTCAGCAATTTTCAAAAGAATCGGGTTGTTGAGCATGGCGTCTCCGCACCAGTCTTCTGTCAGGACAATGACGCGAAGAGACTGGGTGCTTATGCTTTCGAGAATGGAGATGTCATCTTCATCCAGGGAAAATCCTTCATGAATAATCGTCATTTCTTCTTTGTTGACATTCATTTGCTCCATGTATTCCTGTGCAGTTAACCCTTTTGCAAACCAAGTGTTTAGTGACATTGAATGTACCTCTCTCTGGTTTTTTATGATAACGGTATCAGAATTTCAGGGAAAAATCCAGAAAGTTGTTCTGACCCGGACGGATTGATAAATACGGAATGGCAGCTTAAGAAAATTGTCTTTTCAAATAGGGACTAAAAGACCATGAGGATCTCGAAGAGTTTAGTATAATAGTATTTTGTGAAAAACATAAGGGATACAAACATAAGGGAGAGAAACATATTGCTTGAAAAATATACCTCAACTGAAAGCCTGATTGAGATCGCCGTCAGTATAGGGATCTTCGTTCTGTTCATGGTCCTTCGCAAGCTGTTTACGAAATATGTGTTTAAGATGATTCTTAAATTCAGCAGCAAAACGCCGACAGATCTGTTCAGAAATGTACTGGTCGCCTATGATAAACCGCTGCGGATGTTTTTTATTCTGATCGGATTGTATTTGGCGATTCTGTATTCTCCTTTTTTGGACAATCAAAGGGAAATACTCAGCCAGTTTTACCGGTCTTCCATTGTTTTGACACTCGCGTGGGGACTGTATAACCTGACAGCATCATCTTCGTTGCTATTCGACAAAGTCAACCAGCGGTTTGAGCTTGAAATGGATGATATTCTCGGTCCCTTCCTGTCCAAGGTAATGAGATTTATCATTCTAGCTCTTACCTTCAGCATTATTGCCCAGGAATTCAAGTATGATGTTAACGGATTTGTTGCGGGACTTGGCCTTGGAGGACTCGCATTTGCTCTTGCTGCCAAAGAGACACTCGGAAACTTCTTCGGGGGTATCATTATTATCACAGAGAAGCCGTTTACCCTTGGTGACTGGATCAAAACACCAAGTGTAGAAGGAGTTGTAGAAGACATATCCTTCAGGAGCACAAAAATCCGGACATTCGCTCAGGCTCTTGTGACGGTTCCAAACTCTACGCTTGCCAATGAGCCGATTACAAACTGGACGAAGATGGGGAAAAGGCAGATTCAGTTCACGCTTGGGGTCACTTATGATACAACGCAGAAACAGCTTAAGACGTGCGTGAAAAAAATTGAGCATATGCTTACAGAGCATGACGGCGTTCATGATGAAACAATCAACGTTGTTTTTAACGCTTTTGGCGACAGCAGCCTCAATATTTTCCTGAATTTCTTTACGAAAACAACCGCTTATGCCGACCATTTAAGCGTGAAGCAGGACATCAACTTTAAAATCATGGCAATCCTGGAAGAGGAAGGCGTCGATTTCGCATTTCCGAGCCGGACCATTTACGTTGAAGGAGCCAAACAGGAAGTTAAAGAAAAAGAAAAGCAGTACAGCTAAAGCCGGTGCGGATGCACCGGTTTTTCTGGTACACTGATTACATGACATAAAGAGAGGAAGAACGCTTTGAAGAAACAGACGATTCTTTTTATTGGTGCAGGCCGGATGGCAGAATCCATTATTTCCGGGCTCGTAAAGTCGCCGAACATCGAGGATATTTATGTGTCAAATCATAGAAACAGAGAAAAGCTTCTGTATCTTGAGAACAAGTACGGCATCAGGCCTTCTCTTAGCTGGAGCAGTGATGCTGAAAAAGCGGACATGATTCTGCTGGCTATGCCTCCTGAAGCTCACCCTGAATTTTTGAAGGAGCTTAAACCGGTCTTAAAGGGGCAATTTGTTGTGACGATTGCAGCCGGTATCGGCCCGTCCTTTCTGGAAGAACATCTTGGCCAGCATGTACCTGCAGCATGGATCATGCCAAATACAGCCTCTGAAATCGGCGAGTCGATGTCACTTGCTGCCTACGGTCAGGCTGCTTTAGAACATCATAAATTGATGCTGAAGGATGTACTGGATGCGATTGGTGAATCAGAGGTGTGCACAGAGGAACAGGTTCATCAGTTAACGGCCATTACAGGAAGTGCCCCTGCATTTCTGTATGCATTTGCGGAGAGCTTGATCGAACAGGCAGAGACGTACGGAATTTCACATGAACATGCAACAAAGCTTGTCTCTCAAATGATGGCTGGTTCCTCTGCCATGCTGAAGCTGAAAAAAGCGCCGAAGGAACTGAGAGAACAAGTGACAACACCAGGGGGAGCTACAGCGGAAGGAATAAACGTTCTTGTAGAGGGCGGATACAGCCGTCTGATCAAAGAAGCGGTTATCGCCACCAATCGGAAAGCATTGGGCAAGTGGCAGGAGAAGCATTAGTGAATGAAAAGAGGATGAGGACGGTCAGGCGCGCTTGGAGTCTTTAATTGTCGTCTGACGCTTGCCCGTCCCATTGCAGAGAGTGCAGGTTTTCTTGAAAAAAGGCAGTTTGGATCTGATTGTTCCTTTTCCATTGCATTTCAAACAAATGTTGACCAGTTTCATCCGCATCACCGTCCGAATTTTCTTTATTTTCATTTTATCACAGAGATTTGCAGCAATCACCCGGATTAAGGGTGGTTTTTTTTTGCTCATTAGTCATGCCGCGTTCATTCTGTACTTATATTTAATATATAAATCCACAAGAAAAAGAGTGACTAAAAGGAGGAGGATAAATGGAGCCCCATCAAGTTTCCTTGATCAAACAGCATAAAAAGCTGCCAAAAGCAGAGATTGGAAAGCGGATGGTGCTCATTTGTTCGGGTGCGGTCCTTATGGCTGTCGGTCTTGAGATTTTTCTCGTTCCAAATCGCATCATTGACGGCGGTATTGTGGGCATCTCGATTATTCTGTCTCACCTGACAAATATGAAGCTGAGTCTTTTTCTCTTTTTTCTCAATGTCCCTTTCCTGTTCATCGGCTATAATCAGATCGGAAAAACATTTGCTCTTTCGACTCTGTTTGGTGTCGTCGTGCTGAGTTTTGCAACTGCTCTATTGCATCCTGTTCCTGTTTTAACCGAAGATTTGCTTCTCGCGTCTGTTTTTGGAGGGATTATTCTCGGTATTGGCGTCGGGCTTGTCATCAGATATGGCGGCTCGCTTGACGGTACGGAAATTCTGGCTATTCTCTTTAACAAGCAGTCTCCTTTTTCTGTAGGGGAACTGATTATGTTTTTCAACCTGTTTATCTTGGGAAGTGCGGGATTTGTATTCGGATGGGACCGGGCGATGTATTCGCTGATTGCTTATTTTATTGCCTATAAAACGATCGATGTCGTCGTTCAGGGGCTTGATGAATCAAAATCTGCCTGGATCATCAGTGAAAATCCGGATGAGGTCGGTCAGGCTATTCTTGCCAGGCTTGGACGGGGAGTCACTTACTTAAACGGAGAAGGCGCCTATACAGGTGAAGGCAAGAAAGTCATTTTCTGCGTGATTACAAGACTGGAAGAGGCTAAGCTGAAATTGATCGTCGAAGAGCTGGATCCTTCAGCATTTTTGGCTGTAGCAAACATTACCGAAGTCAGAGGCGGCAGGTTTAAAAAGAGGAGCATTCACTAGTGACACAATCCGAAAAAAAACATCATCAAATGATGGAATAAGACATTTCCCGCATAAGCCATTAGTCCTTTTTTTAGGCTATTCGTCAAAATGTACGTCTGAGTGGATTCTTGAAAGCTAAAAGTCGAAACTTTGCAGATAAAGTAGGATGAACTTTCTTATCCACTTACACAGACTTCAAAATTTCGTCAAATAAATAGGACGAAATCATTATTTACTAAATTTTCAGATTAATTATGATATCAATAAAGGAGGAGATAAAATGGGTAAAGGAAGAATTCGTGTGGAAGAGAGCATTAAAGTGCAGACTGATGAGGAAATGTACGAAGCAACTTTAATTGAGAAAGCGGAAGAAGAAGCTGTAAAGCCGTAAATCCTGCTGCCATGTGAATCCTTGATACATTTGTCTCTTGAAAAGGCAGATCATCCAGAATATAGTTAGAGCATACCTGAAAATGGAAACGGGGGATGAGCAATGCCGCTCTGGGCTTGGCTTCTGGCCGGATTTCTCGTGCTTGTTCTAATAGGATGGATCAGTGACCTGCGATCTAAGCGAAGACGAAAGCTGAATGTTTATCACTCCGACCCTAAAGCTGAAGCAATGAGAGCTGAACAGCAGATGCATACCTATAACCGGGATACAGATTATTTCGGAATGTAAATAAGAAAAGGAGGCGATCCGGCGGGATCGTCTCCTTTTCCTGTTCATGATGCTGCTGTTCAGCCAGTTTAAGAGATGCTTCTTTTTCTTCTTTGGTAAAGCAAAACTGATGCTCCGGCGAGGATGAATAAGCCTCCTGCAGCAAACAGGTTGTACATTTCTGTTGCAGTGGAAGGCAAATGGCTGCCTTTAGCTGCATCATCGCTGTCCCCTGGTGCACTTTCATGATCAGGTGCCGATTCCTCTTTGTCTGGAACCCGGGGATTTTCAGACTCCTTAGGCTGGCCGTTTTTATCAGGGGAAGCACCAGGACCGTCATTGCCGCTGTCATCTCCCGGATTACCGCCCCCGGCAGGAGGATTTCCTGTATCTCCGCCGCCGTCAGCAGGAGAATTTCCTGTATCCTCTCCTCCGTCAGCAGGAGGTGCAGAAGGGTCTTCTTCATCAGGAACCGTTACTTTCTCTCCTTTTGTAAAGGACCAGATGTCTGATACTGTGTTTCCTGTAAACGAATCTTCGGCTGATGCGTACCAGAAATAGGTTTGGCCGGTTTCAAGGCCTGTCCAGATTGTTTCTGCAATCGAGCCGCTTTCTATGTTCTCATCCGAGCCGATTAGCTGATCTGTATAAACATTTACTGAAAAAGAATCGGTGGCAATTCTCTTCTCGGCAGGGGCAAGGTCAAGACTGATCTCAAACTCATCCATTTCAGGGAATTCATCCGTCTCGTAATAGTTATAGTCATCTAAATAGGGTGAATACGTATTGACAAGGATTCTGTTGTTGTCCTGATCAAAATGAAGCAGCCTCATATATCCCTGCCCGCCTTCAGGGCCTGCCTGATAATCAGCAAGCATTTGAGTAACCGTGCGGTCAGGCGTGCCGTCGCCGTTATCGTCAATTTGATCAATATACGTTTTTGCGGCATGATAATGGCCGCTCAGTACAGCAAATACGTTTTTATTTGGAACGACTACTTCATTATATAATTTTTCTCCCAATGGGTGGCGTGTGCCGCTTGCCAGTAAATACTCATGGAAGCTTAAGATGGCTTTTCGTTCAGGGTAGGCGGAAAGAACATCATTCATCCAGGCTATCCCTTCATCTGTTACTCCCCAGCCAAGATAAACCATGATGTAGTCATTGCCTCCGGCTGAAATTAAATCGTAGTGGCCGCGGTTGTTAAGATAGGAGCCGCCGTAATAGTCTTTTGATTGGAAGCGGTTCTCTCCAAAATAACGATAGTAATCGGTATAGTCGTTTGATACCTGATCAACATCATGGTTACCGGCCAGCACCCCGTACGGGATTTTTTGATCGTCAAGCACCTTCATTGACGTATCGGCATTTTTCCACTGATTATCCTCCGTAGAGATATTGACGAGATCTCCGGTATGGAAGACATACTTAATCTTTAATTCTTCCTGCTTTTGGGCAATCCATTCTGTCTGGCGCTGGTAAATATGCGGGTAGCTTTCCGAATAATACTGCGTGTCGGACATCCAGGCAAATGTGTAATCATACTCTTCCGGACTTTTTGGAATCTCGTCCTGAACAAGCACATTGATTTTTGAGCCTTTTACAAATTCTCCTGCTGTCACGCTTCCGGTAAGCTCGAAGTCCTCTGTCCCTGCAATTTCAACATCTACCAAGGACCAGTTCTTTTGTTTATGGCTCCAGGCATACATGGATACTTTTCTGCCTTCTAATGAATTTCCGTCCCACTTCAGCTCAATGCGGTCACTATCATCCACAGCCGGATCAACAGTTACATCGAATCTGTGATAAGGGAACTGGGTGCTTGAATCTGTCGTCAGATAGGTGCCGTCTTTTTTTGACGTCAGCTGTATATCTTCAGACGTAAAAGCCTGTTCGCCTGCCGGTGCTTGCTGCTTTGGCGGTTCTGTGTCCGCTGCATGTTTGAATGATTTAACACTGCTGTCAGACGGTGTATATTGATACCCTTTATAAAAGGAGACGTTCATGCTGTCGTTTGAAGGGTCCGTTACCTTTACCTGCAGCTTCGGATCGCCTGCAGGAAGTCCTTTTGCACCGTCTGCCGGTCCAATCAGTTCAATTGTGTCAGGATTTTCGTTTGCCGTTTTAAATGTGATGACTTTTTCAGCGTGATTTCCTGCCTTATCTGCTGCTTTAACTGTTAATTGATGGTCACCGGGCTTCATCTTCCCGGATGCGGTGCTGTACGGTAGATCAATTTTTGAACCATCAAGCCATGCCTCTGAAGAAGCGATGCCTGCTATTGAATCCTCGATCCCCGCATTGATCTCAAATGAACCCTTGTACTCTTTGCCTTCTTCAATTGAAGGAGTGATGACAGGAGCCGTATTGTCCACCTTAACATTTGCTGTCACGGCATGATTTAAATACTGGACAGATATGACATGGTCTCCGTCAAATGAAGCTTTTGTATCCCATTTATAGGTTTTGCTTGCTGCAAGTTCATCTGCAAGCTGGAAAGAAAAATCTTCAAACGGGTGAGCATCATTCATGGTCATAACTTTCTTTTCATCTGCGAAATTGTCCGGTCTAAGGACAGTGCCGTCGGATAAAACAAGTCTAACGTTCCGGATTGTATAATCATCACGGTTTTCCACTGATTCAAGATCAAATGGCGACGCTTTATTTCCGGAACGGACTGTGAGAATATTTTCGCCTGTCTTTATTTTCTCAGGATTAACCGGAACGGTATACGTTTTCCAGTCGGTTAACCAATCCTTGTCCATTAAATAAAGGATGTCCTCGCCCATCGTAACAGCGTTCTGGAAATACGTGTTGAGGCCGTTCGCTTCAAATGCGAAATAGGCTGTGCGCTCAATCGAACGGTAGGTTTCCTCTGTCTCTTTGCCGTCAATTTTAATGGTAATCTGGTCCGGATTTCCGTCTTTTGCTGTAGCTTTTATGATTTTTTCTCCGCTTAGAATCTGTCCATCTTCAAGATTCAACCGAAGATCGGCATCATCAAAATCACTTGTAATGGCAATTTTCTTTTTGCTGCTGACTGTTTCATTCAATCCGTCTGAGACAATAAAATAATATTCGACTGATTTTCTTCCAATCAGGTCCGGTGAATAAATAGTATGGTGATAGAGCATATCATCATAATTTTCTTTCAGAATAGCGCTCTGGTAGTCAGATTGTTTATCGGTCTTGTAGAACAGCCGGACCGATGTTAAAGAGTTGTTATCCTTTGCTTCTGCAAGAATATGAATATCTTCTTTCTGATCTATTTCTGTCAGATCAGTAAGGTCTTTTATAGTTGGCGGACTGTTGTCCTCTTTTGGAGTAACCGGTTTTTTTGGAATCTGGTAGGCTTCAACAGAACCCGGCGCTGCCGCCTTCACGCCTGCGCTGACCTTCACCTGAACTGTCGATCCGTCAGAAGGATATTTGTAGAAGATTCCTTTATCTGCTGCGGTATCGTCAATTCCGGTTTGCTCATTATAGTAGGCAACCGAAACTTCTTTGTTTGTGTTGGTTGAAACGACAAGACCCCTTGCACTTCCGTTTGCCATGCCACCACTGTAAATACGGACAATATCTTTGTTTTCTTCAAGGTCTGTGCCGTAATTCTTATTAAAGTCGGCTACTGTGCTGTTTTTGTTGTGGTCATTGATGATCCAGAAAACAAGTGTTTCACCGGAAGGAATCAAAAGATCTTCAGGTACCGAAGGCCAGACAACGTCGGTAGATGCCTCCATGCCGTAACGGTAATTAATCTTGTAGTCTTTAAAATTAACAGTCTGGTTCGTATTATTGTAGATTTCAACAAACTCATACCCGTCACCTGAACCGACATTGGACGAATCAGGAACGACTTCCGTAACAAGGAATGAAGGAAGCTTTTCCGTATCCACTTCAGGAAGATCTACGGCAATCGTTTGTTCTTCTGTAGCAGCAGTGTTGATGCCATCAGAGGCCTCAATGTAATAAATCAAATCTGAATGGACGTCAGTACCTGCTATCACTGCTTTGTACTGTTCAGGTTTTGCTTCATCAGGGTTCATCGGAACAGATAAAAACGTGCTGTCATTTGCTGATTTGTAGAATAGTGTTGCAAAAGGGACAGCTTTATCATCTGTAATGTCAGCTTCAATCGCAATTTCTTTAAAGCCTTCTGCTTTCGTTACAGGAGTATGCGTGATTTCAGGCTTAACAGAATCATTCGTTTCTTCAGGAGCTTTCGCAGGAGAAGAAGGGACCTGTTCTGCGGATATGGCTCCAGGATCAGGATCAGCAAGAGTTTGAAGCTTGCCCATGTCTGTTCCTGTTTTCGGGTACTGGTATTTAACTGTTTTGCCGTTATTATCTGTTTCGTTGGCCAAATAAGCTGCGGAGATGACTTCAGCTCCTGTGCGGTCTTTTATCGAGATGGCTCTATTGCCTCCGTTAGCGAAACCAGGGAATACATCTTTAAAGATCGCAAGGCTGGCTGAATCAAGAGCTGTTCCGAACTGTTTGTTGAAATCCTCAGCTGTAAGATTTCCATTATTAAACCAAAGGACCAGCGTTTCCTGCGGATTAACCGTCAGACCTTCAGGAATCTTAAAAGGCACTTCGCTGCCTGTATCCGTATACCGGTATGCAAACGAATAATCAGAAAGCGACTGAGTCTTGTCTGTGTTGTTGTAGATTTCGAAATATTCATAGTAGTCAGTTCCAGGTCCTGCTGAATTCGGTGAAATCTCAGTAATCAGGAGGTGCGGGTAACTGTCGAAATCTTCCGGGTTATCAGGTTCTGCCGGGGGGGCTTCCGGCCGGTCAATGGTCACCTTGTAGTTTGCACCGCTGTTGTTCAGCAGCACCCGGTTGTTTGGATCGGTGATTTCAATGTAATAGAAGAAACTCTCGCCGGTCAGCTCTTCCTTTGGAATGGAGGCACTGTACGTATTCCCCTCAGAAGCCATTGGCGCTTTTTTGAAATCACCGTCTGTTTTGTAATAAAGGTTTGCTCTGATGTCGGCAGTGTCATCTGTAATAACTGCAGTGAGAGAAGGAGTGCTGTCTTCAGAAATTGATGTTAATGGCTCGTGAACTGCAGAAGGCTCCTGATTTTCAGGTGTCGGAACAGCTTCCGCCGGTGCCTGTGTGTTCAGAATGATTCCCGGTGTGGGATCTGCTTTTTTTTCAAGCTTCTTCATTTCCGTGCCGGATTCAGGGAATGTGTAATGTACGGACTTGCCGCTGCTGATATCTTCTGCGAGATATGAAGCTGTTGCGGCATCTCCATTTGGGCCCGTAATCGCAAAGCCGCGGTTTCCGCCATTTGCAAAGTTAGGTGTGCCGGTAAATTCAACAACCTGCTCAGCAGTTAATTGGACGCTGTATTTTTGATTGAAGTCTTCAAGGGATTTATCTGCCAGGTTCAGCCAAAGTACGGCTGTCTTCCCTGAACCAAGAGTGAAAGGACTGAAAAGAGCCGGTTTATCCGTGCTGCTTCCGTCCGTATAGCGGAGAGAAATGGTGTAATGATCTAAGACGACAGGCTTATCCGTCGGATTGTGTACTTCTATGTATTCAAATTCATCAGCCCCGGCGTTGTCGGCCATTATTTCTGTAATAAGCAGGGGAGAGCCGTTCATCGGCACACTGCTCTTATTTTCTGTCTCAATGGCTGCTTCAGGCGGTGTTTTTTGCTCTTCTTCAGAAGCTTCCTTGTCAGGTTTTGTTCCTTCGGAAGGCTCCTGTTCAGGTTTTGGTTCATTTGATTCAACAGGCTCTTGTTCAGCTTCTGCTTTTTTTGATTGAACAGGTTTTTGTTCAGTCGCTGGTTCCGTCTCCTTTACCTGACCCGGAGTTTGAGCTGCGGGCGGTGCCTGCTGACTGTCTTGCTCAGCCGGCATTTCCGGCTTGCTGTCAGTGGCGTCAGGAATTGCTTCAGCTTCTGCAGGCAGAGCCTCTTTTTCCTTTTTGTCAGACTCCGTTTCTTCGGCAGGAACAGCCGTTTCTGCCCCTGATGGAACTGCATTTACCTCAGCAGACACATTTGCCGGAGTAAAAGCGGCAAGCAGATTTGAGACAAGCATCATAAGGATTAAGGGATAAATAAAACAGGAACGTCTTTTTTGGCGTGACATGAAAATCTCCTTTTTTTACAATTTTTTTACACAAATTCAATTCTAGCTGGAAGATGTAGGGGTTTCGTGAATTTTATGTAAAAATAATGTAAATTAAGGGGATTTTTGCTCAATTCTGTCATTTTTTGTTGAGAGAGGGGAGCAATACGGCTCAAAAAGAGGTTTCATGACAAAAAAAAGAGGGTACGGTAGTACCGTACTCTCTGGGGGACTATAGCTGTGACGCCAGAACAACAGCGCCTTCAGGAGCCTTATTTCCTGCTTTAGGTTCAATCGTTATGGCTATCGTATCCCAGTTGAATCCGCCTTCCAGATTCATTTCGTACATGACGGCACCATGTCCGGATGAATCTGGAACGAATGAACCTGCCGCAACCGGCTTGTCATTTTCAATCAGCCATACTTGATAGACTTCGCCTTCATCGAGCTGCTTCAGCTGTTCGGCCTGAAGGAAGACCATTTCTTTGGAATCTTTTTTCATCAATGCTGCCATTGCCGTCGTTTCGCTCAGCTGATCATCAACCGGTGCAAGTGCAACCTGTTTTTGCAGATCATCGATACTAATGTTTTCTTCCGGAGACTCATTTTCCATCTGAGTGAAAAAATAAGCATTTCCGAGCAATGATGCAAACAGCAGAGCTGCAACAGACGGGAGGACAAATCGATTTGGCCGTTTTTCGGACTTGATTTGAACCGGGAGGTTTACCAGGTTGTTCCGGTCATCTTTATTTTGCTCAACAGCAGCAGAATCAGACTCAAACACATTTCCGAGAATCCTCTGTTTCATTTCCTGTGGAGGCTGAACCGGTTCAGAGAGATAAGGGAGGTCTTCGGTCAGAGAGGTCAATTCCTGAAGTTCTTCTCTGCAATCAGGACATGACTCCAAATGAGCTTCAAACTCGGCTTTTTCTTCCGGCGGTAAACTTTCACTAAAATAATCGTACAGCTTCTCACACATTTGGCTACTCATCCATAACCCTCCCTTCTTTTTCAAGCATGCTCCTCAAGTGTTTCAGCGCAAGCCTGATTCGTCCTTTAACAGTTCCAAGCGGAATCTGGTACACATCCGAGATCTTCTGCTGGGTAAATCCTTTAAAATAGAAAAGTTCTATCATCTGCTGCTGGTCCTTTTTCAGTTTGGCCACAGCTTCTCGTAAAATCTCGCCTTTTTCCATCCATTCAACCTCATGTTCGACTGACTGTTCAGGAGTGGAAACAGAATCCTTTTCTAATATTTCGACGGTGTCCGTCTTTTTATGTTTGCGGATCAGGTCGATGGCCTGATTTCTTGTGACGGTTAATAGCCAGGAAGTGAATTTTCCTTTGCTGCTGTCATAGACACGGTTCCCGTGCCACAGCTTCATAAAGACATCCTGAAGAACTTCTTCAGCGAGGGTATGATCATGAGTAATGCGGAAGGCAAAAGAGTAAAGCAGCTTTTCGTAGCGGTCGTACATAGCTTCCAGAGCATCTTTGTCTTTCCTCAGGATCCTTTCGTACAGTATAGCGTCGTCGTTTACTGTCATCTCCTAATCTCCTCTAATTTAATCAGACATTCATCTAAATTAAAGAATATCATTTTTTGTCGCAAATTGGAAAGCGGGAGATGGTTTTTCCTGATGTAAAGCTAACGGAAAAAAATTGAATTTGTATCACTGATTTCTCAAAAAAAAAAAACGCCGTTAAGGCGCTTTTCGTCATAAGTGATTTACAAGTCATCAAACCCGTTGTCAATCGAATTGACTTTCGTATACTGTCTGGACTTTTGCTCGAAAAAATCGGATTTCCCAAGGTCAACTTCCTCATAGGCCTTGATCCATTTCAGCGGGTTTGTCCGGTTGGCTTCAAACGGGCGCTCAAAGCCAAGCTGATTGCACCGGACGTTTGCATAAAACTTAATATAATCTTCCACATCCTGCATATGGATGCCGTCTATTTTGTTTCCGATAATGGTGCGTCCCCACTCGATTTCAAGGGAGGCTGCTTCTTTAAAGGTTTCCTGAACAAATGCTGCCAGATCAGCCGTATCATATTCCGGATATTCGCGGAGAATTTCCTTGAAGATTTTCACGAACAGATCCACATGAATTTGCTCATCCCGATTAATATAGTTAATCATCGTGGAAGTGGCGACCATTTTCTGATTGCGTGCGAGGTTATAGAAATACGCAAATCCTGAGTAGAAAAAGAGTCCTTCAAGAATAACGTCATATACAATGGATTTCAGCAGATTCAGCACATTCGCTTCTTCCGCAAAAGCCTGATAGCCGCTTGTCACAAATTCATTTCTCTTCCGCAGCGTCGGTTCGCTGCGCCAGTATTCAAACACTTCATCCTGAACATGCTTTGGAACAATGCTAGACAAAACATATGAGTAGGAATGATTGTGGATGACTTCCTGCTGGGCAAGCATAATCATCAGGGCGTTTATGCTTGAGTCTGTTATATACTCAGCTACTTTTCCTGCGTAGTCCGTCTGGATGCTGTCAAGAAGGGCGAGCAGGCCGATGATTTTCAAAAATGCCTCCTGTTCGTCGCCGGAAAGCTCTGGAAACTGTTTAATGTCCCCTGACATATTGATTTCAAACGGCGTCCAGAAATTGGAGAGCATTTTTTTATATTTTGCATAGGCCCAGGGATAAGATACGTCGTCCCAGTTTAAAACGTTTGAGCTCCTCCCGTTAATGATGGAAGTTGAACGGTTCGGCGCAGAAGCGTCCATGATCGGACGCGCATTCAATGAGTGTGTCATATGCCATCTCTCCTTTATCAGCTTGCGCAGGATTCGCAGTCTTCGATCTCGCTTGATGTTGACCGGACATAGTAAGTGGTTTTAAGGCCCGCTTTCCATGCGGTCAGATGCAAGTCCAGCAGCTCTTTTGCTTTTATGGTGTTGCGGACGTAAAAGTTAAATGAGACAGACTGATCGATGTGCTTTTGTCTGGCTGCGTTCTGTTTAATGCTCCACATCTGGTCAATCAAATAGGCTGATTTATAAAACCAGGTGGTTTCAGCATTCAAGTCCGGTGCAGTAACGGGGATTTTGTAGTCTTTTTTCTCTTCAGAGTACATTTTTTGAAAAATCGGATCGATGCTTGCCGTGCTTCCCGCGAGAATGGATGTTGAAGCATTCGGGGCAACGGCCATTAAATAGCCGTTTCGAATGCCGTTTTCTTTGATTTTTTCTGAAAGCTCATCCCATGGCATAGAGTCAGGTGTATAGTTTCTGTTCTTAAAGTAGTCGCCGGTATGCCAGTCTGAGCCTTCAAAGACAGGATAGGCGCCTTTTTCCTCTGCAAGCCTCATGCTTGCCTGAATGGTGTAAAAGGCTATTTTCTCATATAGCTCATCTGCAAACTGAACGGCTTCTTCGTCTTCCCAGCGCAGGCGCTTGAGCGCAAGCAGGTGGTGCCATCCAAAGGTTCCGAGGCCGACTGCGCGGTACTTTTTGTTTGTGAGCTTGGCCTGAAGAACGGGAATATCATTTAAATCAATGACATTATCGAGCATTCTGACCTGGATTGTGATCAGCCGCTCCAGCACATCATCTGACACAGCCCGGGCAAGGTTGATGGAAGAAAGGTTGCACACAACAAAATCTCCCGGAGTTTTAACGGTAATGATTTTGCCGTCCTCTGTGTACTGTTCATCCATTGTTGTCGGGCTTTGGTTTTGAGTGATTTCTGTACAGAGATTGCTGCAGTAAACCATTCCTTTATGCGCATTGGGGTTTTTCCGGTTCACTTCATCCCGGTAAAACATAAAGGGGGTTCCTGATTCAAGCTGGCTTTTCATAATGCCCTTCATAATGTCAATCGCAGGAACCGTGGTTTTTGAGAGCTCCGGGTGATTGGCGCATTCCCAATATTTTTCGCGGAACGAACCTGAGCCAACTTTCTCATCATAGTAATCTTCCAGCGAGTAACCCATGACTTTCCGTACTTCATGAGGGTCGAACAAATGCCACTCTCCTCGGTTTTCTGCCTGTTCCATGAACAGGTCCGGCAGGCATACGCCGGTGAAGAGGTCATGCGTCCGTAAACGCTCATCACCATTGTTCAGCTTGGAATCAAGGAATGAAAAGATATCCTTGTGCCAAACGTCAAGGTAAACGGCAATCGCGCCTTTTCTTTGCCCGAGCTGATCCACGCTTACCGCCGTATTGTTAAGCTGCTTCATCCACGGGATGACACCGGATGACACTCCTTTAAAGCCTTTAATATCACTGCCGCGGCTGCGGATCTTCCCGAGATAAACTCCGATGCCGCCGCCTGATTTTGAGAGATTGGCAATGTCTGTATTGCTGTCAAAGATGCCCTGCAGGCTGTCATCAACTGTATCAATAAAACAGCTGGACAGCTGTCCGACAGGCTTTCCTGCGTTTGACAAAGTTGGAGTCGCAACGGTCATATACAAATTGCTGAGTGCCCAGTAGGCTTCTTTTACAAGCTGAAGGCGGTGTTCCGTTTCTTCCTTTGCCATCAGCGTCATGGCGATGACGAGATACCGCTCCTGGGGAAGCTCATAAACCGACTTGTCATAATCTCTCGCAAGATACCGGTCAGAGAGTGTCCGCAGCCCGATGTATGTAAAAAGCTTGTCTTTGTCATGGTCGATGACTTGCGAAAGCTGCTCAATTTCTTCTTCGGAATAAGAATCAAGAAGATGTCTGCTGTAGATGCCTTTTGCCGTAAGGGTTTTGATCAGTGACAGGAAGGTGCCGCCCCCTGATTTCCTGTTGAATGCAGCTTCTTTATAAAGCTTTTTAAGATAAATCCGGGCACAGAAATAGGTCCATTCCGGCTGCAGCTCACTGATATTTGAGAGGCCTTCGAGAATAAGCAGGTTGGTCACCTGAGAGGCAGAACAGACAGTGCGGCCTTCCATGCTTTGAACAGCTCTTTCGGTGTATGTACGGAGGTCAAGCTCTTTAAAATCTTTTCCGGTTTCAGAAATAAAGTCAGTCAGTCGCTCCTGTGAGAACGGGGCTTTTTCGTTTGTCAGTTCGTTTACAATGATAGTAGTCATTTTGGTTGCCATAAGACATCCTCCTCATTTATAGTTCGGATTTTCGTATAATGGTCCATGATCTTTCAGGGAAATTACTGCGGAAAATCAAAAAAACCGCCCATGAGAACATGAGCGGATCAAACGATAGAATAAGAGGGTGCACGCATCCCTGTTACTGGCCATCGTTTCATCTCCTCAGTCCCCGAAGAATTCGAAACTTCTGCAAATCTAAGGCAGGTCTCCTGACTTGTGATCACTCTGCGCTGAGTCCTTCCCATACATTTCTCTCGTACAGTGGTATTCCCAGTTCGTCACACTTACAGTTGCGGGGACAGTTCCGGATTTGCACCGGATTCCCTTTTAAGCCAACATGTTGGCACCTTGATTTGCTGTTAATTTCAATATGTAGTATTTTAATTTAAGTGAATAATCAATATGTTGTGTCATTTGATATTCTCATCATAAATGACACGGGGTGAAATTTCAACTGAAATCTATGAAAATGTCGAAAGAAAAATAGAAAACCATTTTACAGTTCAGCGTGTTTCATCATACCATAGGTTTAAGGGCAGCTTACACTAAGTCTTAAAAAAGGAGATTTATCATGTACATACTTGTTAACGGTGAGTATAGGAAGCGAGATGAAGTTTCGATTGATCTTGAAGACAGGGGCCATCAGTTCGGTGACGGGGTCTACGAGGTCATCAGAGTGTATGATGGAGCATATTTT
The DNA here is from genome assembly GCF_052171315.1 of Metabacillus mesotrionivorans. Taxonomy (NCBI): domain Bacteria; kingdom Bacillati; phylum Bacillota; class Bacilli; order Caryophanales; family Bacillaceae; genus Metabacillus; species Metabacillus mesotrionivorans. The sequence goes on along the minus strand of NZ_JBQMFF010000007.1, from coordinate 14,384 downwards.
GCGATGAAGGAGCATATGGAGCGGTTCATTCGAAGCGGAAAAGAAATTAAAATCGCCCTTCCATATACGATAGAGGAGCTGACGAATCAGCTTGAAGAACTTCTCCGCCTGAATAAGACAGAAGACGGCGGTGTTTATATGCAGGTAACAAGAGGAGCTGCCGCTAGAAAGCATCTGTTTCCTGGCAAGGATACGGTTCCTGAATTAACGGCCTATCCGATTCCATGCTCAAAACCCGTAAAAGAGCAGGAGGAAGGAATTTCTCTCTGTCTGCTTGAAGACGTGCGCTGGCTCAGATGCGATATCAAAAGCTTGAATCTTCTCGGAAATGTCCTTGCGAAACAGGAGGCACATGACCGCGGGGCTTATGAAGCGCTGCTTCACCGAAGCGGCATGATTACGGAGGGGTCATCCTCTAATTTCTACGGGGTGAAAAATGGAAGTGTGTTTACCCATCCTGCGAATAACCTGATTCTGAATGGTGTTACGAGAATGAAAGTAGAGGAGCTTTGCAGACAGAACGGAATTGAGTTTCTGGAAGAAAGACTGAACACAGACGGTCTTGCCTCTCTCGATGAAGCTTTTATCACCTCTACGACCAGTGAAGTGATTCCTGTAATAAAGGTTGATGAAAGAAAAATTGGAGAAGGAATACCCGGACCTGTCACAAGAAAGCTTCAAAAGCTGTTTGATGAACTGATTGCAATTGAAACGAAAGTGGTCGAGAGATAATAAAAATCCCGCCTGGGTAAGGCGGGATTTTCTGCTAGACTGTATGTTTCCGGGCAGGAAGGAATCCAAACAGGATAGAAAACAATGGAGACAAATAGAGAAAGAACGCAAATGGCAGATACGAAATGACGTCGACACCAAGTGTCTGCGCGAAAAAGGCCCCGCTTACTCCCCAGGGAATAAGGGGATTGATCAGTGTTCCGGCATCTTCAAGGGATCTTGATAAATATTTCTTTTCAACGTTCAGTTTTTCATAGGCCGGTTTAAACGACTGACCTGGTATGAGTATGGACAAATACTGTTCTCCCGTTACGAGATTAACTCCGATTGAAGAAGAAATGGTTGCAAGGATCAGCTGCCCTTTGACTTTGATTCTCTCAATCAATCCGTTTAATAAAGTCTGAATCAGCTGCATTTTATCCATCAATCCGCCTAAAGCAAAGGCGATCATGATCAGCGAAATGGACCACATCATAGATTGAAGCCCGCCGCGGTTCAGCATTTGCCGGACGGTTTCCTGCTGAATATCAAACACTGTTCCATTTTGCAGAACAGCTAAGAGACCGGAAAGATTTGTCCCGTCCTGAATGAGGAGACCTGTGATGCCGGCAGTTGCTATGCCTGCAGCAAGAGCAGGAATAACAGGTACCCTGGAAATGGCAAGACCAATCACAATCAGAGGAGAGATCAAAGTCCATGGACTGATTGTTACGTGCTCCTTCATGATCGTCATAATTTCTTTGATGTTATCAAGTGTCGCTGCGTCAGCCGCAAGTGTTGTCCCCATATACCAGAAAAGAACAGCTGTTATCGCATAAGCTGGAATTGTTGTCTTTGACATATGGCGGATATGTGTGAAAATATTGACCTCGGCCACACCGGAGGCAAAGTTCGTCGTATCTGACATCGGCGACATTTTATCACCGAAGCATGCTCCGCAAATAACAGCCCCTGCAGCCCATTCAACAGGAACTCCTGCAGCAATCGCCACTCCCATAAGAGCAACTCCGACTGTGCTGACCGTTGTAAAACTGCTGCCCACAAGGCTTGAAATAATGGTGCAGCATATAAGAGTCAAAATCAGAAGGTACGCCGGATCTATGATGGACAAAGCAGCTATCATAACAGTCGGTATCGTACCGCTGAACATCCAGGCTCCAATAAGGATTCCGATAAGAGCCAGAATAATGATCGGCTGAACACCGGATTGAATGCCTTTTACAATTCCGTCCTCAATATCCTTCCAGGAGTACTTATATAGGACTGCAGCGCCGCTGAGAAAAACAAGGCAAAGCATCAGCGGAAGATGCGGTTCTGTTTTTAAGTAAAATAAACTGATGAAAATAATGCCGATCATCGATAAAAATAGAATCACTGAACCAGTGAATGAGAGTGATTTTGATTGATTCATAAATTGAAATTCCTTCCTTTTATACTTAAACGCTTTTATGCTTTTGTGCATAAAAGTATTATATCAGTCTATTGATCTATGTCAACTGGTGATAAAAGTAAAAGGAACTGGAGTCTGGAAGGAACGAAAAAACCCCTGAAACTTTGTTTGTGTCAGGGGTTTTTGAGTAGCACTCAAAAAAACGGATGCTCTAAAAAGCACCCGTTATCACATTTATTTTGCAATCAGCACTGAAATATTCGACTGATGATGCACTTTATCGCTAACTCCGCCGAAAAGCAGTTTTTTAAGGCCTCCTGAATCACTGTTGCCCATAATGATGAGATCGGCTGCATGTTCATCAGCAAATGCAAGGATGGCATCTGCAGGGGAGCCTGACAGAATCTCAACGTCTCCAGTTGCCTGGTTCTCATCAAGCTTCATTCGGATCCTCGACGTGACTTCATCAGAATGGTCGAAGTATTCATTCTTCGGCTGATCATCAAACTGCCGTGCCGCATCAGGCGCCACCGGATAGTTCTGAAGGTTATCAGTCAGGTAACCGTTTGCAGGAGCACTCGGAATAGCGGGCCTTACGCCTCCTGTATTCATGGCGTGCTCTGCCTGATAGACGTGAACAACGGTTAATCGAGTGCCAAGCTGCTTGCTCAGCTGAATTCCTTTAACAAGAGCTGCTGAACTTTCATCCTGTCCGTCATAAGCTACAACAATGTGGTGAAATGTATCCAAGTTCATTCATTCCTTTCTTTTGGCAGATGATTTGGTTTCTTTGTAAATACCCTGATATTTCCTTGGGAAAACGTTCATCTGTCAGAAATTTAGCTGAGGCGGACACATATTTTTATTAATAGGCGTACACCTGTTGTAATTGGGGTAATAAGAGATAGGATTTATTTTTCTATATCAGGGGGTTATCCATGTTTAAGTCACTATTTTCCATTAAGGGTGTGTTCATGAAACTGCTCATCTTCGTGCTGCTTTCAGTCATCCTTGTCTTTATGGTGCACAACTCAGTTATTGCATCGCAGGATGTGAGCAAATTAGAAGAACGAGCAAACGCCCCGACAATTATTTATGATCAGAACGGAGAAATCGCAAGCAAGATCTCAAGCTCCAAACAGGAATGGGTCAAGTATGAAGATGTGCCCGAACACTTTTATGAGGCGCTTCAGGCAACAGAGGACCAGAATTTCTACAAGCATAATGGGATCGACTATATCGGAATTGTCCGTGCTGCATTCAAGAATGTGCTGGCGGGAGGAGTTGTAGAGGGAGGAAGCACGCTGACACAGCAGCTTGCCAAAAATACCCTGCTTACTCACGATCAGACATTTAAACGGAAATTTGATGAGTATTTTATCTCTCAGAAGATTGAAGATGAATATTCAAAAGAAGAAATACTGGAACTTTACGTAAACAAAGTTTATTTCGGAGAGGGTGCCTGGGGACTTAAGCGGGCTTCAAAAGTATATTTTGGAAAAGAGCCTGCAGATCTGACCCTGAACGAATCAGCGATTCTTGTCGGCCTGATTAAAGCCCCGACGAATTATTCACCAGTCAAGAATATGGAAAAGTCTCTAGACCGGAGAGACGTTGTTCTGAAACTGATGAAAGAAGAAAACGTGATTACTGAAGCAGAAATGAACGAAGCGAAAAATGAAAAAGTCGTTCTTGAAAGAAAAGAACTGGATCAATACAAAGGCCGCTATCCTTCCTACGTGGATCACGTGATTGAAGAAGCGATCAAAAAATACGGATTAACGCAGAATGAAATCCTTGCCGGCGGGTTTGAAATCCATACAGAACTGCGCCAGGACATGCAGTCATCAATCGAAAACGTGTTTAAAGACGATGCGAATTTCCCTGACCTGGGCGGAGATCAGCTGGTGCAAAGCGGTGCCGTTCTCCTGAACCCTAAAACAGGCGGAGTCCAGGCACTGATCGGCGGCCGCGGAGAACACTCATTCAGGCAATTCAACAGGGCTACACAGCTGAAAAGACAGCCTGGTTCTACGATGAAGCCGATTTCGGTTTACACGCCGGCTCTTGAAAACGGGATGACTGTAAACTCCAAGCTTGAGGATAAGCCTCTTGACATTGACGGTTATAAGCCAGAGAACTTTGATGGTTCCTATCACGGCGAGGTTACGATGTATGAAGCTTTGGTGAAATCTCATAATGTGCCGGCTGTCTGGACGCTAAATGAGATTGGCGTTGCAAAAGGCGTAGATGCGACAGAGCGTTTCGGCCTGCCGATTACAGAGAATGACCGCAACCTGAGTCTTGCACTTGGAGGACTTGATGAGGGTGTTGCACCGCTTAACATGGCCGAAGCCTATTCCGCTTTTCCAAATGACGGCACGCGCGTAGAAGCTCATGCGATCACGAAAATTGTTGATGTGCAGGGCAACACCATTGCGGAATGGAAAAAGAAAGAAACAGAAGTAACGACTAAAGAAGTAGCCCAAACGATGACACACATGATGCTTGGGGTTGTCAAAGAAGGAACCGGAAAAAAAGCCGCTCTCGAAAAGCATGAGCTTGCGGCGAAAACAGGTTCCACCCAGCTTGGCATTGACGGCATCGACGGGACAAAGGACCAGTGGGTTGTCGGATTTACACCGAACGTAGTCGGTGCGCTGTGGCTCGGCTACGATCAGACAGATGAAAATCATTACCTGAAAACATCCAGCAGTGCAACAGCTGCACCGCTCTATAAAGTCATAATGGATGCAGCACTGAAAAACGAAAAGCCTGAAGACTTTAAACTTGCGCAGGTTAAGAAAGAAGAAAAGAAGCCCGTGAAGAAAAAAGAGACAGGCGGAGAGGAAAAAGAAAAGAAACGGGCTGAAGAAAGAAATAAAGAAGCTGACAAAAAGGCAGAACAAGATGCCAAAGCAAGAAAAGAAGAACAGAAACGGCTGAAGCAGGAAGAAAAAGCAAAAGCCGATGAAGAAAAGAGAAAAGCAGACGAGAAACAGCGCCAGGATGAGGAAGCAAAAAAAGCAGCAGAAGAAGCTAAACGGGCAGAAGAAGAGGCGCGGAAAGCTGAAGAAGAAGCACGGAAAGCAGAAGAGGAACGAAGAAAAGAAGAAGAGAAGAAAAAAGAAAAAGAAAAGCCAGCCGAGCCGCCAGCTGAGGAACCGGCAGCACCCGAAGAGCCAGCTGAGCCGGCAGAACCTGAGGAACCGCCAGCCGAGCCTGAAGAGCCTGCTGCACCTCCGGCAGACAGCGGGGGCGGTTAATTTTAGACCGAACAGGGAGACTCCTGTTCGGTTTTTTATGCGGATTTCGGTTGGAATGGCTGGCTTGCGATCGGGTGTTTTTTGGACGGGGGAATAGGACCATCAAAAGCATGAACCTGAAGATTGGTGAATCCAAACGGGTGGAATAGAACCATCAAAACGGGAAAGCAGAAGCTTGGTGGTTCCGAACGAGCAGAAAAGAACCATCAAAAAGGGTAAGCAGAAGTTTGATGGTTCCAAACAGGCAGAAAAGAACCATCAAAAAGGGTAAGCAGAAGTTTGATGGTTCCGAACGAGCAGAATAGAACCATCAACATCGGAAATCAGAAGCTTGATGGCACTAAACAAGCAGAATAGATCCATCAAAAGCATAAACCAGAAGTCTGGTGGTTCCGAACGGGTGGAATAGAACCATCAAACCCGCAAACCGGAAGCTTGACGGCACCAGCTCCCATCACCACCAACACAAAACAAAACACAACAAAAAACCGCATCCAAGTACGAACGCGGTTTTAAAACTCTTTATCCTAAAACATTGGCATAATATAAGTAATTAAAAACCATATAATTCCGAAGAAAATTACAAGATATGCTGTGTATTTGATAAAAGTGGCGCCAAGAAGGCTGTTATTTGTCTTGTGCTCTTCTTTTCGTTCAACATTTACTTGTTTGTGCTCAGACATAAGGTTCCTCTCCCTTATTGGTTTTTATAGGATAACGTTAAGCAGCCAGCCGATTACGACGATTGCTCCAATTACGATTAAAATAGTTCTGATCATAGCAGCGGTCTCCTTTTCTGTGGTGGATTAAAAACAGGGTGTCCTGACATTATCTTTTGTAAAAACCCTGGAGCTTTATACCTTTACTTTTTCAGCTGTATGCAGAAAGCTTGATGTAAAGCGTGATTCTGTTGAGCAGATGTCATCCATCTCAGCAAGTAGCTCGCCTGGATTTTCACCGTCAATTAAAACTTTTATTTGCTTTGAGCTTGACGTCATAAGAGAGAACGTTATCAAAGAAGGAAGTTTTGAAACATCCACAATGTTTCGTCTTCCAGCTATGAAGTACACCTTCCCGCTATAATTTTTGGCAAGCTGATTCAAACTGATCAGCTGGTCCATTCTGAATGGATTCTGAGTACAAAGACTTGTGGATACTAACTGGCTCATCATGTTCCTCCTTTGATTTTCCTATGTCGTTTGATAGTGTTCTTTACCTTGTTTTTAAGATGTTGAAACCTGTCTTTATAAAAATGAGAAAAATAGCGAAAAATCTTAATTGACAAAATAATGAAACGAATGGTAATCTATTTTAGGAATAAAATCAAAAAAATGGTAAAGGAGGGGTACAACATGAAAAAGTTCATTGCACGTCCGTTCGATCGCAAAAACCGTTTTTATGCAGCCCCGCCTTGCCTTCCGGCTATTTAGAGTTTTTGCTCTAAATACTTGTAAGCAAAAGGCACGGGGTATGCTGCACTGTATACTCATGTGCCTTTTTATGTTTGTGTAAAAAGGCAGATCTCTGACGGAGATGTGCCTTTTTTATATTTTTAAAACAAAAGAAGGAGGAAATGAAATGAATGTTTGGGTAAGCAAAGCTGAAAAACGCGTGAAGAAAGGCGATCCGGAAAGCGGCTAGTTACTTAAAAGGAAGTTTTAAGGGAGATGAAAGCATGTTTGCAGTTTTAGTGAAATTAGGATGGTTTTTTAAGAAATACTGGAAGCGCTATACAGCAGCGATTATTCTGCTTCTCGTTGTAAATGTTCTGGAGATTATTCCTCCAAAGCTGCTCGGGAACGCGATTGATGATATTCAGACAGGGAATTTTACGAGCAATTTGCTTGTGGAGTACATTGTATTATTTATCGGTCTTGGTGTACTTGTCTATTTTTTATCATACTTCTGGATGTACAGTTTATTTGGCGGAGCTCATCTCGCTGAGAGGATTTTAAGATCCAAGCTCATGGGCCAGTTTTTGGTCATGACTCCGCGTTTTTATGAAAAAAACAGAACGGGTGACTTAATGGCCCGTGCGACAAACGATTTAAAAGCGATATCGACTACAGCCGGTTTTGGGATCCTGACACTGGTTGATTCAAGCATGTTCATGCTGACGATTCTTTTAACAATGGGGATTCTCATCAGCTGGAAGCTTACGTTTGCGGCCATTCTTCCACTGCCGATCATGGCAATCGCCATGGGGATCTACGGGAAGAAGATTCATACGCGGTTCACGGCTGCTCAAGATGCATTTGGCGAAATGAACGATCAGGTGCTGGAATCAGTATCAGGAGTCAGGGTAATCCGCGCGTATGTTCAGGAACAGGCTGACGTGAACAGATTCAACGAACTGACTGATGATGTTTATAAAAAGAATGTTCATGTAGCCAAAATTGATGCCTTGTTTGAACCGACGATTAAGCTGCTTGTCGGCATCAGCTACTTAATTGGTCTCGGATACGGAGCGTATCTTGTTTTCCATAATGAAATTACCCTTGGAGAACTTGTTTCCTTTAACGTTTACCTTGGCATGATGATCTGGCCGATGTTTGCGATTGGCGAGCTGATCAATATTATGCAGCGCGGCAATGCCTCTCTGGACAGAATCAATGACACTCTTTCCTATGAGCCGGATGTGAAAAATGCCGATCAGCAGGTGCAGGTAAGTTCGCCTAAATCCATTGAATTCAAAAATGTGACATTCCGGTACCCATCTTCAAACGTGGGGAATTTAAACGCCGTCAGCTTCTCGGTCAAGCGGGGAGAAACAATCGGGATTGTCGGCAAAACCGGCAGCGGAAAAACAACGATTGTCAAACAGCTTTTGAGACAATATCCTGCAGGAAGCGGCGAGATTTTGATATCCGGTGTTCCAATTGAAAAAATCCCTCTTGAAACGCTGCAGCGGTTTATCGGGTATGTCCCGCAGGATCATGTCCTTTTTTCAAGAACGGTAAGAGAAAATATACTCTTCGGGAAAAAAGACGGATCTGATGAAGAACTGAATAAGGCCATTGATCTTGCATTTTTCAGAAAAGATCTTGAGATGCTTCCAGAGGGCCTTAACACACTCGTCGGAGAAAAGGGAGTCGCATTGTCAGGAGGCCAAAAGCAGCGGATTTCCATTGCACGTGCTCTTCTGATAGATCCTGAAATACTAATTCTGGATGATTCGCTGTCAGCTGTAGATGCAAAAACGGAAACGGCCATTATTTCGAATATCCGCAGCGAGCGTGCCGGAAAAACTACGTTTATTACAACGCACCGTCTTTCTGCGGTTGAGCATGCAGACTGGATTATCGTCCTTGATGAAGGGAAAATCATCGAGGAAGGCAGGCACGAAGCTCTGCTTGCCAAAAACGGCTGGTACAAGGAGCAATTCGAACGCCAGCAGATTGAAGCTGAAAACGAAGGCGGGGTGGGAGCATGAGCACAGGAAAACGATTATTCCGCTATGCAGCCCTTTATAAAAAAACGCTGATCGCAGCTCTCCTGATGCTTACGGTTGCCGTAGGTGCAGAGCTGACCGGTCCTTTCATCGCCAAGAAAATGATTGATGACCATATTCTGGGCATCGAAAAAACATGGTATGAAACAGAAAAAGGGGAGCAGACGGCTGCCTATAATGGCTCCTTTTACAAACGGGAAGATTATTTTGAGTCCGGTGAGGAAAAAGGGAAAGAAGTGCACATCCTCCAAGTGCAGCGGGATTATTATTTTATCCCAGGTGAGCTTCAGTTTGACGGAGAGCGCAATGCTGACGGAAATACAGTCACCATTGCAATGGGAGAGCAGTCCGAGTCGTATCAGGGAACGAAGCTGTCTTCTAAAGAGCTGTTTGCTTTTTATGAACCTGAAATCGGGGGGCTGCTGACGTTAATTTTTATTTATTTCGGCCTGCTTGTTTTTGCCTCTTTCTTTCATTACGGACAGCGTTATTTTCTCCAGGTTACATCCAACAGGATTATACAGAAAATGCGCCAGGATGTTTTTGCCCATATTCAAAGACTGCCGGTTGTCTATTTTGACAACCTCCCAGCAGGGAAAGTCGTAGCGAGGATTACAAATGATACAGAGGCGATCAGAGAGCTGTTCGTTGCGGTTCTGTCGACGTTCTTTACAAGTGCGATTTATATTACAGGAATCTTTGTTGCGTTATTCCTGCTTGATGTGAAACTTGCCTTGATCTGTATGGTCATCCTTCCGATTCTTGCAGTATGGAGTGTGGTATACAGAAAGTATGCATCAGATTACAACCATAAGATCAGATCGCTCGTCAGTGACATTAACGGAATGATCAATGAATCCATCCAGGGGATGACGATCATCCAGGCTTTCCGGAGACAGGAAGAAACTAGAGCTGAATTTGAAGAGATGAATGATTCCCATTTTCATTATCAGAACAAGCTTTTGAGCCTGAACTCTCTACTTTCGCACAACATGGTCGGATTTATGAGAAACTGTGCCTTTGTTGCACTGATCTGGTATTTTGGGGGCGCCTCGATCGGTGTCGGTTCCATGGTATCAATCGGAGTTCTCTATGCGTTTGTTGATTATCTTAACCGGCTTTTTCAGCCGATTACAGGCATTGTCAATCAGTTTGCCCAGCTTGAAACAGCACGTGTCTCAGCAGAGAGAGTCTTTACGCTGCTTGATGAAAAAGGGATCGATGTCAGCGAAAAGAAAGAGCCGCGCTACAAGGGCGATGTTACATTTGAAAATGTCTCGTTTGGCTATAAGGAAGGCGAATATGTCCTGAAGAATATTGACTTTCAGGCAAAACAGGGCGAGACGGTTGCGCTTGTCGGCCATACCGGTTCGGGAAAAAGTTCGATAATGAATCTTCTCTTCCGCTTTTACGACTCCAAGGAAGGGAAAATCATGATAGACGGAAAAGACATCATGTCGATGCCGCGCCAGACTGTGCGGGAGCATATGGGGATTGTGCTTCAGGACCCGTTCCTGTTTACCGGAACCATTGCCGCGAATGTCAGTCTGAACAACCCTGCGATTTCACGTGAGCAAGTTGAAAAGGCACTAACTGATGTAGGTGCTGACAAACTCCTGAAACATTTGCCGCTTGGATTCGATGAACCGGTTATTGAAAAAGGAAGCACGCTTTCTTCCGGACAAAGGCAGCTCATTTCATTTGCCAGAGCACTTGCATTTGATCCCGCCATCCTGATTCTCGACGAAGCAACAGCGAGTATAGATACCGAAACAGAAGCGGTCATCCAGGAAGCGCTTGAGGTGCTGAAAAAAGGAAGAACAACCTTTATCATCGCCCACAGGCTTTCAACGATTAAGAATGCAGACCAGATTCTTGTGCTCGACCGCGGCGAGATTGCCGAGCGGGGCAGCCATGACGAGCTTATGAAACAAAAAGGAAAGTATTATCAAATGTATGAACTGCAGCAGGGGAAACAAAATTCCCTTGCAGGTTAAAAAGAAGAGCGTCCTCATCGGGCGCTCTTTTTAAGTTGTTTCATGTTGTCAGTAAGCAATCCCAACACGTTTTTTCACATAAAGATCTTCCGCAAGCACTTTATAGGCAAAATACCCCGTATCTTCTGCAGATATTTGTTTTCCTTCCACAGGCAGAAAATCTTCTTCCATTCTAAATGTTTTTGTCAATTCCCCATTCGGCAAATAGGTCGGGCACACGACAGTCCAGTCCAGCCCCGATTCTTTCAGGGATAAATAGGCATTTAAATGTTCGTTAGCTGCGCGGGTGAGGGTTCTGCGGGATTCGCCTGACTGAAATCTGTACAGATCAGGTGACGTTCTTGCCTGCAAAATTCCGGCTGTTCCAATTGTAATAATCCTGTTTATGCCTTCTTTTTTCATAGCTGAAATGATCAGAGGCACAGCAACTGTCAGAGTATCATTGCCGTCAGTGCCAAGACAGCTTACTACTGCGTCACAGCCTGTCAACGTTTTTTCAATGCTTGTAAGCTCTCTCGCATTTCCCGCAATGACCTGTACATGAGCCTCAACTTGCTGCGGATCACGGGCAAGCATCCTCACATGGTGGTTTTCTTCTAAAGCTGTTTTTAAGAAAGCTCTGCCGACTCTTCCGGTTCCTCCGAATAAAGCAATGTTCATCGTATCAGTCTCCAGTTCTTTTCTTTTAGTGTACTTTAAAATACCCTCAGAATAAAAACATACGCAGTCCAGAACTGGTTACACTAAAAAAGCGGAAACAAATAGATTGACAGCCATATGCAATCCGAGTAATATTCTAACGTAATGAATATAAAATCCGATAAGGTTACTGGGGGTTTAACAATGAAGAAATTATTCAGCTTAATTGCACTTTTATCAGTCTCAGCGCTGATTTTAGCTGCCTGCGGAACAGGCGGCGATAAAAAGAACGGAGGAGAGCAGGCTGGTGACGCCGGACTTTACGATAAAGTAAAAGAAGAAGGCGTGCTTGTGATTGGTACAGAGGGTACATACCCGCCGTTTACGTTTCATGATGACAGCAACAAACTGACAGGCTTCGATGTGGAAATTGCACAGGAGGTTGCTAAACGCCTTGGCGTGAAAGCCGAATTTAAAGAAACACAGTGGGATGCCATGTTTGCAGGCCTTGATGCCAAGCGTTTTGACATGATTGCAAACCAGGTAGGCATTAAGCCTGAACGCGAAGAGAAGTATGCATTCTCTGATCCGTACATTTCATCTGCAGCTGTACTTGTGACTCATAAAGACAACAAAGACATTAAGTCATTTAAAGATCTTGAAGGCAAAAAAGCGGCTCAATCCCTTACAAGCAACTACGGTGAAATTGCGAAAGAAAACGGAGCTGAGCTTGTAGGTGTCGAAGGGTTTACACAGGCAATCGATTTAATCAATTCCAAACGAGTTGATGCAACCATCAATGATAAGCTTTCTGTTCTCGATTTCCAGAATCAGCGCAAAAACGCACCGATTCAAATCGTGGATGAAAGCAAGGATGCTGCACAAAGCGGTCTGATGTTCCGTAAAGACAGCGGAAAATTAGTGGAAGAAGTCAATAAAGCACTAGCTGAAATGAAAGAAGACGGCACGTACAAGAAGATTTCAGAGAAATGGTTTGGCGAAGATGTATCTGAATAACATTTTTGCAGATCCTGAACGTTTAGAACGTTTGGCCAATATTGCACAAAGTTCCCTTCTCCCTTTGGTGAAGGGAGCTTTGTATTATACCCTTCCCCTAACGCTTATTACGTTTACAGTTGGGCTGGTTTTAGCCGTCCTGACAGCTCTTGCGAGAATTTCAACGGTTAAGCCGCTGCAGTGGATCGCACGGTTTTATGTCTCCATTATCAGAGGCACGCCGCTGCTTGTCCAGCTGTTCATTATCTTTTACGGCCTGCCGAGTATCGGGGTGACAATCAGTCCGTTCATCTCAGCAATTATCGGCTTTTCTTTGAATGTCGGTGCCTATGCTTCTGAAATTATGAGAGCGGCGATTCTGTCAACGCCGAAAGGCCAGTGGGAGGCGGGATACTCCATTGGAATGAGCTATTCCCAGACACTGAAACGCATCGTTCTGCCGCAGGCAGCGAGGGTGTCGATACCGCCGCTTTCAAATACGTTCATCAGTCTGGTGAAAGATACGTCACTTGCCTCATTAATTCTTGTAACAGAGATGTTCAGAAAGGCTCAGGAAATTGCTTCAACGAATTACGAATTTCTGCTGATGTATTCCATGGCAGGACTCTTGTACTGGATCATCTGTTTTATCCTTTCTGTCGTTCAGCAGCAGATTGAAGGAAAGCTGGACCGCTATGTTGCAAAATAAGAAAGGAGAATACGCATGATTTCAATTAAAGAGCTGCACAAGAGCTTTGGTGAACTGGACGTTTTAAAAGGAATCGATCTTGATATTCCAAAAGGGAAAGTAGTCGTTGTCATCGGTCCTTCAGGTTCGGGCAAAACAACGTTTTTGCGGTGTTTGAACGTGCTTGAGATGCCGAATAAAGGCAGGATTACGCTTGATCAGCAAACACTTGATTTTACGAAGCCTGTTCCTAAGAAAACCATTACAGAATTCAGAAGCAATACAGGAATGGTTTTTCAAAGCTACAATCTTTTTCCTCATAAAACTGCCCTGGAAAATGTCATTGAAGGGCCAGTGATTGTTAAAAAAACAGACAAAGAAACAGCGGAAAAAAAAGCGAAGGTCCTGCTTGAGAAAGTTGGCCTGGGAGACAAAATGGACTTCTATCCGTTTCAGCTCTCAGGCGGCCAGCAGCAGCGTGTAGGCATTGCAAGAGCTCTTGCAATGGAACCTAAGGTGATGCTGTTTGATGAACCAACCTCTGCGCTTGATCCGGAATTAGTGGGTGAAGTACTGAAAGTAATGAAGGATCTCGCTTCTGAGGGAATGACAATGGTTGTCGTAACGCATGAAATGAGATTTGCAAAAGAAGCAGCTGATGAAGTGATTTTCATGGACGGGGGAGTCATTGTCGAACAGGGCACACCGGTAGCCTTGTTCAACTCGCCAAAAGAAGAACGGACGAAAAAATTCCTCAGAAAACTTGAAGAGTAGGCGGAAAGCCTGCTCTTTTTATTTTGCCTGCTTTATCAGCTCTTTTTTTTCCTGTTCAAAATAATACACCCGGGGCATGTTAAGATGGACAACCATCTCATGTGCAAGACTTACACAAACGAAAGTGACCGCTTTCCAATCAATCGCTTCGAGCATGGAGCATTCTCCTCATGGACGTTTTCTCTATATATATGGAAGCAGGAACTTGTTTGATACTAGCGGGAAGAAACTACTTTGGATTATAGGGAGAATGATGAAGGTTCTTTTTATGAACAGCTCTGCTTTGAGTAAATACAATCAGAAATTTAGTGGACTGCAGCGGAAGGCACTTGACTCCTGCGGGATGAAGAGGGCGCTGGAGACCCCGCAAGCGCAGCGAGTTATCATGAACGAAACTAGCTCCTTACTCGTAACATCGTAGGTTAATTTGGTTAGAATGTTTACTGGAAAA
>NZ_JBQMFF010000006.1:0-198173 GCF_052171315.1 Metabacillus mesotrionivorans | reverse complement strand
ACGTTGCCAGGCACGCAGAAAAAAAGGACAGCAGAGATGCTGTTCTTTTTTTCGTTTTCATAAAAAGAGAACCCTTAAACCCGGGAGGGTTTGGGAAGGGTGACCAGGAATGCTGTTCGACTTCCATCCGGAGGGTTGGGAGGAGCGAGCAGGTCGAGGAAGTGAGGGAGAGAAGACCGGAGCGTACGAATGTACGTGAGGATCTGAACGAGTGAAGCTGACGAAGAGATGCGAAGCTCATCGCAGGCCGGATGCCGAAGCACGGAAGTTAAGCTCTCAGCGCCGATGGTAGTTGGGGGTTTCCCCCTGTGAGAGTAGGACGTTGCCAGGCACGCAGAAAAGAGGACAGCAGAGATGCTGTCTTTTTTGTTGTTAAGCAAGAAATCGGCGGGGTACATAGTGCAGACAAATGGCTCAATCGTACCCTGTAAAACTGTCATTCGATTTGGCAGGGTAAGTAAATGTCCGAATCGTACCCTCGGAAACTGTAAAACGATATCGGAGGGTAAGCAAACGCCTGAATCGTACCCTCCAAAACCGTAAATCGATATCATAGGGTAAGCAACCGCCCGAATCGTACCCTCGTAAACCGAGAAACGATATCGGAGGGTAAGCAACCGCTTGAATCGCACCCTACCAAACCGTAAATCGATATCAGAGGGTAACCAAACAGCTAAAACACTTTAATCTGCCCGCCGGTTTTGATCAAAGCCCTCTCACTTTTGTTCTTCTTTGCTGAATCGTCCGACAGCTTTCTCGCCACCATCATAGTAGCAAAACAAAACACCCGCTATCCGCTCCTCTTCCATTGTGTCTTTCCCAAATCTTTAGTAACATATGACCTGTTACCTTTAATATGAGCAGTTTGCAGCTCGCAGAATGAGGGTTATCATGTTAGGAGGAAAATTCATTGCTGTCCAATAGTTTGATGATGATTTTAATCATCTTGGTAATTAATATTGTTTATGTATCCTTTTTTACGATAAGGATGATTTTGACGCTTAAGGGCCAGAGGTATCTTGCGGCTTTTATCAGTACGATAGAAGTTGTGATTTATGTCATCGGCCTTGGTCTTGTGCTTGATAATTTGAATGAGATTCAGAATTTGATTGCGTATGCGGTCGGATACGGAATTGGCGTTATTGTAGGGATGAAGATTGAGGAAAAGCTTGCTCTCGGGTATATTACAGTTAACGTGATTTCGACTGAAAGCGAGAAGGACTTGCCCGGTACTCTGAGAGACAAAGGGTATGGGGTAACGGACTGGATGGCAAATGGCCGTGAGGGTGACCGGCTGGCGATGCAGATCCTCACTCCGAGAAAATATGAACTGAATTTATATGCAGCAATAAAAGAGCTGGATCCTAAGGCGTTTATTATTGCGTTTGAGCCGAAGACAATCCACGGCGGCTTCTGGGTGAAGGCGGTAAGAAGGGGTAAGATTGAGGTATGACGGACAAGCCGAAAAAGCGAAAGTTTGAGGTTGGAGAAGGCGAAAGCATCGACAGCTGCCTTTCCCGCATGCAGAGAGAGGGCTATATGCCTGTAAGAAGAATGGAAGAGCCGATTTTTAAAGAAGAAAAGATAAATGGTTCAATTGAAGTGGTACCTTGTGGGAAAAAGATTGTTTTTGAAGGAAAGTTAATCTAAATACGAACGTTTTAGACGGAAGTTATTACATCGTTCGATTTTTCGTTGACAACTTCCGAACCAGGCTGTTATGATTATGTTGGATATGCAAACGAATGAATGACCTCATATAAAGTCGGGAATATGGCCCGAAAGTTTCTACCCGATAACCGTAAATTATTGGACTATGAGGGAAAGTGATCGTTGACCAGACATGGAACAGCTTTTTTATTAATGTTCTTATGACCGGTTTGCAGTGCTTTCTCTTGTAGAGAAGGTTTGCAGACCGGTTTTTTTCATGGAGAAATAATGCAGGGTGTCTTGCTTTAAGACGCTAATACAGCTGGATAAGAGGCGGGGGATATAGATGGAACCATTGGTTGGAATTATAATGGGCAGCACGTCAGATTGGGAGACGATGAAGCACGCCTGCGAAGTTCTCGATGAGCTTCAGGTGCCTTATGAGAAAAAAGTGGTTTCCGCTCATCGCACTCCTGATTATATGTTTGCTTATGCAGAAGATGCAAGAAATAGAGGGTTGAAAGTGATTGTAGCCGGGGCAGGAGGAGCTGCTCATCTGCCTGGCATGGTTGCAGCCAAAACAACACTCCCTGTGATTGGAGTGCCTGTTCAATCAAAAGCGCTGAACGGCATGGACTCGCTGCTGTCTATCGTGCAGATGCCTGGCGGTGTTCCGGTAGCAACTGTTGCCATCGGCAAAGCAGGTGCAGTCAATGCAGGTCTGCTTGCAGCCCAGATTCTCTCAATCTCAGACAGTTTACTTGCCGGAAAACTTGACGCAAGGCGGGAAAAAACACGGAACACCGTGCTGGAAAGCAGTGATGACCTTGTCTAAGCAAACGATTATGCCAGGTTCAACAATCGGAATTATCGGCGGCGGCCAGCTAGGCAGGATGATGACAGTGGCTGCAAAAAGCATGGGGTATGACGTTGCAGTCCTTGATCCTACTCCGAACTCACCCTGCGGTCAGCTCGCAGACTATGAAATAACGGCTTCCTACAACGATTTGGAAGCTATTAAGAAACTTGCAGAACTTAGCGATGTGATTACGTATGAGTTCGAAAACATAGATTACGAGGCTTTAAAGTGGATTGAAGCGAATGCCTATTTGCCTCAGGGTTCTGCACTTCTGTCATTGACACAGGATCGCGGCACAGAGAAAAAAGCGATCACTGATGCCGGATGCACTGTTGCAGACTACCGGATTGTCGAAACAGAAACGGAGCTTGCCTCCGCTGCAGAGGAACTTGAGCTTCCATGTGTATTGAAAACATGCCGCGGCGGCTACGATGGTAAGGGGCAGGCTGTCATCAGGCGGAAGGGCGACCTAGAGTCAGCAGCAGAGCTCCTGAAAAACGGAACATGCATCCTTGAAAAGTGGGTGCCGTTTCTAAAAGAAATCTCGGTTATTGTCGCCAGAAACTCAAATGGAGAAATCCATTCCTTCCCGATTGCGGAAAACGTTCATGTCAACAATATTCTTCACCAGAGCATTGTACCTGCAAGAATTGGGGAAGGCACAGCCCGTGAAGCAGAGAAACAGGCTGGTCAGCTAGCTGCTGCTTTTAACCTTGTCGGCACGCTTGCAGTTGAAATGTTTGTCACAGAAGAGGGAAGCATTTTAATTAACGAGCTTGCGCCAAGACCTCATAATTCAGGTCATTACACCATCGACCTCTGCGAAACAGATCAGTTTGAGCAGCATATCCGTGCTGTGTGCAATCTGCCGCTCGGGAAGCCAGTTTTGCTGCATCCAGGCATCATGGTGAACGTTTTAGGCGAACATATGCCTCTGATTTCAAATAATCTTTCGTTATTCAGTGAAGGTAAGATATACTTGTACGGTAAAAAAGAGGCAAAGCACAGACGGAAGATGGGGCATGTCACTTTTTTAACAGAGAGCATTGACCAAAAAGAAAAAGAAATCAATAACTTATGGGGTCAACAATAGAACGGAGGATTTATCAATGATTGAACGATACACAAGACCTGAAATGGGTGCGATCTGGACGGAGGAAAACCGTTTCCAGGCATGGCTTGAAGTAGAGATACTTGCTTGCGAGGCATGGGCTGAGCTTGGACATATTCCAAAGGAAGACGTAAAACTGCTCCGCCAGAATGCATCTTTTGATATGAACCGCATTAAGGAAATTGAAGAAGAGACGCGTCATGACGTTGTTGCCTTCACAAGAGCCGTTTCTGAAACGCTTGGTGAGGAGCGCAAGTGGGTTCATTACGGATTAACGTCTACTGACGTAGTTGACACTGCATTATCCTATCTTCTGAAACAGGCAAATGCGATTCTCTTAAAAGACATCGAAAACTTTGTTGAGATTTTGAAAAACAAAGCGATTGAGCACAAATATACAGTCATGATGGGACGCACACACGGTGTGCACGCTGAGCCGACTACCTTCGGACTGAAGCTTGGCTTATGGTATGAGGAAATGAAACGGAACCTTGAGCGCTTCAAGCGTGCAGCAGAAGGCATTGAGTTCGGCAAAATGTCAGGTGCTGTCGGTACATATGCAAACATTGACCCTTTTGTTGAAGCATATGTGTGTGAAAAATTAGGGCTACAGGCTGCGCCAATCTCGACTCAGACTCTTCAGCGTGACCGCCATGCCGATTATATGAGCACACTGGCTCTGATCGCGACATCCATTGAAAAATTTGCAACGGAAGTGCGCGGTCTTCAAAAGAGTGAAACACGCGAGGTTGAGGAATTCTTTGCAAAAGGCCAAAAAGGTTCTTCTGCTATGCCGCATAAACGCAACCCGATTGGATCTGAGAACATGACAGGTCTTGCGAGAGTCATTCGCGGACATATGCTGACAGCCTATGAGAACGTTCCGCTGTGGCACGAGCGTGATATTTCACATTCATCTGCAGAGCGCATTATTCTTCCTGATGCGACGATTGCCCTTAACTACATGCTGAACCGTTTCGGCAATATTGTGAAGAACTTGACGGTGTTCCCTGAAAACATGAAGCGTAACATGGACCGCACACTTGGGCTGATTTACTCTCAGCGCGTTCTTCTTGCCCTGATTGATTCCGGCATGACTCGCGAGCAGGCTTACGATATCGTTCAGCCAAAAGCGATGGAAGCATGGGAAAGACAAGTGCCGTTCCGAAGCCTTGTAGAAGCAGACGGGACGATCACAGACCGTCTTTCAGCTGAAGTGATTGCTGACTGCTTCGACTACAACTACCACTTAAAAGGTGTCGATACAATTTTTGAACGCTTAGGTCTGTAAGCTTACATTTTAACGGAAGAGGTAAATAGAGATATTTGCCTCTTTTTTAAAAATACCGGGCGATTCCGCACTTCGAAAGTTCCCAATATTCAGTCTACCCACCCAAGGAGGATAAGGCATGACAACCGAAAAATTGAACCTGCTTTATGAAGGAAAGGCAAAGAGAATTTACCGCACGAATGAAGAATCCGTTTTGCTTGTTTCATATAAGAATTCCGCAACCGCGTTTAATGGCGGGAAGAAGGCAGAGATTGAAGGGAAAGGCCGCCTGAACAATGAAATTTCATCGCTGCTCTTTGAGAAGCTTGCTGAGAAAGGGATTGAGAGTCATTTTATTAAAAAGCTTTCAGAAACAGAGCAGCTTGTCAAAGAGGTAACCATTGTTCCCCTTGAGGTTGTTGTGCGCAACATTATGGCAGGAAGCCTCTCTAAGCGGCTGGGGATTGAGGAAGGAACACCGCTTAAAAAGCCGATTGTTGAATTTTATTACAAAGATGATGCACTTGGGGATCCCCTCATAACAGAGGATCATATCGATGTGCTTGAAGCGGCGACAAAAGAGCAGGTACAGGAGCTTAAAACCGCTGCGCTAAAAGTAAATGATGTCCTTATTTCCCACTTTAAGCAGTGCGGAATCCGCTTAGTAGATTTCAAGCTTGAATTTGGTTTAACGAAAGAAGGGGAGCTTCTTCTTGCAGATGAAATCTCTCCGGACACTTGCCGCCTGTGGGATGAAGAGACGAATGAGAAGTTTGATAAAGATGTATTCCGCCGCGATATTGGCAGTTTAACAGATGCATATTCAGTGATTTTAAACCGTTTAGGAGGAGAAGCAGCATGTACAAAGTAAAGGTATTCGTTACACTCAGAGAGAGCGTTTTAGATCCGCAGGGAAGCGCGGTGCAGCACGCATTGCACAGCATGAACTACAAAGAGGTCAGCGATGTCCGGATCGGAAAGTACATGGAGCTTGCCATTGAAAAAACGGAGCGCGATCTGGACGCGACGGTCCGCGAAATGTGTGAAAAGCTTCTGGCCAACACGGTGATTGAAGATTACCGCTATGAGGTGGAGGAGGTTGTGGCACAGTGAAATTCGCCGTTATCGTTTTTCCGGGGTCAAACTGTGACATCGATATGTTCCACGCCATCAAGGATGAGCTTGGGGAAGAAGCTGAATACGTATGGCATGATGAGACCGACTTAAGCCGTTTTGACGGCATTCTGCTTCCTGGAGGATTCTCTTATGGAGATTACCTTCGTTCCGGTGCGATTGCCCGTTTTGCAAACGTTATGAAGGAAGTTGTGAAAGCAGCCGAAGCCGGCAAGCCGGTGCTGGGTGTCTGCAATGGTTTTCAGATTCTGCTTGAAGCGGGTCTTTTGCCGGGTGCGATGAAACGCAATGAGAACCTGAAGTTCGTTTGCCGCCCGACAAATCTTGTCGTTCAAAATGACAAGACAATGTTTACTTCTGCTTATGAAAAAGAACAGGTCATTTCAGTGCCGATTGCACACGGGGAAGGAAACTACTACTGTGATGAACTCACATTAGCGAGATTAAAAGAAAACAATCAGATCGTTTTCACCTATGAAAATAATCCGAATGGAAGTTTAGTAGATATCGCCGGGATTGTGAATGAAAAGGGCAATGTTCTTGGCATGATGCCGCATCCTGAGCGCGCAGTTGATGAGCTGCTCGGCAGCGCAGACGGACTGAAGCTGTTTAAATCGATCGTGAAAAACTGGAGGGAATCTCATGTCACTACTGCTTGAACCAACTCAGCAAATGATCAAAGAAGAGAAAATCTACCGCCAATTCGGCGTCAGTGATGATGAGTTCAGCATGATTGAAGGCATCATGGGCCGTTTGCCGAACTATACAGAGCTTGGCATTTTCTCTGTTATGTGGTCAGAGCACTGCAGTTATAAAAACTCAAAGCCGGTGCTGAAGAAGTTCCCGACTTCAGGCGAGCATGTTCTTCAGGGTCCGGGAGAAGGCGCAGGAATTGTTGATATCGGAGACGGTCAGGCTGTTGTGTTTAAAATCGAGAGCCACAATCACCCTTCTGCGATTGAACCCTATCAGGGTGCGGCGACAGGCGTAGGCGGCATCATTCGTGACGTATTTTCAATGGGAGCACGTCCTATTGCTCTATTAAACTCTTTGCGTTTTGGGGAATTGACGTCACCGCGTGTTCGCTACTTGTTTGAAGAGGTTGTAGCAGGAATCGCAGGCTACGGAAACTGCATCGGCATCCCGACAGTAGGCGGCGAAATCCAGTTCGATCCTTCCTATGACGGCAATCCGCTTGTAAACGCCATGTGTGTTGGTCTAATCAACCACGAGGATATTAAAAAAGGCGTGGCAAAAGGAATCGGCAACACCGTTATGTATGTGGGAGCGAAAACAGGGCGCGACGGCATTCACGGCGCTACTTTTGCCTCAGAGGAACTGACGGATTCATCTGATGAAAACCGTCCGGCCGTACAAGTCGGAGATCCTTTCATGGAAAAGCTTTTGCTTGAAGCTTGTCTAGAGGTTATTAAATGTGATGCCCTTGTCGGCATTCAGGATATGGGAGCAGCCGGACTGACGAGCTCGACAGCTGAAATGGCGAGTAAAGCGGGATCCGGCATTGAGCTCAACTTAGATTTAGTGCCTCAGCGCGAAGCGGGCATGACACCTTATGAAATGATGCTCTCCGAATCACAGGAGCGGATGGTTCTCGTAGTAGAACGCGGACGCGAGCAGGAGATCA
The DNA here is from genome assembly GCF_052171315.1 of Metabacillus mesotrionivorans. Lineage (NCBI taxonomy): Bacteria > Bacillati > Bacillota > Bacilli > Caryophanales > Bacillaceae > Metabacillus > Metabacillus mesotrionivorans. The sequence continues at coordinate 190,504 of NZ_JBQMFF010000006.1, read as the reverse complement.
CCGACATTTTTGACAAATATGAGCTTGAAGCAAAAGCAATTGGCACCGTAACAGACGATAAAATGCTCCGCCTTCTTCATAAAGGAGAAGTTGTGGCGGAAATTCCAGTCGATGCGCTTGCGGAAGAAGCACCGGTCTACCACAAGCCTTCAGCTGAGCCTGCTTACTATAAAGAATTTCAGGCTATGGAACAAACTGCACCTGAAACGGGCGATTTAAAAGAAACGCTGATGAGCCTTTTAAAGCAGCCGACGATTGCAAGCAAAGAATGGGTATACGACCAATACGACTATATGGTCCGCACAAACACAGTTGTGGCACCGGGATCAGATGCTGCTGTTCTCCGCATCCGCGATACGAACAAGGCACTTGCCATGACGACGGACTGCAATTCAAGATATCTTTACCTTGATCCTGAAACAGGCGGCATGATTGCAGTTGCAGAAGCAGCGCGCAACATTGTCTGCTCAGGAGGAAAACCGCTTGCTGTGACAGACTGCCTGAACTTCGGCAATCCTGAAAAGCCGGAGATTTTCTGGCAAATCGAAAAAGCAGCTGACGGCATGAGTGAAGCGTGCCGCGTGCTGAATTCACCGGTTATCGGCGGAAATGTTTCTCTGTACAATGAAACGAACGGCACGGCTGTTTACCCGACACCGGTCATCGGCATGGTCGGACTGATAGAAGATACGAAGTACATCACGACTCAGTCATTTAAAGAAGCGGGAGACCTCATTTATGTGCTTGGCGAGACGAAGAATGAGTTCGGAGGAAGCGAGCTTCAAAAGCTCACATACGGCAGAATCTTCGGCAAAGCTCCTGAGCTTGATCTTGCGGTAGAAGCAGACCGCCAGGCAAAAGTAGCAGCAGCCATCCGAGCAGGACTTGTTGCATCTGCACACGATGTCGCTGAAGGCGGTTTGGCCGTAGCAGCAGCCGAAAGCACATTCGGCACGAACGGACTTGGAGCAGATCTAACCGTTGATGGCGAAGCAGCAGTTGCCCTGTTCAGCGAAACACAATCCCGTTTTATCCTGACAGTAAAACCTGAGCACAAGACGGCTTTTGAACAATTGACAGGTGCCGCACTGATCGGACGTGTCACAGGAGATGGCATCTTCACGGTGAAAAACGGAGCAGGCGATCTTCTTGTTCAGGCTGAGGCAGCTGAGCTTGAAGCAGCCTGGAGAGGAGCGATTCCATGCTTGCTGAGATCAGAGGACTAAACGAAGAGTGCGGAGTGTTTGGTATTTGGGGACACTCCGAAGCTCCCCAAATTACGTATTACGGTTTGCACAGTCTTCAGCACCGCGGCCAGGAGGGTGCCGGAATTGTTTCAACAGACGGCAGCAAGCTGACATGCGTCAAAGGCCAGGGCCTGATTACGGAAGTATTCAGCGGCGGGCGCCTGAATGACATCAAGGGAAAAGGCGCAATCGGCCATGTCCGCTATGCAACGGCAGGCGGCGGAGGGTTTGAAAATGTTCAGCCCCTTTTGTTCCGTTCAGAAAGCGGAGGCCTTGCCCTTGCCCATAATGGAAACCTTGTAAATGCGAACGGACTTAAACATCAGCTTGAGCATCAGGGCAGTATTTTTCAGTCCACTTCCGATACAGAAGTGCTTGCCCACCTCATCAAACGAAGCGGCTACAGCTCGCTGAAGGATAAAATTAAAAATGCCCTGACCATGATAAAAGGAGCTTATGCGTTCCTGATCATGACAGAAACAGAAATGATGGTTGCCCTTGATCCGAACGGACTGCGTCCGCTTTCGATCGGCATGCTCGGGGACGCTTATGTTGTGGCCTCTGAAACATGTGCTTTTGATATTATAGGAGCTGAATATTTGCGCGAGGTTCAGCCGGGGGAACTGCTCATCATTAATGATGACGGCCTTCAGTCAGAACGCTTTTCGGTAAACGTCAACCGCGCCATCTGCAGCATGGAATATATTTATTTTTCAAGACCTGACAGCAACATCGACGGCATCAACGTGCACACTGCCCGGAAAAACCTGGGCAAGCGCATGGCCATTGAAGCGCCGTTTGAAGCAGACGTTGTAACAGGCGTTCCGGATTCAAGTATTTCAGCAGCTATTGGCTATGCGGAGGCTTCTGGTATACCATACGAGCTTGGTTTGATTAAGAACCGCTATGTCGGCAGGACGTTCATTCAGCCGTCCCAGTCACTAAGGGAGCAGGGCGTGAAAATGAAGCTGTCTGCTGTCCGCGGAGTTGTTGAAGGAAAGCGCGTTGTCATGGTTGACGATTCCATCGTCCGCGGAACGACGAGCCGAAGAATCGTGAACATGCTTAGAGAAGCGGGAGCAACGGAAGTGCACGTCTGCATTACGTCTCCGCCAATCAGCAACCCGTGCTTCTACGGAATTGATACATCCTCTACAGAAGAGCTGATTGCAGCGACGCACTCAGTGGAAGAAATCAGGGAAATCATCGGAGCGGACACCCTGACATTCCTCAGTGTCGAAGGGCTGCTCGAAGGCATTGGACGTCAGTATGAAGGCGAGCGCCGCGGGCAGTGTCTGGCTTGTTTTACAGGGAAATATCCGACAGAGATTTATCCGGATACAGAATTGCCTCATGAAAAGGAAGAAGTGCTGACGAAATAAGAGCGGGAGGAATAAAGGATGTCAAACGCATATAAGCAGGCAGGCGTAGATATCGAAGCAGGGTATGAAGCTGTTTCGCGAATGAAAAAGCATGTCGCAAAAACAATGAGAAAAGGCGTCATGGGAAGCCTCGGCGGCTTCGGCGGCATGTTCGACCTTTCTGAGCTGAAACTTAAACAGCCTGTCCTTGTTTCAGGAACAGACGGAGTCGGAACAAAGCTCAAGCTTGCTTTTCAGATGAACCGGCATGATACCATCGGGGTGGATGCGGTTGCCATGTGTGTGAACGATATTCTTGCACAGGGCGCAGAGCCCCTTTTTTTCCTGGACTATCTTGCTCTTGGAAAGGCGGAGCCTGCAAAGATTGAACAGATCGTCAAAGGCGTTGCAGACGGGTGCGAGCAGGCAGGCTGCGCGCTTGTCGGCGGTGAAACGGCTGAGATGCCGGGACTATATGACGGTGAAGAGTATGATATCGCGGGCTTTTCAGTTGGCGCAGCGGAAAAGGAAGACATTGTAACCGGTGAGAATATCCGTGCCGGCCATGTGCTGATTGGTCTTTCCTCAAGCGGCCTTCACAGCAACGGCTTTTCTCTTGTGCGCAAGATTTTGCTTGAAGATGGCGGTTTATCTCTGGATGAGAACGTTGAACCGCTTGAGAAAACGCTTGGCGAAGAGCTTCTCACTCCAACAAAAATCTATGTAAAGCCGGTCCTTAACGTGCTGAAAAAATACAAAGTGGACGGCATGGCCCACATTACGGGCGGCGGTTTTATTGAAAATATCCCAAGAATGCTTCCGGAGGGACTCAGCGCTGAGATTGACTTTGGCTCATGGCCGATCCCGGCTGTGTTTGAGCTTCTTCAGGAAAAAGGATCGCTCAGCCAGGAAGAAATGTTCAATATCTTCAATATGGGCATCGGCTTTGTGCTTGCAGTGGATTACAGCCAAATGCATGCAGTCATAAGCGAGCTAGAGAAGAACGGAGAGAAAGCCTTCATCATCGGCCGTGTAAAAGAAGGCCGCGGGGTCACGTTCGGCGGAGGCGCGCTCTCATGATGAAAATCGCCGTATTTGCTTCAGGATCCGGCTCTAATTTTCAGGCCATCCTGGATGAAATCAAGAGGGGAAAGCTTGAGGCGGAGGTTGTCCTTTTGGTATGCGACAGACCGGGTGCAAGGGTTGTTGAACGTGCGCTGAAGGAAAACATTCCGGTGTTTGAGTTTTCACCGAAGGAATTCAGCAGTAAAGCAGCCTTTGAGACACTGATTCTTCGCCAGCTTGAACAGTATGGTGTAAACTATGTGGTACTTGCAGGCTATATGAGACTGATCGGTGAGACGCTTCTTTCTGCCTGCCCTGACCGAATCATCAATCTGCATCCGTCGCTTCTGCCTGCTTTTCCGGGCAAGGACGCCATCGGCCAGGCTTTTCGCGCAGGCGTAAAAATCACCGGCATTACCATTCACTTTGTAGATGCAGGCATGGACACAGGGCCGATTATTGCGCAGAAGGCCGTTGAGGTGGAAGAAGCAGATACGATTGAAACGTTATCCGAAAAAATCCATCAGCTTGAACATGCCTATTTTCCGCATGTTCTGCAGTCTCTTTTCCAAAAACGAAAACTAGAGGTGTAACTATGACAATCAAACGGGCACTTGTCAGTGTTTCAGATAAAGAAGGCATTATTCCGTTCGCTGCCGGACTAGTTGAGCAGGGCATTGAAGTCATTTCAACCGGCGGGACGAAAAAACTGCTTCAGGAGAACAACGTGAAGGTGACGGGCATTTCCGAAGTAACAGGATTTCCTGAAATCATGGATGGCCGCGTCAAAACGCTTCATCCGAACATTCACGGCGGCTTGCTTGCCGTCCGCAGCAATCCGGATCATATGAAGCAGCTTGAAGAAAACAGCATTCTTCCAATCGATCTTGTTGTCGTGAACCTTTATCCTTTTAAAGAAACGATCTCCAAAAAGGATGTAACGTTCGACGATGCGATTGAAAATATCGATATTGGCGGACCGACCATGCTGCGCTCTGCCGCGAAAAATCACCAGGACGTAACAGTTGTTGTGGATCCTGCGGATTATGCAGACGTTCTTGAGCAAATCAAAGCGGAAAAGGAAGTCTCTCTTGCATCGAAGCAAAAGCTTGCTGCGAAAGTCTTCCGCCACACAGCAGCCTATGATGCGCTGATTGCTGAGTTTTTAACAAATGCAGTAGGCGAAGAAAATCCTGAAACGGTCACTTACACATATGAGAAAAAACAGTCGCTCCGATACGGGGAAAACCCGCATCAAAAGGCGACGTTCTATAAAAAGCCGCTCTCAGGCACCGTCTCGATTGCAGAAGCGGTTCAGCTTCACGGCAAGGAGCTTTCTTACAACAACATTAAAGATGCGGATGCCGCTCTTCAAATCGTAAGAGAATTCACGCAGCCTGCAGCTGTTGCTGTTAAGCATATGAACCCTTGCGGCGTCGGTACCGGCGGAACAATCCTTGAAGCGTTCACGCGCGCATATGAAGCAGACCCGACATCGATTTTCGGAGGCATCATTGCTCTGAATCATGAGGTTGATGTGGATACGGCGCACAAGCTTCATGAAATTTTCCTTGAAATCGTCATTGCACCTTCTTTCAGCGAGGAAGCTCTTAAGATATTAACATCCAAGAAAAACCTTCGCCTTCTGACTTTGGATGTACTTGGTGCAGAAGCGCAGGATCAGCAGGTTACCTCTATTCATGGCGGACTTCTTGTACAGGATGAGGACACGCTGTCATTTGACGATGCTAAAATCACCATACCTACAAAGCGCGAACCGTCTGAGCAGGAGTGGGAAGACCTCAAGCTTGCCTGGAAGGTCGTTAAGCATGTGAAGTCGAACGCGATCGTTCTTGCTAAAAATCAGATGACAATTGGTGTTGGCGCAGGTCAGATGAACCGTGTCGGCGCAGCAAATATCGCGATTGAGCAGGCGGGTGCACTTGCAAAAGGCAGCGCGATGGGCTCTGACGCGTTCTTCCCTATGAGCGACACAGTGGAAGCAGCAGCAAAAGCGGGTGTCACGGCTATCATTCAGCCGGGCGGATCCATTAAAGATGAGGATTCAATCAAAAAAGCAGATGAATACGGCATTGCCATGGTCTTTACAGGTGTAAGACATTTTAAACATTAATCTTTGGGCGTGCGGCATATGGCCCGCACGCTTACTTTAGCGAGGTGGAACAATGAACATTCTGATCATTGGCCGCGGAGGCCGTGAACATGCAATCGCCTGGAAGGCATCGCAAAGCAAGCTTGCAGACAAAGTGTTCGCTGCACCTGGAAACGACGGGATGAGCACGGTTGCCGAGCTTGTTGCAATAGAGGAAACAAATACGCGGGAGCTCGTTGCTTTTGCGCTTGAAAATCAAGTGGGCCTTACAATTGTCGGTCCGGAAGTACCGCTTTTAAATGGCGTTGTCGATGCTTTTCAGGAAGCGGGATTGAAGGTTTTCGGCCCGACCAAAGCGGCTGCGCTTATTGAAGGAAGCAAGAAATTCGCCAAAGAACTCATGCAAAAAAACAGCATTCCGACAGCAGCGTATCAGTCTTTTACCTCATTTGAGGCAGCAAAGCAGTATGTCCTTGAAAAAGGAGCTCCGATTGTCATCAAAGCAGATGGTCTCGCGGCAGGAAAAGGCGTAACCGTTGCTCTGACAGTGGAGGAAGCGGTCAATTGTCTCCGGGAATTTCTTGAGGATGCTAAATTCGGAGAGGCGAGCAGCTCGGTCGTCATTGAGGAATTCCTTGAAGGGGAAGAGTTTTCACTAATGGCATTTGTTAACGGTGAGGACGTTTATCCAATGGTCATCGCCCAGGATCACAAGCGGGCATACGACCACGATGAAGGTCCGAACACAGGCGGCATGGGGGCATATTCACCCGTTCCCCAAATACCGGATGCTTCTGTTTTGCAGGCTGTTGAAACCGTGCTGAAGCCGGCTGCCCGCGGAATGATTGCGAACGGCACGCCATTTACCGGGATTTTATATGCCGGTTTGATTTTAACGGCTGAAGGTCCTAAAGTGATTGAGTTTAACGCACGCTTCGGCGACCCGGAAACACAGGTGGTCCTTCCGCGTCTTGAATCCGATTTGATAGAAGTGCTGCTGGATATTCTAGACGGAAAAAAAGCAGAACTGAAGTGGCGCGATGAAGCGGTGATGGGAGTCGTTCTTGCTTCAAAAGGCTATCCGGATGCGTACAATAAGGGCGAAGCAATCGGTTCGCTTCTGCCTGGTTTTGAGCAGGGAGCCCTGTTCCATGCGGGCACAAAAAAAGAAGGCCAGCAATATGTAACAGACGGCGGCAGAGTCCTTGCAGTTGTCGCATACGGAAGCGATCTGCTTGAAGCGCAGACACAAGTGTATGAATATGTGGCGGAAGTAGCGTCAGATGCCCTCTTCTACCGAAAGGACATCGGAGCAAAAGCGACTAAGCACGTCTTTTCTTAACATACACAAACAAGAGCGCAACAATGCTGCCAATCAAAAGGGCCAGCACAAACGACATATCAGTCAGGTATTCCATGATCAAGATGTTCACCTCTTTTGATTGATATTAATTTTAAGTTACCCCCCAAATCATGATTTGGGGGGCATTTATTCTTGTCGACGAAATTATAAGGAATAAAGGGCTGTAGATAATATAACAAGGTTGTCCTCGTCTAGCTCCAGCGCCTAGATCCTCTGTCAGAACAAATCCGGCAAAAAAGTCAAACCCGGACTTTTCTGCCGATTTCTTATCTGCCTATCGGATCTGAACAAGGCGCTTGCGCTTTTGCTTTTAAGAAGGATTATAAGTTTTATCCCCAAACTCCAGATCCTCTTTTTTATACTCCTGATACATAAACGTGAGCGGACAGAAACGCAGGATGCCTTCCCCGACTTTCATGGCGCCGAGCAGCATGACAAGCAGGGCAGATTCTTTCCAGGGCTTTTTTGAATACTTGGCAGATGCCCACGAGAGCAGGAAAAGTCCAATGGTGATGCGGATTAAGCCGTTTACGATGCCGATGTTTGGTTTCAAAATGATTAGACTCCTTTTTCGAGAAATTCTTTAGTGCGTTAATAAATTGAATATGTTACCATAATGAAAAGACCTTCAGGGAGGCGCTGTCATGCCAAAGCCAAATGCTCCGTGGAAGATCCGGGAGATCAGAGGCCATATTGACGCAGCATCCGGACAAGAGCCGCCGGATCTTTTGCTGAAAAATGGTACCTATCTGAACTCTTACTTAAAGAGATGGATAAAGGCCCATATTTGGATTAAAGATGACCGGATTGTTTATATAGGAAACAATCTGCCTGCTTCCGCAAAAGAAACAGCGGATTGTGAAGGGCAGTTTATTGTACCCGGCTATATTGAGCCTCATGCACACCCGTTTCAACTTTATAATCCCCTTTCTTTCGGAGAGTATGTGTCGCAGTTCGGCACAACAAGCATGATCTGTGATAATTTATTTCTGCTTTTTCAGTCCGATAAAAAGAAAGCGTTTTCTTTTGTGGAGGAAATCAATAGCCGACAGGTGCAGTATTACTGGTGGGCACGGTTTGACCTGCAAACGGAAGTACCGGATGAAACTGGTATTTTATCGCTGGATTTTATGAAAAAATGGATGGATTCTGAATATGTTATTCAAGGCGGTGAATTAACCGGCTGGCCTAAGCTATTGCAGGATGATGATCTCATGCTGTCGTGGATGAAGGAGATAAAAGGAAAGGGAAAGCGGATAGAGGGGCATTTTCCGGGTGCTTCTGCCGGTACGCTTACCAAAATGAAGCTTTTCGGTGCAGATTGTGACCACGAGGCGATGACAGGTGAAGATGTAGTTGAAAGGCTTTCTCTCGGCTATACGGTAGCCCTGCGCCATTCATCCATCAGGCCGGATCTGACACAGCTGCTTAAAGGCATCCGGGAGAAAGAAATCACTTCGTATGATCACTTTCTTTTTACAACAGACGGATCAACGCCGCATTTTTATAAGGACGGCATGATGGACAGTCTGATAAAAATGGCGATGGAAAGCGGTATTCCTGCAATTGATGCCTACCATATGGCAAGCTTCAATGCCGCCCGTTATTACAGGATGGAAGAAGTGACGGGGGCGGTCGCGCCTGGAAGAATGGCCAATCTGAATATCCTTTCAGCGATAGAACAGCCGCTTCCTGTCAGTGTGCTGGCAAAAGGAAAGTGGCTTAAAAAAACTGGAGCAGCAGCTGAGTTTCCTTCTTTTGACTGGAAACAAACAGGACTTGAACCTCTGCAGCTGAATTGGTCTCTCTCCCTTAACGATCTGCAATTTTCAATGGCTATGGGCCTTAAGATGAAAAATGATGTGATCATCGAACCATACAGGATCACGGCTGATCATTCCTTTGATGATCTCAGCGACAGCCACGATGAATGCTTTCTCGCTCTCATTGATAAAAGAGGGAAATGGAGAATCAACACCATGCTGAAAGGATTTGCCTCAAGTCTCGGCGGACTTGCAAGCTCATACTCAACAACAGGTGACATTATTCTCATCGGAAAAAGCAAGCACGATATGATCACTGCTTTTCAGAGGATGAAGGAGCTTGGCGGAGGGATTGTTCTAGCAGAAAAAGGAGACGTTCTGCACGAAATTCCGCTTGGAATATGCGGCGGAGCGTCTTTGCAGCCGTTTGAAGAAGTGGTTCAGCAGGAAGAGACGTTCAGAAGGCTTTTGGCGGAAAGAGGCTATCTGTTCGGGGACCCTGTTTACTCCCTGTTTTTCCTCTTATCGACTCATTTGCCTTATATCAGAATAACGCCAGCGGGGATCTATGATGTGCTTAAAAAAATAATACTCTTTCCGCCGATAATGCGTTAAAATATAAAAGGAAGCAAAAGGGGTCAAACTTACGTGAAAACCATCAAGAAGAACTTACAGCGGCTGTTAGCGGCAGTTATGCTGCTCGCATTGTGCACAGCATGCGTCAAAGAAGAGAACAGCGTTCCAAATCCAAGCGTGAAAAAGCAGGAACCATCAGCTCCTGCTGAAGAAGTAAGCAGCTATCCTCTGACGGGTCTTCCTTCAGAGAACATGGGAAACCGTGCTTTTGCCGTGATGATCAACAATCACCCTGCAGCCCGGCCGCAGTCAGGACTCCATAAAGCGGACATTGTCTATGAAGTGCTTGCAGAAGGCAGCATCACAAGGTTTTTAGCCATCTATCAAAGCGAGCTTCCGGAGATGATCGGTCCGGTCCGGAGTGCAAGAGAATACTACGTTGAGCTTGCCGGCGGCTACAATGCTTTCTTTATAAGCCACGGATGGAGCCCTCAGGCGCGCGAACTCCTTGAAGACGGAAACCATGACTTCTTAAACGGAATGTTTTACGACGGCACGCTTTTTGAAAGGGCAGATTTCAGAAAAGCACCGCACAATTCTTATATCTCATCCGAACATATAAAAAAAGGTGCAGAGCTGAATAAAGCGGATTTTTCGCAGAGGCCGGACCCGCTGCCGTTTATGAAAGCGGCGGAAGGAAAGAAACTTCAGGGGAACTCCGCAGCTGAAGCCGTCATCCGCTACGATAAATCTGACACTTTTGAATCGCAGTTTATTTATGACAAACAATCACAGACCTATTTCAGATATAGCAACGAACAGACTAGAGATCTTCAATCAGATGAAGCCGTAGCACCCAGTAATGTACTTATTGCTGAAATGACTCACGAAATTATGGATAAACAAGGCAGAAGGTCCATTAACCTTACGGAGGGCGGCAAAGCAATCCTTCTTCAGCATGGTGTCAGCCGAGAGGTAGAATGGCGCAATGCTGACGGAAGGATCCTTCCGTATCTGAACGGAGAGCAGGTGGAGCTTGTTCCGGGGAAAACATGGATCAGCATCGTGCCCCATCTCAATCAAGTGACCCTCCACTAAATCTTTTAAAAAGGAGAATCAACATGCAAATCGAAAAATTACGGGGAAAAGAACTTGACCAACTATTTGAATCTGTCCTCTCACTTAAAAATCTGGATGAATGCTATCGATTTTTCGATGATCTCTGCACAGTAAACGAAATTCAGTCGCTCGCCCAGCGTCTTGAAGTGGCGCGCATGCTCCGCGAAGGCTTTACTTATCATAAAATCGAAACAGAGACAGGCGCAAGCACAGCAACGATCTCGCGTGTTAAACGCTGCCTGAACTACGGAAACGACGCCTATACGATGGCTCTTGAGCGCATCGGCGCGCAGGAGCCGAAAGAATCTTAATAGCAAAAAGGCTGAACTTGTTCAGCCTTTTTATTTTGGAATTTTTTCAAATGAAGTTTATTCTAATTACTCAGGCGGCTCTTTAAACCATCCATTTTCAATCATCAGCTTAAATCCTTCAGTTGCATAAAGCAAAACGTAATCAGATTGTCAAAACCTTCATAGCACCTGTGCGTTTTTTGCAGGGCATTAATTTGATATAATGTTTGAATGGAACCTGATTGTTAGGAGGAACGGCTATGTATGATGTGAGCGAGTGGAAGCATGTATTCAAACTTGATCCCGATAAAGAAATAAGCGACGAGGCACTCGAGAGAATATGTGAGTCAGGAACAGACGCCATCATTGTCGGGGGAAGCGACAATGTGACGATGGATAATGTGTTAAACTTAATGTCCCGAATCAGAAGATACCTAGTGCCGTGTGTGCTTGAAGTATCCGAGATTGAGTCGATCATGCCCGGATTTGATTTGTATTTCATTCCGTCTGTCATGAACAGCAGAGATGCAAAGTGGGTCATGGGGCTGCATCATGAGGCGGTTAAAGAATATGGAGATCTTATGAACTGGGATGAACTCCTCGTGGAAGGGTACTGCATCCTGAACGGGGACTGCAAAGCAGCCAGACTCACAGATGCAAGAACTGAATTGACTGCTGATGATGTGGTCTCATATGCCAGACTGGCTGAAAACATGTTTCACATGCCGATTTTCTATCTGGAGTACAGCGGAACTTATGGCGATGTGAATGTTGTGGAAGCGGCAGGCAAAGTGCTTTCTGAGACAAAGCTGTTTTACGGAGGCGGTATAAAGACGCCTGAACAGGCAGCTGAAATGGCCGAGCATGCCGATGCCGTTGTTGTCGGCAACATTATTTATGAGAACCTGGAAGCCGCACTGAAAACGGTAAAAGCAGTAAAACCATAATTGCATAACACGCAGGTGTTGAGATAAAATAAGAACATATGTTTGATATAAGGTGGTGTCCGGAACGTGCAATTTTTAACAGATCAATTATTAAATGGCTTGAATGACATGCAAAAGGAAGCGGTCAAGGCAACGGATGGACCGCTCTTAATCATGGCAGGCGCAGGGAGCGGAAAGACAAGCGTTCTCACAAGAAGAATCGCGTACCTGATGGTTGAAAAGGGAGTCGCTCCGTGGAATATCCTTGCGATTACTTTTACAAATAAAGCGGCAAGGGAAATGAAGGAGCGTATCGGAAAGCTGCTCGGACCCGGAGCAGATGATATCTGGATTTCTACCTTCCACTCGATGTGTGTAAGAATTTTAAGGCGTGACATCGACCGGATCGGCATCAGCAGAAACTTCTCGATTCTGGATACGACAGACCAGCTGTCCGTTATTAAGCAGATCTTGAAAGACCGGAATATAGACCCGAAGAAATTTGATCCCCGCAGCATTTTGGGAAGCATCAGCAGTGCGAAGAATGAACTGATCACTCCCGAGGAATTTGAAAAAACAGCAGGCGGCATGTATGAGCAGGTTGCAAGCGATGTATATAAGGACTATCAGAAAAAACTGCTGAAAAACCAGTCGCTTGATTTTGATGACTTGATCATGACGACGATTCAGCTGTTTCAGCGTGTGCCTGAAGTGCTTGAATTTTACCAGCGCAAATTCCAGTACATTCACGTGGATGAGTACCAGGATACGAACAGAGCGCAGTATCTTCTCGTTAAAATGCTTGCTTCGCGCTTTCAGAATCTGTGCGTAGTCGGAGACTCTGACCAGTCAATTTACCGCTGGCGCGGAGCAGATATTGCGAATATCCTCTCTTTTGAAAAAGACTATCCGTCTGCCAGTGTGATTCTGCTTGAGCAGAACTACCGCTCGACACAGCGCATTCTTGAAGCGGCAAACGGCGTGATCAAAAACAACATGAACCGCAAGGCGAAAAATCTCTGGACAGAAAACGATGAAGGGCAGAAAATCAGCTACTACCGCGCGGACAGCGAGTCGGCTGAAGGGCAGTTTGTGGCGGGCAAAATCAATCAGCTTGTCTCCACTCAGGGAAGAAAGCTTTCAGACTTTGCGATTCTTTACAGAACGAACGCCCAGTCCCGTGTCATTGAGGAAATTCTGCTGAAGTCGAACATCAACTACACGATTGTCGGCGGTATCAAGTTCTATGACAGAAAAGAGATTAAAGATATCCTAGCTTACATGAGACTGATTGCCAACCCGGATGATGACATCAGTCTGGCGCGCGTCATAAACGTGCCGAAACGAGGTGTTGGAGCGACTTCCGTTGACCGGATTGCCCAGTATGCAGCAGACAATGATCTGTCCCTCTTCGGGGCGATTGAACAGATTGAGTTTGCCGGCGTCAGTGCACGTGTAGTAAGTGCCATGGTTGATTTCCGTGAACTGATCCGGAACATGGCCAACATGCAGGACTACCTGTCTGTCACGGAACTTGCAGAAGAAGTGATTGAGAAAACAGGCTACCGCGAGATGCTGAAAACGGAGAAAACGATCGAAGCGCAAAGCCGCCTTGAGAATATCGACGAGTTCCTGTCTGTTACGCAGAACTTTGAAAAGAACAGTGAGGATAAGAGCCTTGTTGCATTCCTGACCGATCTTGCTTTAGTGGCGGATATTGATAAATTAGATGATGATGAGGAAGCCTCTAAAGAAGCGGTCGTGTTAATGACGCTTCATTCTGCCAAGGGCCTTGAGTTCCCGGTTGTCTTTTTGATGGGCGTTGAAGAAGGCGTCTTCCCTCACAGCCGTTCACTTATGGAAGAAGCGGAAATGGAAGAGGAGCGCCGCCTTGCCTATGTCGGCATTACCCGTGCAGAAAAAGAGCTGTTTATTACAAATGCGAAAATGAGGACTCTCTTCGGCCGGACGAGCATGAATCCCGAATCAAGATTTATATCTGAAATTCCATCTGCTCTGATTGAAAATCTGAATGAAGTGAAAAAGAGCCCTTCGCCATTTGGTGCAAAAGCACGGCCTGAACGGAGACCTGCCGTTACAAGACCGATTGCAGCCTCTACAGGCGGAGATGAAATCGCATGGAGCGTCGGCAGCAAGGCAGAACATAAAAAATGGGGCATCGGCACCGTTGTCAGCGTAAAAGGCGAAGGAGAGGGCAAGGAGCTTGATATTGCATTCCCAAGCCCTGTCGGCATCAAACGCCTGCTTGCTAAATTTGCTCCTATAAAAAAAGTACAGTAGTGAAAGGATTGGACCAAGGGATGGATATGAATACAGCCAAACAGCGTGCAGAAACCCTGCATGACTTATTAAACAAGTACAACTATGAATATCACGTGCTGGATAAACCGACTGTTCCGGATTCTGAATACGATCAGCTTTTACATGAGCTGGTTGACATTGAAGAACGTTTCCCTGAACTCAAGACTCCGGATTCCCCGACTCAGCGGGTTGGCGGCGAAATTCTTGAAGGCTTTAAAAAGGTTCAGCATCAGACACCTATGCTCAGTCTCGGAAATGCGTTCAATGAGCAGGATCTCCGCGATTTTGACCGCCGTGTGAGGCAGGCAGTCGGTGATGATGTTCACTATATGGTTGAGCTTAAAATTGACGGTCTGGCTGTTTCCCTTACTTATGAAAATGGAGCATTCGTGCGCGGTGCAACACGGGGGGACGGCACAACCGGCGAAGATATTACCGAAAACCTGAAAACCATCCGGTCCATTCCGCTGAAGCTAAAGAAAAACCTTTCAATCGAGGTGCGCGGCGAAGCCTATATGCCGAAGTCCTCTTTTGAAAAATTAAACGAAGTGAAAATACAGCTCGAGGAAGAGCCGTTTGCCAACCCGCGAAATGCTGCGGCAGGCTCTCTCCGCCAGCTCGATCCTAAAATTGCGGCGAAACGAAATCTGAATATTTTCGTCTATAGTATTGCAGACCTCGGGGAAGAAACAGGCGCCAAGACCCAGAGTGCTGGCCTTGATGCGCTTGAAGAACTTGGATTCAAAACCAATACCGAACGACGGAGATGCGAATCAATCGATGAAGTCATCGAGCTGATTGCAGCCCATCAGGAAAAGCGGACAAGTCTGCCATATGAGATAGACGGAATTGTTGTAAAAGTCGATTCCATTGAACAGCAGAAAGCTCTCGGATTTACGGCAAAAAGCCCGCGCTGGGCCATTGCGTACAAGTTTCCTGCCGAGGAAGTCATGACAAAGCTTCTTGATATTGAGCTCAATGTCGGACGAACGGGCGTTGTGACGCCGACTGCGATTCTTGAGCCGGTCCGTGTTGCCGGCACGACAGTGAAACGTGCATCCCTGCACAATGAAGACCTGATCCGTGAAAAAGACATTCGCCTTGGCGACTATGTCATTGTGAAAAAAGCGGGGGACATTATACCGGAAGTCGTGAACGTCCTGCCTGAGCACAGAACTGGGGACGAAACAGAATTTACTATGCCGACCCACTGTCCTGAGTGCGAAAGTGAGCTAGTGCGGATTGAAGGGGAGGTCGCACTCCGCTGCATCAATCCAAAATGTCCGGCTCAAATCCGCGAAGGTCTTATTCACTTCGTCTCCCGAAACGCAATGAACATTGACGGTCTTGGAGAACGTGTCATTGCCCAGCTTTTCAAGGAAAACCTTATTGAAGATGTAGCGGATCTTTACCGCCTTCAGAGGGAACAGCTTCTGGAGCTTGAGCGGATGGGCGAAAAATCAGCGGACAACCTTCTGCAGGCGATTGAAAACTCCAAGCAGAATTCCCTTGAGAGACTTCTGTTCGGGCTTGGCATCCGCTTTATCGGGGCAAAGGCAGCAAAGACGCTTGCGCAGCATTTTGAGACGATGGAACGATTGCAATCTGCATCAAGGGATGAGATTATTGCAGTTGATGAAATTGGGGATAAAATGGCGGACGCTGTTGTTACCTATTTTGAGCAGGAAGAGATGAATGAACTTATATCAGAACTCAAATCCTGCGGCGTGAATATGTCATATCTGGGTCCAAAGCTTGTAAGACCTGAGGAATCCGATTCCTTCTTTGCAGGCAAGACTGTCGTGCTGACAGGGAAGCTTGAGCAGATGTCCCGCAATGAAGCGAAAGAAAAAATTGAAGCGCTAGGCGGCAAAGCAGCGGGAAGCGTAAGCAAGAAAACAGATTTGGTCGTAGCCGGGGAAGATGCAGGCAGCAAGCTTGTGAAAGCTCAGGAGCTGGGCATTGAGATTTGGGATGAAGAGCGCTTAATTGAAGAGCTGAAAAAATAGATTTCTTTCTGAGGAGAAACTAAAAGAGGTGTGTTCCAACTTGAAAAAAGGTATGGTAATACTGCTTGCAGGCTGCCTGTTTTTGTCAGCCTGCGCACCGAGCTTTGGTGAAGAAGAGGAGCTTGTACAGGAAACGGAAGATGATTCAACAGAAAAAGCGATTATTCCGAAGTACAATATTTCAGACTCCTACTATAAAATGATTTTGCCTTTTAAAGAGGGCAAAGCAAGAGGCCTTGTCGCAGAGAACATCAATACCCGTCTTGATATTGACGAGTTTGAAACAGGCCTGATGAGAATGGCTCAAGAAGAATTCCCGCCTGATAACCATCTGTATCAGGAAGGACAGTACCTGGATGAGAAAACAGTCCGCTCATGGCTTGGAAGAAAGCTTGAAGGAAAAGAGCTGGAAGATAAGAAAAAAAGTGACAAGAATTTTAAAAATGAAGGACTTAACCCGCCGAAATCATCAGAAGGCGATTATATCCAGCAGAACGAAAAAAGCCCAATTTATTTGGCTCATATGCTTGAGCATAACTATTTGGTCCGAAAAGGCGAAAATACAGTCGAGCTGGGGGGAGTCGTCATCGGACTTGCGATGAACTCAGTTCATTACTACCGTGAAGCCGTAGGAGAGCCTCAGCGGGAATATAAGATTCCTGACAGCCAGTTAGAGGCAGAAGGCAAGAAAATGGCCGCAGAGGTCATCAAGCGCGTCAGAAGCCAAAAAGGCCTAGAAAGAGTGCCTGTGGTCATTGCCCTTTATAAACAGGCGCCAAAATCCTCGATCGTGCCAGGCAGCTTTATTGCAAGCACTGTCGTTGACGGAGGAAGCAGTTCAATCGGAAAATGGGACAGCGTAAATGAAGAATACGTCTTCTTCCCGTCGCCTGAAGGAACGGAAAACTACCGCGAGGATGCCAACTTGTTTGAACGCTTCAAACAGGACATTGACGACTTCTTCCCGAACTACACAGGTGTTATCGGCAAAGCCTTCTACAAAGGCGAAGAGATGCAGGAACTGAAAATCGATATTCCGATGCAGTTTTACGGAAAATCAGAAGTGATCGCATTTACGCAGTTTGCAACAGGTAAAGTCGTGGACTACTTCCCGGACTACGTTTCGGTTGAAGTAAACATCACCTCCACAAGCGGCCAGGAAGCCCTGATCGTCCGCAAGCCGGGCCAGGAAAAACCGACTGTGCATATTTATCAATAAGAGTAAAAGCCACCCTGCGGTATGCGGGGTGGCTTTTTAGTGCTTTCATTTGAGTTAAAGAAGCGTTTAATTAAGAAACAAATAGAAACCGCCTGAAAACAGGCGGTTTCTGCATAACTTATTTCGTTTCTTCTTCCAGCGTTTCTTCCATTTCCGTAAACACGTTCTGAACGCGTTTTGACGGTCTGCTTGTGAGTAAGCTGACAACATAGACAGCGATTAAGCTCAGGAAGAATCCGGGAATCATTTCGTATACCGTTTCTTTCAATACCGGTACGTTTACCCAGATCAATACGGTTACGGCACCGACGATCATTCCGGCCAGTGCTCCCCACTTGGTCATGCGTTTCCAGTACAAGCTCAGGAGAACGGCTGGTCCAAATGCAGAACCGAATCCGGCCCATGCATATCCGACGAGTGACAGGATTGTGTCACTAGGTTCAAGTGATAAGAGTACACCCACAACGGCTACCAGAAGTACGGCAAGCCTTCCAATTAACACAAGCTCTTTATCAGATGCATTCTTCTTCAAAAATGTTTTGTAAAAGTCTTCAGTCAGAGCACTTGCGGTAACAAGCAGCTGGGATGAAATGGTGCTCATAATCGCTGCCAGAATGGCTGCAAGCAAAAATCCGGTAATAAACGGATGGAAAAGAACCTGAGAAAATTTAATGAAGATGGTTTCAGGATCTGCAAGCTTTGTGCCTGTCTCAGCAATGTACGCAATACCGACGAGACCTGTAAGCATTGCACCGATGATGGAGATAATCATCCAGCCCATTCCGATTCTTCTGGCCGGCTTTAACTCTTTAATGGATGAGATGGCCATAAAGCGTACAATAATGTGAGGCTGTCCAAAATAGCCTAAACCCCATGCGAGGAATCCAAGAATTCCAAGCACGGACGTTCCTTTAAAGATGTCCGTATACGTCGGATCAATTTCACGGACCACATCAAACGTAGGACCTACTCCGCCAAGCTCCATGAAAGCCACAACCGGCACAAGGATAAGGGCAAAGAACATAATAAGACCCTGAACAAAGTCTGTCAGGCTTACTGCAAGGAATCCTCCAAACAGGGTATAGACCATGACAACACCTGCTGTAAGCAGCATTCCAAACATGTAATCTGCTTTAAATGCCGATTCAAACAGCAGTCCCCCGGATACCAATCCTGCAGACGTGTAAAGGGTAAAGAAAATAACGATGACAATTGCAGAAACGAATCGGAGCATGCGCGATGTGTCTTTAAAGCGGTTTTCAAAGTAATCAGGTATTGTAATAGAGTCGTTTGCCACCTCTGTATAGGTGCGCAGACGCGGGGCTACAAGGATATAGTTCAGGTATGCGCCGACAGTCAGACCGACTGCTAACCACATACTTGATAATCCAGTTGTATACATGGCACCCGGAAGACCCATCAGCATCCAGCCGCTCATATCAGATGCTCCTGCTGACAATGCTGTCACAGCCGGACCAAGTCCCCGTCCTCCAAGCATGTAGCCTGATACATCATTTGTAGATTTTCTGAAGGCATAAAATCCAATCAGGAGCATGCCTGCAAAATAAATTCCAAGTGATAAAATTGTTGCTAATTCCACCAAATCTCTCCTTTGACTTTAGTGATCGTGTAATAAAAAGAACCAAATATTTCAAACCGTTCAGCCCTACGGTTACTTAACCTAACAAACTATTTCCCTCGTTTCAAGGATTTGAAACAGAAACGGCGCGGGTTCAAACCCTTCAGACGCACACAGCTTGTAAAGGTAAGCGTTTTCCTTATTTTATTAAAGTAAAACTATTCAGAAAAATCAAATACGGTCATTTCCCGTTTCATACACAGCTATTATGTGCATTCCGGCACAAAACAAATCCCATTTTTCATCATAGGCAATTTGCTCTTTTCCTACATATGATAAATAGACAAAACTGAGCGTATGAGAGGGATGAAAATGGAGAATAACCGAAAAGATCCAATGCGCATGATCAATGAATTTTTTGAGGCGCGTCCAAAACGATCGCTTCTGGGAAATATAGACGAATACTTTAAACAATCATTTTCACCGAAGGGATTTCCGCTTTCAATGGAAGAAAAGGATGATTCGTTTCTAGTAAAAGCCGAGCTTCCGGGAGTTGAGAGGGAAAACATCAAGTTAACAATCCAGGACGGCCATCTGGTCATAACAGTAAAAGGGGAAAAGGATGCAAAAGAATCACTTCAAATGCCGCCCTCTGCTTTAGTAAAAAAGTTAAAGGCAAATTACCGGAATGGTATGCTGAAAGTCATCATTCCCAAAAAGCCGCCCACTGACGTAAAAATTGATTAGGTATTTTACTCAGTAAAAAATCTTTTAGTATAATTCAATTTTTACTTGCTTCAATGTGTAAAAACGTATTGGATCAAGGCAGAGAAGCTATTTTCTCTGTCCTTTTTTTGTTTTTAGAATTATTTAAGTAAAATAAAAGGTAAAAGAACTAAAACTTTTAGTTAAATTTTACTTGAAATGTTCAGTCAATTCACCTAAAATAAGTTTTGTAAACGATTTCATTTTGCGGTCAAAAAAGATGAATTAGGGGGTAAAGCATGAAAAAGGCAATAAGTTTGATCTGTATGGTTCTGATTATCGGCATGCTGTCAGCTTGTTCTGGAGGCAATTCCGAAAAGACAAGCAAGGATGACAACAAATTAACGGCATGGGCATGGAACATCAACGTCCCTGTTCTTGAAGCAGCGGCTGAGCGCTATAAAAAAGAAAACCCGGACTTCGAGCTTGAGATTGTAGAACTAGGGCGCGAAGATGTGTATCAAAAATTAACTACAGGCCTGCAAGCAGGCGGTCAGGGTCTTCCTGATATCGTACTGGTAGAGGACGACCGTATTCAAGGGTATGCAGAAGCGTATCCGAAAGCATTTCTTGATCTGAAAAAATACGGTTTTGAGGAACAAAAAGATAAGTTCCCGACAAGCAAAACCGATCTTCTGACTGTAAACGGCAAAGTAGTCGGCTTCCCGTTTGACGGCGGTCCGACAGGTGTCTTCTACAGAACGGATATGTTTGAAGAAGCAGGCGTGAAAGCGGAAGACATTGAGACGTGGGATCAGTTCATTGAAGCAGGTAAAACCATTAAAGAAAAGACAGGCAAAGCAATGCTTGGTCTTGATCTGAACGGTGATGACGGTCTTTACCGGATGATGATGAACCAGCAGGGATCTCTGTACTTTGATGACAAAGGCGAGCTTGTTCTTACATCTGAACAGTCTATGAATGCTGCTAAAGTGATTAAACAGCTTAAAGATGAAGGATTAGTTAAAAATACAGTTGGCTGGGATGCATGGATCAGTGCAATGGTCAGCGGTGAAGTAGCGACTGCTCCATCAGGCGCATGGCTTTCCGGCTCGATTACCGGACAAGGCAAAGATACATCAGGCAAGTGGGGCGTGATTCCACTTCCGGCATTTGAAGAAGGAGGCAACCGTGCATCCAACCTTGGGGGAAGCAACTACGTCATCATGGAAAACACAAACATGAAACAAGTTGCCTATGACTTCCTTGAGTTCTTCTCAACAGATGAAGAAACACAGCTTGAAGCAATGAATGGCGGCCTGTTCCCGACTCTGAACACAATCTATGATGAGCCGGTTTTCACGAAAGAGCAGGAGTTCTTTACAAATCAGCCGATCTGGCAGACATTCACAGAGCAAATGGACAGCATTCCGTCTGTTAACTATACAGGCAACTACTCTGTTGCAATGGATGAGTCCATTAAAGCACAGTCTGAAGCTGTCAGCGGAAAAGTATCCATTGAGGATGCCTACAAAGCTGCAGAAGACAGACTGAAAAACAGAGTCAAATAATAC
This sequence comes from Metabacillus mesotrionivorans, assembly GCF_052171315.1. Taxonomy (NCBI): domain Bacteria; kingdom Bacillati; phylum Bacillota; class Bacilli; order Caryophanales; family Bacillaceae; genus Metabacillus; species Metabacillus mesotrionivorans. The sequence continues at coordinate 169,273 of NZ_JBQMFF010000006.1, read as the reverse complement.
TTTGAAAATGAAAAAAGAAAGGGCCGAATCTGATTCTGCCCTTTCGTAATTTAAGGTGGGATCTCGCATGAGTCAAACACGATTATTTCCTTATATGTTTATCGCCCCTGCAGTTATACTCTTTCTCGTTTTTACCGTTTATCCGATCTTTGCTTCACTGTTACTGAGCTTTCAGACGTTTGAAGCAGGGGAATATATTTTTACCGGCCTTGATAACTACATTACACTTTTTAATGACACGATTTTCAGAAAAGCCCTGATGAACACGTTCATAATCTTCATCGTGCAGGTGCCGATCATGCTGCTTCTTGCACTCATCTTATCAAATGTGCTGAACAGCGGGCTCCTTCGCCTGAAAGGATTTTTCAGAGTATCGTTTTTCCTTCCGGCGGTAACATCTCTTGTTGCGTATTCAATCCTTTTCTCCATCATGCTTCAGGAGGAAGGCATCATTAATACAGTCGTCGGTTTCTTCGGTCTGGAAGCGATTCCATGGCTGTCAGACAGTTTTTGGGCAAAAGCTTCCATCATCCTTGCAATGACATGGAGATGGACAGGATATAACATGGTCATTTTCCTTGCTGCTCTTCAAAACATTCCAAACGATATGTATGAAGCAGCTTCACTCGACGGCGCGGGGAAAATCAGACAGTTTTTCTACATTACAATCCCGCAGCTTAAGCCGGTTATTCTTTTCGCTGCAACCCTATCAACAATCGGAACGCTGCAGCTTTTTGATGAACCGTTCAACTTAACAAAAGGCGGACCGGCTGACTCGACTATGACACTGGGGCTTTATATTTACCAAAATGGATTTGAATTCTTCCAGTTTGGCTACGCATCGGCAGTTGCTTATGTTGTAGTGATTTTAGTAGGTATTCTCACATTTATTCAATTCAAATTGGCAGGTGATCGATGATGAATGCTGAAACAACCAACCAGATTCAATCAACGTTCGTAACAGGGACAAAGAAAAAGCGCAGCAGGTCGCTGCCGCAGAAAATTGGCATGTACGCCATTTTAATCCTGTTTATGATCATCTCGATTTTCCCGTTTTACTGGATGTTTATCGGGGCGACAAATGAATCGGGCAAGATGTTCACAAACCCCCCGACGCTCACGCCAGGCGATCAGCTGGTGACGAACTTCCAGAACCTGAATGCATCGATCAACATTCCTCAGGTGATGTTCAATTCGCTGTTTGTGTCTCTCTTGTATGTAGTTGCGGCACTTGCTGTTTGTTCGCTTGCCGCCTATGCACTTGCAAAATTCGAATTTAAAGGCAGAAACTTTATTTTTACCGCGTTTCTTTTATCGATGATGATTCCGTATCAGGCAACGATGATTCCGCTGTTCCGCATGATGTCAGAGCTGAATCTTTTAAATACGTATTTTGCGGTCATCGCGCCGCAGCTTTGCTACCCGTTTGCGATTTTCCTGCTGAGACAAAACTTCCTTGCGTTCCCGACGGAGCTGATTGAAGCGGCAAGACTTGACGGTGCAGGAGAACTCAAGATTTTCTTCAAAGTTGTGGCTCCATCCATGCGCCCGGCGCTTGCTGCCGCATCCATCTTCCTGTTCATGACGCAATGGAACAACTTTATGTGGCCGCTTGTTATTCTGAACGATGCGGGCATGTACACGTTCCCTGTCGCACTGTCGACACTGATGGGTCTTTCTTATATTGACTACGGCCAGGTGATGATGGGTGTATCCATTGCAACCGTTCCAATTATCGTTTTCTTCTTGGTGCTGCAGAAGCAGTTTATCTCAGGAATGCTTGGAAGCGCTGTTAAATAGGGGGAAAACAAAATGCTGACAACAAAGGGGAACCACTTTTATTTAAACGGAGAACCGTTTCAGATCCTATCGGGAAGCATTCATTATTTCCGCGTTGTTCCCGAGTACTGGGAGGACCGGCTGCTGAAACTGAAGCAGCTCGGTCTGAACACAGTCGAAACGTATATTCCGTGGAATGTTCATGAACCGAAAAAAGGCCAGTACTGCTTTGAAGGGATGGCTGATCTTGAAGGCTTTATTAAAAAAGCAGAAGAGCTTGGTCTGTATGTCATCCTCAGGCCGGCACCTTACATTTGTGCAGAATGGGAATTCGGAGGCTTTCCCGGCTGGCTTCTGAAAGAGCCTGGCATGGTGCTTCGAAGCTCAGATCCTGTGTTCTTTGATCATCTGGCATCGTACTTTAACGTGCTGCTGCCGAAAATTGTACCGCATCTATCGTCAAACGGCGGTCCGGTCATTGCCGTACAGGTGGAAAATGAGTACGGCGCCTACGGAAATGACCTGGAGTATCTGAATGCATCAGCAGATCTTTTTAAAAAAGCAGGCATTGATGTTCTGCTCTTCACCTCGGACGGACCCGAATTCATTCAGCACGGATCCATGCAGGATGCTGTGACAACCTTGAATTTCGGCTCCCGCTCGGGGGAAGCCTTTGCTGCACTCGAAACGTTTCGACCAAACTCTCCGAAAATGTGTGCCGAATTTTGGATCGGCTGGTTCAATCATTGGGGAGGAGAGCATCACACGCGGGAAGCAGCTGATGTTGCTGCAGAATATGAAAAAATGATCTCACAGGGTGCGTCCGTGAATTTCTATATGTTCCATGGCGGAACAAATTTCGGCTTTATGAACGGCGCCAACCATTATGAGTTCTACACGCCGACCATTACAAGCTATGACTACGATGCCCTTTTAACGGAATGGGGAGACCCTGGTGAAAAGTACTTCGCGGTAAAAAACGTTCTCTCAAAATACAGAGAAGTACCGGCGGAGAATCCGGCTCCTTCTGTTAAGAAAAGCTACGGCAAAGTAAATCTGGACGCCAAGATGAGCGTGTTTAATTATATCAGCACACTGGAGCCTAAAACGGTTATCGCTCCTAAACCGATGGAGGAGCTTGACCAGAATTACGGCTATATTCTTTATAAAACAGTGATTACGAAACAGGGCGACCTTGAAATGGACACCGCGCCGATTCGCGACAGAGCGTTTATCTATATCAACGGAAAGCTTGAACGCACCATATACCGGAATGATCCGGAAAAAACGATTACCCTTTCGTTTCCAAATGAGGAAAACATCCTTGAGGTATTCGTGGAAAACATGGGCCGCGTAAACTACGGCAAGCACTTAAAGGACAAAAAAGGCATCACGGAAAATCTCTGGATCGGAAATCAGTACTGGTTCCACTGGGAAGTTTATCCGCTTGAGATGGATGATGCGGATTTTGCTTTTATTGAAGGAAAAGACGAACGTTATCCGCGGATTTACAAAGGGGAGCTGACGGCAGACGCGCAGGCAGATACCTTTATTGATCTTGAAGGATGGACAAAAGGAAATGTCTGGGTAAACGGGTTTAACCTCGGACGCTACTGGGTGACAGAAGGTCCGCAGCAGCGCCTGTACGTTCCTGGCCCGCTTTTGAAAAAAGGAAAGAATGACATTCTCGTGATGGAGCTTGAGGGGAATGAAACCTGCTGCATCACGTTTACGGACGAACCAAAACTCGGCTAAAGGAGCATACTGCGATGCCTATATTCATGAATGAAGAACGCAACCAATTCCACCTTGCAAACAAAACGGTCAGCTATATCTTTCATGTGATGAAAAACGGGGAGCTTGGCCAGTTGTACTACGGAAAACGGCTGAATCATCAGCCTGACTTTTCCCATTTTGCCGCCTATCACATTCCGACAGCAGCAAGCTGCCACCCTGAAAAGGATGATCCGGCTTTTTCTCTTGAGACAGTATGCCAGGAATATCCGGTGTACGGCACGAGCGATTTCAGAGAGCCGGCCATCTCCCTGAGGCATCCGGGCGGAAGCTCTGTCAGCAAGTTTGAATTTACATCTTTTGAAATAAAAGAAGGAAAAGAGCGGATTCCGGAACTTCCTGCAACATTTGCAGATGCTGGTGATGCCAGCACATTGATCATCTCGCTCACAGATAAACTGAGAAAGCTGACATTGAAGCTTTATTATACGATTTTTGAACATTCCGCATCCATTGCCCGTCACGCGAGTCTTGAAAATGAAGGGGAGCAGCCGGTCGACATTGAGCGGATGATGAGTCTTTCCCTCGACCTTTCGGACAGTGATTTTACGATGGTCCATCTTGCCGGTACATGGTCAAGAGAACGCCATTTAAAAGAACGGAAGCTTCAGACGGGCATCCAGTCCATCTCCAGCATAAGAGGTGCAAGCTCGCATCACCACAATCCGTATATGGCGTTTAAACGTGCAAATACAACAGAAACTTCCGGAGAAGCTTACAGCTTCCAGTTTGTATACAGCGGCAACTTTTTAGCCCAGGCGGAAGTTGATCACTACGATGCAGCACGCATCCAGATGGGAATCCATCCGTTTCAGTTCAGCTGGCATCTGGCCCCGGGCGAAGTGTTTCATACACCTGAAGCCATTCTGACATATTCAGATGAAGGACTGAACGGGCTCACGCAGTCCACGCACAACCTGTTCAGGGAGCACCTTATCGCACCAGTCTGGCAGAAGCGGGACCGTCCGGTTCTGATCAACAACTGGGAAGCCACGTATTTCGATTTTAACGCTGAAAAGATTACGGCGATTGCAAAGCAGGCTAAAGAGCTCGGTGTTGAGCTGTTTGTCCTTGATGACGGCTGGTTTGGAAAGCGCAATGATGATACTACTTCCCTCGGAGACTGGTTCGTCGACCTGAACAAGCTGCCTGAAGGCATCGATGCCCTGGCTGATGCGGTCCGCAGCGAAGGGCTGAAATTCGGCCTTTGGTTTGAGCCGGAAATGATTTCTGAGGAGAGCGATCTTTTCACGAGGCACCCTGAATGGGTGATTCATGATCCTGAGCGGCCGGTCACATACGGACGGAATCAGTGGGTGCTCGACTATACACGCGGTGAAGTCGTTGATTATCTGTATGAGCGGATGTCCTCCATTATCGAGTCGGCAAAGCTCAGCTACATCAAATGGGACATGAACAGAAACATCACGGAGGCTTACTCCGCAGCGCTTGGACAGGACCGGCAGGGTGAATTTTTCCACCGCTATATTCTCGGAGTCTATGAGTTATATGAAAGATTGACCGAGAAGTATCCGGACGTCCTGTTTGAATCGTGTGCCGGAGGCGGGGGCCGGTTTGATGCCGGCATGCTCTACTATGCACCGCAGGCATGGGCAAGTGATGACACGGACGCTGTTGAGCGCCTCAAGATTCAATACGGCTCATCTTTTGTTTATCCAATCTACAGCATAGGCTCTCACGTATCCGACGTGCCAAACCATCAGACGCTGCGCAAAACCTCGTTGAAAATGCGCGGGGATGCCGCATACTTCGGCACATTCGGCTATGAGCTTGATCCTAACAAGATGACAGAGGAAGAGAAGGCAGAAGTAAAAAAACAAATCGAGACATACAAGTTACACCGCACACTTGTCAGGAACGGCGATTTCCACCGCCTGATCAGTCCGTTTGAATCAAACGAAACCGCCTGGATGATTGTGTCCAAAGACCGTTCTGAAGCGCTTGTCGGCTGGTATCAGGTACTGGCGGAAGCAACTCCGAAAAAAATCCGGACGCTGAAGCTTGCGGGACTTGAAGCAGACAGCACGTACAAGGTGAACGGCGCGGCATACGGCGGGGATGAACTGATGCAAAGAGGCATACCGCTTCCTGTCCAGTACAACGGCGTCAACAAACAGATGGCAGAACGCGGCGGAGATTTTCAGTCACACGTATTTTACCTTACGAAAAATGGGGGATGAGACATGTATTTAGGCGTTGATTACTATCCAGAGCATTGGGATCCATCCCTGTTCGGCGAAGATATTGAAAAAATGAAGGAAATGGGCGTCAACATGGTGCGCATCGGCGAGTTCGCCTGGCACTTGATGGAGCCTGAAGAAGGAAAGTACGACTTCTCTTTTTTTGACGGAGTCATCAAAAGGTTTAAAGAAGAGGGCATCGCCGTTATGTTCGGCACACCGACGGCTACGTTTCCTGCCTGGCTTGTGAAAAAGCATCCGGATATCCTACTTGAAGATGAACACGGCCATCCGAAATCATTCGGGGGCAGAAGACAGTACTGCTATAATTCAAAAACCTATCAGACTTATTCTCTTGCGATTGCCAGAAAACTGGTTTCACACTATCAGAATGAGAGCGGCATTGTTTCCTGGCAGATTGATAACGAGCTTGGCCACGAAGGCAGTGACATGTGCTACTGCGGCGAGTGCAGAGAAGCCTTTCACCGGTTTCTTGAGAAAAAATATGAAACTGCTGAAGAGCTGAACAAACGCTGGGGCACGATTTTCTGGGGGCAGACGTACAACGCATTTGATGAAGTCCCTGTCCCGAAACCGACGATAACGGTTCATAACCCGGCTATGATGCTTGACTGGGCAAGATTCAGAAGCGAATCTCTCAGCAGCTTCGCAAAGATGCATCTGAATCTTGTAAAAAAGCTGAAAGGCTCACATCAGGAAGTCACGACGAATCTTCCGGGCGGCTTTTTCGGAAAATGGTTTGACCATAACGAGTTTTCAAGAGAACTTGATTTCGTTTCCTATGACAATTACCCGGTATGGGGCGGGCTGACAAAACCGGTATCGCCTGCTTTTCTGTCATTTACTCTCGGGTTTGTCCGCGGCATCAAGCGTGAAAACTTCTGGATCGTTGAGCAGCTGATGGGCGCACAGGGCCATGATATTATCGGCTACCTGCCAAGACCCGGCCAGGCTCAGCTTTGGTCCTATCATGCATTTGCACACGGCTGCAGCAACATGCTTTACTTCCGGTTCCGCGGCATGAACAGGGGAGCTGAGCAGTACTGCCTCGGCATACTTGACGCAGACAACACGCGTTCCCGCAAATTCTACGAGGTGCAGGAAGTATTCAAAGAAGTACGGAAGCATGAAGAGGTATTCCAGGCGCCGATACAGGCAGATGTTGCCGTCCTTTATGATTTTGACAATGTCTGGTCGATGCGCATCCAGCAGCAGAGCTCGCAGCTGGAATTCACAAATGAATTGATGAGGCTCTACCAGCCTTTCCATGATGTGAATGTGCCGGTTGACGTCCTGCGGTACGACCATGATTTTTCATCCTATAAAGTTGTGCTCGTCCCGGTGCTCACACTGGTTGACGACGAACTTGCCGCAAGACTGAAAGCTTTTGCTGAAAACGGCGGAACGGTGATTTTCTCCTTCCGTGCAGGCATGAAAAACAAAGACAATAATATTCCGTTCGGTGAAAAGACACCTTATCAGCTGAAGGATCTGCTCGGAATTGAAATCGATGAGGCTGAATCGCTTCACGGAGGCCAGCACGTCTCCATCCTTTCAAACGACGGCAAAAACGAAGCATCCGGCAGCGTGTGGAGAGATCTTGTCCGTCCGGCAGCAGCGGAAACCCTGTATACCTACAGCGACCGTTTTTATAAAAACTATGCCGCTGTTACGGTGAACGGATTCGGGAAAGGAAAAGCCTATTACGTTGGAACCGGTGCAGAGGAAAAGGTGCTCAGAGAGCTAGCGTTATCTGTTTTGAACGGGGCCGGCATCACCTATATCGAATCAGACCCGGGTGTAGAAGTCGTCATCAGAGGAGAGCATGCGATCGTCATGAACCACAATGATGAGGATGCGGTCTTTGAAGGAGAAGTGCTGCAGCCGTTTGAGACGAAAATTCTGGCACGGTCAAAAGGGGGACACGCACAATGAATGCGGCGGAACTGGAAACATTATTTCTATCAACGTTTGGAAGCGGGGGCTACCGCAGTTTTTTCGCTCCGGGACGCATTAACCTGATCGGGGAACATACGGATTACAACGGCGGACACGTCTTTCCATGTGCGATCACGTACGGAACGTATGCCCTTGCAGCTAAGCGCACGGACCGGATGATTCGCATGTACTCCGTGAATTTTCCTGACAAAGGCATTGTGGAGTGCCCGCTTGACGATTTAGCTTACAGGTCCGAAGACGACTGGGCGAATTATCCGAAAGGCATGATAGCGGCGCTTAAGGAACGCGGTTACGTCATTGAGGAAGGGCTTGACCTTTTAATCTACGGAAACATTCCGAACGGGGCAGGGCTTTCTTCATCAGCTTCAATTGAAATGGTGACAGGCGTAATGCTGGAAGCGCTGTTCAATTTAAAAATTGACCGGATTGAAATGGTGAAGCTTGGCCAAGTGGTTGAAAATCAGTATATCGGAGTCAACAGCGGCATCATGGACCAGTTTGCCATCGGCATGGGGAAAAAAGCGTGCGGGATGTTGCTTGACTGCCAGACGCTGAACTACCGCTATGCACCGATCGAACTTGATCACCACGTGATTGTCATCATGAATACGAACAAACGAAGAGAGCTCGCAGGTTCAAAGTACAATGAACGCCGCGGGGAATGCGAGGAGGCGCTGAGCATTCTGCAGGAAAAAGTGCCTGCGCAGTCACTTGGCGAACTATCAGCTGAAACGTTTGAACGCTATGCATCCGCAATCAGCAGTGAAACCGTCCGTAAGCGCGCGCGTCATGCTGTAACCGAAAACGAGCGGACGATTCAGGCGCTCGAAGCGCTTGAAAGGAACGACCTGTATACATTCGGCGAGCTCATAAACGCATCCCACCGCTCCCTGCGCGATGATTACGAAGTAACGGGAAAAGAGCTTGATGCATTAGTAGAAGCTGCCTGGAAACAAAACGGCGTCATCGGTGCGCGGATGACGGGAGCAGGCTTCGGCGGCTGCGCCATTGCGATCGTTGAAAAAACGGCTGCTGAAGAGTTTTTAAGAGAAGTCGGCAGCGTCTATCTCAATGAAATCGGGCACGAAGCATCCTTTTACATCGCAAGCATCGGGGACGGAGCATGCGAAATCGAATTGGGGGTTCACATATGAGCGTATTAGTTCTTGGCGGGGCCGGCTACATCGGCTCCCATGCCGTCTATCAACTCATTGACCAGGGGATTGACGCTGTTGTCGTCGACAACCTGCAGACCGGGCACAGAAAAGCTGTTCACCCTGAAGCACGCTTTTACGAAGGGGATTTAAGAGACGGAGCCTTTTTAAACAGCGTCTTTGAAAAAGAGACCATCACCCAGGTGCTGCATTTTGCTGCAAGCAGCTTAGTGGGCGAATCAGTGGAAAAGCCGCTGGAGTATTTCCGCAACAACGTTTACGGGCTGCAGGTCCTGCTTGAAGTGATGCAAAAGCACGGTGTAAAAGAGATCGTCTTTTCATCTACGGCAGCTGTGTACGGGGAACCGGAGACCGTTCCGATTACCGAAAACGAACCGGCAAACCCGACCAACCCGTACGGCGAATCCAAGCTGATGATGGAGAAAATGATGCGCTGGTGCGAGCAAGCATACGGCATCCGTTATGTGTCTCTCCGCTATTTCAATGTGGCGGGCGCGCGTGCAGATGCTGAAATCGGCGAGGATCACACACCTGAAACACATCTTGTGCCGATCATCCTGCAGGTGGCACTCGGACAAAGAGAGCATATCTCGATCTACGGCGATGATTATCCAACCCCTGACGGCACTTGCATCCGCGATTACGTTCACGTCGAAGACCTGATTGATGCACACATCCTTGCCCTGAACTATTTGAGCAGACAAGGTGAGAGCACCATTATCAACCTCGGCAGCAGCCGCGGCTTCTCAGTGAGCGAGATGATTCAGGAGGCGCGCGAAGTAACGGGCCATCCGATTCCTGCTGTTTCCGCACCGCGCAGAGCCGGTGACCCGAGCACACTCGTCGCTTCATCCGGAAAAGCGAAAGCTATTCTAGGCTGGGAGCCGGCGCGGACAAACATCAAAACGATTTTGCAGGATGCGTGGAACTGGCATCAAACAAAACCACACGGATATGGAGAGGATTCCAGATGAACATGTCTTCATTCGTCAATCAATTAACAGAGCAAGCCATCCAGAAAAAATTCATCACAGACAGAGACCGCGTGTACGCACGGAATCAGCTGATCGGTCTGCTTGGAATTGATGCCTATGAAGAATGCGGTCTGCCTGAAACTCTTCTGACAGTTCCGGATCTCCTGGGCGTTCTGGTTGAAGACGCAGCACGCCGCGGAGTGATTGAAGGAACCTTTGATGAAAAAGAAAAACTGTCTGCAGGTCTGATGAATGTCTTTTTAGACAAACCTTCCCACATTCAGCACACATTCGAAGAATACTACAGCCTGTCGCCTGAAATTGCGACCGATTACTTTTATAAATTCAGTCAGAACAGCAACTACATCCAGACAAAGCGGATTGCGAAAAACATCCATTACAAAACCCCTACTGAGTACGGGGAGATTGATATCACAATCAATCTCTCCAAACCGGAAAAAGACCCGCGCGACATTGCAAGAGAGCGGGCTGTCAAAAACGATGCAGCCTATCCGAAATGTCTCCTTTGCGCAGAAAATGAAGGGTACGCGGGGCGCATCGGCCATCCGGCACGCGCCAATCACCGAATTATCGAACTCTCGCTTGAAAGCGAGAAGTGGTATTTCCAGTACTCTCCGTACATTTACTACAACGAGCATTCCATTGTTTTATCAGGAGAGCACCGGGACATGAAAATCAACGGGGACGCCTTCAGGAGGCTGATTGGGTTCGTTGAGCAGTTCCCGCACTATTTCATCGGTTCAAACGCAGATCTGCCGATTGTCGGCGGCTCCATTCTCTCGCACGACCACTATCAGGCAGGGCGCTACTCATTTGCGATGGCGGAGGCGCCGGATGAAGCAGTATTTGAAATGTCTCATTTTCCTGATGTGTCGTTTGCAAGAGTAAAGTGGCCAATGTCTGTGCTGCGCCTGCGTTCTGCGGACAAAGCGGCGCTTGTAGAAGCAGCAGAGCACGTGCTGAATACGTGGAAAACGTACTCGAACCCGGAAGCAGATATTCTTGCCTTTACAGGAGATGAACCGCACCAGACGGTCACGCCGATCGCCAGAATGCGCGGCGGCGAGTTTGAGCTGGATCTTGTTCTTCGCAACAACCGTACAAGCGAGGAGCACCCGATGGGAATTTTCCATCCGCATGCGGACCTCCACCACATCAAAAAAGAAAACATCGGCCTGATTGAAGTCATGGGACTTGCGGTGCTTCCGGAGCGGCTGAAAAACGAACTGCAGCAAATCGAAGCCAACCTGCTTGGCGAAGGCAGTTCTGTTCCTGAACATCACCTTGAATGGGTGGATCAGCTGCAGGCCAAATACGGCACTTTTGAAAAGAAAACCATCGATGCTGTCCTGAAAAAAGAAGTTGGCATAAAATTCAGCAGGGTTCTGGAGGATGCAGGCGTTTTTAAACGAACTATTGAAGGGAATAAGCATTTTAACCACTTTATAGAGTGTTTAAAAACAGAGAGGAACGATACGCATGAACATCCTTCACGAAACGATTCTCAAGCATCCACAGCAAAACATTGAGAAATACACCCTTGAAAACAGCCAAGGCTACTCGGTCAGCTTCCTGAACCTCGGCGGGGCCATCACATCCATCATGGCACCTGACAAAAACGGAACCTTTGAAAATGTTGTTCTCGCATATGACCATGCTGAGCAATACCTTGAAAATCCGTATTACCTCGGCGCTCTGATCGGACGCGTTGCCGGCCGCATTCAGGACGCGCAGCTTGGACCTTACAAGCTTGAGGCAAACGAGGGAGAGCATCAGCTGCACGGCGGTACTCATGGATTCCACAGTGTTTACTGGAACGTCAGGACAGAAAAACGCGATGATGCGGCTGTTGCCGTCCTTACACACTTCAGCAGGGACGGAGAGGGCGGATATCCGGGCAATCTTGACGTGCAGGTCACTTACACGCTTGACTGCGATAATACGTTTACGATTGACTACGAAGCCCGGTCTGATAAAGACACGTGGCTCAGCCTGACAAACCATGCATACTTTAACCTGTCTGCAGACGGCGGTCGGGACGTGCTCGGCCATTCGCTGCAGCTGAATGCAGAAGGCATTGCAGAAATGGATGGGGATCAGCTCCCGACAGGAAAGTGGATTCCTGTAAAAGACACCCCGTTTGATCTGAAAACTGGTAAACTGTTAAGAGAAGCAGCAGAGTCGGACAACCGGCACATCGTAAATGCCGGAAACGGGTTTGATCACCTTTTTCTCCTTGAACAGCGCGACCTTAACCAGATCATCGTTCAGGAAGAAGAAAGCGGCCGGAGGATGACGGTGCAGACGTCAGAGCCTGCAGCAGTTATCTATACGGCCAACAAAATGGACACGGTGCATCCGCTGAAGGCGGAACAGGCAAAAGGGCCATACGCGGCAATCTGCGTAGAAACCCAGCGGATTCCGGAATCGCTGCTCGTGCCGGGACTCCCGACGCACAGGCTTGCAGCACATGAAGCGTACAGATCGAGAACATCATTTACATTTGGATTCGTTTAAACCAGAAGATATTGAGTGAACAAAGGGGTAAGGTATATGGCGGCTACAATTAAAGATATAGCTGAAAAAGCGGGTGTTTCCATTGCGACGGTTTCAAGGGTGCTGAATTTCGACGAAACGCTGTCAGTCGGGGACGAAACGAAAAAACGCATATTTGAAGTGGCCGAGGAGCTGTCTTATAAAAAGCGGAAGACGAAAAAAAGCCTCGTGCCGAAGATTGCGATTGTCCACTGGTACACAGCCCTTGAGGAGCTGAATGACCTCTATTACATGTCAATCAGACTTGGCATTGAGGAGCGGGCGAAACATCACAATCTTCAGCTTGCGACTTATTTCTATGATGACTTTGACGAGATCAATCAGGATCAGCTGCAGGGCATCATTGCTGTAGGCAAATTCAGCAGGCAGCAGGCAGAGGAATTTAAAAAAGCAGCCCGCAACGTCGTCTTCGTCGATTCAAGTCCGGATTCAGAACGCTTTGATTCGGTCATCGTTGATTTCGAGCGGGCAACGGAACGCGTCCTCGACCACTTTATCGCAAAGGGCCACACGCAAATCGGCTATATCGGCGGCCGCGAAACCTACCGTGAGCATACAGAAAAGCTTGACGATCAGCGTGAGGAAACGTTCATTAAGTACATGGGAGAGCGGAATATGCTGCGCGAGGATGCTATTTTCATCGGCGCATTCACCGTTCAGGACGGCCACCGCATGATGTCAGAAGCCATCGCAAAGCTTGGCGACAATTTGCCGACCGCCTTCTTTGCAGCCAATGACAGCATCGCCATCGGCAGCATCCAGGCCCTGCACGAAAAAGGCATTCGCGTGCCCGAGCAGGTCAGCATCATCGGCGTCAATGACATCAGTGTCTCAAAGTATATTTTTCCGTCACTGACAACTGTCAAAGTTTACACAGAAGTCATGGGGGAAACTGCCGTCGACTTAATGGTTGAACGCATCACCGAGCGCAAAATCGCCAAACAGGTGACGATTGCAACCAAGCTGAAGCTGCGCCAGAGCTGCAGATAAGACGTTTAATTAAACGTTTGTTTAAAAGGGAAAACACCGCGTGCGGTGTTTTTTTGCATTGTAATTCAAAGGAACGCGCGTGTATTTTGGAAGCGTTTGGAAATGTTCAAGTAAATGTTCCCGGCCGGCAAGTAAAACGCAAACTCCGGCAAGTAATCTTGCTTAAAAGGCAAGTAAATCTCTAAAAGAGGCAAGTAATGCCCGAAAATCCGAACCGGATTGTATTTAACCAAACTTTAATACATAATCAATGCTCCTCCATGATATAAAGAAACTACAACTACAATGGAGGTCCAGCCCATGCAAACCATACCTCAGCGCGAAAGAAAAAAGAAAACCGCACTAAAAATATCCTCAGTCATCCTCATCACTTCATTGATCTTTTTCATCATCATTCAATTCATCCCAGTCACTCAAACGGAAAACCAGACGTTTCTCAAAAAAGGAAACCGGCCGCTCATCATCGCTCACCAGGGCGGTGCCGGCATGGCGCCGGGTAATACGATGGCCGCCTTTTCGCTGTCTGAAAAGCTCGGAGTGGATATGCTGGAGATGGATGTTCACTTATCAAAAGACGGTGAAGCAGTGGTCATTCATGATGACACTGTTGACAGAACCACAAACGGTACAGGGGCTGTCAGAGACATGACGCTAAATGAATTGCAGAAACTTGATGCAGGCTATCATTTCATCGGTCCGGACGGAAGCTATCCTTACCGGAATAAAGGCATCACCATACCTTCCATGGATGAAATCTTCAAAGCATTCCCGGGGTATCCGATGACGATTGAGCTCAAAACGGACGACCCGGCATTAGCAGACAAAATGGCAGAACTGATCAGAAAGCACAATATGAGCGACAAAGTGATTATCGCCTCCTTTTACGACGATGCACTGGCTTATTTTATTGAAGCAACGGACGGGACGGTTCCTGTCAGCTCTGCCCGGGAAGCCACGCGTAATTTTGTCATCGCCCACAAACTTTACGCAGACCGCATCATTTCTATGGAAAAATACACATCCGTCCAAATCCCGATGGAGGCAAGCGGTCTGAACCTGGCAACGGAGCGGCTTACTGAATCTCTCCACAAGCGCGGCATCGCGGTCCAGTACTGGACAATCAACGACGAAGACAGCGTCAGGAAGCTTGCCCGGATTGGCGCAGACGGTATTATGACGGATCACCCGAACATTGTTAAGAAGGTATTGGATCAAGAACTTTAGATAAGCCGAATAATCACGGCCTTTTGTTGCTTTAATGCAATGACTTTTGTTATCATCAGAGTATTGTTTACACGAGATTTATCGGAGGTGGAGCCCCATGTCACGCATTTCAAAAGAAGAAGTGAAGCACGTTGCAAATCTTGCACGTTTAGCGATAACAGAAGAAGAAACGGAAATGTTCACAACGCAGCTCGATGCGATCATCACGTTCGCCGAGCAGCTGAATGAGCTCGATACAACTGGCGTAGAGCCGACAACACACGTCCTTGAGATGAAAAACATCCTGCGCGAGGACAAAGCAGAAAAAGGATTGCCGGTTGAGGACGTTGTGAAGAACGCTCCTGACCATAAAGACGGATACATCCGCGTACCGTCAATCTTAGAATAGGGAGGGAAGCAGCGCTATGCCATTATTTGACCAGAAACTGTCAGAACTGAAAGCAAGTTTACATAAAAAAGAAATCACCGTCTCAGACCTTGTAGACGAATCCTACAAACGCATCGGAGCTGTCGACGGAAAAGTGAACGCGTTCCTTGCATTAGATGAAGAAAAAGCACGCGCTTACGCAAAGGAACTTGACGAAGCCATCGGAACACGCGATGAATTCGGCCTTCTATTCGGAATGCCGATCGGGTTAAAAGACAACATCGTGACGAAAAACCTGCGCACAACTGCAGCGAGCAAAATCCTTGAAAACTTTGATCCGATCTATGACGCAACCGTTGTACAGCACCTGCAAAAAGCAGAGGCCGTCACAATCGGAAAGCTGAATATGGACGAGTTTGCCATGGGTTCCTCTACGGAAAACTCAGGCTACAAAGTAACGAAAAACCCTTGGAACCTTGAGACTGTTCCAGGCGGATCAAGCGGCGGCTCTGCTGCGGCGGTTGCTGCACGCGAAGTGCCGTTCGCCCTTGGATCTGACACAGGCGGCTCGGTCCGCCAGCCGGCAGCCTATACAGGTGTCGTTGGCTTAAAACCTACATACGGCCGCGTCTCCCGTTTTGGTCTGATTGCCTTTGCCTCATCTCTTGACCAGATCGGACCGCTCACAACAAGCGTGGAAGACAACGTATTCCTGCTTCAGGCCATTTCTGGAGTGGATCCAATGGACTCCACGTCTGCGAACGTTGAAGTGCCTGACTTTTTATCAGCATTGACAGGTGACGTAAAAGGGCTGAAAATCGCTGTACCGAAAGAATACCTTGGCGAAGGCGTAAACGAAGAAGTGAAACAGTCTGTTCTTGATGCCCTGAAAGTCCTTGAAGGACAGGGAGCAACGTGGGAGGAAGTCTCTCTTCCACACAGCAAATACGCGCTTGCAACGTACTATCTGCTGTCATCATCTGAAGCATCGGCAAACCTTGCGCGCTTTGACGGCGTCCGCTACGGCTACCGTTCAGACAATGCGAAAAACCTGATCGAGCTGTACAAGCAGTCCCGTTCCGAAGGCTTCGGAGATGAGGTCAAGCGCCGCATCATGCTTGGAACGTTCGCGCTGAGCTCAGGCTACTACGATGCCTACTACAAAAAAGCGCAGCAGGTCCGTACGCTTATTAAAAAAGACTTTGAAGATGTCTTTGAAAAATACGATGTCATCGTTGGACCGACAACTCCGACACCTGCCTTTAAAGTGGGCGAAAAAACGGATGACCCGCTTACGATGTATGCGAACGATATTTTAACCATCCCTGTAAATCTTGCAGGCGTTCCTGGAATCTCTGTCCCGTGCGGATTCTCAAACGGACTGCCGCTCGGCCTGCAGATCATCGGAAAGCATTTTGACGAAAGCACTGTATACCGCGTTGCCCATGCATTCGAGCAGGCGACGGATCATCATAAAGCAAAACCTGAACTTTAAGGGGTGAAAACCATGAAGTATGAAACGGTCATTGGACTTGAGGTCCACGTAGAGCTGAAAACAGAATCAAAAATCTTCTCAAGCGCACCGAACCACTTCGGCGCGAATCCGAATACAAACACAACCGTGGTTGAGCTCGGATATCCGGGCGTTCTTCCGGTTTTAAACAGACAAGCCGTTGATTTCGCCATGAAAGCTGCAATGGCACTGAACTGCGAAGTTGCGACAGACACGAAATTCGACCGCAAAAACTATTTCTATCCGGACAACCCGAAGGCGTATCAGATTTCCCAGTTTGACAAGCCGATCGGCGAGAACGGCTGGATCGACATCGAAGTAAACGGTGAAAAGAAACGAATCGGCATCACGCGCCTTCACCTTGAAGAGGACGCGGGCAAGCTGACGCATACTGGCGACGGCTATTCCCTTTGCGACTATAACCGCCAGGGCACGCCGCTTGTCGAGATCGTATCAGAGCCGGATATCCGCACGCCTGAAGAAGCGTATGCGTATCTTGAAAAACTGAAAGCGATCATTCAGTATACAGACGTTTCCGACTGCAAAATGGAAGAGGGCTCACTCCGCTGTGACGCCAACATCTCTCTTCGTCCCGTTGGACAAGAGGAATTCGGAACAAAGACGGAGCTTAAAAACCTGAACTCCTTCAACTTTGTCCGCAAAGGCCTTGAGCACGAAGAAATTCGTCAGGAAGAAGTGCTCCGTGCAGGAGGCGTCATCGACCAGGAAACCCGCCGCTTTGACGAAGCAACAGGCAAAACAATCCTGATGCGTGTAAAAGAAGGCTCTGACGACTACAGATACTTCCCGGAACCGGATCTTGTGTCCCTCTACATTGATGATGAGTGGAAGGAGCGCATCCGAGCAACGATCCCTGAGCTTCCGGACCAGCGCCAAAAACGCTACACAGAAGAGCTCGGCCTGCCGTCCTATGATGCTCAGGTGCTGACTCTTACAAAAGAGATGGCAGACTTCTTTGAAGCTACTGTTGAAAAAGGTGCTGATGCAAAGCAGGCGTCCAACTGGCTCATGGGTGAGGTCAGCGGCTATCTGAATGCAGAAAGCAAAGAGCTGAAGGATGTCGCCCTTACTCCGGACGGACTTGCCGGCATGATCAAACTGATTGAGAACGGCACGATCTCTTCTAAAATTGCGAAAAAAGTGTTTAAAGAACTGATTGAAAACGGCGGTGATGCCGAGACAATCGTCAAAGAAAAAGGACTTGTCCAAATCTCTGACGAAGGCACGCTCCGCACCGCTGTTAATGAAGCAATCGATGCAAACCCTCAGTCTGTTGAAGACTTCAAGAGCGGCAAGCAAAAAGCAATCGGCTTCCTTGTCGGCCAAATCATGAAAGCAACAAAAGGCCAGGCAAATCCGCAGCTGGTCAACAAACTGCTTCAGGAAGAACTGCAAAAACGTTAATACACAGACGGCGCCGCGACTGATTTCAGAAATGGCGCCGTTGTTTTTACCGTGCTTTGGCTATACTGGTTCTATGGTTTGCGTATCGGACAAAAAAGGTGTAGACTAATCCTTGGCTTGTAAGATACAACAAATCATGGAAATACATTCTGACATAGGATGATGGGGAAAATGAAAAGAGCAAGAATAATCTATAATCCAACATCAGGCCGAGAAGCCTTTAAAAAACAACTTCCAGAGGTTCTGGAGAAATTTGAACTTGCCGGTTACGAGACATCCTGCCACGCCACGACATGCGAAGGGGATGCTGTTCAGGCTGCCCGCGCAGCAGGCATCCGCGGCTTTGATCTTGTTGTTGCAGCAGGCGGAGACGGCACAGTCAATGAGGTCGTGAACGGCCTTGCTGAACTTGAGGAGCGCCCGCAGCTTGCAGTCGTTCCGGTCGGCACAACAAACGACTTTGCCCGCGCCATCAGCATTCCGCGCGACAACATTCTGACTGCAGTTGATGCCATCCTTGCAGGCGAAGCCAGAGCCATCGACATCGGACGCGTAAACGGCCACTACTTCGTCAACATCGCAGGCGGCGGACGTCTCACCGAACTCACATATGAAGTCCCAAGCAAGCTGAAAACCGTCCTTGGCCAGCTTGCCTATTACTTAAAGGGCATTGAAATGCTGCCGTCCATCCGTCCCGCAGAAGTCGAGATTGAATACGACGGCAAGCTCTTCAAGGGCGAAATCATGCTGTTTCTCGTCTCCCTGACAAACTCGGTCGGAGGCTTTGAGAAGCTTGCTCCTGACAGCAAGCTGAATGACGGCATGTTTGATCTGCTGATCCTGAAAAAAGCAAACCTTGCCGACTTTATCCGGGTCGCAAGCCTTGCGCTCCGCGGCGAGCACATCAGCGACAGCAACATCATCTACACAACGGCCAACAGAGTCAAGGTCACATCTGCTCAAAAAATGCAGCTGAACTTAGACGGCGAATACGGCGGAGATCTGCCGGGCGAATTCGTCAACCTGTACCGTCATATTGAAGTCCTCGTGCCGCTTGCAAAAGCCCAGCAAATGGACGAATAGAAACTTGGCCTAGGGCCAAGTTTTTCTTATAGAGTGAGCTGTTTTGTGTTGGAACTTTAGTGTCCAGCTCCAGCACCCAACTCCTCTGCCAGAACAAAATCCCCCAAAAAGTCAAAACCGGACTTTTCGGGTGATTTCTTATCTGTCTATCGGAGCTAAACGGGTGCTTCCACTTTTCTAAAAAAGGAAGATTACCATGACAAAGGCAATTGCGCCTGTACAAAAAAATGAATACTACGACGTGACCTTTGAAGACCTGACGCATGACGGATCAGGCGTTGCGAAAATTGAAGGATACCCGATTTTTGTTCCAAACGCCCTGCCAAACGAAAAAGGCCAGATCAAAATCACGAAAATAAATAAAGGCTACGCATTCGGACGCCTTGTCGAGCTGCACGAAGAGAGCTCAGAGCGCACCGATGCCCCGTGCCCGATCTATAAACAATGCGGCGGCTGCCAGCTGCAGCACTTAAGCTACCAGGGTCAGCTTGACTTTAAGCACAAGCAGGTCAAAGAAGTGCTCGCGCGAATCGGCAAGCTGAATCTTGACAACGTCACGGTCCACCCGACACTCGGCATGAATGATCCGTGGAACTACCGAAACAAAGCACAGGTCCCAGTCGGAGAACGCGAAGGCGGCCTCATCGCCGGCTTCTATCAGCAGCGCTCCCATGAAATCATCGATATGGAACAGTGCCTGATTCAGCAAAGCGAAAACGATGAAGTCGTCGCAGCCGTCAAGGCAATCGCAAACCGCCATGGCATCCGCGCCTACGATGAACAGAAAAACAAAGGCTGGCTGCGCCACATCATGGTCCGCCGCGGCACCGTGACAAATGAAATGATGGTCGTCTTCATCACCCGGACGCCGGACTTTCCGAACAAAAAAGCCATCATTGAAGACATCACGGCCCAATTCCCGGCCATCAAGTCCATCGTTCAAAACGTTAACCCTAAACGCACAAATGTCATCTTTGGCGATAAAACAACTGTGCTATGGGGAGAAGAATACATCTACGATTACATCGGTGATATCAAATTTGCCATCTCAGCGCGATCTTTCTTTCAGGTTAATCCTGAACAGACAAAAGTTCTTTATGAAAAAGCGCTGGAGTATGCCGATCTGAACGGAGAGGAATCTGTTATTGATGCATACTGCGGCATCGGAACCATCTCCCTGTTCTTGGCTCAAAAAGCTAAGAACGTGTTCGGCGTTGAAATTGTCCCTGAAGCCATTGAAGATGCAAAGCGCAATGCCGAACTGAACGGAATTGAAAATGCAGACTTTGCAGTAGGTGAAGCTGAAGTTGTCATTCCGAAATGGTATGAAGAAGGTAATGCAGCCGACGTCATCGTGGTCGACCCGCCGCGCAAAGGGTGCGATGAAGCCCTGCTGCGGACAATCCTTGATATGAAACCGAAGAAGGTTGTCTATGTAAGCTGCAACCCGGCCACCCTTGCACGTGATTTGAGGGTGCTTGAGGACGGCGGATATGCAACCACAGAAGTACAGCCGGTGGATATGTTCCCGCATACGACGCATTGTGAAGCGGTAGCTTCTTTAAAATTGATCTAATAAAAAAAGCAGCTGAGGATAGTAATGTTCTATTCCATCTGCTTTTTATTTCGTTTTCCAAAATTTTATAACAGGCAGAGATTGATAAACAGTCAGGAAACATGTTATAAGTGTAAAAGAATATTTTTTAACGGAAGTTTCAAATTGAGAGGATTTGAGTTTGGCATGACCAACAATTTTTGGCGTGATCTGCCGAAGCCATTTTTCGTGCTTGCCCCAATGGAGGACGTGACAGATGTTGTGTTCCGTCACGTAGTCAGTGCAGCCGGCCGTCCGGATGTATTTTTCACAGAGTTTACTAACTCGGACAGCTATTGTCATCCTGAGGGCCTGAAAAGTGTGCGCGGAAGATTGACGTTTACAGAAGACGAACACCCGATGGTTGCACATATATGGGGAGACAATCCCGACTATTTCCGTCAAATGAGCATCGGCATGGCAGAAATGGGCTTTAAAGGGATCGATATTAACATGGGCTGCCCGGTCCCGAACGTGGCATCAAGAGGAAAAGGCAGCGGCCTTATTCTCCGTCCGGACGTCGCGGCAGAACTCATTCAGGCTGCAAAAGCAGGCGGACTGCCTGTCAGCGTGAAAACAAGACTGGGGTTTAAAAAGGTAGACGAGTGGGAGGAATGGCTTGGGCACATCCTGAAACAGGATATTGCGAACCTTTCCATTCACTTGCGCACAAGAGACGAAATGAGCCAGGTCGATGCGCATTGGGAGCTCATCCCTGAAATCAAAAAACTGCGTGACCGCATCGCGCCGGACACTACGCTGACCATCAACGGCGACATCCCAGACCGGCAAACAGGTCTTCAGCTTGCAGAGCAATATGGAATTGACGGCATCATGATCGGCCGGGGAATCTTTAAAAACCCGTTTGCCTTTGAAAAAGAGCCGAGAGAACACAGCAGCAAAGAATACCTCGACCTTTTGAGACTGCAGCTTGACCTTCAGGATCACTATGCAGAAGAAGTGCCGCGCGCTGTCACAGGTCTTCACCGCTTTTTCAAAATTTATGTCAAAGGATTCCCGGGAGCTGCAGAACTGCGGAGTCAATTGATGAACACGAAATCGACGGATGAAGTTAGGGCAATGCTTGAGCGGTTTGAGGAAAAACAAATGACAGAACAGTTGAGTGAAAAGCAGGAGACCTTATAGAGGTTCCTGCTTTTTTCACTTTTGAAAGAGGGTTTAAGGCAGATGAAACAGAAATACATTTCTGTGCCAGTTTAGAAAAAATAGTAAAAATACATATGCAAATAGGGGGCCGAAATGGGCAGATTAGTTCACTTTGAAATTCACGTAAACGACATGGAGCGCGCAAAGACGTTTTACGGAGAGGTATTCGGATGGACATTCCAGGATTGGAGTGAATATGCAGGACTGCCTTATTTCGGTGCAGTGACAGGGGACGAGAATGAACCGGGAGTCAACGGGGCTTTGATGCAGAGACAGGGTCCTTCGCCTGAGCAAAACCAGCCGTTAAACGGGTTCTCCTGTACGATGGGCGTTGAAAACTATGATGCAGCGGAAGTGAAAATTCTTGAGTGCGGCGGTAAGGTCGCATTGCCGAAATATGCGCTTCCCGGAATGGCATGGCAAGGGTACTACCTTGATACGGAAGGCAACATCTTCGGAATTCATCAGCCTGACGCGAATGCAAAATAAAAAGGAAGGAGAGGCAGAGCGTCAGCCTTTCCTTCCTTTTTTAGTCTGAGATTAACTCCAAATCAAACTCTCCCGCGGGACCTCCTGCAAAAACGCACACGGCTCACCTTCACTGTAAATCTGCAAGAGATGAAGCGCCCGGGTGCAGGCCGTATAAAACAATCTGCGCAGGCTCGCGTCTCCATAAGCTTGAGCGGATGCGTCATAGATGATCACGGCGTCGAATTCAATGCCTTTGGCCAGATAGGCAGGGATCACAACGATGCCCTGCTCGTATTCAGCCGATCCGCTTTTTACAAGTTTAATGTCTGGGATGTTTCCAAGCGCGTTAAAAGCTTCGCTGCTTTCGGCAGCGGATTTGCAGATGATGGCAATGGACTGGTGCCCCAGCTTTTGAAAATCAGCAACTTTGGCTTTGATGCGCCGCTGCAGTTCTGCGCGGTCTGATACTGTAGTCAGAACAGGCATTTCGCCGCCGCGCTCAAAAGAGGCAATCTGATCACCATTAGGAACGAGTTTCCGAGTAAAATCAGTTATCGGTTTAGTGGATCTGTAGCTTCGATTTAAGAGAATCGCCTCTGTTTCATCGGGTCCATATAAGCTCATAAGCGGGTGAAAATCGGACAGGCCGCTTGCGTGAACAAAGATGGCCTGGTTAAAATCCCCGAGCACGGTCATCTTTGCCAAAGGAAACAGCCGTTTCAAAAATTCAAATTGAAAAGGAGAATAATCCTGTGCCTCGTCTACAAGAACGTGTTTAATCGAAGTGTTAGTCTGAAAGCCCTGAATCTGCTCTTTCAAAAATAAAAACGGCGGAGCATCCTCGTAATTCAGTCTTCCTTCATCAAGCATGTTCATAGTCATCCTGCAAATATCTGCCCACTCATCAGGCGGAGTCCCTGTCATCCAATTGCCTATGTGCGTCGGATCTGAAAAAAGCTGCCTGTACAAAGCGGTAAAATCAACGAAGCGGAGTCCCTGCACCCATTTTCTGAGCGGCTTCAGCTTCCTCCGGACGACCATCCTGCCAAGCACCTTGATCTCTTGTTCGTAATCATCAAGATCTTCTTCAGAGCCCTTTTTTTTCTCTAAATAGGCAAATGCCTTCTGATACTCATCTTTGCTTAAGAGCTCAATTTCCTCCTGAACCCACGGCTTGGTCAGCTCGGCTTTCTCCGTTTCATCGATCTCTGCATTCATCCATTCCTGAAGCTTTTCAATTCTGTTGGAAAAGCGAATAGAGGTATCCGTGCCGTAAAATCTTTCTGAGATCTGTTTGGCGGAGACGAAAGGTTTTCCTCTGAATTTGATCCCTTTAAACACCATGCCGGTTTCCTCAAGGGATTGGCTGTATGCTTTTACCGTCTCGAAAAAGGAAGTGGACGCCTTGAACTTGATACTTGCCGTTCTTGTGCGGCGGGCAGGTTCATCCTCTGAGGTCAGCACATATTCAAGCTGTTCATAAGGGTCCTCGACTTTAAAGGAGCCGCTCAGCCTGTGGTACATATATTCCTGGAACGTAACCTGCTGCATGTTCTCTTCACCAAGCTCGGGCAGGACATTGGATACGTAGCTGTTAAACATGGAATTAGGGGAGAAAAGAATGATTTGGTCAGCTTTCAGGCGGTCCCGGTACTTATAGAGGAGGTAAGCAATCCTCTGCATAGCTGCTGAAGTCTTCCCGCTGCCTGCCGCTCCCTGGACAATGAGCAGTTTGCCGCTTACATGCCGGATAATCCGGTTTTGCTCCTGCTGAATGGTCGCTACGATGCTGTGCATATGTTTGTCTGTCCCTTTGCCGAGCACTTCCTTTAAAATCTCGTCTCCAATGGTAAGGCTCGTATCGAACATCGACTGGACAACGCCTTCGCGGATGATATATTGCCACTTTGTCTCCAGATTTCCTTTGATCACGCCTCCTGGAGTGGTGTATTCGGCAGGGCCGGGGGGATAGTCATAATAAACGCTCGAAACCGGTGCACGCCAGTCATAAACCAGGAAATCCTCACCGCTTGAATCCGTGAGTGTTGAGATGCCGATGTATACTTTTTCGGTTTCCCCTGTGCCTTCCTCGGTGAAATCAATCCGTCCAAAATAAGGTGATTTTTGCATGCGCTCAAGGACAGACAGCCTGCTTTTGGCATGCCTGTGTGTGCTCTGGCTGACGGTCAGGGCCTGCGCCTGCTGCCTTAAGCCGATGATTGTCTCAAGATAGTCGTCAAACGTATCAGTATTGACCTTGACTTCATCCCAAAAGTGCTTTTGAATATGGGTCACTTCACTCCGGCGCCGGCCGGCTTCATCCGCAAGCTTGCTCATCTGCTCCGTAATGGTCCCGGTCACCAGATCCAGTCGTTCCTGCTCCTGCCGAAGGTCATTTTTCATTCAAAGCACTCCTTTAAAAAAGTTTGATAAAATGGGTTGACTGAGAGAGGGGTTTTGTTATAAAATTATAATAGGGATAAATATATGTTTTAAATTAAATGGTTTTATTGTTTCTAAAGTAATATATCATAGGTAATTTCTTTTATCAATGGATTTTTAAATAAGTCATTTCAAAATATACGTTATCTAAAACAAGGCGTGCAGAGAATTTTCTTTGCACACCTTGTTTTTTTGTTCAGATTACCATGTGGCTAGAGCGAAGTTGAACCTTCCATAAATTCACCTTTCATTTATGTTCCAATTACTTGAAATAGCAAGTAAAATAGTAACGGGTGGAGTGGGATACATATCCTGGAAGAGGTGTATGAGTTGAATATTGAACAACATCTTATACTTATTAAAGAAAAAGAAAAGACGAGAGAGATAGATTCAATACAATATCTAGACTCCAAATGGTGTATTACATATAATAGTAATCCAAAAAGTTATAATTATGGATATCACAATGTAACATGGTATAGAAATCCAGACCATATTTCCGCTTATAACAAGATTATCTTCGAGAATGATAATCCCTTGTCAGGTGTTACAAAAATCATACGGTTTGATGAATATATTAGAATTTTGTTTGATAATGGCTTTTATAAACTTTACCCGGCCTCAAAAATTAAAGTAGAGAATAATCAACTGCAAAATAAGAATACTTTAAACTGCTTGACGTATCTAAAAAAAGTCGCTGATCATGTGAGTGTGAATGATGGTGATCTCAGCTTTTTAAGCAAGCAATATCATTACTTGGATGCAATTAGTCCCCGCAGTGTTCTATCGGTGTATTTGGAATCCGGCCCGTTTGCTAAAGGAACTTTGGGTGCAAATATAATTTATCCCTTTGGGTTTAACTTAAGCCAAAAAAAGGCTGTTGAAAAGTCAATGGTGGAGCAGGTTAGTCTCATTGAAGGGCCTCCAGGTACAGGAAAAACTCAAACCATCTTAAATATAATTTCAAACGCTATTTTAAATGGGAAAACAGTGGCGGTAGTGTCGAACAACAATTCAGCCACTGCAAACGTGTTTGAAAAGCTACAAAAATACGGCGTTGATTTTATTGCAGCATATCTCGGGAATGCATCTAATAAAGATCAATTTTTTTCTGGGCAAAATAATTCTTACCCAAATATGGAATCTTGGATTTTAACTTCAACTGAATATCAAGAGATTCAGGTCAGTATTGTAAGTCTGGAAAAGAATTTGAATGATATGCTGAAGAGGCAAAATGAACTGGCAAAAGTAAGACAAGAAAGGTCAGCACTACAAACTGAATATGAGTATTTTCTGGACTATTATTCTGGCATGAATGTTAATGACACCGGTTTAAAGATTTTCCTGAAATATAGTTCCAAGACAATTCAAAGATTCCTGGTAGAATACAAACGAGCTGCAGAGAATGGAAAACTAACCTTGTGGAATAAGATAAGGAATATGTTCACCTTTGGAATGCTTGATTTTAGAGTCTATAAATATTCTGAAAGTGATGTTATTGGGTTTCTGCATAAAACTTTTTATAGTAAAAAATTGTTTGAACTGCAAAATCAAATAGAAGAATTACAGGAGAACCTTCACCAATTTAATTTTGAAAAATCCATGAGAGAGTATACTCTTGCTTCTATGAGGTTGTTTAAAGCTAAATTAGCTGAAAGGTATAAAGGGCAAAATCGTAAAGTGTTTTCTTCTGATGTTCTTTGGAAAAACTTCGGTCATTTTATTAAAGAATATCCTGTGGTACTAAGTACAACTCATTCGTTGCGTAATTGTGCAGCGAAAAATTACTTGTTTGATTATGTCATAGTTGATGAGGCCTCTCAAGTGGATATTGTGACAGGTGCCCTCGCTTTATCATGCGCCAAAAATGCTGTGGTCGTAGGTGATTTGAAACAGCTTCCTAATGTTGTGCCTTCTGAAGTTGCTGCCAAGACAAATGAAATCTTTAATCTGCATTCATTAAATGAAGGATATCGTTATTCTGAAAACAGCTTACTATCCTCCTTTCTGACATTATATAAAGATGTGCCAAAAACATTGCTGAAAGAACATTACCGCTGCCATCCACAAATTATTGGCTTTTGTAATCAAAAGTACTATAACAATGAACTAGTAATTTTGACTGAAAATGAACAAGGTTCAAACCCGTTGACCTTGTATAAAACGGTTAAAGGAAATCATGCAAGAGGTACCTACAATCAAAGACAAATAGATGTCATATTTAACGAAGTCCTCCCTGCCCAAAATTTAAAAAACACTGGAAACACAATCGGTATCATCTCTCCTTACCGCGCCCAAACAAATCATCTTATTCGAGCTGCAGAAATGACAGAAATTGAAGCTGACACAGTTCATAAATTTCAAGGTCGTGAAAAGGATGTTGTGATTCTGTCCACTGTTGTAAACGATATGAAAAAGGGAGATTTTGCGGACAATTCCAATTTGATTAATGTTGCTGTATCAAGAGCTGTAAAAGAACTGATCTTAGTGGTATCTGATGGGAGTGATGAGTGGAAAGGCACTAATATAGGTGACTTGGTAAGGTATATAAAGTATAACAACTTCGATGTGGTGGAAAGCCGGATTTATTCCGTTTTTGATTTACTTTACAGTCATTATTCTGCTGAGTTACTCAGTGTGTTAAAAAATCCTAAGACTAAGAAAAATTCTATATACACATCCGAGGTGTTGATGAACATTGTAATTGAAAATGTAATATGCGGCGGTGAATTTGACGATCTCGATTATGTTTTACATCAACCATTGAAGATGTTGATTAAAGATCTTGGGTTATTAACAATAGAAGAAAAGAAATATGCATTAAATATACTGACTCATGTAGATTTTGTTATTTTCAGTAAAGTGGACAAAATGCCTGTTTTAGCAGTAGAAGTAGATGGACATGCTTTTCATCATAATAATCCTGTCCAACTAAAACGAGATAATATGAAAGATGAGATTTTAAAGAAATACAATATTCCGATTATCCGAATGAGAACCACAGGCAGTGGGGAAGAGGAAAAACTCCAAGAGAAACTCAGAGGAATATTGAATATGACAAGCTGAATTTAACTAAATAAAAAATAAGAATTATAAGGATATCAAATAGCTTGTAACCAGAAACTGATTTTCTTAACTTGCAAAATAGGATGAAGGAGAAAGTACCTGGCTTTTTTCAGTCAGGTCTTTTTTCGATAAAGATTTTATCTTTATCGACTTTCCTTGCGAATCCTTCATTGATAAGAATAGGAACAATATAAGATGCAATAGCTTGCTTTGTAACATTATTAATGAGCCGTTCTCCCAAACTACCTCTTTGTGGGTTTGTCCTTGAAGTTCCTATAACAACAATCTTCTTGTCGAATTCTTTAAATATAGATTCAAATTGCAATGATGAAATTTTTGCGGTCCGGCCGGCTCCGAAATAAATAATTGTTCCAATGGAAACAGATCCTTCATAACTAAATGGTTTCATTTTGACTAGAGTGTTTAACTTTTTCATCATTAATCCTTGTTATATGAGCATATGTTTTACTTGCTTAAATGCTCTATATCCTTTCTAATATGTTCGATTGCCTGATCTATCGTTTTAATACCCAATTTATTTTTTGATCTCCATTTTCCATCTTTGTATAGTAAAAAGCTTCTTCCGTTAGGATTGATATCTCCAACTACATTTCTTCTTCGTTGTTTGGAACTTCGTGTTACACATTCTCCGTTTATTAAATCGCTTTTTTGATGTTTGTTTAGACGAAGTTCAGGCATTAATTTTAGTTTTTCCAGCAATATCTTATTTTCCATATTTCACCCTCCACCTTCCAGCGAATTGTCTTTAGTAAAAAGGTATCAGAACAATTAGATGAAGGAAATACAATTTTTAAATTTATTTACAAAATTACCTATTTGTTATAGAGTATATATTGAAAATTAAAAAGGAGGAAAGTAACCATATGATGCCATCTTATTGCTAATTCATTTCCAGATAAAATTCATACGAATTTTATAACGAGTATAAAAATTGCCTGATATACAGGTTTATTTGGTTATGCTCTTTATGGAATATTGGCAATACAGAGGATCGCTTACTTTTCTAAAACCTGAGATGATGAAGGTCGGCTGTTTTTTTAACAGTTATGCTGATACAGGAATGTTCTGTGCACTTATGCAGACGCCTGCTTATTTAAGCTTACCCCAATCATAATTTCGAACGATTTTAGGCTGTAGGAAGAGATCTCTTCTTGCGGCCTTTTTGCATGTGAAAAAAGAATAGTAGCTGTCTTCCTTGCCCTGTCCATAGACGGCATAACTCACACAATGATGAAAGAAGGGGATTTTGTGTTTGAGTTGACGCTGCAGGGTGTGAAGAAATATATGGAGGCGACCCTTGTGCTGAGGAATATCAGCTTCGAGGTGTATGCCGGAGATAAGGTTGGGATTGTCGGAGCCAACGGAAGCGGCAAGAGTACGGTACTAAAGCTGATTGCCGGTATTTTGAAGATGCATTATTATCCGGGTTATCCGCAGACTTCGAGTCCCGGGTATGATGAGGGGCTGATTCACCGGCCGAGGGGAGCGACCATTGCGTATTTGGAACAGATGCCGTCTTTTCCTGAAGGTCTGAAGGTGATTGATGTACTGAACATGGCGTTTGAGGATGTTCATAAAATCGAGAAGCAGATGCGCGATTTAGAGGAGCAGATGCAGACTCTTACGGATGCTCCTCTTGAGAAGGGCCTGATGAAATACAGCGAGCTTGTTCAGCTGTATGAAAACAAGGGCGGCTATGAGATTCAGGAGAAGCTTGGAAAGGTGTGCACGGGGCTGAAATTCAGCGATGCTTTTTTGAATCAGGACTTTGATTTGCTGAGCGGCGGGGAGAAGACGACAGTCATGCTTGGTAAGCTTTTAGTGCATGATCCCGACATTCTTCTGCTGGATGAGCCGACCAATCATTTGGACATGGATGCTCTGGAATGGCTGGAGGGCTATTTGAAAAGCTATAAGGGGATCGTCCTCATCGTCTCCCACGACCGTTATTTTCTGGATCAAGTCGTGACCAAAATCGTGGAGATTGAGGACATGGAGTCCATCACTTATAAGGGGAACTATTCTTCCTTTGTGAGTCAAAAGGAAGAAAACATGCGGATTCAGTTTGAGCATTTCCGGGAGCAGCAAAAGAAAATCACTTCCATGGAAACCACCGTAAAAGATCTCAGGGACTGGGCGATGCGTGCCGACAACACCAAGTTTTTCAAACGGGCAGCGAGCATCCAGAAAAAGCTCGCGAAGATGGAGCGCATTGATAAGCCGGTTTTTGAAAGGCGGAATATGAGACTGAACGTCAAACAGGCGGAACGGTCCGGGAATGAAACGATCAAAGCGGCCGGTCTTTCGAAAAGCTACGGAGATAAGGTGCTCCTTAAAAATGCAGACCTGATGATCCGCTACGGGGAACGGGTCGGTCTGATCGGCGGAAACGGCAGTGGAAAAACGACTTTTTTGAACATGCTGCTTGGAGAAGTGAAGCCGGATGCAGGGGTGGTCGAGGCTGGTGCAAATGTGATGTCTGCCTATTTGCCGCAGATCATCACTTTTAATAACGAACAGCACACTGTTCTTGAATGCTTCAGGGAGAATATCTCGATACCTGAGGGCAAGGCACGGGAGTATTTGGCCAAATTTATGTTTTACAAAAATACGGTCTTCAAAAAAGTGAATCAGCTGTCAGGGGGAGAGAGAATCAGGCTTAAGCTTGGGATGCTGCTGTTTCAGGATGTGAACTTGCTGATTCTGGATGAACCGACGAATCATCTGGATATTGATTCAATTGAAACCCTTGAAGAAGCGCTGGAAGAGTTCACTGGGACGATCTTTTTTATCTCGCATGACCGGTATTTTATCAATAAGATCAGCCAGCGGATCGTGGCACTTGAGGACTTTGCGTTTAGAAGCTACCTCGGAAATTATGACGAGTATAAGAGGGAGAAAGCGAAGCAGATTCCTGCCCCGTCAATTGTTAAAGAGAAAAAACGAGTGGAAACTGTGAAGCGAATGGAAGCGGCCGAAACTACTCTGGCGAAGGTTGAGCGGCTTGAAAAGGAACTCGTTCATCTCGATTCCTTAATGGGGGATGAACTGGACTATGACAAGCTGAGCGGGCTGCATGAACGGAAGATGAAAATCACGGCAGAACTTGATGAAGCAATGGAAGAATGGATGAAAGATTAACGCGTGAGCCTGTCCTTTCGGGGGCAGGCTTTATTATTGCCCCGCTACCCTATATAATGAACAAAGCAATTACGCAAACACCCGTCGGTTACCAGTTAACTGACGGACAGGAGGTCATATAATGGATAATAACGATATTTTAATTCGCTTACGATATGCACTGGATTTGAAAAATGCAGAGATGGTCGAGATTTTTAAGCTTGGCGGGATCGAAGTAAGTCCCCTGGATCTGCCGCTCATCTTGACAAAGTCTGACTCAGAAGAAGAAAACATCACGTGCGACAATGTGATGTTCGAGTCGTTTTTAAATGGATTAATCACCTTTAAACGCGGTCCGAAGCCTGGGGCAGAGACTCCGGAACTGACGCTTGGCAGAAGCACAAATGTAAACAATCATCTTTTGAAAAAAGTGAAGATTGCTCTTGTGCTGACAACCGAGGAAATGATTGAAATCTTTGACCTGGCGGGCCTGCAGGTGACAAAAGGCGAGCTTGGTGCGCTCCTCAGAAAAGAAGGCCATAAAAATTACAAAGCGTGCGGAGATAAGTTCGCCCGGAACTTTTTAAAGGGACTGGCTGTAAAATACCGGGGCGCATAAAAATGAACCACACATATGCAGGAGAAACAATCCGGTATGAGGTGACGCATAAAAAACGCACCTCCATCGGGCTGCGCATGGACCAGTACGGGATTGTGGAGGTTCTGGCTCCGAAAGGCACGAGCAAAGAGCAAGTGCATCAGGTGCTTGAGGCAAACTGGGCGCTGATTCAGGAAAAGCTGAAGGACGTGCAGGCCAGGATGCAGGGCACGCTGAAGAAAACCTATAAATACGGGGAGACCTTTCTATATTTGGGAAAGGCGTACCTCATCAGCATTACGCACGATGAAACCATCGAAAAGGACCATGTGGTATTTGACGGGAAAACCCTGCACATTCAAGTAAAGCAGCAGGAGGATGCCATCATCAGACAGGCACTCAAACGCTACTATTACCAGCAGTGCAAAGCCATCGTGGAAAAGAGCATCAAGTCTCACCAATCCCATTTCAAAATGAAGCCCCGCTCTGTCAAAATTGTCGACAGCAAAAAGAACTGGGGTACGTGCAACGGAAACCTGGAGCTCACCTTCAACTGGAAGCTTGCAATGGCACCCCAGGTGGTGATCGACTATGTGGTCGTCCACGAAATGTGCCACATGGTGCATCTGAATCACGACCGGTCGTTCTGGAGATTGGTCGGGAAGATTATGCCTGATTATAAAGAGCGGGAGGCTTGGCTTGCTGTGTCGAGCTGGAGGATGACGGTTTAGGGTTTGTAAAAAACAACATAGGCAGGAAAAAAGCGACCAGATCAAAATCTGGTCGTTTTCTCTCTAATGTCCTTACCTTTCCTTATGCCTATGCAACTAGCATCTCAACCATCTTATATTTTGATTAATATTTTCCCTTCATAATTGCGGCTTTCAATTAACCTATGAGCCTGTGCCGCTTCACTTAAATCAAACACTTCGGCGATAGGAAGGGTTATTTTTCCTGAGGCAAATAATTTTAAAGCTCTTTCTGCCACAGGCGCTAGTCTTTCTGGATTGTGTTTTCTGGTTGTGCCCAGGCTGAATCCTTTAATGTTTCTGCAGCTGCTGTGAACATCACTTGTTTTGAAGCTGCCAGGTTTTCCGCTGCTGTTGCCGAATTGCACGAGAGTGCCGTATAATGCCAAACACTTCAAACTTTGGCTTGTGACTTCGCCGGCAATGGAGTCAAAGATAACATTAGCACCAAGATTATTTGTCTGTTCCAGCACTTCCTCTGAAAAAGTTTCGTAGGTGTGCACGAAATCTGCACCCAAATTCTTTACGTAGTTCTCTTTATCTAAACTGCCAACCGTCCCGATAATCTTCTGAACACCCTCAAGCTTTGCAAGTTGTACGAGCATAGAGCCTACGCCGCCGGCTGCACTGTGTATAACAATGGCATCTGTCTTGCGTACTTGTCCAATTTCGTATAAGAGTATAAAGCTTAAAATAGATACGGTAGGCATTGCAGCAGCCTGTTCGAATGATAGGGTATCTGGAATTTTAAAAACTAATTGTTCATTTGCCGCAACAAACTCTGCATACGAACCGTTTTTAGGAAAAGCTATTACACGATCTCCTTTGGAAAAAGATGAGGCAGCGGATGTCTCTTCAATTGTTCCGGCAATATCCAATCCAAGTGTCAGAGGAAAACTCCCTCTTCCTTTATTTCCTAACCGCTTTTTAATATCTGCATAATTAACGCTTGTATAAGCTGCTTTAATTAATACTTCGTTTTTTCCTATTTCGGGTACCTCAATATCTGAATATGTAAGGACACTGGAATCTCCAAACTCATATTGTACCACTGCTTTCATTCTCTGCATCTCCCCGTATACTTCTGTTAAATACAATTCATTTTAGCATAAAATGTAAAATTGAGATCACCTTTCTTGTCTACTAGTCAGCCGTTGCTTACAATTGGTGTATCCGACAAATGAGAGGTACCTGCTATGCCAACAATTAAACACAAAGTTTATATCCGGGCGCCCATTGAAGTTTGTTTCGACCTTGCACGCAGTGTAGATGTCCATATGGAAACGACAGGCAGAACTCAGGAAAGAGCGGTTGACGGTGTTACCACCGGCTTGATGGAACGCGGCGATTCAGTCACTTGGGAAGCTGTTCATCTTGGAGTGAGACAGAGATTAACAGCTAAGATTATTGAGATGGAAGTGCCCTATCGATTTACAGATGTTATGGTTAAGGGAACTTTTCGTTCATTCACGCATACGCACGAATTCCAAGAAAGCGGCACAGGGACAATCATGAAGGATACCTTTTCCTATGAATCTCCTTTTGGTATTCTTGGAAAGATAGCAGATCTGTTATTTCTGGAAAGGTATATGAGGAAGTTTATTGCTGCTCGTGCAGTGGAGCTTAAAAGGATTGCTGAGAAGATGTAATGTTATACGGGCAAAACAAAAAGAAAGGCATTGGCCTTTCTTTTTTAGTTCTATTAGTTTGATAAACTTGGGTTATCTATATGCTTCAAAAGCTCAGTCAGCACCTGGCTGTAAGAGGATAGACGTTCTTCCGTTCTGCCTGGAAATGCTTCTTCAATGAAGGCAAGAGTGTCGTTTTCTGTATGCCAGATCCCGCCGTATTCTTCCGTTTGCTCATACCCGTCAAGGTCACCGATTTCCCAGTTGGTAGATTCAAAGTATGCGAAAGGAATGCCGAGTTTATCGAATGGTGCATGGTCGCTCCAGTCTCCTGTTGTGCCTGCAGGGTAGTCAGGATTTAATCCTGTGTTGATGCCAATGTTGAGTTTTTTCTTTTTAGAGATGTTTACTGCCTGGTCACGAATGAAGCCATCTTCGCCTGCGCTTCCGTGGACGTACATTTTGTCGCCTGCAGCAAGGCTGTCCAGGTTGATCATGCCAATTGTGTTCTCTATTTCTTTTGCAGTCATTTGTTTCGCGTAATGGTTTGATCCGTTTAATCCGCCTTCTTCAGCGCCGAAGGCAACGAATACAATGGAATATGGCGTTTTTTTCTTTTTAAGAACTTCTGCCACTTCAAGCATGACTCCGACGCCGGATGCATTATCGTCAGCTCCTTTGCCGGTTGCAACAGAATCATAGTGCGCGCCGACGATGATTTGCTTGCTTGATTTGCCTTGCTTATAAGCCAGAACATTTGCAGATGAGAAGTCTTTTCCTTTTCTTGTGAAAGTGAAAGACTGTTCAGCAGGCTTGTAGCCCATGCGCTTGAATTGCTTCTGGACATACGTTTTCGCTGCCGTTTCACCTGGAGTGCCCATTACTCGCTGGCCGATTTTTTCAGACAGGTATTTCGTATGCTGATAAGCCATTGCGCCTTTTTTATGTACCAATGACGGGGAATATGTGACAGCCGAAGCTGCGCCTGCAGATGAGATTAGCAGAAATAGAATAGTGAGTATAGTAAAAATCTGTTTTTTCATGAGTGTCTCCTTTTATTAAAATTCATTTACATGCATAATTATAAATATAGATTAATAGATTTTCAACCTCTATTTTAAGCTCAGCTCCAATAGGCGAAAAGTAATAAGCCTGGCCAAGGTAACGTGTCAGGCTTTTTCTGCAAATGGAACTTGAAGTTGACGCTGCGTCATCTTATATACTGATAAACAGCTGGTGATGCACCCTTTAAAACAATGCTGCTTGAAGCGGGGAGGTTTTTTTATGAAACAGGAGGATATTGTCATTTATGGATGTGTCATTATAGGAGCTGGAATCGGGCTGATCCTGGACAATGCGTTTCCGGGAGCGCTGATTGGCCTGGGTGCAGGGTTTTTATTGAAAATGTATTTTCGTAAAGAAGAATAGCTTACCTAAAACGAATTGGGGGGATACAGCTTGATGCACATTAACAAAGTGGCGGAGAAAACAGGTGTTACAGTCAGAACGCTGCGTCACTACGATAAGATCGGTTTGTTGAGGCCTGCGTCCAAAACGGAAGGAGGTCATCGATTATATTCAAACACTGAAATCAAAAAACTGCAGCAGATTCAATTTTTAAAAAAGGCAGGGTTTCAATTAAATGAGATTCGGGAGATGCTCGCTTCAAATGAGTGGAATTGGCCGGTTCATTTAAAAAGCCAGTTATCTTATGTATTGAATGAAATCGAAAACCTGAAGAAGGTTGAACAGTCCCTGCGGGAGCTCATTCATGGAATGGCTGTTGAAGGAGAGGAAGAATGGATTGCGGTTCAAAAGCTTATGCACGTATCAAGCAGAGACAAAAAGATACAAAGGAAGTACCGTGAATCTGTATTCAGGGAGAAAGAAATCCAATTATTGAATAAGGTTCCCAATATGGCAAAAGGGGATTCGCTGGAATGGATGAAGCTGATTGGTCAGTTGAAGCGCTGCATGAAGGATGGGCCAGATACACCTGAAGTTCAAACGATAATAAGAAGGATGGATGAAAAGCGTATAGAAGAATTTGATGGCGAGAACGAATTTTTAGATAAGCTTTGGAAAATAAGAATATCGCAAGAACAGTCAGAGAAGATGGGGCTGTATCCGATTGAAGACGATTTGCTCGAGTTTATGACACGGGCACATGAAATTTATGTGCGAAATGAGAATGCCTCTTCGTCAAGACAGAGCGATGAATAGTGAAATGCTTCTTGCCATTGGCGGTCTTGCCCTTTTGGATACATTAAGTCCTGCTACATTGGGGATAACCGTGTATATGCTGCTTGGAAACAAAGAGGGGCTTGCCAAACGGCTAATGGTTTTTTTGCTGACAGTTGCCGGGTTTTATTTTACTGTTGGAGTCTTTCTGATGCTGGGGTTAGGTTTTCTGGCTGACATTATCTCTGGTTTTTTTCAAATTCGCTTTGTTAGCTGGACAGTCTTTCTAACTGGAGTCTGTCTGTTCATCGCAAGTTTTTATGTGCCGGCAAGAAAACATTCAGTCCCGTCCTATTCAGTATCCGCTGGTGTCCGATCGGCTGCAGCCCTGGGACTCACTGCCTCAATCGCAGAAGCAGGCACCGCATTCCCTTATTTTACTGCGATCGGCATTATGACCGCTTCTAATCTGCCGTGGACGGAATGGTCTCCTGTTTTAGCCGGTTACAATTTTATTATGGTGATGCCTTCTCTTTTGCTGTATATGTTATCTTTTCTTCTTGGGCGCAGCATGCAAAAAAGTCTTGAACGGCTGCACTTGAAGATAGCTGCTCAATCTGGATCGGCTCTTTCTTGGATCATGTGCATAGTGGGTGTCATTCTTATCTTTACTAGTCTTGATTACTTGTGAGGCATACAAGTAAACATTAGAAAGCCCTTGAGGCTGGTAAGTAGATGTTTTTTAGTTTATTTCAGGTGAACTTACCGGGGTAAATAAGCAATGTCCGATTTTACGTGCTCAATATCGTGTTTGATTGTAGTAATACCAAGCTTATTAATTATTGTTTACCCGCGGACTTTCACCTTGTTGCTTTTTAGGGATGAACCTGTCAAATGCTTCGTTTAGTTCATCGACATCATATCTTTTTTCCTTAAGAAAGAACTTAATGATAAGATCTTGTGTGTCGCTGTTTGAGAGTGAATAACCAGCGGTTTCTAAGAAGCTGTCAAACTCATCTTCACTTAACTTCAATGCGAATGCAATGGATACAAGCGTATTTTTCTTAGGCTTATAGGAAGAGTTTGTTCTTATTTTTGAAAACAGCTTTCTGTCTAATCCCGCCCTATTGTACACTTGTGCATCAGTGAGGCCACGTTTATCAATCAGGTCAAATAATATCTGGTTTAGAACAGGCTGGCGGTTATTGCCGATGTAATCTTCGATATCCTGAGAAATGATTTCAGGAGAATACACCAGAATATTTTCTGATGCCGGTGAATAGCAAATAAAATCTGAAGAAAATAATGCGTTATCTATGTAGTCTTTCAGTTCATCTATAAAGGTTTGATTAAGCAACTGACCGCCTCCAATTGTCGCTTTCAAAGCGACCATAATATGGATATTTCTTGTTAAGATTATACCATGAATATGTATGGAGGCTGATGAACATGAATCATAAGTTAACTGAAATTGTGTTTTTGCTGGACCGCAGCGGATCCATGGGCGGACTTGAACAGGATGTTATTGGAGGGTTCAATTCTTTTATTGAAAATCAGTGCAGGCTTGAAGGAGATACAGTGCTGACCACTGTTTTATTTGATGATGAATATGAAGTGCTCTGGAAGGGAGAAGATGCAAAATCCGTAAAACTGACTGTAGAAGACTACTATGTCAGAGGACTGACTGCCCTTTTAGATGCCATTGGTAAAACAATTACCGATGTGGGCCGCAGACTTTCGAAGACTTCAGAAGAACAGCGTCCCGGCAAAGTGATTTTTGTTATTACAACGGATGGACAGGAAAATGCCAGTAAAGAATTCTCATATGATAAAGTCCATGAACTCATCAAGCATCAGCAGGAAAAATACAGCTGGGAATTCATCTTTATGGGAGCGAACATAGATGTTGCAAAAGAAGCTGAGTATATTGGGATTAGAAGCGCCAATGCATATTCTTTTGAAGCATCAGAGGTCGGAATGAAGGAAATGTATGATGTAGTTTGTCAATCTGTGAATCAGATCAGAGTCAAATTGCCTTTTTAGATAAATGACCAGCTGCCGTGAACCATACATTCTCGTTAGTTTTTACAGGCGAGTAAGTTGAATACACTTATTGGAAGAAAGAGCATGTTTTCAATGAAGACATGTTTTTTTATTGTGCAATTAATTTGTAAAGAAGCGATTCTTTTAAAGAAAGCTTCTTTAGGAGCGAATGTAAAGGTAATTTCTAACATTATTTACATGGTATTTACGTCTAATTAATGAATTTACAAAACCTTTACAATGGCTTAATTGTTTATTTACATTCTGGATTTAATCTATAGAGGTTGCCAATAGATTATCTTGGAGGTTTAGAAATGAACTTTAAAAGAAATACAGCGATAGGATTACTAGTGCTTTCCCTGACCGTCATTTTATCGGCATGCGGAGGCGCTGGTGAAGAATCCTCAAACGGTAATAAATATACTCTATCCATTTCAGGATCAACATCTGTTGGACCTTTAGCGGAAAAATTAGCAGATAAATTTGAAGAAAAAAGTGACATAAATATAGAAGTGAATCAAATAGGGTCTTCAGCCGGAATAACAAACGCTACAAATGGAGTGTCAGAGATTGGGATGTCCTCCCGTGATTTGAAAGAGGACGAAAAAAAGAATGGCTTAAGCGAGAGCATCATCGCTTATGATGGTATTGTCGTTGTTACTCATCCAAGCAACAAAGTGAAAAATCTTACAATGGACCAGGTTAAACAGATTTTCACGGGTGAGATTACAAACTGGAGCGAGCTTGGCGGAGATGATATGGAAATCGTCGTTGTTTCAAGAGAGGATGGCTCAGGATCCCGTGATGCCTTCCAGGAAATCGTTGGCTATTCTTCCGGAGAGTTAGTCAGAAGTTCTATTGTAGCAAGCGGAAACGGCAACATCAAAACAACTGTTGCCACTAACAAACACGCAGTGGGATTTGTTTCATTTGAATACATTGATGAATCTGTTTCCACTATGAAGATTAATGGTGTGGAGCCTACAGCGGATAATGTTCTGCAGCAGAAATACAGCTTATCCCGCCCATTCTTGTTTGTCTTCAAGGATGAGAGTTTAAGTGACAATGGACAGGAATTTATTGATTATATCTTAGGTCCTGAAGGACAAAAAATTGCATCTGAAGCAGGAGTTATCCCTTTAAAATAACCAATGGTATAATTCACGCCATCGTGAAAGCAATCATGGAGGAATGATGAATGTCAAGCCCGTCTACAGAAAAACAAACCAATGAAATTCAAAAATCAAATAAAAGGAAATATATGCTTGAAAAATTATCAGGGAGAATCTTTCTCTTTTGTGCCCTTCTCTCTGTAATAAGTTTAGTTTTAATCATTGGATTTGTCTTTTACAAAGGATTCCATCCATTTATAGCAGAGGGATACAGCTTTGTTAACTTCCTTTTCGGAGTGGATTGGGTGCCAAGTGAAGACAAATTTGGAATTTTCCCGATGATTGTGGCATCAATCTTTGCTACTGCAGGGGCTTTGATTATAGGAGTTCCTGTGGCATTATTTACGGCGATTTTCTTAGCTGAAATTGCGCCAAAGAGCTTAGCAAAAGTTGTTTCGCCTGCTGTTCAGCTGCTTGCAGGTATTCCGTCTGTCTTATATGGCGTTTTCGGACTGGCTGTTATTGTCCCTTTTTTACAGACAAATTTGGATCTGCCAAAGGGGCAAAATTTACTGGCTGTTATTCTTGTCCTGGCAATCATGATGCTGCCTACCGTTGTTACAGTATCAGAGACTGCGCTGAGAGCTGTTCCTAAAACGTATCGAGAAGGTTCGCTGGCATTAGGCGCATCTCAAATTGGAACGATTTTCAAAGTGATTGTGCCTGCAGCCAAATCGGGACTTATGACCGCAATTGTGCTGGGCATGGGCAGGGCAATCGGTGAGACAATGGCTGTCATTTTAGTGGCAGGAAACAGTCTGATTATCCCGACAAGCCTCACAGACAGTGTACGTCCATTAACGACAAATATTGCGCTGGAAATGGGCTATGCAGCTGGGACACATCAGGAAATGCTGTTTGCAACTGGAATCGTGCTTTTCTCCTTTATCTTATTGCTGAATTTTGTCCTGGCAAAAATCAGTTCGAAAGGCGGTAATTAAGTTGAGAAAGATTAAAGATACTATACTGCGCGGACTTCTTTGGTTTTCAGCTTTCTTAACAGTTGCCGTTCTCGTCACGATTGTTGGATATATATTTTATAAAGGTTACCGGCTAATTACAATTGATTTTATTTTCAGCGATTATTCTCCATCAGGTGAAGGCGGCATTTGGCCGATGATTGTGACGACTATTTATACAATTGTCATCTCGTTGGCCATTGCAACTCCGATTGGTATACTGGCGGCTGTGTACTTACAGGAATATGCCAAACAAGGCCGGCTTGTCAGGCTGATTCGATTTGCAACGGAAAGTTTAACCGGAATTCCCTCTATTATTTATGGATTGTTTGGAGCGGTATTCTTTGTCACTACGCTGAAGTTAGGCATGTCAATTATCGCTGCCTCTCTGACATTGACCATTATCATTTTGCCTGTCATTATCAGAACAACAGAAGAATCATTAAAAACAGTGCCTCGTTCTTACCGTGAAGGGTCTCTTGCCCTGGGAACGACGAAGCTGCAGACATTATATAAGGTGATACTGCCAAGTGCAATACCTGGAATATTGGCTGGGATTATTCTTTCCATTGGAAGGATCGTCGGCGAATCAGCTGCCATCTTTTTGACTGCTGGAACGGTTGCAGCCATACCAGAGAGTATATTCTCTTCTGCAAGAACATTGACTGTTCATTCCTATCTGGTTACGCAGGAAGCAGGAGACATCGAGCTTGCCGCTGCAGTAGGGATCGTCCTGATCGTCATCATACTGGTTTTAAACCTTTCGGCGACGGCTATATCAAAAAAGTTTAACAAAGCTGACTATTAAAAGAGGTGTTTGATGATGAAAAACACAATTACTAAACCCAACAACGTTCACACTGATTCAGAGACGAAACAGGCAGCCGGAAAGAAACCGAAAATCAGTGTAAGAGACTTAAATCTGTTCTACGGAGAAAAACAGGCTCTGTATACTGTTTCAATGGATATTCAGGAAAAAGAGGTCACAGCCCTAATTGGTCCTTCAGGCTGCGGAAAGTCGACGTTTTTGCGTACTTTAAACCGAATGAATGATTTAATTGACGGTGTCAAGCTGAGCGGAGACATTTTTATTGATGGGGAAAATATCTATCAATCGAACGATGTCATCAAACTTAGAACAAAAGTAGGCATGGTGTTTCAAAAAGCAAACCTGTTTCCTATGAGTATTTACGATAATGTGGCGTACGGCCCGAGGATGCAGGGAATTAAAAATAAGAAAACATTGAACGGGATTGTTGAAGAAAGCCTGCGGGGTGCAGCTATCTGGGATGAAGTCAAGGATCGCTTAAAAACCTCGGCACTTGGACTGTCAGGAGGTCAGCAGCAGCGTATTTGCATAGCGCGTGCAATTGCCATGAAGCCGGACATTATTTTAATGGACGAGCCGACGTCTGCATTAGACCCAATCTCAACTTTAAAAGTAGAAGAACTGATCGCGAACATGAAAAAAGACTACACCATCGTAATTGTCACACATAACATGCAGCAGGCTGCAAGGGTGTCTGATAAGACCGCATTTTTCCTTAATGGAGAAATTGTTGAGAGTGATGAAACCGATAAAATCTTTTCTGTACCAAAGGATAAAAGAACAGAAGATTATATTACCGGCAGATTCGGTTAATGTCCGGGAATGCGGGTATTATCCAAGATAAAAGAACGTCACATTGTGGCGTTCTTTTTTTGGCTTTACACGCGCGCAGGTTTTTTAGATATTGGGCGGAAGCTTTCTTCAGGGAGGCAGAGCCCATGTCATCAAACCGTTAATCAATTACTCTAAACCATATTTTTATATCCGCCACAACCGGAAAATGATCACTTGGAAACTGCCCGTTTTCATAATCATTCACAATTTTCACAGTGTCAGCAAGAACATTCCCCTTGGTCAAAATCCAGTCAATACGGCGCTTTGGACCCTCGCCTGTTGGGTCGCTGAAGCGGTTGAAGGTTCCGAGATCTTCATTAACACGCACAGCTGCCGTTTTCCATGAATCCTTGAATGCACCTACCCGTGTCAATATTTGATAAGGTGGGCTGTTTGGAGCTGCATTGAAATCTCCGGTCAGCAGAACGGGAAGAGCGGGATCGAAGTTTTTGATCTTCTCCAGAATCAATCCGGCGCTTTTTTCCCTGGCTTCTGCCGAGACATGGTCGAAATGAGTATTTACAACGTAGAAGGACTGATTTGTTTTTCGGTCTGAGAATTTCGCCCACGTCGCCATCCTCGAAATGACATTACCCCAATTCTTAGATCCAACCGTCTCAGGAGTATCCGACAGCCAGAAGAAATTGTACTCAAGCAGTTCATACCGGTCAGTTCTGTAGAAGATGGCTGTATATTCCCCGCTGCTTCCGCCTTCCCTTCCAATCCCAACCCATTTGTACTCAGGCAAAGATGCATCAATGTCCTGGATTTGCTCATACACAGCTTCCTGCGTACCAATGATATCCGGCTTTTCCTTTTGAATCAGCTTCACGATGGAAGGGAGCCTCTCTGCCCATGTATGAGGAGAAGGATCGGAGCTGTTCAGATACCGGACGTTGTAGGTCATCAGCCGCATCGCCGTTTCGGGTGGCGCTGCTGAAATGGGGATTGCACTTGGTAATAG
This sequence comes from Metabacillus mesotrionivorans, assembly GCF_052171315.1. Classification (NCBI taxonomy): domain Bacteria; kingdom Bacillati; phylum Bacillota; class Bacilli; order Caryophanales; family Bacillaceae; genus Metabacillus; species Metabacillus mesotrionivorans. The sequence goes on along the minus strand of NZ_JBQMFF010000006.1, from coordinate 126,353 downwards.
TATGAAAGCGAGAGAAAGGATTAGCAGGACAGCTAATTTTTTCACTGATAGTAGACCTCCGTCTTTAAGTAGCCTTCCGTTTAGGTTGTATTTATTTGAGGGGATTATGTGCTGAAGGGGACTGTATGAATAAACGGGGTATTGTTTATGTTGACAGTAACATTAAAATTATCTGATTAATAGGTCTTTTTACCCTGAGAATAGAAAGTGATATTTGCAGGGTTTAATTATTAGTTTCCTTAATTTAACATAGAAGCAGACGTATTCATCACTTATAAACCGTTAGAAAAGAACTAGATGTTCGAGCAGGCTTGGAAAGCTTATTCTAATAGCATTTCTCATTTTTTACCGCTAATGTTGGATTTGAATAATAAAAATTGTTGAATTTTTCTAAACCTGAGGAAATACCTATAATCATTTAATGTATATGGAAATAAGTGGTTTTAACTTGTGTGACTTGGGATATAGACTTTAAAAGACAATTTTGTGAGTTATAGTAAATAAAAAAACTTCATTATATAGTAATGAAGTTTGATCCATCTCTATTTTATATCTGCAAGTACAAGTCCTCCGATTACGTCTTTTTGTCCGTAGTCGTAGTCAAGTGAAAAAGTTTTTTCTTTATCATTGTTTATGTAGCCTTCTAAAACTAAAATGCCCATTGGATTGGTTTTGTTTTCTGTAAAAGTAACGGTGTCAATGTCTTTATAATTCTCTTTAATATGTTTCTCTGTAATTTTTTTTGCCTCTTCTAATTCTGCTTCTTTTTCCGATTGTTCATTTGTACTATTGTTGCAGCCCATCAGAACAGCTCCTAACACGATTAAAGTAATCAAACTAAAGGTGATGAATTTGTTGTTTTTCACATTCATTCTCCTCTCTGTTATTTATTTTACAAAAATAAGAAGGTGTTGTATATGAAACAGGAAATAAATATTCCAAATCTTACCGAACAAACCTATTATTCCATTTCTTCAAATACTTACAATTATGAGCGTTTGGAGAAAGCCCATGAACTTGAAGTTCCTATAAAGATTAAGGTAAACGCTCATACGGATGAGTATTGGTTTGTAGAACGAGTAGAAAGAGATCCGCACACAGGTCTTGATGCATTTGTTTTTTCGCAGGGAGAAAAAGTAAATGGAGAGTGGATCAAGAGTGAAACTCCTGAAAATGTTGTGGTCGGCTTTGCCGGGACGGATACGAACCAGGTAGCGACCGATGTGCTTACATCTGATGGAAAACATGTGGTAATGGGAGCGGATCCGAAGGTTCCTACCTTGTATTTGAAGGAAAAAGGAACTGAAACTCTGGTTAAGTATACGGGAAGCCCAGGTCAGGAAGCCCTGCTGATAAACGGCCAGTATGAGCTTGTAAAAAAGGATACAGCGTTCGAGCAGTCCAATAAGCTTGTTGCTGAGGTGAAGGCAGAGTATAAAGATTCCACTATATCTGCTACTGGCCATTCCCTTGGAGAAGCCGAAGCTGAATATGCCGGGATTCATAACGGAGTCTTTTCGTACGGATTTAACGGTCCGTCGATTATGAATCTATATACGGACGAAATGAAAGAAAGAATCTACAGCGGAGAATTTGAAAAAACGGCTATTAACCTCGTTGATCCATACGATGCTGTAGGTGCGGGGTGGTCTACTGAATATGAGCGTCATGGTGGAACAACCTATTATACGCATAATCCAATGCTTGACCGGCAGCTTCGTACGGATAATGGCAATTTTGCATGGAAGTTTGGCTTGCCGGGTTTTTTGGGAGGCACAATTGGCTATTTAACGGATACAGCTGTTATGGAAGACGGGACACACGGCCTAAACGAACAAAACTTTAAATTTGATGAAAACGGAAACGCCATTAATACAGATCCTTCGCAAAATACGCCGTATCTCTATAACCGGAATAAAGAGGAGTTTGTCTATGGGACACCCCTTTCATCAGACGGCAGCGGATCAATCAAGCTTGATCTGTCATCTGTCAGGGATATGGCAGACATGATCGGGCAGAAGGTGGAAGAGATGAAGGCGTTTGAGATGAAAGTGGTTCAGTTTGAACAGGTACATAATGAAGCTGTCCAGGATGTCATCAGCCACTTTGACGCAAAGCTTTCGGGAGAGTTTCATCTCCTGTCACAGGCGGACGTGAGGGAAGCGATCCGTGACTTGTCACTGTCCCAAAGTGGAGGGCTTCCGATGTTCTATGAGGATGCGAATCTGGACCGTGCGCTTTCAAGTCTGCAGAAAACCATGAGAGATCTCGAAAGCATACAATCACTGTTTGAAAGCATGGCAGTTCAGTTTGAGGATAGAGACCGGCTGCTAGCCAGCTGGCTCTCACAGTAAGGGAGGGAATCAGGATGTTTGGAAATGTGCTTGAGGATGCGACCGCAGAGCTTAGACAGCTCCAAAAAGAAGCCGCCGAACAGATAGGCGATGCGCAGGATGCCATCATGGAGCAGATCGAGAGTGTTCAAAAAACAATCAACCGAGAAATTGAACGGATCCGTCAGAGGGAAAGTCTGAAGAGGCAGATGGAGGCAAAGGTTGAAAGCGAGCTTAGTGAACTTAAATCTGGGCTGTCGGCAATTGATTCATACGACTCGTATAAAAACTTCTTAGTTCAAATTCAGGGAAGGCTTGTATCAGAGCTCGACGGGGAAGCCATTCAGGCCCTTCATGAAAAAGCTGTCGAGAACCATGAAACTGCTGTAAAGGCGGAAGAGGAATTTCAATCGTTAAAAGAAAGCATTGCGATGGCAAACTGGGTGGTTAGAAATGTAAAAGGCTTATATTGAGGAGGAATGAAGGTGAGCACTGAGCCTGTATTGCGGGAAACAGAATCAAAACGGCCAAGGGGCGGGCTCTTAGCTCTTTTTTTAACTCTGAATATTGTATTCTATTCGGTGATTATGGGCGTGTTTATTTTTCTCGGCCCTGTTTATACGAGAGATTACATCGTTACAATTAACGGCGCCGCTGCAATGGGGACGGCTGTTTTGCTGTTAACCCTGCTTTTTAAGATATTTCCATCTGTATGGGCTTACGGAAAAGAGAGTCTAATCAAAGGAAGAACATCTTTATGGAAGCTTCTCGCAGGATTTGCAGCAGCCCTCGGCCTTCCTGTTCTCTATGAATGGCTTGTTAAAGACAGCACGGCACCTTTTGAAAGTTTCCTATCTGTACTGGACGGCACCGCATTTTTTGGATACAGTGTGCCTGAAATCCTGCTTCATCTTCTGGTTATTGGATTACTTGTCCCGGTTACAGAGGAACTGGTATTTAGAGGAATCCTGCAGAGATATCTCACAGAACGGTATCATTTTCTTGTAGGCCTCATTTTCACCTCTGTCCTGTTCGGAATCATGCACCCTGATCCGGTCGGCGGAATTGTTAAAGGGTTTGCTTTTGGGATTGGTTACGGGCTGACTGGCTCTCTGTGGCTGGTTATAGGAGCTCATATGGTTTGGAATGTGTTTTTGGCATTATAAGTTATAATAAGTTATATCAGTTAAAGGGGAAATCTTTTGGGATTTTCCTTTCTTTGTTCGCCTATGGTTTACTTTGTAAGTTTATATATATTTAACAGATTTCCTTCAATCCTCTCTAATATCTGCGAGAACCAGTCCGCCAATTACATCTTTGTGCCCGTAATCGTAATCGAGTGAAAACATCTTCTCTTCATCTCCATTAAGGTAGCCTTCTAAAACTAGAATGCCCATTGGGTTCGTCTTTTCTTTTGTGAAGGTAACAGATTCAATCCCCAGATAGTTTTCTTTGATATAATCCTCAGTCTTTTTTTTCGCTTCTTCAATTTTTGTTCGTTCCTCAGAATGGCCGCTGCAGCCTGTCAGCAAAGCTCCTGAAAGAATGAAAGCAATGAAACAGAAGGTAATGAATTTGAGGGTGTTCAATTTGCTGTTCACCTCACTTCAATTATTTTTCGGTAGTCATTTCCGCTTCAAATATATTTTTATAGGGCATTGCCACATCCGTAACTTGGTTTGCCTGCTGGGCAAAGTAAAACGAATCCATGTAAAAAAACATAGGGAGAACATTCATGCTGATCATTAATGAGTCCGTTAAACGCAGAGAATTACCGGTACATATCTTACATCATCTTACACCTTTTCCTCCGCATCAAGTCAGGTTTGTTATCGCAGTTTTTACTTTCTTATGTCTGGATTTACTTCTGGCATTACCGTTATATTTACCATTTATCTTTAATCATATTGTTCTAATTCTAGTTATACCATTTATATCTATTATTAACATTTGGGCATTAAAGTTATTATTCTCAAAAGTAGACAAAAGAGAATTAGAAACACTTCTCTTTTTGGGATGTTTAGGCTTAGCGGGTGCTATTTGCTACTTTATCTCGGGGATTAAATTTCTTTATATGTCAGGGGTTACTTCTTACTGGTATTACATGATTCTTGCTCTACTTTTTATCCTTGGAGTAGGAATATTTTATCGATCATACAGTGGGAATTTTCTTTCATTAGAAAAGGTAAGGAAAAAAACAACACCTAAATGGCATTATGTTGTTGCATCGATTGCTGCACCTGCTGGATATATTGTCGCAACCTTATTAATAGGTGTATCCAATCATTTAATGGTATCGTTTGTCACTTTCATTTTTTTTCTTGGTGCATCACTCTATTCATTAATGTTCGTTAAGTTCCTTCATAAGTATTTTTTATCAAGAAAAACATTCATTTAGTAAAGTTTTATAACGACAAAAGAAGATAGATTAAAAATTTGGTGCTGATGTTTATGAGAGATAGGATGGTTTTGAAAATATGCTTAATAATGAATTCTTCAAATTAGACACAAGCCTTAAAAGAAGTCAGTTGCCTGATTCTGTTTATAAAAATTTGGGACCATACCCAACATTTCAAATGAAAGCAACTATTGTTGTTTTTACACTTTTTATGATCGATTTTTTGCTGCTTTTTCCAATGATTGCTCTAGGTGTGAATATATTTACATATCTAACAGTTCCTTTAATAGCAATCTTAAACATTTGGGCTTTGGCGTTACTCTTTAGGAATGTTGAAAAGACCCAGATCGAGTCCATTCAATTTATTATGTTCATGGGATTGACTGGCTCTTGGGGGTTCTTCCTATTGTCATTAAGATTTTCACATATGGGCGGTGTGGTAACGTGGTGGTATTATGCGATAATGACAGTACTTTACATAACTAGTATTTTCATCTTCTTCTATAAGCAACTCAACAGTTACTGGAAGGACGTTAAGGAAGAGAAAAAAGATACTCGCGGCTGGCATTATGCAGTACTATCTGCAGGCCCGCCGATTGGATATATCCTAGCTCAATTTTTGATGGGTCTGGGAGAAGATGTGACCTTAATCGTAATGACAGGTATTTTAATCATGTTTTCTGTTTTCTTCACGTATTTAATGACCAAGTCGATCCATAAATATCTATTTGTTAAGAATAATCCCCACATTATAAGGTTGCCTGAATAATTTAATCATGACTGGTCAACAGAGAAGAGCCTTTACGTATTTCTAGTACCCCTAATCCACTCAAATTGGAAAAACGTATTTTCCTTGGGCCAGGTTACACTAGAGCTGATTTCTCGAAAAACGTTTTCCGGGGGAGATTTTTATAGTTAAGAGGTTTTAACGCTTTATGGTTGAATTATAGGTGTATATGAAATCTGTTAATGAAGAATTAAGGAAATAGATCTTATAGCCTCAATGATCAGGAGGAGTTGCCCCATTGTCCGATCAAAAACCATTCAATGATGCTGTGGATCACATGAAAACAATTGAGGGACTGCCTGCGCAGACTGATATGAAAAAACTTCCCAAACCAATCCGGTACTTTGGATACTTTTTTCTTGTCTTTTTTGCTGTTTCCCTTCTTTTTATTGTGATTGGCGTTCTAATCACATAATCTTTCAATAGCAGTCAGCAGGAGGAACCTATGAACAACCCTTTTTACGTCTACCATCTAGTCACAAAGAAAAAAATGAGTCCCGGTCAGATCATTGTCTTTGACAATCATGAGCATAATTCACTGTTCCAATTCTTTTTTGAACCCAATATTATAAATGCCAAAGGTGAAACAGTTGACCGGATTCTTCAGAATGGAATATGTGATGAAGGTTTAAGGTTGGAAAAAGATGATACAGCAACAGTAATGAAATATATGGACAAAACAATGAGAGCTGTCAGAGAAGCAGTCGTTGAAATGGTCAGATTACGAGATTACCCTGAATACCCTTCACGGCTTTCATGTTTATATGCAGCGAAAACGTATGAGGATATTCTGAGATGGAAAAAAATCTTTGACTCTTATAATCGGGGAGTCTTGCAGATTGTGAAACTCAAAGTAGAAGGCAGCTGCTTTGAAGGCAACGGCAGCCTGCTGCCAAAGGAAGACTGTATTCCGTTTTCAGATAAGATGAAGCAGGCAAAGGCATATTGGGAGAACCGCGAAGAAAATGAGCTGCCGGAGGTTTTGGTCAATGGGAAAATAGAAGTGGTTGAGATAATAGATGAATTTGATGTACTGCTCTGATGAAATGAAGCAGGGAGGTTTGAAATTGGAAGTCAGATACGATGAAAGATATCATTTGCATATTGGCTACTATGAAAATGAGCGTGATTTTGAGTCTGTAGCATTAAAACGAGAAACAGAAGACATTTGGGATGTTTATTTTGATTTTAAGCAGTATGGATTGAAGAGCGTTTCAAGTGAGAATTCCGAAACGATAAAGGACTTCGGCACGAGAATCTTTTCTATGCATGTCGGAGATCTTGAATATGCTGCGGGTGCAGAAAGGTTTGAGAAGTGGCTGGTAAATCAGAAGATCATTTAGAAGAATGCATTGTGTTATTTGAAAAAAGATGACAACCAGCAGACGAAATGAGAAAAACACATTTTTAATTGCGTCAGGGAGGAAGAAAACTGATCTCCAAAGAGAGTATAGAAGCTAACTTCTACAACATTTATAAAAAAATGATAAGCATTAAGGAGTTCGAAAACTGGGTATACAGGACTCCGGAGATAGAGTTATTCTACGGTGAAGAATTGTATTTCAGCCTGATAGATTTGAATTATAATCAGAAAAATGCCAGCCGTGATGTAATGAAATTGCTGGAGGAGCACATTCCTTTTGCGTATTTTGAATATGTCAGGCTGACAAGCTGCCTTCAAGCCATAAGTAATGAAGAGAAAATCCATATTGGTGTACTTGAACAACTCTATGAAGACTACTGCAGGGGTTACTCATTCCTGAGATTTATTGGCTTATCCTGCGTTGGGGCAGCTGATGATCCTGATTTAGCAGGACATGATCTTACTCATCATAGAAAAGAGTTTTATTGGAAAATGAAATGTGAAGCGGATAGGTTGCTAGGTTATCTGAAAAATGGGGATATACTTTTAACCGGTGAGTACCAATATACAGATAACCGTTCAGAAGAAGATAGAATAGAATTTACTAACATAGGTAAGCTGTTTCAAATATAAAAAACTCGCCATACAAAATGACGAGTTTTTTCACTTGCACTAAGGCCGTTCAAACAGCCTTTGAAAACAAATAAAACGCAACCCAGGCCGTCAAACTCCCAAAGCCAAGCAAAATGAGAAGAGGAAAAACGCTCGTGCTGACATAAAAAAGAGCGCCGACTCCTGCTGCAATCCCGATTGTGTGCAAGGGCTTTCCGATTGAAAGTAGCATAGAGTTTTTGAGGGACTGGAACAAAGTCAGATGAAAGTGCACGGTGTTTGAAAAGAAATGCATCGTGAACACGAACATGAATACTCCGATTGCCAGAAAGAGATAATACAGCGGCGAGCCGGATTTTGCGAAGTAAAAGTAGTCGATGACAAGGATGATCCAGATTGGGACAATCAACAGTCCGCCGGTCATGCTGCGGGTGTAGTTTTCTTTGTAGAGCTTCCAATAGGTGCGGAGCAGCGGAACCTGGCTGTCTGCTGTTATCCATTTCCGCGAGAGGCCGAAAAGAGCGGTTGTCGCCGGGAAAAGGATGAAAGGTGTAAAAATAGCGATTGTTAGCCCGTTTACTAGTAAGCCGGCCGGGTCTTTGACGGCAAATAGATTTAAGGATAAGTAGACAATAGGCAGACTAAAGAGCAGCCAGACGATGTTGGCTGTAAAGATTCGTGTGATCCATTCGGTTGCGGTGTAGAGCTGCTGCACCAATCCTCCTGTTTTCATAGCTTTCCCCCTGATGTTTGAAAACGTTTTTCGTTTTATTGTTATCATAGCATACGAGTTTTATTTGTGAGTTCTTTCTATTTAAATAATAGATGGCATACAATCTGCCAGCTTTGTTAACTTGAATAACTGGAGAGGGATAAATTCATGTCGTGCAGAATACATAACCATAGAAGAAATTTGAGGCAGCACCAATCTGCCTCCTTTTGGAGTGTGAAAAATGTCTGAACAAAATCAGATGATCAGCGTGAACGGGTTAATCAAGACGTATGGGGACTTTACGGCAGTGGCCGGCATAACGTTTGAAGTTTTCAAAGGCGAAGTGTTTGGCGTGCTCGGCCCGAATGGAGCGGGAAAAACGACGACACTTGAAATGCTTGTCGGCTTGCGGAAGCCTGACGGAGGGTCGGCTGATATTGGAGGCTTTGATGTTGTCAGGGATTTAAAGAAGGTCAAAGAGGTTATTGGCGTCCAGCTGCAGTCTACGACTCTTTTTGAACTTTTGACAGTGGAGGAGATTCTGCAGCTGTATGCCAGTTTCTACAAGAAGCATGTCCCGATCCATCCGCTTATTGAGGATATGCTGCTGACGGATAAAACGAAGAGCAGAATTAAGAGCCTGTCTGGCGGGCAGAAGCAGCGGCTCGCGATTGCCCTTGCGCTGGTGCATGACCCGTGGATCATTTTTCTGGATGAGCCTACGACGGGACTTGATCCGCAGGCGCGGAGAACACTGTGGGATATTATTTTTAAGTTGAAGGAACGTGGCGTGACTGTTGTTTTAACAACCCACTATATGGATGAGGCGCACGTATTATGCGACAGAATTGCCATCATGGATCAGGGAAAACTGATTGCCCTTGATACACCGGCTCAGCTGGTCCGAAATCTTCACTCTGAAAATGCGGTGGAGTTCCGTTTTGAAGAAGAGGCGGCTGAGGTTGACTTCAGCCGGATTGAAGGAGTTAAGCAGGTCGGAAGCCAGAACGATGCGGTTATTCTTTATACAGATGATCTGCAGGCAACGCTGACGAGCCTGATTGAGACATCGGCAGAACAGGGGCTGAAGCTTGCTGATCTGCAAATACGCACGGCCACTCTTGAAGATGTCTTTATTCACATGACGGGAAGGAGGCTGAGGGAAGCATGAAAGCTTATTGGCAGCTGACGTTAACCCAGCTTCGCATTTTCATGCGGAACCGGCAGGTGTTGTTCTGGACTCTGCTCTTTCCGATTTTTCTCATGGTGATGCTTGGCTCGTTTCTTGGCGGCGGAAACACTATGTCTGTGACCGTCGGTGTGGTGGATCAGGATCAATCAGATGAATCCAAGATTTTGGTGACAGCACTTAAGAAAAACCAGGCAATGAAGGTCCAAGAAGAAAGCAAGGAAGACCGTGCACTCGGGAAAGTGAAAAAAGGAGATCTTCAACTTGCAATTATGATTCCTGAAGGGTACGGGAAGAACACTGGAAACGAAAATCCAGCCTCACTTCCGGTTTACTATGATGAAACAAATGCAGCGGTCTCTCAAATCGGCCTTCAGCTCGTAAATGGGGCGGTCGATCAGATCAGCAAAGAAAAAGTCGGCTACAAGCCCGCTGTCGTGACAGAGGCAAAAGGGATTGAAACCCTCAATCTGCAGTATATCGATTTTCTTGTTCCGGGCATCGTTGCCATGATGATTATGAGCAACAATATGAACGGGGTAGCGGGACAGATTGCAGCATGGAGAGAGCGGGGAATCCTGAGAAGAATGCAGGGAACCACGCTTAAAGCTTCGACGTTTATTGCTGCACAAATTACGGCCCGGCTTATGCTGAACGGGCTGCAGGCTTTGCTTGTGCTTATTATTGCCCAGTTGATCTTCGGAGTCGATGTGCGCGGATCATGGCTTACGCTGATCGCGTTTGTGGTGCTCGGCACTCTCGCGTTTATGGCTATAGGCTTTATCATTGCCGGCATTGCAAAGACGCCGGAAAGTGCAGCTCCGATTGCCGGATTTTTATCATTCCCGATGCTGTTTCTGGGAGGCGTATTTTTCCCAATCAGCAACATGCCTGATTTTCTTCAGCCGGTCGTCTATGCGCTTCCGATTTCCCATCTGAGCCATGCACTCAGAGAGGTGATGAATGTCGGGGCCGCTGTCACGACACTCGGGACAGAAATGCTGATCCTGGCTTGCTGGGCGGTGGGTGCGTTTATTGTAGCAAGTTTTACGTTTAAGTGGGAATGAAAAGGAAAAAAGGGGTCAGTCCCGCTGTGCTTTAACGTGCAGCAGGCCTGACCCCCCCTGTTTGTTGGAAAATGGAATATTATTGGTCGATTTGGGTTTATTTTAGGTTTTTCTAACAGCCTAAATCGCCCAATTAATAGTTATGGAAAGCTGCAACCCTTGAAAAGACGGGCTTCCTGTAAGTTGGCATACAACTTGCATATATTTATTTGAATTTTCAAATAAAAAGGAGGCGTATTATGAAGAGCTTAAAAGCAGCAGGAAAAAAGGTAATGGTATGTGCAGCTTTAGTCGGTGGTCTTGTGTCGTTTTCAGGAGTAAATGATGTGGAAGCAGCGTCCTCGTATACATTGTATACGACAGGAAGCACCACCGATAAAGTGACTACCGCATCGTTTGGCCAGGTTTATATGGGCGGAAGCACAGATGTAGATAAAGCGATGGAATGGATGATTCAAAAGGCCAATGGGGGAGATTTCCTCATTATCAGGGCAACAGGATCAAATGGCTATAATCAGTATCTCTACGATCTGGCACAATCCATCGGCAAACCGCTGAACTCAGTCAATACCGTCGTAGTAACAAATCTAACCCAGGCAGGCTCCGATTCTTCGCTGATTGACCGCATTAATAAAGCAGAGGCCATTTTCTTCGCCGGCGGGAACCAAGCGGACTATGTGAAGTTTCTTGAGGGATCTCCGGCATTAACGGCTCTGAACAGCCGTATTCAGAATGTGCCGTTTGGCGGCACAAGCGCAGGTGCCATGATTCAGGGAGACCACATCTATGATGCCATATCCGCGGGTTCACAAACACTGGACTCTTTAACTGCTCTGAGAAACCCTTACAGTTCTCTCATTTCTTTCACGGATTATCTGATCCAGACCCCTCACAATAATAACATTCAGACTGACACACATTTCGAGCAGCGCGACCGGATGGGACGACTGCTGACCTTTATGGCGCGAAACATTCAGGACGGGGAAGAAACAGGTACATCTGCCAAAGGCATCGGCCTGAATGAGCAGTCGGCACTGCTTGTTGAAAAAGACGGAACAGCAAAAGTTGTAACCCAGCCAGGAGCTGTGAATGCAGCTGTCTACATGGCTAAATCAAACCAGGCGCCAACCCGATGTGTGAGCGGAAGTTCGCTTACATACAATAATATCTCCATTTATAAACTGAAAGACGGAAACACATTCAACTTATCAACCTGGACCGGTTCCGGCGGGCTCTCCTACACGCTGAACGTGAACAGCGGGACAATCAGCTCGTCAACTGGGAAAGTATACGGAAACTAATGGGGAATCCCCCTTTTGCTTTAATGCTGTAATGAAAAGAGGGTCAGTCCCCCAACACGTTAAAGTGACAGGGGACTGACCCTCTTTTTTGTGGTAAAATGAAGGAAATTATATGATTAAAACGAAAGTAGTTAAGACATTAAGTAAATGGGGAGACAGCATATGGGATTTATCATTTCAAAAGAAATCAACCAAACGTACAAAAACTTTGTGAATCAAAATCTTTATGAGTACAACGCGATGCATTTTCCTGAGGATCTCAACGGACGGTATGAGGAAGTAAATGTGTACCTCAAAGATGAAAGCGGTTTAGTTCGCGGCGGTATCCTGTGCGAAATTTGCTGGAATTGGCTTGAGATTCATACGCTGATGATTGATGAGGATCTGCGCCACTCAGGGTATGGCTCACAGCTTCTTGCCGAAGCGGAGAAGATTGCCGCAGAGAGAGATTGTGATTTTGTCAAAGTGGATACATTGAGCTTCCAGGCGGTTGATTTTTATAAAAAGCACGGGTATGAGGTGTACGGCACGCTTGATGGTGTCGGACGCGATTTCAAGCACCATTACTTGAAAAAAGACCTGTAAATAAGGAGCGAAGCAGATGGCCTATGAACTGAAAACGAAGGAAACGGATCACAGCGTTGTGGAGTTTATTGAAGGAGTTGAATCTCCCAAAAAGCGGGAGGACGCTTACCGGCTTCTGGACCTTTTTACAGAAACAACGGGATTTGAAGCGAAAATGTGGGGTCCGAGCATCATCGGGTTCGGCTCGTACCATTACAAGTATCCTACAGGCCATGAGGGAGACGCGCCGCTTGTGGGATTTTCCCCCCGCAAAGCGAAAATCAGCCTTTATTTTGCAACGGGTGATTCTGAACGGGAAAAACTCTTAAAGAACTTCGGAAAACATACAACGGGCAAGGCGTGTGTTTATATAAACAAGCTGGCTGACGTCGATGAAGACGTGCTGAGACAGCTTATTAACCAGTCGGTGAACTTTTTGAATAAAACCTATCCAAAATCCTAAAGAAGAAGCGGTGCCATTAAGGCGCCGCTTCTTTATGATTAAAGCTTTTTTCTCATAAAAAAGGTTTCAGCACATGCTGTCAATTTCTTTTTTCAGCTGAGAAACATATAATAAGAAGTGCAGCAGCATTCGGACAAACCTACATGAGGAAATGATCTTTTCTGCTGTACTCATGCCAAACCTGAAACTTTAAAGCCATCTCCTTCGTAGAATAAGTGAGGAGATGAGGACATGAGCACAAAAAAGATGGCAGGTGCAGGCTGGGTTTTTGGTATGGCTGCAGGAGCAGGACTTGGAATCGCGATTGATAATATTTCGATAGGAATCGCTCTTGGCGTCGCTTTTGCAATCATATTCAGTTCAGGAAAAAAAACGTAACTTCTGCAAAGGGTCATTTGTTTAATACGGGCTGAATCATTGGAGGGACCGCAATGACAGAACATGAAAAAACCAGCAATACAAGAAAAGAAATATGGAGCTGGATTAAATCCATCCTTTTTGCATTGGCCATTGCAGTCATTTGCAGAGAGTTTTTATTTGCTCCGGTAGTGGTGGAAGGAAAATCAATGCAGCCGACGTTCGAGGATCAAAACCGGCTGATTATCTCAAAAACAAGCGGCATTGAGAGATTTGATATGATAGTCTTTCATTCACCTGAGCCAGGCCGGGATTACATCAAACGGGTGATTGGCCTGCCCGGCGATCAGATTGAAATGAAACAGGATGTTCTTTACATCAACGGAAAGCAGTTTGAAGAACCTTACTTGGCAGCGAATAAAAATATGCTGGGCTATGGGGAACAGCTAACAGAAGATTTTCAGGTCACAGTGCCTGACAATTCCTATTTTGTCATGGGAGACAACCGCCGCCAGAGCAGGGACAGCCGTGAAATTGGCTCCATAGCAAAAGATGAAGTGATTGGGGAAGTGAAGCTTCGCTTTTTCCCGTTTGATAAGGCCGGAATTCCTGAATAATATGAAAAACCTCCATTGTTGTGGGGGTTTTTGTGTTTCAGCCACTTTCAAACCCTTATTTGTTACCGAAGTTAATCGGACGCTTGCATTTATTTGTGACGGTTTCAGGAACAATCCAGGTATTTTGTCTCATGTGTTAAATCTTCCTATATAATAGATTTGTGGGTAAATATTCCAATTGGAGGAATGTGCATGGATGAGGTCAAAAAGGTTGCGATTGTGACAGGCGGGGCATCAGGAATCGGCAAAGCAATATGCCGCGAGCTTATCAAAAGTAAGGTATTCGTCATGATCGCGGATGTGGATGAAAAGGAAGGAAAGACAGCAGAAGCAGCATTTAATGATAAAGAGATTTTATCAAGATATGTGCATCTAAATGTAAGCGGATACAATTCTGTTGAAAAGCTCATTTCTGAAACATTCAAGGAATTTGGCCGTCTTGACTATTTGTTTAATAATGCCGGCATTGCCATGTACGGCGAGCTGTACGACATGTCTATAGACCACTGGAAAACAATCATGGATGTCAATGTCTGGGGCGCAGTGAACGGTACTCAGGCTGCTTATCCTCTTATGAAAAAACAGGGTTTTGGACATATTGTCAACACCGCATCTGCAGCAGGGCTCGGTCCTGCACCTGTCTCTGCCGCCTACGCTGCCACTAAGCACGCAGTTGTCGGCCTCACGACATCCCTGCATTACGAAGCGGAGGAATACGGGGTAAAAGTAACAGCCCTCTGTCCCGCCTTCGTGGATACTCCCATTTTTACAAATGCGACTGCCATCAACATGGATAAAGATAAAATGCGCAGCCAGATGAAAAAACAAAAAATGATGACACCGGAAAAGATTGCGAAGCTTGCCATTGACGGCGTTCACCGGAATAAGCCTGTTATTTGCCCAATGCCCCTCAGAAAAACGATGGATGGCTTCTTCCTCTTGGTTCCAGCGGCGCACCGGGCGCTGATGAGGCTTGTATGCAGAGTCAGCCGAGAAGCAAGAATGAAATGAGAAAACCGCCATTACGGCGGTTTTTCTTTGTTTGCTTTCATAGAAAAATCATCCCAAAGACCTGCCCCCGCTTTGTTTACATCCAGGTATCGAAGGGGAATTTGATTAACAGACACTTTATTGGAGAGGAGATACATATGACAGCGCGCAGGAAGAACCTTTTGTCAGGCATTCTTTTCGGTCTTGGACTTGTCGCTTTTATAGATGAAACCATCTTTCATCAGCTGCTTCATTGGCATCATTTTTATGATAAGGCAACGACGGATATCGGGCTTGTATCAGATGGGCTGTTCCATGCATTCAGCTGGTTTGCGACAATCGGCGGATTATTTATGTTTGCCGATTTGAGAAGGCGGCAGTCACTTGTTGTAATGAGATGGACGGGAGGCGTTCTCGCAGGGGCAGGGGCTTTTCAGCTTTACGATGGCACCATTCAGCATAAGCTTATGGGGCTGCACCAGATAAGGTATGTCGAAAATGTTTATATGTATGACTGGATTTGGAATGTCACAGCTGTCCTGATGCTCTTATCAGGAATGTATTTTATTCTTCGTGAAAAAAGAAAGCAGGCGGGCTGAAGATGCACCATGCTCATCACACATTAAGTGCAGGCATTCAATATATTATGGCTGCGCCATTTGTTTTGGCTGCCGTTTTATACGCCACAGCCGTGATTTATTCAAACAGAATGTACCGGAAATGGCCTGTTTACCGGACGGCATTCTGGCTTGCGGGAAATTTGTGTGCAGCCGCTGCCGTTTTTGGTCCGCTTGCTGAGAAAGCGCACGGCCACTTTGTTTTTCATATGGCCGGTCACTTGCTGCTCGGCATGCTTGCGCCGCTTTTAATGGTCCTTGCTTCACCTGTAAAGCTTTTGCTGAGAACCCTTGATACTGACCGGGCTAGGCGTGTAACGGGAATTCTGAAAAGCAGGCCTTTTTTTATCCTGTCGCATCCAGTCACGGCAGCGGTCTTAAATGTCGGGGGGCTTTGGCTGCTATATACATCTGATTTGCATCACATGATGCACCAGTCGGCTTTTTGGCATGCGGCTGTTCATTTTCATGTGTTCCTTGCGGGATATTTCTTTACGGCGTCTCTGCTGTACATAGATCCTGTTTTTCACAGAGTAAGCTATTTATACAGGTCGGCCGTCTTGCTCGGAGCGCTTGCCGCCCATGGCATCCTGTCCAAGTACTTGTATGCGCACCCTCCTGAGGGAGTGCCGCTCAGTCAGGCAGAGCAGGGAAGCATGATGATGTATTACGGCGGGGATGTGATTGATGCACTGATTATCTGTATTCTTTGCTTGAAATGGTACCGATCTTCAAAACCGGGATTCAAACCCAAGAGCGTTAACACTTACTGAGAGGAGAAAAATGATGGAGGAATGGACAGAAGGTCATGTAAAAGAAACACTCCCGGAAAGAACGAATTCTGGACATAAAGGCACATATGGAACCGGTCTTCTTCTGGCAGGAAGCAAAGATATGCCGGGAGCTGCTTTGCTTTCAGGGCTTGGAGCCATGCGCAGCGGCATCGGCAAGCTTGTAATCGGGACTGAGGAAGAGGTCATTCCCTATGTTGTGCCGGTACTTCCTGAGTCGACGTATTTGCGGAACGGCCTCAAAAAGGCGGCGGGCGGAGAAGTGAATACAGCAGAGTATAAAGCGATTGCTGCGGGCCCGGGTCTTGAGCCAAACGAGGAGACTGAAAAGGCGGTACAGCACCTTCTTCAGGGGGAATGTCCCGTTATCCTGGACGCCGGCGCGCTGTCAGAGCGTACTTTTCATATGAGGAAATCTCCTGTTATTCTGACTCCGCATCCCGGGGAATTTGCCCGCTTGACAGGTATAGAGGTGGCTGAGCTGCAGGAAAACAGACTTCATCTTGCCTCGCACTGGGCAAAAAAACTCGGAGCTGCAATCGTATTGAAAGGAAATGGCACAGTAACGGCATTTCCGGATGGCAGTGCCTGGACCAATCCGACCGGAAACAGCGCCCTTGCAAAAGGCGGGACCGGCGATACGCTTACCGGGATGATGCTCGGCATGCTCTGCTGTCACAAGGATTGGAAACATGCGGTTTTAAACGCCGTTTATCTTCACGGCGCCTGTGCGGACAGGTGGACAAAGACCAGATCGGCTCATACAATGCTTGCGCATGAATTGACGGATTTGCTACCTGAGGTATGGAAAGAAAAAGAGCTGAGGGATTAGTCCTTCTGCTCTTTTTGTATTTCATAAATGGTCTCCTGTAAACGCAGGTATTTTAATCTTCACTGTAAATTGTTCATCTTTATGGATAAAGTCGAGGTATCCCCCGTGTTTATGGACAATATCTTTTGCGATTTTTGTCCCAAGGCCAACATGTTCTCCGCCTTTTGTTGTAAGTCCGTCAACTTCAAACAGCCGATCAACGATATTTAAGGGGAGCGGCAGGGTTGCGTTTTTTATGGTAAGAAGATAAAGCCCGCTCTTTTTATAAAGCTGCATGGACACTTCAGCCTGTTTGCCCCTTGCTGCTTGCCATTCTTCCGCCGCATCTATGCTGTTTGAGAGCAGGTTTCCGGCAAGGGCTACAATGTGCCTGTCAGGAAAAGGAAGGGCTGATACAGGGAGGTCAAGATCATAAACAAGCGTTATTCCTGCTGTTTTGGCGCGTGTGTACTGCTGATGAAGCATCCCGGCCACAATGCCGCGCTCTCCTTTTATCGAAAGATTCGTCTGCTCATATTCTCCGACAAGATCATCCAAATAGGTTTTAGCCTCCTCCTGCTTTTCATGCTCCAGCAAAAAGTGCAGGGCAGCTACATGTTTTAAAAAGTCATGCCGTTCACTCCGCACCGCTTTAAAGGTTTCGTTCAGGTGCGCTTGCTGCTTTTCAGCCTGTTCAAGCTCTTTAGTGAGAGCAAAAAACCTGTTTGCAGCGGTCAGCCTGATTGCTTCTGTACCCGTAAAAAGGAAAAGGACCACTGCGTGCAAAAGAACCGGCAGATCGGTGAATGACAATGAAACAACAGCCATCTGAAGAACCGTTAAAAACAGATGCCATTTTCCG
Organism: Metabacillus mesotrionivorans; assembly: GCF_052171315.1. Classification (NCBI taxonomy): domain Bacteria; kingdom Bacillati; phylum Bacillota; class Bacilli; order Caryophanales; family Bacillaceae; genus Metabacillus; species Metabacillus mesotrionivorans. The sequence goes on along the minus strand of NZ_JBQMFF010000006.1, from coordinate 108,519 downwards.
CTCAGCCCATTCATATGAAAGACGGTTTTACGGCTCAGAATAAGTCCCGCTCCTCCTGCAATCAACCCTGCTGCATAAGCTGAAAAGGAAATGGACAATTTCTCAAGAGCCATGTAAAGAGGAACCGCTCCAATTAAGGATGCCAGAACCCAGTATGTTTTTTCATTGATCATTGTTTCCCCGCCTTAAAAATAATGCTTCTGCAGAAAATCCACTTTTTCTTTTGTAATCATCGCCTGGCCGTCCAATCCTTCGAAAGTGACAATATAAGAATTCTTGGCGTACAGAGAGAAGTTTTTTACGTAGTGAATGTTGATGATAAAGGACCGGTGTGAACGGATAAAGTCCCGCTCTCTAAGTTCGCCTTCAAGTTCATTTAGTGTCAGGTATGTTTTAACGGCGCCGCTCTTCGTGTAGATGGTCGTCGACCGGCCGGAACGTTCAATGAAGATAATATCCTTTTTCTGAAGGATGTGAATGTCGTTTTTCTGCTTGAGGTAAAGCCTCCCGGCAATATCCGCTGATTGTGTTTTTTCCATAAGCCGCTCAACTGATTTTATGAGCCTTTCTTTCGGATAAGGCTTCATGATGTAATCATGGACATTAAGCTCAAAGGCATGAACGGCGTAGCCGCTGTTTCCTGTAACAAAGATGACAGATATATTGAGTGCATGAGAGTGAATGACATCCGCAAGCTCATAGCCTGAAAGGTCAGGCATTTCGATATCGGCTATCAGGACATCCACCACTTCTTTTTTTATGTATTCATAGGCTTCTTCGGCGGATTGGGTAGAAAAGACAATCTCTACATCCGGAATGCCTGAGATGATGCCGTTCAGTTTGTCGAGATCAATGAAACGGTCATCCACTAAACCAACTTTCATAAATAGGTCTCCTCTTCAATGGATTGCTGAATTTCATAATGGAGGAATAATCACTTTATTTTACCATTTAAAAGTTTTTTTGGCATTTTCACGACATGAAACGGACAATTCACGACATAAGTGCAGATTCTCTTTTAAAAGCTTTGTATGATAAAGACATCAAATCGAACGCATATGAGGTGAAGGAAATGATTGATGTTCAGGCTGTAACTAAAACATTTAAAGATAAGAAAACATTTGTCACTGCCCTTAAGCATGTATCCTTTTCTATGAAAGAAGGCGAAGTGACCGGACTTCTCGGTGAAAACGGCGCTGGAAAAACGACGCTTCTCAGGATGATCGCAACGCTGCTCACACCTTCTGAAGGAAGTGTGACGGTATCAGGTTTTGATACGGTCAGAGAACCGGCCGCAATCAAAAAACAAATCGGCGTCCTGTTTGGAGGAGAAACAGGCCTTTACGACAGGCTGACTGCGAGGGAGAACCTTGAATATTTTGCCCGCCTCTACGGTCTGAGCAAGCATGAAACAAAAGTAAGGATTGATGAGCTGGCGAAAATGTTCGGTATGAGAGACTATCTGGATAGAAAAGTCGGCGGGTTTTCAAAGGGCATGCGGCAAAAGGTGGCCATAGCGAGAGCCATCATTCACAATCCGCAGATTATTCTGTTCGATGAACCGACTACGGGCCTTGACATCACTTCGTCTAATGTATTCCGGCAGCTTGTCCACCAGCTGAAGCGCGAGGGAAAAACGATTGTGTTTTCAAGCCACATTATGGAAGAAGTCTCGATGCTGTGCGACTCTGTCGCAATGATGCATAAAGGGGAACTTGTGTATCAGGGAGATCTTGAAGGACTTTATAAAGAAGAAGGCAGCCGTGATCTAAATTACATTTTCATGAGTAAGCTTGTGAGGAGAGATGAATATGCTTCTTAATTGTTATTTAAAAGAAATGAAGGATTGTTTCCGCGACAGCCGGACACTGATTCTGACCGTCCTTTTGCCAATCATTCTTATGACGGGACTGACACTGTTTTATGAACGTATGGTTTCAGGAGGGGAAGAAGATACGTATACGCTTGCTGTTGAAGAAACGATAAATCAGGCTGAAGAGGAATTGTTCACCCCTCTTAAAAATGTGGATTTGGTCAAAACCGGAAATCCTGAAGAGGCTGTCAAAGAGGGCGATGCGCAGGCCGCTGTGATTCTTGATAGTGATTTTACTGCGAAAATTGAGGATGGAAAAACAGCTTCCATTACCATGATCGGGGACTCCTTCAGCCAGAATTCATCGACGCTGATGACACTTGTATCGGGAGCTTTGACTGCCTATGAAAAAACGGTTGTAGGGGAGCGCCTGGCTGAGAATGGTACAGATCCGTCCCTGATCCAGCCGCTTGTCATTGAGCAGAAGGAAATGACCCAGGAAGATCCGACCATTAATCTCGTGGCTTTATTAGTGCCGATGATTCTAGCACTTGCCATCGGGATTGGCGCCAGTCCGGCAGCATCCGATCTTTTTGCTGGAGAAAAAGAGAAGAAAACGATGGAAGCACTTCTTATGACACCTGTCAGCAGAACGACTCTGCTTTTCTCAAAGTGGCTGGCCATTTCTTCTCTTGGAGCCATTACAGGGCTGATTACACTTGGTGTCGTGTCGCTTGAAGTTGCCTTTTTAACAGAGAACCTTCGAAAAGCTGTTTCATTCGGAAGCGATGCACCGATCATCATCGGCATGGCTCTTCTTATCTCTGTCATTTATGCGATGTTTATGGCATCTGTTCTGATGCTGACAAGCATCATCGGCAAGACAGTAAAAGAATCCCAAAGCTACAGTTCTCCGGTTTTAATGATTGGAACCATCCCTGCATTAACAACGACAAGCATCGGAATCAATGAATTTGAGCTCCACCACTTTGCGATTCCGGTACTGAATTTGTTTACAATTTTAAAGGAGCTCCTGTTTGGAATCGTCCAGTATGATCATATTCTCCTTGTCCTTGGAAGCAACCTGGCCGTTATGGTCATTGCATTAATCATTGGAAGAATCCTGTTTTTAAAAGACAAATGGGTGATGAATTAGGATAAAGCTGCGGGCAATCACATTGCCGGCAGTTTTTTTCATTTGTTAGGAAATTATAAAGAATAAAACGCTGTGAATAACATAATAAAGTTATCAGCGGCAAGCGGAAGCGCCTAGATCCTCTGTCAGAACAAATCCGTCAAAAAAGGCGGGAACCGGACTTTTCCGCCGGATTCTTATCTGCCTATCGGAGCGGGCCTTGGCGCTTGCGCTTTTGTTCTCTGCAAATACCGCCATATTTCCGCTTAAAACCGAATCATTCGTGATTAAACGGACTTGCTTAAGGCAAACCGCTTGATGATAGCGCTTCCTTTCACTATCTCGGCCGTATCCTCATGAATGTCCTGTTATCCCTTGAATCTGTTTCTCAGCATGTTACGATAGTAACCGTTGAAAAAACGAACGGAACACAAGCGAACGCAGAGGGGGCAACATTATGCTTAGAGAAAAAAGAGTAGCGTTTTTAGGTGCGGGATCGATGGCAGAATCGATGATCGCTGGAATAGTACAGAAAGAAATTATTCCTGCTGATCAGCTGTATGTGACAAACAGAAGCAATCAAATGAGGCTTCAGGAGCTGAACGCAACGTATGGTATTCAGGCGCTTACTAAAGAAGCATTGCCATACGGTGAAATTGATTTATTTATTCTCGCAATGAAACCCCAGGGTGCAGCGGAAGCACTCGGTGAACTGAAAGACAAAATAAGGCCGGATCAAGTGGTGATCTCCGTTTTAGCCGGAATTTCGACTGAATTCATGGAAGATCACTTGAAGGACGGACAGCAAACGGTTCGTGTCATGCCCAATACGTCAAGCATGATTCAGGAATCTGCGACCGCCTTGAGTCCGGGCAGGCATACAGACATGGACAGCGTTCTGCATGTAAAAGAACTGCTGAGCTGTATGGGGAAAGTATTTTTAATAGAAGAAAGCCAGATGGATATTTTCACAGGTCTTGCAGGAAGCGGACCCGCCTATTTCTACTATTTAATGGAGCACATGGAGAAAGCAGGCGTCGAGAAGGGCATGGACGAACACATGGTGCGCGAAATTGTTGCCCAGACAATTCTCGGTGCAGCCAAAATGATTCTTTCAAATGATGAAGCACCGTCAAGCTTGAGAGAAAAAGTAACGTCTCCTAATGGAACGACGGCATCAGGGCTTGAAGCATTGCGCAAAAACAATGGAGGAAAAGCCATTTCCGAAGCAGTCTATCATGCTGCAAAACGTTCAAAAGAGCTGAACGAAGAAATGGCCGGAGCGTTGGTGACGTCTTAGCCCGTTTTAAAAAAATCAGGAGGGATAAGATGGTAAACGAAGAAGAGAAACAGATAAAAAGAGTTGTTATTAAGATTGGAAGCAGTTCACTGACAAGTATGCACGGCGAAGTCAGCCGCAGAAAGCTTGAAAAGCTTGCAGACCAGATTGTTGAGCTGAAAGATGCAGGCTATGAAACAGTCGTTGTGTCATCAGGAGCTGTTGCGGCAGGCTACAGAAAGCTTGGCTGCATTAACCGGCCATCAGACCTTCCGGAAAAGCAGGCAGCCGCTTCAATCGGACAGGGACTGCTGATGGAATCTTATTCAGAGCTCTTTTTATCTCACGGATATGTCGCTTCCCAGCTCTTAATCACAAGAGGCGACTTTTCAGATGAAACACGCTACGGAAACATGAAAAACACGATGGAAGTGCTGCTTCAGCGCGGGATCATTCCAATTGTGAATGAAAATGACACAATCACAGTCGACCGTCTGAAATTCGGAGACAATGATACTCTTTCAGCTAAAGTTGCCGCTCTGATTGGAGCTGATCTGCTGATTATTTTATCCGACATCGACGGTCTCTATGATGATAATCCAAACAGCAATCCAAATGCCAAGCTGCTTGAAAAAGTGGATGCCATCACACCGGAAATTGAAGCAGCAGCCGGCGGTTCGGGAAGTGCAGTCGGTACGGGCGGCATGAAATCCAAAATTGCCGCATTTAAGATTGCCATGGCTTCAGGGATTCAGTCATTCCTGGGTAAATCCAGCACAAGAGATATTCTAATGGATGCTGTAAACGGCAAGGCGAAGGGAACGTATTTTGAGCCGAAAGCCAATGCATTTAACCTTGACCGCAAAAAACAATGGATTGCATTCCACTCAGGTCCGGAAGGCAAAGTGATGATTTCGAATGAAGCAAAAGCAGCCATTATTGATAAACGGAGAGATATTTACGCGCTTGATATTCAGGAAGTGAAAGGACGCTTTAACGGCGGGGCAGTTGTCACGATTTTGGATGAAGACGAAGAAGAATTCGGCCTTGGCCGCATCAATTTTTCTACAGAGCAGCTTAAAGAAGTGAAGGAAAACAATGAATCGGCCGAAGCGATTGATCAAGAGACGTTTGTCTGCTCTCTGGATTTCTCGATGAAGGTGCCGAGTTAATAAAACAGGAGGCGTTTTGATGAGTATTGCAGCTCTTAAACCGATGACGGTGGAAGAACAGGCATTCACAGCGAAAGAAGCAGCGAAAACGTTAAGCATGTTAACAACGGAAGAAAAGAACGAGGCCCTTAGAATCACGGCAAACGAGCTGGAGCGTTCTTATGAAGAAATTTTAAAAGCAAATGAGGAAGATCTCTCAAAAGGAAAAGAAAAAGGATATGACAAAGCCTACATGGACCGTCTTGCGCTTACACAGGAGCGCGTCGGCGACTTTGCAGAGGGGCTGCGGCAGGTTGCAGACCTTCCCGATCCAACAGGAGATGTCTTATCTGAATGGACACTTGAAAACGGGCTGAACGTGCAGGAAGTCCGTGTGCCGCTGGGTGTCATCGGCATGATTTACGAAGCGCGTCCAAATGTGACGGCAGATGCTGCGGGACTTGCGCTGAAATCAGGCAACTCCATTGTGCTTAAAGGCGGATCTTCCGCTCTCTCTTCTAATATGAAAATTGTAGAAGTCATGCATCGTGCACTTGAAAAAACAAAAATCCCTAAAGAAGCCGTTCAGTTCATTGCGTCGACAGACCGCGCTGCAACCCAGCAGCTCTTTACCATGAAAGAACATATTGACGTGCTGATTCCGCGCGGCGGAGCTTCTTTAATCAAAGCAGTTGTTGAAAATGCAACCGTGCCGGTGCTTGAAACAGGAGTTGGGAACTGCCATATTTACGTAGATAATAAGGCGGATGTGGAAAAAGCGCTGAACATTATAATCAATGCAAAAACAGACCGCCCGGCAGTATGCAATGCAGCCGAAACCCTTATTGTTCATAAAGACTGGCTGAAAGAAAACAGTGACCACCTTGCAAAAGCTATAAAGGATCACGGTATCACTCTTCACGGAGATGAAATGGCTGCAGATGCTCTTCCGAATGTTGTTCCAGCCGGTGAAGAAGACTGGGCAAACGAATACTTGAGCCTTGATCTGGCAGTGAAAACGGTCGGAACTCTGGAAGAAGCCGTTGATCACATCGATCAATACGGAACAAAGCATTCAGAGGCAATTATCACAGAAGACAAAGAAACAGCAGACCGGTTCATGCAGCTTGTTGATGCTGCTGCACTTTACCACAATGCTTCAACCCGCTTCACAGACGGAAGCGCACTTGGATTCGGCGCTGAAATCGGCATCTCCACACAGAAGCTTCACGCACGCGGGCCGATGGGATTGCCTGCACTGACAACAGTAAAGTTTATGATGAGAGGAAACGGGCAGATTCGATAGGACGTTTAAGAGCACCCATTAGACTGGGTGCTCTTTCTTATGAAAAGGCTATTTGTAAAACGTACATAAAAAATAAGCCTTCAGCCCAGCCAATGATTATTGTAAGCTATTAATCCTAATACTGCTCCGATCGCTGCACCAAAAGCCAACGACATCATTGTCCATTTTCCGTCTGATTTCTTCTGATTTTTGCTGCTGTTATGCAAATTCAGCACCTCCTTACATAAGCCTCACTAATTTAATATCATTTTAACATAATTACCCATATTGAAGTGGCTGTAAATTATATTTGACCTCATTACAAATTTCGATAAACCAACTACTGCCTTTCACTTACCCCTAGGAGAAAAATGACAATAAGCAAATAGCCTGAATCCAATAAAATAACCCGGAGACTTCTCTGGGTTATTTTATTGGAAATTTTTACAGAATAAGGTTTGAAAACGGGTGGGTACGTGGTATCAGATAAATGGGATAATTTTCTTTTGTTATCCCATCTGATAGTCCTGTTAAATAACGCCATTCTTTCAATGTGTGGTAAAAACATGACTTTTACCATATGAAAAGCTGAACAAACAGAATCAGAATTTGTTACTGGGGACTTATGGAAATTAGGAGTGTGTTCTAGTAATATTTTCTTATATGTTCAAAAACGTGTAAATCTTGATGGAAAAAGACGAAAGTACATAGAAAATGTCAAAAAAATAGAGGTGAAAACGATGAATTCAGATCAAGTCAGATCCCTTGCAAGAACTTTTCAGCACGCATCTGATTCCGTCAAAGACCAGGAATCAAAGCTAGTGCAGGAAACAAACGAAAAAGCAGCAACGTGGAGCGGCAAGGCCCGTGACAAATTCGATTCCGCCATGGACGAAGCCAAGATCCTCTTCCAGCGCCACTCAGACAACCTGTACGACATCAGCCGCGAACTAGAAGCAGCAGCAGACTCCGTCGACCGCGTGCGCGAAGAGATTGAAAGACAGGAAGAATTAGAGAGAATGGAGCGCATATTGAGGCTTAAGAAGCTGGATGTGCAGTAAGTGTCCCCATTGAAAAATAAGATTGAAAGTTTAGAGGTGCGTTATGAGTCATCGGAATAATCACGATCCGAATTATAATAAAAAAAAGCAAAAAAAGCAGGTAGATGAAAGAAAAGGAATGAATGACGGGTGCGTACCCGGATGTGTAGACTTTTTCATTATACCGATCCAGGTTGGGATTTTGGGTTATCAATTTTTCCAATTCATTTAAGGAAAAGGTAAAGCGAGTGAAAGGGGTTGTAACGTTTTGGCAGGGAAAATATCAGTAAATCCTGATCAGCTGGATGGGCTGGCAAATTCGTTTGTAAATAATCTTTCAGTTATTGAAGAGGAATATAAAAGGCTGCACTTGGAGCTTGCAAACTTAATTATGAGTGCGCCTCCAGAATATCAGCACTGTTTTTATCAGGTCGGAGATCCTTGGGCAACTGGGAATGCGTTATCGGATAAGCTGAGCAATCTTGAGTACGATATCCGGTCAACAGCTGGAAAGTTTGCAGAAGCGGATAATCTGATCGGGAAGCTTTTTAAGCTTCATGAAAGTTATGGTGCGGTCACAGCGCTTGGGGCTCTGTCACTCAGGCAGGCAGCGTATTACGGAATTGGTTTGACTAAGTTTATTAAGAACGCTGACGGAATATACACATTTAAGCATATGGGAGCATTAAACAAAGTGTCAGACGTAATTGATAATTCGAAGTTCAGAAAACTTGCACGAGGGTATCTGCGGTTTTCGTTTATCTCCAAAAAATATAATGGCTATTCCTTTGCGGATTTGGTTCATAAAAAGTATGCGAAATATTTGCCTACAGATGCGGTGGATTTTGCAAACGATTCAAGGTCATTTCTTAAAGATGTTAAAAACAAATCAGTAACGATGGATGCTCTTAAGTCGTTCGGAAAGTCCAGCCTGAAGTTTGCCAAAATTAATGGGCCTATTACCTTTGCTGTGACTGGTGTAGCCTCAGGAGTGGGTATGGGGCTTAAAATTTCAGAGAACTATGCGAAGTACGGCAATAATCCGGAAGTTTTAAAAAGGGAGAATGCAAAAGCAGTTGGAAAAGCTGCAAATGATACGATTGTCATTGGAGGAGCTTCAGTTGCGGGTGCCGTTATCGGCGGAACGCTGGGCAGTGTTATTGGACCGGCAGGAACCGTTATTGGATCTGCTGCCGGATCTTTTGTGGGAGGGGTAGTCGGTGAAAAACTGGCAAAGTATACCGCTCCATTTGTTGAGAAAGCTGCAGTTGCGTTTAAGGAGCCAATCCATAATATGGTGGACGGTGCAAAAGGAGTATTTGAAAAGGCAGGTAAAGGCGTCGAAGCATTTAACAACGGTGTAGAATATGCCAATAAGCAAATTAAAGAAACATTCAAAGACCCGGTTAAAAAGATTAAAGAAGTTGGCGAAGGACTTTCTAAAGCGAAAGATACAGCAAAGTCTCTTTTAGACGGAGCATCAAGCTTTGTTAAAGGAAAATTCTCATTCGGATAAGGAGAGGACTATGGATAAAGTTAAAGTAAGCTTAGAAGAACTGCTTTTTTCATTTTACAGTGAAGGTCTGTATGAACAAGGAATCCAATTAAAAGACACTTTCTTCCCCGAACTTGGTGATCAGGAACTGCAGTTGATGCTTGAAATTGCATCAAGATCCCTTATGGCAAAAGATATGATTAGAGAAGTAGATGGACGCTACAAGCTGACAGAAGAGGCGGCTGAATTAATCCACATTCTAAGCAGCGCAGATTATTCCGTGCAATTTTCCTGTTTTTCTTCAGATATGGAGAGGGAAGAAGCGTTGTCTGTTCATGTGAAAAATCATATTGGGTATGTTCATGAGCTTCACTATGATCAGCAGGTGCATACTATCAGACGCCTTACAGAGGATGAGACCGTTCAGCTGATCAGCAAGCGTTTATCTGACAAGGAAATGCCATCTGAAAGGGCCGTCATTACAGAAATGTCGAATGATGATCTTGAAAAGATTTTGGAGGAAGCAAGTCAGCCAGCCCAGCTTTCGTCCGTCATCAGTAAATGGACTTCAGAACTTCAGCCAGAAGACATTCAGGCATTTGGAAGCTTTATGATTGATTTATCCAACAGACAATCAAAGCTAAATACAATGATGCTTCTTTCATATGATAAAAACAATAATCCGGATGTAGCCGACATCTGTTTTTCAATTCCGGGTAAGCAGAACGACTGGATTGTCTCTAAAAATCAGGAAAATCGATTCAATTTAGAGCGCACAAGCAAAGTGTTCTTGGAAAGCTTCATTCCTTCCCCTATATTTAAAGTGAGTGCAAACATCAGCTAGAAGGAGGAAGAAGATTGCTCAATTACAGAGAATCCGGCAAGGAAATATTCATCAAAGGAAGCAAGTTTTATTATGGCATCCTGGCAGCCTTCTTGATAGGAGGATTACTGGGAACAGGCTATTTAATTATTGAGGGGCTGAAGTTCAACTCGGCTTTCTCGTTTGTATGGATGATTGGAGGATTTATCTTTTTCCCTATTTTTTGTTATCTGTTTCTGTGGTTCCTCCCTGGAATGATTCCCGGAAGAAACCTGGTAACATTAATTCAAGGGCCAGGAGGTTCTCTGCGTTCTAAAAAAGGAGATATCCCTTTTGAAGCAATAAAATTAATTGAATTGCGTCGGAATGGCTTGACCTTAGTAAACAGTATGTACGTTGAAACCTTTGATGGAAAATCATTTCGAATTCCCACATACGATCTGATAGATGATACAGATTTCTCTATCTTAGTAGATCAGTATATATATCCTAATATGAATCAGGATGCTAAAAAAGTTTGGGATCGCCATGTGAACTTAAGCAAGCTGTTTGATGAGGTTGGATACGAGAGAAAAACAGTACAGTGATTAATTGAAAGGAATTATCCGGCGTGGTTCTTTCCGTCAGCCTGGATATTTTAATGGCTTCTTCCTTGCCTCATATCCGGAAGAAGCCATTTTAATTTAATGAGGATTTTAAAGCAACTCATCTTATCAATTAGGAAACTTGCCATTAATGTCATTACGAAGAATTCTTAGGTGTACGATTATTCGGGAGTGGATGAAATGCAGGATAACCATATTAAAATTAAGCCTTTAAATTTTTTAAGGCTTTGGTCTGGTCTTGCCACGATGGGAGGAGCAGCTGCATGTGCTTTTCTAGTCGTGCAAGGAATTAAGTTTAATTCTTCGTACTCAATCCTATACCTAGGCACAGGTCTTTTATTCTTACCATATATGGAAAATATGGCATTTTGGGGGCTTCCGGCATACATCCCTGGAAAAAATTCTTTTTGAAATCTTCCCAGGTGAAAACGGGGTTATTAAGTATAAGAAAAATACTATTCCCATTAAAGATATAAAAGACATAGAGTTGGCTAGAAATATTCTTACTTTATTTAATAACATTCGTATTACTACAATAAATGGAAAAACTGTCTATATTAAAACGTATAACGTAATAGGTGAAATAACCTATATTAAAAATATTGATGACCATGTCTTTCCGTATATTAACCCCTTAGCAAAAGAAGTTTGGAATAGAAAAATGGAAAACAGTCAGTTTTTAGAAGATGTGAGATATGTAAGGAAAAATCATAAAATCGACCAATAATACTTGAACCAGCGACCTGAATCAGGTCGCTTTGTTTAAATGAAAAATGTGAGGAGGTATGAATTTGCTAAACCTGGAAAAAGATCTCAACTCAATCCGCGTCAAAGGCTCCAAATTCATGTACGTCTGGATGCTGCTTGCAACGTTCGGCGGTCTTGCAGCATGCATGTTTCTCATAGTGAATGGCTTAGAATTTGATTCGAAGTATTCGTTATTCTATCTAGGAGGAGGGATCTTGCTGTCTCCTGTATTTCTACACCTCACATTATGGTCGCTTCCCGGTTTTGTACCAGGGAAGATTATTGTGAAATTGACTGAGGGTCCGAATGGCAGCGTAGAGAGTTATAATAAGAAAATCCCATTTACAAGCATAAAAAATATTCGCTTTGCAAGGAATCCCATTAATCTGATCAATGATATTGTCATTGAAACATATGATGGAAAAACGGCAAAAATCAGGACATACAATCAACTTGATGATACGGACTTTGCTGTTTTAGTTGACCAGTATATCTACCCATACATGAATCAGGATGCTAAAACAGTATGGGATCGGCATGTAAACCTGAATCAGCTGTTCGAAGATGCAAAGTATGAAAGGAAAGCGGAGTAACCTAAAGATCTCGCATAATGGAAACATCAAATGTTAGATCCAATCCTCCCCGCATAAATTCTCCAGCACAAATGAACGAGTACCCGTATTTATTATCAACCCCGTATTCTCCAATACGGGGCTTTTTCACGTCCTAAACGAAATAAAACCCCTCCCGGATCACTGTGTCACCATCTTGTAACAAAACTGTTTTAATTGTCATATAACTCTTTAAAATCTTCTGAAAATCCATTCGTTTCAGGCTTTTTTGAAGACGTTTTCTAAATTTGAAGCGGAAATACTGGAAAATCACGGAATCTTATTTCTACTATTATCCAAGTCATGTTTTAAGTGGCATTTTAGAAGGTATATCCCAAGTAACAAAGCGATAAGGGCACGCCTCTATCGTCAATGAAAGGAGCTTGTTAGTCAGTGAGTATTCAAAAAAGTACGGACAGTTCCAGTTTGGCAGAAGTGATAGACCGGATTCTTGATAAAGGGATCGTCATTGATGCATTTGTCAGAGTGTCGCTTGTGGGAATCGAGATTTTAACAGTAGAAGCGAGGGTTGTCATCGCGAGTGTCGATACATGGCTTCGCTATGCAGAGGCTGTTGGTCTTCTTCGGGATGAAGTGGAGGAAGAAGGACTGAAGAGCCGAACAGATGAGCGCGGGAGCCAGTCAGCTTTTACATTTTAATAGAAAAGAACAATAAATCTATGGAGAAATGAGGATGAAACATGGCTAAAGAGACAAAAGAGAAAATGGAAAACCAGGAAGAAACGGAACAGCAGACTCAAAGTGAAGAGCAGGATGACAGGCAGCAGAATCAAATCAACATGGCGATTCTCGGCGGTGTCGTCGGAGCTGGAATCGGGCTGCTTTCAAGTCCTGAAACGAGCAAGAAAGTATTTGGAAGCCTCGGCCAGTCTGAGATTGTAAGATCGGCAGGCAAGGAGCTCAGAAGAACAGCACAGGAAATTATTGCTGAGCAGGCAATGGCAGCGCTGCGCCAGACGGCAACGGGATATTTGGACAAAGGCAACATTACGAGCCTTTTGGCCCCTAAGAAGAAGAGAGACAAAGAATCAAATTCAGAAAAGGATTCAGGCGGCGAGAATGAATTGAATTCTTCTCAATATAATGAGCTGAAAGAAGAGAACAAGAATATGAACGACCAGCTGCAGCGGATTGAAGAGATGCTGAATCAGCTGATAGAAGCGAAGAAATAGCAGTCGGCCCTGAAAGGGTGATGGCATGGATGACATGAAAAAAGCGCTTTTTAAGGCAGGCAAGAAAATCTTCGACAAGAGTCCCGAACCTGTAAAAGAGAAGATAGAAGAAAAGGTAAAGGAAAAGGCGAAAGAAAAATTTGTCGAGGCTACAGAAGAAAAGCTGCAGGGGAAAATGAATGAAGCTTCTGAAAAGCTTGGCCAAGCCAAAGACGAAAATGCCGAAAAAGTGCATGGCAAAGCAGAGGAAGCAAAGGAAAAAGTTCAGGATGTTCTTCTGTCTGTGAAAGATAAGCTCGGCAATGTGAAAGAAGCCGGTGATGAGTTTCAGAAAAAGATGTCTTCTTCATCATCATCTGAAAAGAAAAAGGTTAAAGGGTATAACGATATCAAGAGCGCCCGGAAAATAAAGAGCTCGACTGACATTAAAAGCTCGGTGAAAATCAAGAGTTCCAATGATATTAAATCGTCTTCGAGCGTCAGGACAATGGGTTCGGGGCCGAAAGGAGAATGAAGAATGGCTATTCAAAAAAGTACGGACAGTTCAAGTCTGGCAGAGGTTATTGACCGGATACTAGACAAGGGGATTGTCATTGATGCGTTTGTCAGAGTGTCTGTCGTAGGAATTGAAATTCTGACTGTTGAAGCGCGCGTTGTCATTGCGAGTGTGGACACTTGGCTTCGCTATGCAGAGGCTGTCGGCCTGCTGCGTGATGAGGTGGAAGAAAAAGGTCTTCCGTCTCAATCGAATGAGCGAGGCGCACAATTCAGCGTTTAACCATGATAGTCGGCATGGAGCCTGATGGCTCCTGCTTATTTCAAAGCAACGGCGGAACAATCGGAGGCGACTTTAGGTGTCTATAAAAGAGATTATGAAAAATGTGAATGATTTCTTCAGTGAGCATGTCGCACCGCCCCATAAGATTACCTCTGTTGAAGCAATGGACGAGGGGTGGCGGGTGACAGTTGAAGTGATAGAGGAAAAAGAGTACATGAAACGGTACGCAAAGGATGAAATGCTTGGAACCTATGATTGCCAGCTTGATAAAGAGAAAGAGGTTGTTTCTTTTAAAAGGCTTGATATCAGATACAGAAGTGCAATAGGAACCGAACAGTGAGGCTGCTTGGAGGGAAGAGAAGATGACGGTCCTAAAAGAGAAAATGAAAAAAGATGCCAGAACCCTCATACAGGATGATGAGACGAAACAGATTCTCAAGAGGTCCCTTCATTACTTGAAATCGGGCTATTCCGTTCATTTTACGGGACCCTCCGGTGCAGGAAAAACCTCGCTTGCCCTGGCTCTTGCCAAAAAGAGAAAACGGCCGGTCATGCTTATGCACGGGAATCATGAATTAAACAACAAAGACTTAATTGGTGATTTTACGGGCTATACAAGTAAAAAAGTGGTGGATAATTATGTTAGGTCCGTTTATAAAAAGGACGAAAGTGTAAGCGAGATGTGGCGGGATGGAAGGCTTCTGGAAGCAGTTAAACACGGATATACGCTGGTTTATGATGAGTTTACGAGATCCAAGCCTACTACGAATAATATTTTTCTATCAATCTTAGAAGAAGGTGTACTGCCCTTATACGGTTCTAAATTGACCGACCCTTTTATAAAAGTCCACCCTGATTTTGCCGTCATTTTCACAAGCAATCCGGCTGAGTATGCAGGTGTTTATGATACTCAGGATGCTCTTCTTGACCGTCTCATCACGATTTTTATCGATTACAAGGATGTTGAGAGGGAAACGAAAATTGTCGCAGAGAAAACAGATGTGGATGAAGATGAAGCAAGAATAATAACAACTCTTGTTACGAATTTGCGGGATGCTTGCTCGAATCAGAAAAACAATGGTCCAAGCTTAAGAGCATCAATCATGATTGCAAAGCTTGCATCAGAGCAGGACATTCCGATTGACGGAGAAGATTCAGATTTTCAAAGCTTATGCATCGATGTCCTGTGCCATCCGATCAGCAGGTGTCTTGATTCGGATAACAAACAGGAAGATGCAACCAGGCTGATTATAGATGAATGCAGCAAACTGTAGTGTGCAGAGGGAGTGTTTGATGATGAGTGAACAGGAAATGGGTATTTATCTTTTTTGCGGTATCCAATTAACAGAAGAGGAAGATTTCGGGAAAGGAGAGATTGAAGGGGAAGAAACAGACCTCTTTACAATCCGGTACAAAGATTCGGCAATGGTAGCAGCTGAAGTCCCGATGAAAATCTTCCATCCAAACAGGCAGAATCTGATGATGCATCAGCAGACGGTTTCAAAGGTGATGGAAAAAAACGACACGGTTATTCCAATCAGCTTCGGGAATGTATTTAAAACAGAAGACGACATCAAGGTCCTTCTTGAAAACTTGTACCCGCAGTTTGAAAAGCTCTTTCCGGCCATTAAAGGCAAGATTGAGGTCGGGTTAAAAGTCATCGGCAGTAAAGAGTGGCTCGAGGAAAGAGTGAACGAAAATCCGCAGGTTGGAAAAATGTCTTCTTCCGTGAAGGGCAAATCAGAGGCAGCAGGCTACTACGAGCGCATCAAGCTTGGAGGCATTGCCCAAAAGGTTTTTGAAGATCTTCAGAATGAACTTAAGGCGGAAGTCTTCACACCTCTTAAAGAAGCATCAGAAGCCGCGAAAGCGAATGAGCCGACAGGTGAAACGATGCTCCTCAATGCGGCGTTTCTCATCGACCGCGACAAAGAACAGCAATTCGATGAGAAAGTAAACGAAGCACATGAGAAATGGAAGGATAAAGTGAATTTCCATTACAGCGGTCCGTGGCCGGCTTATAACTTCGTTAATATCAGGTTAAAAGTGGAGGAGAGCTGATATGCTTCACAAATTGGTGGCAGCGCCAATTAACCTTGTGATTAAAATCGGGCAGAAGGTTCAGGAAGAAGCAGAAAAAGAATTGTACGATCTCCCGACGATCCAGCAGAAACTCATTCAGCTTCAAATGATGTTTGAGCTTGGCGAGATACCGGAAAAAGCGTATCAGGAAAAGGAAGATGAACTTTTAATGCGGTATGAAATCGCCAAACGAAGAGAGATGGAAGAGTGGGAGAAATTGACCAAACGGGGAAATGAGGGATAGCAGATGGACGATTTGATTTATTTATACGGACTGATTCCTTCGGACGAAGCAGACCATCAATCGTTTCCATCTTTTAAGGGCTTTGATGGTGAGAAAAACATTTATACCATCCCAGCTGGCGATATCAGCGCAGTTGTTTGCAGACTGGATTCTGAGCAGTTTTCAGAAGAAGCCATAAAAGACAAAATCGACAATGATATGGAATGGCTGCAGGAAAAAGCGTTCCATCATCATGAAACGGTTACGGCACTTTATAAATCTTTTACAATCATTCCGCTTAAGTTCTGCACCATTTACAAGAGCGAAGAAAGCCTTAAGCAGACAATTGAGGCAAGCGGGCCTAAAATCAGCGAAACCCTGCAGTCGCTCAAAGGCAACGAGGAATGGAACGTAAAGATTTACAGTGATGACCCGGTGCTGAAAAAGAAGGTTGGCGAAACCCATCCTGCAGTAGAAGCAAAAATGCAGGAAATCAGCGTGCTGCCCAAAGGCAGGCAGTTTTTCGAAAAGAAGAAGATTGACAAGCTGATTGAGGATGAGCTGGAAAATGAGAAGAATCGAGTTTGTGAACAGCTGCATGAACAGTTGAAGCACTATGCCCTGCATGCAGCGATTAAAAAGAACTGGAACAAAGACGTGACAGGCTTGAAAGAGAACATGGCCTGGAACAGTGTTTTCCTCCTTCAGTCGGAGAAGGTGGAAACGTTCCTTGAAGAGATGAAACAGGCTGATGAAAAGCTCGGGGGAACCGGATGGAGAATTGAAGCAACCGGCCCGTGGCCAGCTTATCATTTTTCCAGTTTTTAAATGAAATGAGGGATTTTCCGGATGTCTCTTAGAGAGTCAGTTGAAAACAAAGATATTGCCCTTATTGATATATTGGATGTCATTTTGGACAAGGGTGTTGCTATTAAGGGAGACTTAATCATCTCGATAGCAGGCGTGGATCTGGTGTATCTGGATCTGAGGGTTTTGATTGCATCTGTTGAAACCCTTGTTCAATCAAAAGCGGGAAACCGCAAACCTGTCACAAGCGAACAATTTGACAGACAAAGGGAGGAATTAATCGATGCAACAGGCCAGCCAAACAAATGGTAGAATCCAGCTTGATCCTGACAATGCCGAGCACGGACTTGCCCAGCTGGTCATGACGGTGATTGAACTTCTCAGGCAAATTGTCGAACGTCATGCGATGAGGCGGGTGGAGGGTGGAACGCTGACGGACGAGCAAATTGAAAACCTTGGAGTTGCCCTTATGAACCTTGAGGAAAAGATGGAAGAACTGAAAGAGGTCTTCGGCCTTGATGCGGAAGACTTGAATATAGATCTCGGCCCGTTAGGCAGCTTGCTTTAACGGCCACTGGAGGGACAAGCTATGGCAGTCCAAACGACTGGGCAATCGAGCTCAATTGTCGATGTGCTTGAAAAGATTTTAGACAAAGGAGTCGTCATCGCAGGTGATATTACTGTAGGAATAGCCGATGTCGAACTGCTTACAATCAAGATCAGATTAATCGTCGCTTCAGTCGATAAAGCAAAAGAAATCGGCATGGACTGGTGGGAGAACGATCCTTATCTCAGTTCCAAAGCGGAGAACAACAACACAAAAGCGCTTGAAGAAGAAAACCGCAAATTGAATGAACGATTGGAGCTGCTTGAAAATCAGCTTGGCTCAAATCGTTTAAATACATCAAACCAACTAAAATAATCGGAGGGATTTACAATGGCAGAACAAAAATTAGACAATACGCAGGCAGAAACAAAGGAAAATAAACAATCAGAAAAGAATACACAGGAAAAATCATCAAGAAGAAGCATGCCGATCAAACGCACGGTTGCAGGCGGAATCCTTGGTGCGACAGTCGGATATCTGGCAACACCTGAAAACGGGAAAAAGATTTTATCTCAAATTGATACCGACGACTGGAAAAGCAAGGCAGCTGATTTCGGGAAAGCTGCAAAGGAAAAGTCATTCAAAGGCGCATCAAGCCTGAAAACATCTGCGGGCAAGCTTTTCAAAAAGGATCAAAATCAAACAGATGATACAGAACAGGATGAATCACCATCAGCCGAATCAACTACTGAAGATTATGAAGCATTAAAGCAGGAAAACCAGACGCTTCAGGAACGTCTTCAGCAACTGGAAGAAAAAATGAATCAGCTGACTCAGACAAGCTCTGATGAAGAAGATGATGATGAGGAAGAAGAAGAGGAAAAACAAAGCAAGAATAAATCGGGCAAATCAAAAGCGGCGTCAGAAGATGATTCTGAGGATGACGACGATGAAATCGAAGAAGACGAAGAAGAAGAGGAAATGATGGACGACGGCAAGAATGAAGTGAAAAAGCCGAGAAAGCCAGCACGCAAGAAAGCAAAAACGGCAAAAGCTTCAAAAGCAAAAGATGAAAAAGAAGAGGAAGATGAAGAGTCAGAAGATACTTCTCTAAGCAGTGACGACGACACTTCATCATAAACGGTGTGTAGAGGAGGAGATGTGGAAATGAGTACGGCAACAGCCTCATCCAAAGACAGTGTTCTTGAATTTTTTGTAGGGGCTTCAAACAAGCACGGTTTTGCGCTTGATATTACGCTCAATGTGAACGGAGCTGTTGTTTCGGGCACGATGATCTCAGCCAAAGAGTACTTTGACACGCTGAGCGAAACGTTCGAAGATGGCAGCGAAGTCGCACAAAATCTGAGCGAACAGTTATCCCGGGCAAGTGAATCCATTGAAGAAAACGGAAGCGGGGAAGCTCATTTCATTCACCTGAAAAACACAAAAGTGTACATCGGTGACAGCAAATCCACCCCTTCAAAAGGCCAGATTATCTGGCGCGGCAAGCTGAGCGAAGTAAATGGATTCTTCCTCGGGAAAATATCAGATGCAAAGCCGGCAGCTAAAAAAGCGGAATAACGCCAAACATGAAAACCGGAAGAGAATCTTCCGGTTTTTTCTGCTGTCTTTTTTGCCCAAGGGGCTGATTAAAGCCCGCTTGGAAAATAGTTTTAATGGAACAGGATTCCGCTAAAGGTACTTCCCTTTTTTACTATAACTCCATCTAAGCCTCAAGTCTTACCTCCCATACATTCACCGGCCAATAGAAAAATAGGCGGTGATGCTGTATAGTAAAAAGAAAGGCCTTTTTTTCCAGTTTACTGGCACAGGACTGAAACCCCGCATGTGCTACATACGTATAAACAGGCAGAATTTTTATGTTAGGAGTCGATTGATGATGAATCCGTTTGTGGCATTCAGTGTCCGGATGATGGCTGCGCTACCTGCTGCTGGGACAGCGGGAACAATCAGCCTGATCGGATTTGATCAGCCCTTAATAGCAGCGGCCGCCTATTCCGTTGCAGGCGGAGCTTCCGCCTATTCAATTGCTTCTGTGACGATGAAGTCACGTTTTTTAAAGAAAAATGCTCTTACCCGCAAAGACTATAAATACATTAAAAAGCAGCTCGAGGAAGCAGCACCCAAGATGGCGCGCCTTCAAAAGACCCTTTTGACAATCAGGCATCTTCCATCTTTAAAAGAGCGTGCAGAACTGGTCCGTGTAGCGAGAAGAATCGTTGCCCTGACAAAAAGAGAGCCGCGCCGTTTTTATCAGGCGGAGAAGTTTTATTTCTCACACCTTGATTCAGCCGTACAGCTAAGTGAGAAATATGCCTTTTTATCGTCTCAGCCAAAAAGAAATTTCGAGCTTGAGAAATCTCTCAATGAGACCCGCAGAACGCTCTCTGACTTAAAAAGGCTGATTGAACAGGATCTCTTCAATATGGTGCAGGATGATCTGGATGATCTGAATCTTGAGATTGACGTTGCCAGGCACTCGATTCAATCTAACAAGGATAAAAAATCTCTTGATGAAAAGTGGAAAATGTAATGAATCACGACCTTTTTAAAGAGCGTGAAAACCTTCTCCAGGCTGAAGAAAACGAGAAGGTTCTTCACCTTGTCAATCAGCTCAGCCCAAGGAACCACGCCATGCTGGTATCATTCGGTCTCCCTGCTCAATCCAAGCTCCTTGCTTTTTCAAACACCATGCTTGATCAGGTGCAGCGCAAAGATATTGGACAGATCGGAGACACGCTGGATGAGTTCATTAAAAGCCTGAGTGATGTCAATCCGGAGGATCTCATGCAGGATGAGACCTCTTTTTTCGGCAGGCTGTT
Organism: Metabacillus mesotrionivorans; assembly: GCF_052171315.1. NCBI lineage: Bacteria > Bacillati > Bacillota > Bacilli > Caryophanales > Bacillaceae > Metabacillus > Metabacillus mesotrionivorans. The sequence goes on along the minus strand of NZ_JBQMFF010000006.1, from coordinate 88,062 downwards.
CGGCAGAAAAAAACGCTCTGTGCAGGAAGTGCTGTCTAGATTTCATAAAGCAGGCGTACAGATTGACCGAATCAGTGTCAGACTTGAACGCAGCAAAAACGTTCTTCTCTCGGATATCGTCATGCTCGACAGGCTCTATGAGACGAATAAGGAATATTTTCATTCTCTGAATACTTACATCGAAGCAGCAGAAATAAAACTTCGCGAATTGCACAACGAGACAATACCCGCCCTGAAAAAAGCAAATGAAGGCTATAACGACCCGATGAAGCGCCAGGAGGAAGAGGACCTGCTGCAATTTGCAGACCAGCTGGATCAAAGACTTTACGACCTGAAAGTCAGCAGAGAGCTTACCATTCAAAGTGCACCGCAGATCCGCATGATTCAACAAACAAACCAGAAGCTCGCAGAAAAAATTCAGTCATCCCTTATGACTGCCATTCCTCTTTGGAAAAACCAAGTAACTATAGCCCTTACACTGCTGAGGCAAAAACATGCTGCCGATGCCGGCAAAGCAATGACCCGTTCTGCGAATGATCTTTTCCAAAAACAGACCTCCACGCTTGGGAGAAACCAGTTTGACCTGCAAACTTTGAAAGAAATACAGGAAAATCTGCAAATGGCCATTAAAGAAACGCTTACCATTCACAAGGACGGGAAACATACACGGGAAGAAACCGAAGCAGCACTACTCGACATAGAACAGAAAAAGCTCCAGGCATAAAAAACAGGAATCGGCTGGTCCGGTTCCTGTTTTTTTATAGCTATACGAAGTCGTTAAGGAAACAAACGGGAAAGGGGGGACAGTCGGCTCCGATTTTTTGGTGTCTAGCTCCATCGCTCAACTCCTCTGCCAGAACGGAACCGTCGGCAAAGGCAAAAAGCGCCTTTACCGCCGGTTCCTCATCTGACTCCCGGAGCTAACCGAGCGATTCCGCTTTTCTAGTGTCCAGCTCCATCGCTCAACTCCTCTGTCAGAACGGAATCGTCGGCAAAGGCAAAAAGCGCCTTTACCGCCGTTTCCTTATCTGACTCCCGGAGCTAACCGAGCGATTCCGCTTTTCTAGTGTCCAGCTCTATCAGCCAACTCCTCCGTCAGAACAAAATCGCCCAAAAAGGCAAACCCGGCCTTTCTGGACAATTTCTTTTCTGCCTGTCGGAGCTAAACGGCTGATTCCGCTTTTCTGATCAAAACCCATCCTCAGCCGCAAACGGTATGTTCAGTCTGTTTTCGACTGCTCTCAGGCGCTGGTTCAGACGGTTTAGTCTTCTTGTGTGGCGTTCGACAACTTGGTTCAGTCTTGTGACTTCCTGGTTTGTCTGGTTGAGTTCGCGGCGGAGGTTGCGGATCTCCTGATTCTGACGGTTTATTTCTCTGGACTGCTGCTCGTTTTGTCTTTCAAGCTGGTTAATTCTTCTTTCGAGTGACTGAAATTGCTGCGGCTGGCGGTCAGGGTCCAATTGATCCTGCTGAAACTGATCTTGCTGAAACTGATCCTGCTGAAATTGAGGCTGATAGGGATTGTATTGATAGTTCATGTAATAGTCGGTTTGCTGAGGCACGTAGCCTTGATAAAAATGGTATGGGTTCATAGGTTGAAGTCTCCTTTATGGTAGTGAATCCTTCATTAGCCTATGCGGCTCTGCCCATGTTGACAGGGCGACTGCCCAATTGCACAGAAAAAAGCCATGGGCTCAGGCTTCAAGCTCATGGCGTACTTCTGAATATGAATCGTAGTGGGACTGAATAATCTCTTCATCTGAGTGAGGGATTTCCATACCTTTGACGATTTGTGCTCCGTTGATGCAGCCGCTGGTGAGAAGGATAATATCGTCAGGTTCTCCAGCTGCAAGTGATGCTATAACGCCTTCTTTGCGGGTAAGCGCTACTTTAATATTCGGTGATTTTGGTTCGGAAAATCCCTTCATCACCTGATCAATAATGACTTGGGGATCGTGATGTCCCGGGTGGTCAACAGTGACGATCACTTCATCCGCATGCCCTTCAATGGCAGCAGCCATTTTCGGCATTTTGTTGAAATCCCTGATGCCAATTCCTGCAATCATGACGATCAGACGGTTGAACTTCATTTTTTTGACCTCTTCCACAAGCCGTGTCAGCGCAACCGGCGTATGGGCATAGTCGAGAATGATTTTCCTGTTGTCTGGCCCTGTGATGACTTGAAAACGGCCTTCGGGGCTTTCGAGCATTGGAAGGACCTGAAGAATATCCGTTATTTTGTATCCGAAAAGCAGGGCAGTTCCAACGGCAGAAAGAGCATTGGCAATATTATAGGTGCCAAACACCGGCACAGCTGCATGGTGGCGCTGGCCCTTGTATATCAATGTGAACGAGCTGCCTACATCTGAAAACGATATGTCATCTGCGCACAAATCAGCGCCGCTTCCCGGTACGAGACTGTACGTAATCTTCCGTCCCGGAAATGTTTCTGCAAGTTCTGCTCCCATTTCCATATCGTCAATGTTGATGACGGCTGTTTTAGATTGTTTAAAAAGAGCAAGCTTGCACTTTTTATAATGATCCATCGTTTTATGGTACTCCAGGTGCTCTTCAGAAAAATTGGTGAGGATGGCTGCATCAAACTCCATGCCGTGAACCCTTTTCTGGTCTGTTGCTATGGAGGATACTTCCATCACCGCCGCTTTGTCTCCGAGCTCGAGGAGGTCATGGAAAATTTGGTGAAGATCGGTTGATTCAGGTGTAGTAGGCGTGCTTTTTTTATAAGAAAGCTTATGGGTTGAAGCCCATATGCCTGTTGTTCCTATCGAACCGGCAGGAAGACCGAGCAAAGTCAGCAATGAGCGTACATAGGCAGCAACTGTTGTTTTTCCATTTGTTCCTGTAACTCCGACGGTTTTCAGTTTTTCGTCTGAAAAGCCATAAAACATCTTTGCAAACTGTGCCATCGTCTCGCGGACATTGTCTGAAAGCAGAAAGGTATGCTCCGGGTATTTTCTGCTCAGCAATTCAAGTTTTTCACGGCTTGTTCCGACTACAGCCGAAGCACCTCGCTCGATGGCCTCGTCAATGTACTGGTGCCCGTCATGCTCGCCGCCGACAATGCTGAAGAAAAGTCCCCCGGGTTTGACTTGCTTAGAGTGAAAGGACAGGCTTGTGATTTCCTGTGAGGCTTGTCCGAAAATCTGTTTAAACGCCACGTTTTCCAGATCATTAAACTGTATGTTCATGTAGGTTCCTCATTTATGATTCCAGATTTGTATTCGTTTTTTTATTTTCCAATACAAGCGCTCTTCCTATACTTAAAATTTCCGGCTGTCAGTATCCTTTTTTGTAATCGACTAAATTAACAGAAGGGACGCGATCTGACAGGTAGGTTTTCAAGTTTGGAATCAGGATGTTCTCTGTAAGGCGCTCGTTGTAAAACTCCGTTGATCCGGAGGTGTGGGGGGTGATAATGACATTCTCAAACTCCCACAATGGACTTTTTACCCCGAGCGGCTCGTGTTCAAACACATCAAGACCTGCTCCTGCAATTTCATTTTCCTCAAGAGCCTGTATAAGCGCTGCTTCCTCAACCACTTCACCGCGGCCAATATTGATGAAGTATGCAGAAGGCTTCATCCGTTTAAATTGTTCGTATGTAAAAAGGCGTTCTGTTTCCAGTGTCAGCGGCACGGTCACAGCTACATAATCACATCTTGGCAGAATGCTGTTCAGGTCAGCCTGAGTATACATCTCATCCACAAAATCTGCGGGTTTGCCTGAATGCCGCACGCCAAGAACAGTCATTCCGAAAGCTTTTGCAATTTTGGCTGTTTCCTGCCCGATTGCGCCAACTCCAATCACACCAATTGTTTTACCGTGAATTTCTAGCTTCATGTTCTCATGATGCCATTTTTTTTCGCTTTGATTGCGTACGTAGGCATGGATTTTTCTTGTTAATCCGAGCATAAGAGCGAAAATGGTTTCGGAAATGGGGTTTGCATGAACGCCGTTTGCGCTTGTTAGAATCACTTCCTTCTTTTCCAAAGCTTGAAGCGGCATGCTGTTGACACCGGCGCTCCATGACTGTACCCAGCGCAATCTGGATGATTCATGGAGGCACGTTTCCTCCATTCCTTTTTTCCAGCCTGCAATAATTTCAGCTTCAGATAGATGGCTTCTCCAAACAGACTCATCCCGTCCAGCGATAATATCCCAGCCCGCAGCAAGCTCCCTGATTTCATTTAGATGGTTCTCCTGCAAATCTTGTGTGATAATCATTTTTCTTTTAGACATCGTCATTCCTCCCTCTCTCAATAGATTTATCTTAACAGAATTTTTTGTTTTTTATTTCCTTCTTTTCTCGTTAGGAATGTGAAAAACTGGGTAAATAAACCTGTAGCTATATGCTGCTTAGTGGTATCGAACTATTATTCAAGGGGTGGACTTGCCTGCTATGAAAATTCTTCAAGAACGGTTTTACCCGAGTGCCAAAAGGGTTTTGGCGCTTGCAGGGGAAAAGGAAGATGCCCCGGAGTACCTTGTCGGCTATGATGTAGATGGGAATCAGGTGTTTCACGTCCAAAGTCCTGAAGGCTACTCGTTTCTTTATTTATGTTCTCATACGACTGCAGAAGCGGCTGTCGTATGCGGATATAAGGAGGCAGATGCTTACGGATGCTGGCCGGACTATTATTTTGCAGTGGATCATGAAAGCGGAAAGCTCAACCGGATCTGCAAGGCGAGATAATGATGAACCCCGCTTTTTCAAGTGAGGGTTTTTTTAATGGAAAAAAATAGTTTAATTATTGGAAAATAAGTGTAAATACTTACTAGTTCGCATGGTAAAATTGGAATCTATGAAAACTGGGAGGATTGACATGAAAAGAATAACAGGGTGGCTGATCGTTGCAGGGATGGCACTATTGCTTGCAGCGTGCGGTGGGAAAACCGCAGAAGAAGCGTCTTCTGATATGGAAAAAGCATATAAAGACGTAAAAACGATGGAAATAAAATTTAATGAAAAAGCAGTCTCACCTGATGACTACAATATAAAAGGAACCATGCAGCTGGATCTTGAAAACGATCTTTCCTATTCGGAATATGACGATGGGGGCCAAATCACTAAAATCTCGACTGGCAAAGAGGGGGTCATCTATGATGACGGTACAAAAACAGAAGTGCTCGAAGGAAGACTCAGCGATTATATGCTGTTTGTAGAGCAGTACGAATTTGAACTGCACAAAAATCCTATTGCCTTTTATGAAAAATTCGATCCCGAATTTACGGAAAAATTGAAGCTTGAAGAAACAGACAGTGAATACATCCTTACATATGAAGGCTCATCAAAAGAAGCGAAGGAACTGATGGGTGACTTGACGAAGGATTATTATACTGGACTTCAAAAAGCGGCAGGTATCTCCGAAGTGGATATTTCTTCCATTGAGGGAGAGGGCTTTGACTACAAGGTGACGGTGGATAAAAAAACGTCTCTTGTAAAAGAGCTTGTACGAAACCACGAATACTCGCTGGAAATAAACAAGAAAAATCAGGAGCAGGGCGTGCGCAAAACAAACTCGTATTCTTATGATACAGTTGACAGCATCCAAACCATTGCTGCTGAGGCCAAACCGGAAGCAACGCCTGAACAGGAAGCTTCAGCTCAGGAAGCAGCCGAATATGTCGACGCACTGATCCAGGCAACGGTTTATCAGAATACAGACGAGTTTATGAAACGTCATCCTGAGTCACCTGACCAGGAAGCAGTGAAAAAAAGGGGAGACTTCCAGAAGTCTGCCTTTGTAGAAATCTATAAATCCAATACGGCCAAAAACTTTCAAGGATTGCCGGCTGCCGTTTCAGAAGACCAAATCAATCTCTACACAGAAGGATTCCTGGCGGCAATCAAGCAAACCAAATATAAGGTGAATGATGCAGTCTATAATCCAGACACCGACTCTTATACGGTTGATCTTGAAGTCCAGGGCTTCAGTGAAAACCGTCTTCTCGCAGAAGCTGTGCAGCCGGTCATGCAAAAGCAGCAGAACGGCGAGCTGACAAACGAAGAATTTGTTGATGAGCTGATAACAGCATCAGCGAATCGCTTCAAAGGACCGGTGCCGCTTGAGCTGCCTGTAAAGGCATCTGTTAACGTGATTAAAAACGGTGAGGGCCATTACGAGGTCCTTTTGCAGGATGAATACCTCCTTTCTTTTGTTCAGTAATCTCACTATAATAGGGGGTATCTGAAAGAGAGGTCGGAAAATCACATGTACCTGACAATAAAAGAAACCGCAGAGCACCTGTCCATGCCTGAAAACTACATCGAAGCGCTGATACTTCAGAAAAAAATCAGAGCCGTCCATGACGGAGAGCAGTACCTGATCAATAAAGACCAGTTCACCACCCATCTCGAGCAGATGGAAACCTACAAAGAACAGCTTGAGGAATGGCTCAGCAAGCCGATCCCTGAAGACATTGACATCAAGGATGAAGACTAGGAAATGCATACTGTGCATTTCTTTTTTTATAGAGAAGGGCTGAGTTAGCGGCAGAAACGCTTCACCCGGAAGTGCTAATTTAACAGCAGAAACAGAGAAGCGGGCATTGTTGAAAGTGTTCTTAACTTGAATTAACAGCAGAAACAGAGAAGCACGGTTAGCTGAAAGTGTTCTTAACTTGAATTAACAACAGAAACAGAGAAGCGGGCATTGTTGAAAGTGTGCTTAACTTGGGTTAACAGCACAAACTCAGGAAAGCTCTTCGCCGAAAGTGCGAGATAACCTTGGAAGGAAGGCTGATAGTCCTGTTCAACAATGCTACCATCTTCCTTATGCTATAAAATATGGAAATAATCTTTCGCTAATTAGAGGTGATCAACTTGAACTATTCAGAAATGCTGAATCAAATTCACGGTGTCATATCCTATCAAATGTCAGAACTGAACGGCCAGATCAGCCGTTTGGAGCGTGCCAGGCAGCAGATTGAACGGGAACAGTCAGCATGTCTTGGTGAGATGAGAAAGATTTTGGACCCTGAGCTGGACCAGCTGTGGAAAGGTTTAAGGGCTGAGGATTTTTATGATGATCGAAACCAGGCCTATGAAATCATGAGGAACATTGCAGAATACGATTATGATGAATATAAAGGAAGCATACAAGATCGAATCGACGGGCTGAGTTTTCAGCTGAATATGCTCAGCGCAGCAAGCGGGCTTGCAAACGAGGCGGACAAGCTGTTGGCCATAGGTGATGATGCATTGGACGAGATCGGCAGCAAAATAAACGACTTGCAAAGGCGGCTGTTTAAATGACCCAGATTAAACTGAATCATGCAGAGATGATTGGAAAACTGAATGAAGTCCGGCGGGCGCTTGAAGCTCTGACCCTGGACGTGCCTGGAGAAGCGGGCGAAAATAAGCTGGACTTTACGCAGAAATGGCTGGACCGTGAAGCGGCTCTTCATCAATTTGTCGCTCAATATACTGCTGTCGTTCAGAAAAATCTGGAAGACACCCGCGCCAATTTGGATATGCTCAAAGAACAGGACGAAGCTATTGTCCGAAGGTAACTTTTGTAGTTTGGATGAAGATGCTGCCCTATAAATTGGAAGTGCACAATTATAGGGTACCAAAAAGGCAAAATGCAACCCTATAAACCCGCGGTGTAGAATTATAGGGTACCAAAAAGGCAAAATGCAACCCTATAAAACGGCGGAGCAGAATTATAGGGTACCAAAAAAACGAAATGTAACCCTATAAACCAGCGGCACAGAAATACAGGGTAACACTAACGATCACCTGCGCCATCAGATCATTCCCTTCTAAATACACATTCCCAAAACCTTGAATCCAATCGTCTTCAAGGTTTTTTCATTTTCCGCACATAATCCGTTGACACATTCCGAAGAATAGAGTATAAATAAATTAACAATTAACAACTTGTTAATTATAAAAACCGAAGGAGTTTGTATAGATGTCCAATGATGAAGCTCTAAAGAAGTATGATATAAAAAAATACAGAACTCCTGATGGGTATACGTCCGATATTTGTGTGTTTACGATTGTGTCTGAGTTTGACGGGGAGTACAAACCGCCTCTGATGGATTTGAAGCTGATGATGATTCAGCGTGCTGCACTTGATGCGGAGGGAAATCCGAATATTGAGGCGAGCAAATGGGCGCTTCCTGGAGGATTCGTTCAGGAGGATGAGTCGGCCTTTGAAGCAGCCAAGCGGGAGCTGGAAGAAGAAACGAGTGTTTCCGGGGTGCATGTGAAGCATTTCGGCGTGTATGATCAGCCTGGGCGCGATCCGCGCGGATGGATCATCTCCAATGCCCATTATGCGATTGTGCCTGAGCATTCCCTCTCATTGAGAAAAGCGCAGGATGATGCGGCCGAGGTTGAGCTGTTTTCTGTGAAAGAAGTGCTGAAGCTCGACTTGGCCTTTGATCACCGGACAATTATTGAGGATGCGATCAAAGTCATTACAAACGATCTGCTGCAGTCGACTGTGGCGAAGAATTTTCTTCCTGAATTTTTTACTTACTCAGAGCTGCAGGCAGTGCTTAAAACGGTCACGAATGATCCGGCGATTGTAAGCGAGCAGTCCTTTTCGCGGAAAATTAAAACACTGCCATTTATTAAAGAGGCAGAGGGGAAGACTTCGAGAACATCAAAAAAGCCTACACAGCTTTATACATTTGTTGAAATGGATGTTGTGAAACCGATTTATACAGCGCGTTACTAGATTTGATAATTAACAATTCATTAAGTGTTAAATACTATAGGGGAGTGGACTTTAATGAAAAGAGCGTTAATTAACATTGACTATACGGTGGATTTTGTAGCGGATGACGGGGCTTTAACTTGCGGAAAGCCGGGTCAGGTAATAGAAGAGGAGATCGTAAACGTAACGAAAGACTTTCTTGAAGCGGGTGATCTGGTCGTTTTCGCCATTGATGTGCATGAACAAAATGATCCTTTTCATCCTGAGACAGCTTTGTTTCCCCCTCACAACTTAAAAGGAACAGACGGCCGCAGGCTTTTTGGAAAGCTTGAAGGCATTTATGAACAGAATAAAGAGCAAAGTCATGTACAATGGATGGATAAAACAAGGTACAGCGCGTTTGCAGGGACGGATCTTGAGCTCAAGCTTCGCGCAAGAGGGATAACAGAGGTTCATCTGGTTGGGGTTTGTACAGATATTTGTGTGCTGCATACAGCTGTAGATGCTTACAATAAGGGGTTCAGCATAACGGTTTATGAAAAAGCAACGGCAAGTTTTAATCAGGACGGGCATGCGTGGGCGCTTTCTCATTTTAAACATAGCCTGAATGCGAAGGTTGAATAGATAGATGGAGGTTCCAATGATGAAATACACAGATGACAGCTTGATGCTTCATACAGATCTTTACCAGATTAATATGGCGGAAACCTACTGGGAAGACAAGATGCACAACCGCAGGGCGGTGTTTGAGGTTTTTTTCAGAAAGCTGCCTTTCAGCAACGGCTACGGGGTTTTTGCAGGTCTTGAGCGGATTGTGGAATACTTGCAGCACTTTTCTTTTACGGAAAGTGATATTGAATATCTTCGTGATGAGCTTGGCTATAAAGAAGACTATTTGGAGTATCTAAAGGGAGTGCGTTTCACGGGCAATGTAAGGTCGATGGTTGAAGGAGAGCTTGTTTTTGCCAATGAACCGATTCTCCGGATCGAAGCGCCGCTTGCTGAAGCACAGCTTGTGGAAACAGCGCTGTTGAACATTGTGAATTACCAAACATTGATTGCGACAAAAGCTTCGCGCATTAAGCATGTGGTCGGGGAGCAGAGTGCAATGGAGTTCGGAACGCGCCGGGCTCATGAGATGGATGCAGCCATCTGGGGAACGCGCGCTGCCTACATTGGCGGATTTGATGCTACATCAAACGTCCGTGCAGGGAAAATGTTCGGCATTCCGGTTGCAGGCACGCACGCTCATGCTCTGGTGCAGGCATACCGCGATGAATATACAGCTTTTCATAAATATGCGCGCCGCCATAAGGATTGCGTGTTCCTTGTAGATACGTACGATACGCTGAAATCAGGTGTGCCGACTGCAATCAAGGTTGCAAAAGAGCTTGGCGATAAAATCAATTTCAAAGGGATTCGTTTGGATAGCGGCGATCTTGCATATCTGTCAAAAAAAGCAAGAAAAATGCTGGATGAAGCAGGATTCACGAAAACACAGATCATTGCTTCAAATGATCTTGATGAAAACACAATTATCAACCTGAAGTCACAGGGGGCAAGAATTGATTCATGGGGGATTGGCACAAAACTGATTACCGCTTACGATCAGGCTGCTCTCGGTGCTGTCTATAAACTTGTTTCAATTGAAGATGAGAATGGCAAGATGCAGGATACGATTAAGATCAGCGGAAACCCGGAGAAAGTAACAACACCCGGCATTAAGAAGGTCTACCGAATCATCAATACCCTGAACCATAAATCAGAAGGGGACTACATTGCCCTTGAGGATGAAAATCCAGGGTCTGAAAAGCGCCTGAAAATGTTCCATCCGGTTCACACGTTTGTCAGCAAGTTTGTGACAAATTTTGAAGCGAAGGATCTTCATCAGGATATTTTCAAAGATGGAAAGCTTGTATATGAGCTGCCTGAGCTTCAGGAAATTCAGCAATATGCGGCAGACAACATGGATGTGCTCTGGGATGAGTACAAGCGGACGATGCACCCGGAGGAGTATCCGGTTGACTTGAGCGAAGCTTGCTGGGAGAACAAAATGAGAAACATCGAAGAAGTAAAAACAAAGGTTAAAGAAATGATTGAAGAGGGAAATAACTAAACAGAAGCCTGATGGGAGAGAAGCAAAATGGGGAAGATCGGAATTTACGGGTCATCTTTTGATCCGGTAACAAATGTTCATTTGTGGACAGCAAGTACAGTAGCACACCGCTGCAGGCTGGATAAGGTCATTTTCCTGCCGTGTTCGGGAAAAAGGAAAGACAAAGCAATGAAAACGTCCGATCTTCACCGCTGGAATATGCTTCAGCTTGCACTTGAAGGAAATGATAAGTTCCTCGCCGATGATTATGAGATTAATCAGGAGGCCTGGAATGTATACACGTACTACACACTTGAGCACTTTAAGAAGAAGTACCCGAACGATGAGATTTATTTTATTATGGGTGCCGATTTGCTTGTGGATATTGCGGACGGCAAGTGGAAGTACGATCAGGAACTGGTCGCGAGCAATAAATTCATCGTCATGGCAAGGGAAGGCATTGATATGCTGCGGACGATTTCCCGCTCGCCGCTTCTCAGAAACCATGATGACGGGTCCACTTTTCACCTGATTGATAAGGGGCTTGCTATGGAAATCAGTTCTACATACATCAGAGATGAGTTTTCAAAAGGCGGAGAGCCGCGCTATTTGCTGCCTGATGCCTGTTACGAATACATCAAAAATCATTCTTTATATCATTAGGAGGCAATGAAGATGAGCATGCAGGAGAAAATTAGAAATGACTTGAATGTTAAACCTGAAATTGATCCGAAGGCCGAAATCAGAGAACGGATTGACTTTTTAAAGGCTTATGTCAAAAAAGCGCATGCTAAAGGATTCGTCCTTGGCATAAGCGGCGGACAGGATTCTACGCTTGCAGGACGACTTGCGCAGCTTGCGGTGGAAGAATTGAGAGAAGAAGGCATGAAAGAGGCGAAGTTTATTGCGGTCAGACTGCCTCATGGTGTGCAGCACGATGAAGATGATGCACAGTTTGCCCTTGCGTTTATTAAGCCGGATCATTCAGTCACATTTGACATTAAATCAACGGTCGAATCTTTTGAGAATCAGTACGCTCAGGCAGTGGATGACAAGCTGAGCGACTTTAACAAAGGGAATGTGAAAGCGAGAACGCGCATGATTACACAGTACGCAATCGCCGGACAGGAAGGATTGCTTGTCATTGGAACCGATCATGCAGCCGAAGCTGTAACAGGTTTCTTTACAAAATACGGAGATGGCGGCGCCGATCTGCTTCCGCTTGCCGGTTTGTCCAAACGTCAGGGCAGAAGTCTGCTTAAGGAGCTTGGTGCAGATGAAAGGCTGTATCTGAAGGTGCCGACAGCCGACCTGCTAGATAATAAACCTCAGCAGGCAGATGAGACAGAGCTCGGAATTACGTATGATGAGCTGGATGATTACCTTGAAGGAAAACCGGTATCAGAAGAAGTCGCGTCTAAAGTAGAGAAGCGCTATCTGATGACCGAACACAAGCGCCAGCTGCCTGCAAGCAAGTTTGATGGATGGTGGAAATAAGCAGCAGACACTAAGAAAGCAGCCGGAGGGTTTCCGGCTGCTTTCTACATGTGGCAGGGAGTTCTGGAATCCCCGCGCTCAATACAGCTATTTCATTATTTTTTCACCCGGTGGCTGACGGCTTGTAAAATGAACTGTTTTTCCTTCGCGCTGAGCATTCTCCAGCTCCCTGCCTTGATCTTCATATCTCACGTTCCTCCCTTCGAATAAATATGTATTTGGACATTCGCTTATTTTCTTTGTTAGTACGTTTATACCGCATTCCGAAATATGTAAAACCACACAATGTTCATCAAAGTTCGGGGCGCTGATGGGGAAATGGGAAGAATCTCAGGTGTATTCGACTTTACTTCTCATGAAACGACAGATTTTAACATAGACCGCTGACGAAAGATGAAGAAATGTTTTGAATAAAAATAGGAAAAAGACCTGATTTCAGTTGGTGAAATCAGGTCTTTTCAGGTTTATTATAATTTAAACGAACTCTTAAGCGATACGATTCTGTTGAAGACCGCTTTTTCGGGAGTCGAGTTTTTAGGGTCAACGTTAAAGTACCCGTGTCTGAAAAACTGGAATTTGTCGTGTGCCTTTACATCTTTCATGTTTGGCTCGACAAAGCCTTGCGCCACTTCAAGCGAGTTTTCATTGACGAAATCGAGGAATGTTTTTTCCTCTGCTTCTTCTTCGCTTTTCTCTGCTTCAAGGTCTGCATCGCGGATAAGCGGCTCGTACAGGCGAAACTCTGCAGGAACGGCCTGCGATGCTTCCACCCAGTGAATGGTGCCTTTTACTTTACGGCCTGTAAAGCCGGTGCCGCTCTTTGTTTCCGGATCATATGTGCAGCGGAGCTCAATGACCTGGCCGTTTTCATCTTTGATGACTTCTTCACATTTGATGAAGTAAGCATGCTTCAGGCGAACTTCGTTGCCAGGGAAAAGGCGGAAATATTTTTTCGGAGGGTCTTCCATGAAATCGTCCTGTTCAATGTAGATTTCACGTCCGAATGGAATTTGGCGTGAGCCCATTTCAGGTACTTCCGGATTGATTTCTGCATCAAGCATTTCCGTTTGTCCTTCAGGATAGTTGGTAATCACAACTTTAAGAGGCTTGAGCACGCCCATTGTGCGCGGTGCTTTCAGCTTCAGGTCCTCGCGAACATAATATTCAAGCATCGCCTCATCAACCGCACCGTACCCTTTGGATACGCCTGTTTCTCTTACAAAATTGCGGATGGCATCAGCCGTGTAGCCTTTTCTTCTTAGACCGGATACAGTCGGCATGCGCGGGTCATCCCAGCCGTCTACAAAACCTTCATCAACAAGCTGTTTCAGTTTGCGCTTGCTCATGACCGTATTTGTGATATTCAGGCGACCAAACTCGATTTGCTGCGGTTTCGTTTCCATTTCACATTCTTCAACAACCCAGTTATAGAGAGGGCGATGGTCTTCAAACTCGGTTGTGCAGATGGAATGAGTAACGCCTTCAATCGCATCTTCCAAAGGATGGGCAAAGTCATACATCGGATAGATGCACCAAGCATCACCTGTGTTATGGTGAACAGCGTGAGAAACGCGGTAGATGACCGGGTCGCGCATGTTCATGTTCGGCGAAGACATGTCAATCTTAGCACGCAGCACTTTGGTTCCTGTTTCGAATTCGCCTGCCCGCATCTTCTCGAACAGCTCAAGGTTCTCTTTCACAGAACGGCTGCGGTATGGGCTGTCTTTTCCCGGCTCAGTAAGTGTGCCTCGGTATTCGCGGATTTCATCAGGCGTCAGATCATCTACATAAGCTTTTCCTTTTTTAATAAGCAGAACCGCACGATTGTACATTTCTTCAAAGTAGTTGGATGCGAAATGAAGCTCGTCCCATTCATAACCCAGCCACTTTACATCCTCTTTAATGGAATCAACGTATTCCTGATCTTCTTTGAGAGGGTTCGTGTCATCAAAACGGAGATTTGTTCTGCCGCCGAAATCATCGGCAAGTTCGAAATTAATAAGGATCGATTTTGCATGTCCGATATGAAGATAGCCGTTTGGCTCAGGAGGGAAGCGTGTGATGACAGTCGAATGCTTGCCGCTTTCCAGATCTTCTTTCATAATAGTCTTAATAAAATTTGACGAGTTATTTTCCAAAATGTATCGTCCTTTCTTCTATGTAACCTTCATTATATCCATAAATCATCAGTTCATTTTACAATTATAAGTTTCCCGCGGCATTTATTCAAATGAATTCAGCTGTTTCTTGGCTTGCGCCGCTTTTTTGTATAAAATAAACCTTTAAAGGAAGGAATAAACTGTACGGAGTTTTCAATATATTCTAATAGTAGGAAAGGTGAATTTGATTTCTAGTCATATTCGCCTATATGCAAAAATAGTTTAATAGATAGTTGTAGGAATCATCCCCATATTTTAACATAACTAGTAAGATGCTTCTAAAACAGGAAGAAGGACGTGGAAAGAACTTGTTGGATACGATCGAGGACTTCTTTGAAGACTTGGAGAGGAAAAGAAAACAGGCTGAATACAACCGGGATGCAGATGAACTTGAAGCGTATCTTGCTGCCATCAAAAATGCCATGGGCACGTTTGATGACGGGGTATTTCATTTTGAAACGAGCCACCAGCAGTATGCAGATGAATGGACAGGTCAGGCAAAGCTTGCCTATGAAAGCATCCATGCAGAAATCCGTTCTGTTGCTTTTCAAATAGATGATGTCAAAGATGAGCTGTACCAGGAACTGAGAGGGGAAATTGCAAGACTTAGAAATCTTGCAGATACTTTCGCATAGAAGAAAGATCCGCATTCACGGGATAAAGGAGAGGTAGCTATTCATGGAAATAAAAATCAGACCGGAAGAACTTGAATCATTCGCAAGTCGAATTGACAGTTCCCGCTCTTATACCGGTGATGCATTGGATCTTTTAAGCTGGGAATCAGCAAGGCTGCGCTTCACATCTGTCGCCAGAGTGAGCACAGCACTCGATCTTCAGGAAGAAATCAGGCACTTGGTCAATCGTTTTCATACATTGACTGAGGATGCCAAGAGACATATTGAAAATACTGCGTCTGGCATGAGGGAAGCAGATGAGGCCGCAAAAGCATCTGCTTCTTCGGGCTGGGGCGGTTTTTTCTCGGGGCTGTGGGACGGAGCAAGCAACGGCCTCACAGATGCATGGGACGGCCTTGTGTCTCTGTTTGAATGGGAAACGTACGAAGCGATGTGGGATGCGATTATCCATCCCCTTGAAACGCTTGAAACTATGTGGAACACGCTGACGGAGGCGTGGGAAACAAAAGTGATCAATGGAGATGTGTACAGCAGGACGGAATTTTTCACATACGGGATTGTCTCTATTGGGCTTGGTCTGCTTGGGGGAAAGGGAATTGACAAGCTCGGCAAAGCTGCGAAACTTACTGATGTGCCGGACGGGGCGCCGACTGTACCTAAACTTACAACCGTCACTCACGGCATGGACACAAGTTTTGATTTTGCGAAGCTTCCGCAGGGGAAAGGATTTGCTGCAGAGATTAACGGTGTGCTGGATGAGGCTGGACTCACGAAGGATGAGTTTTTAGACCTCCAGGCTTCATACTATAAAGATCTTACGCCTGAAGAACTGGACAGCATGCATCGTGTCCGGGAGGCGGTTCCGCCTGTCACAAGCACTACTGTCCTGCAAAAAGTCATTGACGGGGAGAAGCTTGCTTTATATTTATCCGGTGACATAACAGATGTCGGCGGATGTATTGCCAAAATGGAAGATGTCAGCGATCTTACGGATTCAGCGGATATGTATCATTCTCTTAGAATGGATTATCCGAATACTCCGTTTGCGCCGGACAAAGAATATGCCGTCATCCGATTTACCACCGATCAAAGCGACCGGCTCAAAATTCCTTATGCAGAGGAAATGAACAGTCCGCATGCAGCCAAACCGAACGAATACATCAGCTACCCGCAGACAGGGCATGGATTTACAGCTGCAGAGAACGGGGAAATTGTGCCTGAGTACGAAACCATTTACGGCAATAATGCCCGTCCAAGTGCCGCTGAAATTTATATTGTTAGGGACGGCACAGAGGAACTTGTCGGCATGTACGATAAATATGATCAGCGATTTTATAGCATAGAGGAGTTAAACAGCGATGATTAAAAAAGGAGAATACGGGATTTATCAAGGTGTGGAATACTCGATCATTCCCGAAGGAAGCGGAAAAGTGACTCTTCGGACGCGGGATAAAGCTTCATCTCAGAACGGGTTTCAGGCAGCGGGGCTTAAAAAGAATGTGTTCGTTAAGCAAATTGACCAGTCAGAGCTTGAAAATGCGTATGAATATAAGCTGTCTGCAAACTACAGCGGCCAGGAATTCGCGATTGAAGGTGTAAACGAAGAGAACGGAACGGTTATCCTCAAGTCAATAGACCCTGATTCTGTAGACAAACTCGGCTTTTCTTCGCTTGGCAAATATGAATACATCAAAAAAGTAAGCATTCAAGACGTCACGATTCAAGAGAAGAAAAGTCCGATTCTGGGATTTGGCGAAAAATGAGCACACCATTCAACACCTTAGAAAAAGCCCTGATTGATGCCATGAGCAGCAATGAGAAAGTCGCCGGTTTTTACGACGTTTTAAAAGACAGCAGCGTTTGGCTTGTACAAAAGCAGGGCCTCCAAAAGAACAGTCCATTTTCCCTGGATCACGTCTACATCATGGAGAAGAAACAAAAAAAACTTCTTCCGGTCTTCTCATCGGAATTCCCCATTCGGAAAATGTTTCAGAAAAACACGGCTGTTCAGGTTCCATTCAAAGAGCTTCTGCAGATGCTTGACGAACAGACGGGAATCATCCTGAACCCGGATACTCCTCTCTCAAAGCTTCTCATTCCGCAGGAACTCGGGATGATGAAGAGAGGGCAAAACTATTTTAAATAGCATTCAGCCAAAAGAGAGAGGAATCTCTCTTTTTGTTTTTATAAGAAAACCGCAAAAACAAAATAAGTCTTTTGTACGATGATCTTCACAACCTGTGAAACAATTCAGCGGGTATTTTCTAATTTCAGCCAATTATTTCAGCGTAAAACCCGTATTCATCGTATTCGCTGTACTATATTTGGATGAATATCCCACTAACTAGATCGATAGTCGGTGTGAAACCCTCAGAAAAGGGGTAACACAAACTAAGCCATATAGGAGAAAGTTTTGATAGAATAGATCATTATATAAGTTTCTAGCGTACGTTAGGTGGAGGATACTATGACAAACGATAAACAGCTGATTCATAAATCATATTTCGAACGTTTTATGGAAGGCAGAACAGAGCAGCCTGTTCAGGTTCTCGGTGAGCTTCACTTTGAGGAGCAGGCAAAAGAAGTGATCGATCTTTCCTATATCCGTTATGCCCAGGGCGAGATTTATTTTCATAACAAGGACTATGAAACAGCGATTTTTAAATGGGAGAACATCAGCAATGAGCTTGAGCCATGGGCGCGAAAGAATATTGCCGATTCCTATTATGCGCTTGGTCATCTTTCTGCAGCCGAAGATATTTATACGGGCATTAAAAGCGACTCTAAGACGTTAAAAATGGAAGTCGCTCTTGAGCTGTTTTCTCTTTATCTCCTGAGAGAGAAAATTGAGCTTGCCTATAAGGTTATTAAAAAAGCTCTTGATCTCGATCCCGATTATCCGAATGTGACAGATCTTGCCCGGTCGTTTTATGAAGACCGGCAGGACTGGAAAATGGCTGCCGAGCTTGCTGTTAATGAAGGCCTGCGGACAGAGGAGCCGGAATGGTTTGAACTGCTTGATGAATACGTTCAGGCAGGCTACACAAAATCATTCGACCCGGAATTTTTCTATCAGCCGCTCATTTCTCTTTACCGCAAAAACCAGAAACTGTTCCAGCGTGTCACTGCCTCTCTGTGGGACAGCTACCGGAACGGAGAGTTTTATCTTTCATGGCTGAAAACGGTCAACACGATTTTCCTTAACGTGGAGGTTCAGCCGTTTGAAAGCTGGTCGAAAATGTCTGATATACATCAGAACACCTATTTAAGCATCATCAACGGCACGTATCTTGTGAAAGAACTGGAAGACATCGTCCCTGTTCTTCTGTCAAACTGGCAGAAGCTTGCCAATCAGTCAAAAGCTCTGTTTGCAGCTACGGCAGTGCTTGCCTGGAACGAGATTTTCCCTGCCTCTATGGATGCAGAATCATTGAAAACAGCAGAAACATTAATCTTTGATTCAGAGCACGACAGCGTCAGATTTGACTACAGCCTTGATCTGTTCAAATCACTCGTGGCATGGGCTGAAAATAACCATTTAGAGGTCGGTTATCAGAAAAAATGGCTTGTTTCCGAGCTTGCAGATTTAAACACATCCCACGTTCTTGTGAGCGGAACACCTGAAGGCGGAAAAGCAGCGATGATTAACCGAATCCTTGGCGAAAACCTTGTAACAGAAACAAGTTCACCGGTTTTCGTCCGCTCGGAGGGTGATCTGGCTGAGATGAACCAGATTACAGACAACGGAACAGAAAAGCGTTCCGATCAGTCGGAGCTGATTGATTCCCCGGATGTCTGGACTGAAGTGAAGTGGCCTGCAGAATTGCTTGAAGACAACCGTCTGGCTCTCCTGCATACAGCTGAAATCAGCCGGAACAGCGACATCGCACAAACGGCAGAGTTCCTGCCGCTTTCAGATGGAATGCTGTTTGTGCTTGACAGAAACACGCCTTTTAATGAGCAGGAGCTTGAAATTTTAAGGCAGCTTCAGGAATATGCGCTTAACACGCCGTTCCATTTTGTCCTGAACACGGCCGAACGGAGAGCGGCAGAGGATCTTCAGGGAACCATTAATCAGTTTTTCCCTCAGTCCCAGGTATTCGCCTTTTCATCCGGAAATATGAAAGGACTGGGTGAATTCCTTTCAACTGTATTCAGCACGCGCAGAGCAAAGCATGAAGAGAAACGTACAGCGAAACTGCTGCATTATATCCGCAGAACGCTTACTGACCTCTTGAACAAGCGTGTGCAAACAGAGAACCACCTTGTGGAAACCGTCAAATGGAACGAAGATATTTTAGTGAGACTGAACGGATTCATGAATCACTTAAGAGACGTCGAACAGGAAAAAGCAGCAGCAATCACGGCTTCATACCGCGAAGCAACAGCTGAAATGAAGCGTGACCTGAAGCTCGAGCTTCCAAAAATCCTGCGCGGCTGCTCAGCTCATATTAAAGAAGACAGCGACTTCAGCCAGCTTCACATTACGCTGAACCGTAAAATGAACGAGGAAATCGGCACATATGTCCATGACAACCTGATCCCTAAACTTCAGACAGCCCTTCGCGAATGGCTTGCCCGGACAAACGAAGAGCTCAATGAAAGCCAGGGCTACCTGAACGAGATGAGCACATCATTTAACGGCCTGTACGGTGAGGAAAAAATGAAGCTTGTTTGCGACTTTAAGGTATTAGAAGACTGGAGAAGGGACCTGAACCGCATGACAAGCAGAGCAGACGTTGAAGAACAAAACATCCTGCTCCGGTTCAAGCCGACAGAATTTCTCCTGAAAAGCGCAGGAAAACTGTTTGCTGCCCTTCCGCAAAACAAATCTATGCTTTACACACAATATAAAAAATATGTGGAAAGCAAAAACTATGAAGAAATCACAGCCGAGATCTCGAAGAAATTCTTCCTGGAATTTGATCTCTTTGAAAAAGCGCTCAAATCCGACATCGTGATCTTCTATCAGGACCCGATTCTTTACGTAGATGAAACGATCAGGGAGTCAGAAACAAGCATCTCAAGCAGCAAAGCTGCACTTGAAAAAATGAAATCAAATCCTGAAATTTACTACGATCCATTGCGCCTCTTTGAAGTAAGACTGCTGCAGTCTGAGTTTATGGTTAAGGCGAATGAAGAGAGTGCTTATATTAGAGGATGAGTGAAAAGAGACCTTCTTTTTTAGAGGAGGTCTCTTTTGTTTGGGGAGGGATAAGAACCCTCAAGAGGCGTAAATGAAAATTTGGTGGTACTCAACAAGCGGATAAGAACCATCAAGAGGCGGAAAAACAAAGTTTGGTGGTTCCAAACAAGTGGGTAAGAACCATCAAGAGACGGAAAACAAAGCTTGGTGGCACTCAACAAGCGGATAAGAACCATCAAGAGACGGAAATGACAGTCTGGTGGCATTCAACAAGCGGATAAGAACCCTCAAAAGACGAGGAACAAAGTTTGATGGCACTCAACAAGCGGATAAGGACCCTCAAGAGATGAAAAACAAAGTTTGGTGGTACTAAACAAGAAGCTGAGGCCCCGCCCTCCCGCATATTTTCATGCAAAAATTGATAATCCCCAAAAACTCAGCTAAACTGAAACCTAACATCAAAACTAAAAGCCTATTGGAGAGAACGGATAGATGGAGACGCAGCAAAATTATTCTTATGAAATTATGGAGGTTTGCCTTTTGGCGGGGAAGATTATGCTGATCAGCGGCGCGGAAACGTACCGGGTGGAGGATACGATGATGAGGATCGCAGCCTCATACGGTGTAAGGAATTCACACAGCTATGTAACGCCGACAGGCATTATTTTCTCCATTGAAACGGAAGAGCCGACGAAGACGAAGCTGATACGGATTATGGAACGGACGACGGATTTGGATAAGGTGACGAAGGTAAATGCCATTTCCAGGAGAATCAGCAGCGGTGAGCTTAATGTGGATCAGGCCTATGATCTTTTAAAAGAGATTGAAGAGGCGAGTTCCACTTATTCTCTTGGGCTGCAGGTGCTTGCAGCAGCAATAGCGAGCGGCTGTTTTTTAATTATGTTCCAGGGGCAGTGGTCTGATTTTCTGCCTGCGGTTTTTGCGGGCGGACTGGGATTTATTTCGGTAATTTATTTTCACCGCCTTGTGCCGATTAAATTTTTCTCTGAATTTCTGGCATCCTTTGTGATTGGGTTGTTTGCCTATTTGTTTGTGAAAACAGGGTTTGGCTCAGAGATGGATAAGGTGATTATCGGCTCAGTCATGCCGCTTGTTCCTGGACTGCTTATTACAAATGCCGTCAGGGATCTGATGGCCGGGCATTTGATTTCAGGACTTTCAAAGGGAGCGGAAGCGTTCTTGACGGCATTTGCGATTGGGTCTGGAATTGCGGTTGTATTTTTACTATTTTAAAGGAGCAATGAATGATGTGGGTAATTGGACAGCTGCTGACAGCGTTTATATCAACTGCTGCATTCGGCATTATTTTTCAGGCGCCAAAACCGTCTCTGGTCAAATGCGGACTCGTCGGGATGTCCGGGTGGTTTATTTATATTTCAGTCGTCGGGCTCGGATATGACGCAGTGCCTGCGACTGTCATCGCTGCTGTGTTTGTGGCGGTTGCAAGCCAGGTGTTTGCGAAGATCTACAAGACGCCAATCATTATTTTCAGCGTTGCCGGAATCATACCGTTAGTGCCTGGGGGAATGGCCTATGATGCCATGCGCAATTTTGTGGAAAATGACTACAATACGGCGATTACGCTTGCAGCAAAAGCCTTTATGATTTCCGGTTCCATCGCGATCGGTCTTGTCTTTTCTGAAGTGATTAATCAGGTGATCAGAAAATCCCAGCTTCGGACAAAAGTGAAATAACGTTAACCTTCCGTATTTTGTGCGGAAGGTTTTTTTACTAGGTGAGCCAAAAAGAAAAAGTCTGTATGATCTTACTAAGTTATCCTCGGCAAGCGGAAGCGCCTAGATCCTCTGTCAGAACAAATCCGTCAAAAAAGTCACATCCGGACTTTTCCGCTGGATTCTTATCTGCCTGTCGGATCTGAACAAGGCGCTTTCTCTTTTGTGTTTACAATCTTCTAACAATCCCTTCACACAAATCCACATCACCTTCACACTCACTTTACGTTCGGCAGGTAAGATTGTAGTTGTGAAGGACAAGTGAATAAACTCTGGTTGAGAATATGAGAAACCATAAAAAAACATAGGTGTTTTTAGAGAACCCGCGTTTTTTTATGGTTTTTGTTTTGCCTATAGATGAAAAAAGGGAGCTGAAAAAGCATTGGATACGCATCAGGAATTTATCAGCCGGCTGCATGAAGACAGGCTAATTGCAGCTATTAAAGATCCCAAAAGCTTTGACCGCTTCCTTGAGACGGATATTCAGTCTGCTTTTCTGCTGATGGGGAACATCAGTGTCATTAAGCGGTATGTGGATCTTCTGAAAAAGAACGATCGTCATGTCTTTTTGCACCTTGAAAAGATTCCCGGGATCAGCTATGACCGGGAAGGGCTGAGGTTCATTGCCAAGTTTGTCAGGCCGACAGGGATTGTGACGACGAAAAGTTCTCTGATTCAGCTGGCTAAGAACGAGGGACTGCTGACCATTCAGAGGCTCTTCCTGATTGATTCAGACGCACTGGCAAACGGACTGAAAGCAGTGAATGAAATTGAGCCGCATGCACTTGAGATTATGCCGGGACTGATCCCTGAAATGATCAGAAAAGTAAAGCATGAAACAGATGTCCCCATCATTACGGGCGGCCTGATCCAGAATGCGGGGCATATTGAAGAGGCGCTTGAAAGCGGAGCTCTTGCGGCCTCAACAGGCAGAGCATGGCTTTGGAAGAAATATGCGCAGAAGGAAAGGAGCATGACGGCAGATGAAAAAAGTTGAACTGAAAAACGTTTCGAAATCTTATGATTCTAAAACGGATGTCATAAAAGAAATCAGCGCAGTGATTGAACCGGGTGAATTCTTTGTCCTAGTCGGTCCCTCGGGCTGCGGCAAAAGCACGATGCTCAGAATGATTGCAGGGCTTGAAGAGGTGACAGGCGGAGAGCTTGTCATCGGCGGGAAAACGGCGAACGCTCTTCCGCCGAGCAAGCGGGACTTGTCGATGGTCTTCCAGAATTATGCGTTGTATCCCCATCTTACGGTTGAAGAAAACATTACCTTCGGTTTGCATACGAAAAAAATAAAAAAGGCGGGGCAAAAGCAGCGCTGTCATGAGGCTGCCGAGATGCTCGGGTTATCTGACCTGCTTAAGCGCAAGCCAAGACAGCTGTCAGGAGGGCAGAGGCAGCGGGTTGCTCTTGCAAGAGCGATTGTTACGCATGCGCCTATTTGTCTGATGGATGAGCCTCTTTCCAATCTTGATGCCAAGCTGAGAGCGAAAATGCGGTCAGAGATCCGCCAGATTCAGCGCAAACTCGGTATTACGATGATTTATGTCACGCATGACCAGACAGAAGCGATGACGATGGCAGATAAGATGATGATTTTAAACAACGGAGAAATTCAGCAGATCGGCAGGCCGCTTGAGATCTACAACAATCCTGCAAATGAGTTTGTAGCATCGTTTATCGGTGCGCCGCCTATGAATCTCGCGCCGGCAGATATTACGGGCAATGCCATCATGATTGAAAATCAGCATACCATTCCGGTTTCAGGCAGTCTTCCTGCTTTCGAACGGAAATTGACTGCCGGAATCAGGCCGGAGCATATTCAGCTGGCTTCAGGCAAGGCGACCTTTTCTGCCGAGGTGGCAAATGTCGAAATTCTCGGCACGGAAACTCTTATTTCCTTTTTTATTGGCGGAAACAAGCAGTGGCTTGCGAAATGGAATGGCCAGTGGGACGTGAAAGTCGGGGATAAGCTTCCGTTTTATGTGGCTGAGCAAGATGTGTTTCTTTTTGACAGACAATCCGGTGAATGCCTCCTTTCACATCCGAGGGAGTCTGGCCGCTTGCTTGGACAGGAGGCCTTCATATGAACGTGAATGAAGCTCCTGCTGCTTTAGCACGCGGGGAAGTCAGGCAGGAAAAAAGGGTTCAGCTGCGTTCATTTGGAGAGGGCATGCTTTATCTGCTTCCTTCTATTGTGCTGTTTTCGGTGTTCTTGTTTTATCCCATGTTCCGAACGATATATTTAAGCTTCTTTTTGACAGATGGACAAGGAGTGCCGATAAGCTTTACCGGCCTTGAGAATTATACGTATCTCCTGCAGTCTCCTGATTTTCAGAACAGCATGAAAGCAACGCTTCTGTTTGTGGTGTATACCGTGCCTGCAGGGGTCGTCCTTTCCCTTTTTCTGGCGCTGATTGCCAATGAAAAGCTCAGGGGCATCGGCTTTTTCAGAACACTTTTCTCCTCGACAATGGGAATGAGTGTGGCCGCGTCGTCTGTTATTTGGATGTTTATGTACAATCCGGCGATCGGTGTGATCAACAAAGTTGTCGGAACTCTTGGTTTTACAGAGGTTCAGTGGCTGCTTGATCCTAAATACGCCCTGCTTGCCGTCTCGGTATCTACCATTTGGATGAATGCGGGTTTCTCTTTTCTCATTCTTTTGGGAGGCCTTCAGAATATCGATGAGCAGCTTTACGAGAGTGCGAGAATATCAGGAGCGGGCTATTTCTATCAGCTCAGAAAAATCACGATTCCGATGTTGTCTCCTACACTCTTTTTCGTCATTACGGTTTCGTTCATTAATGCTTTCCAGACATTTGGACAAATCGATATATTGACGAAGGGCGGACCGATGGAATCAACAAACGTGATTGTGTATTCCATCTACAAGGATGCCTTTATTAATTACAACATCGGATCTGCAAGTGCCCAGGCAGTTATTCTCTTCCTCGGCATACTTGCTATGACCATTCTTCAGTTTAAGATCGGTGAAAGGAAGGTGCATTACAGATGAGTGCAGCTAAGAAATTCCTCATGTATGTTCTGCTGATTCTGGCAGCCCTTCTGATGATGTTTCCGATCATTTATGCCTTTTTAATCAGTTTCATGCAGGGCGGGGAAGTGCTCCAGGGCAAGCTGCTGCCGGAGAAAGTGACGCTTGATAATTATACGGCAGCTTTTGAAAAGGTACCGCTTCTTCAATTCCTTTGGAACAGCTTCTTTGTTTCGGTCATTGTGATGATCGGCCAGCTTGCTGTTTCGAGCCTTGCCGCCTTTGCCTTTGTGTTTATTCCCTTTAAAGGGAGAAATCTGCTGTTTATGGTCTTCATCTCCACGATGATGATTCCTTGGGAAGCTACGATGGTGCCGAACTTCTTAACCGTTCAGAAGCTTGGATGGATCAATGAGTACTCGAGTCTGACGATTCCGTTTTTTGCGCTGGCTTTCGGTACGTTTCTCCTTCGGCAGCAATTTAAAACCATTCCTCTTGAGCTTTATGAAGCATCCCAGGTTGCAGGCATCAGCCGGTTCCTTTTTTTCTGGAGGGTCGTTCTGCCTGTTTCTAAAACGAGCTTGATCACACTTGGGATCTACAGTTTTTTAACAACGTGGAACATGTATCTGTGGCCGCTGCTTGTGACAAACAATGAAAAAGTCAGAACCGTCCAAATCGGGCTGAAGCAGATGCAGTCGCAGGAAATCTCGTCTCAATGGGGGGTGGTGATGGCAGCAGCCGTAGTCGTGATTCTGCCGACGTTATTGTTATTGTTTGTCGGACAAAAGCATTTCCAGAAAGGCTTAACACAAGGTGCAATCAAATAAAAGGAGCGAAGTAAATTGAAGAAACTGGCAGTTATTTTATCCTCTATTCTATTAATCATCCTTGGTGCATGTTCAAACTCAGCAGGAACAAGCGGCGAAGACAAAGCATCTGCTGAAAATGCAGGCGGCAAAACGGAAGTGATTTTCTGGCATGCCATGAGCGGAGAGCTTGAAACTGTTTTGAACGATTTAGCCGCAGATTTCAATGAATCACAGGACGAGGTAGAAGTAAAACCTGTGTTTCAGGGAACGTATGAAGAAGCACTGACAAAATTCAACACGGTTGCGGGCACAGAAGAGGCGCCTTCCATCATGCAGACATTTGAAGTTGGAACAAAATACATGATCGACAGCGGAAAAATCCAGCCTGTCCAAAAGTTTATCGATGAAGAGAACTTTGATACATCTCAATGGGAAAAAAATATCTCGAACTATTACACGGTTGACGGCACACAGTATTCAATGCCGTTTAACTCCTCAACACCTGTTCTTGTTTACAACAAAGATGCCTTTAAAAAAGCGGGCCTTGATCCTGAAAAAGCTCCGATGACGTACGATGAGCTGAAAGCTGCTGCTGAAAAACTGACGGTGAAAGAAGGTTCAAATACGTCTCAATACGGATTCTCAATTTTGAATTACGGATGGTTTTTTGAAGAATTGCTTGCTGTACAGGGCGGCGAATACGTAGACAATGAGAATGGGAGAGGCGGAGACGCTGCGAAAGCAACGTTTAATGACGAAAAAGGCCTAAACGTATTTAATTTGATCAATGACATGTACAAAGACGGAACGTTCTACAATGCCGGACAAAACTGGGACGATATGAGAGCGGCATTCCAGTCAGGGAAGATGGCGATGTTCCTGGATTCTTCTGCAGGCATTAAAGCACTTGTTGATAATGCACCGTTTGAAGTAGGAGTTTCTTATCTGCCTGTACCTGATGAAGCAGAACGCCAGGGCGTTATCATCGGCGGTGCTTCACTTTGGATGTCTAAAGACATAAGCGAAGAAAAGCAAAAGGGCGCTTGGGAGTTTATGAAGTATCTTTCAACACCTGAAGTGCAGGCGAAATGGCACGTGGAAACAGGATACTTTGCTATTAACCCTGCAGCCTATGAAGAGGAAATCGTAAAAGAGCAGTGGGAAAAATACCCGCAGCTGAAAGTAACCGTTGACCAGCTTCATGACACAAAAGCAAATACAGCAACACAGGGAGCGCTGATTTCTGTTTTCCCTGAATCAAGACAAAAAGTGGTTTCCGGAATGGAAAGCCTGTATCAGGGCATGGATCCTCAAAAGGCGCTGGACCAGGCAGCGGCTGAGATCGACCGTGCGCTTGAAACGGCAGGTAAAAAGCAAGGGAAATAAGGGAGGGAACTGATGATTGCATGCAGAATCATCAGTTCTTCTTTTCCGTTTTATTATAGAGACCGCAGAAGGGAGCAGAAAGGTACATGGAGATTTTTGCACACAGAGGCTGCAGCGGAGAACATCCCGAAAACACGATGGCGGCATTTCGGGCTGCCTGTGAAGCAGGGGCAGACGGTATAGAGCTGGATGTTCAGCTCACCAAGGACGGCGAAGCGGTTGTGATTCATGATGAAAGAATTGACAGAACGACAAATGGCATCGGATTTGTCAGAGACTTCAGGTATAAACAGCTGAAGCTGTTTGATGCCGGGAGCTGGTTTAACAGACGCTTTTCCAGAGAGACGATTCCTGCCCTTCGGGATGTTTTGGACTATATTAAATCTAAAAGGCCGGATATGAAAGTAAACATTGAGCTGAAAAACGATGTGTTTCCGTATGAAGGGCTTGAGGAGAACGTGCTCCAATGCATCGAAAGATCGGGCATGAAGAAATCGGTGATCCTTTCTTCTTTTCAATTCAGCAGCATGGGAAAAGTCCGTGATCTGACCACGAGCGCTGAAACGGCACTCCTTTTTCAGGGGATTCCGTCCAACATGATGGATGAAGCAAAGAAAGTCCGTGCGAACGCGCTCCATTGTGAGAGCGCATATGCAGCATCTCCGGCAGGCAAGCGTGCAGCAGAAGCAGGCTACTTGCTGAGGGTCTATACGGTTAATCAGACAGATCAACTGGAGATATTTAAAAAAGCCGGTGTTTCAGCCATTATAACGGATTATCCCGATCTTTTTCTTGGAAACAAAAGTGTGCCTTTATAGGCGCACTTTTTTTGGTATTAATGTTAGGTTTTTTTACATTGTATGTAAGGAAAAAGAGGCTGTTGCAGCAGGTTTGTTGCCGTTTACATAGTATTCACGCACCACTCATGGCACATATTCTATCAAAATAGTGATTGTACAGTCCTGGTTTATCCCTTATAATCTAAAAAGAAAGAAAATTCTGTATTAAGGGGAGGGTTTTAATTGGAAGAACTTGTTGTAAAAATTAATGGGGTGTTGTGGAGCGATCCTGTTATTTACACGATTTTGGCAATTGGCTTGCTTTTTTCAATCTTAACGCGTTTTTTGCAAGTCCGTCATATTAAAGACATGGTCATGCTCATGTTTCAGGGGAAAAGTTCAGAAGCTGGTGTTTCATCCTTTCAGGCTCTATCAATCGCGTTATCCGGCCGTGTAGGAACCGGTAACATCGCGGGTGTTGCAACAGCAATCGGATTCGGTGGCCCCGGTGCAGTGTTCTGGATGTGGACAATCGCTTTTATCGGGGCCTCAAGTGCTTTCATTGAATCCACTCTTGCGCAAATCTATAAAGTGAATCAGGATGGACAGTACCGCGGGGGTCCGGCTTATTATATTGAAAAAGGAACAGGCTGGAAGTGGTACGGCATTACGTTTGCTGTAGCAGCCCTGCTTGCTATGAGTCTCTTAATGCCGGGAGTTCAGTCTAACTCTATTGCTCTGGGGCTTGAAAATGCGTTTGGTCTGAGCCCTGTTTATACGGGTGTAGGTCTTGTAGCGGTTTTAGCACTTATTATTTTCGGCGGAGTTAAAAGAATTGCAAATGTTGCTCAATTTGTCGTTCCTTTTATGGCTTTAGGCTACATTCTTGTATCCCTTATTATTATTGCTGCGAACATCTCGGAAGTTCCAGCTGTTTTGTCGCTGATCTTCAGAAGTGCATTTGCTTTTGACTCGGCATTTGGGGGCATTGTGGGCATGGCTATCGCATGGGGGGTAAAGCGCGGGATTTATTCGAATGAAGCCGGACAGGGGACAGGTGCACATCCTGCCGCTGCTGCGGAAGTATCTCATCCTGCCAAGCAGGGATTAGTACAGGCATTCTCTGTTTATATTGATACGCTTTTTGTATGTTCTGCAACCGCCTTTATGATTCTTTTTACCGGAATGTACAATACAGTCGATCCAGACGGCAATTATATCGTTAATGAAATGGGTGCCGATGTTGAGCCTGGACCTGTCTTTACACAGGCAGCGGTTGAAACAGTTATTCCGATTCCAGGTTTCGGTGCAGGGTTTGTCGCAATTTCACTGCTGTTTTTTGCATTCACGACTATAATGGCTTACTACTATATTGCAGAAACGAATATTGCTTATCTGACCCGCGGGAAAAGCAATAAGATACCGATGTTCCTCTTAAAAGCCGTTTTACTTGGAGCAACGTTCTATGGATCTGTTAAAACGGCAACTCTTGCATGGGGACTCGGTGATGTGGGGCTTGGAATCATGGTCTGGCTGAACCTTATCGCCATTCTCATTCTGGCAAAGCCTGCCCTTCTTGCCTTAAAGGATTACGAAGAACAGAAGAAGAAGGGGCTTGATCCTGTCTTTGACCCGGTTAAGCTCGGAATTAAAAACGCAGATTTCTGGGAGAATGAATATAAGCACGAGGACTCCCCGAATCCATCTGTCTTAAATAAAAAAGATCAAACTTTAAATTCTTGATGATTGGGACCTCTTGTAAAAGCGAGAGGTCCTTTTTATATCCCTCGGTGTTACAATCATTCACAAATGAATAGGGCGGGTTTAAAATAAATACAATCTTTCTATCATCTAAATATTCAAAATGTTGGGATTTAGGAGTATGATTAACTAAATAGATTTCGAGATATTAGATAAGCTAAATGTTTTGCACCGCAGGGAGGCAACTGTATGTCAAACGTCATTTCTTTACTTAAGCCATACCGCATGGCTGTTGGTGTGGCCTTAACCCTTATGCTGATTGAGCTTGGGGTGGAGCTGCTGCACCCTTTTCTGATGGCTAAAATTATTGATGAAGGCATTTTGAAAAATGATTTATCTGTTGTGATTTTTTGGGGAAGCATTATGGCAGGCATTTCACTTGCGGCGTTCGCAGCAGGTGTAACCAATTCCTTTTATGCAGCCCACGTCAGTCAAAGCTTTGGATTTGATATTAGGAAACAGCTTTTTGAGAAGGTTCAGTCCTTTTCATTCGCAAATTTCAGCCTGTTTCCGGCATCTTCTCTCATTACCAGGATGACAAATGATGTGACACAGCTGCAGAACACTATTTTCATGAGTCTGCGGATCATGCTCAGGGCGCCGCTGCTGATCATCGGAGGCACTATTATGGCTCTGATTGTTAATTTCAGGCTTGCTCTCATTCTTCTTATCTCTATACCGCTGCTTGTAATCTTTTTGCTTTGGATGATGAAAAAGGGCGGCGGGCTTTTTAAAGCGGTGCAGGAGCGCCTAGACTCAGTCAATGGTGTCATGCAGGAAAATCTGACAGGCATGAGAATCATTAAGGCATTTTTGAGACGAAATCATGAAATGACCCGTTTCTCACAATCAAATCAGGAGTTAAGGGAAGACACGGTTTCAGCTCTCAGACTGATGGAGATTGTGATGCCGATTCTTCTTTTCGTCATGAATATCAGCATCCTTTCTATTCTCTGGTTCGGCAGCGTCCGTGTCGGGGCGGGGGATGCAAAAGTAGGAGAAGTAGTGGCTATCGTCAATTATGCTCTGCGGATTTCATCTGTTCTTTCGATTTTCTCCTTTATTATTATGGCGTTTTCGCGTGCGAAAGCATCTGCAGGGCGGATAGGGGAAGTGCTTGAGACAGAAGCCGATTTAACGGATACGGCCGGTTCCTCAGAGAAACACCTGATTCATAAAGGGGAGATTGAGTTTCAGAATGTCTCTTTTTCATATCCCGGATCGGATGCGAATGTACTGAGAAATTTATCTTTTCACGTTTCCCCGGGACAAACAGTCGCGCTTATGGGAGCGACCGGTTCCGGAAAATCGTCCATCTTCACACTAATTCCAAGACTTTATGACGTATCATCCGGGTCAATCACGATTGACGGAGTAAACCTTCAGGATATGAAGCTGAAAAGCCTGAGAGGCAAAATCGGCTTTGTTCCCCAGGAGTCGCTGCTGTTTACAGGCTCGATCAGAGAAAATATTGCCTGGGGGAGGGAACATGCGTCACTTGATGAAATAAAGGAAGCGGCGATGCATGCTCAAATTCATGAAACGGTAGAAAAGCTGCCGAATGGATATGACACACGTGTCGGCCAAAAGGGAGTAAACCTTTCAGGCGGACAGAAACAAAGGCTGTCCATTGCAAGGGCCCTGGTCCGGAAACCGAAAATTCTTCTGCTTGATGACAGTACGAGTGCGCTTGACCTGAAGACTGAAGCAAAGCTTTTGAAGGCTTTGAAAACCTATGAATGCACAACCTTCCTGATCACCCAGAAAATCAGCACCGCCATGGAAGCAGAAAAGATTCTTCTGCTTGATGAAGGTGAAATTCTTGCACAGGGTTCGCAT
Source organism: Metabacillus mesotrionivorans (assembly GCF_052171315.1). NCBI lineage: Bacteria > Bacillati > Bacillota > Bacilli > Caryophanales > Bacillaceae > Metabacillus > Metabacillus mesotrionivorans. Next base: position 56,504 of record NZ_JBQMFF010000006.1, on the reverse strand, counting down.
GATGATCTGATGGAGACATCATCCCTTTACAGAAAAATCTTTGCTTCGCAGTTTGGAGAGGAGGTCGTGCAGCATGTTCAAAGAGCTAAGTAAGCCATTTTCATACCCGAAGATTAAACCGGAAAACGTTCCCCCGAAAAAGAAGCAGGAAAAACCGAAAAACTGGTTTGGAACGATTACGCGGGTATGGTCCTATCTGTCTTTGAAAAAAGGGCTCCTCATACTGGTTCTGCTCATGGTTGTTTTGAGTTCTTTTCTTGGCCTTCTGGGTCCATATCTGATTGGAATGGTTATCGATGATTACATTGTCACAAAGGAAAGCGGCGGGTTCGTTCAGCTCCTGATTGCCCTCGCGTTCATCTATCTCATTCAATCCGCAGCGCTGCTTTTGCAGAACGTATGGATGATCGGGATTGCGCAGCATACGGTCTTTACTATGAGAACCCAGCTTTTCAGGCATTTCCACAGCCTGCCGATTTCATATTTTGACAAACGGCAGCACGGGGAGCTGATGAGCCGGGTGACAAATGACATTGAAAATGTGAGTTCTACTTTAAACAGCTCAGTCATTCAGATTTTCTCAAGCATCCTGACGCTTGCTGGAACGATAGGCGTCATGCTTTGGCTGAGTCCGCTCCTGACCCTGATTACGTTTGCGATCATACCGATTATGTTCTTTGGAATGAGGTGGATCACAAATCGAACCGGAAAGCTGTTTAAAGAGCAGCAGCGCAATCTTGGTGACCTGAACGGGTTTATTGAGGAAACCATTTCAGGGCAGCGGATTGTGAAGACCTTTTCTCAAGAGGAGCGGGTGATTGCTGAATTTCTTGAAAAGGGGAAACGCCTGAAAGGAGCCGGATTTTGGGCTCAGACGATTTCGGGATTCATTCCGAAGCTGATGAATATGCTGAATAACCTGAGCTTCGCTGCCGTTGCTTTAGTTGGCGGCATTCTTGCTTTAAACGGTGCAGTGACCATTGGTGTTATTGTTATTTTCACCGAATACTCCAGACAGTTCACCCGTCCGCTGAACGAGCTTGCCAATCAGTTCAACACCATTCTGTCGGCCGTTGCCGGAGCGGAACGTGTATTTGAGATATTGGATGAAGAGGAAGAAGTCCTCGATGAAAAAGAGGCGGTTGACCTTCAGGATGTAAAAGGCGAGGTCGTTTTTTCGGATGTTTCCTTTGCTTATGAAGATGACCAGCAGACAATTGAACATGTGAGCTTTCGCGCTTCTCCCGGGGAAACGACGGCAATTGTCGGGCCGACCGGAGCAGGGAAAACCACAATGATCAATCTTCTGTCCAGGTTTTATGATCCGGATTCAGGCGTTATTCTGATTGATGGCACACCGAGCATTAAAATCAGGCGGAGCAGCCTTAGAGAGCATATGGCCTTTGTTCTTCAGGATCCGTTTCTTTTCAAAGGCACAATTATGGAAAACATCCGCTACGGACGCCTCGATGCGTCGGATGAAGAAGTCATGAACGCCGCAAAAGAAGCAAATGCCCATTCGTTCATCATGAAGATGAAAGATGGATACCGGACTGTTCTCACACAGGAAGGAAGCGGCATCAGCCAGGGACAAAAACAGCTGCTTTCTATTGCAAGAGCAATACTTTCAAGCCCGGTGATGCTAGTGCTTGATGAAGCAACAAGCAGCATTGATACAATCACTGAACTGAAAATCCAGGAAGCGCTGCAGCGCCTGATGAAGGGGAGAACGAGCTTCGTCATTGCCCACAGGCTGAATACGATTCAGAAGGCTGATCAGATCTTAGTACTCGAAAACGGAGCTCTGATTGAAAGAGGCAGCCATGAGTCTCTATTAAAGCAAAAAGGATTTTATTACGGGCTGTATCACAGCCAGCTGAAAGAGGAAACAGGCTGAGCATGGGGCAGCCTGTTTTTTCATTGTAAAGGAAAGTATAGAAGTAATAGGCTGTGGATAACATAACAAATTTATCATCGGCAAGCGGAAGCGCCTAAATCCTCTGTCAGAACAAATCCGTCAAAAAAGGCGGGACCCGGACTTTTCCGCCGGATTCTTATCTGCCTATCGGAGCGGGCCATGGCGCTTGCGCTTTTGTTCTTCGTCAAAAGGACATGCTATACTGATGGTGGAGGTGGTTTGATGCGTTTAGCAAATAAAAAAGTCATTGCTCTTGTCAGTGCCGAGTTTGAGGATCTGGAACTGTGGTACCCTGTTCTTCGCCTTCAGGAAGAAGGGGCAGAAGTTCATCTTGTCGGTGAAAAAGCAAACGAAACGTACATTGGAAAATATGGAGTTCCTGCTACATCGGAGTTTGCTTTTGGAGACATCAGGTCTGATGATTATGATGCGATCTTAGTTCCGGGAGGCTGGGCGCCTGATAAGCTTAGAAGGTATCCTGAGGTGCTTCAGATGGTGAAGGACATGCACGAAAAAGAAAAACCGATCGGCCAGATTTGCCATGCAGGATGGGTGCTGATTTCCGCTAAAATTCTCGAAGGCAGAAATGTCACTAGTACGCCTGGAATCAAAGATGATATGGAAAACGCAGGCGCCATCTGGCATGATGAAGCAGTTGTTGTGGACGGCCACATTGTTTCAAGCAGAAGACCGCCGGATCTTCCGCCATACGTAAAAGCTTTTGCTGACGTATTGGCTGAAAAATAAGAAGGATAGGAGGCAAATTGCTTCCTATCTTTTTTTTCTCTTCTTTGCAATAAGTTCTGTTTTTTACTGCAGCTTATTATCTTGTTATTGGAATAAAAGGATTAGCATATTGTTGGAATGTCAATAATTAAAAAGAATAGGATACTATAGACGAAAGGAAAAGAATAGGATACTATATTTTCAGAATATTAATTATTATTAGAATAATATAGTGTCAACTTTGTCAGGGGGTGATGGGACTAGAGACTTGGGGAGCGAAGGGTGTTGTGAAGTGGATTGAAAACAGAATCGGAAAATGGGGGATACAAATGAAGAAAAGACGACTTGCTGCAGTGTTTATGTCACTTATGCTTTCTGCTGGAGTGCTGGCAGGATGCGGGGCCAAGAGTACCGGTTCAACGGGCGGGGACACAATCAAAATTGGCGCAAACCTCGAATTGTCAGGGGGAGTAGCGTCCTACGGACAATCGATTTCTGAAGGTCTCGAACTTGCACTGGAAGAAATAAACAAAGAAGGCATTGACGGAAAGAAGATTGAGCTTATCGAATTTGATAACAAATCAGACGCAGCAGAAGCAACAAGCGGGGCTATTAAACTCGTAAGTAAAGATAAAGTAGCGGCAATTATTGGTGCTGCAACAAGCACAAATACACTTGCCCAGGTGCAAATCGCCGAAAAAAATAAAGTGCCTTTAATTACACCGACTGGAACGAATCCAACGATAACGAATACAGACGGCAAAGTAAATGATTTTGTATTCCGTACTTGTTTCATCGATCCATTTCAGGGAACAGTAGCAGCAAACTTTGCAACGGGAGATCTGTCAGTTAAAAATGCGGCTGTCCTTATAGACAGTTCAAGTGACTATGCGAAGGGCCTTGCCAAGTCTTTCAAAGAATCCTTTGAGAAAAATGGAGGTGAAATTGTCTCTGAGGAAGCGTATGTAGCGAAAGATACTGATTTCCGCGCAACTCTGACAAGAATTAAATCAGCAAATCCTGAATTTATTTTCCTGCCTGGTTATTACGAAGAAGTAGGACTCATAGTGAAACAGGCACGCGAGATTGGACTGGATGTTCCTTTCATGGGAGGAGACGGATGGGACTCTCCTAAACTTATTGAAATTGCCGGTGGAGAAGCTTTAGAAAATACGTTTATTACAAATCACTACTCTTCAGGCGATCCTGATAAGAAGATTCAGGATTTTGTAAAAGCTTTCAAAGCGAAATACAAAGATAAATCACCTGATGCCTTTAATGCGCTTGGCTATGACACGGGTTATTTCCTTGCTGATGCCATTAAACGTGCAGGAGGAGCTGACCCTGAGAAGCTTCAAAAAGCACTTGAAGAAACGAAGGATCTTGCTTTGGTGTCCGGAAATCTGACACTCGATGAGCTGCATGATCCGGTTAAATCCGCTGCTATTCTTGAATATAAAGGCGGAGAGCAGACGTTTAAAACGAACGTAGATCCAGAGTGATTTCAAAAGGAACAGGGGGCAATCCCCCCTGTTCTGCATTTGTTATCCTAATTGAAGGAGGCATGACTGACTGGTTTATGCTTCTAATAGACTGCCATACAAAATAATAGACTTTCAGAGGAGAAAGAAACGATGGAAATTTTTCAGCAGATAGTCAATGGAATATCTCTGGGCAGTATATATGCTTTAATAGCACTTGGCTACACGATGGTGTACGGAATTGTGAAATTGATCAATTTTGCCCATGGGGATGTCTTTATGATAGGAGCCTTTGTAGGGTTTTATTCCATTACTATATTGGAACTTGGTTTTTTTCCTGCATTAATTATATCTATGGCCGTATGTGCATTAATTGGAGTGTTAATTGAAAGAATTGCTTATAAACCTTTGAGAAATGCGACCAGAATTGCGGCGCTTATCACGGCCATCGGAGTTTCCCTCCTCATTGAGTACGGGGTTATCTATGTGAGAGGTGCACAGCCGGAAGCGTATCCGGGAACTGTTCTTCCTGCTGAAAGCATTTCTATTTTTGGGGCGACGATCAGCAGTCAGTCATTATTCATTCTGGGCATCTCTGTAGGGCTTATGATCCTGCTTCAATTCATTGTTCATAAAACAAAGATCGGCAAAGCAATGCGTGCTGTTTCACATGATGCAGATGCCGCACGGCTCATGGGAATCAACGTAGACAATACGATTTCTGCTACTTTTGCAATCGGTTCGGCTTTAGCCGGAGCCGCCGGAGTCATATTTGGAACCTACTATATAAAAATTGAACCGCTTATGGGAATTATTCCAGGATTAAAGGCCTTTGTTGCGGCCGTTTTGGGAGGCATCGGCATCATTCCGGGTGCGATGATCGGCGGACTGCTGCTTGGTGTCATTGAATCACTTGTCAGTGCTATGGGTTATTCATTATGGCGCGACGGCGTGGCCTTTATTGTTCTCATTCTTATACTCATCTTCCGTCCATCAGGGCTGTTCGGCAAAAATGTAAGGGAGAAGGTGTGAGGATGGGTGTATTAAAACAATCAAAAGGTTTCTGGTCAGCAATGGGAGCTGCACTTGCTATATATGTAGTTGGACAGGTTTTAATTTCCGGAGGATTTTTGGATATCTATCTTGTAAACGCCTTGTACTTCATAGCAATTAACATTATTTTGGCAGCGAGTCTGCACTTAATTATTGGCATAACAGGTCAATTTTCAATTGGACATGCAGGTTTCTTAGCCGTAGGAGCATACGCGTCAGCGATTATGACAATGAAGTTTGAACTTCCTTTTTCAGCAGCGCTGATTGCTGGCGGACTCGCTGCAGCAGCTGCTGGATTACTTATTGGTATTCCGACCCTGCGTCTAAAGGGAGACTACCTGGCTATTGCTACACTTGGTTTTGGGGAAATTGTCCGGATTACCTTCTTGAACATTGATTATGTCGGCGGAGCAAGCGGCATGCAGGTTACAAACCTGACCACCTGGCCATGGGTATTCGGGTGCTTGGTTATTACAATCCTCTCTATTGTGAATTTTACAAATTCCACACACGGCAGAGCTTGTATTTCCATTCGTGAAAACGAGATAGCAGCGGATGCCATGGGCATTAATACAACCTACTATAAAGTAGCGGCATTTGTCATCGGATCATTTTTTGCCGGAATTGCCGGCGGACTGTATGCGCATAATTTTTATATCATTCAGCCTACAAACTTCGGCTTTTTAAAGTCGTTTGATATTCTGATTTTCGTTGTTCTTGGAGGATTGGGCAGTTTATCCGGAGCTGTGCTTGCTGCCATTCTGCTTACAATCGTTTCTACTTTCCTTCAGGAATACCCTGAGACCAGGATGATCATCTACAGCCTTGTTCTTATTGTAATGATGATTTATCGTCCGCAGGGCCTGATGGGAACAAAGGAATTAACATCATTCTTTAAAAACCGCAACGGCATCAAGGGAGGTACAGGACATGACAGTAAAAACACCGTTGCTTAATGTGAAGAACTTGGGCATGAAATTCGGAGGGCTTAAAGCTCTGTCAGGGGTGGACATTAAACTGAAAAAAGGAGAGCTTGCCGGGTTAATCGGTCCGAACGGGGCCGGAAAAACTACTTTCTTTAATCTGCTGACCGGTGTTTATGTCCCTACAGAAGGAACCCTCATGCTTGAAGGTCAGAAACTCAATGGTCTAGTGCCCTATAAAATTACAAAGAAAGGGATCAGCAGGACCTTTCAGAATATCCGCCTGTTCAATGATTTATCGGTTTTGGACAATGTCAAGGTAGCCTATCATTCCCATGCCCAGCATTCAATCGCAAGCTCCATTCTCAGGTTGCCGTCCCATTTTAAAGGTGAACGGGAAATGGAGGATAAAGCCGTCGAATTCTTGAAGATATTCAGGCTTGAGAAGTTCATGCATGAAAAAGCCAAAAACCTTCCATACGGGCAGCAGCGCAGGCTTGAAATTGCACGGGCGCTTGCAGCAAGTCCAAAGCTCCTCCTTCTGGATGAACCTGCCGCAGGCATGAATCCGCAGGAAACAGAAGAATTAATGAATTTGATTGCCTTTATAAGAGAGAAATTTGATTTAACGGTATTGTTGATTGAACACGATATGCCGCTGGTAATGGGGGTTTGTGAACAGATCTATGTTCTTGACCACGGCCAGCTGATTGCACAGGGAAAACCTGAGGAGATAAGAAACAATCCAAAAGTCATCGAAGCGTATCTTGGAGAGGAGGTTTCCTGATGCTTAAACTGAATGATATCAATGTTTTTTACGGAAACATTCAGGCGATTAAGGGTGTATCGATTGAGATTAAAGAGGGGGAGATTGTCACTCTCATTGGTGCTAACGGGGCTGGAAAAAGCACTCTTTTAAAAACCATATCCGGCCTTCTGAAGCCAAAGCAGGGAGAGGTCATTTTTCAGGGGAAATCAATTGGGGGAAAGGCTGCTCAGCTGATTGTCAAGGAAGGTCTTTCTCATGTTCCTGAGGGACGGCGCGTTTTCTCAAATATGACGGTAGAGGAAAACCTGGAGCTTGGGGCATATCTTAGAAAAGATAAAGAGGAAATCAAAAAGGATTTTGAAAAGGTATATGAACTTTTTCCAAGACTGCTTGAAAGGAAAAAGCAGCAGGCAGGCACTCTTTCAGGGGGGGAACAGCAAATGCTTGCAATGGGGAGGGCGCTGATGGCCCGCCCAAAGCTTCTTCTGCTTGATGAGCCGTCAATGGGACTTGCTCCATTACTGGTTAAGACCATATTCAGAATCATTGAAGAAATTAATAAAACAGGCACCACAATCTTATTGGTGGAGCAGAACGCCAATATGGCATTATCCATAGCTCATCGTGTGTATGTGATTGAAACAGGCAAAGTGGTCCTGTCGGGAACAGCCGATGAATTGCAGTCAAGTGAACAGCTGAAGCTCGCTTACCTGGGAGGCCATTAATTATCTCAATAAAAACCTCTGCATGCCGCGCAGGAGTCTGATTTTTTCAAGACTGTCTGCGGGCATACAGAGGTTTTTTAAGTAAGTATTTTTGCTTTCGTTTCTTTTCCAAGCACTAAAACAGCAAGGACGCCAATCATAATGGAGGCGCAGAAAATAGTGAAGATGGATGTAATAGATGCTTCGGCAGCTACTAAGTAGCCGACAAGAAGCGGTCCGAGGATGCCGCCGATCCTTCCAAACGATGCCGCCATTCCAGCACCGGTTCCTCTTACAGCAGTCGGATACTGCTCTGGAGTGTAGGCATAAAGGGCACCCCATGCCCCCAGATTGAAGAATGAAAGAAAAATGCCCGACGTAAGCAGGAGCGCAAGTGATTCAGCTGTTCCAAAGAAGTACGCGCTTGCGGCCGTTCCCGTAAGATACGTGGTCAGTACAAATTTACGTCCGAATTTTTCAATAAACCAGGCAGCCGTAAAATAGCCCGGAAGCTGTGCAAGTGTCATAATCAGCACATACTGAAAGCTCTTGATCAGGCTGAATCCCTTCAGCACCATGACGCTTGGAAGCCAAAGGAACATGCCGTAATAAGAGAAGACGACACAGAACCATAAGATCCAAAGCATGGTCGTCTGACGGACATATTGTTTCGACCAGACTGTCTTCATATTTTCAAGCACAGAAGGCCGCTGTTCTTTCTTTATGGCAAGGAATTGCGGAGAATCAGGAAGCTTCAGCCGCAGGTAAAGCGCGTAAAACGCAGGCAGAGCACTTAACAAAAGCGCCGTTTGCCAGCCGTACGATGGTATAACAAAGTAAGAAATAAGGGCAGCAATCAGCCAGCCTGCAGCCCAGAAGCTTTCAAGCAGGACGACAATTCTTCCTCTTTTTTCAGGTGCAACACTTTCCGACACAAGCGTAGATGCCACAGGAAGTTCTCCGCCAAGCCCCATGCCGACAAAAAACCGCAGGATCAAAAAGGCAGTAAGAGTCGTTGTGAAGGCAGACAAACCGCTGCCGATTGAGAAAAGAAGCAAAGTAATAATAAAAACCTGTTTCCGGCCGATTTTATCTGAGAGCAATCCGAAAACGAGGGCACCTGCGGCCATTCCGATTGAATTCATGCTCCCGATCCAGGCCATTTCCTTTACACTGAGTCCCCAGTCAGACTGAAGAGCCGCAATAATAAACGACAGCATGCCGACATCCATTGCATCAAACAGCCACCCGAGTCCGGCGATGCCGAGCAATTTCTTGGTCGGAAGGGATTGGTTCTTCTCCATAATATCCTCCTGTAAAAAAACGTAATTCAGTAATCCTTTATATTTTAGTCTACCTGGCCAAGATTATCTATCTTTGTATGATTCGAAAGATGCTAATTATAAAAGTTTAGATTTCAGAATTTACATACTTTTCAGGTAACTATATAATGAGAGTGTGAAAATATGGAAAGAAAGGAAGGTTAATGGTCAGATTGTAACCTGAGGAGGAATGTAGCGTGAACGATGGAAAAAAACAAGTTAAAGCGGCCCCGTCTGCAGTCGATTACACAAAAATTGTTCAGTCCGAATCTTTTCAGAAGCTGCTTCAAGCCAAACGGAGTTTTATTCTGCCGATGACCTTATTCTTTTTGGCGTTTTATTTTACACTGCCGGTCCTTACTGCGTATTCCGATGTTTTAAATCAGCCGGCAGCAGGACCAGTCAGCTGGGCATGGGTATTTGCATTTGCGCAGTTTATCATGACATGGGCTCTTTGTATGATGTACTCCAGCAAAGCAAGGAAATTTGATGAAATCGTAGAAAAAATCAAATCGGAGTCAACTAGGTAAGGAGGAAACCGAACCATGAACATGCTGGCATTCTCCCTCTTTTTAGGGATCGTCATTATGACCTTATTCATTACTTATTTTGCCTCAAAGCGTACGAAAACAACCAGTGATTTTTATACAGCGGACAGCAGTCTCACCGGGTTTCAGAATGGACTTGCTATAGCAGGAGACTACATGTCTGCAGCATCTTTTTTAGGAATCGCGGGAATGATAGCGCTTTCTGGTTTTGACGGCTTTTTTTACAGTATTGGTTTTCTTGTGGCATATCTTGTCGTGTTGTACATAATTGCTGAGCCGCTCCGCAATTTGGGCAAGTATACGATGGCGGATATGATCGCAGCAAGGTTTAACAACAGCAAGGTCCGCGGTGTGGCAGCCCTTAACACCATTTCCATATCGATTTTTTATATGATTGCGCAGCTGGTGGGTGCAGGCGGCCTCATTCATCTCCTGCTTGGCATCGATTATGTATACTCTGTACTGATCGTAGGAACGCTGATGACGATTTACGTAGTATTCGGCGGGATGACTGCAACGAGCTGGGTTCAGATTGTTAAAGCCGTTCTGCTGATGATTGGGACGTTTATTATATCTGTTATTGTATTTGCAAAATTTGATTTCAGCATTGCGAAAATGTTTTCTGAGATGCAGACAGCTACTCCGCTTGGAGAGAGCTTCCTGAATCCGGGGAACAAATTCACAAATCCGCTTGATACAATTTCCCTGAATCTGGCGCTTGTCCTCGGTACGGCAGGACTGCCGCATATCCTGATTCGCTTTTTCACGGTAAAGGATGCGATTACGGCGCGGAAATCAGTTGTGTATGCGACCTGGATTATCGGCGCGTTTTATGTGATGACGGTCTTTCTTGGTTTTGGCGCTGCGGCGTTTGTCGGCTATGACAATATTGTCGCTGCAAATGCGGCAGGTAACATGGCGGCACCGCTTCTCGCTGAAGCGATCGGCGGCGACTTCCTGTTTGCATTCGTATCAGCTGTTGCCTTTGCGACGATTCTTGCAGTAGTGGCCGGGCTTGTGCTCTCAGCTGCTTCCGCTTTTGCCCATGATTTTTACAGTCATATTCTCCGCCGCGGGGAGGCAACAGAGAAAGAGCAGGTCGTGGCAGCAAGATGGGCTTCAATCGGAGTGGCTGTTCTATCCATTCTTTTGGCTCTCTTTGCTCAAAACATGAATGTCGCTTTCCTCGTTGCGCTTGCCTTTGCGGTTGCTGCGAGTGCGAACCTTCCAATTTTAGTTCTTACGATTTTCTGGAAGAGATTTAACACGTCTGGTGCCGTAACAGGCATGCTGACAGGCTTGATCAGCTCTTTACTGCTCGTTGCCATCAGTCCCAACGTATGGTCGCCTGAAGGCGCTGCAATTTTAACGGGAGAGCCATTGTTCAGTCTCTCAAATCCCGGCATTGTGTCCATACCGCTTGGATTCTTAGGGGCATACATTGGAACCATTGTGTCGAGTAAAAAAGAAGATGCAAAGAAATTTGATGAAATTCTTGTAAAGGCGAATACGGGAATGAAATAATACAGAATAATGAACAGGCGGCAGCCCTTCAATTATGGAGGGGCTGCCGCCTTTTTTTGGTATTCTACCATAGAACTGTTTCACGGATCTGTAAAATTGTGAAGGCAAGTTCATGTATAGTTAACCGGTAACTTATTTCATGCAACCATTTGAGGTGCTTTCCTATCTAATCTATTGAAAAACAAAATAACCGTCAGGGGGGTGGCTGAATGGAGTCACTGAAAGCTTTAGTGAAAAAGGCGAAAAAGGGAGATGGCGAGGCCTTTGTTCTGCTTGTCAGGCAATACGAAGATGTCTTGTACAGAACAGCCAGAAGATTATTAACAAACGATGAAGATGCGGCGGATGCTATGCAGGATGCGATTCTCTCAGCATATGAAAAAATACATACGTTAAAAAACGATGAATACTTCAATACCTGGATCTGCAAAATCCTGATCAATACGTGCAACAGCCAGCTGAAAAAGAATAAAGCCGTTCCGGTTTTTCATGATCATCTGCTTCCCGCAGAAAAAAATAACGGCTACGTAAAGCTGGAATTAGAAGATGCACTGAACAGTTTAAACGAAGTCTACAGGATGGCACTTATTTTATATTACATTGTCGGATTAAATGTGAAAGAAATCAGTGAATTTTTAAAAGAGCCGGAAGGGACGATTAAATCAAGACTGTCCAGGGCGAAATCAATCTTGAGAACGACTTATTATAAAACCGAAGGAGAGATGGTTTATGAAAGATAATTTCGAGAATGAGTTAAACCGGGTGATGAATAAAGAAAAAGAGATACCTGTTAAAGTGAGACAGTCTTTAGAGCAGTCCTACGATTTGATCCGGGTTAAATCAAAGAAGAAAAAGGTCCGCTATATTTGGAAACAGGCTGCTGCAGCAGCATGCGCACTGCTTATTACGGGAGCTGTCCTTTCCAATGAACATGTAATGGCCGGTGTGAACGAGTTCTTTGCCTTTGGAGACAAAGGGATTGAGGAAGCTGTCAATAAAGGTATTGTACAGGAACATACGAGTGCAGCAGCCGATCAGAACATTACGATCGTTCTGGCCGGACAATTCTCGGACAAAAATAAAGCAGGAATGAGCTTTCAGCTGACTTTTGAAGATCCTTCGATTCTGGATCGTGCAAAAGAAGTAACGATGGATTACCGGGTGAAAAACGGAGATGGCGAGTATATTGCAGAATTTATTCCGGATACAAAGGTTTTGAAAGGAACCGGGAGTCAGCTATCCATTTCTGATTCTCAAAACCCCTTGCTGGATAAAAAAACGGGGCATATTCAGTACGATGTCATCCTTGAATCCCATAAAGGGCAGATGCCAGCCTTAAAAGGAGCTGTTGTAGAAGTAGAAAGCGTCAATGTCTTCTACGGAACAGATGAAATGAAGAAAATTGACGGCAAGTGGGAACTTGCGGCGGCAAACAGCGATAAGATGAGTGCTGATTCAGTTGTCCAATATGAAGTGGAGGGCAAGTCATCTGCGATTCATGTGTCTAAAGCCGAGGCAAACCCAACCTCATTAAATCTGATCTTTTCTCTGGAAGGGGAACATGAGGATGAAAACCTGTTTGCGCACCGCACGAAATTGATCGATGAGGACGGAAATGAATACATGGCGGACGGCTTCAGCATGAACAGGCAAAACAACAAAACGGTTATCTCTGCAAACTATCCCATCACTTCTTATAACCAGTCAGGCAAGCTTAAACTGATTGTCGGGGAGATTGGAGAAGCAGACCTGAAAAGAAAATAGACAGGAAAAATTCCGGATCATCTTTCTTTCAGCAAGATGGTTCCGGAATTTTTTTTGTGTTCACATTTGTAACAAGTGAGATTCCACTGAAGCGGCTCTCCGCCTGAGTCACTCTTCACTTGAAGATCGATTTTTCGTTTTATGCTTATTCTTCTCATCTTCTGCATTGAGTTTCAGTTCCTCAAGCGGAACGGGATCTGTGTTCAAATCATTTTTCTGCTCAAGAATGGTCTTTCCGTCCCGTCCGGGAATTTGTTCGGGGTTGTCCTGTTTCAGCTTTTCTTTGCGTTCAGTCAAGATCATCACCTCCATAACGTAAAAATACCTGTTACAGAGGGGAATGAAACCTTAATTAAACGTTTGTTTAACCGTTTTATCCAGCAAATTCAAGAAGTTCAGCCCAAAATAAAAAAAGAAATGCGCCTGTGAAAAAGGAAAGGAGTTTTGCGGTTTTTGTCGAATAACACAATACTACATAAAAATAATTGGGGAAATTACGATGCTTGCAGAGAAACTTACGCTCCACATTTTGATTGTGCTGGTTCCTGTCCTTATTTATTCTGTCTTTTTTGAAAACAGGCGTATGGTCAATTCTCCTTATTTTTCAGGAATTCTATACGGGGCAGCGTCTTTTTTGTGCATGATTTTTGCTTACTATGAATATGGCCTTTATTGGGATTTGCGCTATGTTCCCATGGTGCTTGCCCTGCTGTACGGAGGACCTGCTGCCGGCCTGATCGTGTTCGGATTTATTCTTGCTGCAAGAACATACCTTGGTGGAGATGCTCTTTTGTATGGTTATTTGAGCGCAAGTCTTGCTTTAATCATTCCCTTCCTGTTTTCAAAGCGCTTCAGAAAATATAAGCCAAAAAAGCGGGTGCAATTGTCCATCATTATTGGTTTCTGGCCAACCATGATCCAGCTTTCCATTCTGCTTGCATACTTGGTCGCAAGCGGCATGGCAGCCGGAAATAAGCTTTTCTTTTATGTTTTTATCTTCAGCATCCTCCAGGTGATGGCGATTGGTGTATCCTCTAAGGTGCTTGAAGCAGGGATTGAACGCAAGATGATGAAACATGAAATCATCCGTACGGAAAAATTAACGACGATAGGCGAACTGGCTGCATCAATCGCACATGAAGTCAGAAACCCGCTGACAGTTGTTAAAGGATTTCTGCAGCTGATGGGTAAAAATCATAAAAACGATGAACAGTACATGTCCCTGATCATGAGTGAACTTGGAAGGGCAGAAAGTATTCTTACTGACTACCTGAATTTCGCTAAACCTAAGCTTAAGCAGATCGAGGAATTTCAGCTTTCAGATCTGATTATGGAAGTGATTCAGCTGCTGCACCCCCTGTCTGTGAAGCACGGAGTCCGGCTTTCTTATCAGCTGAAGCCGGGGCTTTATATTGAAACAGACCGAAGCCAGCTGAAGCAGGCGTTTGTTAATCTGCTCAAAAATGCAATTGAAGCCACACCGGCAGGCGGAAGCGTCAGGGCTCAGCTGTATTCAAAAAAGATGAACGCCATTACAGTGATAACGGATACAGGAAAAGGAATGAACGCTGAGCAGCTTTCTAAAATCGGGACCGTTTTTTATTCCACAAAAGATGAAGGGACCGGACTTGGCACCACGGTGTCAATCCGGATCATTGAAACGATGAAAGGCAGAGTGGCTTATAAGAGTGAGGTCGGACTGGGCACTGAGGTAACAATGACTCTGCCGCTGAAAAAGTTGAAAAACAAATAGAGCCCCGTATGCTGGCATGCGGGGTAAAAACAGGCAAAAAGATATTTAAAAATTCTGAAAAAAATCTGTATAATAGAGCTTGTACATAAATGAAAGGGTGAATAAAAATGAAAGCGCTTAAGTCGATCTTGATTTGGGGAATTGTTTCTGCTTTGGGGGCTGCAGGATTCGGAGTAATTGCTCTCAGTCAGGGAGAAAGCATCAATGCCATTTGGCTGCTCGTGGCAGCCGTTTGTTCATACGCTGTCGCCTACCGGTTTTACAGCAGATTTATCGCAAAAAAAGTGTTTGAGCTTGATGATAACCGCGAAACACCTGCAGAAACGCATAATGACGGAAAAGATTACGTGCCGACAAACAAATGGGTGCTGTTTGGACATCATTTTGCGGCGATAGCAGGGGCAGGGCCGCTTGTAGGGCCGATTCTTGCCGCGCAAATGGGGTATCTGCCCGGAACAATCTGGATCATTGTCGGGGTTATTCTTGCAGGAGCTGTCCAGGACTTTATCATCCTGTTCGGATCCATGCGCCGCAAAGGAAAATCATTAGGGGAAATGATTAAAGAAGAAATTGGTCCAATAACGGGAATCATTGCGATGATTGGAATTCTTGGCATTATGATTATTCTTTTAGCTGTTCTTGCTCTCGTTGTTGTAAAAGCTCTCGTTGGAAGTCCGTGGGGCATGTTTACAATTGCGGCCACCATTCCGATTGCCATCTTCATGGGGATTTATATGAGGTATATCCGACCGGGAAGAGTGGGAGAAGGATCGATAATTGGGGTGATCCTGCTGCTTTTGTCCATTTATTACGGACAGCATGTGGCAGAAACGCCGGAGCTTGCCAAGATGTTTACATTCAGCGGCGAAACAATCGCCATTCTTATGATCGGATACGGGTTCATTGCCTCAGTGCTGCCTGTTTGGCTCCTGCTTGCACCGAGGGACTACCTCAGCACGTTTTTAAAGATTGGCACCATCCTGGGCCTTGCTGTTGGAATTATTGTGGTGGCACCTGATCTGCAGATGCCGTCCGTGACTCCTTTCATAGATGGCACAGGGCCTGTATTTGCCGGGAATCTGTTTCCATTCCTGTTTATTACCATCGCATGCGGAGCTGTTTCCGGTTTCCACGCACTTGTTTCTTCAGGAACGACTCCAAAAATGATAGAAAGAGAGTCACACGCCCGTCCAATCGGATACGGTGCCATGCTGACTGAGTCATTTGTAGCTGTTATGGCCATGATTGCTGCATGTGTGCTGACGCCGGGTATATATTTTGCCATCAACAGTCCCCCTGCTTTAATTGGAACAGACGCCGTTCAGGCTGCGTCCGTCGTTTCAAGCTGGGGATTCACAATCACACCTGATGATTTAACGGGACTAGCTGATGATGTGGGAGAAGAGACCGTTCTCTCTAGAACAGGCGGTGCGCCGACTCTTGCTATTGGCATGGCCTATATTTTTTCAGAAGTCATCGGCGGCAAAGCGCTTATGGCCTTCTGGTATCATTTTGCCATACTGTTTGAAGCGTTATTTATCCTTACAACGATTGACGCAGGAACCCGTGTCGGCAGATTTATGATTCAGGATCTCCTTGGACACGTGTATAAGCCGCTTGCAAAAACCGATTTCCTGCCTGCCAACATTTTAGCTACAGCCCTGTGTGTGCTTGGGTGGGGATACTTTCTTTATCAAGGAGTCATAGACCCGCTTGGGGGAATCAATACACTGTGGCCGCTGTTTGGAATTGCAAACCAGATGCTTGCCGGAATTGCGCTGCTTCTTGGAACAACCATCCTGTTCAAAATGGGCAAGAAAGCATATGTCTGGGTGACGCTCATACCGACTACATGGATTCTGATCGTCACAATGACAGCGGGCTGGCAAAAGCTTTTTCATGAAAATCCCAAGATTGGATTCCTTTCACATGCCGAACTGTTTAAAGGTGCTCTGGATAAAGGCGAGGTGCTGGCACCTGCTGCAAATGCAAGTCAGATGAAACAGGTGCTGATTAACGATTATGTCGATGCAGCACTGTGTGCCATTTTCATGATCGTCGTCATTGCCGTCCTCATAGCTGCTGTCCGCATCTGGATACAGGTCCTGACCAATAAAAAAACGACCCTCCATGAGGCGCCGTATATTACAAGGTCTGATGGAGGAGTGAGCACCCATGTTTAAAAAACTGACGGAAATGCTGGCACTGCGAAAACAGTTTATCAGTTTAATCGCAGGGGTTCCAAGCTATGAAAAATACGTTGAGCACATGACAAAGCATCATCCGGATCAGCCGGTTCAATCTAGAAAAGAGTTTTTCTGCGAAGCGCAGGATGCCCGCTATAATGCAAAGGGAGGCAAAGTGTCGCGCTGCTGCTGATGGAAAACGTGCCGTTCATCTTCGTGATGGGCGGTTTTTTTGCCGATGTGTGATTTCTTATCTGCCTATCGGATCTGAACGAGGCGCTTCCGCTTTTCTCTATATTATCCAGCTCCACCGCCCAATTAGCCTTGAGGAAAACGCTTTTAAGCGGGGTTAAGAACACAAAGTGGAGAGGGAGTCTGAAGGGAAATGCGCTTAAGCGGGGTTAAGAGCACAAAGTGAAGCGTGAGCCTGGGGGAAAATGCGCTTAATTGGGGTTAAGAGCACAAAGTGGAGCGTGAGCCTGGAGGGAAATGCACTTAAGCGGGGTTAAGAGCACAAAGTGGAGCGTGAGCCTGGAGGGAAATGCACTTAAGCGGGGTTAAGAACACAAAGTGGAGGGGGAGTCTGAAGGAAAATGCGGTTAAGCGGGGTTAAGAGCACAAAGTGAAGCGTGAGCTTGGAGGAAAATGCGCTTAAGCGGGGTTAAGAGCAAAAAGTGAAGAGTGAGCCTGGAGGGAAATGCGCTTAAGCGGGGTTAAGAGCACAAAGTGAAGGGGGAGTCTGAAGGAAAATGCGCTTAAGCGGGGTTAAGAACACAAAGTGGAGGGGGAGTCTGAAGGAAAATGCGGTTAAGCGGGGTTAAGAGCACAAAGTGGAGGGGGAGTCTGAAGGAAAATGCGGTTAAGCGGGGTTAAGAGCACAAAGTGAAGCGTGAGCCTGGAGGAAAATGCGCTTAATTGGGTTAAGAGCACAAAGTGGAGCGTGAGCCTGGAGGGAAATGCACTTAAGCGGGGGTAAGAGCACAAAGTGAAGTGTTAACCTGAAGGGAAATGCGCTTAAGCGGGGTTAAGAGCACAAAGTACAGTACTACACAGTCTTTACAAAACGGGCGCTTCCGCTTTGCTGATGCTAAAATAAAGTCAGGTGATAAAAATGAGAGAAATCCGAATTTCAGTCCGCTCCCTTGCTGAGTATGTTTTCCGGGCCGGAAGCATTGATGCACGGTTCCGGACATCAGCGACGATGACAGAAGGTACAAAAGCCCACCAGGCCATTCAGAAAACATATGGAGAGCTTGACCAGAGCGAAGTCATGCTGAAAACGAGTGTAACCCACAAAGAAATTGCGTTTCTGCTTGAAGGAAGATGCGACGGTCTGCTTTTGTCAGAGGAAATTCCCGTCATTGATGAAATTAAATCAACCTCGCGGGATCTTTCAGACATAGAAGAAGACGCGTATCCCGTCCACTGGGCACAGGCTAAATGCTATGCATACATGCTTGCCGAAGACCGCGGACTTGAAGCTGTATGCGTTCAGCTGACATATGTCAGTGTGAAGTCAGGTGAACAGGTTCGCTTCAGAAAACCATTTTCTGCAGAAGAACTGAGCTCGTTTATGGAAGGTTTAATCAGCGCCTATTATCCGTACGCCGAGGCAAGAGCGGAGCATCTGGAAAAAAGAAATACTTCCATCAAAGCGTCTGAATTCCCGTTTCAAACATACAGAGAAGGTCAAAGGAAGCTTGCCGGAACGGTGTATAAAGCCATCGATGATAAAACAGATCTGTTTGCACAGGCATCAACCGGAATCGGAAAAACCATCTCCACCATCTTTCCTGCTGTCAAAGCGATAGGTGAAGGCAAGCTCGATACGTTTTATTATTTAACCGCCAAAACGATTACCCGGAAGGCAGCAGAAGACACTCTGGCTTTTATGGAGAGCAATGGCCTTCACGTGAACAGCGTAACGATAACAGCTAAAGACAAGGTCTGTTTGAAAGAAGAAACCCGGTGCCAAAAAGAGTACTGCGAGTTTGCGAATGGCTACTATGACAGAATCAATGAAGCTGTTCTCGATATTCTTAAAAGTGAAACAAGGATGACTGCCGATGTCATCCATCACTATGCACAAAAGCATACAGTGTGCCCGTTTGAATTCTCACTGGATCTCTCCAATACGGCAGATGCCATTATCTGTGATTATAACTATGTATTTGATCCGCGCGTTTCTCTTAAAAGGTTTTTTGATGAGCAAAAAAAGAGGACAGCGCTTCTAATTGATGAGGCCCACAATCTCGTTGACAGGGGAAGAGCGATGTTTTCTGCGGCGCTTAAAAAATCAGATTTTCTGCAGCTGAAACGGGAATTTAAAACGAAAAACCAAGGTGTCTTTGAAAACGCCAAAAAAGTAAATGATTACTTTATCGCACAAAAGAAGCAGCCTGAACAGCTGATGAAGGATAGACCTGAAGAGCTGATTGAAATGCTTCAGCCCTTTTCGGAAGAGGCGGAAAGAGAGCTATTGTCTGGGAATGCCTCAGAACTTTTGCTTGATGTTTATTTTCAAGTGCAGGCCTTTCTTAAGATCTCATATCTGTATGATGAACGCTTTGTCACGATTGCAGAAGCAGACAAAAAAGATGTAATCATTAAGCTAGTTTGCCTTGATCCGTCGTTTCTCCTGAAGCAGGTGAAAAAACCGTACCGTTCAAGCATCCATTTCTCTGCGACGCTCTCTCCGCTTTCTTTTTATATGGATATGCTGGGAGGCACATCAGAAGATTATCAGGTTAAGATTCCGTCTCCGTTTGCAAAGGAAAACCTGGAAGTCTATATTATGCCAATCTCCACAAGATATCATGACAGGGATCGAAGCCGTATGCCCATTGCGGTGATGATGAAGCAGCTGTTTGAGGAGCGGCGCGGGAACTACCTGGTATTTTTCCCTTCCTATGCCTATATGAAAGAAGTTTACGAGACGTTTGAGGAGCTGGACCTTCCTATTAAAACGATGCTGCAGCACGCGCACATGACAGAAGCTGAACGAGAGGCGTTTTTGTACGCTTTTCAGGAAGACAGCAGCGAAACGCTGATCGGGTTCGCCGTCATGGGCGGCGTCTTTTCAGAGGGAGTGGATTTAATCGGGAACAGGCTGAACGGAGTGATTGTGGTCGGTGTCGGACTCCCGCAGATCGGTTTTGAGCGGAATGTTATGAAGGAGTATTTTCAGCAGTCAGGCAGAAATGGATTTGATTATGCCTACGTTTATCCGGGGATGAATAAAGTTCTTCAGGCAGGCGGAAGGCTGATCAGGTCTGAGGATGATACCGGCGCCATCGTGCTTGTGGACGACCGGTTTTTAACTGAGAAATACCAGGCTCTCTTGCCTGATGAATGGAGCAGCTTTTATCTTTTGAACAAGCCATTTATATAGGAGAGAAAGATGCACAGGCAGTCGGGTGCATCTTTTTTCTGTGCTGAAAGATTCAGGGCTTCCTAGTCTCATTCTCTCATCTTTCCAAAAACAGCAGGAATCTGACGTAAATTTACAAAATCATCATAAATAGTTAATAATTTCATAGTATTCTCTTTTAGTAATCAATTATTAAGGAGGAAAAAACGTTGCTTAAAAATAAGCCTGCCATTTTACTGATGAAGCTAGTCATGCTTCTTGCCCTGTTTATCCCTGTTCTGCAGACAACTCCAACACAAGTTCATGCTGCAGACGGTTCGCTGACTAATCCTTACTCGGTAGCAGAAGCAAATGCCAATCAAAACGGTACGGTCAAATCGGTCAAAGGTTATGTTGTCGGACAGCCGACCGGGACAAATACCGTCATTACAGGCAATTACCCGAACGACTATGCACTTGCACTTGCAGATTCTCCAACAGAAACAAGCACGTCCAAAATGATTTATGTGCAGATTCCGTCTTCTTACCGCTCTCAATTTGGTCTTATGACGAACCCTTCTTTAAAAGGAACTCAGATTAAAGTAACAGGCAAACTGGCTGCTTATTTTTCACACAGCGGTGTAATCAGCACAACTGCGATGGAAAAAACTTCAGGCGGAGGCACACAGCCTGATCCAGATCCAGATCCGGGTACGGAGCCATCCCCTTATGATGGTACGTACTATCAGACTGCAGTCGGCAAAACGGGTTCTTCTTTAAAATCAGCTCTTCATAATATTATCGATGATCATAGAGAACTCTCTTATGACAACGTTTGGGATGCCTTAAGAAATACAGATGAAGACCCGAATAACCCGAACAATGTCATTCTTCTGTATACAGGCCGCTCACAAGGTGAATTCACAAACGGCGGCAATGTGAACGACTGGAACAGAGAACATGTCTGGGCTAAATCCCACGGTGACTTCGGTACGGCTATGGGTCCCGGAACAGATCTTCACCATCTGCGTCCTACTGATGTAAGTGTCAACAGTTCAAGAGGAAACAAAGACTTTGACATGGGCGGCACAGAGCATTCAGAAGCACTTGGAAACTATACGGATTCTGACTCATGGGAGCCGAGAGATGCTGTCAAAGGCGATGTAGCGAGAATGCTGTTTTACATGGCCGTCCGGTATGAGGGAGACAGCGGAGAGGTGAATCTTGAGCTGAACAACAGCGTAAACAATGGAACAGCACCGTACCATGGGAAAATGTCCGTCCTGATTCAATGGCATAAACAGGATCCGGTTGACGCCCGTGAAATGAGACGAAACGACATCATCTATAAAGACTATCAATACAACCGCAATCCATTTATTGATCATCCGGAATGGGTGGACGCTATTTGGAATTAATGATGAAAGCCTTCCCGGTTTACGGGAAGGTTTTTATGTGCGGAAATCTCAAAGCAGATCTCATGTTTGACCTCTTTGAAAAAAAGGAAATAAACACCTATAACCACGAATAAAGGAGACGGAGATATGCTTAAAGCTCTTTATTTGAATTGTTCCTTAAAGAAAGGCAATGAGCCTTCAAACACTGAATCGCTCATGAAACAGTCTCAAAAGCATCTGGAAAACGAAGGGGTACAAACAGAAGAACTGAGAATTTCCGATTACAATCTTGCTTTTGGAATGGCAGAAGATTTGGGACGGGGAGATGAGTGGCCGCTGATCCTTAAGAAAATTGCCGAGGCTGATATTGTTGTCATAGGGACGCCTCTCTGGCTTGGCGAAAAAAGCAGCATAGCCTCACTCGTCATGGAAAGGCTTTACGCATCAAGCAGTGAAACGAATGAAAAAGGCCAGTCTATTTATTATAATAAAGTAGGCGGTGTCGCTGTAACAGGAAATGAGGACGGCGCAAAGGAAGCCTCGCGCTCCATTCTCTACGGACTGCAGCACATCGGCTTTTTGATCCCGCCGAATGCAGATGTCTACTGGGTCGGCGAGGCAGGACCGGGACCTTCCTATATGGAAGCAGGGAAGGAAAATGCCTTTACAATTAAAAACACGCGC
The DNA here is from genome assembly GCF_052171315.1 of Metabacillus mesotrionivorans. Lineage (NCBI taxonomy): Bacteria > Bacillati > Bacillota > Bacilli > Caryophanales > Bacillaceae > Metabacillus > Metabacillus mesotrionivorans. The sequence continues at coordinate 34,403 of NZ_JBQMFF010000006.1, read as the reverse complement.
ACGATGAGCATGAATCTTGTGCATCTTGCAAGGCTCCTGAATGAGCATCCAATTCCTGCGGCGGGAAATACCCTTTAACGGAGTGTGGAAAATGATTTGGAATGAGGCGATACAGCATGTGAGCCTGTCTGTAACAAATCTGCAGGCAGCGAAGCATTTTTATGAGAACGTCCTTTGTCTGACGGAAATCGACAGGCCTCCGTTTGATTCAGAGGGAGTCTGGTATAAAATCGGAAATCAGCAGCTTCACTTGCTGGTGGATGAAAACTCTCAGACACTTCGGAAACAGCATAACCTTGTCTCGACAGAAGGTCACCTGGCTCTTAGAATGGCAGATTACCAGGCTGCTGTTGAGTGGCTGGCAAAGCATCATATCGAGTTTCGGGAAGATGTGAATGGCGTCAGCGGCTTTGACCAGATTTTCCTGAATGACCCGGACGGCAATCTGATCGAACTGAATGTAGAGCAAAACAAGCAGAAAGAGGGCTGAAGCAGCCTTCTTTTTTTCTTGGGAAAAACACCGCCGTTCGACATTTCCGTGGAAATAATTAAAGGGTTTTGCTGATTCTTGTAGAAATCCTGAAAATGGAGGTGGAGAAGATGAAAGTTTATACAGCGCCCAAACTGACAGGATTACTTCTTGGGCCGGCCAGTTTTTTACTCTTGTTTTTCCTAATACCCGACACAGAGCTTTCAGATGCTCCGCGTGCAGTGCTCGCTGTCACATCATGGATTGCGATCTGGTGGATTACAGAGGCGATACCGATACCGGCAGCTTCCCTTATGCCGCTCATTCTTCTGCCGATTACAGGCGGGCTTGATATTGATTCCGCTGCAAAAGCATATGGGAATCCCACTGTCTTTATGTACATGGGCGGATTTATCATTGCCATTGCCATTGAAAAATGGAATCTTCACAAGAGAATCGCTCTTTATATCCTAAAGCTCATCGGCACTCAAAGCCACCGGATTGTCCTTGGGATCATCCTCGCTACAGCGTTTCTATCCATGTGGATCTCAAATGCTGCGACTGCCCTGATGATGCTTCCTGTTGCACTTGCTCTTATTAAAGAAGTAAAGGTAAAGGAAATTTTAAAAGGAGACTCCCTTCACAAATTCAGTAAATCCATCCTCCTTTCAGTAGCGTACGCTGCGTCGATTGGAGGTCTGGCAACCCTTGTAGGTTCGGTGCCTAATGCCGTATTCGCAGCGATGTCGAGGGAAATGCTCGATCGTGAAATTATGTTTTTTGAATGGTTCTTATTCGGGTTTCCAATTACGGTGATCCTGCTGGTCATCCTTTATTTCTATTTGACAAAGCTTCAATTCAAAGTGGATTTTGAAACCGGCAAGGAAACGGATTTCATTAAAAAAGACTTGAAAGCACTGGGCTCAATGAGTACAGAAGAAAGATGGGTCGGCGTCATCTTTTTAGCAACGGCATTTCTGTGGATGTTTAAGTTCATTCTGCCATTTGCTGTATCGGATACCGCTATAGCAATATTCGGTGCGCTTTTGCTTTTCTTAATTCCAAGCAAAAAAGGAGAAAGACTGCTTGAATGGAATGATATGAAGCAGCTGCCGTGGGGGCTTCTTCTTCTGTTTGGAGGAGGGCTATCTCTTGCAGAAGGTTTTTCTGCTTCTAAACTGACGGAATGGATCGGCAGCAAGCTGAATCTTTTGGAAGCGTTTCCGTATTTGCTGATCATCATTATACTGACAGCCGCCATTTTGTTCATGACGGAAATCATGTCCAATACGGCTGTGTCCAATATGATCATTCCGATTACAGTAGGACTTGGACTAGCGATCGGGGTTGAGCCATACGGTTTGATGGCTGTTGCCGCGCTTGCTTCATCATGTGCGTTCATGCTCCCGATCTCCACTCCTCCGAATGCCGCCGTGTTCGGTGCTGATGTGCTGAAGATATCGGATATGGTCCGGGCAGGCTTCTGGATGAATATTGTATGTATTGTCATTATTGTTTTAGGTGTCTATTTTTGGCTGCCGGTTGTTATTAAGTGAAGGAATGGAGGGTGCCGCGGGCGCTCTCCTTTTTGCGTGAAGCAAATCTGCTTTTTTTCTCCCCCGGCCTGCTGTACAATGAAAGGAATGAAATCTTGAATAAGGGCGGAGTTTGGCATGAGCATTCTTTCTGTAGAGAATTTATATAAAACATACGGTGAAAAAACATTGTTTGATCACATTTCTTTTTCGATTGCTGAAAAACAGCGGATTGGCCTGATCGGAACGAATGGCACGGGAAAATCGACCCTGCTGAAATTCCTTGCAGGAGTTGAAACGGCTGAAGAAGGGAAACTGATTCACTCCAACTCGTTTCATATCGAGTATCTTCCGCAGCAGCCAGAACTTGAAGAGGAGCTGTCTGTTCTTGAGCAAATTTATTACGGCGACTCTCAGATCATGAGAGTGATGCGCGAATATGAGCTCGCCCTGTCAGAACTTGAACAAAACCCTGAGGATGAGAAAAAGCAGTCCAGGCTGCTTGCCCTTCAGCAAAAAATGGATGAACATGATGCGTGGGAAGCAAATACGGTTGCCAAAACAGTTCTTACACGGCTTGGCATTTCTGATTTCGCAAAGCCGGTGCGCCAGCTGTCCGGCGGCCAAAAAAAACGGGTGGCAATTGCAAAAGCATTGATCCAGCCTGCAGACCTGCTCATTCTTGATGAGCCTACCAACCATCTGGACAACGAAACGATTGAATGGCTTGAAGCTTTTTTGGCCCAGTATAAAGGATCGATTTTGCTTGTTACGCATGACCGCTATTTTTTGAATCGGGTAACGAACCAGATTTTTGAACTGGAATATGGAAAGCTGTATGTATATGAAGGAAATTACGAGGTGTTTCTTGAGAAAAAGGCAGAGCGGGAGTTTAACGCCGAACAGTCTGAATCCAAGCGCCAGAACTTGCTTCGCAGGGAGCTCGCCTGGCTGAGAAGGGGAGCCAAAGCAAGAACAACAAAGCAAAAAGCCCGCATCGGACGTGCAGAGGAGCTTCAAAACCAGGAAGGGCCTGCCGCTAAGCAAAGTGTTGATTTTGCCATCGGTTCAACCCGGCTTGGCAAAAAAGTCATCGAGCTTGAAGATGTGTCTAAATCATTCCAGGACAGGACTCTGATGAAGGATGTCAGCTACCTTGTTGTTCCCGGAGAAAGGCTTGGCATTATCGGACCAAACGGAAGCGGAAAATCAACACTGCTGAACATCATCGCAGGACGCATCCAGCCTGATAGCGGTACCGTTGAAATAGGTGAAACGGTGAAAATCGGCTACTACACCCAGGATCACGAAGCGATGGATGAGGATCTTCGCGTAGTCGAATATATTAAGGAAGTCGCAGAAGTTGTTCAGACTGTAGATCACCAAACAATCACAGCCGAGCAGATGCTGGAGCGGTTCATGTTCCCGCGCTCTATGCAGTGGACCTACATCCGCAAGCTCTCAGGGGGAGAACGCCGCAGACTGTACCTGCTGAAAGTTCTGATGCAGGAGCCGAACGTGCTGTTTCTGGATGAGCCGACAAATGACTTGGACACCCAAACCCTGAGCGTCCTGGAAGACTATCTCGACCAGTTTCCCGGTGTTGTCATTACCGTATCCCATGACCGCTACTTCCTCGACCGCGTGGTAGACCGACTTCTTGTTTTTGAAGGAAACGGGGCTGTCAGCAGATTCCAGGGGAGCTATACAGACTTCATGGATTCCCGGAAACAGGTAAAAGAACCTGAAAAAAAAGAAGCTGCCAAACCTCAGGAAACCGCTCCGAAGCAGCGCAAAAAACTCTCCTACAAAGAACAGCAGGAGTGGGATGTTATTGAGGACAAGATTGCAGAGCTTGAGGAGAAAAATGAAGCACTTGAGGCTCAGATTGCCTCAAGCGGCAGCGACTACGGTAAGATCCAGCAGCTGATGGAACAGCAGCAGGCCGTCGAAGCCGAGCTTGAAGCCACAATGGAACGGTGGGAAGAGCTTTCCCTTATGGTAGAAGAAATTGAAAAAGCGAAGCAGTGAATGAAATGAAAGTGCCCCGGGTGAAATGTCCGGGGCATTTTTTGGTGGTTGGGTTTGATAGGTGGAGTTATTGCCTGGAGGCTTAATCAAAATAGAACCATCAATCCAAGAAACTTAGAGGTTGATGGCACTTATAGAGCGGAAAAGAACCATCAATTCAAGGAACTCAGTGTTTGGTAGTACTTATCGAGCTTAAAAGAACCATCAATTCAAGAAACTCAGGGTTTGGTGGTACTTAACAAGCTGATAAGAACCATCAATTCAAGGAATGAAGAGGTTGGTGGTACTTATCGGGCTTATAAGAACCATCAAGTCAAGAATCTCAGAGGTTGATGGTACTTAACAAGCTGATAAGAACCATCAATTCAAGGAACTCAGTGTTTGGTAGTACTTATCAAGCTTATAAGAACCATCAATTCAAATAACTCAGTGTTTGGTGGTACTTATCAAGCTTATAAGAATCATCAGTTCAAGTAACTCAAATCTTGGTGGTACTTATCAACCACAAACAACTTCCATAAAGCTGCACCAATAGAAAAAGGCAGTCAGGATTCCACCTGACTGCCTTTACAATTCATTTCCCCAAGTCCTTTTTCGTTTGCTCACTTCGGATATTGATTTCTTTTGAAAACTCAGTATCCTGCTTTTTATTGTTTGGGTACTTGTTTTTCGATTCGCGGTTATCGTTTTTGTTTGTCATGAAAATTCCTCCTTATGATCAGCTGGTTCTTATTTTGCGTCCGGAGGGAGGTTTTCATTCCCATTAGAGAAGGGATTCGGCGCCGTCTATATAGACCTCTGTCCCTGTAATATGGCTTGAAAGGTCAGATGCAAGGAAGTACACGAGATCTGCGACCTGTTCAGGCGAGCCAGCTTTTTGTTCAAGCGGCTGTTCTCCTTCAGGAAACTCAACCGGAACTTCTACTTTTTCAATGTTTTCTTCTTCGGCAAAGGTGTTGCTGTCGATGTTTGTTTCGATTGCTCCCGGACAGATCATGTTGACTCTGATCTTATAGCCTGCAAGCTCGAGGGCAGCCATTTTCCCGAAACCGACCTGTCCGACTTTTGACGTGCTGTAGGCGGAGCGTCCAAACCCTCTAAACATGCGGGTACCGTTGATTGAGCTTGTGATAATGATGCTCCCGCCGTTTTTCTTCATATAGGGAATGGCATATTTTACGCTTAAAAAGGTGCTTCGCAAATTCGTATTGATCGTCTGGTCCCAGTCCTCAGGAGAAAGATCTTCAATAGGAGTCCACCTTCCGTTGATTCCTGCGTTTGCAAAAACAATATCGAGCCTGCCCCAAGCATCAATGACCTTTTTATAGCTGGTTTCCATCCTTTCGGCATCAGATACGTCGCATTCGACAATGATGGCCTCGCCGTTCATTTCTTCAATTTTCTTTTTTACGCTTTCCGCATTTTCTTCTTTTATATCAAGCAGCGCAACTTTTGCCCCCTGTTCAGCAAGCTTGATGGCCGCCGCTTCTCCAATTCCTGAGCTTGCTCCGGTCACAATGGCAACTTTTCCTGAAAGATTCAATGGTTTAGCCTCCCTTTGTTATATGTAATGGAGATATTATCCCCTTTTTTAAAAAGAAGGAAACCAGAAAAAAACAGGCACATGATGTGCCTGCTGTTTAAGCGCCTTTTCTGATAGCTGAATTATGGTTTTTCTTATGAAAAAGAAAGGCAGAAACGTTTGTTGATTTTGCTCTAAACAAAGGATTTAAAACCAATAACGCAAGGAAGTTGGCAGAAAGTCCCCAGAATCCTTCATAAATGCCAAACGAAAGACCTGTACCGTAGACGGTGAATGTCACGCCAAGTCCGACAAGCAAGCCGATAATCGTTGCTTCCCGCGTCTGCTTTTGCCAGAAGAGGCTTAGTACGACAGCAGGGAAGATCTGCACCATACCGGATACTCCAAGCAGCTGAAGCGAAACGAGCGCTGTGGGGAACAGGAGTCCGAATACGAGGGCAAGTCCGATAACCAAAAAGACCATGCTGCGTGTAATCATTGTCAGCTTCGCCGGTTTTACTTTAGGGTTGATCAAGTCTCTGTAGATATTGTTTGCAAACAGGTTGGATGCACCAATGGCCATAATTGAACATGGAATCAGGGATGCAAGGGCAATTGTTGAATAAGCAAGTCCCTGGGCAATGCCGCCGTATGATGTTTGAATCAGTGTAAGCAATGCAAACCGCGGATCTGTTTCGCCCGGCAGTACCAGATAGGCAATAAAGCCAAGGAAAATGACGAGAATTAAAACAACGTTATATAGGGGCAGGAACATAGAATTTTTTCTGATGGCATCTTCGCTTTTTGCTGTGAAGACGCCTGTTGCTGCGTGAGCCCACATGAAAAGTGCCAGTGACGACACGATGGCTGCTGTTGCAAACCACATTAAGCCTTTTGGACCTGACTGAGGGATGGTCAGGAGCTGCGGTGCATCCGTGATGACCTTATCAATCATCGGCGTCCATCCGCCGAAATGGATAATCGGCAGGGAGGCGACCATGAAAAGCATGATGGCCCAAACAAGAACATCTTTAATGATTGCTGTATAAGTAGGTCCTTTAATTCCGCTGAAAAACGTGTACAGGGCAACAAGGAAAAAGGATGTAATCACGACAACCGTAACATTGATGTAGCCTGTACCTGCCACACGCAGGGTATCCATGATGCCGCTCAGCTGCAGATCGATATATGGAATCAGCATCAGTACGCCGACAATCGCAATCAGCGAAGAAAGAAGCTTGCTGTCAAAACGATCACGGGCATAGTCAGCAAGAGTAGTGAACTGAAATTCCTTTGCCGTCCTCCATAGCTTCGGAAGGAAGAAATAGGCGATAAAATAAGCTAAAACGGAATAGGGAATAGCGAAAAACGCTACGCTTCCGGCTTGGAATGCTGTACTTGTCAGACCAAGGAATGTATAGGCCGTATAAAGGTCAGCGCCGACAAGGAACCAAACGAGAAGCCCGCCGAATTTTCTTCCTCCGACTGACCATTCTTCTACAGAACTTCTGGAAGACTTGTCACGGCCTGCAAGAAAACCGATTAATACAACGGTTAAGATGATACAAATCGTGATGCCCAATGCTGTTGTATTTCCCTGCTGCATTATTCAAGACCTCCCTGTTTTTTCTGGATTCTGAAAATTGCCCATGTGCAAAGCGGCGTAACCGCGATCCACAGGAAGAGCCAAAATTGAAGAAACGGGAGCCCGAGGATCACCGGTTCAATTTTATTGGCAAAAGGAAGCAAAAGAATCTGTAAAAATGGGATGAAAATAAGAATTCCTATTAAATATTTCTTTTTCACTAAAATGCCTCCTGTCTCCTCTTTGTTGAATGTTCACTATGATAACAAGGAAAGAAGTATTGAACAAGAGGGAATTTTTAAAATTATTTAAAAATTTATTATTTTGAGGTTTTTTAGATGGTTTTGGAGGCGGATTGTGCAGCAAACGAATGTGTAAATGTGTAAACAGCTTTTTCATGAAGATTATTAAGGTCTGTAAGGAGCTAAGCCTCAGGTCTTAGTTCAAATTAAAGCTCAGGCTCGTTATGGGAAAACCGCATGGAAGGTAGGATAGAACTATAGAAAGGAGGAACAGAACATGAAAAAATTCGGGTTACTGATCATTGGAGGGATTGCAGCAATCGTGCTGCTGGCAAACCTTGCGCCAATGCTTGCACTGGCTATCAGCCTGGTCATCCTTTATTACGCATATAAAGGGTTCATGAAAACAGATTCAAAGGGAATGAAAATTTTCTGGGTAATCGCCGGAATCATTGCACTCTGTGCATCAGCTTCAAACCTTCCGGCAGTGATCGGCGCAGCGGCAGCATACATCCTTTATGTAGTATACAAAAAATGGAACAACAAAGAAGTGACGGCAGAAAAAGAATCAGCCGATCCATTTACGAACTTCGAACGCCAATGGGCAGAAATGAAAAAAAACAATTAATTAACTGAGGAGAGATACATGATGAGCAATTTATTGACACGAATCAAAGAAACACTTGCAGCCGATTTTCATGAAATTCTGGACCAAAAGGAAAAGAAAAACCCAATCGCCTTATTGAATCAGTATTTAAGAGAATGCGAACAGGAAACTGATAAAGTCCGCAAATTAGTGGAGAGACAGTATCTGCTTAAAGAAGAATTTACGCGTGAATTAAAGCAGGCTGAGCATCTCGCGGAAAAACGCAAACGCCAGGCTGACATTGCCGCACAGGCAGGAGAAAGCGAGCTGCATGAGTTTGCAGTAAGAGAGCATGAACAGTATCAGGAACGGACAGTACGAATCAGTGAATCACTTAAAGAAGTGTCAGGCCAGCTTGCGGAACTTGAGCGCAAGTATGAAGAAATGAAACATAAACTAAAGGACATGTACATTAAACGCATGGAATTGATGGGCCGGGAAAATACAGCCCGCGCATCTCACCGCATGAATAAGGTCCTCGACAGCAGCAGCTATTCACAAGGAGCACATACACGTTTTGATGAATTGGAAAGCTATATTGACCGACTTGAAAACGAAGTGAATACGGGCTACTACCGCAGCACAATTGACGGAAGAATCGCTCAGCTCGAAAAAGAACTGAAAAAAGAGGATTCTGCAGTCTGAAAACATGGTATCCTATAGAAGGCGCGGGTTTCTGCGCCTTTTTTGGAAGGTGTTTTGTACAGATATTAAATGAAAGAATATAAAATTCTGCACACTGTCCAGCTTCAGCGGCCAACTCCTCCGCCAGAACAAAATCCCCCAAAAAGTCAAAAGCGGACTTTTCGTGTGATTTCTTATCTGGCTTCCGGAGCTAAACGAGCCATTTCTTAGGTAATAAGAGTATAGAGTTCTGCACACTGTCTAGCTTCAGCGGCCAACTCCTCCGCCAGAACAAACTGCCCCAAAAAGTCAAAAGCGGACTTTTCGGTTCAGTTCTTATCTGACTTCCGGAGCTAACCGGCCGCTTCCGCTTTTCAAAGTAAAGAAGAATATAGAATTCTGCACATTGTCTAGCTCCAGCGGCCAACTCCTCCGCCAGAACAAAATCCCCTAAAAAGTCAAAACCGGACTTTTCGTGTGATTTCTTATCTGGCTTCCGGAGCTAACCGGCCGCTTCCGCTTTTCAAAGTAAAGAAGAATATAGAATTCTGCACACTGTCCAGCTGCAGCGCTCAACTCCTCTGTCAGAACAAAATCCCCCAAAAAGTCAAAACCGGACTTTTCGTGTGATTTCTTATCTGACTCCCGGAGCTAAACGAGCGCTTCCGCTTTTCAAGTAAAGAGATATACAGAGTTCTGCACATTGTCTAGCTCCAGCGGCCAACTCCTCCGCCAGAACAAAATCCCCCAAAAAGTCAAAACCGGACTTTTCGTGTGATTTCTTATCTGGCTTCCGGAGCTAACCGGCCGCTTCCGCTTTTCTAATAAGGAGGTAAGCCCACATGCTCAAAAAAGCCAACGCCGATGTGATTACGTATATTCTTTTAATTGGGGTCGTTCTTTTAATGCTTGAAGTCTTTTTTGATCACGGTGGACTTATCTTTTTCCTGCTTCTGTCGTCTGTCTGTGTTTATTTTGGAAAAAAGAGACTCAGCAAAAAGACGGGGAAGCTGCTGTTTTGGTTCGGGTTGATCAGTTTGATTATCACCGTTATGAATTTGTGGGCAGTGAAGTTTCTTATCTGTGCCCTGGCAATTTATCTGCTTGTTCAATACAGGCATTCGAAAAAGGCACCTGCAGTTGTTGAACCCCAATTGAAAGAATCTCTCTCTTTAAAAAAAGAAGATGTGATTTATAAAAGACCGATTCTTGGAAACAATGTATTCGGGCAGCAGTCAACGCCTGAAGAGATTTATGAGTGGAATGATATTAATATACAGAATGGCATCGGCGATACGATCGTTGATTTGAGCAATACGGTACTGCCGAAAGAGGAAAATATGATTATCATCCGCAATTTTATAGGGAATGTAAAGATTCTCATTCCTTATGAAGTGGATGTGTCTGTCCAGCATTCGTCATTTGCAGGAGCTGTCCGCGTTTTCGGCCATCATGAGCCCAAATTGTTTAATCAGAGCATTTCCTATCAGACAGCAGGGTATGATGCTTCGGTTCAGAAAGTGAAAATTATTACTTCTTCTATTGTCGGAGACTTAGAGGTGAAGCGGATATGACCAGCATTCTGAGACAAATGGCTCTTGGTGCTGCGATTTCGGTTTCTGTCCTTGTTTTTCTTTCGGCAAGTTATTTTTTCATGTTTCCTCTGAACGACTGGAGCATTCTTTGGGAGAAAGAGATGCTTGATCTTCCGTTTATTTATTTTGTCCCGGCCGTCAGTGTGTTTATCGGACTGCTGCTGGGGCTTTACTCGGGCGTTTTTCTGCGCAGCGATATTGGACAGCTTTCAGACGCCCTTTCCCAGCTTGCCCGGGGAAAGTATGTGGATAGTGACTTTCCGAAAAAATCAGGTGACTTTGAGAAGATGTGGCATTCTTTGCGCCAGCTGCAGAAGCATTTGACGGAGCAGACAAAGCTGTCGCAAAAACTCGCAAATGAAAAAGCTGAAGAACAGGAAAAACGCATTCAGAAAATCGTCTCCGAAGAACGCAACAGGCTTGCACGAGAGCTTCACGACTCTGTCAGCCAGCAGCTGTTCGCAGCATCAATGATGATGTCAGCGATCAACGAATCAAGTGACAGCAGGGCGGAAGCAGAAAACAGGCAGCTGCAGATGGTTGAGCAGATGATTCATCAGTCACAGCTTGAAATGAGAGCGCTCCTGCTTCATCTGCGTCCTGCCGCCCTGAAAGGAAAAACTCTTCAGGAAGGCATGAAAGATCTGCTTCAGGAACTTTCACAAAAGGTGCCGATGGAAGTCAGCTGGAAAATGGAAGATGTGCAGCTTGATAAAGGAATAGAGGATCATTTATTCAGAATCCTGCAGGAATCCGTTTCAAATACGCTCAGGCATTCAAAAGCAGAAACGCTTGAAGTGCTGTTTATCGAGCGGGATGATCTGGTGCTCCTCAGAGTGATCGATGACGGAATCGGATTCAAAGTAGATGCAGCCAAAACAGGAAGCTACGGCTTGCAGAACATGCACGAACGGGCGGCACAGCTTGGCGGAACACTAAAGATTGTGAGTTTTCCCGGAAAAGGCACAAAGCTTGAAGTCAAAATTCCGCTTGTAAGGGGGGAAAAGGATGATTAAGGTATTATTTGTAGATGATCATGAAATGGTAAGGATCGGGGTATCTTCTTATCTTGCAGCCCAAAGCGACATTGAGGTTGTCGGTGAGGCGGACAATGGCTTTACAGCAATTGAACTGGCCCTCGAACTGCGGCCTGATATCATTTTGATGGACCTTGTCATGGACGGAATGGACGGAATTGAAGCTACCCGGCAGATTATTGAAAAGTGGCCGGAAGCAAAAATCATCATCGTCACAAGCTTTCTTGACGATGAAAAAGTATACCCGGCGCTTGAAGCAGGTGCGACAAGCTATATGCTCAAAACATCCAAGGCAAGTGAAATTGCAGAGGCAGTAAGAAAGACATTCCACGGACATTCTGTTCTTGAACCAGAAGTGACAGGAAAAATGATGATGAAAATGAGGCAGAAGCCTGTCCATCATCCGCACGATGAACTGACTGCCCGCGAAATGGAGATCCTTCTGCTTGTGGCTGAAGGAAAAACAAATCAGGAAATAGCTGATGAACTGTTCATCGCGCTGAAAACAGTCAAAACGCATGTAAGCAACATACTAAGCAAGCTGGATGTGCAGGACAGAACTCAGGCTGTTATCTACGCGTTCAAGCATTCGCTGGTCAACTAAAACACAGACTCGGGGTTTGTGTTTTTTGTTTATTCACAAACAATCTTCACCCGGCACATTATATCTTTTGACACCTCTAATCGTTTCCCGTTTCCTGCCGATATAAGGAGAGAACTTTCTTTTCCAAGAAGGGAATCTCAAGGTAGAAGGTAAGGAGAACAAGCATGCTGACACTTTTTTCTAAGAAACAGACAACGGATGCATTTCATCCGGTTATGGAATTTCCTGAAGATGACGCGGTCATTGCCACTTCAGAGCGAGAAATAAATGCAAGACTGATCTATATGGGTTTTACGAAAGAACAGCTGGCTGTTTTAAAAGAGCTAAAGCCTGTCGTTCTGCCTCTTCTGGACGAACTTCTTGAAAAGGTCCTGACACATCTTTACAAACAGCCGATGCTCAGCAGGATTGCAGCAGATCATTCCACCCGGGAGCGATTAAAAGCTGTGTTTGTTGACTACTTTCAAAGTCTGTTAAGTGGTGAGATGGACGACCGCTTTTTTGATATGAGAAAACGGATCGGCGGCACACACAGCCAGACGCATTTGCCTGTAACGTGGTTTCTTTCTACGTATTCAGCCATCAGCACACTCCTGCTTCCGAAAGTTGTGGAGCTGCTGCATCAGGAACCTCAAAAGCTTTCTACAGCGTTGCTTGCGATTACACATGCGATTAATTTGGACTCCCAGCTTGTTGTTGATCAATATATGCAAAAACGAATGAACGAACTGAAAGAATTGAACGAGGAAAATATCAGTCTGCAAAAAGAACTGTCCATAATCAGCCAGGAAATGGCGGCGTCCGTTCAGCTGACTGATTCCACAATGGATGATACTAGTGCAAAAGCAGAACAAATTCGCGAGGAAATCCAATCTACGAAGAAAACAAGCGAACATCTTCTGAAGCTGACGAATGAAAATGAAAAACAGATGGATGAAATGGTCTCTGTCTTCGGGGAAGTATTTTCAAAAGTCGAAAACTCTCTCGAGGGTATTGGAGACCTTAAAAAGATTTCCGACCAGATTACGAGAATGACAAAGGAAATTGAAGGCATTGCAGACCAGACAAACCTTCTTGCTTTAAATGCATCCATTGAGGCAGCAAGAGCAGGCGATCACGGCAAAGGCTTTGCGGTTGTTGCAAGCGAGGTCAGAAAGCTAGCAGAAGATTCAAAGCGGACCAGCAATGAAATCAATGCCCTTACTTCTAACAGCAATAAACACATGGATACAATCGTCACGATTATGAGTTCCATGAACGAGTCCACCCAAACCTCCCAGTCCCAAATCCAGCAGGTGCGCAGCGGATTAGTTACTGTAAAGACGGAAATGGAAAACTACATGGAAATGTTTGAACGAAACAAAACAGACCTTGATGCAATCGTGGATTCCATTCAGGAGATTAATAAGACGACTGAGAGTCTGTCAGATTTGGCGAAAGTCCTTCTGGATAAAGCTGAAAGCAAAATGTAAATCACTTCAAAGGGAGCTTAATAGCTCTCTTTTTTTATGTGAGCGGGTTATTAGTAAATGGCAGTAAGAAGCGATAGGCAGCGGTGGGAAAGGAGTTGGTTGTAAATGAGGAATAGTTGGTAGTAAATAATCTGTAGTTGGTAGTAAATCGGCGAAAGTTGGCAGTAAATAAAGGATTGTTGGTAGTAAACTGATAGTAGGCAGTAAATGAGCTGTAATTAGTACTAAACGTATAGTTAATCTATCAGCAAAGAGTAAAATCAGCATGTCATTACGGCCAATCGCCGGACTGTACCCAGAAAAAAATCCCCCATCAGCCAAAAATCAGCTAACAGGGGGATTTTCTCTATAAAGTAACAGCAATCAAGCAGAAGGATCTGCAACCTTCACAAGCTGCTTGCCAAGGTTCGTGCCCTCGAACAAGCCAAGGAATGCCTGGGGAATGTTTTCAAAGCCTTCTACAATCGTCTCTTCATATTTCAGTCTTCCTTCTTTCAGCCAGCCGCCAAGCTCTCTTGCGCCTTCGCCGAAGCGGGAGGAAAAGTCCCCTACAACAAAGCCCTGCATCAGGACGCTTGATTTAATCAGCGTTGATTCGATGCGGGGACCGACGTCTTTGCCGTCTGAATTATAAGTGGAGATTGCTCCGCAAACAGGAATGCGGGCAAATTTGTTCAGCAGTTTATGAACAGCTTCCGAAATTTCTCCGCCTACATTATCATAGTAGACATCTACTCCATTCGGGCATGCCTCTTCAAGCGCTTTTTCAACGTTTTGTGTTTTATAGTTAATGGCAGCATCAAATCCTAGTTCATCGATCAGGTAGGAAATTTTTTCGTCTGATCCGGCGATGCCGACTACGCGGGCGCCTTTGATTTTTGCAAGCTGTCCGACGATCGATCCTACTGCACCTGCAGCACCTGATACAACTACTGTTTCGCCTTCCTTCGGCTTACCGATATCAAGCAGTCCAAAATAGGCCGTCAAACCGGGCATGCCAAGAATGCCGAGGTAAGCCTGAATTGGGGCAAGGGACGGATCTATTTGACGCACTTCATTTTCGCCTGCGACAGAGTATTCCTGCCACGGGAGGTTTCCGATGACAAAGTCTCCCTTTTTCAGCTTGCTGCCGTTTGCTTCAACAATCTCTCCGACAACTCCGCCAGAGATGGGCTGATTCAGTTCGAAAGGAGCAACGTAGGACTTCCCTTCGTTCATCCGGCCGCGCATATAAGGATCGACTGACAGATAGAGAGTGCGGATCAGTACTTGTCCTGATTCGGGTGATGGAACAGGAACTTCCGCGTAGCGGAAGGTTTCAGCAGTCGGTTTTCCCGACGGGCGTTCTGCAAGCAGTATCTGTTTTTGGCTCATCTTCAAATTCCTCCTTGGGTTCTGTAAGCTTGCTCCGGTGCCTTTATGCACTGGAACATTTGTTACTACCGTATCACCTTGTCCGTCACAAGGCAAAGATTAGCCTACCGGGCGGAAAAAAACTTTGAAGGAGGGTACACTATGATCGTCAGACGAATGAATAGACTCCAAAAAAAACAGATTACCCCGCTTTTAGAAGAAAGTAAAAGCGAGGGATTCCGATTAGTTGAAAGGCTTGTTCATGATTTCCAAACCGGAAAAAACAAGTTCAGTCTGCCGGGCGAAGCGCTGTTTGGCGTGTTTCATCATGATACATTAATTGCCGTCGGGGGACTAAACCGGGACCCGTACGATCAGGATAAACGAACATGCAGGATCAGAAGATTTTATGTAGGAAAAGAGTACAGGAGAAAAGGAGCGGGAACCCTGCTTTTAAAGACGCTATTACGTGAGGCGGCTCCGAACTTTTCAGCGGCTGTTTTACGAACAGATACAAAAGAGGCAGCAAGATTTTATGAACGTGCAGGATTCAGTAAAATTCAGTCAGACCATGCAACACATGGCCTTACATTAGGAGGAGGAGAGCTTCATGATCACAAAAGATAAAATCAGACAGAATAAGTGGCAAAGGCTCGAGGATGAAAAGCTAGGAGGCTTCCCGTTTCCGCTGAAGAACCGAATTCCAAACTTTAAGGGAGCGGCTGCAGCAGCCGAACTTGTTTCACAGATGGACATTTACAAGAATGCGGAGGTTGTCAAAATCAATCCGGACGCCCCGCAGCTTCCTCTTAGAGCCCGTGTGATCAAGGATGGGAAAACCCTTCTCGTTCCGACGCCGAGGCTCAAAGCAGGATTTATCATGCTGAAAAGAGAATGGGTCCCGTCCGGTGAAGAGAGGAAGGCTGTAAGCTTAAAAAATATCAGGCAGTATGGAAAGGAAATCTCTCTGTCCGAGATGCCGAAGGTCGACCTGTTTGTTGCAGGTTCTGTTGCTGTCCATAAGGACGGGAGAAGAATTGGAAAAGGAGAGGGATATTCAGACCGCGAGTATGCCATTATGAGAGAGCTTGGCAATCCCGACATGCCCGTTATCTCGACCATTCACAGCATTCAGGTAACAGAGGAAGACTTTAAGGTTGATACATATGATTTGCCCGTGGACTATATCGTAACCGAACAGGGAATCATTGAGACAGATACTCCGTATAAAAAGCCTGACGGCATTCAATGGGACCTTGTAACGGAGGAGGAAAAGAAAGAGATGCCGGTTTTAATGGAAGTGTGGAACCTTACGCACAAGGACTGAGACGTACACTGTTTTCATGTATCTGCTTTTTTGTTAAGATAACACGTGCAAGACAAAAGAGCATAGACCATATATGAGGAGAGACGAGCATGAGCAATAAAAACCACCATTCGTCTGATCAAAAAGACGAGTTAGCCAGAGGGCTTAAATCAAGGCACGTCACCATGATTGCACTTGGCGGCGCCATTGGGGCAGGCATTTTCCAGGGGAGCAGTTCATCGATTGAGCTTGCAGGCCCCGGTGTTATTATTTCGTACTTGCTGGCAGGCATTATTCTTTATTTTGTGATGCAGGCAATGGCGGAAATGGCTGTTCAGCAGCCGAAAGCAAAAACGCTCAGAGATTTGATCGAAACCATTCTCGGGCCGTTTGCCGGATTCTTTGCCGGATGGATTTATTTTATCAGCTGGATGCTTGTTATGGCAGCGGAGATGGCTGCTGCGGCCGGTTTCCTGAAATACTGGTTTCCGGATGTGCCGATGTGGCTGCTGTCACTTGGTGTTTCCATCCTGATTACGGTCATAAATTTGTTTGCAGTAGGTATTTTCGGTGAAACGGAATACTGGCTTGCAGCGCTTAAAATTACGGTTCTTACACTTTTCATTATTCTAGGCGGTGTCCTGATCTTTACGGGGATCGGCGGGGGAAGTGCAGCCGGATTTTCAAATCTGACAGAGCACGGCGGCTTCTTGCCGTTTGGCATTTCAGGAATTGCAGCCTCCATGCTTGTTGTCATGTTTTCTTTTGGCGGAACAGAAATGATTGGAATGACGCTGGGTGAAACGGAAAATCCTGAAAAAGTGATACCGAGAGCCGCACGGAGTGTCATCGTAAGGATTCTTGTTTTTTATGTTCTTCCAATCTTAATTATTGTAAGCCTCATGCCGTGGAATATGGTAGGAGCGGAAAGCCCGTTTGTCTCAGTTTTTGACCGAATCGGCATTCCGTATGTTGGAGGCTTTATGAATTTTGTCCTCTTAACAGCCGTTATATCTGCTGCGAATACAGGCATGTATGCAGCATCAAGACTGCTTTACACGCAGGCGCTGAGCGGAAATGCACCGTCCTATTTCTCAAAGCTGTCTGCTAAAAAGGTCCCTGTCAGAGCTCTGCTTGCGAGCACATCCTTTCTCTACATCGGTGTGATCATTGCCGTTTTTGCAGAGGAAAAGACTTTCGGTTACTTGATGGTCGTGCCGGGCTATGCGATTCTGTCCATTTGGATTCTGCTGACAGTCGCCCACTTGAAAAGCAGGAAGAAGGGGGAAGAGCTTCGTGGCTTTTATGTGAAAAGCTATCCGTACTCCTCCTGGTTCTCGCTAGTGGCCCTGCTTGCAATCCTGGCAGGTATTCTAATGACTTCTCCTCCCGCAGGAACCATCATTGCAATTGGCGTTGCCGTGCTGCTGGTTATCCTGTATGCGGGCGGGGCAAAAAAATAATCCAGGGGATTTCCCCTGGATTTTTTCTGTTTAATTTGTTTCCTGCTGCGCAGCAGGCGCACATGCTCTTTTCTTGCTGATATAGCGCCAAACTATGAAAAGGACAATCCCTGCACCTGCTATGATCAGGACATACATCTGCATCTCTGACATAAAGGCTGTCACCGTTTTGAGGCTTCCAAGCTGTCCAAGCCAGAGCATCGCTATATTTAAAGGCAATACTCCAAGAAAGGTGAGAGCGGCAAACGGGACCCACTTTACTTTCGAAAGTCCCGAGACATAGGAAATGTAGTTCCCAATTCCGAAAGGACGGGCGAGAGCGATGCTCCAAAGTCCGCATTTTTTAAACCAGCGCTGCGTTTTTTCAAATGTCTTCTTCTTTTTCGTTAGCTTCTTTTTCATTTTGTGCTCTAATTTATAGCCAATCCAATAAGGGATAAAACTGAAAATCGTATAGACAGCACTTCCTAAAAGAGCTATCAGAATGATTTCAATAAAGGAAAGCTTCAGCAGATAACCATAGGCAAGGGTGATAAGAGAGCCTGGAAACGGGAGAGAGGATGCTTCAATCGCAAGTCCCGCCATCAATCCCCATATTCCAAATTCCCTGAGCATATTGATCACAAAATCAAGCATACGGTCTCCTTTCACTTCAGGCGTCTTCTCTAAGTGAAATACCCGCTTCCAAATTTATCAAACTGGTGTATTAAGGAAATATCAATCCGGACAGAACTTATCCCTTCTCCTGCAGACGCGCATCGCGTTCACTTCCCCGCCAAGCAGAATGGAAAAGGCGGTAAAGTAAATCCAGATGAGCAAAATGATAATGCCTCCCAAACTTCCGTATGCAGCATTAAAAGCTTTAAAGTTTTCGACATAGAAAGAAAACCCGTAAGAGCTTAAAGTCCAAAGAACTGTTGCCAGCAGCGATCCGAAATAGATATCAAAAAACTTCAGCTTTTCATTCGGAGCAAAGTAATACAGCGCAAGCAGGACGAGATTAATCATGAAAAAGGAAATGACCCATCTGGCCTGATTTAATAGCGGATTGACGGCTTCAAGGAACGGTGCATAGCGCGTTAATGTGCTTATTATAACTTTGCCGAATACAGGCAGGAGCAATGCAATCGTAATCGTAATAATCAGCCCTGCGGCAAGCAGCAGAGCATCTATGCGCACCTTGATAAAGGGACGCGTTTCTTTAATTTCAAGAGCCCGGTTGAACGCTCTGATTAGAATGTGTGTAGCATTGCTTGCAGACCATAAGGCAGCCAATAAGCCGAATGCAAGGATGTAACTGTTGGTTTCTCCGAACAGGCTTCTGATCTGCTCTGTTAAAAGCTCAGCTGTCTCTGAAGGCACATAGTGATTAATCCATGTCAAAAGCGGCGTTACATCAAGTGAAAAATAAGGAAACAGCGCAATTAAGAAAATAAGCAGCGGAAACAGGGATAATAGTAAATAATATGCGATAACTGCAGACAG
Source organism: Metabacillus mesotrionivorans (assembly GCF_052171315.1). Lineage (NCBI taxonomy): Bacteria > Bacillati > Bacillota > Bacilli > Caryophanales > Bacillaceae > Metabacillus > Metabacillus mesotrionivorans. Next base: position 15,434 of record NZ_JBQMFF010000006.1, on the reverse strand, counting down.
GTCGTTTAGTTCGTGCTGATGAATTCTTCTGAATAGATCTTTCATAGATACCGCCTCCCTATAACCTTTATAGTTTCCCGGGGGATCGACAGGATAAACGCAAAGAGGAGAAAAAAAGATCACTTTCATACAAAAAAGCTGCCTCTTTTAAAGAAGCAGCCCTGGTATTACATGCTGATTTCAATTTCAACCCCGTAATGGTCAGAAACAACCGGTCTGTTGTCATCATTGAAAATAACCTTTGAAGAATGGACGTTTACTTCCTTGTTCACTAGGATCAGGTCAATTCTCAAATCTTTCTTATTTTCATCCCATCCGGCAATTTTTCCTTTTACCGTGATGCCTGAGTCTTTGTCTTCTGCAAGCTCGTACGTGTCATACAAATCATGTGACAGAAGATAATCATAGCCTTCATCTCTCACTTCGGCGCTGTTATTGAAGTCTCCCATTAAAAAGGAAGGCTTATCAAGGTCAACCTTTTGAAGAAGAGAGTCGAGCTGGTATTTGCAAGGTTCCTCTTCATCGTGCCACCAGCCGAGGTGACAGGAGTAAAAAGAAATTTCCTGTCCGTTATAGTCAATATCCGCACGGACGATGGAACGGGTTTTCCAGTAGTCAGTGTTTTTGCCTTTTGTGACGGAAAACACTTCTGAGTCAACTACCGGATGCTTTGTCAGAATGGCTAAGCCTTCTTCAAAGCCCGGATAGCCGATATGGGCAAATCCCCATACCAGCTTATATCCGGCAACACCGAGTTTTTTCAGTTCATCAAGCAGCACTAACGCATAATTGTTTTTTTTGACTCCGTCATACAGGACGGGCTCTTCCACCCGCTGGCTTACCTCCTGAAGGGCAATCACATCATAAGACTGTTCCTTGATGGCAAGCGCGAGCGTCCTGATTTTTTCCATCTGATTTTCTTCTTGCCAGGAATGACAATTAAGCGTTAATAATTTCATCGTTTAAGCTCCTAACGTATCTTGAATGTCAGATTTTAAAACATCTGCTTTCGGTCCGTAGATGGCTTGAACGCCTTTGTCTTTAATGATTAACCCAAGAGCGCCGTTTTCTTTCCATTGCGCTTCATTTGCAACAATAGCAGGGTCTTTGACTGTTACGCGAAGACGTGTCATACAAGCATCTACATCTTCAATATTACCAGAACCGCCAAGCAAAGTAATAATCGCAGAAGCTTGAGAGTCTTTGTTTACTTCACCTGTTGTTTTTGCAGCAGGCTCTTCAGAATCGATGTAGTTTCCGTTGCGTCCCGGAGTCGGGAAGTTGAAACGTTTGATCAGGAAGTTCGCAATTCCAAAGTTCAGTCCGAAGAACACGGCACATGCAAGGAAGAAGTTGACAAGGTCAAGCCATAATCCTGCTTTAATGATCATCGGTGTACGAGTCAGAAGCTCAATGAATCCAAATGAGTGAACGCGGATGTCGATAATATCGACGATTGCGAATGCAAGACCTGTTGTAATTGCGTATACAACATATAATAGCGGTGCAGCGAACATGAACATAAATTCGATTGGCTCAGTTACACCTGTTAAGAAAACGGCAAGACCTGCAGATAGGAACATTGATTTGTATTTCGTGCGTTTTTCCTTATCAACATTGCGGTACATGGCAAAAGCGATACCGATAAGAGAAGCAGTTGAAAGAATCATTTGTCCAACCTTGAAACGGGCTGGAGTTACTTCTTCAAGCAGTTTGTTGTAGCTTGCAGTATCACCTGCAGCTAGGAAGTTGTTCAGATCGGCAATCCATGCAAGCCAAAGCGGATCCTGACCTGCAACAGTTGAACCGGCGCTTCCGCCAGTAAGAATTTGATACGTTCCGCCAAGTGACGTATAGTTCATCGGTACAGTCAGCATGTGGTGAAGACCGAATGGGAGAAGCAGACGCTCAAGGGCACCGAAGATGAATGGTGCAACAACTGGAGCGGTGTTGCGTGATGTTGCAATCCATTGTCCAAAGTCGTTAAGCAAACCTTGAATAAACGGCCATACTAGTGAAAGAACGATAGCAGTTACAACTGAACCTCCAATTACTGCGAAAGGCACAAAACGTTTACCGTTAAAGAATGAAAGTGATTCAGGAAGCTTGCTGTAGTTGTAATATTTATTGAACAGGTTTGCACCAAGGAAACCTGCGATGATTCCGACAAACACGCCCATGTTCAGTGCAGGAGCGCCAAGTACAGAAGTAAAGTAATCTTTAACAATCAGTTCTTGTCCGAAAAGAGAGTTTACTGTTGCTTCAGGATCTGCAAGCATTGCAGCATTAACTCCGAAGATAGCACCTGTGATGCGGTTAATCAGTACGAATGCGATAAGTGCTGCGAATGCTCCGCCTGCACGTTCTTTAGCCCAGGATCCCCCGATGGCTACAGCGAACAGAATGTGAAGATTCGTGATGATTCCCCACCCGATATCTTCCATTACACGTGCAATCGTTTGCACGAGCGTGATGTCTCCGCCTGTCATTGCAATAAGCTTGCCGAGTGAGATCATGATACCGGCTGCAGGCATTACGGCTACTACGACCATTAAGGCTTTACCGAACTTTTGCCAAAAATCGAATGATAATAAGTTCTTCATCTTTTTGTCCTTCTTTCTCCTGTAAGTATAATAGGTGTAAACGAATTCATTTAATAGCAAAATCGCTTACATTATTTTTTAATGTGTGGTGTGCAACTATGAGTGCAAAATGTGCAATCGCTTGCATAAACCTATTTTAATTAAAGGGCTTTCACATTGCAACAAAAAAATAATACTTTTTTCATATTTTTATAGAATACTTTTTCCAGATGAGGTAAACCCCTTGATATGTATAGTTTTAAAAGATGATGCCAGCAAAATGTTTTTTCCGAATAGAAAAGTTCATGAAAGTGTTGGTTGTAGTAAAAGTGTGTGCAAAGTGAGATGCTATACTTTATATAGAAAAAAATGATCTATTGTCATAAAAATACCGTAAGTCTTTACATAGAAGTCCGGCAATTTAGGAGGCTCTTATGAATACCAAGCTTGAAATCATATCAGAAGCAGAGCAGTTTATTATCGAGTGCTACCGGGAGCTTGAGAAAACGCAAGAAGAAACAACTGCACGCCTGCTTCAGGTTAAATCCCGGTTTGAACGGAACAGAACTATTGATCTTACGTCAGAAGAACTTGAGCACGGCGCAAAAATGGCCTGGCGGAACAGCAACAAATGCATCGGCCGCCTGTTCTGGAATACACTCCGCGTTGCGGATGCAAGGCATCTTGAAACACCTGAGGAAATAAGGGACGCGCTGTTCTCACATATAGAATTTGCAACAAACGGAGGAAGAATCCGTCCGTTAATCACAATCTTTAAGCCGGAACAGGATGGACAGGCACCTGTGAGAATCTGGAATCATCAGCTGCTGAGATATGCAGGGTATGAGACAGATTCAGGCGTTGTCGGAGACCCCGGTTCAGTTGCATTTACAAAAGAATGTCTCGCGCTCGGATGGAAAGGAAAGGGGACAGCCTATGATCTCCTTCCGCTTGTCATAGAAGTCGCAGGGGGAGCGCCTGTGTGGTACGAAATCCCGGATGAAATCGTCATGCAGGTCCCGATTACACATCCTGACTATCCCGAGCTCGAAGAACTTGGGGCCAGGTGGTACGCCGTTCCGATCATTTCCGATATGAAGCTTGAAATCGGGGGCATCACATTCCCGGCCGCTCCTTTTAACGGCTGGTACATGGGAACGGAAATAGGCGCCAGAAACCTTGCCGATGAAAACCGGTATAATATGCTGCCGAAAGTGGCTGAGCTCCTGGGGCTTGACACGTCAACACAAGCAACATTATGGAAAGACCGGGCTCTTGTGGAACTGAACAGAGCCGTGCTGCACTCCTTCAAGACAGCAGGCGCGAGCATTGTGGACCATCATACGGCTGCCCAGCAATTTAAACGATTCGAACACAACGAATCAACAGCCGGACGCGAAGTAACAGGTGACTGGACTTGGCTCATACCGCCAATGTCTCCAGCGACAACCCACATCTTTCATAATCAGTATAAAAACAAAATCGTGAAGCCGAATTATTTTTATCAGGAAAAAGCGTATTAATCAATCAGCGCATCCGTCATTCTGAATGGCGGGTGTTTTTTTGTATTGCGGAGGATTTGATTGTGATAAAATGGAAAATGAAGGTAGTTTGGTTAAGGACACTTAGAGTGAAGTTTGAGCGGTGATAAGTGTTGTTAAAGCAGGATAAGAACACTTAGAGTGAATCTGGAGCGGAGATAAGTGCAGTAAAAGCCGGATTTGAATACAAAGCGTGTACGCAGCACAAGTTGCCAAAGTCATTCCAGTCTTAAAGAGGTGAACCAAATGAGTTGGCTTATTTTTATCAGCTTTCACATATTGGCCGGCATTGGTTTTATATACTTTAAAGGAAGATTGCCGGCAACGGTCAAAGTGTTTACGGTTGTTTTTCTCACAATGAGTTTTTTGTACTGGGGAAGTGTGATTTTACATATATAATGATGGCCGGTAAATACGGTCATGCACAGGGGGAAGCATGGATGATTTTGCATACATATGTATCGGGAGAAGGAGAGCCTCTCGTCCTTATTCATTCTGGCGGAATGACAGGTGATACGGAATACAGCGAGCAGAGCGAGTTTTTTTCATCGAAAAACTTCAAAGTGATCAGACCTGATCTAAGGGGTCATGGGAAGTCGGGGGGAGAGATTGATCATTATTTTGTTCGATGCGTGCAGGATCTGAAAGAAACACTCAATCATCTCGGGATTGACCAGTGTCACATAGCGGGGGTTTCTGTAGGGGGAATAACTGCATTACTTTTTGCAAAAGAGTACCCTGAGAAAGTGAAATCACTTTGTTTTTCAGGAGTTCTCCCGAAAGAGCCTGTTAACTGGGCTGAACTGTTAATAGAAGAAGCAGAACATTATGAGCACTTGTTTGCGAATGAAGAAGCTGTTGCGTTCTTGAACGAAACTCACGGGAAGAATGACTGGAAATCCCTGATGCAATCTTTTAATGAAGCTGACTTTTATCCTTTTCACGCGACAGGCGATGTTTCCGGAATAGAGATTCCGGTTTTCTGTCTCGTGGGTGAGAATCAGGAGCTGGAAGTCGAGGCTGCTGTTGCGTATAAGCAGCTGCACTCAGCAATCCATATCGCTGTCATTCCATTTGCCGGACATCTTGTACACAGGGAGCAGCCTGACCTCTATTCTCAGACGCTGCATGCGTTCCTGAAAAACTCTTAAGATGAAGAGGGAGATTACATGATAATAAGATTGAAGGTCATCACAAGCATTTTTCTAGTGGTTTTACTATCAGGCTGTATTGCGGAAGACTACGATTTCACCCCGCCTTCCGTAACTTTATCCGATTTGGACAGTTCCCAGTCTGAAAAGCTGACAGAGGCAAACATCAAGTGGACGGGTGAAAACAGCGAGTATGAAGAAAAACGGATTGACGACGTCCTGTCGTATGCAAATGAACAAAAGCAGCTGACGTTTCAGCCTGGGCAAAAAATAGAACTTCTGTTTGACAGTGAAGATTTCAAGGTGGAAGATCTGAATGCTGTCCTCTGGAAAGACGGAGCCGATGAGGAACTGCCATTAAATAAACAGCGTTCCTTTACTTTTCCGGAAGAAAAAGGGACGTACATCCTTGTAGTGGAGCTTGATGCTGACAGGGGATGGGCGCAGTACGCGGGAAATATTGAGATCAAATGATGCATGACAGAACTCCTGTTATTAAATGGGGGTTCTTTTTTAGCAAGAAAAATCAAAAAAAGGAGAAGTTTTCCTGGTAAACTCTCAGTAAGAGGTGAGGAAATGGATACAGCCCTTCAAAAGACAATTGCCTATATCGAACATCATCTGCAGGAAGAGCTGCCGCTTGAGACGATTGCCCGTGAAGCCGGATACTCTAAATTCCACTTTCACAGGCTTTTCCAGAGGGAGTTTGGAATGACCCCATCTGAATATGTAAGAACGAGGCGCATAGCGGATGCAGCAAAAATGCTGCTTTATACAGATAAAAAAATACTCGACATCGCTCTATCCTATCAATTTGACAGCCAGGAATCATTCACCAGGGCGTTTAAAAAAATATACAGGCTGCCGCCGGGCACTTACCGGAAAATAATGGCGAGCCTGACGATGCAGAAAGAGGAGATAACTATGGAGAATCACGGTGTAAAAGGATGGGTCCTAAGCGGAAGTCATCCCTTCAATTACGAAATGGGACTGGACAGGAAAGTCTATCATTCTGGAAAAAGCTCAGGGTATTTAGCTGCCAAAAGCGTGCAGCATCAGGGTGAATTTGCAACGATGATGCAGGAAATAAAAGCGGATAAGTATAAGGGGAAACGCTATAAGTTCTCCGGATTTATTCGGGCTGAACATTTGGATGGATTTTGCGGACTGTGGATGAGAGTGGACAATGCCCTTCAGGATGTTCTCCGATTTGACAACATGGGAGACAGACCGATCACGAAGGATACAGAATGGCATTATTGCTCCATCGTCCTTGATATTCCGGAAGAAAGTGCGGTCATTTCAATTGGAGCGCTGCTTTCGGGAGGAGGCAGAATATGGGTGGACGAGCTGAAATTTGAGGAAGTCGACGAGACGGTCCCCACTACAAATATTGAGTTTACCTCCCACCTTCATGATGAGCCGGCAAACCTATCCTTTGAGGAGGAATTGGCATGAACGCATTAGCGGCAATCGGTAAAAGTCTTTTGCACTTTGGGAGCATCTGGATTGGAGGCGGGCTCCTTCTGACAGCTGTTGTCATAGGAGCCGTCATAAAGAAAACGAAGCTGAGAAAAACAGCTAGCGGATGATTTTGAATCCGGCGTATGTTTGGTCTTGATCTGCTTCGCTTACTTTTATTTCCTCCACCCTTGCATAGCGGTTTCCCGAACGCAGGGTGTGGACGAAGGACTGCAGCTGGTTCTCCGTACCCTGCGCTACAGCTTCGACTGTACCGTCTTCTTGATTTTTCACCCAACCGGTTACTTTTTTGGATTGGGCTGTGGTCTGAGCGAAATAACGGAACCCGACACCCTGGATGTGGCCGTGTACGATAAGATGAATCGTTTTCATATCAAAAATCGCCTCCATTACAATCACAATACCCTTGAGACATCCGTTATAATCTAGTCAGATAATCGTTTAAGGAGATGGTAAGGATGATCTGGAAAAAAGAAGGGTTTTTCGTATCAGACGAACAGAATCTGCTGCAAATAGACAAGATTGCCGGATGGATCGGCAACCAGTACTGGGCAAAAGGCAGGCCCGTGCACGTGATTGAAGAAAGCGTGCGGAATTCACTCAGTTTCGGACTCTATGACAGCAGCGGCACCCAGCTTGGGTTTGCGAGAGTCATAACAGACCGCGCCGTCTTCTCCTGGCTGATGGATGTAGTCATTGACGACAGCGCCAGAGGAGAAGGACTCGGAAAATGGCTCGTACAATGCGTTCTGGATCATCCGGATTTAATTAACACAAAGTTCGGGCTTGCCACAAAGGATGCGCATGGTCTTTACAGACAGTTCGGGTTTGAGACGGATGAGTGCATGAGGCGTCCGGTGATGGGGAGCCCGCTTGGGTAGAGTTTTGGAGTAGAACTCATATGCATCTCATTCGATTAAAGCTTTTACAATTTTGCCCGTATTTAAGGAGCACTTCGAAGAAACTCATCTGTAAACTCTGCTATTAGAGCATATACCATAATACTTAGAGGCAGTAAATTTACAAGCAATGCAAAAATTCTTTTAATTGCGCTCTCTTTGCTGAACATTGAAAGAATACTTAATGGAATCCCGATAAAGGTAGCAAAAAATGCAAGAAGTCCCAATATACTCAGTCCAGAGATATAAACAGAACACGGAATAGAGATTAATGCGAAAAGAGCAATATAGAACGAAATGTCAGTGAATATTTTTAATTTTTCCCTTTCCATCTGTATATCTCTCCTTTCACTTTTAAGGTTAAAGCAAACCCTGTAAAAAGTCAGATTCAGACTCTTATACAGGGTTTTTATTTTTATGCTTGTTCAGGCTAAACCGCATCGGCATTCCAGCAGTATCCACTTCCGGCTTACAGTACTTCCGACAGCAGCCGCTTTCTTCATACAATGATTCCCCTTCTTAGCCCCTCCGCCACAGCTTCTGCTCTGTGCCTGACGCCGAGTTTCCGGATAACGGCGCTGAGGTAGTCGCGGACGGTGTATTCGCTTATGTTCATGGAGTGTGCCATTTCTTTCATGCAGAGGCCGTTTGCAAGGTGCTGAAGGACTTCGGTTTCACGCCTGCTGAGCCTGTGCGCAGGCCGGTGTGTGAAAAATTCCTGAAAGTAGCTGGAAAGCTGTTCGAGCTGGGTGTGGATGGACTGGCTGCAGCCAGTGTACTGATCGGCCAGAACACAGCCGATGACATGGTTGGACTGGCTGATCGGGATGACGGCAATGGTTGAGAGGTCAAACTGCTGAATGTATTTTTCGGGAAAAGGGACGTTGCTTTCTGTGAGGTCAAGGAGCCGGAGCTTGTTGTTTTTGAGAGCGTGATAGACTGGCGGAATGGTTCGGACATCTTCTTTGATCCATTTGACGGAGGTGATTTTTCCTTCTTCTGCCTGGATGAGGCCTTCCCCGATATTACTGAAGGCGGAGTATGTAAAGAGAGTTGCCCGCTTGAACGGGAAGAAGCGGATGCACCCGAGTACCATCCGTTCGCATTTTTTGGAAAAGTCATGGATCTTATGTGTTTCACGTACATAATCTCTCACTCTGGAATCTATCATTCGACAATTTCCTCCCCTACTTTTTCAGGAATATGAGGGTTCCACTTCCCATTGTAAAATAGTTATGTAAGCACTTACAAACGTGAAGCCGTGTTTTTTAAAAAAAGTTTCCAGGAGGTAGCGATGAATAAGCGTGAAATCATTACCACGAGTGCGCGGGGCATTCAGGAGGACTCTCTCCCGTTCAGACTTTATCAAAAAGCGAAGCGTTTCGGGATCTGGAATCCGTCGGACATTGATTTTTCACAGGATCAGCGGGACTGGCAGGGCATGAATCAGGATCAGAGGACAGAAGTGCTGAGGCTGATTTCGCAGTTTCAGGCGGGAGAAGAGGCGGTGACGCTTGATTTGCTGCCGCTGATGATGGCGATTGCCAAGGAAGGCCATCTGGAAGAAGAAATGTATTTGACGACGTTCCTGTTTGAGGAAGCCAAGCATACCGAATTTTTCAGGCTTGCTTTAAATGCAATCGGGGAAACCGGTGATCTGTCCGTCTATCATACAGACACATATAAAGAGATTTTTTATGAGCTGCTGCCACGGACAATGGACAGGCTGCTGCATGATCAGTCGCAGGAAGCCATTGCCGAAGCGTCGACGGTCTACAACATGTTCGTTGAGGGAGTACTTGCTGAAACGGGCTATTTTTCATTTTACCGGTCGCTTGAGGAAGCGAATATTATGCCTGGTCTCTTGAAAGGTGTCGGCCTGCTGAAAAAGGATGAATCACGGCACATAGGCTACGGGACGTTTCTGCTTCAGCGGCTTATTTGCGAGAATGACTCCATTTTTGATTTAGTAGCTCAAAAAATGGAGGAGCTTACTCCGTATGCCATTAAGCTGAACCAGGAAGGCATCGGGGCCGGAGAAACGGCGTTCGGCCACACAATCGACGATACAATGAATTTTACGATGAAGCAGCTCTCTGTCCGCATGGATATTTTGGCAAGGGCGCGCGGAAAAAGAATCGAAGAGATTTACAGAATGACAGAAAAAGAGGTTGGCGTACTTTAAAAAAGAGGAGGCTGAAACGAATGAGTGTGAAAGTCGACGTGCTGACAATGCCGCTTTTCATCAATGGAAAGTGGGAGAGTGCTGCTTCAGACGAGTGGTTTGATGTGCATAATCCGGCAACAGGAGAGGTAATAGCAAAAGCTGCAAAAGGAACGGCGGAGGATGTTGACCGTGCTGTGATGGCGGCAAGAGCTGCCTTTGATCAAGCGGAGTGGAGAGAGATGAATCCGAAGGACCGCTCCAAGGTGATGTATGCGATTGCCCATGAGATTATAGAGCATGCAGAGGAGCTTGCTTATCTTGAATGCGTCAGCTCAGGCGGAACAATCAGGCGCATCAGCTCCAATGACATTCTGCAGATGGCCGACTTGTTCCAGACGTTCGGTAAATTCGTGCTCGACTATCCATTCTCTGAAACACTGCCAGTCCCTCCGTTTCCGGGGCCTGCCCATAATTTCATCTGGAGGGAGCCGGTCGGAGTATGTGCTGCCATTACTCCATGGAACATGCCGATGCTGATTGCCTCGTGGAAAATAGCGCCTGCTCTTGCCATGGGAAATACGATTGTCATTAAACCGGCAAGCTATACGCCGCTGTCGACTTTAAAGCTTGCTGAAATCATCTCGAAGGTTGTTCCGCCTGGTGTCATCAATGTTCTCACCGGTCCCGGTGCTGAAACTGGTGAAGCACTGGTGCGCCACCCGGATGTTGATAAAGTAGCTTTTACTGGATCGACGGAAGTAGGCAGAAACATCATGAAGCTTGCGGCTGATACGGTGAAAAATACGACCCTTGAGCTTGGAGGAAAGTCTCCGAATATTCTTCTTGAAGATGCGGATCTATCCCTTGCTTTGCCAGGAAGTCTTTTCGGCGTATTTCTCCATTCAGGACAGCTTTGCGAATCAGGAACCCGCCTGTTCGTCCATGAAAGCATGCATGACGAAGTCGTCGAGGGGCTTGTGCAGCTGGCGAAAAAAATAAAGCCCGGAAATCCTCTCGATCCCGCATCTGATATGGGTCCTCTTATCTCTAAACAGCAGAAGGAAACCGTTCTTTCCTATATCCGTTCGGGGCTTGAAGATGGGGCTGAGCTTGTATGCGGCGGCAAAGAAATCTCTGTGGCCGGCTGTGAAGGCGGTTCCTTCATTGAACCGACGATTTTCACAAACGTGACAAACGACATGAAAATCGCCAGAGAAGAGATTTTTGGTCCTGTCCTTTGCGTCATCAAATACAGCAGCATGGATGAAGTCATTGCCATGGCGAACGATACGATTTACGGTCTTGCTGCAGGTGTCTGGACAAGAGATGTGAATAAAGCCTATGAAGCTGCCAGAAAGCTGCAGGCTGGCGTTGTCTGGATCAACGACTGGCACATGCTGCGGAATGATGCACCGTTCGGCGGGTACAAGCAGAGCGGCATTGGCAGGGAGATGGGAAAACATTCTCTTGATGCCTATACACAAGTAAAACACGTTCATACGTCCATGGTGACAGATCTTCATAAACGCAACTGGTACGGGATTCTGTTTTCTGAAAAAGCTGAAACGAGAGGTGAGAAGTGATGCTGACAACAACTTTTTCACAATTTATGCTGCGTTCAGGAATCTACAGCGGATCCAATACACGGGCGATGGTCCCGGATTTATTCAGGGGACTTGGCGCAAAGCGGGTCGTGCTTTTCAGTGACGAGGGCCTTGAAAAAGCGGGAGTAGTGGAAAAAGTAGCTTCTATTTTCACGCTGGCAGGTCACGGAAACGGCCCTGTGCTTGCAGGTGTGTACACGGATATCAGACAGGATGCAGAGAGCAGCTGTGTTGATCAGGCGCTGCGTTTTGCTAGGGAACACGGTGCCGATGCACTTCTTGCGGTTGGCGGAGGTAGTGTGCTTGATACGGTTAAAGGGGTGAAATACTGTCTGCACAAAGGGTTAACAAGCATCAAGGACGCGATTCCCGGAGGTTTTGTCATGGAGTCGTTTCCGGAAGCTTCCCACATGCCGATCCCGCATATTGCCATACCGACAACAGCTGGAACCGGATCTGAGGTTTCGCCAATTGCCGTTATCTACAACGAAGATCTGAAGCTGAAAACAAATATAATCAATCCGTTTATCAGTGCCGACATTGCGGTCCTGGATCCGGATCTGACGACGGGACTGCCGCCGTTTATTACAGCATTCACAGGCTTTGATGCTCTGACCCATGCGATTGAAGCCTATGCATCGCCTAATGCAACTGCGCTGACGGATGCATACGCCCTGCATGCCGTCCGCCTGATTGAACAGAATCTGGTGAAAGCCGTGGAGGACGGGGAAAATCTGAAAGCAAGAATGGACATGCTCCATGCAAGTCTCATGGGAATCACAGCCTTCAGCTTTGCACTGAATGCCATTCCGGTGCACAATTTTGCCCATGCATACGGAGCCATGTACCGAATTCCGCACGGCCTTGCCAATGCAGTCTTCCTGCCTGCGGTTATGGAGACAATACCTGCTCTGTATACGCCTAAAATCCATCAGCTGGCAGAGGCACTGAATGTTGGAAGCGGGGAAAAGGATCCGGAGGCGGTATTAGAGCGAGTTGTTGAAAAAATCAGGCTGATGCAGAAGAAAACAGGATTGCCGTCTGATTTTGGAGACTACAGTGTTGCGCCTCAAGATACGGAGAAAATCGTTAAGGCTGTTGCAATGGATCCGGCTGCCGTTTCATTCCCGATGCCGCCGGAGCTGATACAGGCAATCAGCCACAAGGTGCTTGCTGCAGGTGCTGGGGTTACGAGTTGATGGAATTAGCAGACAGCGCTATCAGGTTTGAGACCACAAAGCGTAGGCGAATGAAGATTGGTGGTACTGAATGCTGTTATAGGAACCATCAACTGCTGAAAAGAGAAGCTTGATGTCACTAAAAACGGTTATAAGTACCATCAAGCGCATGAGAATGAAGCTTGGTTGCACTAAAAACGATTATAAGAACCATCTACCGCGTGAGAATGAAGCTTGATGGCACTAAACGCTTTTATAAGAACCATCAACCTCTGAAAAGAATAGCTTGATAGCACACAAAAAAACGAGGCGCCTACTCCAGCGCCTCGTTTTTATATCATGTATTCGCAATCAGCTGAAAAACGGATAGGTTCGGTCTTTTTCCTGTACGCCGATCCATTTGACGGTCGTGAATTTATCGAGCGCCCACTCGCCGCCGAAGCGGCCAAGCCCTGAATCTTTCTCGCCTCCGAAGGCTACATGTGCTTCATCGTTAACAGACTGGTCGTTGACGTGAATCATGCCGGTTTCGATTTGTTTTGCAACCGTGACGCCTCTGTGAAGGTCTTTTGTAAAGACGGATCCACTCAAGCCGTACGGGGATCCGTTGGCAAGTTCAATGGCGTGCGCCTCGTCCTTTGCTTTCAGTATTGGGGCAACAGGGCCGAAAATTTCATTTTTGGCAATCGGCATGCCATTCGTTACGTGCGTAAGAATGACCGGCTCCATGACGTTTCTGTTCACAGCTCCGCCTGCGATCTTTTCAGCACCTGCTTTCAGACTTTCTTCCAGGTCTTCCTGAATCCGTTCGATCTGATCGCTGTTGATCAGCGGGCCGACAGCTGTTTTAGGGTCGGATGGATCACCTGCCTGAAGCTGTCCGACTTTTTGTTTGAAAAGCTCAACGAAGTCATCGTGTACGCGTTCTTCTACAATGATGCGGTTAAGCGCCATGCAGATCTGCCCCTGGTGCAGGAATTTCCCGAAGGCCGCGGATTCAGCAGCTTTTTCAAGATCTGCGTCTGCCAGCACGAGCATGACATTGTTACCGCCGAGTTCAAGCGCCGTATCCTTCAGGTGCTTGCCTGCAAGCTCCCCGATGTGGCGGCCGACTTCCGTTGAACCTGTAAAGGAGATGAGCTTTGGAACGCGGTGTTCAATAAAGGCATCACCGATCTCTGAGCCCCGGCCTGCCACTACATTCACTGTACCCTTTGGAGCTCCTGCGTTTTCAAAAAGCTCTCCGATTAAAAAGCCCGAAGTAATTGGCGCTTCTGATGCAGGCTTAATGACAACCGTATTACCTGTGGCAAGCGCCGGTGCTACTGATCGCATGGCAAGGTGCAGCGGGAAGTTCCACGGGCCGATGACGCCGATGACTCCTTTTGCTGTCCGGTACACCCTGTTTTCTTTTCCGGGAATGTTGGAAGGGAGGATTTTTCCTTCCATCCGGTACGGAAATGTACTTGCTTCTTTGACAATCCGGAGTGTTGCCGCCCACTCGACTTCTGCTTTTATTTTTGTGCTTCCTGATTCATTTACGAGAAGATCTATAATTTCGTCTTTTCGTTCAAGAAGTGCCTTTGCAACATTGTCCATGACTTCCTGTTTCTTTTGCGGAAGGGAGTCTGCCCACTCTTTTTGCACTCTTTCTGCAGCAAGGTAGGCTCTGTCCAAATCAGCATCATCTGCGGAGCGGAATTCGTTTATCGTTTCACCGCTGAACGGATTGATGTTTTTAATTGTCTTTTCGCTTGATCCTTCTGTCCATTCACCATTGATAAATTGGTTTGTATACTTGTTCATTTCCATTCCTCCTGTCATCCGGTACTATTCCCGTTATGCAATTTCTTTAAAACGTTCGATGTGCACAAGTCTGTTTTGTGGCAAAATAAGGGTATGACCAAGGTGAAGGAGCGGAATCATTTGAAGCTAGTATCTATCAATATTGGACTGCCGAAAAAAGTCCTGCACAACGGCCGTGAAATTGAAACCGGCATTTATAAAGAACCGGCAGATTTGCCGATCATGCTGAAAAAAACAAATTTGGAAGGAGACGGACAGGCTGACCTGAAAAATCACGGCGGCGAAGACAAGGCAGTCTGCGCCTACTTTTCCGATCACTATTCATACTGGGAAAAAACACTGGGTTTTAAGCTCTTGCCAGGTGCTTTCGGAGAAAACCTGACAATAGGCGGCATGACTGAAAAAGAAGTCTGTATAGGAGACATCTTCCGCCTCGGAGAAGCCGAGCTTGAAGTGAGCCAGCCGCGCCAGCCATGCTTTAAGCTTGCTTTGAAACATGAAGTCAAAGACCTTCCTGTTCAGGTTCAGAACACAAGATATACCGGATTTTACTTTCGGGTGAAAAAATCAGGCATGATCAGAAAAGGGGATGTGCTTGAACGCATTTCGTCTCATCCAAAGAAAGTGACCGTTGAGTTTGTCAATAAGATAAAATACGAGGATAAGTTCAACGTAGAAGCAATCAAAGAGATTCTGGAAGTGGAGGAATTGTCGGAGAGCTTTAGAAGTTCGTTTGAAAAACGGCTGTGAAAAAGGATGGGACAGAGATATAGGGTGAATTTGAGCATGCACGAATCAAATTTAAGGGTTCGGTTCAGAGGTGAAAAACACTAAATCGCAAAGTGATTCGCACACCATTTAACAACTGAAATGGTGTGCTTTTACCTTTATATCTTTAATACAGGATATTGGATAATTATGTTAAAATGGAAATATCATTTATTCCGTTAAAGGGCAGGATTGTTGAATAAACTTTTGAAAAAAAGAATTTTTTATATGAATCAGCAAATTATGTCTTATTGAA
>NZ_JBQMFF010000005.1:156866-275531 GCF_052171315.1 Metabacillus mesotrionivorans | reverse complement strand
TTTTCCAGTAAACATTCTAACCAAATTAACCTACGATGTTACGAGTAAGGAGCTAGTTTCGTTCATGATAACTCGCTGCGCTTGCGGGGTCTCCAGTGCCCTCTTCATCCCTTAGAAAAGCGGAAGCGCCCGTTTTGCTCCGGCAGTCAGATAAGAAATCACCCGAAAAGTCCGGGTTTGACTTTTTGGGGGATTTTGTTCTGACAGAGGAGTTGGGCGCTGCAGCTGGACAAGGAGTCAAGTGCCTTCCGCTGCAATCCACTATCTGCTTATACTTTCTCCACACGTTAACAACATTTCTAAACGCCCTTTATGAAATATTAGCATTCAAAAAATCAAACGCCGCACCCGGGAAGATTCCGAGCAGGATGGTCGCAGCGACGCAGACGGCGGTAACGATGATAAGCGGCGCGCTCCATGTGAACGGCTCGTCGGTTTCTTTTTTCCGGGCGAAGACCTGTGTCAGGATGCCGAAGTAGTAAAAGTACGAGACGACGGTTGTGGCGATCATGATGCTTGCAAGGACGATTTGCGGCGTGCTGTTTGTGAATGCGTTCATGAAGATGGTGACTTTTCCAATAAAACCGGCTGTTCCGGGCAGTCCTGCGAGTGAGAGCAGGAAAACCGCGACGGCAATGCCTGCTGCCGGCGATCTGCGGTAAAGTCCGGCAAAGGCCGAGATGTCTTCTGATCCTGTTTTGCGGGAGACAGCCCCAACGATGGCAAAGATTCCGACGTTCATGATGACGTAGGCGAGCAGGTAGAACCAGATGGCATCAAAGTAGAAGTAGCCTCCAAACGCGACGAAGCCGACAAGGACGTACCCTGCATGGCCAATCGATGAGTAGGCGAGCATCCGCTTGATGTTTTTCTGCCTGAGGGCGACGGTGTTTCCGACGATCATGGTGACAGCGGCCAGGATAGCGATAAAACCCTGCAGTGACTGGAGAATCGACTGCATCCCGCCTTCGTCCGGAATGTTCCCGAAGACGGAAAGGCAGATTCTTAAGATGATGACGAAGCCTGCCGTTTTTGAGACGACGCTCAGGAAGGCCGTAACAGGTGTCGGTGCGCCTTCATAAACGTCAGGTGCCCACATATGGAAAGGCACGGTCGCAATTTTAAAGGATAAACCGACAAAGACGAGCAGAAATGAGATGGATGCTATGTAAACGTAGCCTGATTCCGTCAGTCCGTTCAGCTGGGGAATCATCTCAGACAGGCTTGTCGTTCCTGTCAGTCCGTAGATGTAGCTCATCCCAAACAGCGTAATCGCCGTTGAAATACCGCCGTTTATAACGTATTTCATGGCCGATTCGTTTGACTTTAAATCCCGCTTTCTGAGCCCGGCCAGTATATAGGAAGAAATAGACAAGAGTTCAAGTCCAGTAAACAGGGTAATCAAGTCCCTGCTTGAGGCCATCATCATCGCGCCTAGAAGGGCGGCAAGGAGCAGATAATAAAATTCTCCCCGCTCTTTCATGCCCTCGCGCGGTTCATAGTCGATGGCAAGCAGAAAAATCAGCGCCCCGCCAAGAAGCAGAATAAATTTGAACGCCTTTGCAAAGGAGTCGAGGACAAAGGTGTCATAAAGAATAACGGCATCCTCTGCTCCAATCATGAGCGCAAGGCTGACAATGGCGCCGGCAATCCCGGCAAATCCAAGCCATCCGAGCCACCTGCGGCTGATTCCCTCTTTCATGAAAAGGTCGGCAAGCGACAGGATGAGTGCGGTCCCGAGAATGATGAACTCAGGCATCATCGCGCCCCAGTTATAGCTGAGCAAGGTTTCCATATCCATGATTCATCACCCTCCTATCCCTTTCATGATCGTTTCAATCGTCAGCTGCAGCGGGACGGAAAGTCCATTTGGAAACACGCCGATCAGCACAATCAGCAGCAGCAGAATGGAAACCGGAATCGTTTCATGCCACTTCAAATCAAACATGAGACCGGGGCTCTTTTCCGCTCCAAAGGTGATCGTAAGCACCGCTCTCAGCAAATAAGCTGCGGTAAGAATGATCCCGATTGCCCCAATCGCACCAAGCTCCGGATGCTGATCAAAGACACCCATGAACGCGGTAAGCTCGCTGATGAAGCCAGACATCCCCGGCAATCCGAGTGACGCCATGGCCCCTGCGAGCAGAAAGCCCGCTGCAAGCGGCATTGATTTTGCAAGGCCTGAAAGCTTGCCGAGCTCCGTTGTCCCGGTCCGTTCCAATAGAACACCGACGAGGAAAAACAGCAGCGCTGAAATCAGTCCGTGCGAGACGACCTGAAAAATCGCCCCTTGAATGCCTGCTTCATTTAATGCGCCAAGTCCAATAAGCACAATGCCCATATGCGAAATACTCGAGTAAGCAAGAACCATTCTGAGTTCGTTCTGTATCAGAGCAAGGAATGCGCCGTACAGCAGGTTAACAAGTCCGAGCACAATGACGATTGTGCCAAGCTTTGAAAACTCGGCCGGAAACAGCCCCAGGCCGAATTTGATTAAACCGTAAGCCCCGATTTTAAGAAGAATGCCTGAATGCAGCATGACGATAGGCGGCGGCGCCTGAACGTGCACCCTGAGCATCCATGTGTGCAGCGGAAAAATCGGAAGCTTTACACCAAATGCAACGAGCAGGGCAATTAGAAGGCCTAGCCTGAAATCCTCTGACATCGGGCCGATCAGCTGAGCATCCGGCATCGTCATGAGCTGTGTGAGCAGCGGGAAATTTGTTGTTCCTGTTTTTGAAAAAAGAAGTATGATCACAATCAGCAGGATAGCAGATCCAAACCCGTTATATAGAAGGAACTGATAGGCTGCCTTTTCCCGTGCAGCGAAGCCCCACTTGCCGACGAGGAAAAACATCGGGATCAGCGTGATTTCAAAAAAGATGAAAAAGAGCACGAGATTCTGCGCCAGGAACACGCCAAGCATACCTGTTTCAAGAAGGAGAAGCAGCATGAAGTAGCCCTTCCAGTCCTTTTTGATCGAAACCGATGCCGCAGCAGCCAAAGCGGCAAGAACAGAAGTTAAAAGCACCATGACAAGCGAGAATCCGTCCAGGGCAAGCTCATAGTCGACCGTGAACACGCCGGGCTGCATCTCATGGTACTGGCCGAAAGTGATCCAGCGGACCTTTTCAGAAAAGCGCTCCAGCTCTTCCCCTGCAAGATACTGGGCAAAAACAATGCCTGACAGCAGAACGGCAGGAAGGGTGGCGAGGAACCCAACCACCTTCAGGGAGGATTCCTGATCGCGTTTCATAAATGAGAGTACGAGAATGCCGAGGACAGGCGAGAAAACAAGAGCTGTCAGCAAGATTGACGTCATTATAAGTTCCCTCCTGTCACAGCGTATAGAACGAGCAGCAGGGCAAGCCCGACGAATGCAACGGTTCCATACATCTGCACTTGGCCATTCTGCATTTTTGAACCGAGCGCACCTGCAGAGCGGACGATTCCGGCGACTCCTTTTACAGCACCTTCTACAAGGAATTTCTCCAGGTACTTGCAGAGCATGCTGACCGTGTTCGTCAGCCAAACTACAGTGACACTGTATAGCTCATCGATAAAGTATTTATTTTTCAAAACCGAGTGAATCATTGGCATGCGGGCTCTTGTTTTTTCAGGTGAAATGGAGCCATTCTTGTACATCAGATAAGCAAGCAAAATGCCGAGCAGCGAGACAGCTGTTGCAACGAACATGATCCAGACCGGACCTTCAATGTGTCCGTGGCCGAGCTGAGGCGCCCCTTCTGTCAGCCAGTCCCCGAGGAACGTTCCGAACCAAGGCGTATTGATGTAGCCTGAAAAAACAGCAAGCACTGCCAGCACACTCATCGGAATCAGCATGGCGGCAGGTGATTCATGAACAGAAGCAAGCTCGGTTTTCGGACGTCCCGTAAAGACGAGGAAGAAGAGCCTGAACATGTAAAAGGCAGTAAAGAAAGCAGCGATGACAGCGAGCCAGAACAGCGCAGGATTTCCGTGCTCCCAGGCGGCGATGAGAATTTCATCTTTACTGAAGAAGCCTGAAAAGAGCGGAACGCCGCTGATGGCAAGGGTGCCTATTAAAAACAGCGGGCCGGTGAATTTGAGTTTTTTCCAAAGACCGCCCATCTCGTCAATGTTCTGGGTATGAACTGCGTGGATGACGCTTCCGGCAGCAAGGAACAGCAGCGCTTTGAAAAAGGCGTGCGTCATCAGGTGAAAGACGCCGGCGACATAGCCTGCAGAACCAAGGGCAAGCATCATGTAGCCAAGTTGGCTCACAGTCGAGTAAGCAAGCACGCGTTTGATATCTTTTTGAACAAGCCCGATGCTTGCGGCAAAAATAGCAGTAAATGCACCAATCGTTGCGACAACCAGAAGCGCCGTTTCACTTGCGGCAAACAGCGGATACATGAGGGCAACAAGGTAGACACCCGCTGCAACCATCGTCGCGGCGTGGATGAGCGCGGAAACCGGCGTCGGCCCCTCCATCGCATCAGGCAGCCACGAATGGAGCGGGAACTGGCCGGATTTCCCGATTGCCCCGATGAAAATCAGGATGCTGGTCAAAGTGATCATATCGAGCGAAATCATACCATCTGCCACACTTGCAAAAATGCGGTCATATTCAAAGCTTCCAACCTGCCAGAACAGAAGAAGCATCCCGACAAACAGGCCGACATCCCCAATCCTTGTCATAATGAACGCTTTTTTCGCGGCAGCCTTCGCTTCTTCTTTGTAAAAGTAGAAGCCAATCAAAAGGAAGGATCCGACGCCGACAAGCTCCCAGAAAATGTAGAGCTGCAGCAGATTGGTCGTCATGACGAGCCCGAGCATGCTGAAGGTGAATAGGCCAAGATAGGCATAAAACACATGAAAGCGGGGATCTCCGTGCATGTATCCTTTGGAATAAATATGTACAGCTAAGCTGACGAGCGTGACGATCACAAGCATCAGCGCATTGAGCGGCGTAATTTCAAAGCCTGCCGTAAGCTCCATGCTGCCGATTGTGAGCCATACAGCTTCTGCTTTATAGGTATTTTGTGCGAACCGGTCTGCGAGCACCGCAAGAGCACCGGCGAATGAGAGGGTCATCAGGATGCCTCCCACGTAGACGCTTCCTTCTTTCAGACGTTTCCCGAACAGGAGCAGCACGAGAAAGGAGACAAGCGGAAACAGCGGGATGATCCAGGCGTATGGCATCATTGTATTCAATCCCCTTCTTGTTAGAGGTGTTAATGCTTCATAGATTCATAGTCATCAATATTGACAGATCTCCGGTTGCGGTATAGGGCAAACAAGATGGCAAGTCCAACGGCCGCCTCAGCTGCAGCAATCGTGATCGTAAACAGCGAGAACACCTGGCCGGTAATGGACGGAATCACTCCGTACTTGCTGAAAGCAACCAGATTGATATTGGTCGCATTCAGCATCAGCTCAATCGAGATCAAAACGATCACCGTGTTCCGCTTCGTCAGGGCCCCGTACAGTCCGATGCAAAAGAGGATCAGAGCGAGCACAAGAAAGGCCGATAATGGTATCGAGCTCATTTTTCGTCCTCCCCTTTTTCATCTTTTCTCGCCAGGATAATGGCTCCGATCAACGCCACAAGCAGGAGAACAGACGTCAGTTCAAACGGAATCACAAAGTGGGAATAAAGCGATATTCCGATTTGCTCCGTATTTTTCACATGCAGATCTGCCTGCTCTTCCCCGAGCTGCAAATCATAGATTCCGAGATACATCACGAGGGCAAACGCCGCAATCCCAAGAAACACGATGAGCTTTTTGCCGATGCCGGCAGACGGCTCATCCTCATCCTGGTGGCGCGTCAGCATGATCCCAAACAGCATGATGATCGTGATCGCACCCGAGTAAATCAGGATCTGGACCGCAGCCACAAATTCCGCAGAAAGGAGAACGTACAGACCTGCGATACTAACAAATGTGAACACAAGCGATACGACCATATGAACCACTTTCGTCACATTCAGCATGAGAATGCCGCCGCCGATGGCCACCATGGCGAGTGCGACAAAGGCAACAAACTCTCCGGTTATACTCACACCTTATTCTCCTCCCTGATGTTTTCATCATTTTCATCCAGCCACTCCAGATTCTTAAACAGCTGATCGCGGCTGTACTCGGCAAGCTCGAAATTGTTCGTCATCACAATCGCTTCTGTCGGACATACCTCCGTGCAAAGATCGCAGAGGATGCAAATTTCAAAATTAATATCGTATGTGTCGATGATCTTCCCTTTTTTCGCCGGATCCGGATGCTTCTTCCCAGTCAGCTCAATGCAGTCCGTCGGGCAAATATTGGCACACTGATTGCACACAATGCACTTCTCCGGATAAAACTTCTGAATGCCCCGGAACCGGTCAGGTAGCGCAAGCGCCTCATTCGGATAATCATACGTCACTTTCTTCTTCGTCAGGCTGTTCAGGGTATACGTCAAACCTTTTGCTAAACCTCGCATGTTATCACCCCTTGTTTGTGTTTTGCGTTATTCATCTGCTATTTAAAGAAAATCTCCTTCACAATGGCTGTGATAAAGATGTTCGCCAGTGCGACCGGCAGGAGCACTTTCCAGCCGAATTCCATGAGCTGGTCGGCGCGGATCCTCGGGAAGGTGACGCGGAACCAGATCAGGATGAAGATTACGACACTGAATTTCAGTCCGAACCAGATGGCGCCCGGGATGAAATCAAGGAAGGCTACAGGCTGCCACCCGCCGAGGAAGAGCACGGTCGTCAGCGATGCCATGGCGAAGAAGTAAACGTATTCCGAGAGCATGAAGAACGCCCAGCGGAAGCCGGAATATTCAACATGGTAGCCTGCGACAAGCTCTGATTCCGCTTCAGGCAAGTCAAACGGCGTACGGTTCAGCTCTGCGACAGATGCGATCAAAAAGATCAAAAAGCCAATCGGCTGGAGGAAAATAAACCAGACATTCTCCTGTGCATCGACAATTGTGTTCAAATTCAGACTTCCGGATAAAAGCACAACGCCGATGACTGACATGACAAGCGGGATTTCGTAGGAAATCATCTGGGCCGCGGCACGCATGCCCCCGAGCAGAGAGTACTTATTGTTCGATGCCCATCCGCCTGTGACAATGCCGATCGTCGTCAGCCCGGAAATGGCGATGTAAAATAGCAGACCCACTCCAAGATCCGCAAATTGAAAGGAATCTGTAAAAGGGATCGTTGATAGCACGATAAAGGCAGGGGCAAAGGCAATGACAGGTGCAAGAATGAAAAGCGGTTTATCTGCAAGCTTCGGAATCGTGTCCTCTTTTATCAGGAGCTTCAGGACATCAGCCACTGTCTGCAGCAGGCCCCACCTGCCGCCTACCTGATTCGGTCCGATCCTGCCCTGCATGAAGCCCATTACTTTTCGTTCAGCCAGGATGCCGTAGGTGACAAATCCAAGGACAACGAACAGGAAAGCTGTTGCGAGTCCGAAAAAAATAGCGAAATTGCCGAGGCCCGGGGACGATTGCAGCAGATCCTGCACCATCAGCCGTCCACCTCCCCTAGCACGATGTCAATGGCGCCGAGAATGGTAATGAGGTTCGCCATGTTTTCTCCCTGAAGCAGCTTTGGCAGGATTTGAAGATTGTAAAAAGACGGACGTCTGAATTTCAGGCGGTACGGCTCTTTTTTTCCATCACTTGCAATGTAGCAGCCAATCTCGCCGCGCGGGGATTCAATCCGTACATACGTCTCTCCCTTTGGAGCCTTAATGATTTTCGGCACCTTAGCCATAATCGGCCCGTCAGCAGGAAACTGTTCAACTGCCTGTTCCAATATCTTCAGGGACTCCTCGATCTCAGCCATCCGGCATTCGTAGCGGGCAAAAGCGTCGCCTTTTGTCCGGACCGGAACGTCAAAATCAAAGCGGTCATAGATGGAATACGGTTCGTCTTTGCGAAGGTCCCATTTCACGCCGGTGCAGCGGAGATTGGCGCCGCTTAGGGAATACTCAAGAGCCTCTTCTTTTGTATAAATGCCGACCCCTTTTACACGGTTCAGGAAAATTTCGTTACCTGACACGAGATCGTGATAGCCCTTGAGCTGCTCTCTCATGTACGGGATGAATTCGGCGACTTTCTCAATCCAGCCCTCCGGTGCATCCCACTTGACTCCGCCTACACGCATGTAGTTAAACGTAAGGCGTGCACCCGACAATTCCGTCAGCAGATTAATGATCATTTCCCGCTCGCGGAAAGCATATAAGAACGGGCTTACCGCACCGATATCAAGCAAATACGTGCCCCACCAGACTAGGTGACTCGCGACCCGGCCAAGCTCCATCGCAATGACGCGCAAATAGTCCGCGCGTTCCGGAACCTGAATACCCGCCATCGTCTCCACTGCATGGCAGATCACGTAGTTGTTGGTCATCGCGGACAGGTAATCCATGCGGTCTGTGTAAGGAATGATCTGCGTGTACTGCAGATTTTCCGCGATTTTTTCCGTGCCTCTATGTAAATAGCCAATCACCGGTGTAGCCTCTTTAATGATTTCTCCGTCAATTTTTATGACCAGCCTGAATACGCCGTGCGTACTCGGATGCTGCGGGCCGACATTCAGGAGCATTTCTTCTGTCCGGATCAAAAGCTACACCTCCACATCATAAGGTTCATAATCTTTTCTGAGCGGATGCCCGACCCAGTCATCCGGCATCATGATTCTGGTTAAATTCGGGTGGTCCGTAAAGCGGATGCCGAGCAAGTCGTAGGCTTCGCGCTCAGGCCAGTCCGCGCCTTTCCAAAGAGGCACAAGCGACTGGATTTCAGGCTGGTCACGGTCAAGCTTCACCTTCAGCACAACCGTGTGCCTGTGTGTATAGGAAAAGAGGTACACGTAAACTTCCATATGAGTCTGAAAGTCGGTGCCATGCAGTTCGGACACATAATCAAACTGTAAGTCTTCCTGTTCTTTCAGCAGCTTTGCTATCGTAAAATAGGATTCTTTTTTTGCAGTAAGGGTAGGTACATCTTTTGACAGTTTGTTGATGCCTGAGTCTTCCAGGACATCCCGGCCGAGATGCGTTTCAATGACATGGATGTATTTCTGCAGGATCGGTTCATTCGGTGAGGGTTCTTCTTGCTGCGGTTCTTCCTGGACCGCCATTTGCTTCGCTTTTGCAGCAGCGGCAGCCTTTGCCTTGGCAGCGGCAATCGCTTTTGCCTTTTCTTTCGCCAGGTCGTCTTCTGACATATTTTCACGGGATGCCTTTGCTTTGGCGGCGGCAGCGGCTTTTGCTTTGGCGGCTGCGACGGCTTTTTGCTTTGCTAATGCAAGGTCGTCTCCTGAGGGTTCGGATCCTCCCGCTTCTTTTGCTTTTTGCTTAGCGAGGGCGGCGGCTTTTGCCTTTGCTGCGGCGACTGCCTTTTGCTTCGCTAATGCAAGATCGTCTCCTGAGGATTCGCTTTCTCCCGCTTCTTTTGCTTTCTGCTTAGCCATTGCAGCGGCTTTTGCCTTTGCTGCGGCCACTGCTTTTTGCTTCACTAATGCCAGGTCGTCTCCTGCGGGTTCGGAAACTCCCGCTTGTTTCGCTTTCTGCTTAGCAAGTGCAGCGGCTTTTGCTTTCGCAGCTGCGACTGCTTTTTGCTTTGCTAATGAAAGGTCGTCCCCTGGGGTTTCGCTTCCACCAGCTTCTTTCGCATTCTGCTTAGCCAGTGCAGCGGCTTTTGCTTTTGCGGCTGCGACGGCTTTTTGCTTTGCTAATGCAAGGTCATCTCCTGGAGTATCGCTTTCTCCCGCTTCTTTTGCTTTCTGCTTAGCCATTGCAGCGGCTTTTGCCTTTGCTGCGGCAACAGCTTTTTGCTTCGCTAATGCGAGGTCGTCTCCTGTAGATTCGTTTTCTCCCGCTTCTTTCGCTTTTTGCTTAGCCAGCGCCGCGGCTTTTGCTTTGGCGGCTGCGGCTGCCTTTTGTTTGGCTAGAGATTCTTCGCTTGCGGGTGCGTTTCCGGCCTGCTTTTCGGCACGTTTTTTCAGGGCAGCTTCCTTTGCCTTTTGAGCGGCTTCTCTCTTTTGCTGCTGGAGGTCTTTTTCATCGCTCATGGATTATTTCACTCCCTGTTTTTGCCTCGTAACGGATTTTTTCTTTCAGCTTGTTGATTCCGTAGATGAGGGCGGCAGGATTGGGCGGACAGCCCGGGATATAGACGTCAACCGGCACAATCTGGTCGACCCCTTTTACAACGGCGTAGGATTTGATGTACGGTCCCCCTGCCGTTGCACAAGAACCCATCGCAATAACCCATTTCGGTTCAGGCATCTGGTCGTACAGACGCTTTAAGACCGGGGCCATTTTTTTCGTAACGGTCCCTGACACGATCATGACATCCGATTGCCGGGGCGATGTTCTGAAAAACGAGCCAAAACGGTCTAGGTCATAGTGTGATGAGCCGACACCCATCATTTCAATGGCGCAGCATGCAAGGCCGAATGTCAGCGGCCAGAGTGAATTGCTTCTCGCCCAGCCCTTTAAATCCTCAAGTGTCGTCAAAAAGACGCTGCGCTTGAGTTCTTCCATTTCATCCTGAGGGATATTCGTTAGCTTTAAGTCCATTTCAGCACCTTCTTCTTCCATGCGTAGACTAGCCCGATCACGAGCATGATGACAAAAATAAGCATTTCGATCAGGGCAAAAACCCCAAGCTTCTCATACGCGACCGCCCACGGATACAAAAACACCGTTTCTACGTCAAAAATGACAAACATCAGACCAAACATATAGTACCGGACATTAAATTGAACGCGTGAATCATGAAATGGATCAATCCCGCTCTCGTAAGTAGTGGCCTTTGCTTCACTCGGCTTGTGCGGCCTTAAAACCCGGCCGATTCCAAGTGCCACGACCGGAAGCAAAATACCAAGCAGCAGGAAAACAACAACAATTAAGTAGTTATTCAAATAGACGTTGAGTGATTCCATCCCTTTCCCCCGTTATGTGAAAGTTGGTAAAACTTTTCTAATATTCAAAATGTAACCGCTAACATTATAACACTGTTGCACAAAACGTGTCGATAAGGGATATTTCCACAAGAACATATCCAGTTTCATCCTCTTTTGTAGCATTACTGTAAGATGCTCTTTTATGGCCTTCAGGATGTTATACTAGCTCATGAATAAAAGACGCGAGGTGACAGAATGCCAGAATCATATCAGCATGACTTTGAAACGGATTACGGCAAGAATCTGCCTGTGTTTGAATCAGAAGAAGCGGCAAAAATCTATTTTTATGAACAGCGGAAAGAGAACTTGTCTCTTTTAGAAGATATATATGCAGAACTTGGCTTACCATTAACCTATTCTCCAAAAAGTTTGATTGAACTTGAAGAAGTCTACTTTGATTTTTTCAAAGAAAATAAATTCAGTGATTTTCAACTAACGGTTGCTGATCTTGAGGAATGCATGAGCATTTACTTTGGTGAGGTGGCAGTGATCCATCTTGAGCATGCTGCATGGGCTGTGAAGGAATACTCGTTCACAGAAAATGCGTATGTGTCAGGAATCCAGTGCGGGCGCACCGTCACTTACTTTTCAAATTTGTTTGAGAATCATTTTTTGTCTGCAAAGGATGCGTCTGAGCAGAAAATTTATGAGCTGTATCAAAAATATCAGCGAAAAAGCAAAAAGCTGGGACCAAACTGAGTGTTTGGTTCTTTTTTTGTGCGCCGGATTGTTAGAGGCGGTTTTTGGATTGTTAGCATGCTGATTTGGATTGTTAGAGAACCAATTTGGACCTTTTTTCAAAAAAAGGAGCAAATCCGGCCGGAATTACGAGTTCCGGCCGGATTCTTTTAAAATTCGACGGCCACTCTTCGCTTTTCTGAATTGGATTTAATCGCAGCTTCATTAACTGCTGTCAGGAACAGGGCATCCTCGTTCGTAATAAACGGCGCTGTCCCAGACAGAATCGCATCCGCCCATTGCTCCATAGGAATCGGCAATTCTTCAGGCAGATCCTCCACAATGCGGACGCCTTCTGCATTCCGAAGCTCGATTTTCCCGTCCTGAATCAGGAGACATCCTTCTGTTCCGTACAGTTCCAGGGAAAACGGACTGCCGAATGAAACGAATGATGTTTCGAGGACAGCTGTGGCACCGTTCTCATACGTGACAAGCACGGATGCCTGGTCCTCCACTTCCTTGCCGTACACATAATCAAAATGCGCGGAAACTTCTTTCGGTTTTCCTGCAAGCCGGTTCATTAAATAGATCGGATGGGCACCCAGGTCGATCAGCGCCCCGCCGCCGCATTGCTCGGCATTGTAAAAGTGTGCCGGCAGCCAGCCCTGCGGATTTTCTTCTGTCGGAACCGAGCCATTATGGGCAACGCGGCATCTCGCGTTTTTCACCTCTCCAAGCAGGCCTTCCTTTACCGCTTTCTCTGCATATAGGTAATAGTCTGTACTCAGCCTTGGCATAGAAACAACCAGGGAAACTTCAGCTTTCTCGACCGCCTTAAAAATTTCATTGCAGTCTGCTGCTGTCAGTGCCAGCACTTTTTCCGTAAATATGTGCTTTCCGTGATCTGCTGCCTTCACAATGACTTCCTTATGCATATTTGTCGGCGTGTCTACCACGACTCCCTGAATCTCAGGATTACCGAGCACCGCCTCGAGGCTCGCCTCAAACGGCACGCCAAGCTCATTTGCCCACTTCTCTCCGCGCTCTTTGTCTTCATCCCAGACCATCGCAATTTCTACTTTCGAACTGTTATGTATATCCCGTGCATAATCAACGGCATGCACGTGCCACTTGCTCAGCATCGCTGCTTTTATCATGTCTGTTCCCTCCTAAACGTTGTCCCTATACTATTTCCTTTTCGCACCGGTGATTTCCTTTTCTTTAATTGGATAAAATGAAAAGAAAAGCACACAAAAAGGTTTCCCGTCTGGATAAAAGAGGGAATATCCCTGTATGACTTCTAGGAGGAAAATGAATGAAACTTCATAATGGTTCCCTTTATTGGCCAAAAACGATCAGCAGCACACAAAAATATCCCGAACTCCGCGAATCCATTACATGCGATGTTCTCATTGTTGGCGGGGGGATGTCCGGCGCCTTGTGCGCCCACACTCTTTCAGCTTATAATCTGAAAACCGTGCTTGTTGAAAAAAGAATTGTCGGAAGCGGAAGTTCGTCTGCCAACACCGGGCTGCTTCAGTTTTCAAATGACAAAATGCTGCATGAATTTATAAAGGAAATCGGCAAGGATGAGGCCGTGCGTTTTTACAAGATGTGCTTAAAGGCTGTGGACGAGCTTGAAAAAACGGCTAAGAGCCTGTCTCAGCCGGTCGATTTCATCAGACGTAAAAGCTTGTATTATGCAAGTGATGAGAAGGATGTGTCAAAGCTTAAAAAAGAATTTAAGGCGCTTTCCAAGCATGGCTTTCCAGTCTCTTTTTTAGAAGAGGATGAGATTGAAGAACGGTTTGGATTCAAAAAGCCTGCGGCGCTTTTGACTGACGGCGATGCGGAGGTAAATCCGTACAAATTCATTCAGACACTCATGAAGGATGCTCATCAAAGAGGTGTGCATATATATGAAAACACACCTGTGGAAGAGGCTGAGCGCGACGGGGAATATGTGACCATGCAGACTTCTCATGGAACCATCCGGGCAAAGAATGTCATTTACTCAACTGGGTATGAAACCATTCCATTTGCCAAAAAGCTTGGTGCGGATGTAAACAGGACCTATGCGATTGCCACCACACCTGTTGCATCGTTGGAAAACTGGGAGGATCAAAGCTTAATTTGGGAGACGAAACGGCCCTACTTTTATATGAGGACAACGGTCGACGGAAGAATTGTTGCCGGCGGACTTGATGAAGACAAGATGGAAGCCCCGAGCAATGAAGACATCATCCGCGAGCGCGGCCAGCGTCTGCTGGATAAAATCAAAGAGCATTATCCTTCATATGACATGGAGGTCGACTCCGCCTGGGGAGCAAGCTTCGGTGAATCAGACGATGGCCTGCCCTTCATCGGACAGCATCCGAAAAAAGACAATATCTACTATTGCCTTGGGTTCGGCGGCAACGGCACCGTCTATTCGATGCTTGGAGCAGAAATCATTAAAGATCTGATTCTATATCAATCCCATCCGGATGCAGATATTGTCCGGCTGGACAGATAGGGAAAGCTGCGGCTTTTCCTTTTTTGTGTTTTTCTGCAGCAAAAAACCGGCACAGGGCCGGCTTTTTCATTACTTTTGCTTTTCATCATAATATTGAACGGGATACATGGAGCCTTCAGAGACCATCTTGTTGTCATCAATGTCTTCCGGATCCGGGTTGCCCGCTTTTTCAACAGGGAATGAATCTGTGTTTTTGCGCGAGAAATACGGGATTTTGTTCTTCGTGCTTTGTACGAATTCAGTTACCTTTTCACGGTTTGCTTTGTCCTTTAATAGGTAGGATGTGACGCCGACTCCGACTGTCGAGATCGCAATGCCTGAAATTAATGCTTTTTGTCTCATGCTTGATGCTCCTTCCGTTTTGCATATTTTTTAAGTGTTTCTTACTTTTACCCGCTTATCAAAATGCAAAACATAGGCGCTTACGATTTCAGGATTGACTCCGCACTTAAGGCCGTTTCATTCATAAGGTCAGCGATTTTTTTATTATCGTCACTGAGGGTTTCAATCGTCGCACTCATCTCCTGCATGCTTGCAGATGCCTGTTCGATGATGGCGGCAAGTTCATTGGTTGACCGCTCGACATTTGCCGTGTTTGTCTCTACGTCCGCCGAAATGGCTTCAAAGCCTGTAAAGCTCTCTTTCATATTGGCCAATTTCTCTTTCAGCTGCTGGAAATTCTCGTGGACTTCACGTGTTGCCTCAACACTTGTCAGCAGGTTCGCGCTGCTTGCCGCCATTTTTTCTTCTGCCTCCCCGCTCGTTTGATTGACCTGTTTCAAGTTTTCCGTGATTTTTTTATTGGCATCATTCGTTAATTCAGCAAGCTTGCGGATTTCCTGGGCAACGACCGAAAATCCTTTGCCTGCCTCTCCCGCTCTTGCTGCTTCGATCGATGCATTTAAAGCGAGAAGATTTGTCTGTTCGGTAATCTGGCGGATGGTGTTTGTGAACTGATTTGTTTCTTCAATCTTCAGGTTCAGGTTTTTAAACGTCGCATTCAAAGCCGTCACGATTTTATTCAGGTCATTCATTTCTGTCATCAGCCTGCTCACTTTTTCACCGCTTTTGTCCGCAATGCGGCTGGCTTGTCTTGAGTCTTCGTTCAACAGGGAAGAAATCTCGTTCAGCTCGTTCATGGAAAGCATGTTGTTGTGGGCACTTTCCGCAATTTCGCTGATCTGCTCGCTCTGGATCTGGCTCCCGGCAGAGACTTCATTAATGGCAATCGTCATTTCTGCCTGGGCGCGTGTATTCATCTGCACTCTCTCGTTCGCTTCGGACACACTGTCAGCTATACGGGAAGCGGCCTGTT
This sequence comes from Metabacillus mesotrionivorans, assembly GCF_052171315.1. Classification (NCBI taxonomy): domain Bacteria; kingdom Bacillati; phylum Bacillota; class Bacilli; order Caryophanales; family Bacillaceae; genus Metabacillus; species Metabacillus mesotrionivorans. Next base: position 260,069 of record NZ_JBQMFF010000005.1, on the reverse strand, counting down.
CAAGCTTGTGCCTCTGTTCTTCTTTTCGGCCTGCTTCAGCTTCGGCATCCGCTATGAACTGCTGCAGGACCTTGAACTGTTTTTTATTCAGATGGATGAGCACTCCAAGCAGGACCCCTGTTAAAAGATAGGCCAGAATAATGGCGCCCATGCTGCCTGAAATGATTTCCTGTTCTGCAGAGGGCACCGATGCATTGACAAAAAGGGTCACAAGGCCAAGGCCAAATCCCACGGCGAAAACCGTCGAGTAGTAAGGGACCGCCGAGAAAACGATGAGGAAAAACAGAACCGGAATCAGTGATAAGTTAGCGCCCGTCAGAAAAACTGAGGCGCATGTAAGAGAAAAACTCATAACCACACTGAAATACGGAAACAGCCTGTCTTTTTTCAAATACCTGAAAAGGACATATGAACCGATCAGCAGCCCGAACTCTGCCGAATAAATGGGGATTTGCTCCTTTTGTCCCGATAGGATAACGTAAATTAAAGCCAGCAAAGCAGTTACTCCAAACGTAAACAGCATCAGCTTGTTTTTGCTTACTAAATCATCGTGTTTTACCTTTTCAATCGCTGTCATACATGTTCTCCCCTGTGTTCAAGTTGGTTTACTAATTATATCGACAGCGCTTACATATTTTTTATATAGAAAAAAATGACATATTTATAACGGGTTCCGTTCAGAGGTGTAAAACAGAAAATCTCATCATCTAACAGTTACGATGATGAGATTTTTCATTCATAATAATCAAAGCAGAATAGTGGATGATTATGTTAAAATGGAAATATCAGTTATTCCCTTGAAGGGCAGGATTCCGGAATAAGGGAAAGTTCTAATTCTTCTATTGGAGGAATAAACAAATGATTTTTGAAATGACTTATCAAGTCCGTGTATCTGATTTTACTGAAGGGTTAAGGTGGTACAAAGGTTTATTAAATAAAGACCCTGATCTTACACCACACGAAGGATTCGCAGAATGGGAACTAATTCCCGGATGCTGGCTGCAAGTTTCTGAAGGCACGGCGTCCGAAGGGAGTGGACCACTTCGTTTTGGCGTATTATCAATTGAAGATGAAAAAAGCCGAATCAAAAATGAATTAGATGTTGAGTCTTTTGAAATATTTTCAAGAGAAGAAGTCCCCGTTAAGTGGGCTACATTTATTGACCCTTGGGGAAATCAAATTGGTCTCTTTGAATACATAAACAAGCATGAAGAAAATAAAAGAATTCAAACTATATTAGGAAATAGATTAGAAGTATAAGATCTCCTTTGTTTTAAACATTCGGGAGCATGAATAAAAAAGGAACTACAATTTCGGTTGCAGTTCCTTTTTTATCTTTTTGATAAGGTATTTAACGTGTTATTTAGTGATTTCCACCTTTCAGCCGGACCCGTTACTGCATTCAGCGCTTCTTCTTATTCCTGCTGTAAATATCAAACCACACTGCAAGAACCAGAATACTTCCTTTTACAATCAGCTGCCAGTAGGCATCAATGTTCATGATGCTCATGCCGTTATCCAGGCTCGCCATAACAAGAGCTCCAATGATGGCTCCCGGGATGGTTCCGATTCCGCCCATCAAACTTGTGCCCCCGATGACGCAGGCTGCGATGGCATCGAGCTCATACATGTTTCCTGCTCCAACGGTAGCCGCGTTCACGCGCGCAGTCAGGACAAGACCTGCGATCGCTGCAAGTGTGTTCCCGAGAACGAAAACGAGGAGAATTCTGCGCTTCATGTTAATGCCTGAGAGAACAGCGGCCTCGGGATTGCCCCCAATGGCATACACCTGTCTGCCGAATACCGTCTTTTTGGCGATAAAGTGGAAAAGAACAGCGAGGATGATGACCGTTATAAATGGAACCGGAATTCCCTGGTACTGATTCATCAAGTATATGAACGTAAAGATCAGAAGACCGATGCCCACTGAAGCAATCAGCGTCCAGTTCATGGAAAGAACATCAAATCCGTACTTGATGCGCGCGTTTCTTTGTCTGATCAAAAAGTACACGGCAAGGATAAACGCAATAGCTCCCATGATCAGGCCTGCAGCAGGCGTCACATATCCCTGTCCGATAATCTTAAGGCTAGGTGAAAGCGGAGCTACGGTCATGCTTCCGGTTATACCGGTCAGTATTCCCCGGAAAATAAGCATTCCTCCGAGCGTGACGATAAAGGCCGGCACGGCCCTGTAGGCAATCCACCAGCCCTGCCACAGACCAATCAGCGCACCCAATACCACTGTTGCAATAATAACGGGTATCGTATCCCAGCCAAGCCAGACGTTCAGGATTGCTGCAACGCCTCCCGTCAGTCCGACAAGCGAGCCGACTGAGAGGTCAATCTGTCCGGATACGATGATCAGGACCATGCCAATTGCTAGAATGGATGTTACAGACATCTGCAAAAAGAGATTGGATAAATTCCGCGGGGTTAGAAAGGTATCATTTAAGACGGAAAATAAAATCCAGATGATGAGAAGGGCGCCAATCATGGAGTACGCGCGGATATCGATTGTAAACAAATTGATTTTCTTTTCTTTCACTGCCGGCTGTTTAACGGTTTCAAGGTTTGTGCTCATCCTGCAAGTCCTCCTGTCGCTGCTCTCATAATGTTTTCCTGGGTGGCATTTTCTGCATGGAATTCACCTGTGAATTTTCCTTCTGACATCACCAGAATTCTGTGGCTCATGCCAAGTACTTCAGGCAGCTCAGACGAAATCATGATGATGGCCACTCCCTCGTTTACGAGCTCATTCATAATGTGATAGATTTCAAGCTTCGCTCCAACGTCAATTCCCCTCGTCGGTTCATCAAGGATCAAAATTTTAGGTTTCGTCATCAGCCATTTTCCGATGACAACCTTCTGCTGGTTCCCCCCGCTCAGTGTGCCGGTGACTGTTTCAACAGATGGCGCTTTTATTCTCAGCTGTTTTAAATACTGATTCCCGCTGCGGATTTCTTCATTCTGGTTGATGATGCCGAGTGATGAGACGCGCCTCAGGCTCGGAAGCGTCACGTTGTTCTGGATATCCATGTTCAGGACAAGGCCGAATTTTTTTCGGTCCTCCGATACGAGCGCCAGTCCGTTTTCGATTGCCTGCTTGACGGATTTGTTTTTCGCATTCTTTCCGTCGATTTCCACTCTTCCTTCTGAATAGCCCGCATAAGCACCGAACAAGCTCATCACAAGCTCCGTTCTTCCTGAACCCATCAGCCCTGCAATCCCGAGGATCTCACCTTTTTTCACTTGGAATGAGACAGAATCAATGACTTTTTTTCCTGGCAGATCAGGATGATAAACCGTGTAGTCCTCCACCTGCAGGATTGTCTCTCTAGGGTTCGCGGTCATTCGGGGGTAACGGTCTTTGATCTCGCGTCCCACCATATATGCGATGACTTTGTCCTCCGTGAGATCGGCCGTTTTTTGGGAAGTGACCGTTTTTCCGTCGCGGAGAACCGTAATCGTATCGGCAATATCAAACACTTCTCCGAGCTTGTGGGAGATGTAGATGCAGGTGACGCCCCGCTCCCTGAATTCTTTTAAAATCGCAAGCAGAATCTTGACTTCCTGTTCAGTCAGAGCAGCAGTCGGTTCATCTAGAATCAGGATTTTGGCCTTTTTTGAAAGAGCCTTTGCAATTTCGACAAGCTGCTGCTGGCCGATGCCGAGTGTTCCCGTAATCGTATCTGGGCTTACGCCTTTCAGGCCGACCTCAGCAAGCCATTTCTCGCACATTTGAATCATCTTATTCTGATCAATAATGCCGAAGGTTGCCGGCTCATTGCCGAGTATGAGATTTTCTGCCACCGTCATTTGCCGGACAAGAGCGAGCTCCTGATAGATGATGGAGATGCCCGCTTTTTCAGCATCCTTAATCGTTTTAAAAGAATGCACTTCTCCGTCCACCGTTATCTCACCTGAATAAGAGCCTGAAGGATACAGCCCGCTCAGCACCTTCATAAGCGTGGATTTCCCGGCCCCGTTCTCTCCGCAGAGTGCATGGATTTCGCCTTTTTCCACTTGAAACGTGACATCATCAAGAGCCTTCACGCCTGGAAATTCTTTCGTAATACTCGTCATTTCAAGAACAGATGACACGACTTCCCCCTCCAATTCATTAAAATGTCTAGAAAAAAAATGCGGAATTATTTAGAGTTCCGCATTTTTCAATGTATGGTAAAGCTTCAAAGGTTTTATGCTTGCGTTGGTGTGCGGAGCGGCGGCATAGTGTTGCTACTTTTGCATACCCACTGACCGGATTTGTGGCGCCACTCGCCGGAGTGATGCCACTTTCGCACTCCCACCGACTGGATTTGTGGCGGCACTTGCCTGAGTGATGCCACTTTTGCATACCAACCGACTGGATTTGTGGCGCCACTCGCCTTAGTGGTGCCACTTTTGCATACCAACCGACTGGATTTGTGGCGCCACTCGCCTGAGTGATGCCACTTTTGCACTCCCACCGACCGGATTTGTGGCGTCACTTGCCTGAGTGGTGCCACTTTTACACACCCACTGACCAGATTTGTAGCGACACTCGCCGGAGTGGTGCCACTTTTTCAACCTTTTAATCGCATTTGCAGCCACCCGACCGGTCACAATTTGCACAATTGACCAAGACTCTTACTTATAAACATCCTCTTTCTTATGGAACCCGTCTTTAATGATGGTGTCGTCGATGTTGTCTTTATTTACCGCTACCGGATCAAGCAGAAGCGATGGGACATCGATTTTTCCATTGTTCACTTTGCCGTTTGTTTCAACTTCTTCGCCATTGGCCATTTTCACTGCAAGGTCGGCAACTGTTTCTGCGATCAGGGTGATTGGCTTGTAAACCGTCATCGTCTGTGTGCCTTCTACGATCCGCTGTGCAGCCGCAAGCTCGGCATCCTGTCCTGAAACAGGTACTTTTCCTGCAAGGCCCTGAGCGGCAAGCGCCTGAATGACACCGCCTGCAGTGCCGTCATTTGCTGCTACAACAGCATCGACTTTGTTGTTGTTCGCTGTAAGAGCATTTTCCATATTGGCAAGGGCATTTGCCGGATCCCACTCTTCTGTCCACTGGTCGTAGACGATTTTAATGTCGCCGCTGTCAATTAAAGGCTGAAGGACGTTCATTTGTCCCTTTTTGAAAAGATGGGCATTGTTGTCAGTATCCGCGCCTTCGATCAGCACATAGTTTCCTTTAGGTACAAGCTCAGTGATGGCTGTTGCCTGCATTTCTCCTACACGCTCATTGTCAAAGGATACATAGAGATCCACATCCGAATTTTTAATCAGACGGTCGTATGAGATGACTTTAACGTCTTCCTGGTGAGCCATTTCGACGATTGACGCGGCAACCTCCGCGTTATGAGGCACGACAACCAGAATGTCCACACCCTGGCTGATCAGGTTTTCAGCCTGTGCAATTTGCTTTGCGTCGTCCCCGTTTGCTGCCTGTACATTCACTTTTGCGCCAAGCTCCTCGGCTTTTGCAACAAACAGATCACGGTCGCGCTGCCAGCGTTCTTCTTCAAGCGTGTCCATTGAGAATCCGATGACAAGCTCATCATCTTTGCCTGCCTTTTCGCCGTCCCCTTTTGTCGGCTCTGAGCCCGAGCTGACACAGGCAGTAAGACCAAACACAAACATCATCAGCATAAGCAGCATTAACCCTTTCTTCATTTCCCCATTCCCCCTTGGAATATCAATCTTACAAGACTAACTTTATCACCTTTGTAAGCGGTTTATTTTATATGATTTCTGTACTTTTTTAAGATATCTAGCATTATTTTCAGCATTATAGAAACCGCTTTCTTTTTTCCCGAAAAAGACTGTACCTCCAATTGTTCATTAGCGGTACAGTCTTATTAATAGGCCAGTCAATGAGAATGATCCTCTTCTTTTTCCTCGTAAACATATGGCTGTGAAGGAGGATCTGTTTTTGAGATTTTCTTAATTTGCAGATAGGGAATCTCAGTGGATGAATACACAGTGGTCTGCAGCTCGCCCGAGACACTGATCCACTGATTGTCTTTAAAATCCTGTGCATTTTCTGTCGCGGAAAAGAGACCGTATAACCCGTCATGCTCATCCGTGCAGCACGGATCACCGCTTCTTGCGACGACAAACTGTGTCTGTTTAAAATCCTTTTCACGGTGGACAAATCCAGTCAGCTCAATCTGTTTCCCCTCAAACTCCCCCGGAAAACGGTCCAGAACATCCAGTACGGAGATGTAATTTTCATTTGTAAGAATGATAGTATCCATCTTCAATAATTCATTTTTTTGATTCTGGTAATAATCATCCGGCTTTTCTTCTGCATGATGATCATCTTCAAGCTCAGGCTTGTACTTTTCGTCCAGTTCTTCCATATAACTATCTGGATCTTCTAAATACTCTTTTGCATTTGCGAATGGTTCTTCTTTTTTCTGAGAAGCTTCTTGCTTTTCCGGCTCTGCTTTTTCCGGCTGCATGCTCATTCCAACAATAAAAACAATACTTCCTATTATGACAAGACCTAAAGCGGCCATTAAGAAATTTTTCACTCGATTAACTCCCATTCCATTTATAAGAATTGCTCTTTTCAGTGTAACAAAAAAGAAGGGAGTTTCGTTAAGAAGAAACTCCCAATTACTTATCTTTTTGTCCGATGGAGACCAGCGAATCCTTATATTGGCTGGGAGACTTTTTGCATACTTTTTTAAAGACACGGCTGAAGTAGTTCGGGTCGTTATAGCCTACCTCAAAAGCAATTTCCTTTAAGCTGCGGGAGCCTTTTTCCATTAGCTTTTTTGCTTTATCAATCCGGCATTTTGTCAAATAATCGATATAGCTGATGCCGAGCTCTTCTTTGAAAATTTTGCTCACGTACTGCGGGGAAAGGTTAAATTCCTTAGCCATTGCCTCAAGCGACAAATCGGTGTGGCAGTTTTTCCTGATATGCTGCTTCATGCGGTTCGGGATATCCTCCTGAAGATTTTCAGTCACCCGCTTGTATTGGCTCATGACATCTTCCAGGATAAAATTCACTTCTGTTTTCATTTGCAGATAGGATGCTGCGCTGAATGAAAAGACTGGTTTTCTGATCACAAAGCCCATTTCATCCAAGTAGCGGATCATTAATGTCATGGTGTCATAGACTTTTTGCTCCGCTTCAGCAAGCGGGTGCTGAAATTTCTCAAAATAAGCGGTCATTGCCTGAAAATGACTGCGAACTCCTTCCCACTCACCGATCCGCAATTCCTCAAGAATCAGCTCTTCAATATTGTGCATGTCTCTGTCTTTGATTTTTTCATTAGAAATGATATCGCTGTAAAAGCTGTATCTTGCTTTAGAACCTGCTGATATAGAGGCACGGAGCGCTTCGTAGTACGACTGTCTGATTTGCTCAAGCGCCGGGTATGCCTTGCCGATTCCAATCGCTGCTGATGCAGAAAATACACCGCTTAGATTATGCAGGATTTTTTGCACGAGCGATACCGCGTTCCGGCGGTACTGGTGAATCTCTCCTTCTGCAAACACAATAATCGGCACCTGCAGGCCGGACATCGGCCCTACCCAGCCTTTTGTGTGCAGCTGGATGGTCCGTTTCAGCTCTCCGTACATTTGCTCGAGCCGTCCGCTAAGCGTATCCTGGGAAAAGTGGATCACGACCACATAAGATGGCTGCTTCTGGTCAACATTCAGCAGGCCCATGCACTCATGGAGATGAACGTCGTGAACATGGTCAAATAAGAGCTGTGTGACGAGGTCCGCCTCTACGATCGGGATCATTTTCTGCATGCGTTCTTCTGTCTGCTGCTTTCGCTCGGTTTCGAGCCTGTCTTTTTTAATATCATCGATGACCTTCTGAATCGTGGAAAGAATAACCTCCCGCTTACTCGGCTTCAGCAGATAATCTTTTACCCCAAGACGCAGCGCCTGCTGGGCATAATCAAACGTATCGTAGGACGATACAATCAGAATTTTGGCGTCCGGCACGATTTTTTGAATTTCCTTGATCGCTTCAAGCCCGTTGATCCCGGGCATTTTGATATCCATGAGCAGAATGTCGGGCTTATGCTCTGCCGCAAGTTCAATCGCTCTCCTGCCGTTTTCCGCGAGTCCGACAATTTGAATGTCCCTGAATTCTGTTTCAATGATTTTCTTTAATGCGATTCTTTCAATCTCTTCATCTTCCGTGATCAAAAGCTTCATTTTTTTCACCCCTCTGAAGGAAATTTGACCGCGATGACTGTGCCCTCAGCTGATGACTGAATGTCCATCACATCCCGTTTGTTTGTAAAAAGGCGCAGTCTCTGAACAACGTTTCTCAGGCCGATTCCGGTTGATTTGCTTTGAATGATCCCTGTCTGCTGCTCTGACAGCACCTGTTCTTTCACAGTATCTGTCATCCCAAGGCCATTGTCCTCTACGGAAACAACAACCTCTCCGTTCTCTCTAAACACCTTTATTCCGATGTATCCGCCCTCTTCAAACGGCTCCACACCGTATTTAAACGCGTTCTCAACAATCGGCTGCAGAAAAAACGGCGGAACTACAACGTCCAGACACGCTTCTTCCACCTTAAAATCATAGGAAATCCGGGATGAGAACCGCGCTTTTAAAATCGTTAAATATTCCTTCACAAGCTCAAGCTCATCCCGGAGTGACACATTTTCATCCACACTTCGAAGGTTATACCTCAAAAGGTTTGCGACTGTTGAAATTAAATCGCTGGTCTCTAGGGCATCCTCCAAATACGCTTTTTTCGACAGGGTATTCAGCGTATTGAACAGAAAATGCGGATTGATCTGATTGTGCAGTCTCTTTAACTCACTTTCTTTTAAAAGCAGCTGATACTCTTTGATTTCTTTTTCAAGTTTGGCTTTCTCCTGAATTTCAGCAACCAGCTCTTTGATGTTTTCCCGCATCCTGTCAAACGTCTTGGCCAAAAACGAAATTTCATCGTTGCTTTTGACCCTGATCGGATAATCAAAATTCCCCGCGGCCACCTCTTTTGCTCCCTGAGTTAAAAGATAGATCGAGCGGGTGATGCCTTTTGAGAACCAGTACGAAAAACCGACGGAAATGATCAGAACGATCCCGAGAATCCAGAGGCCGAGAGACCTGAGTCTGTTTGTGACCTCAATCATCGATTCATAAAACTGCTTCTGATTCGTCAGTTCTTTTTTAAACAGCAGCAGCGTCGTTTCATCAATGAATTTCGAGATCTGCAGCGCTTCGTCGTAGGCAGTCTGTGAGTTCTGCCGCTTATCGAGCTTATGCATCATCATCGTCAAATCCATTGCTTCAATCTGGCTGTCGAGCATGAAAATATAATCTGTCAAAGCAATCGCATTCGCCTGATTTTTAAGCTGATCAAGCTTCTTTTTGGAGTCATTCAATCTTTGCCGGTGCATTTCATAGCTTGCCTGATTGGCAGGAGAAGGTGTGCTGACATACTGGCTTAGCTTTGCAAGCGCAGCCTGGCTCGTCGTCGAGACATGGTTCAGCAGCAAATACCGTTCAAGGATATTGTTGTATTCATAGATGGATTTCTGATTAATATAGCTGATGGCTGTCCAGAAGGCGCCCATGATCATGATAATGATGAGCGACATCGTGAGGATTTTTCTCTGAATTCTCGTCACGGCCTGCTTCCCTCCGTCATGACGCCTGTTTTCGTGTAAGTCGTGACGGGCAGAGGCAAGTCCTTCTTTTCAAGCCATTTCACGATGGTTTCGACGCCTTTTTCACCCATTAAGGCATGACTGTGGCTGATTGTGCCTTCAATCTTTCCGCTCCGCAGAAGATTCATTGTTTCCTGGGTATTATCAAATGTATAGACCTTAAACCCTGAAAGGGCCGATCTCGCTTCAATAGTCCGGACGATGATGTCACCGTCATCCACTGCCGTCCCTATCAGCACCTTCATGGACGGATATTGATTGAGGAGCTCATTGGTCTGGTCCTCAGGATGCTGCTTATTTGTTTCAGCCAGTTTAATAGAAGAGGCCTGCAGGCTGTCCATCAGCCCTTTCATTCTTTCGTTTTCAATAGATGTCACCATGTTCCCTTTGATAATGCCGATCGTTTCATTGCCGGTGAGAGTCTTTTTTAAATAGTTTCCAAGCTCGAGGCCGGTCTCATAGTGATTGGATCCGATATAGGATTTCCGGAGACTGTCGGGCAGGTCAGCCATGATTGTTACAACCGGAATCCCCTGTACCGTGGCCTTTTGGATCGTCTCTTTAAAAGAAGCATCGTCAATGCCGAGCAGCAATATGCCGTCAACCTGCGAGGAAATCGCCATATTCATCGCTTTTTGCAGCTCTTCATTATCAGGAAGATTGGTCCCTTTAATATCGAGGCTGACCTTAGCCTGAACAGCGGCGGATTCTACCCCTGTAATCACCTGATTCCAGTACGCATCGCCAAGATAAGGGGAAATCAGCACAAGCCGGTATCGGTACTCCTCCGCTTCAGCCTGCGCGGAAAACGATTGACTGGATTGATAGATTTGAAAAAGCTGATAAAGAGGAAAAAGAGAAAGAAGAATAAAAGCAAATAGAACCAGTTTTATACGACGTGTCATGAAATCACCATTTTTATAGGACTTTTCATTCATTATAAGGGATTGATGGGGATTGTAAACGCTTTTATTTTTAGCATTACGCTCTAATATGGGGCTGCTGCTTTGATAATAGTCCGGTTTTGAACGGTTACAGTCCGAAACAGGCTGCTAACAATCCAAACCAGTCATTTAACAAGCCAAAACGGCCATCTAACAATCCAAACTCCCGCCCTTACAAGCCAAAATGGCCATCTAACAATCCGGCGGGAAAACTGGCGGGGTGTACCTTCAATTTCAGCCCAAAACAAAAACCCCCGGAAATCCCGGGGGCTTAATGATCAGATCTTATTCTGTGATACGTTAATACGATTCATTGCCCGGCGCAGTGCAAGCTCGGCGCGCTTGAAATCGATGTCGTCTTTGTTTGTGTTCAGACGTTCTTCAGCGCGTTCTTTTGCTGCCTGTGCACGAGTTAAATCAATATCTTCTACAGTCTCGGCAGCCTGTGCCAAGATTGTGACTTTGTCAGGCCGTACTTCTAAAAAGCCGCCGCTAACAGCCACGAGTTCCGTGGATTTTCCTGTTTTCAACCGGACTGCTCCGATTTGAAGAGGAGCTACCAGCGGAATATGACCTGGCAAGATTCCAAGCTCACCGCTTTGAGCTTTTACACTTACCATTTCGACGTCTGCATCGTAAACTGGGCCATCGGGAGTAACGACATTGACTTGTACTGTCTTCATACTCTATACCCTCCTGCGTCCCAAAATTAGACTTCTACACCCATGCTCTTCGCACTTTCGATTACATCTTCAATGCGTCCTACGAGACGGAATGCATCTTCAGGAAGATGGTCGTATTTGCCTTCAAGGATTTCCTTGAAGCCTTTAACTGTTTCTTTAACAGGAACGTAAGAACCTGCTTGACCAGTAAACTGCTCAGCAACGTGGAAGTTTTGGGATAAGAAGAATTGAACTCGGCGTGCACGGTGCACGACTAATTTATCTTCATCAGAAAGCTCATCCATACCAAGGATGGCAATGATATCCTGAAGTTCTTTGTAACGCTGCAGTGTCTGCTGTACTTGACGTGCAACCGCGTAGTGCTCTTCTCCAACGATTTCAGGAGACAATGCGCGTGATGTCGAAGCAAGCGGATCCACCGCCGGGTAGATACCCATTTCAGATAGTTTACGCTCAAGGTTCGTTGTTGCATCCAAGTGAGCGAATGTTGTTGCAGGAGCCGGATCCGTATAGTCATCGGCAGGTACATAGATCGCCTGGATCGATGTAACAGAACCAACGTTAGTAGACGTGATACGCTCCTGAAGCTGACCCATTTCAGTTGCAAGTGTAGGCTGGTAACCTACCGCAGAAGGCATACGGCCAAGAAGGGCTGATACCTCTGAACCTGCCTGCGTGAAACGGAAGATGTTATCCATGAAGAAAAGAACGTCCTGTCCTTGGTCATCACGGAAGAATTCAGCCATTGTAAGACCTGTTAGTGCAACACGCATACGTGCGCCAGGCGGCTCATTCATCTGTCCGAATACCATGGCAGTCTTCTTGATAACACCAGAGTCTGTCATTTCATGGTAAAGGTCGTTTCCTTCACGAGTACGCTCACCTACGCCGGCGAATACAGAGATACCGCCATGCTCCTGAGCGATGTTGTTGATAAGCTCCTGGATAAGTACTGTTTTACCTACACCCGCACCACCGAAAAGACCGATTTTTCCGCCTTTGATGTATGGAGCAAGAAGGTCTACTACTTTAATTCCAGTTTCAAGAATTTCTACCTCAGTAGAAAGCTGATCGAATTTAGGCGCCTGTCTGTGGATTGGATCACGACGAGCTTCAGCAGGAATTGCTGCATCCAAATCGATATTGTCTCCAAGTACGTTGAATACACGTCCAAGTGTAACGTCTCCTACCGGTACAGAAATTGCAGCACCTGTATCCAGTACTTCACTTCCGCGAACAAGGCCGTCTGTTGATGCCATCGCAACGGTACGAACTGTGTCGTCACCTAGGTGAAGGGCAACTTCCAATGTTAATTCTGACGCAGCTTCGCCTTCAGTGCGTCCTTGGAAAGTAACTTTAAGGGCGTTATAGATTTCAGGAAGCTGACCGCTTTGGAACTTTACGTCAACAACCGGACCCATAACTTGAGTAACGCGTCCTTTATTCATCGTTTTCCCTCCTAACTTGCTGTCTGAAAGCCCTTAATGGGCATAAATTCTATTCGAGTGCCGCAGCTCCGCCGACGATCTCCGTAATTTCCTGAGTGATCGCAGCCTGACGTGCACGGTTGTATGAAAGAGTAAGACTGTTGATAAGTTCTTTTGCATTGTCCGTCGCATTTTTCATTGCCGTCATACGGGCAGCATGCTCCGAAGCTTTGCTGTCTAAAAGTGCTCCGTAGATGAGACTTTCAGCATATTGTGGTAATAACACTTCTAAAATCTCTTCCTCAGAAGGTTCGAATTCGTAAGATGTTTTCTTTGCTGATGTCACTTCAATGTCAGAAAGAGGAAGAAGCTTTTTCTCTGTTACGTCCTGCTGGATGACACTTACGAAATGGTTGTAGTACACATAGATTTCGTCGAATGTTCCATCATTGAACATATTTACAGTATTTGCTGCAAGATCTTTAATCTCGGCAAACGACGTGTCGTCTGCAATGCCTGTTACTTCAAGAGCGATTTGCACGCCTCGTTTCTTGAAGAATTCGCGTCCGATCTTACCCATAGCGATAACAGCATACTCATCTTTCGACGAATGGCGCTTTTGGATTGCCTGGTACACAGTACGAAGAACGTTACTGTTGAGGGCACCTGCAAGTCCGCGGTCAGACGTAATGACGAGGTAAGCCGTTTTTTTCACCGGACGGCTGACAAGCATTGGATGGGATACACCCGTGCTGCCAAGAGCGATGTTTGCAACCACCTCTTGAATCTTATCCATGTAAGGCACAAATGACTTCGCATTGTTTTCGGCACGGTTCAGCTTCGCTGCTGAAACCATCTCCATCGCCTTTGTAATCTGGCTCGTCTTCTTTGTTGAGGTGATTCTTGATTTAATGTCGCGTAATGATGCCAAAGGTTCTCACCACCTTTTTATAAAAATCAACCTGATTCATTTACGTGAAGATAAAGTATGAAGGCAAACCTTCATACTTTACCAAGTTTATTCAGAAATCGCGAATGTCTTTTTGAATGCCGTGATCGCAGCCTGGAAGTCGCTGTCTTCAGGAAGATTTCCAGTTGTGCGGATATGATCAAGCATCGCTTTATTGTTTTGCTCGAGGAATGAGAAGTACTCTTCTTCAAAGCGTTTGATATCTTCGACTGGAATGTCATCCAGGAATCCTTTAGTCAATGCATAAAGAATGGCAACCTGCTTCTCAACTGCAAGCGGTTTGTTCAAGCCTTGCTTTAGAACTTCAACAGTACGCGCACCGCGGTTAAGTTTAGCCTGAGTCGCTTTATCAAGGTCAGAACCGAATTGAGCGAATGCTTCAAGCTCACGGTATGAAGCCAGGTCAAGACGAAGTGTACCTGATACTTTTTTCATTGCTTTGATCTGAGCAGATCCTCCAACACGTGATACGGAAAGACCGGCGTTAACCGCTGGACGCACACCTGAGAAGAATAGGTCAGACTGAAGGAAAATCTGTCCATCAGTGATGGAGATAACGTTTGTCGGGATGTATGCTGATACATCGCCCGCCTGTGTTTCAATGAATGGAAGGGCTGTAAGTGAACCTGCACCTTTTGCATCACTGAGTTTTGCAGCACGCTCAAGAAGGCGTGAATGCAGGTAGAATACGTCACCAGGATATGCTTCACGGCCTGGAGGACGGCGAAGGAGCAAGGAAAGCTCACGGTATGCAGATGCCTGTTTTGTTAAGTCATCATACACAACAAGAACGTGCTTGCCGTTGTACATGAAATGCTCACCCATTGTTACACCTGCATAAGGAGCTAAGAATAATAGCGGTGCAGGCTGTGAAGCAGATGCCGTAACAACGATTGTGTAATCTAATGCGCCATTTTTACGCAGTGTTTCTACTACGCCGCGGACAGTCGATTCTTTTTGTCCGATTGCAACATAGATACAGATCATGTTTTCGTCTTTTTGGTTAAGGATTGTATCGATGGCTACAGATGTTTTACCAGTCTGACGGTCACCGATGATAAGCTCACGCTGTCCGCGTCCGATTGGAATAAGAGCGTCAATCGCTTTAATTCCTGTTTGAAGCGGTTCATGAACAGATTTACGATCCATAACGCCTGGAGCAGGGCTCTCGATTGGGCGTGTATGTTTTGTTTCGATTGGACCAAGGCCGTCAACAGGCTGTCCCAGAGAGTTTACAACGCGTCCGATCAGTTCCTCACCTACAGGAACCTCCATGATGCGTCCAGTGCGGCGCACTTCGTCGCCTTCACGGATGTCTGCGTATGGTCCGAGGATGATGATACCCACGTTGTTTGACTCAAGGTTCTGAGCCATACCCATTACGCCGTTTGAAAATTCAACAAGCTCTCCAGCCATGACATTGTCGAGGCCATGAGCACGGGCGATACCGTCACCAATCTGGATAACTGTACCTACATCACTAACTTTGATATCAGACTGATAGCTTTCGATTTGCTTTTTAATCAGTGCACTAATTTCTTCTGCTTTGATGCTCATGAGTTTCACCCCTATCTACGATCTTTTTGCAACTAATTGTCGCTCTATACGTTCAAGCTTACCGCTTATACTTCCATCATAAATGCGATTGCCGATACGAAGCTTGACTCCGCCGATCAGATTCTGATCAATTACGTTTCTTAAACGAAGTGAAGTTTTGCCGATTTTTTTGGCAAATGTATCAGACAGCGCTGTTAATTCATCCTGATCAAGCAGCCTTACAGAGTAGACAATCGCATCCTCTGTGCCGCGCTCGTCATTTGCAAGTTTCACAAAATGCTCAGCAAGCTCAGGAATCACGCTGATTCGCTGACGCTCAATCAATAGAAGAACCGTACTTAAAACAGGTTGAGATAAAGAAGCAAACGCTTCACTCATCATGGATTTTTTCTTTTCTAGCAGCACTTTTGGATGTGTAAGCACGTTCAGTAATTCAGGATTCTCCGCTGTTACCTTCTGGATGACAAGCAGTTCCTCTTCAATCTGATCAATCGTGCGGTTTTCCTTAGCGATTTGAAAAAGAGCCAATGCATAGCGAGCTGCAACTATTTCTTTACTCATCGACCTTCGCCTACCTCTTTGATATAATCGTGGATAAGCTTTTCTTGTTCTTTCTCATTCAATTCTTTTTCAATGACTTTCGTCGCAATTAAAATAGAAAGTGATGCAACTTGCTCACGGAGAGCTGTAATGGCCTGCTCTTTTTCCGTCGCAATTTCTTTAAGCGCAGATTGTTTGATGCGTTCTGCCTCTGAACGAGCTACCAGAATAATATCTTCCTTTTGCTTTTCACCAAGCTTCTTCGCACTTTCCACTAAACTTTGCGCTTCTGTTCTTGCCTGTTTCAAAAGTTCACGCTGTTCTTCCGCAAGCTTCTTTGCTTCCTCATGCTTCGCTTCAGACGCATTAATTTCGCTTGCGATGTGCTCTTCACGCTGCTTCATGATGCCCATGACTGGTCCAAGAGCATATTTTCTCAGCAATGCGAGTAAGATTAAGAAGATAACAAGCTGGAATAGAATATCTCCAGTGTTTAATGTTAAACCTGCTCCTGCTCCAACAACTAAGTTTGACGTTACCATTGCCCGGTTTCACTCCCTTCAAGTGTTCCATGATGGGTTACTATGAAAAAAAGCTCGAGATTGTACGTTTTGATTCTCGGCCGAAACTTTCCTGCATGAATATAAAAACATAAAGCAATGGCGAAGAAGGGTCATACACGATCTTCGCCATTTATGTAGAGACGGGAGTCTCCTTATTAACTTCCAAGTACGATAAACGCGATAACTACTCCGATGATCGGAAGTGCCTCAACTAGTGCGATACCGATGAACATGATTGTTTGAAGCTTACCTTGAAGTTCAGGCTGACGAGCAACACCCTCTACTGTACGTGAAACGATAAGACCATTACCAATACCAGCACCAAGTGCCGCTAAGCCGATTGCAATTGCAGCTGCGATTAAATTCATTATTTAAATCCCCTCTCAAAATAGTAAAAGTTTTTTAAAAACAGTTGATACCTATTAATTAGTGGTCGCTGCTCACTTTGTGAGACATATAAACCATAGTTAACATGACAAAGATGAATGCTTGGATCGAACCTACAAAAATACTGAACGCCTGCCATACCATCATTGGAAGTGCGGCTGATACAGCGCCGAGCACGCCTGTTGTAGCAAGGCCAGCCAGAAGACCCAGAAGGATTTCACCAGCATAGATGTTACCGTAAAGACGAAGACCAAGCGTTAATGTGTTGGCAAACTCTTCAATGATCTTAATCGGGAAAAGAAACGCCATCGGACGGAAGAAATCCTTCCCATACTCAGATGTTCCTTTCATTTTCACACCGTAGTAGTGTGTAAGAGCCACGATCATGACTGCAAGAGTAAGTGTAATCGTCGGATCTGCTGTCGGTGATTTCCACCATAGCTCGTGGTTAACTGCAATTGAGAACGGCAGTCCCAGCATATTTGAGACAAATATGTACATTAACAGGGTAACGCCGAGCGTGAGAAATCGTCCGCCGGTATGCCAGTCCATTGAACTGTTGATGATTCCTTTAACGAAATCGACCACCCATTCAAAGAAGTTCTGCATGCCTGTCGGCTTCATCGCCATTCTGCGTGTTGACATTACCGCAATCAGAAATACGATAACACTGGCAACAGTGATCATTAAAACGTTGGATAAGTTAAAAGTAAGACCTAAAAACTCAACTATAGGAGCTCCGTGATGCAATAGATTCACCTCTCTTCCGGCTAAGCGCGTGAGTGTTGGAAAACATAATCTATCATAATGACGATATAAACTGTCATTAATCCAATAATGACACTAACCATATTCAGGTATTCCGGATACTTCATGGCAAGGAGTGCAGCGAGTCCCGCTGACGCAAGCCTTGTTGCCGTACCAAGTGACCTGACCTTCTTATTCTGCTGAACAGCCTCACCAAATTGCAGTTGTTTGCGGACCATTGACCATAAGTTAAACAAGCTGAGTGATGTTCCGAGCGCAAGCCCCAAAAAGACAGACTGATGCCCTGTGAATCCCCAGCCCAAGGCATAAAGAGACAGCAGGAGGAACATATATTTCCGGTATCTTCGGTACATCTGGTGCAAATCAAACATGAATGATTCAGTCTCCTGAAAAAAAGTGGTGGACAAGCTTGATCATGGCAGTAATTCCTGCTGCCAGGCCTATGAAAAGACCAATGATCATAAAAAGCGGTTCAGTATGGAAATATCGGTCGAGCCATCTTCCTGAAAAGATGCCAATTAGTGTTGAACCGACTAGCTGAGACAGAATGCCTGTCATAAGGGCCATTGCCTGCATGGGATGACGCTCTTTTTTGCGCATTCGACCGCCTCGCTAATAGATTAATAAAGGGTTTATCTGGGGATAGAAACGGGTAATTGAAAGCGTTATGAAAACCTTATCATTTACCCTCGTCTAGCATACAATAGGCTCTATTTAATGTCAATTGCTTTAAAACCAAAAACTTGACAATCAAAAAAGCCTATCACAAAAAGTTCACAATTACTTAGTTTCCCAGTTTTCTCTTGGAATTTTCAAAGATAAGGTCCGTTTCAAACGTATCTTCCCTGTCCCCTTTTCTGGCAAAAACGACCGCTTTGTATAGTCCGTCTTCAAGACCAAGATCCTTTTGTCTGAACGTCTTTTTAACGGCCCCCTTCTGAAGATCCCTGCCCCAGTCCAGAAACGCCACAAATCTCAGAGTGTCCGGATCATAGAGCGCAATGCCCATTTCATCCGCGCCTCCCGGCAGGTACAGTTCATACTGATAGACTCCTGCCGAATCTCCGAATCCGAACTCAAAGCCCATCACCCGCGGATAGTCGGGTTCGTCCACCACAAACAGGTACGGGAGCTCCCTGACCGTTTCATCCGCTTCTGCTTTAATCCACCCCTGATGCAGGCCTTTTTCCAGCTTGTTTGCATAGATATTCACTTTTACGTATACGTCCTTTTTCCCGCCCGGTTTCACTGCCGTTTTCTCAGGCATGTCCCATTGCAGACCATTCTTATAGAAAGGATAAGAGAACGAATAGACAACTTCTTTGTCTGATTGATTATCAAGTGTAAGCTTTACCTTTTTCTGAGTGCTTCCCCCGCCTTTTGAAATGACCTGGCCAAATGACAGTGCACCCGGATACATCAGCGCTTCTGTTTCAAGTGCTTTCATCACGTCTATTCGTCCGGCACCCTGTTCGATCGGCTGGTAATAGTCCGCCTTTTTCCCGCTCAGAGGCCTGGACGAATTCATGAGGGCAGCCTTGATTTGCTCCGGTTTCCATTCCGGATGGGCCTGCTTAATCAGTGCAGCAGCACCTGCCACATGGGGTGCTGACATGCTTGTACCCTGCAGGCTTAAATACCCCTCGGGCACCGTACTGTCAATCGCTACTCCGGGAGCTACAACGTCAGGCTTAATTTCCCATGTGCGGGTAACAGGGCCCCTTGAACTGAAATCAGCCATCTGATCCGATTCGTTCCGGTAAACCGTTCGGATCACCGGTTTTTCGTTCAGCTGTTTTTTCAGCCATAAGCCGTCCTCTTTTGAAATGGAGACAACCGGAATGTTTGCTGGAAGTTCAAGGTTGCCCGCAAAGCTCCCTTTCATATTGTTATAGATAACAACCGCTTTTGCGCCGATCTTCTCAGCAAAAAGAGCTTTTTCGGTAAAGGTGATTTTCCCGCGCTCAACAAGCACTACCTTCCCTTTCATGTCTGGGGAATACTGATGTTCCTCGCCAATGCCGGCAAATACCATCTCTTCTCCCTGGTGCAGCGTCCACTCTTTTGCACCAGCCATCTGAGTGACAGGTATTTCTTTCCTTGAACCGCTTGCTGCGAGGTAGGGAATCCGCTGCGGAGGAGTTGAGGCGCCAACAGAAATGGCCTTGCTGGACGTCCCGGGGGAACCTACTGTCCAGACACCGGGACCGGAATTTCCGGTGGATACAACAGCTGTAATGCCGTGTTCAACCGCGCGGTCAAGCGCAAGACTGGTCGGCCAGTCCGGTCCATTGACCATATTGCCGAGCGACAGATTCAGCACATCAACTTTGTCTTCAATCGCTTTTTCAATTGCCGCAATGACCTGTTCACTTGTCCCGAAGCCTCCCGGACCAAGGGCGCGGTATGCAATGATTTCCGCTTCAGGCGCTACCCCTTTCAGCCTGCCGTTTGCCGCAATAATTCCTGCCACGTGTGTACCATGGAGAGTTTCTGTACCGTCATTCGCTATTGTCTCCATCGGATCATTGTCACCGTCAATGATGTCTGTCCCGCCCGCATAGCTGCGGGATAAATCCGGATGAGTGTAATCGATGCCTGTATCAATAATCCCTACTTTGACTCCCTCTCCTGTCAAACGATGCTGCTTGGAATCAAAGAGCCCCCTCACATCGGCACCGCCAATAAACGGCACACTTTCCTCAAGATCCACCCGATAAGACGCAACCGGACTGGCATGGATAATATGAGGATCCTTTTGGAGAGCCAGTAAATCGTTATGGCTGCCTTCAAGCGAATAGCCGCTGAACACTTTTTCGAACGTTCGGCGGATTTTGACATTCGGATAGTTTTCTTTGATTTTTTCAGAGAAGGCCTGCGCATGAGTTTTCTCTACAATTATCATTACTGTTTCTGTACGGCTTTGAGATACGTCCGGAATGGCAGGCACATCCGGATAGGTTACTGCACTTGTATGTATTGGAAAAATGGATGCCATTAGAAAAATAGAGAGAATGAATTTGCTTGTCATCACCGTCACCTCTCTTTTATCCTTCTCAAACGGGTATAAAAAAATCCCCCTTGTGTAAGGAGGATTCGTGGTTCATATAAAAAGAATAACGTTATAAAGTTATCCTCGCCTAGCTCCTCTGTCAGAACAAGGCACTTCCGCTTTTGTATCTACTTCGTTCCAAACATACGGTCTCCGGCATCACCGAGGCCAGGGACGATATATCCGTGATCATTTAATTTTTCATCAAGTGCCGCGATGTAGATGTCGACATCAGGATGGGCTTCTTTCACAATTTCAACGCCTTCAGGAGCTGCAATCAAGCACATGAACTTGATGTTTTTAGCGCCGCGTTTTTTCACACTGTTAATCGCCTCTACCGCTGAGCCGCCAGTTGCAAGCATTGGGTCGACGACGATGAACTCGCGCTCTTCTACGTCTGATGGAAGCTTCACGTAATATTCAACCGGTTTTAGTGTCTCCGGATCACGGTAAAGCCCTACATGTCCAACTTTTGCAGCCGGAATAAGCTTGAGAATTCCGTCAACCATTCCAAGACCGGCACGCAGAATTGGAACAATCGCAAGCTTTTTGCCTGCAAGCACCATGGATTTTGCCATCTGAACAGGTGTTTCAACCTCTACTTCTTCAAGAGGCATGTCTCTTGTGATTTCAAACATCATCAGGCTCGCCACTTCATCAACAAGCTCGCGAAACTCTTTCGTGCCTGTCTTCACATCGCGGATATATGTCAGTTTATGCTGAATAAGTGGATGATCAAACACGTAAACTTTGCCCATCAGCTCATCTCCTTTTCTAATACACTTCAATAGATTTTACAGAAAAAGAAGAACCGTTTCAAGGAGGATGGGAGATTTATTTTTATGGGTTTATATGGATTGGCAACTTTCATAGAACATACACAATTTGAAAAACCATCTATGTTAACATAAAGCTATACTGGCTATACATTCACTTTTTTGGAGATGAACGATAGATGACAACCGGTTTTATCATTCTGACAATTGCAATTAGTTTGCTTAAAGTAATTATTGCAAGCCCGCCAACCTTCGTTGTTGAATGGCTGCTCGGCAAATTCGCCCTTCATTCCAAGCTCAATGAAGAGAGTGCCACTGTAACCCTCAGCGGAAAACGTTTGGAAGGCGAAGACAAAACTCAATTTATCCGCATGTTTAATGAAGCAACATTTTTTGATAAATACAATGAATACAATCTGCCTGCAAGCAATACGGGCACTCCTTTTATTATTGATGCAAATACGGGAAAAAGGGGTGTAACGCTGTCTGTGTATATTTACAGCGGCCATGCAGATGTATTCAAGCACGGGAAAAAGAAAACAGTGGCATATAGCCTGCGGTCTGAGAGCCTGCAAGAATGTTGAATGCAGTAGCTGAAATGGCCTTATTTATAACCTAATCAAAGCTGCCGGCATCGTGTCCGGCAGCTTTTTTTGCTTTGCAGCATTTAATTCTGATAGCTTGAAACCGATGTGCCCGGGCCGCTTGCCGGCGTTGTATAGACGTGGTTTGAGCCGCTTTCCCATACAACATTTCCGGCAACATCTTTTTTAATAAACTTGAATTCGACTGAACGTCCGGACGGCACGCTTACGTCGTAGTACCAGCTAGGATATTTGGTGATAACCTGGTTGTAGAAAGGCCCGACTGCTTTTGCAGCATCCCAATTGCCAAGCTCGCTTACGTTTCCTACTATATAAACGGCCTGACCGAGGCTGGTTGAAGCACCGTTTACGATGAACCGTACGGAAGACTGCTTGCCTGAAAGAACTTCAACCGGTCCGTACGCGCCGCTTGCTGCACCGCCTGATGTAACGACAGATACCTGGTAGTTTCCGGCTGATGCAGATGGAATCTTAACGGTGATTTCCGTATTGGACCATGAAACGACAGAGGCATTGACGGTTCCGAATTTCACAGTGCCTGCTGAGGATCCGAATGATTCTCCGCTGATGGTTACAGTCGTTCCAGGCGCTCCCATAACAGGACCGACCTGCCCGATTGATGGGGCTGCTGCGCTTCCATTAAAAGAATAAACAGCTGCTTCTCCAGGCGAGAGGTCAAATGCTGATACCGCTCCTCCGCTTCCTACTGAAATGCTGTTTCCTCCCAGGAGTGCTGTGAGCTGATCAGTATATGTGCCTGCAGGCAGCGTTGATGTAAGGCCGCTGATGTTGTAAGATGCTGTTTTGCTTTTGTTGACCGCTGTTAAAACGACGTCTTTCCCGAATGTGCGTTCATATACATATACGTCATTATTAATCCACTTTTCTTTTGTTTTTCCATAGCCTAACGCCTGATTGTTCTTGCGGAGAGTAGCAAGCTTGCTGATGATCTGGTAGGCTTTTGTTGTTTTGTTGAAGGATGTTTGCTTTTTACGGTTGTTTGGATCGCCGTTTCCTGTCATGTACTGCTCTGTTCCGTAGTAAATATTCGGTACGCCGCGAGAGGTAAGCATGACTGCGAGCGCAAGATCTGTATTTTTCACATCGGCGCCGTCAAAGTGGAAACGGTCCATATCATGATTATCAAGGAAGGTTACTTGATCGGCGGTCTGCTCATACTTCGCCTCTGATTCTGCAATCATGGCATTAAAACCGTACCAGTTGTCAGAACCGTTGCGCAGCACCTGTCTCAGCTTCTGGCCGTAGCGGAAATCAAGCAGGGACATGCCTGTGCTGTTGGCAAAGTTGTAGTAGTTCTGATCGACTTCATTCTCTCCAAGGAACCATTCCCCGAAAGTGAACACCGGCTTGTGGCTGTAAATCGTCTCCATAAACGTCTTCTGCCAGCCAAACGGCATATGTTTCACAGCATCAACGCGGATCCCGTCGATTCCCATATCAAGCCACAGCTTGACGGCATCTTTCATATACTTGTCGACAGTCGGATTCTGGTGATTAAAATCGGCCAGATCATAGAGATTTCGGTAGATCCCGTCTTCAATAGATGAAAAGTTCGTGCCGCCATTGTGATGAAACAGACCTTTCGTATCATTTGTATAGCCGCCGACAAGCGTGCCGTTATCATAAAGCTTTCCGTTTTCCATATAGGACGGTGTGTCCTCTGAAGCTGGCGATGTATGGTTCGGTGCGAAATCGATAATGACTTTTATTCCTTTCTGGTGTGCCGTGTTTATAAGTGTCTGAAACTCCTGCATCGTCCCGTAGAAAGGGTTTGTCTTTTTAAAATCCCGTCCCCAGTAACCGTGATAGGAAGTTGTTCCCGCCGCATCATTCAGTACGGTATAGACATTTTCAACAGGCTGGGAAATCCAGAGAGCGGTAATCCCGAGATCCGTGAAATAGCCGTCATTCAGTTTATTGATGATTCCCTGCCAGTCTCCCCCGCAATATTTTCTGAGATTTGAACAGTCAGAGCTGAAAAGAGACCCTGTCGGATTGTTCGCCGGATTTCCGTCAACGAAACGATCCGTCATAATTTGATAGATAACATCATTTGAGTAGTTGACCTTATTATTTATGGAAGCGTTTGCATTAATATCTGAAAAAGGTCCAAATCCGCCTAAAACCAGTGCTGCCGCAAAACCGAGACTTACCGCTTTTTTCAACATTTCCCCATCTCCCCTGATCGTAATGATAAGAATACGAGACTTTACTGCCCTCCTTTTCCAAAAAATAAAACCCCGCTATTCATAAATGAATAACGGGGTTGTTGTCCGGAGACAATGCATGGCCCTCAAGTTAAGATGATCGTGCTCGCTGTTTTTGTCTATCATGATCGTAATAAGTTTTCAGAATATACACAAACTTCTATTTTCCTATTTTCTAAAAATGAAAGTTGTGTCCATTTGCCTACTCTTTTTTTGACACAGATTGACAATTTCATGAAATTCATAGACTTCTACCTGGTTAACGTTTAAAATCATCAAAGAGTGTTTTTTAAAAAGACAGACATGAGGTGAATGGAATTTTGAATTTGTGGGAGATTTTTGTTGCAGTTGTACTTGGCATTGTGGAAGGATTAACAGAGTTTGCACCGGTATCTTCTACTGGACATATGATTATATTTGATGATCTGCTGTTTCAGTCAAAAGACATTTTTGGCCCGGAAGTTGCCAATACCTTTAAAATTGTCATTCAGCTTGGTTCAATTTTAGCGGTTGTCATCATCTTCAAAGACAGATTTCTAAGCCTGCTTGGATTAAAAAAGGAAACGGAAGCAAGGAAAGAATCAAAACTGAAACTGTCTCAGGTTATCATCGGTTTGCTGCCGGCAGCGGTCCTTGGCTTTCTGTTTGAAGATATCATCGACACGTACTTATTTACGATTAATTACGTGGTGTTAAGTTTGCTTGCTGGTGCCGTTTTAATGATTGTTGCCGACTTTGTTCAGAAACGCCGCACAATCACGACGAAAAGTGTGGACCAGATTACAAATAAACAGGCTCTAATTGTCGGTCTTGTACAGTGTATTGCATTATGGCCGGGATTTTCACGTTCCGGATCGACGATGTCTGCAGGCGTCATGCTCGGCATGAACCACAGAACAGCATCAGACTTCACGTTTATTATGGCCGTGCCGATTATGGCCGGAGCAAGCGGACTTTCCTTAATTAAAAACTGGGAGTACTTTTCTTTGGACGCCCTGCCGTTTTTCATTGCCGGATTTATCAGTGCATTCATTGTTGCACTCATTTCCATCCGTTTCTTCCTGGCTCTGATCAACAAAATAAAGCTTGTGCCGTTTGCGATTTACCGCATCGTGCTTGCAGCCGTTATATATTTCGTATTCTTGTAAAAGAGAAAGAGCAAATCCACGGGGATTTGCTCTTTTTGTATGGAAAAATTACACGTATAAATCAAATTTAGCTGTCAGTGTTTCTACACGGTTTTTAGCTTCCTCAAGTTTCGTCTCATCTTCAGGGTTGCTGAGCGCAAGCACCATAATAGAAGCAATTTCATCCATGTCCTCAAGACCGAAGCCTCTGCTTGTTACTGCAGCCGTTCCGATGCGCACGCCGCTTGTCACAAACGGGCTTTCAGGATCAAATGGAATCGTGTTTTTGTTCACTGTAATGCCGACATCATCAAGTACTTTCTCAGCTACTTTTCCAGTCAGGCCAAGTGAGCGGACATCAATCAGAATGAGGTGGTTGTCCGTTCCGTCAGATACGAGATTCAGACCCTGGCTTTTCAGACCTTCAGCCAGACGGTTGGCATTGGCAATAATGTTTGATGCATATGTTTTGAACTCATCCTGCAGGACTTCTCCAAACGAAACAGCTTTTGCAGCGATCACATGCATAAGCGGACCACCCTGAATGCCCGGGAAGATGGATTTGTCGATTTTCTTAGCAAATTCTTCTTTGCAGAGAATCATGCCGCCGCGCGGACCGCGAAGCGTTTTATGCGTTGTTGTTGTCACAAAATCAGCATACGGGACAGGGTTCTCATGAAGGCCTGCAGCAACGAGGCCTGCAATGTGGGCCATATCGACCATAAAGTAAGCGCCGACTTCATCTGCAATTTCACGGAACTTCTTGAAGTCAATGGCACGCGGATAAGCACTCGCACCTGCTACAATCAGCTTCGGCTTGTGAAGGCGTGCTTTTTCAAGGACGTCTTCGTAATTGATGCGGTGTGTTTCTTTATCAACGCCATACTCAACGAAATTGTACTGAACTCCGCTGAAGTTAACCGGGCTGCCGTGAGTTAAGTGGCCGCCGTGTGAAAGGTTCATGCCAAGAACCGTATCTCCATGCTCAAGAATCGTGAAGTAAACAGCCATATTCGCCTGTGCGCCTGAATGAGGCTGCACATTGACGTGCTCAGCACCAAAGATTTCTTTCGCGCGGTCTCTTGCAATGTTTTCCACAACATCTACGTGCTCACATCCGCCATAATAGCGGCGTCCAGGATAGCCTTCTGCATACTTGTTTGTTAACACAGAGCCCTGGGCTTCCATGACTGCTTCTGTTACGAAGTTTTCAGACGCGATCAGCTCAATTTTCGTGCGCTGGCGCTGCAGTTCATCCTGGATTGCTTCAAATACACTAGTATCCTGCTTGCTTAAATGTTTCATGCTAAGAATCCCCCTATCCAATTCAAACGATTTTGCTGACAATTTCACATTTTCATTCATCTACATTGTACACGTTCAGATAGAAGAATGTAATAGATTTATGCGTGATTTTCGTTTAATTGCGTTATTTTTGATAAAAAAGCACTAAAATAACGAATAAAACACATCTATATAATTTTATCGTTCGTATTTATAACGTGCATTGTTGATTCTCTTTTTTTGAAGCAGAATATACCGCTCTCTCTCCGCCAATCAGCTTGGGACGGGTTTTCGCCATCGTCACATGGGCATGTCCGACTTGGTGTAAAGAGCTTCTTACCGGAACCGCCACATGCTTTAGGTGCATGCCGATAAAGGTATCGCCTATATCTATTCCGCCGTCCGCCTTAATAAACTCAACAACGGCAGGATTTTTAAAAACGGAATAGGCGTATGTGGCCATTGCCCCTCCCGCTGAGCGGACAGGTGTAACCGTTACTTCATCAAGCCCGTATTTCTCAGCCGTTTCCCGCTCCACCACAAGGGCTCTGTTTAAATGTTCACAGCACTGAAAAGCGAGATGTACGCCAGTCCGCTCTTTAAAAGCTTCAAGCTCTGAAAAGATCATCTCCGCCACATCAGTGGTACCTGCTGTACCAATCTTTTTGCCAATCACTTCACTCGTGCTGCAGCCGACCGCAAACACCATGCCGGGTCTGAAAGAGGACTGCTCCTCCAAGTCGGCAAGCATGGTTCCAAGCTGAACCTTCCACTCCTGAATGTCAGTCATTTTCTCTTCACCCTCAGAGCTTATTTTCAAACTCAGTGATTTTATTCACGCGGTTTTCATGCCGTCCGCCTTCAAACTCAGTTGTCAGCCAGATTTTCGCAATTTCGCGTGCAAGGCCGGGCCCGATGACGCGCTCGCCCATCGCAAGCATGTTGCTGTTATTGTGCTCACGCGTTGCCTTCGCACTGAACGTATCGTGCACAAGCGCACAGCGGATGCCCTTCACTTTATTGGCAGAAATGCTCATGCCGATACCAGTTCCGCAAATCAGAATGCCGCGGTCAAATTCCCCGCTTGCCACTTTTTCAGCAACAGGAAGTGCATAGTCAGGATAATCAACCGACGTTTCGCACTCACAGCCGAAATCTTCATATGGAATATTCATCTCGTCCATCAAGCTTTTTATTTCCTCGCGCAGTCTCAGACCGCCGTGATCAGATGCAATCGCAATTTTCATGAAAATACCCTCCACATTAATTAGTCTTTGAGCTTATCCATTAATCGTACAATCATCTTCTCCAAGTCTTCGCGTGTCATTCTGTATACCTCAAGCGACCCGCCGAACGGATCCATCACATCCCTGCGTGAATGCTCATCTTCGGCGGTAAATTCTGAAAGCGTAAACGTTTTTTCAATCGCCTGCGGATACCTTTCAAAAATCAGCTCTTTATGGCTTTCTGTCATCGTCAGAATGTAGGTTGCCCACTTGATATGCTCTTCGTCCAGCAGAGAAGACTGATGACTGCACGCAATGCCCTTTTCATCAAGCGCCTGTTTGGCAAAATGCGAAGCATCGCTGCCGTGGCTTGCAAACACACCGGCAGACTTAACGGACAGCTGCCTGTCTTCTTTCATATGATTCAACAATGCTTCAGCCATCGGGCTTCTGCATGTATTTCCCGTACAAACAAAAAGGATATTCGTCATTCGTGTTCCCCCTTTTCTGTTATTATAACCTGAAAAACGCCAGGAACATAGTCACCCGTCTTCTTACCATTTTTGACTGAAAAAGATAGAATGTATGCCTATTTTAGCGCACAAAAAAAGCCCGTTTCCGGACCTTTCCCTACATCGGAAAAATAAGCTTCAGCCCAAAGCCGAGCAGAATACTTCCGCCAAGCGCCTCGCCGTATGTACCAAGCCAGGTTTGAACGCGTCTGCCAATCAACAGGCCGGTCCACGTGAGGAGCATACTCACAACCCCGAACATCAAAATGGTCAAAAGCGTCCTCGCCCCATAAATCCCAAGCGTCAGGCCAACTGAAAAACTGTCGAGGCTGACACTGAGCGCGAAAAAAAGCAAGCCGAATCCAACTGGAGTGATCATTGATTCTTGATCCTTTTTAAATGAGGCAAGAATCATCTGGACTCCAAGAATGATAAGCAGCGCTCCGCCTGCAAGCGAAGCAATATGGCCGAATGTTCCTGAAAGCACTTTGCCGATCCACATTCCGGCGAGCGGCATCCATATATGAAACAGGCCGATTGTCAGGCCAATATAAAAAATCTGCCGAAGCCTGAGTTTGATCATCCCCATGCCAAGTCCGACCGAAAATGCATCCATTCCAAGCGCAAATGCCATCATAAATAACGTAATCAGTTCGCCAATCAATGCTTCCAGATTCATATACAAGCCTCCCCGGACACGCCTCAATCAAACTTATGCATGTCCGGGAAGGCTTAGAACATTTCAATTTTCCGGTTTGGACAATTCGTCCTATTCTTTTATTAAACGGTGGCCAGCCGCCTTCATAAGCCTGTTCATCACTGCCTGGCCGACACCGGCTGACGAAAAACTTTCGCTGAAAATACAGTCTACATCCGTTTCATTGAATTCCCTCAAAACGTCGTAAAGCTCTGCAGCGACTGTCTGCATGTCCTCTCTGCTTCCGCAGGAAAGGACGACGTCGGCCTCATAGCTACCTGCCGTCTCTTTTGCAGAGAGAACGCCGACTTTTTTCCCTGCGCTTTTTGCCTCGCTGATAATTTTCTGAAGGAAAGAAGGCGTGCCTTCCACAATCGTCATCGGTGCAGACGGGGCGTAGTGTGTATACTTCATTCCCGGTGATTTTGGCGCCTGGTTCTCGTCAACCAGCGCCTGGTCAACGGTGACTTCTCCAATCAGTGTTTCAAGCTGTTCCTTTGTAACGCCGCCCGGTCTCAGGATGACAGGGATTTGCTGCGTGCAGTCCAAAACGGTTGATTCAACGCCTACGCCCGTTGATCCGCCGTCTACTATTCCGGCAATTCTTCCATTCAAATCATCAAAAACATGTGACGCCCGTGTCGGGCTTGGTTTTCCCGAGAGATTCGCACTCGGTGCTGCTACCGGGAGATTCGCTTCCTTTATTAGTGCAAGCGCAAGCGGATGATCCGGCATTCTCACTGCCACTGTATCAAGTCCGGCTGTTACACGGTCTGACAAACCGGCTCTTTTGGGCAATACAAATGTAATTGGCCCCGGCCAAAGAGCGTGAATCAGTTTATCCACATAAGCAGGCACATGCGATGCAATCTCATGCAGCTGTTCAATGGATGCAATGTGGACAATCAGGGGATTATCACTAGGTCTGCCTTTAGCCTCATAGATTTTACCCACAGCTTCGTCCGATTTTGCGTTGGCACCAAGGCCGTAAACCGTCTCCGTAGGAAAAGCAACAACCTCATTTTCCCTTAATTTTGCTGCTGCCTGTGCAATTTGTGGATAACTTGAAGATAAATCCTCCAAATTATCCACAATCCAAACATTCGTCTTCATTTTCCTTACTCTCCTGTCTAACATGTGAATAACTTTGTATTTCCCGCACTTTTCATTCATTCCTCATGAAAGTATAAAAGAACCCCTAAAAGAATACAAGCCTTATCCACAAATTGTGGATAAGGCAAGTGAATTAGTGGATAACTATGTGGATATATCCACATCAGGATGTTTTTGCCATCACTTCTGCATGTTCCTTGCTGAAAGACTCTTTAAAATGCGCTGACTGCAGCAAATGCAGCGGAATGTTTTCTTTTTCCACAGCCTGAAAGCCAATGATGCTTAGAAAATCAACTGCACTTCTGCTGTTTGCCACAAGGTAACAGCTCCCCATCCCCTTTTCTTTCGCAAGCGCATAAACACTCTCAAAAAGAGAAAGCAGGTGCGCCTGGTTCATAGATTCCGAAACAGCAAGCGACCGAAGCAGGCCGTCCCCGCCGACTGGTTCCACACCCAACGTAGCCGTGATCTGTCCATCACTCTCAAGCAGAGCAAAACACTCCACAAACTCTTCCATTCCGTCCGATCTCAAGCCGGCTTTCTCAATAAACGCTTTTATAGCCTGTACATCCTTTTTTTCAGCAATTCTTAACTGGTAGTACATCCAATCCCTCCGTTTTTCGTTTCTACTTCACTCTATGACGAAAAATGATGGGATATGACTCAAGGTAAAATCCGTCTCTGAAAAAAAGAGAGACGTACGGTCAAACCGTACGCCTTTTACGAAAATACTCCTTCAAACCATTCTACTAGAAAGAATTTCACTTCTACTTCTTCTTTTTCCTCTTCTTCATCCACAATTAAGGATGTCACTTCTTCAGATGCTTTTTCCACTGTCTCTTCTTCATCTGCAAGCAATGAAACAAGCTCCTCAGATGCATCTGCCTCTTTTGCAGCAGGCGGCGTTTCTTCCTCAAGTTCAGCTGCCTGAACAGCCTGCCCGTTTGAAAAATCAAGGAAACATAGAGGCGGGAACAGTACACACCACCAGTTAGCGCCTTTTCCTTCGCCGAGCGTAATCAAAATCGCTTCATAATCACCGGCAGGGTAAATGTAGCTGCCGTACATCTTCGTCGGAAAGCTTACATTATTGAAATCAACCGTATACTCCTGAACCATGTTCTCTCTCTCAAGTGTCGCCTGGACAATCTTTTCAATCTCTGGAAGTCTTGACTTGATCAGCTCTCTGGCCTCTTCAACCGATGTCAGCTTCTCCACCCAAACCGTAATTTCCTTGTTTACCTCATCGCGGATCTTGCGCTTCAGCACCTGATCCTCTTCAGAGTCACTATTTGCCAGAATCCGCAGGCGAATCGCCTCTTCCGGAATCACAACCGCCTCATTCACCTGCTGCGCGCCAGCTGCGAGCGGCTCCTTATAAACGTTCATAACTGCCCCGATCATTAATAATGAAATATATATAAATGCCATATAATGCTTCTTCATTTTCATCACCATCCCCTTCTAGCAACCAGTATGGACAGGGAGGCAGAATCTTAAACTAGCTTTTTGAAAACTAGTAATCTATTTTTTTGAGTGTTTTGCAACTGAACAGTGTCCGACTCAGTTCAGGACTGAAAAGAAACTGATAAATGGTCAAGATCTTGCTAGTAAAAGAAGTAGTTTGGGGTTGGAATGGGGGTTGGGTGTAAATGAGGTAAAGTTGGTACGCAATCATTGTTGGATGTAAATACATTGAAGTTGGTTGTATTGTACGTGTTGTTGGTAGGTACCAGTATTCTCCGCAGCGGGACTGTTGCTGCACCTTAAACTAGTTGTCCGACGCGGTCCAGAATCGCAAATCAACTGATAAATGCCCAAGATCTTGCTAGAAAAAGAGGTAGTTTGCGGTTGGAGTGGGGGTTGGCTGTAAATGGGGCAAAGTTGGTTGTTATGCAATCATTGTTGGTTGTAAATCCATTGAAGTTGGTTGTATTGTACGTGTTGTTGGTTGTTACACAAGTATTCTCCGCAGCGGGACAGCTGCTGCACCTTAAATTAGCTGTCCGATGCAGTCCAGAATCGCAAATCAACTGATAAATGCCCAAGATCTTGCTAGAAAAAGAGGTAGTTTGCGGTTGGATTGGAGGTTGGGTGTAAATGAGGTAAAGTTGGTTGTTATGCAATCATTGTTGGTTGTAAATCCATTGAAGTTGGTTGTATTGTACGTGTTGTTGGTAGTTACACATCTATTCTCCGCAGCGGGGCTGCTGCTAATATATTTTCTCGCCGGTACTTGTCTAAAAATAATATTTACGCGAAGAAATCACATCATTTATTGTTCAAAATACTCTTTTCTCTTAAGCAAAAAGCAAATAGTACGCACTTAAAACTGAAGATCCCGCCTAAAAAGGTTTTTCAAATTGACCATTGAATACAATTAGATGATTAAAATAAAAAGGAGAATACGATGATCAAAAAAGAAAGAGAAATTCCCATCAAGTTACTGAAACTTGAAGCGTTGATCAGGCGCTTGCCTATGAATCATCCTAAACGGGGAAAAATTGAAGAGGAAATAGCAAAATTGCGAGCTGGATTCAGAGGAGAGCAATCCATTGACTACTATCTTAAAGATCAGAAAAACTATTTCATTTTCCACAGCCTGAGACTGCAGCACCGCACCTCTGATTTTTTCCAAATGGATACTTTGCTTTTACATGAAAGCCATGTCATCATCCTTGAAATAAAGAATGCGAGCGGAACCCTTTGTTTTGACCGTACGTTTCACCAGCTGATCCGGACTCAAAACGGGAAAGAGGATGCTTTTTCTGATCCGATTGAACAGGTTTATCGTCACCAAAAATTGCTGAGACACTGGCTTGCCCAGCACCAGTTCCCGAACCTCCCCGTTTATACACTGGTTGTTATCAGCCATCCCTCGACCATCATCAAGTCTATTCCACCTTACTCTGAAACTGTAGCAAAAACGGTTCTTCACTCTTCTCAGTTAATCAGCAGATTGGAACTTTTAAGCAAGCGTCCGCACAATTTTTCCTTATCCACAAGGGAAAAGAATAAACTCTCAAAGCATTTGATCAAAAGTCATATTCCTGCAAACCCGGATGTATTGGCTCAATTTAAACTATCAGCAGACGATTTAATACCAGGGGTACAATGTCCATCCTGCAAGCAATTTCCGATGAAAAGGAAATACGGACTTTGGTTATGCAGCCTTTGCCGGACCACCAGTAAAGACGCACACATTCCTGCAATAAATGATTATGAGCTCCTGATATCAGATACGATTTCAAACCTCGAGCTTCGGCGTTTTCTAAAAATCTCCTCGTCTCAGCATGCTACACGTATTCTCCTCTCCCTCAACCTTCAGTCTACAGGCACTTACCGTAACCGCCGCTATCTTCTTCAACAGAAAAAAACGCCTCAATCGTGAGGCGTTTCTTCTACTACAGCAAATACCATTCTGTCCTTGCCGTTGATGTCGTATCTGACTTCAGCCTGTGCGTGCGGAAGCTGTTCAAGCAGGAGTGCTTTAACGTCTTCACCCTGACCTGCTCCGACTTCGAATGCAATTAAGGCACGGGTGCTGATGACGCGCGGAATGTCAGCTGCCAGTCTGCGGTAAAAATCCAGTCCGTCTACTCCTCCTGCAAGCGCGCGGTGCGGTTCATGGTCTCTTACGACCGGTGAAAGCTCAAGCACTTCTGCATCCGGGATATACGGAGGGTTCGAGACTACCACATCCATTTTCGTTCCGCTTTCCATCACCGGCTCTAGCAAGTCTCCATGCATGAATTCCACTTCAGCTCCAAGGCTTTCTGCGTTCATGCTTGCGACTTCAAGCGACTCAGGTGCAATATCGACAGCCCTTACTTTAAAAGCAGGATTTTCAAGTGCGAGGGAAATGGCAATAGCTCCGCTGCCTGTCCCGATGTCCGCTGCAGCAATCGTTTCATAGCCTTTAAACAGGCTTTTCGCTTTAAGCAAAATCCCTTCAACCAGTTCCTCTGTTTCAGGGCGGGGAATTAACACTTCTTTATTGACCGTAAACGAGCGGCCGTAAAACTCTTCTGATCCAATCATGTGCTGGACAGGGACTCCGTCGGCATGACGGTGAACGTCTGCTTTGAATGGTTCCCAGACTCCGTCAGGCAGTTCCATCCTCAGAGAGGCAAGCATTTCCGAACGGCTCATGTTCAGATGGTGGCGAAGCAGGAGCTCTCCCGCATTATGATCACGCTCTGCTTCTGCCAAAAAAGAAGAAGCCCACTTCAGGGCTTCGTACACCTTAATCATGCTTAACGGTCTGCCTGGTCGAGTCTGCTTGACTGATCCTCTACGATTAGAGCATCAACAAACTCATCCAGTTTCCCCTGCAGGATCTGATCAAGCTTTTGGATCGTCAGGCCAATGCGGTGGTCTGTTACACGGTTTTGCGGGAAGTTGTACGTGCGGATCCGTTCTGAACGGTCACCAGTACCGACAGCAAGCTTCCGGTTTTGATCGTATTCAGCCTGTGCCTCGCGCTGGAATTTGTCATATACGCGCGCGCGGAGTACTTTCATGGCTTTTTCTTTGTTTTTAATCTGTGATTTTTCATCCTGGCAGGAAACCACTGTTCCTGTCGGCAAATGCGTCAGGCGTACGGCTGACATTGTCGTGTTAACACTCTGTCCGCCCGGTCCGCTTGAAGTAAATGTATCGACGCGGATGTCTTTATCATGAATTTCCACTTCCACTTCCTCCGCTTCCGGAAGGCAGACAACCGTCGCTGTAGACGTGTGAATTCTTCCGCCGGATTCTGTTTCAGGGACACGCTGCACACGGTGTGCACCGTTTTCATATTTAAGCTTTGAGAATGCGCCGTTTCCGTTGATCATAAAGATGATCTCTTTATAGCCGCCTACACCGGTAGTAGTGGCTTCCATGACTTCTGTCTTCCACCCTTGAGCTTCCGCAAAACGGCTGTACATGCGGTAAAGGTCTCCTGCAAACAGGGCTGCTTCGTCTCCGCCTGCAGCGCCGCGGATCTCCATGATAACGTTTTTGTCATCGTTAGGGTCCTTCGGAATCAGAAGAATCTTCAGGCGTGCAGCCAGGTCTTTCTCCTGTGACTGAAGCTCAGAAAGCTCCTCCTTCACCATGTCGCGCATATCAGCGTCCAGCTTGTCATCAAGCATGGCTTTGGCGTCGTCAATCTGTTCTTTTACTGATTTATATTCACGGTATACGTCAACTGTTTCCTGCAAATCGGATTGTTCTTTTGAATATTCACGGAGCTTCTTTGAATCGTTGATAATATCAGGATCCATCAAGAGTCCGTTTAGCTTTTCGTAGCGGTCTTCTACGGATTGTAAGCGGTCCAGCACGTTATTCACCTCTATTTTCGTCCATAACGTTATAATTATAGTATAGGTTATTCAAAGCGTCAAAAGCAAATCGCTCGAAAAGCGGAATTGCTCGTTTAGACCTGACAGGCAGAAAAGAAAGGACCATTACCATGAACATCCAAAAAGTGCACCACATCGCCATTATTTGTACAGATTATGAGGTTTCAAAGGAGTTTTATGTGAAAAAGCTTGGTTTTGGCATTTTGAACGAGGCATACAGATCAGAAAGAGATTCATACAAGCTCGATCTTGCTGTCAGCGATCACACTCAAATTGAGCTGTTTTCTTTTCCTTCCCCGCCGGAGCGCCCTTCGCGTCCTGAGGCGGCAGGTCTCAGACACCTTGCTTTCTCTGTTGAAAATATAGATGATGCAGTCGCAGAGCTGAATGCGCTGGGCATTGAGACGGAACCGATCCGGGTGGATGAGTTTACAGAGAGAAAATTTACGTTTTTCCAGGATCCGGACGGGCTGCCGCTTGAGCTGTATGAGGATTAAGTCGAAAGAGCTGGCGGAATTCGTAAAATCAGCACTTTCTTTGGCGAATTGATTCTTCTTTTGTCTGGCCGGAAGGGATCGGACTTTCTCTTATCGAACATGTTGATCATCGTGTTTTGTATGTTTCGGGAAAACTGGACAAGGGGGAATGGAGATGAATACAAGCCAGGTTGCCAAACTGCTGGGTGTTTCGCCGAAAACCGTTCAGCGCTGGGTAAAGCAGCTGAATCTTCAGATGGAGCGGAATGAGCTTGGTCATTACTTTTTTACGGATGAGGATATTAACACACTTCGGGATATTAAGGATCAGCTGGGTAAGGGGATTCTTTTTCAGGAAGTAAAAGTAACGGAGAAAAAACCGCCTAGAAAAGCGGTCGTAAAAACAGCGGAAGCGCCACCCGCTGATCTTGATTATGAGGAAATTATGCAAAAGCTGAAGGCGCTGGACCAAAAAATCGGCAGCAAGGCAGACAGTGTCGTCTCCTATCAGCTTCTGCAGCACCGGAGAGAAATTGAAGAACTGAACAGCCGCATTGAAGAGCTTGAAGCTAAAGTACAGACACTTGAGAAGCAGAAAGAAAAGCATCCGATTGAGCATGCTCTAGTGTTTGACCATGTAAAACCGCCTAAAAAACAGAAAAGAAGAAGTCTGATCAGCTCTCTTTTCAGCTTCTGAACAAAACAAAAACTCGTTTAATCAGAAACGAGTTTTTTATTTTGCCTCCAAGTCGACATGAACGTCATATCTCGGGATGATGTTCTGCATTTTTCTCTGCAGTTCTTCCTGTTTGTCACGCATCTCCTCATCCGTCATATCTTTTGAGGACACAACATCCACGCTGATTTTTCCGCCGTTCATCGTGATGTTCTCGATTTTCAGTGACGGGTCATTGCGGATGACCTCCCGCAGTTTATCCATTTCGTCTTCGTTCTGCTCCCTGTTTTTAGACAGATTCAGAAAGTTCGGGTTCTGCTCGGTTGTTCCCCGGTTATTGGAAACACTCTCCCCTGTCCTTCTCAGCTCGCTGCCCTTGTCTGATTCAGGCTGAATCTCTGATTGATTCGATGGATTGTCGCATGCCCCGAGAACCAGGATTAAAAAAAGGATCCATAACATTTTCATAAAAACACCTCCATTTGTAAGGTGCCCAAAAGGTTATGAAAAAAAGCTGCCCTTTGAAAAATTCAGGCAGCTTTCATCTTTATGACAAATTTTGTGTTTCCGGCTCTGATTGTTTTGACTGAGCCGGCTTTTCCGGCACCTCGTGATGGTGGCGGCATCTTGGTTCGTATGATTCAGAAGCACCGACCAGAATAATTGGATCATGGTAGGATGCAGGCTTTCCGTTGATCAGCCTCTGCGTTCTGCTCGCAGGTGAACCGCACACTGAGCAGACGGCCTGAAGCTTTGTGACGAGTTCCGCAACGGCCATCAACGCAGGAACAGTGCCAAACGGCTCTCCTCTGAAATCCTGGTCAAGCCCTGCAGCGATGACGCGGTAGCCCTGATTGGCAAGTGATGTGACGACCTGGACAATTTCATCGTCAAAAAATTGCACTTCATCAACCGCAATCACGTCTGTTTCTGGTGTAATGTATTTAAAAAGGTCGCTTGAAGAAGCAACGGCATGACTGATGACGGCCGTGCCATTATGCGAAA
Source organism: Metabacillus mesotrionivorans (assembly GCF_052171315.1). NCBI lineage: Bacteria > Bacillati > Bacillota > Bacilli > Caryophanales > Bacillaceae > Metabacillus > Metabacillus mesotrionivorans. The sequence continues at coordinate 222,446 of NZ_JBQMFF010000005.1, read as the reverse complement.
CAACCTCATCTTCACTGTAGCGATTGTCGATGGCAGGCTTGAATACTTTCACTTCCTGCTTGGCAAACTGCGCACGGCGGACTCTTCTGATCAGTTCTTCAGATTTACCTGAGAACATGCTTCCGCAGATGACCTCAAGCCACCCGCTTTGTTTCATAACATACATGAAAACGGCCTCTCCCTTCATTTCTTAAACGTTGTTCTATTGGCCCCGAGCCTTTTGCTGTTTTCTATCTTTAAATGAACGGAATGACGTTCATTGTAAGGTTCCATATGTACATGGATACTGCTTATTATGGCTGTTTTTCCCAAAAATAGCGGGAAACGGCGTAAAAAAACAGGCAAGACAGAAATCTTGCCTGTTTCCTTCAATCTATAATTATTTAAGACCGTATTTTTTGTTGAAGCGATCAACACGACCGTCAGCAGAAGCGAACTTTTGACGTCCTGTGTAGAATGGATGGCACTCAGAGCAAACCTCGATGCGCACCTCGTCTTTTACAGAACCAGTTTCAAATTCATTTCCGCAAGCACATTTAACCATAACTTTTTTATAGTTAGGATGGATAGCTGCTTTCATTCCGTTTCATCTCCTTCCGCCCTGATTCGTTTACCGAAACAGAGTTATCATTTCCAGAAGAGGTTCTTCCGGAAAAGCACATAAAAAAAGTATAACAAGCTTCCAGTTAATTTGCAACTAATTTTACAATCGTTTTCCGGAAACGCCTGCTGCCTTCCATTCCGCATCAAGAATACTGAAGAATTCTTCGTTGGATTTGGAGTTGCGCAGTTTTTTCAGGAACTTTTCAGCAAAATCAGGCGAATCTGACATTGATTTCCGGATGGCCCACAGCTTCTCAAGGTGATCTTTCGGAATAAGAAGTTCTTCCTTGCGGGTACCTGAGCGGCGAATATCAATGGCCGGGAAGATGCGTTTTTCTGCAAGGGAGCGGTCAAGATGAAGCTCCATATTGCCTGTTCCTTTAAACTCTTCATAGATCACATCATCCATGCGGGATCCTGTATCAACAAGAGCAGTCGCAAGAATGGTGAGGCTTCCACCCTCTTCAATGTTCCGCGCAGCACCGAAGAAGCGCTTTGGACGATGGAACGCAGCCGGATCAATACCGCCTGAGAGTGTGCGTCCGCTTGGCGGAATCACAAGGTTGTACGCACGGGCAAGACGTGTAATGCTGTCCATAAGGATAATAACGTCCTTCTTATGCTCGACAAGGCGCATCGCACGTTCAAGAACAAGCTCAGCAACCTTGATGTGGTTTTCAGGAACCTCATCAAACGTTGAGCTGACAACGTCTCCTGCTACAGAACGCTCAATGTCCGTTACTTCCTCAGGACGCTCGTCAATGAGGAGAACAATCAGTTCAGCTTCCGGATGATTGGTTGTCACGCTGTTGGCGATTTCTTTCAGCAGCATCGTTTTACCTGCTTTTGGAGGCGCAACGATCAGACCGCGCTGTCCGAATCCAACAGGAGCAATCACATCCATGATGCGTGTTGAAAGGTCGCTCGGTTTTGTTTCAAGGATGATTTGGCGGTTCGGATAAAGCGGCGTCAAAGCCGGGAAATGAACACGCTCTTTCGCAGACTCAGGGTCATCTCCGTTAACGGCTTCCACATGAAGCAGGCCGTAGTAACGCTCGTTTTCCTTTGGCGGACGGACTTTTCCGGACACCTTGTCCCCATTCCGCAAATCAAAACGGCGGATCTGTGAGGCCGAAATATAAATATCCTCAGAGCTTGGAGAATAGTTGATAGGTCTTAAGAACCCGAATCCTTCAGACTGAATGATTTCAAGAACGCCTTCCATGAACAATAAGTCCTCTTGCTCAGCGTTCGCTTTTAAAATGGCAAAAATCAATTCTTTTTTCGTCAGCTTGCTGTAATACGACACTTTGTAATGACGTGCAAGCTCATATAATTCTTTTAATTTCAGATGTTCGAGATTGGAAATAGAAACCTCGCTCATAACAGCACCACACTTTATAAATTATAAAAACAGTTGTTCTTCCATCTATATGCGAGAAAAAAACTAGTAAATGGATCAGATATAGAGAAGAAAGAGAAGATAGGCTAGAAGTAGGAAAAGCAGTGTGAAAGGCAGCCCTTTCAAATTACGCAGCACTCTTTAGTTTTACCTTATTTGACTGATTTAATCAATAAGTTTTGGGTTTTGAAATGAGATTGAAACAAACGAAATGCGGAATCAGCCGGTTAGCTCCGATAGGCAGATAAGAAATCGAACAGAAAGGCCGGGTTTGCCTTTTCGGGCGATTTTGTTCTGACAGAGGAGTTGGCTGATGCAGCTGGACACCACAAAATGCGGAATCGCCTTGGTCAGCTCCGAAGGGCAGAAAAGGATCCGTCAGAAAAAGCCGGGTTTGCTTTTTTTGCCGGAGCCGTTCTGGCCAAGGAGTTAGGCGATGCAGCTGGACACCACGAAATGCGGAATCAGCCGGTTAGCTCCGATAGGCAGATAAGAAATCGAACGGAAAGGCCTGGTTTGCCTTTTCGGGCGATTTTGTTCTGACGGAGGAGTTGGCTGATGCAGCTGGACACCACGAAATGCGGAACCGCCTTTATCTCTTCCACAATAAAAAACAGCCGGAAATAGAACAAACCATTTCTATACCCGGCTGTCTGCAGCGTGGCTGCGTTTTACTTTATGACAAGGTTCGGTTTTTTGCTTAGGCTGTGGGTTCCGTCGATAAAGCGGACGGTTCCTGATTTGGCACGCATGACGAGGGATTGAGTCGTTCCCGCAGTGCCTGTAAACTGAACGCCCTTCAGCAGCTCGCCGTCAGTAACGCCGGTTGCTGCGAAGATCGCGTCATCGCCTTTTACAAGGTCCTCCATGCGGAGAACTTTGCTTGTGTCGATGCCCATTTTCTCGCATCGTGCGATTTCTTCGTCATTTTGCGGAAGAAGCTTACCCTGGATTTCTCCGCCGAGGCATTTTAGGGCAACTGCCGCAAGTACGCCTTCAGGTGCGCCGCCTGAACCGAACAGGATGTCGACGCCAGTGTGATCAAAAGCCGTATTGATGGCACCTGCGACATCACCGTCATTGATCAGCTTGATGCGTGCGCCTGCATCGCGAAGCTCTTTAATGATATGCTCATGTCTTTCGCGGTTTAAGATTGTGGCGACGACATCTTCTACATTTTTGTTTTTAGCTTTTGCAACCGCCTTAAGGTTGTCAATGATTGGAGCGTTAATATCAATGCAGCCTACTGCTTCAGGACCGACTGCAATTTTGTCCATGTACATATCCGGTGCATTCAGAAGGTTGCCGTGGTCTGCAATTGCGATAACAGCAAGGGCATTCCAGCCGCCGGAGGCAACGATATTTGTTCCTTCAAGCGGATCAACAGCAACGTCAACGCGCGGGCCATAGCCTGTCCCAAGCTTTTCACCGATATAGAGCATCGGCGCTTCATCCATTTCGCCTTCCCCGATTACAACCGTTCCTTTCATCGGAATGGTGTCAAAAACATCTCTCATGGCAGATGTTGCAGCATCGTCTGCTTCGTCTTTTTTCCCGCGTCCCATCCAGCGTGCAGATGCAAGTGCCGCTGCTTCTGTTACACGGACTAGCTCCATTGATAAACTTCTCTCCATTGTTTCTTCCTCCCCATGTATCCCCTGTTGTTATAGATATCTATTTACTTAAGAACTTTGAAGCTGTTCAATTTCCTGTTCTGTCAGCTTTTCGCGCCAGATTGTCGCGCCAAGGCTTGTCAGTTTTTCTTCAAGCTGGCTGTATCCGCGGTCGATATGCTCAAGTCCTGTTACCTCTGTTACGCCTTCTGCCATCAGGCCTGCTGCGACTAGAGCAGCTCCTGCGCGAAGATCACTCGCTTTCACTTTCGCACCCTGAAGCTTTGTCGGGCCTGTAACAATAGCAGATCTGCCTTCCACTTTAATTTTGGCTCCCATTCTTCTGAGCTCATCAATATGCTTAAAGCGCGCAGAATAGATGGTATCTGTCACGACACTTGTTCCGGTTGACTTTGTAAGGAGTGACGTAAACGGCTGCTGCAGATCGGTAGGAAAACCAGGATAGACGAGTGTTTTAATATCGACACTTTTCAGTTCCTTCTGTCCGCCGACAATCCAGATCTGCTCGTTGTTTGTTTCAACATGAATCCCCATCTCTCTGAATTTTGCAATGAGAGATTCAAGGTGAAGCGGAATAACGTTGTCAATCAGCACTTCCTGCGCCATGGCAGCTCCAATAATCATATACGTGCCGGCTTCAATCCGGTCAGGGATAATAGAGTGTCTGCAGCCGTGAAGGCTTTCAACGCCGTCGATACGGATTACATCCGTTCCGGCTCCCTTAATTCTTGCACCCATGCTTGATAAAAGCGTGGCGACATCGATGATCTCAGGTTCCTTTGCTGCATTCTCAATAATGGTCTGTCCTTTAGCAAGCACAGCTGCAAGCATGATGTTGATGGTTGCACCAACACTGACGACATCAAGATAAATGCGGGCCCCTTTAAGCTCCTCGGCACGCAGATAGATTGCGCCCTGTTCGTTTGTGACCTGTGCTCCGAGAGCTTCAAAGCCTTTGATATGCTGATCAATCGGGCGCGGACCAAGATGGCATCCTCCAGGAAGGCCGATCACTGCCTTTTTGAAGCGTCCGAGCATCGCTCCCATCAAGTAGTAGGAAGCACGGAGCTTTTTCACTTTACCGCTTGGTAGAGGCATTGAAATCATTTCCGCAGGATTCACATACATCTCGTTATTCTTAAATTCTGCGGTTCCCCCGATTTCCTCAAGCAAATCCTTTAAAATATGTACATCTGAAATATCGGGCAAACCTTCAATGGTGACGGGTGACTGTGCCAGTATTGTCGCCGGTATAAGGGCAACCGCACTGTTTTTGGCGCCACTGATGCTTACCGTCCCTTTTAAAGGGTAACCGCCTGCTATTTTTAATTTTTCCATGATAGTCTCCTTTCTCAAAGAAGTTGGCTTTTCGATGTCTTGTCAGGTTTCGCCCTCTCAGTTTCATTCAGAACTGAAAAGCCGGCTCCTTTTTGAAAAGCCATCATGTTATGAGAATAAAATGGTGGTACTGTGACCAAAATCAAGCTGACGTTTCGGGTTGAGACGAAAGAGCAACAAAAAATGCCTCTTTTCAACAAATATTTTCCATTAATCCGACAAAGAATACAAGTTCAAGTTTTTTTCTTTAACCTATTATGACATATGAAATTATTTTAGTGCACGATATGGTTCCTGTGGAGGCATGTAAAATGAGGGTCATTGCCTGAATGGATGGAAGAATCGCATTGTTTTATCTAGTGCGGTGCTTTTCTCATTGTCCAGCTGCGCCTCCTAGCCCTTCTGTCAGAACAAAATCCCCGAAAAAGGCGGGACCCGGACTTTTCCGGGGATTTCTTATCTGACTGAAAGGATTAAACAGTCGGCTCCGCTTTTCTAGCAGAGAATGGCAAGCCTAGGCTTGCCATTCCTGTTATCTATTTATCTTGCAATCTATTGCTGTCTGCTGTTCCAGTCTGCCAGAAACTTTTCGATGCCCTGATCTGTCAGGGGGTGTTTGCAGAGCTGTTTGATGACGCTGAATGGAATGGTCGCAATATGGGCGCCGTGCAGCGCTGCTTCTGTCACGTGCATTGGATGTCTGATTGATGCCGCGATAATCTTTGATTCAATTCCGTGTAAATCAAAGATTTGTGCGATGGTAGAAATCAGCTCCATGCCATTTTGGCCGATATCATCCAGTCGTCCGACAAACGGCGATACATATGTCGCTCCTGCTCTTGCAGCAAGAAGCGCCTGGTTCGCGTTAAAAATCAGGGTCACGTTCGTTTTGATGCCAAGGTCCGTTAAGGCTTTTACTGCTTTTAAGCCGTCCGGCGTCATTGGCACTTTCACTGTGATATTAGGGGCAATTTCAGCAAGCTCTTTGCCTTCTTCAATCATTTCCTCTGCCTTTAAGGAAATGACTTCAGCACTGACAGACCCGGATACGATTCCGGTAATCTCTCTAAGGCGGTCATGGAAGGATACATTCTCTTTAGCTACTAAGCTCGGATTTGTTGTTACTCCGGATAAGACACCGAGTGCCTGTGCTTCTTTAATTTCTTCGACATTTGCTGTATCAATGAAAAATAACATTCTGCCATCCTCCTAAGATATCAGAAAAATAGAACTTGTTTACGCTTACTTTCACTCGGAAAGGAAACCGCCTTGTCGTTTCCTGTGTATCAGAGGCGGTTTTCTATTTTAAAACAAATTATGCGCGTCCCGCAGAACCGAATTCTTTCATCTTTCCTGCAACTGTTGCTTTGATTGCATCGCGAGCAGGTCCAAGGTATTTGCGTGGGTCATATTCGTTCGGCTTAGCTGCAAGTGTTTCGCGGACAGCTTTAGCAGAAGCGATTTGGTTTTCAGTGTTTACGTTGATTTTAGCTGTACCGAAAGAGATTGCTTTTTGGATATCGTGAGTCGGGATACCCGTTCCGCCGTGAAGAACTAGAGGCATGCCAGTAGCTTTGCCGATTTCTTCCATCTCTTTGAAGCCAAGGTTAGGCTCGCCTTTGTAAGGGCCGTGTACAGATCCTAGTGCAGGAGCAAGGCAGTCGATGCCAGTGCGGTTAACAAGCTCTTCGCACTCTTTAGGGTCAGCGTAGATAACGCCTTCTGCGATAACGTCGTCCTCTTGTCCGCCTACTGTTCCAAGCTCAGCTTCAACAGAAACGCCTTTTGAATGAGCATATTCAACAACTTTAGCTGTTGTTTCAATGTTCTCTTCAAATGGGTGGTGAGAAGCGTCAATCATTACAGATGTGAAACCTGCATCGATTGCTTCTTTACATTTGTCAAAGCTTGAACCGTGGTCAAGGTGAATCGCAACAGGAACTGTTACGTTCAGGTCTTCCATAAGACCTTCAACCATTTTTACAACTGTTTTGAAGCCGCTCATGTAACGTGCAGCGCCCTCGGATACACCAAGGATAACCGGTGATTTTTCTTCTTCAGCAGCTTGAAGAATCGCTTGAGTGAACTCAAGGTTGTTCAGGTTAAACTGACCTACAGCGTAACCTTCTTCTTTTGCTTTATTCAACATTTCTGTCATTGATACTAAAGGCATGTCGAAATATCCTCCCTATGCAGCTAATTTGCTAAACCCGAAAAGCTTACGTAACATCTAGCATGACCAGAACGATTGCAATGTATGTAATCTGATTAAAATGTACACGGGCTTTTCTCATTCACTAGCATACCAACTTCTGAGAAAAACGGCAACTTTTCGACATAAGTTTGCCGATTCAGGGCGGCGTCAGTTCGAGCGGATTGGAAGGTACTTGCGGACAGCGTCGCGAATCTCGTCAATATCAAACGGTTTTGCGAAATGCGTTAGAGCCCCAAGGTCTTTCGCCTCCTGAATCATGTCCAGTTCACCGTAAGCAGTCATGATAATGACGCGGATATCCGGCTCAACCACCCGCATTCTTTTCAGGATTTCTATTCCATCCATACCAGGAATTTTCATATCAAGAAGCACAAGATCCGGCTTATGCTTGTCTACAATCTCCAGAGCCTGAAAACCGTTTGCTGCCTGGAAGGTCTGATATCCCGCTTTTTGAAACACTTCGTTTAATAAAATACGGATTCCATATTGATCGTCTACAATTAAGATTTTTTCATTCATCTTCCTGCACCTCTTCATATTTGGATTATCCAGCTATTCTGCCGGTCAGCATGTATTGCAAGGAACCAAAACGTCCGGAAAACTGTTTGCATCATAAAAACAAATTAGGCGCCTAACGCATGCCCGATTTGCCTTTCTTTAGTATAAAACAGTCCGGTGAAACATACGATAGTTATTCGGTTGTGTGTATTCTTATTCCTGCTTAAACTTATCGACAAATTTCTGAACCTGTCCGGTTAGGTATTGGCTCTCTCATTCGTTATAATGGAGTCGTAAAGGAGTGTTCAGACAGATGATGAAGATATTTTCAACCCAGTTAACCGGCCATTTCAGCCGGATTCACGAGCAGGAGGAAGAAGCCATTGAAGACGGCGCAAGACTGCTCGCACAGGCTGCAGTCGGAAGCGGCACGATTTACGTGCACGGCTTTGGAGAGCTTGAAGGGATTACGCTCGAAGCAACAGCAGGTTCAAACCCCCTGCCAGGTGCAAAAACGCTTTTTCTTGAGGACGGCACAATGAATAAGCTGACAGATGCTGACCGCGTGCTTTTATTCTCGCACCGTTCAAATGACAAAGAAGCGGTTGAACTTGCGAAAAAGCTCCGCGAGGACATGATCGGGACCGCGGCAGTCTCCTGTTTTATGAAAGAAGAACCGGGCGGCTTGGAAGAGTTTGCCGATGTCCATATTGATTCGAAACTGAAAAAAGCGCTGATTCCGGATGAAGACGGCAGCCGCTACGGCTACCCCGTTCTGATGACATCGCTTTTTGCCTATTATGCCCTGAGTTTTACGCTGAAAGAGATGGTAAGTGAGTACGAGTAAAAAACAGGCATGTAAAAAACCCCTGACACGCGTGTCAGGGGTTTTGTTTATGGTTATTTCTTTTCAGATGCTGTTAGCGATGCATTGATAAACTCGCGGAACAGCGGCTGCGGTCTTGTCGGTCTTGATGTGAATTCCGGGTGGAACTGGGAAGCCACGAACCAAGGGTGATCTTTAAGCTCAATGATTTCAACAAGTCTGCCGTCAGGGCTTGTACCAGAGAAGATGAAGCCTGCATCTTCCATAGCCTGGCGATACTCGTTGTTGAACTCATAACGGTGACGGTGACGCTCATAAATCACTTCATCCTGGTATGCTTCGAATGCACGTGAAGACGTGTCAAGCTTAGCCGGGTAAAGGCCCAGGCGGAGTGTGCCTCCAAGATCCTCGATGTCTTTTTGCTCAGGAAGCAGGTCAATGACAGGATACGGCGTAGCGACGTCAAGCTCAGAAGAATGTGCTCCTTCAAGGCCAAGAACGTTGCGTGCATATTCAATAGAAGCAACCTGCATGCCAAGGCAAATTCCAAAGAACGGCACCTTGTTTTCGCGCGCATATTGAGTTGCAAGGATTTTACCTTCCACTCCGCGGTCTCCGAATCCGCCAGGGACAAGGATTCCGTCTACATCAGAAAGAAGCTCCTGTGCATTAAGAGCATTTACTTCTTCTGCATTGATCCATTTGATGCTGATATCTGCATCAAATGCATAGCCTGCATGACGAAGTGCTTCAACAACAGAAATGTAGGCATCCTGAAGTTCAACGTATTTTCCGACGATGGCAATACGAACGTTCTTTGAAAGGTTGGTTACTTTTTGAACGAGTTCAATCCACTCAGACATTTCAGGCTCGCGTGAATCAAGTTTTAAGTGATCGCAAGTGATTTGATCAAGATGCTGTTCCTGAAGCGCCAATGGAATAGAGTAAAGCGTATCTGCATCACGGCACTCGATAACTGCGTTTGTATCAATGTCGCAGAACAGCGCAATTTTGTCCTTCATATCCTGTGAAATCGGCATTTCTGTACGCAGAACAATCACGTTTGGCTGGATGCCGAGGCTTCTTAGTTCTTTTACGCTGTGCTGTGTCGGCTTTGTTTTCATTTCGCCTGCTGCCTTAATGTAAGGAACAAGTGTACAGTGAATGTACATCACGTTGTCGCGGCCGATATCGCTCTTCATCTGGCGGATTGCTTCAAGGAATGGAAGAGATTCGATGTCCCCTACTGTTCCGCCGATTTCTGTGATGACCACGTCTGCGTTTGTTTCTTTTCCTGCACGGAAGACGCGGTCTTTGATTTCATTTGTAATATGCGGGATAACCTGTACCGTTCCGCCAAGGTAGTCGCCGCGGCGCTCTTTTTTAAGGACAGAAGAGTAAATTTTACCAGTAGTGACGTTGCTGTATTTATTTAAATTGATATCGATGAAGCGCTCATAGTGTCCAAGGTCAAGGTCTGTTTCAGCTCCGTCGTCTGTTACGAAAACCTCACCGTGCTGATACGGACTCATCGTTCCAGGATCCACGTTGATGTATGGGTCAAACTTCTGGATTGTCACCTTTAATCCTCTGTTTTTAAGCAAGCGTCCAAGAGAAGCTGCCGTAATCCCTTTACCAAGTGAGGATACAACGCCTCCTGTAACAAAAATATACTTTGTCATGTGTTCTTCTTCTCCCTTCAAAAGATGTATAAGATTAATGTGCACAAAAGAAAACATTCCCAATCGAATGGGAACGATTTATCTTTTATAAGTGTTGTCAGGCGGACTTTCATGCCTGAAAAAAGGAAAAGCGCCTATGTCAGCCTGAAGGCTTAACTGCGCTAAAAAAAGAAAGCTCCCTTGCGCGTTGCGAAAGGGAGCATGGTATATATAAACCATTGGTATAGCTTTTAAAGAGCCCAAATAAGATTCTACCTAGTTGGACCTCTAAAGTCAAGACGATTATTTATCTTCTTCTTCGTCTTCTTCAAGATCCTCATCAAGGTCTTCGTCAAGCTCTTCCTCGTCAAGATCAAAATCTTCGTCTTCGATGACTTCGTCGATTTCTTCTGCATCATCTTCAAGATCATCGTCGTCCAGATCATCGTCCGTATCATCTTCATACTCTTCGATATCATCGTATTCAAGTTCTTCTTCATCCACTTCATCGAAGTCTTCAAGCTCAAGCTCATCAACAGCTTTTTTCGCTTTTTTCTTCTTAGGTTTTGCAACAGGCACAACCTCTTCTTCGATTTGCTCATACGGGTACCAGCTGCGCAGTCCCCAAGTGTTTTCTCCAACACAAATATAACGGCCGTCGATGTTAAGATCTGTGTAGAATTGTGAGATTTTATCTTCTACCTGGCTTTTCGTAAGACCGATAACCTGGCTGATTTCCTTTACCAGGTCCATGAAAACGTACGGCTGTTTCTTTTCAGTCATCAGGTCGTAGGCTACTTCAACCATTGACAATTCTTTAAGCTGGTCCTTAGAATATTGTGAAATACTCAAAGTGAGGCACTCCCTTTCTAGTCGTTCATCTATTTGTAGATAAGAGCAGGTTCTATTCTCATCTATTAAGAAATCCGGAAGTGAGATTGCTAGTACTATCCGAATCCTATGTATTCAAGTCATACCATTCATTATAAACAAATTCTAACACTTTATGCTACCTTAATCTTCTTCCTTCTAATAAATTGGAATAATTTTTGTCAAAACTGAGCAGACTCATGCTTTGACAAATGGATTTCTCCTATAACCCGTTCCCCTGCGCTCCAGTCACTTGCTTTCCGCGGGGAGTGCCTGAAGCTTCCTCGCTGCGCTTGCGGGATCTTCAGTGCCCTCTTCATCCCCTAGAAAAGCGGAAGCGCCCGTTTTGCTCCGGCAGTCAGATAAGAAATCACCCGAAAAGTCCGGGTCCCGCCTTTTTGGGGGATTTTGTTCTGACAGAGGAGTTGGGCGCTGCAGCTGGACAAGGAGTCAAGTGCCTTCCGCTTCAGTTCACTGGAGTTTTTTTGCTTGCATCAATAATTAATGTGCTGAAAAATCCTGCTCATATGATCAAAGGTATGAACACGGATCGAAGATGAGAAACACCATAGATAAAAGTCATTACTAGGCGGAGTGTGCCGCCACTTTTGAGGTTCTATCACCTATAAAAGTGGCAGCATTCGGGGGAGTGACGCCACTTTTGGGCTTCATCCACCGGTAAAAGTGGCAGCACTCGGGGGAATGACGCCACTTTTGAGGTTCCTTAACCGGTAAAAGTTGCAGCACTCAGGGGAGTGACGCCACTTTTGAGGTTCACCCACCTATAAAACTGGCAGCACTACTTCAAGCATTTACATCTCTTCCCCTCTTCAACGATCTATTAGATTCACAAAGAGTACACTGGTCAATATAGAAAAAATCCGGACTATTTAACGCCAGTCCGGATTATTATTTGCTATTACCTATCAGCGGCCATTATTCAGCTGCTTAAAGTTGTTCTGCAGTTCTTCAAGGCGCACTCTTCCTTGTTCACGAAGCTGTTTGTTTTCGTCTTCGATGGCTTTTGTTTCGTGCATGCCTTTCAGGATGATGCTCCATGTTTCTTCGATTGTTTCCATTTTAATGCCGGGGCTTCCTGCAAGTCTTGCAATGTCCACACTCTGTTTCGATATATTCTGTGCGTTTCGGACAAGCATTTCATTTGTGCGTTTTTCTAGCTCATTCATTGAATCTGCGACGAGCTTCTGTCTTTTGGCTGCTATTGCGTTGATCAGGCCTGTTTTGAAGATAGGGATTGTTGTGACAAATGCAGAATTGATTTTTCCAATCAGCTTTGTGTTCCCTCTTTGCAGAAGACGGATTTGCGGTGCGGACTGGTAGGCTACCTGTTTGGCAAGTTCGAGATCGTATACCCGCTGCTCAAGCACCTCAATTGAGTTCCGCATCGTATCAAGCTCCATTTGAGCAAGCTGGTTGCCCTCAGCTGCTTTTGCTTCTAATGCCGGAAGCTGCTGCTTCAGTTCAGCTGCTTTCATATCTCCTGCCACAATATATTTTTCAAGCTCCATATAGTAGTTGAAGTTCTGTTCGTAAAGCTGCTCAAGCGTATTTGTTGAACGCTTCATTTCATCCTCGTATTTCACAATTTCAAGGTAGACTTTATCAATTTCGCCGCCCATTGTCTGATACTTCGACATGATTTTCTCTACCAGCTTCTGGCCGCGGCTGAAGAATTTTTTTATTCCTTTTTGCTCGGCAAAGTCTTTCGGATCAAAGCGGTCCATGATTCTCCCGAGATGTTTCAGCAGGGCGCTTGATTCTTCCATGCTGCTTGACTTCATGGTGTTCAGGATTTTTCCTGAAAAAGCTGAAATTTCATCAGCAGGTGCTTTTCCGTATTCAAGGATTGCCACCTGGTTCTTGTGGTCAATGCTCTCTGCAAGCTTTTGAACCTCAGGCTCTTTTTGAAGCTGAAGCTTCATATTGCTCGGTCCTTGTCCGAGAACCTCTTCCATCTGATCCGTTTTGCTGAGTCCAGGTACTTGAGACATACGCGAAATCCTCCTTCAATATGGTTTTTATGCATCACACAGACAATTCTGCGCGCATAAATGATTCGGCTTAAAAGATTTTCCGGATGAATTTTTTGAATTTGGACGGCTCCTGGTAGACTTCATTAAAGCTCATTTCCTCCAGCCAGTGACTGTCGTAATGCTTTTCATCGACAAAATTTTCAATGTCATTATGGCCGGGAGGATTGCAGATTACAATGTCCAGGCCGAATTCATTCATCAGCAGAAGCATCGCAGCGTCTGAGCGCGTCATGTAGCCGTTGTTTTCATTATTATAAAGAATGAGCCGGGGCACATGCTGGGAGTAATCAAAATTCTGCATCAATTTTATCAGGGTTTCGGGAATATTCAGCGCCTGATTGAACAGGTAAAGCTGCAGATCATAAGGACTTTCCTGCTCCAGCCTTTTAAGTTTTGGATCAGCACAATACCTCGAAATCGCATCAGCCAGTCCTTTTTGAAGGCCGGTCGGAAGGTTTGAATACTTCCACCAGTGGCTTCCCATCATTTTATCAGCCTGCAGCACCTGATTTTCGTTCAGAGCGTTCTGGTAATGAAAATGAGGATTGCCTTTAGCCTCCCAGGTAAACGGAAAGTACTTTACGACAGCCGCATGTTCATAGTCAGCAAGGTCCTGAATTTTGCCCCAGTACGAGCGTCTGTTTTTTGTCACTCCGAAGATTTTTGAAAAAATAGCGGGTATATGAACCATGTTGTCCCGGACTTCGAAGTCCGGACGCAGAAATGCTCTTTCTTTTATAAGAATAAAAAGTTCATCATACGTTGTTTTCAGTGTCCGTGCATTTGGGGAATAATTTCTGAATTGCCATGGCTTATATAGCATGGATTCGTCTGAATGAAGAACCTGGTCGATTTGTTTTGAAGCTTTGTATGCCACAGTTGATGTGCGCTCAGGCCTCACCTTTGGAAACGCTGTCAGTTCGTGAGTCCCCGGAAAACGGACGATTTTGCTGACCGTTTCTTCCGGATCTTCCTCCTTCAGAATGTCTGTCCCCTCCGGATGGGCAATGATGACATCGCATCCAAACCGGATCAGGAAATGAAGGAAGAACTGTTCGCTTTTCGTTGCATTTCCGTACCAGAAAAACGCAGGCGGCCGGACGCCGTCTGTTTTTTGCAGCTCAGGATGCAGGTGGTTCCAGGTCCATTTGATCAAATCAACAATGATGCGCCGGAAATCAGCGCTGTCATTCGCTTTGTCAGGAAAGAAGCGCGAAAGCATATGAATGACACAAGTCCGCAGATGGCGGTTCAGCTCCGGATCGGAAAGAACCGGAAGAAGGCGGTCTCTGTCCATAAAAGCAACAAACCGGTTCACGGAGAGCTTTTCGTTTTTATGCAGAATCAGCAGGTTCTGTATCGCCTGAAATTTTTCCTGCGGGATGTTTTTATCCAGGAATTCACTTAGAAAATGCACACCGAGTTCCTCGTGATGAACAAGGTCAAAAAGCATTTGATAGTATTCGTCGTCTGTTAATGGTGTTCCAAGAAGCCGGATGGCGACTTGCGGAATTTTCACTTCAGAGGGAGTGTTCACATAATCCGGACGCTCAGGCAGCGGCATAAACAGAAGAGTCTGCCAGTCTGTATCCAGATGTTCTGCAAGCGCAGGCTTATATGTTCTTATCATCTCTCTTCCCTCCTCTGAAAATATCTCCATTTTACTTTCCGTTTCGTCTTTTTTCGCCAAAGACGCGGCACATTCCTTCACTCGTAACCACCCATGTTTTTCCGAACTTCCGGATGGTGCCCGGCGGAAACTGATTGACCCTTTTTCTGAGCGCAGAATCGTCAATTCCCCATTCCTTGCAGGCCTGAGCGGAACTCATAATGTTTTTATCCAATAGATTGGTTTTTGGTTTTTCTGCTGTTGCCAAGACGTTCACTCCAATAAGCACTGAAGAAAATCAGCCTGGAAGCCAAAGGCCCCCTGAGAACACCCCGCTTCTATTGTACCACTTCATACAGGTAAATATTTCTATTTGATGTGGACAGGCTTGATTTTCGCCAGGACATTTTCCAGAATTTCCTCTGAAGCGAAGATTCCATTTTTCGACGTTCGCTGAATGGTTCCAGACAGCCTTGCGCCTGACTCGCCAAGCTCGCCGTGCAGCGGTGAAAAGGCAAGATCTGCTTCTTCGAGCATGCACAAATCAAGCAGGGAGTCTCCTGCTGTCATTACGGTTTTTGCGCCGGCAGCTTCTTTCACATAGGCAACCGCATCCCATTTATTAATTGGTTTCGGCACAAAATACAGCTTTCTTCCCTGCAGGGAATGCTTCCAGCCGTGACGGTCCGCCCAGAGAATAAACTCCTGCAGGCGTGCCTCCGGAATATTTCCGCGTTCAATAATGTTGTATAAAAAGAGATTCTCGGCATTTTTCTGCTTCAGCACCCAGTCATCTGAAGCAATCTCCTGAAATTTAAGGGAGACATCCTCCAAACTTGTGCATTCATCTTTCATGCGTGCTTCAAGGTGCTGTTTCCACTCCTCGTCAAGCTTCCCCTCTTTGAAAACATGTCCGCCGTTGCTCGTTACAGCGTAGCGCGGAAGGATTTCCTGCTGAAAGATGGAGATCCGTCCGTATTGGGACGGGGTTCTTGTTGTTACAGGAACAAACGTCATCTGTCCGGCTATTTCCTTCAGCATGGAAATCGCTTTTTTCGTCATGAACGAAATTTCCTGGCCGTCGAGAGTTTCAATCAATTGAATATCCTCTTCGCCGACCGGCTCACGGAACGATCTTCTCGAATAAATGAGCGTCTGATCCAGATCACTTGCAAAAATCACAGCAGTACCTCCTAGTTTAAGGGCTTGATAATCCCGCAGCATGAGTAAGACATATTCTTATATTCAATGACAGGGACGTTCCGTTCTTTTGCCAGCAGGAAGATATGCTCGAGGTCTTTGTTGCCCAGATCCTTCACAAGGATTTTCCATGGAACTCTTCTGAGCAGCACACGCGTCGTCTCTCCCACTCCCGGCTTCACATGGTGGATGTTCTCAATGCCAAACTCGTCCTGAATTTGCTTAATATCCTGAATCCCTTTCCATGTCGGTGTCCGGTCCTCTTTATCAAGCAGCGAAACCTGCTTTGAGATCTCCTCTTTTACATTAGGAAACTCAGAGACTACTACGTCAATGAAATGATTGGACACGTCTTCCGGCAGCAGTTCTTCGTAATATTTGGCACCGTGGAAGTCATCCGGTCCGATGAAGGCATCGTTCAGGACAGTTCTGCTGACAAGGCCTGATACAGTTGAGTTCAGGCAGGCGCTCGGAATCAGGAAATCTTCTCGGGTTCCATAGATATCCGTGCAATAACCTGGATCTGCAAGTACCGCAAGCGAGTCATCAATGGCAAGGCCGTGTTTGCTGTTGAAAACTTCCATTGCTTCTCTAAGCTCTCTTGTGATGGCGCCTTTTCCTGTCCAGCCATCCACAAACTGCACGCTTTCATCCGGATGATTTTGGGCGATATAATTCATGGCGTTGGCATCAATGCCGCGTCCTCTCACAATGGAGACACTGTAATGAGGAACATCGATCTGATGCACCTCCTGCAAGTACCGCTTCATCAGAATTCCTACCGGAGTGCCAGCGCGGGCAAGCGAAACGAGCACGATGCTCTTGCCCTTTGTTTTTAAAATCTGCTCTGACACCGTTCCAACAGCAGCTGCAAGCTTTTGTTTATACATGTCTAATGAGTGATGAAAAAGCTGCAAATATTCATCGGTCGGCTTATATTCAATCGGAAGCATCTCAGAATAATGTGTTCCGCTCTGAACAGCCTGCTCCCGTTCGAGTGTTGATTTTTCAAGACTAATTTGGCTCAAGTCCTTCAGCAGGAAAACAACGTCCTTATCTGAATAACTTCCCATTGCTGCCGGCTTCGGCAATTGCTGCTCCACCTTACTCATCAGATGCACTTCCTTTTTGGTTTGTACTGAAATAAACAAAATGAATCACCGGGAAAACAGATTTCAGCTGATCAAGCATCGGCTGCAGTCTCTCTTCAGGAACAGAACGTTCGAAGAAGACAAAAACTTCATCATACTGGCCCTCTGTGACATTGTAGAAAAAGTTTGCTGTTTCCCCGTCTTCCGGATTTGAAAACGGGAACGCGCTGTTCACAGCGTAATCCATGCGGTTAACAGGATGAATCGGGCTTCTTGTCGTAGACTGATAGAAGATGCCGTCCCCCATGTAAGAGGCTGTTTTCATCGGAATGTACATAAACTCCCCTGTACCGAGACAAAGAGTTCTTTTTCCTTTTCTGGCTTCGCGCAGCCTCGCTGCCGCCTTCAGGCAATAAATGTCTGCCTCCAATTGCTCTGCATCAGTCAGACCGAACCTTCCCGTATGCGTCACATAGGGTGAAGACAGCTGTTCGGACGCAAATGAAGTAAGATCGCCTTCTTCCGGAGAAATCACGATTTCCGTCATTTCTGCATCACGTGAAGACAGAGATTCGCTTTGGGATTTACTTTCTGCGACCGGATCTCCATTTGCTGTAATCAGTCCCGTTACCAGGGAAACCTCATGAATGGTAATGCCCAGCCGTTTCTCTGCATCTCTGAATCTCTTTTGATCTTCCTCTGAACGCCAGTCGAGGATGGATACGACCGTATATTCGCTGCGCGGGAATTTTTCCTGAATGGACTCAATGATATTCAGCGCCGTTTTCCCTGTTGTGACTTCATCATCAACAAGAACGATCGGCCTCGTGTTATCAAAAAGCTCTTCATCAACATAGCACCGGTGTGAAGTGGCGTGAGAATGCTCCTCTTCAAAGTTAATAATAGAATCCAGTTCAGACACGTGTTCTCTTGTCGTATGGAAAAAAGCCGCATTTCTGAAGTTCTCAAACACCGCGTGCCCAAGAGCTGTCGCTGTTTCTGCAAACCCGATAAATAATGCCGGTTCAGCTAGTGCATGGCGGTATTCGCTTTTCTTTGCCTGTCCGCCCATTAATCCTGCAAGAATCTGATCCCGCTCCGGGTGCGTTTTTGCCTCAACGACTTCCATGTATCTGGCTGCAAGCGCCTGACCAGTAAGAAGAGCAAGCGAAGGATCAACCGGAATATGCTTGCCGAGAACGGTGCTGACAAACAGAAACGAGCGCTTTTTGTTAATGCGCGCCGCCATCTGAAACAGCTTGTCCAGCGGAAGAAGATAAGGATTTCCGGTCAATTCGATGTCTACTGAAAGCTGACCCAGCAGGTCAAATGTATAGCTGTTCGTTTGCGGTTTCGCTGATAAGGTCGATAAATGATTGCTGCTCATGGAACACCCCGTATAGTTTAGATTTCAAGATGATTTTCCGCGCCCAATTGTAATGGGGTTTAATTTCGTTCATTTTATTTGAAAATTCGCTTCGGATCACGCCGTTGTAGGACTGCGCCTGATCAAGGATGGAGGAGGCGTCCAAATATTCCTCCCTTGTGACCGCGTTCAGCGCATTGACGATTTTAATATGAAGAGGATGTATGATCGTCTTCCCTACAAGCCCGTTCGTATTATCCAGAACGATCTCATGAATAAGTCCGTCGTCATAACGGTCAATGAGGTTCGCTCTGAATTCAAGCCCTTCATGGCCATATGCCTGCTGGAAAGGGGTTTGTCTGATCTGCGGCTTCAAAATTCGCTGTCCGCCACCAAAATATTCCCATACCGGACCTGAGATGACGTATTCTTTTTCACAGCGGCCGAAAACATTGATAATGTCCGTAATGCAGTCACGGATGACTGAAATATCATAGATGGTCGTATCCCTGCTTCTCCTGATTCCAAACAGACCGGATAAGTCTGTGCCTCCAAGCCTTACATTCAGCACATACTCATAAAAATCATCCAGAATCGCTTTGATGCCAAGCAGTTCGTTCAAGCGTGTTTCTTTATAAATAATCTCTTTTGTTTCAAGAATCGGCATACCGTATAGCGTAACAGACGCATCCGATGCGATCTGCTGAAGCGTTGAATAGTACCCTCTCCCGTTTTCAGATGTGAATTTCGGAAAAACAAATCCGCTCAGCAGCTGAATGTGATGCTTCAGCTTCTCAGCCAGCCGTTTCATCTGTTCCCGGCTTCTGATTCTGACAAAAATAAGCGGAAGATTTCTCTGGTCAAACTGCCCTTTCAGCACACTGTCTGAAATGGTTTGAATCTGTCTCACGGTATTTGCTTCTGCTGCCTCTACTTCTGTATCGCCGATGGAATCTTCAAGGCAAATGACCATCGAAGTCAGTCCTTCGTGCTTTCCATTAAGAAATTTACCAGATAGTACATCTCCTGCAATGGCTGTCCGGCTTCCGGGCATATAGAGAGTCGCGCCCAGAGCATAGGCAAGCATTTCCCGCTCGGTCTCCTTTGAAAAGTGAATCGGCTCGTATAAAAAAATCTCGCTGCGTTTTTCCTTGCTTAAATAGTGAAAATGTTTCAAGATTGTTCCTCCATTCAGGGACCGTTCGTGATGTACTAAGTGGTAAATCTCCTTATTAAAAGCAGAATCGCCCGGATGGCCGGGCGATTCGCCGCCTTGCTGCTCTTTCAGCTTTGAAAAAGGCGCGTTGTTTATAAAAACAACGCACCCCCTTCCTGTTTATTTACACTTATGCAATTAAACGTCCAAGCCGTAGTCTTTTACAAGTGAACCAAGACCGCCCTGGTAGCCGCTTCCGATTGCATTAAATTTCCACTCTGCGCCGTGACGGTAAAGTTCGCCTACAACGACTGCAGTTTCAATAGAGAAGTCTTCTCCTAAGTCATAGCGGATAAGCTCTGAATTGCTGTCTTCGTTCAAGATGCGCACGTAAGCATTGGAAACTTGTCCAAAGTTCTGGCTGCGTGATTCTGCATCATGAATCGTGATAGTGAACGCAATTTTGCTGATAGAAGCAGGAACTTCTGAAAGGTTAACTTTGATGACTTCATCGTCACCTGAACCTTCGCCCGTACGGTTGTCGCCAGTATGCTCAACTGATCCGTTTCCGCCAACAAGGTTGTTGTAGAAAATGAAATCTGCTTCGCTTGCCGCTTTGCCGTTTTCATCCAATAAGAAAACAGATGTGTCAAGGTCAAAGTCATTTCCGCCGTCATACTTGTTTGTATCCCAGCCAAGACCGACCAATACTTTTGTTAAACCAGGGTTTGTTTTTGTTAAATCGATTTTCTGACCTTTAGATAAGCTGATTGCCATTTTGAATTCGACTCCTTTTATCCTGTTATTTTTTATGTCTTTCAGAATCCCGTGTCAGGATTCCGGAAAGAATTTATGCGTGACGGTTTGCAATTTCTGTAATGGAAGCGTCTTTTGTACCTGAACCGACTGCGGAGAACTTCCACTCGCCTCCGTGGCGGTAGATTTCGCCCGGGATAAGGGATGTTAAGCCGGAGTAATCATCGCTCAGATTAAAATGAACAAGTTCCGTGCGGCTTGCAGAATCCACTACACGGATAAAGGCATTTTGAATCATGCCGAAATGCTGTTTTCTTTGGACAGCCTGATAGATGTTTACAACAAACACAAGCTTATGAACATTGGCAGGAACCTTGCTCAGGTCGATAAGCACCTGCTCATCGTCTCCATCGCCGTCTCCTGTCAGGTTGTCTCCGGTATGTTTAACTGAACCGCATTTGCTTGTAAGGTTGCCAAAATAAATGACGCTCTTTTTATCAAGCAGACGGTCATTTTCATCAAGCATTAATACTGAAGCATCGCAGTCAACGTTGCTTCCGCCGCCTCCGAAGAGTCCGCCGAGAAGACCGCCGCTTTTTTGCTGGACAGGATCCCATCCTAGTCCTACCATAATGTTTTTAAGACCGGCATTTCCTTTTGTCAGATCAATTTTCTGACCCTTTTGCAGTGTAATTGCCATTTCTTCACTCTCCCTTTCTGGGTAATGGGGAAACTTGCAAACAGAGACCTGAGCCATACTTCTTTATGTATTATTCGGTCTATTGTCACGATAGCGTGACCACAAGTCTTATACTACCAATATCTGAGCAAATTTCAACTAAAAACCTTTTACTGGTCCGCACTATTTCATACGTTTTAAAAGAAGAAAAGTTTCATAGAAGCTAAGATAAAATAATTTCCTTTTCCAGGAAGGTTGCCTTTATATCAAGCTTTGTCTCCTGCTTTTCTACTTTTTCGCCAAGCAGCAGCTTGACCGCCAGATACGGGAAGTTCACTCCCGAGAGGCAGCTGAAATACAGGCCGCCCGACATCCGCGGGTTAATCTCAAGCAGCTTTGGAAGCCCCTGATTATATTTGACCTGGATATTAAAAATGTAGTCCAGCTTAAACTCCTTGGTGAATGCCTCTGCAAGTTCAATTAATTCTTTGTTGTTTTCAAGAATCCGGATTCTTCCTCCGCCTTTCCTGCGCGGCACCGCAGCGATAAGCTCTCCGTTAAAGGCGAGGCAGTCAATGCTGTATTCTTCTCCTTCGAGAAATTCCATGACCATAAGCTCCGGGAACTCTCCGGCAGCTTTCAGCCCGTCGTAGACTCTCTGAAACGGAATCCGGTAGCTCGGCGCCATCACTTCTTTAAGGGGATCAACATTGTCATCAATGATTCTAAACCCGTATCCTCCCTCTCCGACCACAGGCTTATAGCAGACACCGAGTCCTTCGTTTTTCAATTTTTCATATGTATCTTTGAATTCTTCAGATGTTTTTGCTGTATAAAAGGAAGGGATATCAAATAAGCCCTTCTCTCTGCAAATCTCGTAAAAATCATCTTTATTGTCTATAGCCTCTAGCAGCTCAGCATCTCTATTGACTAATACCTTTACACCGAGCTCTTCAAACTTGTCCAGCGCTTTTGCAATCGGCAGCATTTTATACCTTGGGATGAACAGCTCAATGCCATGTTTCCGGCAAAAATCAAGACAGTACTGAACATATTCCTCATCCGTTTCGCACTTCGGTTCAACCTCTGAATAATCGCAGTTGGCAAGCATGACATGATCAGCATCCGGATGCGTCCCGTACACTTCAAACTTAACGCCGTCTTCATTGTTCCTAATCATATCAATATAGTGATAGGCAACCGAGAACCAGCGGTTGAACCAGATTTTATATGTACTCATTTTTCAGAAAAACCCCTCTCTTCGGAACAGTCCGAAGTTTTCTATTTCTTTCATTTTACATAAAACGGGAAGATAAGTCATTGGGAAAAAATTTCTTTCAGGATAAGTGTCGTCAACCTGCGGATTTTTACTTTTGGTGGTACTGTTCTTCCTGTTTTGTGACCTTCACCCCTTGGAAAACTTCATGAAGGGCACAATCATTTCTGTTTTGTGACCTTCACCCCTTGGAAAACTTCACGAAGGGCATAATCCTTCCTGTTTTGTGACCTGCACACATCGGAACACTTCACGAAGGGCAAAATCCTTCCTGTTTTGTGACCTGCACACATCGGAAAACTTCATGAAGGGTACAATCCTTTCTGTTTTGTGACCTGCACACATCGGAACACTTCACGAAGGGCATAATCCTTCCTGTTTTGTGACCTGCACACATCGGAACACTTCACGAAGGGCACAATCCTTCCTGTTTTGTGACCTGCACACATCGGAACACTTCACGAAGGGCATAATCCTTACTTGATAAGTACCATCAAACAAAACGTTTTTCCTTTTAATGGTACCGTTCTCCCGGATAAGTACCATCAACCTGAGGATTCTTCCTTTTGATGGTTCTGTTCTTCGACATAAGTGCCATCAAACAGAGCATTCTTCTTTTTGATGGTTCTGTTCTTCGAGATAAGTGCCACCAACCAAAACATTCTTCCTTTTGATGGTTCTGTTCTCCCGGATAAGTGCCATCAACCCAAGAACTTCTCTTCTTAATGGCACCATTCTACAAAATCAGTAATCTCCTTTCACAAAAAGAAAGAAGCTCCCCGCAAAACCGGTGAGCTCCCTCTTCCTACATATTCCTGCGGTACTGACCGCCTACTTCATATAGTGCCTGCGTGATCTGGCCGAGACTTGCGTAGTTGACGGTCTCCATCAGTTGAGCAAAGATGTTCTGATTGTGGATGGCTGCCTGCTTCAGTCTTTCGATGGCTGCATCAGCTTGAGCGGCATTGCGTTCCTGGAACGCTTTTAAGTTTTGAATCTGTGTTTCTTTTTCTTCTTTAGAGGCCCGGGCTACTTCCATATTGTCAACGGAATCTTCAGATGGCTTGTTCGGATTGATATACGTGTTGACGCCGATGATCGGGAGTTCTCCTGAATGCTTCTGCATTTCGTAATACATGGATTCATCCTGGATTTTTCCGCGCTGGTACTGGGTTTCCATTGCACCAAGCACTCCGCCGCGCTCGTTGATGCTGTCGAATTCTTTAAGGACAGCTTCTTCCACAAGGTCTGTCAGCTCTTCGATGATGAAGGAGCCCTGCAGCGGATTTTCGTTTTTGGCGAGTCCGTGCTCTTTGGTGATGATTAGCTGTATCGCCATCGCTCGGCGGACTGATTCTTCTGTCGGTGTCGTGATGGCTTCATCGTACGCATTTGTGTGCAGCGAGTTGCAGTTATCCTGAAGCGCCATAAGAGCCTGCAGCGTTGTGCGGATATCGTTAAAGTCAATTTCCTGGGCGTGCAGGGAACGGCCGGATGTCTGAACGTGATATTTCAGCTTCTGGCTCCGTTCGTTTGCCCCGTATTTTTCTCTCATAACGGTTGACCAGATGCGGCGTGCCACACGTCCGATGACGGTGTATTCCGGATCAAGGCCGTTGCTGAAAAAGAACGAGAGGTTCGGCGCAAAGTCATCGATTTTCATGCCTCTGCTTAAGTAGTATTCGACATACGTAAACCCGTTTGCTAGTGTAAACGCAAGCTGTGAAATCGGGTTTGCTCCCGCTTCTGCAATATGATACCCGGAAATGGAGACAGAGTAATAGTTTCTCACTTTTTCATTGATAAAGTACTCCTGGATATCCCCCATCATTTTCAGGGCAAATTCTGTTGAGAAGATGCAGGTATTCTGTCCCTGGTCTTCTTTCAAAATATCCGCCTGAACTGTTCCGCGGACGGTTTGAAGGGTTCGTTCCTTCACCTGCACCATCTCTTCTGCCGTCAGCTCGCGTCCAAGCTCTGTCCGCTGCTTTTCGGCCTGCTGGGCAATAGCCGTGTTCATGAACATGGCCAGGATGATTGGTGCAGGGCCATTGATGGTCATTGAAACAGATGTGGCCGGCGCGCACAAATCAAAGCCTGCATAAAGCTTTTTCATGTCGTCAAGCGTACAGATGCTGACTCCGCTCTCGCCGATTTTCCCGTAAATGTCGGGACGGTATGCAGGGTCTTCTCCGTAAAGGGTAACAGAGTCGAATGCGGTGCTCAGGCGTTTTGCCGGGTCATCTTTTGAAAGGTAATGAAAACGGCGGTTCGTCCGTTCCGGTGTTCCTTCCCCTGCAAACTGCCGCTTCGGATCTTCTTCTGCCCGCTTGAACGGGAAAACGCCGGCCGTATAAGGGAATGCTCCAGGTACATTTTCTTTGTAGACCCACTTTAGAATTTCCCCGTAGTCTTTGTATTTTGGAAGCGATACTTTAGGAATCGCGAGTCCTGACAGGGAAACCGTCTTTAATGATGTCACAATTTCTCTATCGCGGATTTTTGTCACAAACTGATCCGCTTCATATTTCTCCCTTAGCTCTCCCCACCCGTCAAGGATCCGCTTTGATTCCGGAGAAAGCTCTTCTTCTGTTTTCTTTTTAATGCCCTCAAGTGAGTCAATCACTTCAGGAGCACCGTTCTGTTCTTTGACACTTTCAATCGCACCCTGAAGCTGAAACAGTCTTCTGGCAGTATCAGCCTGATATTCGGCTTTTTTGTGGTAGTTCCGGACAGATTCGCTGATCTCCCTCAAATAGTAGCGGCGGTCTGTCGGAATGATGACATTCTGTTTTTCAACATCTTTGACAACAGGCAGACTTGAAGACCAGTTTTTATTTTTCTTTTTGTTGATGAGGTCAAGCAGGGCTACAAACAGGGTGTTTGTGCCGGGGTCGTTGAACTGGCTTGCAATCGTTCCGTAAACCGGCAGATCCTCAGCCGGACTTTCAAACAGCATATGGCTGCGCTGGTACTGCTTTTGCACCTGGCGCTTTGCATCCTGGGATCCTTTACGTTCAAATTTGTTGATGACAATTAAGTCCGCATAGTCGATCATGTCGATTTTTTCAAGCTGGGAAGGCGCACCGAATTCGCTTGTCATGACATACATGGACATGTCGCAAATCTCGGTGATGGCAGCATCGCCCTGTCCAATCCCGCTTGTTTCTACAATAATCAAATCATATCCCGCTGCTTTCACAACGGCGATGGCGTCATGGATGGCAAGCGACAGCTCTGATCTGGACTGCCTCGTCGCAAGACTTCTCATATACACGCGAGGTGAAAAAATTGCATTCATCCGGATTCTGTCACCAAGCAGAGCTCCGCCTGTTTTCTGTTTTGTCGGGTCAATGGAAATGACGGCAATCTTAATTTCCGGCACTTCATTTAAAAAACGCCTGATCAATTCATCTGTCAGTGAACTTTTCCCCGCTCCGCCGGTACCGGTAATACCAAGAACAGGGGCATCAGATGCAAGCTGCTTGACCTCTGAAATGACTTTTTCTGCTGCAGCTGCAGCTTCCTGCCTGCTGCCAATCTGCGATTCGGCAACCGTGATCAGTTTTGCGATCGCTCCGGCATCGCCTGTTTTCAGCTTCTCCATCTCTTCCTCAAGCTTTGCGGCTGTCTGGAAATCGCATTCCTTCATCATAAGTTCAATCATGCCCTGAAGACCGAGCTCTCTCCCGTCCTCAGGAGAAAAGATGCGGGCAATCCCGTACTCATGAAGCTCTTTGATTTCCCGCGGAAGGATGACCCCGCCTCCTCCGCCGTAGAGCCTGATATGCGAAGCTCCTCTTTCTTTTAAAAGATCATACATGTATTTGAAAAACTCCACGTGCCCGCCCTGATAAGAAGAAATGGCAATTCCCTGCGCATCTTCCTGAATCGCTGCATTGACAATCTCTTCAACCGAACGGTTATGGCCGAGGTGAATGACTTCTGCGCCGCTCGCCTGAAGAATTCTCCGCATAATATTGATCGATGCATCATGTCCGTCAAACAAACTGGATGCCGTTACAAAACGAACGGCATGTTTCGGTTTATAGGTTTCCTTTGTATGCATGCTGGCCGCATCCCCTTTATTGTCGTTATTCCGGCTGATTTCCGCTTTTTTGTATCCCCCGCAGAATCAGCCTGGTCTGAACTTCAATGTATTCCTCAAGCGTATAGTTCCGCTGAAGGGCCCATCTTCTGAAGCCCCACATCTGTCCCTGAACGAAGATGTTGTGGGCTAGCAGCTGTCTTTCCGTTGCTGTAAGCGAGATTTCCCCTTTTTCCGCACAGCCTGCTATCACCTTTTCAAACATCCCGACCATTTCGATTTCTTTTTGAAGCACATAAGGAAGCGCGTCACGGGACAGTGACTTCGCTTCCTGGTACATGACGAGAACCTCATCCTGCATCTCATCCACCACTCTGAAGTAGTTTGCGATGGCAAGCTTGAGACTCTCAATCGTTCCAAGCTTCATGTCGATGTTTTTCTCCAGCCGGTCGCGCACCTGATCATAGATCGTGTCGCAGACCAGGTAGAGGACGTCTTCCTTCTGCCTGATATATTCGTAGAGCGTTCCGATGCTGAAGCCTGCCGCTTTGGCAATTTCCCTTGTGGTTGTGCGGTGGAATCCCTTTTGTTTAAAAAGATGAACCGCCCCTTTAATCATCTGGTCACGCCGCTTTTCCACAAGCCTCTCATCTTTGACAGAGGCATGCACTTCCCGTTTAGACATGTTCCACCGCCTCCCTGTTTAGACCCTTTATTTTGTCAGCATGCGCGAAATGACAAGTCTCTGAATCTCCTGAGTGCCTTCGTAAATCTGGGTAATCTTCGCATCTCTCATGTAGCGTTCAACCGGATAATCCTTCGTATAGCCGTAGCCTCCGAAAACCTGCACCGCTTCTGTCGTGACTTTCATAGCCGTATCTCCGGCAAACAGCTTGGACATGGCCGATTCTTTTCCATACGGAAGACCCTCAGATTCAAGCCAAGCAGCCTGGTAGGTTAATAGACGCGATGCTTCAATCGTTGTCGCCATATCAGCAAGCTTAAAGCCGATTCCCTGCTGCTGCGCAATCGGCTTGCCGAACTGCTGGCGCTCTTTCGCATAGGCAACAGATGCATCAAGGGCTCCCTGTGCGATTCCGACAGCCTGGGCTGCGATGCCGTTGCGGCCGCCGTCAAGAGTCATCATGGCAATTTTAAAGCCTTCTCCTTCCTGTCCGAGAAGGTTTTCAGCAGGCACAATGCAGTCTTCAAACATGATTTCGGTTGTAGGCGATGAGCGGATGCCGAGCTTGCTTTCTTTTTTGCCGACGGAGAAGCCTTTAAAGTCCTTCTCGACGATGAATGCGCTCGTTCCTTTATGCTTGCTTGAAGGATCTGTGACGGCAAAAACGATATACGTATCGGCAATGCCGCCGTTTGTGATGAAAATTTTGGATCCGTTAAGGACATAATGATCGCCGTTCAGTTTGGCCGTTGTTCTCATGCCGCCTGCGTCTGAACCCGAGCCCGGTTCTGTCAGTCCGTAAGCTCCGATTTTCTCTCCCTGGGCCATTGGCTTTAAGTATTTTTGTTTTTGCTCTTCAGTTCCGAATTTATAAACCGGCCAGCCTGCTAGCGAGGTGTGGGCTGAAAGGGTTACTCCGATGGAAGCGCACACTCTAGATAGCTCTTCTACTGCTATGACGTATGCGAGGTAGTCGCTGCCGATGCCGCCGTACTCTTCCGGCCAAGGAATGCCTGTCAGGCCTAGCTCAGCCATTTTATCGAACAGCTCACGGTCAAAGCGCTCTTCTTCGTCGCGCTCTGCAGCTGTGGGCTCAACCTCATTTTTAGCGAAATCTCTTACCATTTTGCGGATCATTTCATGTTCATCTGACAGTTTAAAAAACATTGCGTTCATCTCCCGTGTTCTTTTTATTGGCTGGCTGTTTCAATGGAGTGCTGTTTTGTACCCGTTCCCTTTCGCTCCAGTCACAAGATTACCGCGGGGAGTGCCTGAAGCTTCCTCGCTGCGCTTGCGGGATCTTCAGTGCCCTCTTCATCCCGCAGGAGTCAAGTGCCTTCCGCTGCAGTCCACTGGTGTTTTATCTCATTAAGCCATGTATGAAAAAGCCTTCTTACTGTTTTACCCCTTAGTTAAATGCTTGCTGATGACGATTTTCTGAATCTCGCTTGTGCCTTCGTAGATTTCACAGACTTTGGCATCGCGGAAGTAGCGTTCGACCGGGTAGTCCTTTGTGTAGCCGTAGCCTCCGAAAACCTGGATGGCCTCTGTCGCTGTTTCCATAGCGGTTTTTGAGGCGAACAGTTTTGCCATGGAGGCTTCTTTGCCGCACGGCATGCCGTTTTCCCTCATGAACGCCGCTCTGTAGGTCAGCAGTTCTGAAGCTTCGACGGCTGTCGCCATGTCGGCAAGCTTGAAGCCGATTCCCTGCTGGGATGAGATCGGCCTTCCAAACTGGACGCGCTCTTTTGCGTATTCAACCGATTTTTCAAGGGCTGCCTGGGCAATACCGAGAGACTGGGCAGCAATTCCGATGCGTCCGACATCAAGGTTGGCCATGGCGATTTTAAACCCGCCGCCTTCTTCGCCGAGCAGATTTTCAGCAGGCACTTCTGCATCTTCAAACGAAAGCTGAACCGTTCTTGAACCGTAAAGGCCCATTTTATGTTCGTCTTTTCCGATGACAAGGCCCTTTGTGTTTTTCCCGACGATAAAAGCAGAAATCCCTTTTAGGCCCGCCTCAGCGTTCGTAGAAGCAAAAACAATATACGTATCTGCTTCCCCGCCGTTTGTAATAAACACCTTTGAACCGTTCAGAATGTAGGTGCCGTCTTTTTTGACTGCTTTTGTTTTGAGGCTGCCCGCATCTGATCCTGATCCCGGTTCCGTCAGGCAGAATGCACCGAGGTACTCGCCGCTTGCAAGCTTTGGAATGTATTTGTTTTTCTGTTCTTCTGTCCCGAAATAAAGGATTGGATTTGTTCCGACCGATGTATGAACGCTCAGGATGACCCCGACTGTCGCACTGACCTTTGAAAGTTCATGGATGGCGATAATGTAGGACGTAAAGTCCATTCCGGCTCCGCCGTACTGCTCCGGCACAGGGATACCCATCAGGCCGAGAGATCCCATTTTCTTGATAATGTCCCGGGGGAATTCTCCCTTTTCCATCCGTTCGACAAACGGTTCAATTTCAGCCTGGGCAAAATCCCGGACCATTTTCCTCATCATTTCCTGTTCTTCCGTGAAGCGAATATTCATATCCCGTCCCCCTGTGATGTCCGATTACCCAACGTACGAATAAAACCCTCTGCCTGTTTTGCGTCCGAGCCAGCCTGCTTTTACATATTTTCTGAGAAGCGGGCATGGACGGTATTTGTCGTCGCCGAAGCCCTCGTGCAGCGTTTCCATAATGTAGAGGCACGTATCAAGACCGATAAAGTCAGCAAGCGTCAGCGGTCCCATAGGATGGTTCATGCCAAGCTTCATCACTTCATCAATTGCTTCCTTCTCTGCTACCCCTTCATACAGCGTATAGATCGCTTCATTGATCATCGGCATCAGGATGCGGTTAGAAACGAATCCGGGGAAATCATTGACCTCAACCGGAATTTTATTCAGCGTCTTCGTCATGTCTTCTATCGACTGATACACGTCATCAGCTGTTGCAAGACCCCGGATAATCTCAACCAGCTTCATGACAGGAACAGGATTCATAAAGTGCATGCCGATTACTTTTTCCGGACGGTTTGTTGCTGCCGCAATTTCCGTGATTGGAAGGGAAGATGTATTTGTTGCGAGAATCGTCTTTTCCGGCGTGATTTTATCAAGCTTTGCGAATATTTCTGTTTTGATTGCCATGTTCTCAACAGCTGCTTCAATGACAAGGTCCGTCCCGGCTGCATCCTGCAAATCTGCTGAAGGCTTGAGCCTGCTTAAGATCTCCTGTTTCTGATCTGCTGTGAGCTTCTGCTTATCAACCTGCCGCTGAAGATTTTTTTCAATAGAGGCGAGTCCTTTTAAAACAAATTCCTCTTTCAGGTCGTTGACTAAAACGTTATATCCTGCCATTGCGCAAACCTGCGCGATCCCTGATCCCATCTGCCCTGCGCCAATTACCATTACGTTTTGAATACTCATTGATATCCCCCTTATTTGACTTCCACCATAATTGCGTCGCCCTGGCCGCCGCCGCTGCAGATGGCTGCAATTCCGATGCCGCCGCCGCGCCGTTTCAGCTCGTGAATCAATGTGATGATAATCCGCGCTCCGCTTGCGCCGATCGGATGGCCGAGTGCAACTGCTCCTCCGTTTACATTCACTTTTTCAGGATCTAGACCTGCAAGCTGATTGCTTGCAAGGGCAACCGCCGAGAAGGCCTCATTTATTTCAAACAAATCGATTTCTTCAAGCTTTCTGCCCGTTTTCTTTAAAAGCTCAAGAATGACAAGACCCGGTGTTTTTGGAAAATCCTTTGCTTCAAGCGCAATTGCCGTGTGGCCAAGGATTGTTGCCAGAGGCTGCTTTCCTTCTTTTTGAGCACGTTCCTCGCTCATTAGAACAAGGGCGCCTGCACCGTCATTCACTCCAGGGGCATTGCCGGCTGTAATCGTCCCTGCCTGATTAAAAACGGGAGACAGCTTTGAAAGCCTTTCGATTGAAGTATCTTTTCTTGGTGCTTCATCGTGCTGAACGATGACAGGATCTCCTTTTCTCTGCGGTACAGGGACAGGAACAATTTCTTCTCCCAGTTTTCCTGACTCAATGGCTGCGATGGACCGCTCATGGCTTCTGAGCGCCCATGAATCCTGTGCTTCTCTTGAAATTTCAAGCTCTGATGCCGTTTCATTTCCGTAGGTTCCCATATGCACGCCTGTAAATGTGCATGTCAGTCCGTCATGCACCATCATGTCCTGTACCTTTGCATCTCCCATGCGGAGGCCCCATCTTGCTTTTGGCATCATGTAAGGCGCATTGCTCATCGACTCCATTCCGCCTGCAACAATGACTTCCTCGTCGCCTGCCCGGATGATCTGGTCTGCGAGCGTAACGCTTCGAAGACCGGAAGCACAGACTTTATTGATTGTTTCGGTTTTAACTTCCCATGGCATGCCCGCGTGTCTTGCTGCCTGGCGGGAAGGAATCTGCCCCTGTCCGCCCTGAAGAACAGAACCCATGATGACTTCATCTACTTCCTCCGCTTTTACGCCTGCACGCTCTAACGCTTCTTTAATGGCAATGCCGCCTAGCTGCGATGCTGTCAGCGTGCTCAGCCCTCCGCCGAATTTCCCAAAAGGTGTGCGCACTCCGCTTACAATGACTGTCCGTTTCATCGTTCATCTTCCCTCCGTATTTTTATAAAAACCCTATAGAAAGCGGTTACAAAACTGCCGATTGAACGCTCGCTCAGTATAAGTCCAGCCAAGAAGGTGAAACGAAATCCGTCTCACCTTCCTATTCAGACTATTGGCTGCTCACACGTTAAGCGGCACTTTCTTTTCCTTCACCAATCACTGCTTTTTCAAGCAGCTCTGCCACATCATACGTGCTGACTGTCTCTTCAACTTCTTTTGCCTTCGTGCCGTCGCTTAGCATGGTCAGGCAGTAAGGACATCCTGAACTGATGACCGTCGGATTCACTTCAAGCGCCTGGTTCGTTCTCGCCACGTTAACACGCGAACCGGCATCCTCTTCCATCCACATGAGACCTCCGCCGGCTCCGCAGCACATGCCTGTTTCGCGGTTCCTGTTCATCTCGACAAGCTTCACGCCCGGAATGGCTTTCAGGATTTCACGAGGCGGCTCATACACTTCGTTGTAGCGGCCAAGGTAGCAGGAATCGTGGAACGTGATCGTTTCCTTCACTTCATGCTTCGGAACAAGCCTTCCTTCCTTCACAAGCGCTGCAAGCAGCTCTGTATGATGGTAGACCTCTGCTTCAAGCCCAAAGTCAGGATATTCATTTTTGAAAATGTTATAAGCATGCGGATCGATTGTGACAATCTTTTTGATCTCATTTTTCTGGAATTCATCAATATTTTTCGTTGCAAGCTCCTGGAACAAAAATTCGTTTCCAAGACGGCGCGGCGTATCTCCAGAGTTCTTTTCCTTGTTGCCGAGAATGGCAAACTTCACTCCCGCTTCGTTCAGCAGCTTCGCAAACGAAAGGGCGATCTTTTGGCTTCGGTTGTCATAAGATCCCATAGATCCTACCCAGAACAGGTACTCAAACTCTTCGCCAGCCTTGTTCATTTCTTTCACCGTCGGAACATGAACATCTTCTCGCGCCTCGCGCCAGTCTTCACGCTCTTTGCGGTTGAGGCCCCACGGATTACCCTGGCGCTCAATGTTCGTCATGGCGCGCTGTGCATCTGCGTCCATTTTTCCTTCTGTAAGAACAAGGTAGCGGCGCATATCAATAATCTTATCGACGTGCTCATTCATTACCGGACACTGATCCTCACAGTTGCGGCATGTTGTACATGCCCAGATTTCCTCTTCTGTGATGATTTCGCCAATCAGACTCGGGTTATAGGCAAGCGATGCTGCAGCTTCCTGTGAGCCCTGACCCTGGGCCATTGCTGCAAGCTGGTTTCCCTTCGTATCTGCAAACGCATAGGCTGGAACCCACGGGGACATCGATGTGACGGCAGCCCCTTTTTCCGTTAAGTGGTCGCGAAGCCTTAAAATCAGGTCCATCGGCGACAGCATTTTGCCTGTACCTGTTGCAGGACACATATTCGTACAGCGTCCGCACTCCACGCAGGCATATAAGTCAATCAGCTGCGTCTGTTTGAAATCTTCAATTTTACCTACCCCGAAAGTCTCCTGACTCTCATCTTCAAAATCAATTTTCTCTAGCTTTCCAGGGTTCGAAAGGCGACCGAAATAGACGTTGGCCGGTCCTGCAAGCAAATGTGCGTGTTTTGACTGCGGCACATAGACAAGGAATGTTAAAAGGATCAATAAATGAACCCACCATGAAATGTAAAAGATGACGGCAGCTCCCGTTTCACCGACAAAGCTCAGCAGATAAGCAAAGCTTGAAGCGATCGGTTCTGTCCACGTCAGTTCGTGATTGTGCCAGATGAGGTTCATTCCGTTTCCAAGAAGAACAGAAAGCATCAGCCCGCCGATGAAAATCAGAACAAGACCGGCTTTAAAATTCTTTTTGAGGCGCACGAGCTTTTCTATGTATCTGCGGTGAAAAGCCCAGACAACCGCAACGAGAATCATCAGAGTGACAATTTCCTGAAAGAATGTAAAACCCGGATACAGCGGACCAAGCGGCAGATGCGAATCCGGAATTAACCCTTTAATAATAAAATCAAGCGCTCCAAACTGGACAAGGATAAATCCGTAAAAGAACATGACGTGCATGATTCCGCTCTTTTTATCCTTTAAAAGCTTTTTCTGGCCGAAAACATTCACCATAATGTTTTTCAGGCGCTCATTTAATCGCTGATCAAACTCCTGCTTTCGTCCGAGCTTGATATAAGCCATGCGTGAACGGATCAGGTATACAAACAAACTGACTCCGTAAGCGGTTACAAGTATGAATGCCAAAAAGTTGACCCATAGTAGTGCGTCCACTGTCTCTCCCCCGTTTCTGTGATGAAATTTCCCGTTTCCCCATGATTTTAAATACTTTAAATCCATTTAATTTTCAGAATTCAACCTATACTTACATGATAATAATGAATGAGCATTCAGTCAATGATTTTCACTCAATCTTCCCCTGATAATTTTTTATCCCGACGTAAAAGATAAAAGATAGATGAATTCATGGAGGGGTTGGAATGAGCGGCATTCTTTTTTTCACAGCGTTTATGATTATTCTTGCTGTCTTTCTCTCTATGGACTTTTATTTTGGGCGCAGACAGCATATAAAGAAGTCTGCAGCAACTGTCTTTCCTACGAGAAAAAGTGATTTGGAACTGTTCACTGTCGGTCAGCACTTTTATGAACGGCTGTTTGAAGATATTGAAAATAGCACCCATTCCGTTCATGTGTTATTTTATATTATAAAAAATGATGCAGACAGCGAGTCCTTTCTTTCTCTCCTGCAGAAAAAAGCGGAGCAGGGAATCAGCGTACGGCTGCTCGCTGACTATGTCGGCAGCCATAAGCTTGAAAAAAAGAAAATCCAGCAGCTGAAAGAAAGCGGCATTTCCTTTGCTTTTGCCCATAAACCGAGATGGCCGTTCTTTTTTTACAGCTCACAGACAAGAAATCACAGAAAAATTACTGTCATTGACGGCAGGACGGGCTACACCGGAGGCTTTAATATCGGGAAAGAGTATCTTGGCAAAGATCCAAAGTTTGGCTTCTGGAGAGATTATCACCTGCGTGTTACAGGGGAAGGTGTACAGGATTTGCAGCGGCAGTTTCTGACGGACTGGAACGCTGCGTCTGATGAGCATTCTGAAGAAGAAACCGGGCTTTTTCCTTCTCTCCCGCAAGGCCTGTTTGAGCACAGGTTTCTTACAACGCCGGGGATGGATCTTGAGGAGAATTTTCTCACTTTCATTAAAGAGGCACAAAAGGAACTCTTTATTTGTTCTCCATATTTCATTCCCGGAGAGAAACTGATGAAGGAGCTTCTGAACGCAAGGAACCGCGGAGTTTCAGTCAAAATTATGGTGCCGATGAAGGCTGATCATCCGCTCGTGAAAGAGGCGTCCTTTCCGTATTTCGGACCCCTGCTGAAGGCAGGCTGTGACATTTATCAATATTATTATGGATTTTATCATGCGAAAGTTATTGTTGTTGACGACGGATTCTGTGATATCGGGACAGCAAACTTTGATAAGCGGAGCTTGTTTTTAAATGACGAACTCAACTGCCTGATTTATGACGAAGCGTTTGTAAAGCAGCTGAAGCTGACTGTAATCGAAGATATGAAGAGCTCGGCGAAATTAAAGCTCGATCAATATAACAGCAGATCTTTCCGGCAAAGAATGCTTGAGAAAACAGCTTCCTTTGTCTCTTATTTTCTATAAAATGACGGGAAAGGAGCATCTCATCTGATGGAAATCCGTTTTGGATATGTATCAAACGCACTCAACTTATGGGACTGTTCCCCTGCAAAAACGATGACTTTTGCCCGCTATTCAAAGCTTGACCGCAAAGAAGCAGAACAGGCGCTTCACACTGCTGCAAAGCAGAACCTTGAGCATACGCTGCGCATTCTGCATTACAGCGTGGCCCATGAAATTCCGCTCTACCGTTTCTCATCTTCCCTCATTCCCCTTGCTACCCATCCTGAAGCAAAGTGGGATTTCCTTACGCCGTTTGGCGGTCTTTTGCAGGAAATCGGCACTTTAGTGAGAAAGAACAGTCTCCGGGTGAGCTTTCATCCAAATCAGTTCACCTTGTTTACGAGCGAGAAGCCGCATATTACAGAAAATGCCGTGGCTGATATGCAGTATCACTATGACCTGCTGAAAGGAATGGGGCTTGAAGATGAAGGGTTTATCAACATTCATGTCGGCGGGGCATACGGTAACAAAGAAACGGCGACAGAACGCTTCTACCGCAATATAAAAAAGCTTCCGGCTGAAATTAAAGCACGGATGACCCTTGAAAATGATGATAAAACATATACAACATCCGAAACGCTGGCAATCTGCGAAAAGGAAAACATACCGCTCATGTTCGATTATCATCACTACTTTGCCAATAAAACCGATGAGGATGATCTTGAGGAGCTGCTGATCCGGTTTGCGCGGACGTGGGACGGAACCGGGAAAAAGCCGAAAATCCATATATCCTCCCCAAAATCAGAAAAGGAACTCAGAGCACATGCCGATTATGTGGACCTGGATTTTATTATGCCTCTTTTGAAAAAGCTGAAAGAGATGGATTTGGACAGTGATTTTATGATTGAAGCGAAACAGAAGGACCGTGCCGTATTGAAGCTTATAGAAGAGATTTCCGCCATCCGGGGTGTAAAGCGGATCAGCGGCGGTTCAGTGGTTTGGTAGGATCAGTTGGCTTAAGCCCCCTGATCCTCTGTTTCTTTGTCAAACAATGTTATAAAGGCGGCCCAGGACATGAAGGCTGCAACAAGACAAAACAAGGCCGCGGCGCATGCAAGAAGATATTCGCCTTCTTTGAATCCGACATATGTTGCATAGCCTGTCATAACAGTAAATAGAGGCGTGAAAATCAGCATCGCATAGTCTCCCACTTTCGATCTAACTTTATGGCGCTCCTTCCCCCACATCATGTAAAGAATCCCAGCAAACACCGCAAGGAAAACCACACATGCTGCCGCATACCCCACTGCTCCCGCCGAAATATTTTTAAACAAGCCGTCCACTGCAACCCACCCAAGAAACAGGACAAGGATTGTGCCCGGAATTTTCATCATGGAAGAAAGACATCCCATCTTCATGACCTCCTTTATGTATTCTGTTGATTTCATACCTCACCCTCATACAGTTTAAAACCTTTTTAAGGAAATTTTATGGGTGAATGGTACTGAATTTCAGCGTGTATCACCAAAATACTGCTCAAAGAACTCTGATTTAGCCAAATAAAAAAGAACGGCCATCAGCCGTTCTTTCTTCCTTACATCTTTTCAGGAGCAGATACTCCAATTAGTGTAAGCGAGTTTTTCAATGTAATTTGTGTCGCTCTCATTAAAGCGAGACGCGCTTTGCTCTTCGCTTCGTTTTCAGGGTCAAGCACTTTTTCTGCGTTGTAGAAGCTGTGAAGCGCAGAAGACAGATCATAAATGTAGTTTGTGATTCTGTGCGGTATCCGCTTTGCTGCTGCTTCTGCTACTGCCTGCGGAAATTCGCCCAGTTTTTTCAGAAGCTCGACTTCTTTTTCAGACGTTATATCTTTAAAGTCCTGAACACCTTCGTATGAAAGGCCCTGTTCTGCGCCCTGGCGCAGCATGCTTTCGATGCGGGCATGTGCATACTGGGCATAGAATACCGGGTTTTCGTTCGACTGTGATGCCGCAAGGTCCATGTCAAAGTCCATGTGGGTATCAGCGCTTCTCATCGCGAAGAAATAGCGTACAGCATCAAGTCCTACTTCTTCCATAAGATCGCGCATCGTTACAGCTTTTCCTGTCCGTTTGCTCATTTTCATCTTTTCGCCGTTTTTAAATAAGTGAACGAGCTGAATGATTTCAACTTCCAGTGTGTCTTTTTCGTATCCAAGGGCTTCAATTGCCGCTTTCATGCGCGGAATGTAGCCGTGGTGGTCAGCGCCCCAGATGTTGATCAGCTTTGTAAATCCGCGGTCAAGCTTATCCTTGTGATACGCGATATCCGGCGTTAAGTACGTGTAGGAGCCGTCGTTTTTAATAAGCACGCGGTCTTTATCATCTCCGTAAGCAGTTGAACGGAACCATGTCGCTCCGTCTTCCTCGAAAATATGTCCCTTTTCGCGGAGAACGGCAAGAGCATCGTCAATTTTCCCGTTTTGGTAAAGAGATGTTTCTGAATACCAGACGTCAAACGGCACGCGGAAAGCATCCAGATCCTTCTTCAATTTATCCATCTCGAATTTCAGGCCGTACTCACGGAAAAACGCAAGACGTTCTTCTTTGCTTTCTGACACAAACCGGTCGCCGAATTCATCAGCAAGCTTTTTGCCGATATCAATGATGTCCTTGCCGTGGTAGCCGTCCTCAGGCATCGCTGCGTCCTGTCCGAGAGCCTGAAGGTAGCGCGCTTCAACTGACAGAGCGAGGTTGTTGATCTGATTGCCTGCATCGTTGATGTAATATTCGCGGGAAACATCATAGCCTGCTTTATCAAGAATGTTGCACAGGGAATCGCCGACCGCTGCACCGCGGGCGTGGCCCAAGTGAAGCGTGCCTGTCGGGTTGGCTGATACAAACTCAACCTGAAGCTTTTCATTGTTGCCTATGTTCACTTCGCCGTATGCCTCTCCTGCGTCAAGAATAGACGGAATGAGATCCGTGAGGTATGAATTATTCATGTAAAAATTGATGAAGCCCGGTCCGGCAATTTCAATTTTTTCAATGGACGCCTTTCCTTTATCAAAAGAAGCTACAATATCTTCTGCGATTGCACGCGGTGCTTTTTTTGCAACACGCGCAAGCTGCATCGCCATGTTTGTTGAATAGTCCCCATGGGCTTTTTCTTTCGGAAGCTCTAAGATCACGTCAGGAATCTGACTTTCTTCTGCAAGTCCAGCCTTAAGTACTGATGCTTTAATTTCGTCCTTTAACCGTTCTTTAACCTGCTCAACGATGTTCATCCTTTTTCCTCCCTAAACATGATCGTTAACATATGTGAATGCGAATCTTCTTCGCCGATTTGAAGTTCATATTGAACACGGATGATGCCGCCTGCGTTCCCGTCAGTCATCCTGACAGAAATGGCTTTTGTCCTCGTTTCAAGCCTGAGTTCCCCGAACTGCGTCCTGTAGTTTGTCATGGTGTCCACATCTTTTACAAAGCGCTGTTTCATGGAGACGGCCCCGGACCTCATAATAAACACTTCATCATCCCTGAATTTGACGACCGTTTTTACTTTTCCGTACTCGTGTTCCTCGTGATAGCTTAAATAGGAGGCGTTGTTTTTTACATAGTGTTCGCCGGAAGTAAAAAGCTCCAGGTTTTCTGTATCCCCGCCCTGATTGATCTCCGTTTTTACGATCACTTGAACTGGTTTGCTTGCCGTCATTGTCACACATCCTTATAAAAGTATCCGCTATTAACTTATCCAGTATAAAGATTTCGGGCAGAAAATTCAATAGAAGGCAAGTAGTAGTTATCAGCGTTGACGTTCTGGGGTCATTTATACCCAAAAATGAAAAAGCTCCAGTTTTGAACTGGAGCTTTTCTCATTACGGGCGCTTTTGCACCCAGCCTAAAATCATTTCGCGGATCAGTTTGCTTGCTGTATTGGCCGTCTGTTCAGAGTTGTCATAGATAGGCGCGACTTCTACGAGGTCTGCACCGACAACATGAATGTCCGAGCCTGCAATCGCATGAATGGAAGCAAGCAGTTCTCTTGATGTAATCCCGCCTGCATCAACAGTTCCCGTTCCAGGTGCATGTGCAGGGTCAAGAACATCGATGTCGATTGTGACATAAACCGGACGTCCTGCAAGAGTCGGAAGGATTTCCTTCAGCGGCTCCAGCACTTCGAATTTCGAGATGTGCATACCGTTTTCCTTTGCCCACTGAAACTCATCCTTCATGCCTGAACGGATGCCGAATGAATACACATTTGACGGTCCGATCAGATTGGCTGCTTTGCGGATCGGCGTTGAGTGGGAAAGAGGCTCTCCTTCGTACTCTTCGCGAAGATCTGTATGGGCATCCATATGAATAATCGCAAGATCCGGATATTTTTTATACATTGCTTTAATGACAGGCCATGAAACGAGATGTTCTCCGCCCATGCCAAGCGGGAACTTATCCTCCGCAAGTAACTTATCAATGAAGTCTTCAATAATATCAAGGCTGCGCTGCGCATTTCCGAACGGAAGCGGAATGTCCCCTGCATCAAAGTATTTTACTTCTTCAAGCTCCCGGTCTAAAT
Organism: Metabacillus mesotrionivorans; assembly: GCF_052171315.1. Classification (NCBI taxonomy): domain Bacteria; kingdom Bacillati; phylum Bacillota; class Bacilli; order Caryophanales; family Bacillaceae; genus Metabacillus; species Metabacillus mesotrionivorans. The sequence goes on along the minus strand of NZ_JBQMFF010000005.1, from coordinate 182,661 downwards.
ACGCGCTGTATTCTTCAAGACCGATAGACACTTCGCGGATGCGCGTCGGACCGAACCTGGAGCCTGGACGGTAGCTGACCGTCCAGTCCATCGGCATGCCGTAAAGGACGGCTTCGCTGTCTTCGAATGTCGGGTGGCTTTTAATAAAAACGTTGCCTGAATAGGCTTCATCAAATCGCATCTGTGTTTCCCCCTGATTATTTGATAAGATCTGCTACAAATTTCGGCAGGACAAACGCTGCTTTATGAAGCTCTTTCGTGTAATACTTCGTTTCGATCTCATGGAAGCGGTCTTCGCTTACTTCAAGCGGATCATATTTTTTCGATCCAAGTGTGAACGTCCAAAGTCCGCTTGGGTATGTCGGGATGTTTGCTGTGTAAAGACGCGTAATCGGGAAGATTTCTCTTACATCGCGCTGCACGTTGCGGATCAGGTCAGGCGTGAACCAAGGGTTGTCTGACTGTGCAACAAAGATGCCGTCTTCTTTAAGCGCTTTTGAAATTCCAGCATAGAAGCCTTTAGAGAAAAGGTTCACAGCAGGCCCTACAGGCTCTGTAGAATCAACCATGATCACGTCGTATTCGTTATTGCTTTCTGCGATGTGCATAAATCCGTCGCCTACTTTAACCTCTACGCGCTCATTTTCAAGCTCTCCGGCAATTTCAGGCAGGTACTTTTTAGAGTACTCGATTACTTTTCCGTCGATATCAACAAGCGTCGCTTTTTTCACGCCTGGGTGCTTCATGATTTCACGGATAACCCCGCCGTCTCCTCCGCCTACAACAAGAACGTTTTCAGGATTCGGATGGGTAAAAAGCGGTACGTGAGCAACCATTTCATGGTAGACGAACTCATCCACCTGTGACGTCATAACCATGCCGTCCAAAAGAAGCATGTTGCCCCACTCTTCTGTTTCGACCATGTCAAGCTTCTGGAATTCTGTCTGCTCTGTATGTAAAGTGCGGTTAATTTTAATAGTAATGCCGAAGTTTTCGGTTTGTTTTTCTGTAAACCAATGTCCTCCCATTTTAAAACTTCCTTTCTATATATAGTTTCTTTTAAAGCTACAGTAACGATTATTCCCTAATCGGTCATTCTGATTCGCCAAATTTCGAGTTCAAAACCTCACGGAAAAGTATAGATGAATCTAGCAAAAATGCAAGAAGAATTTTAATAGAAAAGGTTTAAAAAGACTGAGATTTTCTCATACTGATTAACAGGAAAGGATGCGGATTTCACGTATTCCGAAAAGATGCAGAAATGAGGTGGGGAACATGGAGGTTATGACGCCGCGGAGAATGCGCATAACTATTAAAGCCGTACGAGCTGCTTTTTTTATCAGTCTTATTGCCATTTTTACAGGGTCAGTCTTGCTCGGCACCATCATGCTTACAGCTAAATGGCAGGGTGCTCCTTCCCTGGCCGTTCAGCAGTCTTCCATTATGTATGCAGGTGACGGGTCGGAGATTGCAAGGACCCACCACGGCGGCAAACGGTACTGGGTGAATCTCGAAGAAATGTCCCCTTCCCTGCTGGCAGCGACAGTGGCCGTCGAGGACAGGCACTTTTACAGTCACCACGGGTTTGACTATAAACGGATTGCCGGTGCTGCGATAGCAGACTTAAAAGCAATGGCGAAGGTTCAGGGGGCGAGCACGATTACCCAGCAATACGCACGGAACCTTTATCTTGGCCACGATAAAACTTGGAAGCGAAAACTGTCAGAAGCGTTTTACACCATACGCCTTGAGCTGAATTACAGCAAAGAAGAAATTCTGGAAGGCTATTTAAATACGATTTACTACGGACACGGGGCATACGGAGCTGAAGCTGCCGCCAGGTATTATTTTGACAAGACGGCCGCAGAAGTATCCCTGGCTGAAGCATCAATGCTTGCGGGAATCCCGAAAGCACCCGGCTCCTACTCTCCTTTTGACAATCAGGAACGAGCCAAAAGCAGACAGAAACTGATCCTGAAAACGATGGTGAACCAAGAGCTGATCTCTCAGGCAGAAGCAGATAAAGCCTATGATGAGCCATTAAAATACAGAGCAATCGAAGCTGTCAAAGCACCCGAAGCAGCCCCGTATTTCCAGGATGCTGTCATGAAGGAGCTGTCTGAAAAGCTCAACCTTGACAGAGTCACAATTGAAACGCGGGGTTTGCGGATTTTTACGACCCTTGATCTTGAGATGCAAAAAATGGCGGAGCAGAAGATGGCAGACATCATTGATGAAGACTCGGCGATTCAGGCAGGTTTTATGGCCATGGACCCGAAAACAGGGCAGGTAAAAGCGCTGATCGGCGGAAGAGACTATGCAGCAAGCCCCTTCAACAGGGCTACACAGGCTAAGAGACAGCCTGGTTCTACTATGAAGCCGTTTCTCTATTATGCCGCAGTGAATAAAGGCTTCACTCCTTCTACGCTGCTGAAAAGCGAGCCGTATACGTTCAAATTTGAGGACGGTAAATCGGTTTACAAGCCAAGCAACTATAACGGCTATTATGCAGACGGCGATATCACTCTTGCACAGGCCATTGCGCTTTCAGACAACATCTATGCTGTGAAAACACACCTTTTCCTTGGCATGAATGAACTGATTGATACATCAAAAGCACTGGGCATTACAAGCAGGCTGCAGAAGGTGCCGTCCCTTGCATTGGGCACGTCTCCCGTAAAACTTTCCGAAATGGTCGGCGGATACGGGATGCTTGCAAACGGCGGCAAGCAAATCGAGCCTTCCTTCATTAAAAGAGTGGAAGATGCAGAAGGAAACGTCATTTACCAGAAGGAAAAAACAGGTGAACAAGTACTGAACGCAGAAGCAGCCTTTGTCACGTCCCATTTGATGACAGGGATGTTTGATGAGCAGCTGAATGATTATACATCCGTTACCGGCCATGCCATCATCCCGAAGCTTTCGCGGGAATATGCAGGCAAATCCGGTACGACAAAGACAGACAGCTGGATGATCGGCTATGCCCCGCAGCTTGTTGCGGGTGTCTGGACAGGCTATGACAAAGATCAGACAATCGATGCAGTAGCAGAACGCAGCTATGCCAAGGACATTTGGGCGGGTTTTATGGAAGAAGCGCTGAAGGATGAATCCGTGAAGGCTTTCTCTCCTCCAAAAGGCGTCATCGGCGTCTACATCAATCCGAAGACAGGCAAGCTCGCATCTGACAACTGTCCGGCTAAGAGATTCGCTTATTTCGTAAAAGGCACAGAGCCGACGGAATATTGCACAGATCACTTAGAAGACGGGAACAGCAGTCCTCAAAAAGGTGAAGAAAAGCAGGAAGAAACGTGGTACAAGAAAGTATGGAAATGGTGGGATTAAGCACCGCCTGACGCGAATAAATGAAAAACCCCGGACCGCCCATGGTCCGGGGTTTTTCGTGTCCTAGCTTTATAAGCTATCTTCAGTTTACTAAAATCGAAAGAATTTGACAATTTGTTCACAGGAACGTCACAGGATTGTCACGATTCCAAAAGCCCTGTTTTCAGCTCCGCACCGGAGTTGTTCCACATGTCTGCGTTATGGTTTTTCAAAAAGTTCATCAAAACCTCTTTAGAAGGTGCATCCATGTGATCAACCATAATATGGCGCTTAAGGGATTTATCCATCTTGTTTACGTGTTCAGGGAGCGATTTATAGCCCCTTCTGATTTCACGGTCGACCGTCATTTCACAAGCCGTTACGCCAGCGTAGTACGGCCCTTCTGCTTTGCGGTCAATGGTCACCCATACGAGCCAGAACGGCTTTCCGTTCGGCACATCCTCCTTGTTCGGAAGAAACTTAATGCCCTTTTCAACCGTGCTTCTCGCATGCATCGCACCGATGTCGACAAAAGCTTCCCCTTCATTTACATCTATAAAGACAGGCGAAATATTCTCAAGGCTCAGTGCACCGACCCCATAGCCGCCGTGGCCGTCAGTCGGATCGTTTTTGATGATATTAAACGCGACCTTTTTCTTTTTTTTATCTTGCTCCATTTAGATAACCTCCTAGAAAAACGGGGTGAGTATTGTATAAAAGACAGTCAGAACAGCTTCTTTGCCGTAATCAAAAGCAGGATAAATCGTGTACTCGCCAAGCGGTGTCAGAACTAAAATCAAAAAAACAACAATCCCGTAGTTTTCAAACTGCGTCATTTTCGCCCGGATGCGCGAAGGCGCCAGATCTTCAATGATCCGGTATCCGTCAAGCGGCGGAAAAGGAAACAGATTGAAAATGAACAGGGTAATGTTTAATCCCACAAGAATGTCAAAAAACTGCTCAAGACTTCCTGCCATACCTGGTGACAGACCGGTCAAAACCCCTGTAGTTAAAAGTATATACCATAACGCCAGGCCAATAAAAGCGACGAGCAAATTGCTGAAGGGCCCTGCAGCCGATACGAGAATTCCGGCAAGCCGCGGCTTTTTAAAATAAAACCGGTTGACCGGAACCGGCCTTGCCCATCCGAAGCCCGCAATAAAAATCAGGATCGTCCCGAACGGGTCAAGATGCTTCAGCGGCGACAGGGTCAGCCTTCCCTGATTCTTTGCAGTAGGATCTCCAAATTTAAAGGCTACATACGCATGGGCAAACTCATGCACCGAAAACGCAATCGCAAGCACAATCACAACGTACGGAATGAGCTCCAAATCAAACGCCAAAAATTCCACCAATCATTCTCCTCGCTAAACATTCTATTCTCCTTCAAGTATACTATAGAAGAATCCAGCTAGAATACAAAAAGGAGAGTGTGACATGCCATACGTAACTGTAAAAATGCTTGAAGGCCGCACGGAAGACCAGAAAAAGGCATTAGTTGAAAAAGTAACTGCAGCTGTATCTGAAACAACAGGCGCTCCTGCCGAGAAAGTCACTATATTTATTGAAGAAATGAGCAATAATCATTATGGTGTAGGCGGAAAGAGACTTAGCGATCAGTAAGCAAACAAAATCCCCCGGCAAAGCCCCGGGGGATTTTCTATTGAAAAGCCTTCGTACGAATTGCCTCTATGTACTCATACGCCTGGCCGATCTCTTCTTCTGTATATTTCTGCTTGCTCTTCAGTGTAAAGACCTTTTCTTTTACTTCCTCTTTTTCAAGGGAATCGAAGTACAGAACGGTCGAGACAAGCTCGAGGAATCTGGCGGACTGACCGTTTAAATCCTGCATGCATTCCTGCATCGGCGGCATGTCCGGCTCATAATTGGCAAGGAACTCTTCGCCTGCCTCTGTAAGGGAGTAGCGGTACTGAAAATACCCGCCTTTTTTCTCATGCATTTCATTTAAAAACCCGAGATTGCAGAGCTCTTCAATTCTTAGTGTCAGTTCCTCTGAATACGGTCCGTAAAAGTGGAAATCATATTTTTCATAAAAAGGAAGATTGATCTTTTTGGCTATGTAGATCATCTTCTGCAGCTTTTTCCGCCCGGTAATCTCACCCGAAGAAGAAAAGACCTTCATCAGCTTTGCGTGTTCATTCAGCAAACCCCAACACTCCTAACCTTGTATTTTCACAGTATCTCTCTCTTTTTATTGTGTACTGAAGCGGTCCGCTCCCGGCCTAAACATTCAGCAATTCCATAATCCGTTTCTTCGCTGTTCGTTTTGATGACATATCCTTTATGAGATCTAATGGAAAATACAGCTTGTGGTCGGTTCTGCGCTTCCCTGATATCGCATCTACAATCTCCGACTGGCGGGAAAGCTCCCGCAAATCTCCGTTTGGCAGCTGCAGATGAATCGGAAGACGCTCCTCTTCCTCTCCCGGACGGTAAAAATCGTAAGGAAGATCAGATGATGAATCCACTACAAGATAATAGTCAGGGTCAATGCCTGCTTTTTTAAACAAAGCTGTAAGCTCCATCAGCTTCTTCATTTCCACTGTTGCAGCAGGATTAAACTCCGCATATTGAAACAGATTCCGGTTCATGAACCTCCTGCAAAGATCGCTCAGAATCGGATCTGCTTCCTCCTGCCACTGCTGGAAATAGTACATCACAACGGACTCATCAAGCTTCAGATAATCCTCCGTGGTGACTTCCTCTTCAAAAATCGAATAAAAGTGAACCGGGTCCTGCCTGAATGTGTAGTAGTCTTTGTGAAGCTGCTTCGCACGGTGGAGAATTTTTGTCAGGATAACCTCTGCACTCCGTGTGACAGGATGAAAATACACCTGCCAGTACATTTGGTACCTGCTCATAATGTAATCTTCTACAGCATGCATCCCGCTTTGCTTGATGACCACCTGATCTTCGCGCGGCCTCATGACTCTAAGAATCCGCTCCATATCAAAATGTCCGTAGCTGACTCCCGTAAAATAAGCATCCCGCTGCAGGTAATCCATCCGGTCGGCGTCAATCTGGCTTGAAATAAGGCTGACAACCTGCTTATTCTCATACGTTTTGCCGATCACTTCGGCAACCTTTTTCGGAAAATCGTCTCCCATCTTTCGCAGGACGGCATTCACTTCCGTATCACCCGTCAGGATCTCCCGTGTAAAGACTTCGTGATCCATGTGAAACACTTTTTCAAATGAATGTGAAAACGGACCGTGCCCTAAATCGTGCAGAAGGGCTGCGCAAAGCGAAAGAAGCCTGTCGTCATCATTCCACTCAGGACGTCCTTTAAACACGTCATCTACGATTCTCCGCACAATTTCATAGACTCCCAAAGAATGATTAAACCGGCTGTGTTCTGCTCCGTGGAAGACAAGGTAGGTCGTTCCGAGCTGTCTGATCCTGCGGAGCCTTTGAAACTCTTTCGTTCCGATCAGATCCCAAATCAGCTTGTCCCTTACATGGATGTATCTGTGTACCGGATCTTTAAACACTTTTTCCTCAGAAAGCTTTCCGCTAATGGCCACTTAAAGTTCCCTCTTCCATCTTGACTTGTATCCATTATATCGATTTGGAAATGATGGCTTCAACCATTATTTTCAAAATGAATCCGATAAAAAAATCACCACTGCAGGATGTGCCAATGGTGATATTATTTCTTCAGTTTTGTTTCAATTTTAACGATCAGCTCGTCCTCATTCGGAGCTGATAGCGGACGGTTATTAACAAACGCAAACGATTTTTTTCTGCCTGGACCGCAGTATGACTGGCACCCGATGTCAATTTTCGCATCAGGATCCACTTTTTTCAGGCGCGGCAGCAACGTCTTCATGTTGGTTGCCTGGCAATCGTCGCATATTCTGAATTCATTTGCCACTGTCTTACAACCCTTTCCTTCTGTGAATCACGTTCAAACACTATTTGGTATTTTACAGCTATTTGAACGCCAATGCAAGCAGGGGGAAATAACTTCTAGAAAGAATCCCTTTTTGGAAAATCTACTATCCTTGTAAAGTTTTTGTATAAAACCCGCCCAATCTGGCCAGAATGGTAACAAGAAAATACACAACTATTTATCTAATGAAAAGCGGATGCACATTTTATCTGCTTCGCATCTTAAGAAATTATTCTATCTACACTTTTATTAAGGGAGTTGGAACACATGAAACAGCGACAAGACGCCTGGTCAGAAGAAGATGATCTGTTATTGGCTGAAACCGTCCTCCGCCATGTGCGTGAAGGAAGCACTCAGCTGAATGCCTTTGAAGAAGTAGGAGACAAGCTTAACCGCACGTCGGCCGCCTGCGGATTCCGCTGGAACGCCGTTGTCCGCCATAACTATGAAAGAGCGCTTCAGCTTGCCAAAAAACAGCGCAAGCAAAAAATGCGCGCAGCCGGAAAAGGACAGCCTGCCAAAAAGCAGCTGCTCTACTCTCCGCCTGAAACTGAGAATGTACCTGTACCTGAAGAAATTCATACGGCTGTCTATGAACAAGAAGAACTGCCTGCTGTGACACACCCTGCCTACCAGGAAGATGTGCACATGGAAGAAACTTATGAGATTCCATTTACAGCCCGCAGACCTTCTGTGCCTTCGGTGCCTTCACCATCAGCCGAACTGACCATGAGCCAGGTCATTTCATTTCTAGAATCATATTCTCAGTCAAACGAGCACGTAAATGCGCTCAAACTTGAGAATGAGAGATTAAAGCGAGAAAACTACGAGCTTTCCATGCGAAACCAGGATCTTGCCGTAAAAGTATCACAGCTTGAGCAGGATACCGTCATGGTGCAGGAAGATTACGAAACACTCATGAAAATCATGAACCGTGCAAGAAAGCTTGTCTTATTTGAAGAAGAAGAGCGTCCGGCCACAAAGTTCAAAATGGACCGGAACGGCAATTTGGAGAAGCTGGCGGAGTGATAAAAAAGATGTCCTGATGGGGCATCTTTTTTGTTGAAGATTGAAAGGCTGAATGCTCTTGTTTCGTAAGGAGAAAGTGCTTGAAAAAGAGTTTTGGAGCTCTAACGGCAGATTGTGATGGGGCGTTAGTGTTCATAAAACTGGTTTGCAGCACAAACTCTTCTCTGGGAAGGTGCGTTAGTGTTCTTAAACCTTGTTAGCAGCACAAACCCTTCTCTGGGAAGACGCCTTAGTGCTCTTAAACCTGGTTAGCAGCACAAACTCTTCTCTGGGAAGATGCGTTAGTGTTCTTAAACCTTGTTAGCAGCACAAACCCTTCTCTGGGAAGACGCCTTAGTGCTCTTAAACCTGGTTAGCAGCACAAACTCTTCTCTGGGAAGATGCGTTAGTGTTCTTAAACCTTGTTAGTAGCACAAACCCTTCTCTGGGAAGATACTAAAGTGCTCTTAATCCTGGTTAGCAGCACAAACTTTGTACAGGGAAGACGAGTACAAAAAAACAGGCAAGGAACTCCCCTCCTGCCTGCTTTTTGCCATCTATTGAACGGTCCCGAATACCTTCTCATTCCGGTCATACATCCGAAGCAGGTTTTTTTCAAACAGCACCTGCTCATCAACAGAAAGGGATGCTGAATAGATTCTTCCGCTCAGCTCCTTCAGTGTCTTCAGAAAAGAAAGCATCAGCGACTGTACGCTGATCTCATCGTGAAGCAGCTCGCTTAATGAAGCCATTGTTTCCGGGACAATTTCCGGATACGCAAATTTTGTCTGCTCCCCTTTTTTGGCTAGCTCATAAAATCTGCGGATGAGCTCAGCACGCTCTGAGCCGCTTCCATCTGCACACAGATAGATCTGGACGGCTATTCCACCGCGCAGTCTCCGCTGCGAGATCCCTGCGAACTTTTTCCCGCCGATGCTGAGGTCATAGCTGCCCGGGCAGTACGAACCGGTTATTTCACGTGCTTCAATCTCCGCATTATAAGGCTTCAGCATCCGTTTGATCAGATCCCACATCGTGTCATAGCCGCGGTTTATATCAATTCCTTTATCTGTTTCAGGAAAAATAAGCGAAATATTGAGGACACCCTCATCCAATACAACAGCGAGACCGCCGGAGTTACGGACGATGACGCGGTAGCCCTGCTCCTTCAGGAAAGCAATGCCATCCTGCAGATATGGAAGCTTTGTATCCTGAATGCCGAGTACAATTGTTTTGTGGTGCACCCATGTTCTCGCCGTTGCAGGCGATGTGCCGTTTCCGACAGCCGTGCATAAGGTGTCGTCCATGGCAAAGGACTGCCTCGCATCAAAATGAGGCCCGAGACTGGACTGGTCGACAATTTTCCATTCATCCTGTTTCAACAGTGTTTCAAAAGACATCTTCGTAGACTCCTTAGCGTTTATAAACATGTTTATTATAGCATGGGCTTTAGAAAAAAGAGACAGCAGCCGCTGTCTCTTTCCGTTCTTTTAGATTGCCTGACCTGCAGTAATCAATGCAAGTTTGTATACATCTTCTGCGTTGCATCCGCGAGACAAGTCGTTTACCGGTGCATTAAGTCCCTGCAGAATTGGGCCTACTGCTTCAAAGTTGCCCAGGCGCTGAGCGATTTTGTAGCCGATGTTGCCAGCTTCAAGGCTTGGGAAAACAAATACGTTAGCGTCGCCTTTCAGTACAGAATCCGGAGCTTTAGAAGCTGCTACGGACGGTACGAACGCAGCGTCGAATTGGAATTCTCCGTCAAGCACGAGCGTCGGGTCCATTTCTTTCGCAATTTTCACAGCTTCCGCTACACGCTCTGTTTCCGGTGATTTAGCCGAGCCTTTTGTTGAAAAGCTGAGCATCGCCACTCTCGGCTCGATGTTGAACATGTCAGCTGTTTTTGCGCTTTCGATGGCAATTTCAGCAAGGTCCTGGCTGTCTGGGGAAATGTTGATTGCGCAATCTGCAAAGACATATTTCTCATCGCCGCGCACCATGATGAACACGCCTGATGTTTTTTTAATGCCTTCTTTTGTTTTAATAATCTGAAGAGCCGGGCGAACAGTATCTGCTGTTGAATGCGCCGCTCCGCTTACAAGGCCGTGTGCCTGTCCTGTGTAAACAAGCATTGTGCCGAAGTAGTTTTCATCCAAAAGAATCTTTTGAGCCTGTTCTTCTGTCGCTTTTCCTTTGCGGCGCTCTACAAAAGATGCCACAAGCTCATTCATGCCTTCAAACGTTTGAGGATCATAGATCTCAACACCTTCAAGCGTAAGATTCAGTTCATTCGCTTTTTTCGTGATCTCATCTTTGCTTCCGACAAGAATCGGGACCAGAATGCCTTCTCCGGCAAGACGGTTTGCAGCTGTAAGAATACGCTCATCCGTACCTTCAGGGAAAACAAGTTTCAGCTCTTTTCCTGATACTTTTTCTTTTAAAAGACTAAATAAATCAGACATTCCAAAACCTCCTAATTTGTTAAAAACAAACACTCTACAGACAAGGATACTCCACTTTCAGGCAAATTCAAACAAGCCCGGACCAATGCAGCGCTTACAAGACAAATTCTTTATTTTCTAAATAGACAAACAATTTTACACTTAAACATCCCTATTTAATATGTGCAGCAGAGTCTGATTTCATTATTCGATGGACAAACTGTGGTATAGTAAATAGCGTAAATAAGTATGATGAAACGGAGTGAACGTACATGAGTGAAGCTGCACAAACACTTGACGGCTGGTATTGCCTGCATGATTTCCGCGCAATGAACTGGGCGCTCTGGAAGACGGCAAGCAGCGATGAACGCCAGTCAGCCATTTATGAGTTTCAGGGTTTGCTTGAAAAATGGGGACTTGCAGATGAGCAGAAGCAGGGAAGTCAGGCACTGTACTCGATCGTCGGACAAAAAGCCGACTTTATGCTGATGATTCTGCGCCCTACGATGGAAGAACTGAATGTCATTGAAACAGAGTTTAATAAATCAAAGCTTGCTGATTACACCCTTCCAACCTTCTCTTACGTGTCAGTTGTGGAACTCAGCAATTATCTTCCTGCAGGAGAAGATCCATATCAGAATCCGCAGGTTCTTGCCCGTCTGTATCCTTCCCTTCCTGAAGCGAAGCACGTCTGCTTCTATCCGATGGATAAGCGCCGAAACGGCGAAGACAACTGGTACATGCTTCCGATGGAAGAACGCAAAAGCCTGATGCGCAGCCACGGCATGATTGGCCGCCAGTATGCCGGCAAAGTAAAGCAGATCATTACAGGATCTGTCGGATTTGATGATTTTGAATGGGGCGTAACACTTTTTTCAGATGATGTGCTTCAATTCAAAAAGCTTGTATATGAGATGAGATTCGATGAAGTGAGCGCGCGCTACGGCGAGTTTGGCACATTCTTTGTCGGAAATATTCTGCCTGAAGATAAATTGTACAGCTACTTCCATATTTAACGTTCACAAGCTCTTGCCGGATCAGGCAGGGGCTTTTTTTGTGTCATAACGCTTATTCTCCGTTCATACCTATAAATGAGTGAGATTGATCTTTCATCCGGTCACACTGCTTCTTTGCGCCACCAGGGGCAAATGATTCTGGTGTTTATTCATTTCTTACTGATTAAGGAGGGTTATTATGAATTCAGGTTTCAATCAGTTTGGAGCAGGCTTTAATCCTTATGGATATGATTACCGTCAGCAGCAGCCGCAGTTTGGACAGCAGCAGCAATTTGGACAGCAGCAGGGCGGCGGACAGCAGGGCATGCAGGGCGGGCAGCAGCAGACTCCGACTCAGGCACAGGGCGGGATGCTGCCGCTTGAAGAATCATATGTGGAAAACATTCTTAGGCTTAACCGCGGTAAAGTTGCGACGATTTACATGACATTTGAAAACAGCAAAGAGTGGAACTCAAAAATCTTTAAAGGCGTGATTGAAGCAGCCGGCCGCGATCATATCATTCTGAGTGATCCGAAAACGTCCAAAAGGTACCTGCTTTTGACCATTTACCTTGATTACATTACGTTTGATGAGGAGATCGCCTATTATTATCCATACGACATGGCGTCCTATTCGCCTAGATAAGGTCTGATCTTTGGAGCATATACCGTGTATGCTCTTTTTTATCCTTTCCAATAATAGCGATCGTCTTCACCCGTATCGTCAAGCGATACGTCCTTTTGCTTTTCCTGCTTAAAAAGGGCAATTGTTTCCTGTTCTGCCTGTGAAACCGTACTCTGCAATAGTTTGGGCTCTTCTTTCACAAGTGTAAGGACATAGCTCTCCATGATACTTGTCCTGTCCTCATATCGCTTTAAAAAAGCCGATACGGCGAGAAGCAGGCTGCCGCCGATCATCAGGTATACAAAAATAGACAGGCCGGGAAGCATCTGAATATAAAAAAGACCATATGGCTCGTAATACTGCTGATTCTCTTCTGACACCATTTTGTAGATGGTTGATATGGAGCTTAACCCTCCGGCAAGCCCTCCAATGATCATGATACCCGCAATAATCGTCAGTATTTTCTTCACTCTTCTCCCGCCTTCCTTTTTCTTTATTTTACCATGCAGCAGAATTTTAAGGGTAGCAAAAAGGCGGACAGAACTCTTCCTGCTGATTAGGCCGGCCTCAGTACAAAAGCGCAAGCGCCAAGGCCCGCTCCGATAGGCAGATAAGAATCCGGCAGAAAAGTCCGGTTCCCGCCTTTTTTGACGGATTTGTTCTGACAGAGGATCTAGGCGCTTCCGCTTGCCGATGATATCTTTGTTATCTTATCAACTGCCTTTTATTTTTTATAATTACCTTAACAATGAAAAAAGCCCCGCCTCAGGCGGAGCTCTTTAACACTAATTATAGGAACTTCACGGCTGCAATAATAATCATTACCCAGGCAATAAGGAAGGAAAGTCCTCCAAGCGGAGTAATGGCTCCAAGAACACTGATTTGCGTAACAGCAAGAACGTACAGGCTTCCGGAAAACAGCAGAATGCCGATAAACATCAGCCACCCCGCCCAGTTCAGCATGCCTGCCTGCGGAAGCTTGTCCATGAGAAACGCGATGACGAACAGGCCGCCTGCGTGGAACATTTGATAGGTGACGGCTTTTTCCCAGATGTTCAAGTATCTTTCAGGAATTTTCCCTTCAAGTCCGTGTGCGCCGAATGCACCGAGTGCCACTGAAAGGAACGCATTTGCTGCAGCAAGAATTAAAAATAGTTTCACAATTATCTTCTCCCCGGTTTTGAAATCTAAGCTCTGCTTTCATCTTACCTTAACGCACCTGCAATGCAAAGGCAGGAAGCGTATTCGTCAACGGATAATTAGAAATCGAAAAGGGAGTCGCCGCTGTCTTCCTCTTCTTTTTTCTTATTAAAGGAGGTGGCGCCCATCATTTTCTGCAGCTGAAGAGCATCCACTTCTGAAGGCTGTGATGCCTGCAGTTTCGGTTTGACCGGTTCGTGAGACTCCCCGCTTCTCTCTTCAAGGACAAGGTCGCAAAGAGTCTTAACAGCAAGCAGACGCTCTCTTACCTCTGACTCGCTTGATTCATTCATTGCCATGCGGACCTCTCTTTCCATTTTTGCGAGCAGCTTTGAAATATGAATATCCATTCTTCGTTCCTCCATTATGATTTTTTAAGCGTATATTTTAAGCAGTTTTCACCTGAAGATCTTTTCACCTCAGCAGATGGCCTTGCAGCTGATTTAAAGCCGAAAGCCCTGCATCCGTTTGGAAATTGTCTATCCCAGGTCACGTAGTAATGTGCACATTTTAAACAGTTGATCTGCTGAACGTTCATCTGATATCCTGCCCTTTTCTTATTCCTTGCTCCCTATTATAGCAGGTGTTTTTGCACATCGCCTGAAAAAAAGAGGTTTACTTACCGTGCCCGGGTGATAAATAACCAGTATTACTAAACAGGAGAGTGATTGAATATGAAACCGACAGTTAAAGAATACACAAATGATGAAATGTTGAAGCAGGATGTAACTGAGCTGAAAAATCAGGGTATTGATAAGCAGGACATTTATATTCTTTCACACGATGACGAGCGCACCAACCGTGTAGCAGGCAATGCGGACGCCAACACAATCGGGCTTTCTGAAATGGGCCTTGGCAGCGCAGTCGGCAACATTTTCAGCAAAAAAGGAGACGAGCTCCGCACAAAGCTTGAAGAAATCGGATTCAGCAAGGATGAAGCTGAGCGATATGAAGAAAAGCTTGATGAGGGTAAAATTCTGCTGATGGTGACAAATCATGACCGCGTAACCGGCGGAATTTAATGACTGACAAAAAGGAGGTGCAGAGGCACCTCCTTTTTTCATGCAGATATAGAATGCCTGGGAACGGATGGCCAAGGCGTTTACTCTTATTCTATTTCCCAGTCAATTTCATCCCGTCCCAGTTTCCGCAGTGCTTCGTTTGTTTTTGAAAACGGTTTGCTTCCGAAGAACCCTCTGCGTGCAGAAAAAGGACTTGGGTGAGGCGACTCAATGATGACATGCCTGTTTTCATCAATAAGCTCTTTTTTAGCAGCGGCATGCTTTCCCCAAAGAATAAACACAACCGGCTGTTCCCGTTCGTTCAAAAGCTCAATGATCCGGTCGGTGAAAGTCTCCCACCCCTGACCTTTATGCGAGGCAGCCTGTCCCTTCCGCACGGTGAGAACTGTATTCAAAAGGAGCACACCTTGGTCTGCCCATTTTTCGAGGCAGCCGTGATCCGGAGGCTCGTAACCGAGGTCATCCTTCAGTTCAAGAAAAATGTTGCGCAGTGAAGGAGGCTGCTTCACTCCTTTTTGCACAGAAAAACTCAGCCCGTGTGCCTGGTTCGGTCCGTGGTAAGGGTCCTGACCGAGGATAACGGCTTTCACATTCTCATATGATGTTGCATCCAGAGCATGAAAAATATCATTCATGGGAGGATAGACAGTTTCAGACGCGAATTCCTCTTTCAGGAATTCTCTTAGTTTTGCATAATAGGATTTTTCGAATTCGGGTTTAAGCCACTGCCACCAGCCGTCATGAAGAAGCTGTTTCAATTGTGTTTCCCCCAATCACATGCAGGTTTCTTCTACTAACGAGATCAGTTTTTTCAGCATGGAAACTGAATCTTCAAGTGTTAAAGAATAGAAGCGCTTTGTTCCCTGCTGTTCAGTGACAACCAGGCCCTGATCTTTTAAGATTTTCAGATGATGAGAAATAGCCGGTCTTGAAAGTCTGGACTGATCCGCAATTTCGTTGACGGTCAGCCGCTCTGTTTCTGCCAGTAATAAAATAATATCCTGTCTCGCCGGATCTCCGAGAGCATGGAATAATGGGATGCAAGATCGAAATGTATCAATTGCCTGATCTCCCATTCACTTCACACCTTTCTTACGCACGTTCCTGTGTTTTTCTCACAACCCCTGTTACCGTT
Organism: Metabacillus mesotrionivorans; assembly: GCF_052171315.1. NCBI lineage: Bacteria > Bacillati > Bacillota > Bacilli > Caryophanales > Bacillaceae > Metabacillus > Metabacillus mesotrionivorans. The sequence continues at coordinate 167,001 of NZ_JBQMFF010000005.1, read as the reverse complement.
TTGCGGGGCATAAACCGTACGGCTGCTGCGAGCATTTTATTTTTCAGTCCAGGGATAATAACGGTTTGCTTCTTTTGCAGCCCTTTATAAGCCGCGTCCGCCACCTCTTTGACATCCATGACCCCGCTTTTAAAAAGCTTGGACTGGCCCAGGTTGGCACGGTCGCTGAAACCGGTTTTAGTCGGTCCGGGGCAAAGCACGGAAACGCTGACCCCTGTCCCTTTAAGTTCATTTTCTATGGCTTCACTAAATGATAACACATATGCTTTTGTGGCGTAATAGACAGCCATAAGCGGACCCGGCTGAAAGGCAGCTGTTGATGCAACATTGAGTATATGGCCGGAACCTCTGGCGGCCATATCAGGTGCGAACAGCTTGGCAAGCAGCGTAATGGATTTAATATTAAGGTCAATCATATTGAGCTCTTCTTCAGCAGATGTGCGGACAAATTCTCCGTACAGCCCAAATCCTGCGTTGTTGACGAGCACATCTATCTGTACACTTTCTGCCTTCAGTTCTTCGTGCAGTTCTCGGACTTGACTCATATCGCTTAAATCTTTTCTTTTAACGATGACAGGTGCAGGCTTAAGTTCTTCTGCGAGCTTCTGCAATTTCCCCTCGCTGCGCGCAGCCAGGACTAGGCGGTACCCATCCTGCGCATATTTATAAGCAAGTTCTTTTCCGATGCCGTCTGATGCTCCTGTAATCAGTACTGTTTTCATTAATTAAGGTCTCCTTCTGTTTGTTAGTTTAAATGTTTAAACATATAATATATTGAGCGTGCAAAAATGTCAAACATAAAGAAAAAACTCCCGCATCACAGGAGTTAAACCAGTCTTGACCGAATCGGCCTTCCGTCCCAGACAATCCGGCTTTCGGCCTCTCTCTTTTTCAGCTCCGGCTCTTCGAGGAGCACAAAGAAGTTTTTTTGCGGCAGCTTTCCAAGCCCGTGTTTTTCACAAAGGACTTCAAGAAAGGACTGCCTTTTTTCATTAAGGGAAAAAGACTGATGGCTTCCGCCTGCAGAAAAGGCATAGACGACACTGGCCACCGGAACCCGCTTCACGGCAAATGCTTCAGACACTCTCAGGAAAAAATCCCAGTCCCAATAATTGTGGACCTCCGGATCGAAATAGCCAATTTCACTATGGATGCTTTTTAAATAAAGACTGCCGGACGGCACATAGGTTGAAAAGCGTCTCATCTCTACCGGATCATATGTGTAGGCAAACAGTCTCCTGCTCACAGGCAGACGGACATGATTCTCTTCTTTAAACGTGACAATTTCCACATCTGAATAGACAAACTGAGCACCGTCTGAAAGTTCCCGGGCCATCCTCTCAACATGCCCTGGAGTGAAATAATCATCGTCGTCACTGAGCATGATGGCATCACTGGAAGCCGCCTCAATCCCGGCATTCCTCGCATGAACATGCCCGCAGTTTTCGCCAAGATCAACGACCTTGAGAGGCAGTTCATGATAAATCTCCTTTAGGGAGTCAACAGACTCTCCTCCATCATTCACAATAATAATTTCTTCCGGCATGCGGGTCTGGCCGGCAATGGATTCAAGCAGATCCGCCAGTGCATATAACCGGTTGTACGTCACAATGACAATCGAAATTCGCACGCTTATCCCCCTCATTCTGTTGGTTTCTTTTATCCATTAAATCATAAACGGGCATGGGATGCGTATTGGCAGTGAATAAGCAGGCCATCTTGCTGTAATTTTTGCTTTAAGGGGATACGTTCAAACCAAGTGTATTGCAGCGGAAGGCACTTGACTCCTTGTCCAGCTGCAGCGCTCAGGCTCCTCTGTCAGAACAAAATCCCCCAAAAAGGCGGGACCCGGACTTTTCGGGTGATTTCTTATCTGACTGCCGGAGCAAAACGGGCGCTTCCGCTTTTCTAAGGGATGAAGAGGGAAGTGGAGACCCCGCAGGCGAAGCTGAGGAGGCTCCACTTCCTCCCCGCGGAAAGCAAGTGACTGGAGCGGAAAGGAACGGATACGAATAGAAATCAACAATAAAACAGCCTTTTAGAAAGCTTGTTTTAAAAATGAAGACACGGGGTAAATATACATCATCAGCACAAAAGGAGAGATCGATTATGAAGACATTCGTTGTTGAAAACGGCGTACAAGCCACCGAAAAAATCAATCACCTTGAAGTTGAAGGGTTCACAAAGGATGATATTTATCTTTTCGCCCATGACCCGAACCGCTCGAAGCATCTTACATCGGGAACAGATACCGAAAGCGTAGGCGTATCAGAACAAGGCGTCTTCTCGTCTATGAAAAACGTATTCCGTTCACGCGGAGATGAGCTGCGTTCCAAAATGGCCTCACTTGGCCTGACGGAAAATGAAGCAGCACACATGGAAGAAGAACTCGATAAAGGCAAAGTTGTCATTATCGCACAGCAGTAATCACGCAATCTATATTCCCCCCTACTCAATATAGATGTGAGGCGTGTCTCGTCCATACGAGGCACGCCTATTTTTTATTTCTCATGGAACAATTATGCGCTCCGATGCGTCTCACGAATAGAATGAACGGTAAAGACAGACTTACTTTATCAGCATTCGACAAGAAGATTCTACACAATCCTCATATCCAGTCTGGTAATCTTTTCTTGTATTCATCTAAAAGGGGACTAGAGAGAAATGAAAAAATGGCTGTTCGCGTTAATCTCGGCTTTCTTCCTGTTTTCTCAAGCTTCATTTCCGGCAAAAGCTGACGGCATTCCGCAGCTTATCATCATCAACAAAAGCACCAATAAACTGGCCTTTTTTGACAATGGAAAGCTCATGCGCGTCTTTCATGTCGCAACCGGCAGAGACAATTCCTTTACGCCGGAAGGGACGTTTCGAATTGTCAATAAGATTAAAAATCGGCCCTACTACAAAGAGAACATACCCGGAGGAGACAGCCGCAATCCTTTAGGCGACAGGTGGCTCGGCCTCAGGGCACTTGGGACGGAGGGAACCACTTACGCCATCCACGGAAATAACAACGCAAACTCCATCGGAACCTACGCCAGTGCAGGCTGCATCCGCATGCACAATGAAGAAATCCGTTATCTCTTTGATCAGGTTCAAACCGGCACATCTGTTATTATTCTGCACTCTACTCACTCCTTTGAAGCAATCGCCGCAGCAAACAACTATCCAAATTCCCTGCCTGCAGATTCACCTCCTGCGGATGATGAAAAACCGCCGGCCGAAAAACCTGTGCCAAAACCGAAGCCTGCTCCGAAGCCAAAACCGGAACCAAAACCCGAGCCTGCTCCTGAAGACCCTCTCTCATGCATCAAAAGCAAGCTGCAGGGCCGCATATTCTTCCCTGACATTCATGTGAAAATGGATGTATCATGTACTACGCAAGCCGGCGGGTTTTAATTGCCGGCTTTTTGAATAGAAGCGATAACTTTCCTGAGACCGGCCTCATACGGGGTTGAAGGAACTGGACCAATCTCCTTTTCGTATTTAGCTCCCGACAGCACAACAGGTTCTTCTGTCAAATACATCATCTCGACTGATTCCTTCATCATTTTGTCAAAAAGCCCAATCAGGGAAATCATCCTTCTTCCGACAGGCATGACACTTTTCTCATAGCCAGTCAGTCCGCGAACAATATCAATAAATTCCCTGCCGCTCATCGTACCTGATCCTGGAATGTTCCAGTTTTGCCGGAACGCTTTAGGAGTAAGCGCTAGTTCAACCGCCGCCTTCGCTCCGTCCGGCGTATAAATATACTCTCTTTTCAAATCAAGTGAACCTACAAACATGGCTCTTTTCTCTTTCAGCATCTGGCCAAGCGTATATTGAATATACGTATTTTCAGCGTGCGGACCGTAATAATCTGGGAAATGAATGATTACATACGGCACGTCAGCAGCTTTTATCATCCCTTCAAGAAGGAGTCTGAGCTTCCCTTTTTTCGTATGCGGCGCTTTGACTGCCGTTTCCGCAGTTAATCCTGTCTGCCTTCCATACGCGTAAATGTTATCTGCCAGAATAAACACTGCCTGCTCTTCTTTTGCCGCACGCAGCAGGTTTTCCACGATGGCCGGATGCTTTTCTTCCCATTGCGGATACGGCATATTGATGCTGTGAAAGATCAGCTCTGCCCCTCTGCATGCCTCCTGCACGTCTTTCTCTTGCAGAGCATCTCCGGTAAAAAGACGCACCCGGTCCATTTGACCAAACAAATCCGTCAGTTTCTTCTCCGTTCTTGCAAAAGCGGTTACAAAAAACCCTCTCTGAACAAGTTCCAAAACGAGCGCGTATCCCATTCCGCCCGAGCCCCCAAATACAACTGCTTTTCTCATTTTCTCCGCCTCCATTTTAATTGACCACTGTTCAAATAATAATAAAAAAATTTAGATGATGCCTTTCATTAAAAACTGCACGTGGCTTTTTAAAAGCGGCTCCACATCTTCATAGGACATTCCCGCCTTGCAGTAATGACTGACAAATCCATGCAGAGATAAAAAGACAGACCAAATCTCTCCTGCAGATAACGGCTTCTCTTTTGAAAGTAAAAACAGGGCCTGTGCAAATTTTTCATAGCTTTCATTCGGTTCATTGATCAGGTAGCTGACTGCAACCAAAATGGCTAACCTTTTTTGAAATTGTTATAATAGGAGAGAAGCTACGCTTAATCACCCGGATGGAGGTACACATACTTATGACAATGAAAAAAGCCTTAACGTTCGCCGGATCAGACAGCAGCGGCGGTGCCGGCATTCAGGCAGATTTGAAAACCTTTCAGGAGCGCGGCGTTTACGGAATGACAGCATTGACCGTAGTAGTCGCGATGGACCCTGCAAACGAATGGCATCACCAGGTATTCCCTGTGGAGCTTGAGACAATTAAAGCTCAGGCAGCCACCATTGTGGAAGGCATCGGCGTTGATGCAATGAAAACCGGTATGCTCCCTACAGTTGATATTATCAAGCTTGCGGCTGAAACGATAAAGAAACACAATGTCCAAAACGTAGTAGTAGATCCTGTTATGGTCTGCAAAGGAGCAGACGAAGTGCTTTATCCTGACCTCGCGGATGCCCTAAGAGAGATTCTGACTCCGCTTGCGACAGTTGTCACGCCAAATCTATTTGAAGCAGGACAGCTGAGCGGAATTGGTACAATTACAACTGTTGATCAAATGAAAGAAGCAGCTGTAAAGATTTTTGACCTGGGCCCGAAATTCGTCCTTGTAAAAGGCGGCGGCAAACTGGATCATGAGAAAGCAGTGGACGTGCTCTATGACGGAAAAGAATTTCAGATTCTTGAAGGCGAGCGCATTGACACATCTTACACGCATGGCGCAGGGTGCACATACTCTGCAGCGATTGCTGCTGAACTTGCAAAAGGAGCTTCCGTAAAAGAAGCGATCTACACAGCAAAAGAGTTCATCACGGCAGCAATCCGCCATTCCTTCCCGCTTAATGAATACGTTGGACCGACAAATCATGCTGCATTGCGTTTGCATGGAGATAAGTAATTTATGAAAAAATCACCCGGCGGATGCCGGGTGATTTTGTTTTGGATGTTGTGCTGTCCACTGTGCCGCCAGCGCGACTTTGTAATGCCCTTTATCTCAGCCGAGCTTTATTATAGGGTTCCATTTTTACTTTTTGCTCCCCCATATTTCAGCCGCATCACTTTATAGGGCACCATTTTCACCTTTTGCTGCCCCATATTTCAGCCGCATCACTTTATAGGGCACCATTTTCACCTTTTGCTGCCCCATATTTCAGCCGCACCAAATTATAGGGCACCATTTTTACTTTTTGCTGCCCCATATTTCAGCTGCGCCACTTTACAGGGCACCATTTTTACTTTTTGCTGCCCCATATTTCAGCTGCGCCACTTTACAGGGCACCATTTTTACTTTTTGCTGCCCCATATTTCAGCTGCGCCACTTTACAGGGCACCATTTTTACTTTTTGCTGCCCCATATTTCAGCTGCGCCACTTTACAGGGCACCATTTTTACTTTTTGCTGCCCCATATTTCAGCCGCATCACTTTACAGGGCACCATTTTTACTTTTTGCTGCCCCATATTTCAGCCGCACCAAATTACAGGGCACCATTTTCCTTTTTTGCTGCCCCATAACCCAGCCGCACCTGATTACAGGGCTCCAATTCCATCAAAAACCTGTCACCCGAGTTCATCACAGCTCCCACTTCTTCAAATCAAAAGCCGCCTCTCCCTCTGCAGAGACCACGATGCTTTTTTCATCCGGTTCCGGGAACAATCTTGCTGTGAACACTTCTTCTCCGTCATTGATAAAGACTTCAATGGATGAGGTGTCAATAAATACATGAATGTTAGATAGGTGCTCCAGCCGGCACTGTCTTGATTCCGGCTGGCCGTCAGCATAGCTTGTGCGGGTCAGCGTAAAGACTTTCTCCTCACTGGAATAGTGAAGAGTCGCATTGTTCTTAATGGAAACGGAAAGGCCGGAACCGACTTCCAGGTTCTCAAGCTTCAGTTCAAAAACAGTTCCAGCCGTCTGGTGCTTCTCTCCCGCCTGCAGCCTGATGCCAGGCACTGACTCTTCTGTTTTCCTCAATGCCTCCAGCTCTTCGACCGGCTGCTGAACAAGTTTCTCTCCACGCATCGACAATTTCCTCGGAAATGTCATGGTGTGTATCCACTTATGCGGGATAGTTGGATGTTTGTCTTCCGCTTGATCCGGCACGCTCATCCAGGCGAACAGCAGGCGTCTGCCTTTCTCGTCTTCTGTTGTTTGCGGTGCATAGAAGTCAAAGCCTCTGTCAAGCTCGGCGAAGTCACCGTGCGTCAGTTTTGCCGATTCATAATCCATTTCCCCGGAGAAGTAGCCGGACTGGTAAACATTCTGATACAGCATTCCCTGCGGCTTGAGGCCTTGAGGCGAGACGATCAGAATGTCTTTGCCGTCAAGATGAAACAAATCCGGGCATTCCCACATATAGCCGAATTCACCCAGCTGCTCTGTATGAGAACCCGCCACGTCGCCTAAATAGGTCCACTTCATAAGATCCTCAGAAGAGAAGATGGCTGTACGGCCTTTGAGTTCAGTTGTCTGGGCACCGACAACCATGTACCACTTTCCATCATGCTCCCACACTTTTGGATCGCGGAAATGAGCGGTATAGCCTTCAGGAAGCTCAGCTACAACGCCTTTTTTCTCAAAATGAAGACCATCCTCAGATACGGCCAGGCATTGATAGGTCTCTCGCTCCCCGTTCTCATCCTTTACATTTCCTGTATAAAAAAGATGCATTTTATCGAAAGCGTCCACTGCACTGCCTGAATAGCAGCCGTTCTTTTCATACCATTCACTCGGAGCGAGTGCAATCGGTTCGTGCTTCCAGTTCACAAGATCCTGAGATGTGTAATGTCCCCAGAATTTAGCACCATGCCCTGTCTTAAACGGCATCCACTGATAAAAAAGATGATAGACACCCTTCCACTGTATGAAGCCGTTCGGATCATTCAGCAGACCGACCGGCGGCATAATGTGGTGCTTAAGGCGATACGGATCGCTTTCAACCATTTCTCTATTCATTTCCGCTTCCAAATAGGCGGCTTCTTTCAGTTCAGCGTCCCGCTTTGTCATATCGCTTCAGCTCCTTATCTCTTTTTCAGAATGTTTTCCACTTCGCCAAGAGTCGGCAAAGCGGTCATAGCACCTTTTACAGATGCAGCAAGGCCGCCCGATACACTGGCAAATCGGCCGATTCGCTTCAGTTCATCCGCAGCCAGCTCACCCGGATGCGTTTCAAGCTCGTGCAGCTGATAAAGGATGCCCGATACGAATGCGTCTCCTGCACCTGTCGTATCAACAGCATTCACCCTCATCGCGTCGATTTTGACAGCCCCATTCTTTGTAAATGCATAGCTGCCTTCGCTTCCCATAGTGATAAACAGCAGCGGAATGTTATAAACAGATAGTTTCCCCACACCCTTTTCAATGTCGGATTCTCCTGTCAGAAATTCAAGTTCTTCCTCTGAAATTTTAATCAGATCGGCCTTGTCGAACATAGATAAAATCGTCTCTTTTGCTGTCTCTTCGTTTTCCCAAAGACCGAGCCTCAAATTGGGGTCGTAGGAAACAATCATTCCGTTCTGCCGTGCAAGTTCGACCGCCTTAACTGTCGCACTTTTTGAAGGCTCGCTGATCATTGAAATCGACCCGTAATGAAGGATTTTGTTTTCTTCAAACAGGGACACATCCAAATTCTCTTCATGCAAAAAACGGTCTGCGCTCGGATCGATGTAAAAGTCGAAGGACCGCTCGCCATCTCCTGCGAGCGTAATGAAGACCGCCCCCGTCTTTGCTTCTTTTGTCAGCAGCATATGGTCTGTATTCACGCCATACGACCGAAGCGTATCCTTCAAAAAAGTTCCAAGCACATCATCCCCGACTTTGCCGAGGAAAGAGGAAGGCGCACCGAGTCTTGCAAGTCCGACTGCTACATTTGCCGGGGCACCTCCTGGGCTCTTCTGATACACAAGATTATCAGAATCCACCGGTATAAAATCAATCAGCGCTTCTCCAAGACTGATCATTCCTTTTTTCATCGCACTCATACCTTTCTGTTTTGAAAGGAAAAACAGGCAGAGTCCCTGACCCTGCCTGATTCTCTTTTCTTACACATTCTTCTTTTAAACCAAAAATCCTACTTCTTCTCTTCCTCTTTTATGCCAAGAAGCATCGTGGCAATAAAGGCACCTGCAACCGCAATGGCAAAACCGATGAGGTAGTTCACAACGGCAGCCGTTCCAAACGGCGCAACAATCGCAATCATAGGAATGCCTGTGAGTCCGTAAGCATTTGCTGCCACATTTGTGAAAACGACATAAGCACCGCCAAGAGCTCCCCCGATCATTCCGCCGATGAATGGATTGCGGTAGCGCAGGTTTACCCCGAATATAACAGGTTCTGTTATGCCAAGGAAGGAAGAAAAGGCACCTGGAAGGGCAATTTCTTTTGTTTTGGCTCTTTTCGTCATGAAGAAAACGGCAAGTCCCGCTCCTCCCTGCGCTACGTTCGCCATTGACCAGATCGGAAGCAGGTAGTTTTTGCCGATGTCAGCAAGCAAACCTGCTTCTATTGCATGGAAGCTGTGATGAACGCCTGTCAGAACGATTAGAGAATACGTTCCTCCAAAAATCAGTCCGGCAAGGAATCCTGCCGTATCATATACATATGTGAGAGCTGCTGTAATTCCTGATCCCAAACCGCGTCCAAGCGGACCGATGGCAATCAGTGCGATAAAACCTGTCGAAATGATGGTAAGGAACGGCGTGACAAGCAGATCAATTGAGTTTGGCACCACTTTCCGCAGTCCTTTTTCAATTTTACTCATAACGTAAACAGCCAGCAGGATAGGAATAACAGTCCCCTGATACCCGAGCATCGCAATGTCCATGCCTGCAAAATTCAAGTATTCAGGTTTAGCTTCTGCAAGACCCCACGGATTTAATAGTGCGGGGTGAGTCAAAATTCCTCCGATTACGGCCCCTAGGTACGGATTTGCACCAAACTCTTTTGAAGCACTGACGCCGATCAGGATCGGCAGAATAATAAAGGCTGCACTCGAGAACATATCAAGAAGCACAATGAAGGCACTGTCAGCGCTCACCCATTCGAACGCTTTCATCATGCCCAGAAGCCCCATTAAAAGACCGCTTGCGACAATCGCAGGAATAATCGGCACGAAGATATTTGAAAGGGTTTTGGCAAACCGGGCAAAAGGATTCATCTTCTGTTTAACAGCATCGGAATGCGAGACATTCTCTTTTTCCTGAACTCCGAGATGAGGCTGAAGCTGTTCATACACCTTGTTGACATTGCCTGTTCCGAAGATAATCTGAAACTGTCCGGAGCTTGCAAATGCTCCTTTTACTCCTTCAAGCTCTTCAATTTCCCCTTTATCCGCCTTGCTGTCATCCTGCAGGACAAGCCGAAGACGTGTCGCACAGTGTGTTGCACTGATAATATTGTCTTTCCCGCCAAGCAGCGGAACCAATTTGTCAGCTGTATCTTTGTAATTCATACCTTTTTCCTCCTTTTTTTAAATAGAAAAAGACCTAAAACTTATAAAGGTATCATAGACAGAGTGTCTCCAATGATCT
>NZ_JBQMFF010000005.1:0-156821 GCF_052171315.1 Metabacillus mesotrionivorans | reverse complement strand
GATATGAAGTTAGATAATACGCTTTCATTGTAGGGGATGAAAACCCTCCGGTCAAGAAAAAACTATTCGCTCAGCCTCTGAATATGGAGAGTAATATATCCCATTTCAGATTCTGGAAACTGCATGCCGTATTCCTTTTTCAAGTAGTCCGCTATTTTCTCAGAACAAGCATAGGCGAAGCTGTAGGTTTTCTGAATCATCTGCAGCATCTCCCTGTCCATCACGTGGAATTCTTCGTTCTGCTCAAGACGGTTTAAAGCAAATCTCAAATGCGTCAGCAGACGCTGATAAGATATGGAGTCCTTGCTTAAGCTCACATTGAAGTGACCCTCAATGATATCGATTGATTCCTGGATAATGGCCGTGTGCCTGATTGTCTCTTTCATGTCTGCAGCGTCGAGTTTCGCTGTATGAATGTGAAGAGCAATGTGGCCTGCCTCATCCTCAGGAAGAGAGATTCCAAGCTTTTCTTCTGCCCGTTTAATCGCCCACTGTCCGATTTCAAATTCGTTTTTATAGAGCACTTTAATTTCACTGAGCAGCTTATTGTGGATGGTGTAGCCGTTTTGAATCCGTTCGACAGCAAACGATAAGTGGTCCGTCAAAGCAATGTGGATATGATTGCTCAGCGGAGACATCAATCGGCCCTCTGCGTAGCTGATAATTTCTTCGGCAAGCTCAATGTGCTCTTCCGGAACCATCTGCAGCAGCTGCTGGAACTTTTCATTTTCTTCCTTCATTACAAAGATCTTCTCCACTTTGCTTTTTGGAATGATGTCATTTTTCTTTTTTTGAAAAGCTATTCCCGGTCCCATGACAATTTTCTCCTGGTCCCCGTCCCGGACGACAGCAGCATTATTGTTCAAAACTTTATAAATTCTCACGTGACACGACCCTCTCCTGCTAATAGTCTCTTTATCATGACAAAAATGACGAAAAATCTCAAATTTCATCATTCTGTGTAAATATCTTGTAAACGTTTTTAAATTTTTTGTCAAATTATAAGATATTCACACGATTTTCCACACTTCGACACAAGTTATCAACAGAAGTTATCAACATATCCACAATTTCTATCCACATTTTGTGTGGGTACAACTGTTCGCCACTATATATATAGAGTCCCGAACTTTATTCACAGGGGTGTTGATAACCCAAATTGCTATTGTGAATGATTTAAAATTGATGCAAATCGGAGCTGTTTGTGCGCCTCTCTCAAAATCCAAAAAGGCAGAAAAAGGGGGCTCCTATGACAGGAACACCCCTCCGTACACAAGCGCACCCGCAATCACGTAAGCAGGGTGCACCTTCCATTTCTCCAAAAGCAGCAGACTGATGATAAACAGGAAAAGTGTGTGCCAAATGCCTGATCCTTTTGCGGAGTTATCCAAAAACTGATACGTCATCACACCGAGCATCACAGCGATGACAGGTCTGACAACCGCCGAAAGACGCTTAACCTGAGGAGATTCCTTGTATTTCATCAGAATGTTCAAAAGAACCAGCATGAGAATCAGCGAAGGGGCAATGGTAGCAAAAAGCCCGACTGCGGCTCCAAGCCATCCGCCCTGCTGATAGCCGATCAGGCCGGCCATTTTCGTGGCAATCGGACCAGGCAGCGCATTCCCGATAGCCAGTGTTTCACTGAATTCATTCACCGATTGCCATTCGTAGCGGTCGACCACTTCTTTTTCAATTAATGGAATGGAAGCCGGTCCCCCGCCGTATCCGAGGATGCCGGGCAGGAAGAAGGCAAGAAAGATGTGAATATAAATCATGATGGCATCCCCTTTTCATCTGATTTCCGCCGGGGTTTATACAGCACAGCCCACAATAGGAGGACACCGATCAAGATGCCCGGGTGAAGATGAAAAACCTCCATCAGAACCAATGCTGAGCCCATTAAAAGAACCGTCTTAATCACACCGTATGACTGGGAGGATTTTTTTGAAAAGTCCCATGTAAGTGTCAGCAGCATCACAGCTACAACCGGCAAAACGGCCTGTGACATTCCTTTGACCCAAGTTTCATCTTTATACGCATTCAGTGTCGTAAGCAGCAGAATCATCAGAACGACTGTCGGCAAGGCCGTGGCAAGGACCGCATTCAGCATGCCGGCCACCCCTCCGACACGGTACCCGATATAACCGGCCATTTTCGTTGCAATCGGCCCGGGAAGTGTGTTTCCGAGGGCCAGAACATCGGAAAATTCGTCGTCATCCATCCATTTAAATGTCGTGACCACTTCCTTGTGGACAAGTGGAATTGTGGATGGTCCTCCGCCAAATCCGAGCATGCCGGACCTGAAAAAGGCGATGAATATATTCCGCTGTCTGATCAGCGGCGTCTCTTTTACCACGATGCAACGACCCCGTCTGCTCTGGATTCTGTTCCGCCGGACAGCACGCCCGTTTCAGGATCTCTCCATATAATCTGTCCGCGCCCAAAAGCTCCTTTATCAACAGCAACCTGGATCTGGTGGCCTTTTCTCGCGAGAGCCTGCGCTAGATGGGAAGGAAAATGCGGCTCTACAAGCACCTTTTTCCCCTCCATCCACTGCCAGCGCGGTGCATCGAGTGCAGCCTGCGGATGAAGACCAAAGTCAATGGTATTCATGACAACCTGCATATGCCCCTGCGGCTGCATATAGCCCCCCATTACACCAAAGGGCCCAACCGCCTCATTCCCTTTCGTCAAAAATCCCGGAATAATCGTATGATACGTCTTTTTGCCGGGCTTCAGGGCATTAGGGTGCGTTTCATCAAGGGAAAAATCATGCCCGCGGTTCTGCATCGAAATGCCGGTACCCGGAATGACCACACCTGAACCAAACCCCATATAATTGCTCTGAATAAACGAAACCATGTTTCCTTCCCCGTCAGCAGCGGCTAAATAGACTGTTCCGCCTTTAGCAGGTTCATAGGCGGAAGGCTCCACAGCATGCTCGTTGATCTCTGCGCGGCGCTGCTCTCCGTAAGCATCACTAAGCAGTTCTTCTGTGGTGATTTTCATCTCTTTCGGGTCCGTTATGTATGCTTTTCCATCTGTAAATGCAAGCTTCATGGCTTCTATTTGTTTATGATAGGTTTCCAGACTGTCTTTTTCACGGATATCAAACCCTTTTACAATATTTAAACCAAGCAATGCGACAAGACCCTGTCCATTAGGCGGGATTTCCCAGACATCATAGCCCTTGTAGCGGACGGAAATCGGGTCCACCCACTCAGCTTCATAGGAAGCGAGATCCTCTTTCGACAAGTAGCCGCCCTGTTCCTGAATAAACGAACTGATTTTTTCCGCCAGGTTTCCCCGGTAAAAACTTTCTCCTTCTGTTTCGGCTATTTCCTTAAGGGTGGCAGCATGTCCAGGCGAGCGCCATACTTCTCCAATTTTCGGAGCACGGTGATCAGGTGCAAACGTCTCGAACCACGCTTCAAATTCAGGACCGGAAAGAGTACGCTTAAATTTATCATACGCCAGTGACCAGTATTTCCCTAGGATTGGCGTGAGCGGATATCCTTCTTCAGCATAGCTGATTGCAGGGGCCAGCACTTCCTGCAGGGGCAGTCTCCCGAATCTCTTTGACAGCTTCGCCCAGGCAGACGGCGCACCGGGAACGGTGATTGGAGTCACTCCATAGACAGGCATTTCAGTATGCCCTTTTGCTTTAACGGCTTCGATGGACAGAGAAGACGGTGCAGGACCGCTTGCGTTTAATCCGTACAGACTGCCATTCGTCCATACGAGAGCGAATGCATCTCCGCCAATCCCGTTTGAGGTTGGTTCAAGGACAGTGAGTGCTGCCGCTGTCGCAATAGCCGCGTCAATGGCATTTCCTCCTTTTTTCAGTATATCGAGCCCTGCCTGTGCAGCGAGAGGCTGCGAAGTGGCAACCATCCCTTTTTTTGAAAAGACCGTTTGCCTTTCAGACGGGTATGGATGGTACAGATAATCAAACTTCATAAGTAACCTCTCCTTATTTGACAACGCATATTATGTCGTTTCTCTAAAGTATATCTGAAAACGTTAAATATTCAATCTATTAAGCCTTTCTGTATCATCCGCTATAAATCGATTTTAAGTATCATTTTCTGCGTTTCACGTGAAACAATCTTCACCAAAATGATGCTTTTTATAACAGAAAAATCCGGCAGGAATCTGCCGGATCCGGTTATTTCGATAAAACTTTTACAAATTCTTTCGCTGTGTTTACGCTTGACTGCGGATTTTGTCCGGTCACAAGCTTGCCGTCTACTTCTGTATGGTCAGTGAATTTAGGGGCTCTGATAAATTCGGCTCCAAGATCGACTAATTTTGATTCAAGCAAAAACGGCATATACTGATCGAGCTTTGTATCTACTTCTTCTTCGTCTGTAAATCCTGTCAGGCGCTTTCCTTCTACTAAAGGCTTTCCGTTTGAAAGAACGGGACCCACAAGTCCGGCTGGTCCGTGGCATACTGCACCGATGACTTTATCGCTCTCGGCGAAATGCACCAGGAGCTCCTGCAGTTTTTTGTTGTCCGGAAAATCAAACATCGTCCCGTGGCCGCCTGGAAGGAAAATTCCTTCATACTCTTCGCCGTTTACTTCATCAAGATGGACCGTTTGCTTCAAAATCTGTCTTGCTTCCTGCCACTGATCCTCATTCACGCCCTCTAAGCTGTTCGGGTCAAGCGGAACGTTCCCGCCTTTCGGACTCGCCGCTGTCACTTCATATCCGTTTGAAGTAAACTCTTCATACGGCTCTGCAAATTCAGAAAGCCAAAGGCCTGTTTTATGCTCATCGGTTATTTTATCTGCTGTTGTCACGACTGTAAGAATTTTTTTTGCCATGTTTACCGCTCCTTTTAAAAATGTCATTCGCAGTAAGTTTTCCCGGCTTATCTTTTATTAAACCCTTTTGTTTCCGTAAACTCTTTCATGTACATTCTCGTCGGCTTGGAAAGCATGGAAGCCATTTGACCTGTCCATGTATCGCTGCGCTTCCCCGAAGTCCGCTCGCGGTAATACTCCGAAATAAGCTCGTTATACTCTTTCAGCTCTTTTTTATAGACATTCTCATCCGTTTCATACACATCTTCATGATAAACATGCTCTAAATGAATTCTCGGTTTTTTATCCGGATTTTGTGCCGGATATCCGACAGCGAGTCCAAATAGCGGCAGCACTCTTTCAGGGGTTTTGAGGAGCTCAGACACTTCTTTAAGGCTGTTTCTCAAACCTCCGATGTAGACGGCTCCAAGCCCCATGGATTCAGCAGCAATAACGGCATTCTGAGCTGCAAGAGCTGCATCAATGACGGCGACCATGAACTTTTCCGTACTTTCTAGCGATTCGTCAAGACTGACACCTTCCATTTCCGCAAGCACATCATGCCTGTGCAAATCCGCGCAAAAAACAAAGAAGTGACCGTTCTCTTCCACATACGGCTGATTGCCGGCAAGCTCCGCAAGCTTCTTCTTCATTTCCGGATTCTTGACTCCAATAATAGAATAAGCCTGGATGAAGCTTGATGTGGATGCAGCCTGAGCGCTTTCGACGATCGTCCGAATTTGTTCAGTGCTCAGCGCTCTGTCTTCGAATTTTCTGATTGACTTGTGTGACAGCAGGGTTTCAATGGTCTGGTTCATAGGATCCATCTCCTTTTTGTTCGTTTTTCTTATCTTACCTAAGTTTCACCTTTTTTGCAGATACTAGGCTTAGTGAATACTTTTACAGGGTAAAAAAAGGAGAAAATACAGGAAATTTGCTTAAAGGCATTGGCTTTTCTGCCTGTTTGCATTAAAATAACACAGGTTACATAAATATGTACTTTTACGTAAGGAGCATCTGAATTGACTTCACAGACGAAAAACACACTAAAATTTATTTTCCCTTCCCTGCTGGGAATTCTTTTATTTATGGTTCCAATCAGCTATAAAGGCGAAGTGACCATTCCAATCGCCATCTTTTCCGGAATGCTGCAGAAGGCTCTTGGCCCGTCGCTTCCGGCGGTCATGACTGTTATCATTATCCTGACACTTATCGGGACACTTGCAGCCAAATGGATGAAACCGGACTTCGTTGCAAAGAGCCCGTTCTTTACAACTTTGTTTGATGTTCCGGTTATCTGGGTGATTGCACGTGTACTTGGCGCCATTTTCGCCGTGCTTACGCTTTTTAAAGCAGGCCCGGAATGGATCTGGTCTGAAAACACCGGAGGACTTCTGCTTAACGATCTGCTTCCGATTTTGTTTTCTGTTTTCTTTTTTGCAGGGCTGCTTCTGCCTCTGCTTTTAAATTTCGGACTGCTTGAACTTTTCGGTTCACTGCTTGCTAAATTTATGAGACCTGTTTTTAAGCTTCCCGGCAGATCTTCTGTCGATTGTGTCGCTTCCTGGCTCGGAGACGGAACCATCGGCGTGCTGCTGACAAGTAAACAGTATGAAGAGGGCTTTTATACGAAGAGGGAAGCTGCCATAATCGGAACAAGCTTTTCTGTGGTTTCCATTACATTCAGCCTTGTCGTGATTTCTCAGGTTAACCTGGGTCATATGTTTGTGCCTTTTTATCTGACAGTCACATTTGCAGGAATCATTGCAGCTCTTGTACTTCCGAGAATACCTCCGCTTTCTGTAAAAGCAGATACGTATTACAACGGACAAGAGGAACAAATTTCAGAAGCCGTGCCTGAGGGCTATACGCCATTCAGCTGGGGGTATAAACAGGCGCTTAAAAAAGCAGAGGAAAATAAAAGCACAGCAGCCTTTTTCCAGGACGGCGCGAAAAACATTCTTGATATGTGGATGGGTGTAGCCCCGATTGTTATGGCTCTTGGAACCATTGCGCTGGTCGTTGCTGAATTCACGCCTGTTTTTGACTGGCTTGGCATGCCGTTTATTCCGCTGCTTGAACTGATGCAGATACCAGAAGCACAGGAAGCATCAAAAACACTTGTAGTCGGATTTGCCGACATGTTCCTTCCAACTGTTCTCGCTGCCGATATTACAAGTGAGATGACCCGGTTCATTATTGCCTGTGTATCTGTCACACAGCTTATCTATATGTCTGAAGTGGGCGGACTGCTGCTCGGATCTAAAATTCCGGTATCATTTAAGGATCTCGTGATTATTTTCCTGCTCCGCACGCTGATTACACTGCCGGTGATTGTCGGTATTGCTCATATATTGTTTTAAAATCGTTAAAAGACCGTCTGGAATCTCCAGACGGTCTTTTGCTGTTTATCAGCCTTATGGCCGCTATTCTTCTTATACAGTCAGGGCCATTTTCTCAAGCTCTGCTTTTAACACCCTGGCAATTTCGAGCATGCCGTATTTCCCTGCTGCTGCCTCAGCGTCTCCATTGTAATTTGTGTTGGTATTGATATCATATGTGTAAATCTCGCCGTTTGCATCGCGGATGAATTCAATACCTGCCACTTTAACGTCATTTGCTTTCAGCATCGTTTCATATTTTGAAATGATTTCTTCATTCACGTCATCAACAATCTGAAACTTTGGTTTCACAGGAGCTTCCTCTCCAACCGGGCAGAAGAGATCGCCAATCTGGCAGGCGTCAGCCGGGCAAAGCTCAAAGCCTTCTGACGTGTCTACACGCACAGCATACAGGAATTTGCCGTTTACAAATTCGCAGCGCGTGATAAACGGCTCAGGCGCCTGAATGTATTCCTGTATAAGAGTAATGCCGTCTACCGGCTCCTCAAAATCCGGACCTTCCACATACTGCTTCAGTCCTTCAATGGAGTGGAAAAGCTGAACACCAAGCCCTTTTCCTGCACGGTTATGCTTTGTAATGAAAGGTTTTCCATCAAATTGGGCTGCTGCGTTTAATACAGCCTCTTTTCCAACAGCAGCTGTTGTCTTCGGAGTTTGAATGCCGTGCTCATTTAAGGTCATATACTGAGCAACCTTGCTCACTTCAAGCTGAATAGCCCTGCTGCCGTTATAGACTTTGCGGTTATGGCGTTCAAGCCAGTACAGCACAGACGCTGCAAGTTCCGGTGCATACCGGTGGCCTCTCGTATGTGAAGAAGCGCTCATGCGATTATAGAAGATCCCCTCAGGCGGTGCTTCAGACAGGTTCACAAGCCCCTGATCGAGGTGCCATTCCTCATATGGAACATTCAGTTCGTCCAGTCTTTTCGTCAGATGGTCTGTCCACTCTGTATTTTCATGAATAATATACACTTTGCTCATTTCATATATCCCCCATCCTGTTGTACATAAATTAGCCTAATCCTACTATACCCATCAATTATCTGTCAATTTATAAGGTTCTGTCAGTTAGTGGCATGGACAAAGAATTTGTTCTTATGCGGGCAGTTAAAAATAGAATAAGAGTAAGAGAATATATGGCGTTTTTATTTTTAGAAAATTTAATTAAAAGAAATAGTTAGAAACACTGGAATTTTAACCCTGATGTGATATACTAATTGTAACAAAACGTTCACAAAATATTTTCTTGTTTGTCACAATTTTATTTATGTAAGCGTTGACAATAATTTTAACCGGGAGTTGTTAAACATGGATGTATTCTTCGTCTATTTGCTCATTGTAAGTGCTACGCCGCTCTTCTTGTGGGATCAGCGAAAAAGCCTGGCGCTCCTTCATATACCGTTCATCTTAATGCTTTGGGTGTACTTCGGAATGTTTGCCACAATGGAGCTTGCAATGCCGCTGCACATTATCGGGGGGTCACTATTCCTTGTTAACCTGGTGTTCGCTCATATTGCAGCCTATCTGATTTACGCGAAGCCGATCTTAAAACGCAAAGCTGATCCTAAAAGCAATTTGGATATCATCAAATAAAAAAAATCCCGGACACCAAAGTCCGGGATTTTTTCTGTTTATTAGTGGTCGTTCATTACCCATACAGATCCAAGAACTGTTACAACGGCAACAAAGATCGCGAATGCTGTATTGACAACCTGTACGTTTCCGCTTTCTGATTCCGTCATGTGCATGAACATGAAGAGCTGAATGCCAGCTTGAAGGAATGCCAGAGTGAAAACAACGGCTATTTTAATTGATAATGAAAAATCAGTATATAAACCAATCCAAAGTGCGACGATTGTCAGTACAATCGAGGAGATAAAACCTATCACGTGACTCCACGGAAAGTGGTTGTGATCTCCTGCTGTGTTTTGCTGATTATTAGCCATGCGGACTTAATCCTCCCATCATAAGGAGCAGGTATACTCCCGAAAAGATGAAAATCCAGACAACATCAAGGAAATGCCAGTAAAGACTTGAAATGAACAGCTTAGCTGATGTTTGAGGAGTTAATCCTCTTTTCTTTACTTGCATTAAGATGAAACTGATCCAGAATATCCCGATGGTGACGTGAAGTCCATGGGTTCCTGCAAGAACAAAGAATGCTGACCACATTGCACTTGACTGCAATGTAGCACCATGATGAACATACTCTACAAACTCATATATTTCGTAACCGACAAATCCCAGTCCAAGGGCCAATGTGATAATTGTCCACATGATGACGCCTTTTTGGTTGTGGCGGCGCAATTCGTGAATTGCAAGACCACATGTGAAACTGCTCGTAAGCAACAGGAACGTCATGATCAAGACGCCTTCAATCTTAAACAGATCAGTCGGCAGCGGGCCGTCTGCTGTCATCGGCGCAAGAACGAAGTAAGTCGCAAACAGCGTTGCAAACAGGGCAATTTCAGCACCAAGGAAGATCCAGAAGCCAAGAATATTCAACCTTCCTATTTCAGATTGATATTCAAGAGGCACACTCGGATCATGTTCTTCATGATGATGTGCATGTTCCATCATTCACGCCTCCTTTACACAGATATTTTTTGTTCTGTTTCTTTAATTTCTTCAACACTTACATAGTAACCATGATCTTCTTCAAACGAGCGAAGGATCATGCAGGCAAAGATTCCAATCAAACCGGCAATGGCAGGAATCCACCATTCGAATACAAGAGCGAAACCGCTGATTCCAAAGAACATGGACATGATGAACGGTCTGCCTGAGTAGTTAGGCATGTGAATCGGCTTGTATTCCACTTCTTTTTTCTTGCCTGTTTCTTTTTCTTCCATTTTCATTTGCCAGAATGCATCAATGCTCTTAACCTCAGGTGTAACCGCAAAGTTGTAGTGAGGCGGAATCATTGTAGTTGTAGCCCATTCAAGCGTACGGCCGTCCCATGCATCTCCAGTCTCCTCGCGCGGAGAGTAGCGGAAGCTGTAGTAGATGTTGTATACAAGAACAACGAAACCAAGTGCCATTCCAATTGCACCGATGGATGCTACCACGTTCAGCCCCGTCCATCCGTCTGCAGCGCCATACGTTGAAATACGGCGTGGCATCCCGGCAAGTCCAAGGAAGTACATTGGGAAGAAACAGATATTGAACCCGATCGTGAACAGCCAGAAGCTGACTTTCCCGATTTTTTCGTTTAATTTATGTCCGAACATTTTCGGATACCAGAAAATCAGACCTGCGAAACATGCGAACACGGTTCCGGCGATCAATACGTAATGGAAGTGAGCGATCAGGAAGTACGTGTTGTGGTACTGATAGTCTGCTGCTGCCATCGCAAGCATAACTCCTGTTACCCCGCCGATGACGAAGTTTGGAATAAACGCAAGTGACCAGAGCATTGGTACAGTAAATCTGATTCTTCCTTTGTAAAGCGTGAAGAGCCAGTTGAATATTTTAACACCCGTCGGTATGGCGATCGCCATTGTTGTGATGGAGAAGAACGAGTTAACAAGTGCTCCTGAACCCATCGTGAAGAAATGGTGAACCCAAACGACGAAACTTAGACCAGAGATTGCAACGATGGAAACAACCATCGCTTTGTAGCCGAACAATGTTTTCCGTGCAAACGTTGAGATGATTTCTGAGAATATCCCGAACGCCGGCAGGATAACGATGTAAACTTCAGGATGACCCCAAATCCAGAACAAGTTCGCCCAAAGCATCGGCATGCCGCCGTTTTCAAGGGTGAAGAAAGCTGTTCCGAACAGCCTGTCAAATGACATCAGCGCAAGCGCAACTGTCAGGACAGGGAAAGCGAACACGATAATCAAACAAGTGATTAAAGATGTCCAAGTAAACATCGGCATGCGCATAAGCGTCATACCAGGCGCACGCATCTTCAGGATCGTGACCATGAAGTTAATACCTGTCAGGAGTGTACCGATACCGGCAACCTGAAGGCCAAGAAGGTAGTAGTTCTGTCCAGGTCCGGGACTTGCCTCATTGCCTGCGAGAGGCGTGTAGCTCGTCCAGCCTGCATCAGGTGATCCGCCGATAACAAATGAAATGTTAAACAGCATCGCACCGACAAAGAATGTCCAGAAACTTAATGAGTTAAGGTACGGATAAGCAACGTCGCGCGCTCCAATTTGCAGAGGAACAACAACGTTCATTAGACCAATCAAAAACGGCATCGCCATGAAGATGATCATGATCGTTCCGTGAGTCGTGAAAATTTCATTGTAATGCTGCGAATTCAGAAACTCTGAATCTGGCAATGTCAGCTGGGCGCGCATTAAGAGAGCATCTACTCCCCCGCGGAACAGCATCAGAATGGCAGCAATGATATACATGATTCCAAGCTTCTTATGGTCGACAGTCGTGATCCAGTCTGTCCAGAGCCATTTCCACTTTTTAAAGTAGGTAAGGCCTGCCACAATGGCGATGGATGTAAGCAGTATTGAGATTTGGGCGCCGAGTATCAGCGGATCGCCCATAACAATAAATTCATCCCATTTCATAGTTGATGTTTCCTCCCTTCTCAGTGAGAATGTTCTTCTTCAGTCTTTTCGTCTGATTCATGCTCAGAATGGTCTGACTTGTCTTCAGAATGTTCTGAACCATGTCCTGAATGACCTTCTGATTTTTGTGTATGATCAATGTTCATTTCTTTATTTGGATCGATTTTTTCCAAGTGTTCAACTTCATCGTGCTTGTGAAGCTCATAATCAGTCTGTTCGCGGACTCTCACTGCATATTCAGAGTCTTTAGAATGATCCACCCACTCAAGGTGAGTATTGGAGAATGTCATTTCTCCAGTTGTTCCAGGAATCATTAGCTGATCGTACTGATCCTGCGTAAGTTCAGGTGCAGAACCTTTTGTTTCTTCAGCCCACTTCTCAAACTCTTCTTCAGGCATGGCTTCTACATCGAATGTATGTCTTTCAAAGCCTTTGCCCGTGAAGTTCGCGTTGCGGCCTGCATACGTTCCAGGCTCATCTGCCTGCAGGTAAAGCTTAGTCTGCATGCCGGACATTGCATATTTCTGTCCTCCAAGCTGCGGAATCCAGAAAGCTGTCATTGTGTCGGCAGAAGTAAGCTTGAACAGTACAGCACGGTCTTCAGGAATGTTTAAGTAGTTAACAGTCTCAATTCCCTCTTCTTCATAAGAGAAAATCCATTTCCAGTCAACCGATGTTGCATGTATAACCAGAGGCTCCTTATCTTTAGATGATTCAGGCGGCTCTTCAAGTGCATAAATTGTTTGAACGGTCGGAACAGACAGAGCAATTACGATTAAAATCGGAATAACTGTCCAGACAATCTCAAGAAATTTGCTGCCTTCCATTTCAGGCGGCTCATATTCAAGGTTGTCTTTGCGCTCACGGTATTTAATGACAATGAGGGTAAACAGAACAAACACAACAGCTATAATGAAAAGCATAAAACCTATCGACAAAAGAATAAGGTCACTTTGTGCAGCTGCAACGGGCCCTTTCGGATCCAGGATCACATAGTTGCTGCATCCGCCCAGAAAAAAGACAGAGAGTAATAGACCTAACGCATAAAACGGTTTAAACAGCTTGAACACCAGGTTCACCTTCCTTCCTAATTAATGGCATGACTATTATGCATGCTTTTTGCAAAAAAAGCACGTTTAAATTATGGCAGGAAAACGATGTTTTCGTTTTCTTTTCTTCTATATGCTAGCAGAGCAGGCTTCATCATGTGAGTACCCTTCATTAAATGTCACGAACATTTCATCAGTCGTTCAAACAAATGTCACATTTTCATCATACTTTAGTCATATTTATTCCAGTCCTTTCTTTTAATGGAATTGAAAGTGTTTTTATTAAAAATTTTGCTTTTTAAGGATAAATAAGTAAAGAGAGCAACAAACCTCTTTTTACCCTTGCTGCAGAAGGGGTAAACTCTGTAATATGTTCAAACTCTCAGTCTTTGTATCTAGTTTGAGAGGATTTTAAACAGCAAGAGCATTGTTCGATTAGAGTGTACGATTCAAACCGTTGCTTACCTTACCATATCGTTTTTCAGTTTTAGAGTGTACGATCACGACGTTTGCTTACCCTCACATATCGTTTTTTAGTTTGGCTGGGTACGATTCCTGCGTTTCCTTACCCTCGCACATCGTTTTACGGTTTGACAGGGTATGATTCCAGCATTTGCTTACCCTCGCATACCGTTTTACGGTTTTACGGGGTACGATTCTGGCGTTTGCTTACCCTCGCATATCGTTTTACGGTTTGGCAGGGTATGATTCCAGCGTTTCCTTACCCTCGCATATCGTTTTACGGTTTTACGGGGTACGATTCTGACGTTTGCTTACCCTCGCATATCGTTTTTCAGTTTGGCAGGGTCAGTAAACCGCCGCTTACAAATCCTCCCCGCACAAAAAAACAGCCCCGAATTCGGGACTGCTGCATGTCAGTCAAACTTCAGCTTGGACAGAGCATCTGCCAGAGCCGGGTTTGATAATTCATCATTCTGTTTTTTCATGTAGTTTGCGACTTCTTTTTTGGACACTTTTGTGTTCTGGGTTTTCTTTTTCCGCTCCGTAAAGGCGGAGAGCTTTTCGCGGTGACCGCATTTGCACAGGAAGAACTGTCCGTCTCCCTCGCCTCGCAGCTCGAGCTTTTTATGGCATACCGGGCATCTGGCATTGGTTGTGCGCGCAATTCCTTTTCTGTAGCCGCACTCCCTGTCCTGACATACGTGCATTTTTCCTTTTTTGCCGTTTACTTCAAGAAGAAGCTTGCCGCACTCAGGGCATTTTTTGCCGACGAGGTTATCGTGCTTAAAGGTTTTGCTGCTGTTTTTAACTTCGTGGACAACCGCTTTTGCATAGCCCCTCATCTCCTGGACGAATGCCTGCTTTGCAAGTTTTCCTTTGGCGATTTGTGTAAGCTTTTGTTCCCACTCCGCTGTGAGGGCAGGTGATTTTAAGTCTTCAGGCACAAGATCGAGAAGCTGTTTTCCCTTGGATGTGACGAAAAGTTCTTTTCCTTTTTTCTCAACTAAGAAGCTGTTGAACAGCTTGTCAATAATATCCGCCCGGGTTGCCACGGTGCCAAGGCCGCCGGTTTCGCCGATGACTTTCTTTAAATCTGCATTTCCTGACATATATTTCGCCGGATTTTCCATCGCTGAAAGCAGGGAAGCTTCATTGAAGCGGGACGGAGGCTTTGTTTCCCCTTTCGTCTGTACAAGCGACTGAACGCTCAGCACGTCGCCTTTGTTCAGAACCGGAAGCTGCTGCTCTGAAAGGCCGTCCTTATCGTCTTCCTCCTCATACTCATACACTTCTTTCCACCCTTGAGAGAGGACCGCTTTTCCTTTTGCAAGGAAGGTCTCATCTCCAACCCTGCACGTGAGGGATGTTTGCTCGTATTCAAATGCCGGAGAGAGAACGGCAAGGAATCGCTTGACGACTAAATCGTAAATTTTTCTCTCTTTGTCGCTGAATGCAGAAGCAATCACCGTTTCTTCCGTTGGAATGATGGCATGGTGATCAGATACTTTGCTGTCATCCACAAATGATGAGTTCGCCTTTATCGGTTTTTGCAGAATCTTCATCGCTGCCTTTGCATAAGGCTTTACTCCGCAGGCTTTTACGCGTTCTGCAAGTGTATCGACAAGATCTGAACTTAAAAAGCGCGAATCTGTTCTTGGATACGTCAGCACTTTATGCTGTTCATAGAGCTTTTGCATAATAGACAGCGTTTCTTTCGCAGAGTATCCGAACCGTTTATTCGCATCTCTTTGAAGCTCCGTCAGATCATAAAGACCAGGAGAAAACGTCTTTTTGCGGGCTTTGTCCGCCGACACAATGACAGCATCCTTCCCGGAAAGCCCTTTTGCTAAAGCGGCCACTTTCTCCTGTTGAAAGGATTTAATATCCTTCGTTTTTGCATCCTGCCAGACGAGATGCAGCCCCTCTTTTGTCTGGGCTTTCAGGCCGTAATACGTTTTCGGCTGAAATTGCCTGATTTCTTCTTCGCGCGCTGCAATAATGGCAAGCGTCGGTGTCTGAACCCGGCCTGATGACAGCTGGGCATTGTGCTTCGTCGTGAGCGCGCGCGTTGCATTCATCCCAACGATCCAGTCCGCCTCCGCTCTTGCTTCAGCTGAATGGAAAAGAGGCTCATAGTCTTTTCCGTTTTTCAGTTTTTTGAACCCTTCTTTAATGGCTTTATCCGTCACAGATGAAATCCACAGACGCTTAATCGGTTTATGGACATGCGCTTTTTCAATAATCCACCGCGCAACAAGCTCGCCTTCCCGTCCGGCGTCTGTCGCGATGACGATTTCTGTCACGTCCTTGCGGTTTAAAACGGCTTTTACCGCGTGAAACTGCTTGCTTGTCTTTTTTATCACAACGAGTTTCAGCTCGTTTGGAAGCATCGGCAAATCTTCCATCTTCCACGTCTTGTAGGAATCACTGTAAGCTTCAGGATCCGCGTGTGTAACAAGATGGCCAAGAGCCCATGTCACGATGTAATTGCTGCCTTCAAAATACCCGTTGCCTTTTTTTCCGCACTGTAACACTCTTGCAAGGTCCCTTCCGACAGAAGGCTTTTCTGCAAGTACTGCAATTTTTCCCATAGTCACATTCCTCACTTTCATTCGATAGTATATCGTATCACATCTTCACACTGAAGGTTTTGTACCACTCGGGCTCGCACTGGTCAAAATCTGAATGGTCTGCTGCAATCATGTTGAGCCTTGAGAGCATCTGGTCCATCAGATGCGGTGTTTCTCTTTTCGTCCAGACAACCGCGGAAAAGATGCTCATTGCCGCATAGAGGCTGTAAAGCGTCCAAAAATCATTCGGAATGCCGTCTTTAAAGTACCCGTCAATCTGTCCTGCCGAAAAGGGAACACTTACTTCCCGGCTGAACAGGGCGATTTTATAAAAATCATGATAAGGATCACCAAAATCATGGCGGTTAAAGTCAATACAGCCCGCATATTTCCTGTCTTTCACGATCAGATTTGCGGGGTGAAAATCATCGTGCTGAAAAGTGCGCGGACGGTTTTTGAGCAAGTGAAGATGTTCATCAATAAATTGACCGGCACAGCCGCCATACTCAAGCTGGATGTTAAGTCCAATATAAGCCTCCGAATATCGCTGATGCTTGGCAGAGGCGGCCTCATACCATGTGTGAGGCGCAGGCGGCGCGGGAATCGTATGCAGCGCACGCAGCTCAAGGCCGGCCTCAAAGCCTATCTCGTACTGCTCCCTGACTGTAAGAATAGGAAGAACGCCCAAAGCTTCCTCACCCTCAATATACCGGACGATCATATAGCAGATATTCAAAGGTTCAATGATTCCGAAATCAACGGGGACTGACGACTGAATACCCCGTTTTTCAGCTTCTTTCAGCATGTCATATTCTTTTAGCTTAGAAGCCTGCTGATCCAGATCTGCCGTGCGAATGACATATTTTTTCCCGTCTTCGTCCACTGCAAGATACTTTTTATCGTAAGAGAACCCTTTCTCTATTTTATTTATGGTTTTGAAGCTGTCAAAATAGCGTTCTAAATCCCGTTCCATGCCCATCCCCCAGTCCTGAAAAAACCAAGATTTCCCTTATATGTTACCATATTCAGAGACAGGAGGCAGCTTAGCACGAACACTGAAAGTGAGGATCAGTCATGCATTCTGAAGTACAGAATTACTTTTTAAAGGCAAATATTAACCACCTGGCAGATATGGTTCTGCTGCGCAAGAAAATACTTGCTGCCCTTCCGTTTGCGGAGGAGGGCTTTCAATACGGATTCCCTGTCTATTCGCTTTCGGGCGAACCGGCTGCAGGCTTTGCAAGCCGGGAAAAAGGACTGATGTTTTATTTAATGGACCCCGGAATCGTTGCCCCTTATCATGAAGACCTTACAACGAGAATCACGGGAAAAACCTGCATCATCCTGAAAGAAAATTCTGATACGCCTAAGAGCATCATCCTCGACTGCATTGACCGCATGCTTGCCGACGTAAGAAGCAAACACCTTTCCTAGCTGCGGCACCGCAGTTTTTTTGCCGTTTTCAGACAACATTGTGCCATAATGTTCCGCTTCTGCGGTATAGCTTAAACAATCGGGATTTAGTATGATGGTAGAATGAAGAGTTTAGAAAGCAGCGGAGGGTTAAAAAGAACATGAGTTTACTTACAATTGATAAATTAAGCCATACGTTTGGCGACCGTACTTTATTTAAAGATGTATCCTTCAGGCTTCTGCCGGGTGAGCATGTAGGCCTTGTTGGAGCGAACGGCGTGGGGAAATCAACGCTGATGAACATCCTGACAAAGGAATTGATCCATGACACAGGAAAAGTCGAGTGGACACCCGGTGTTCACTACGGATACCTTGACCAGCATACCGTCCTTTCAAAAGGAAAAACGATCAGAGACGTTTTGCGAGACGCATTTCTGCCCCTGTATAAAAAGGAAGAAGAGTTAAACGAAGTCATCGCGAAGATGGGAGATGCCTCTCCTGAAGAGCTTGAAGATCTTCTTGAAAAGATGGGGGAAATTCAGGATCACCTGGACGCAGGAGGCTTTTACTCGCTTGATATGAAGGTGGAGGAAGCAGCACGCGGGCTTGGCCTTGATGCTATCGGACTGGACCGCGACGTATCAGCGCTGAGCGGCGGACAGCGGACGAAGGTTCTTCTTGCAAAACTGTTGCTTGAACAGCCTGAAGTGCTTCTTCTGGATGAGCCGACGAACTACCTTGATGTTGAGCATATTAACTGGCTCAGCAATTACTTGAGAGAATATCCGCATGCATTCCTTTTGATTTCGCATGATACGGAATTCATGAACGGGATTGTTGATGTCATTTTCCATCTTGAATTCTCAAAACTGACGCGCTACACAGCAACTTATGAAAAATTCCTGGAGCTTGCAGAAATCAACAAGAACCAGCACATTAACGCGTATGAGAAACAGAAGGAATTCATTAAAAAACAGGAAGATTTCATCGCTAAAAACAAAGCGCGCTATTCCACGACAGGACGTGCAAAAAGCCGCCAGAAGCAGCTTGACCGCATGGAGCGGATTGACCGCCCTGAGACAGCGATGAAACCGACATTTGAATTTAAAGAGTCGCGCGGAAGCAGCCGCTTTGTTTTCGAAGGAAAAGACGTTGAAATCGGCTATACGCATCCATTGCTCCCGAAACTGACCATGACAATCGAACGCGGGGAAAAAATCGCAATCGTCGGCTGCAACGGGGTCGGAAAATCCACCCTGCTGAAAACAATCTTAGGAAAAATCAAGCCTCTCGGCGGATCGATCCAGCTTGGAGACTTCCTCTATCCTTCTTACTTTGAGCAGGAAGTAAAAGCGGAAAACATTACGCCGATTGACGACGTATGGAATGCATTCCCGGGCCTTGACCAGCATCAGGTGCGTGCGATGCTTGCCCGTGTCGGCCTGAAAAATGAACACATCTCCCGTCCGCTTAATCAGCTGAGCGGAGGCGAACAGGCAAAGGTGCGCCTGTGCAAACTGCTTCAGAACGAATCAAACTGGCTGCTGTTTGACGAGCCTACGAACCACTTGGACGTAACAGCCAAAGAAGAGCTGAAGCGGGCCATTAAAGCATATAAAGGGACCGTTGTCCTTGTCTGCCATGAACCTGACTTTTATGAAGACTGGGTCACAAAGGTCTGGAACGTAGAAGAATGGGCAGAGCAGGCTCAGTAAAAGCAAAAAATCCGGCACATCGGTGTGCCGGATTTTTTGTTGTTTATGCGATTTATTTGAAGGAAAGCGCGCGTTATACCTTTACAGACTCCTGCACGGCAGCCTTCGGGTGAACATCAAGACTTCCTGTATACTCAACCGTGCCGATCTCGCAGTTTTCACCGATGGAAATATCCGTTCCCCTGACAAGCTTCGCTTTTGTATTCTGAAGACGGACCGAATCTCCTTCAATGACCTCTGTGTGAAGATAAGGCTCTGAATTCATAAAGCGGAACAGGCGGCGGAAGAGATTATATGATTTTTCGGCACTGACGGTAATTGTTTCGCCGCCAATTTCTTTCACTTTTGAATAGTGATCAACGCAAATTTCAATCTGATCCGCACTAAGCAGTCCTCCGACATGAATCACTCCGCTTGAACGGAAGCTCTCTGCTTCACAGTCCTTTGCTGCACTCAGCAGTCCGCTTACTTCCACTCGCTCAGCTTGAATCTTTCCCATCACTTTTGCAGATCCGTTCACTTTAAATTCCCCGGCCGTCAATTCTTTCAGTAATTTTGCAGATCCGTTCACCGTAAATTCTTCAGCAGAAACCGTTTCCTCAAACTTTGTGCTGCCATTCGTTTTGAGCAATTTTGTTTCGATCTTCCCCTTTAATGTTGAAGATCCGGAGATTTTAATCTGCTCTGCAAGAATAGAGCCTTCCACTTTTCCGGAACCGTCAATTTTCAGGCTTTCACATTCAACGTCTCCGTGGATCTTTCCGCTTCCGCTGATGGATACATTCTCATACTGGCCGCCCCCTGCAGAACCGGATCCATTTATTTTTAAATCATGCCGTTTCGTTGCCTGTTCCATTTTTCCCATCCCCTTATTATTAAATGGTCGAAAGCCGTTTTTTCAACTGATTAATTTTATCTTCCAAATTGATCCTCACAAGCAGTTCCGCTTCCGCAATGACCTCAGAAGGCGGGCTGATGATCACCCACATGGTGACCCCGTTCTTTTCAAATCCAACCAGTTCACTTGTTTTATGTTCAGCTTCCATGTACCTGCCCGACAAAAATTCAAGCAGTTCTCTGCACTGATCATGATTGAGCTTTACTCGGAGGTCTTCTGCGAGCAAAAGAAAAAGAATGGAGTGGAAATCATAACTTTCCCCTCGGAACAGATCTCCAAATGCTTTCAATGTCTCAGGCTTCAGAAACTTTACGAGAAGGTCTTCTTTAAGAGTCACTTCAGCAGGCTTCGGGGAAAAAAACGCCGACAATTCGTCAAGAGAATATTCATCTTTCATTCCTTTTATTGCTTCCACACGTTCAAGAATCTTCTCTTTCGGGAAAAACGTCTCCTGTCCGGTGAAGCTTGATTTCTTTATAAACCATTCTTCAGGAATGATGTTTTTCCTCTTCCATCTGTAAAGCTGGCCATAAGAAATTCCGGTTTCATCAAGCAGTTCTTTTTTTGAAATAACCTCTTGTTCCACGTCAATCCTCCTTTCATAAAACATTGTTACGCTATTTGTTTTGAATGTAACATAACATTGTTACGTTGTAAATAACTTTAGTGGAATTTTTTGAAAGTCTGAAAGGCTGCTCTGGCGCAGTTTTACTAAACTGCTTTTAATCGAGCAAATTCCCCACCAAAAAAAACGGAATCCGTCATCTGGATTCCGTCAGTTCATAGCTGTCCCAAGAGCCTGCTCAGACAGATTGATCAAGTCAAAGTCTTTTTGATCGATTCCATAGAGCAAAAGCAGGGATAGTGTATAGATTCCTTTAAATCTCGCAAGTTCTGCAGTTGCGGAGCTCACGTCACCGTATATCTCAAAAAACACCCTTCTTACATGTGGTGTGAAAAATCCGTAAACCGCTGAGAGATCAACGGCCGGATGCCCGATATGAAGATCTCCCCAATCAATTACACCTGAAAGAGAACCTTCTTCGTCTACGAGAACATTGCGTATGTGCAGATCCCCGTGTACCAGGCAATGACAGCTGTCCTGCTTCAGAGGCTTCAGCTTTTCCACATACGTTTTCAGCCGCTGCACAATTGGACTTTCCGGAAGGAGATCACTTAGCTTAGCTGCCGTCTCCCTTAGCATTGGGATGCGCTTGTTCATATCCAGTCTTCCAAGTGTGTCTTGCCCGGCACCGGACTGTTCGGCTGTCTCAACAGGGATGCCGTGCAATGCTTTTAAGAAATACGCGAGCTTTTGCGCATTCTTGTTTTGCTGTTCCTGATTCCACTTAACCGGCGTTTTTCCAGGCACATTCCTGTAGCCAAGGTATGGCCATTTATAGCCGCACCCGGGGTTTCCGCTGAATAAGGGAATTGGAACAGCCATTCCAAAAGCTGAGAGAAGAGGAAGCACGCTCTCCTCTGTCTTCAGCAGGTCAACCGCTATTTCTCTCCGGGGAAACCGGAAAACATACTGGCCGTTCACTTTGAAAACCGTATTGTCAAATCCATACCCGAGCAGCTCGGCATGAACGGGATACAGTTCAGGAAAATCCTTTGATATGAGCTGTTCTGCCTGATTGGCTGTGACAGTCTGGTCCGGTGACCATGGATTGGCCATCGTTATCTCCTCGTTTTAAAACGGCGCGGCTGTTCTCTTTTTTCTTTTTCAGGACGATACACCTGATCTTTGTTTTTCGGCTGTGAGGTGTATTCAGAGGAAGGAATGTCAATCACTTGCCTTGGCAGCTTCATGCCTATGCCCTTTTCAACCGTATTCAGGTCGTCCATATCTTTTGGAGCGGCGAATGTAATCGCCATACCGTCTCCTCCGGCACGTCCTGTTCTGCCAATGCGGTGGATATAGGTTTCTGCATCCTGGGGCATATCATAGTTGTAGACATGAGTGATTCCTTCTACGTCAATTCCGCGTGCGGCAACATCTGTTGCGACCAGATATTGAATTTTAGCTTCTCTGAAAAGCTTCATGACTTTTTCTCTTTTCGCCTGAGAAAGATCTCCGTGAAGCTCTTCTGCTTGATATTTTCGCGCTTTCATCGCATCAATGAGTCTGCCGGCTCTTACCTTTGTCCTGCAGAAGATAATGGCAAGGAAGGGCTGCTGCTCGTCAAGAAAGCGGAACAGGGCAGCCTGTTTGGCTCTGTCATTCGTTTCTATCACAAGCTGATTGATTTTTTCGACCGTAACCTTTTTTTCCTGCACCGTGATTTCCTTCGGGTTCGACATGTATTGTCTGGAAAGCTCTTTCACTTTTGGCGTGATCGTGGCTGAGAAGAGCATCGTCTGGCGGGACTGGAAGGTTTGGGATACGATGTCTTCAATATCTTTGTGGAAGCCTGCGAGCAGCATTTGATCTGCTTCGTCGATGACAAGCATGGAAACGCCGGATAAATCGATGGTCTCTCTGCGGATGTGGTCGAGAATTCTGCCCGGCGTTGCAACTGCAATGTGGATGCCGCGGCCAAGCTTTTTTATCTGCCTCTCAACATCCTGTCCTCCGTAAACGGCGAGAATGCCGAATCCTCCAAGTCTGTCTGTCAGCTTCTTAATTTCCGCTGTTATCTGAATGGCAAGCTCTCTTGTCGGGGCAAGAATGAGTGCCTGCATTTCATTCCGCTCCACCTCTATTTTTTCAAGAATCGGAAGGACGAAAGCAAGGGTTTTTCCCGTTCCTGTCTGTGCTTTTGCAATGATATCCAATCCTTCAAGTGCAGCAGGAATTGTCTTTTCCTGTATGGGTGTCGGCGCTGAGATTCCCTGGCGTTTAAGGGCGGCAGCAGTTTTTTCTGAGATTCCTAATGCTGAAAACGTCATTCTGATTTAGTTTCCTCTCTATTCTCCGTCTTTTCTTAGATTCTTATTGTACACTTCCGGACTGGTAAATAAAACAGCAGCTATTTCCCAGAAAATATCAGGATCTTTTTACAGCTTTCATTTTAAGCCCGTTTTTCACACGTAATGAGACAAGCGGTTCAGGCTGAAGCCTTTCGTCCGGAGAAATGAGTTCAAGTTTGTATTTCCTCAAAACAGAGGCGGAAATTAAGACAGCCTCCATCATGGCGAACTGGCTGCCGATGCAGCCTCTTGACCCTCCCCCAAATGGAAAAAAGCCGTACAGGGGAATTTCTTCTCCGCTGTCCTTTGAAAATCTTCCTGGATTAAATGTTTCAGGGTCACTGAAGAATGCCGGATTCCGGTGCATAACATACGGACTAATAAGAAAGATAGACCCTTTTTGAAAGTGGGTTCCTGCAATTTCAACATCCGTTTTCGCTTCCCGCAGGATAATCCATGCCGCAGGATAGAGTCTGAGCGTTTCCTGCACAACCTGCTGCGTGTAGGGAAGGGACCTCATCGATTCAAAAGACAGCTGTCCCGCATCCTTTATTTCTGCCAGCATCTTTTCTTCCGCTTGCGGATGCTTGGCGAGGACAGCAAAAATCCACGTCAGTACGTTTGCGGTCGTTTCATGGCCGGCTATTAAGATCGTGACAATTTGATCTCTCAGCTCTGTTCTTGTCAGCGGCTCTCCATTTTCATCCGCTGCCTGAAAGAGGAGGCTAAGCAAATGGCCGCTGTCCTGATTGTTCTCTCCCTTTTCAATAAGCAGGTCTGCCAGCTCATCCAGGGTTTTTACACCGCGCTTATATTTTCGGTTTTGCGAAGTGGGAAGAAAATCAGGCGGTGAAAAAGGAGTCAGAAGAGAATTGGCCGTTTTTTCAATAATATCGCTTACCGCTGATGCGACAGGATTTGTTTCGTTACTCAGCCTTTCTCCAAACATGGTTTGAACGATAATGCGAAGAGTCAGATTCATCATATCCTCATGAATGGATCTTGTTTCTCCATCCCTGTAAGAAGAAAGCAGTTCTTCCGTCATGGAAACAGCTGTATCTGCATACTCCGCAACTTTCCTTTTATGAAAAGAAGGCTGCATGAGTTTTCGCTGACGCCTGTGCACTTCTCCTTCACTCGTCAAAACACCGTTTCCAAGCGTTTTTCCCAGCGTTTTTGAAGAAGAGCCTTTTACAAAAGCCTCCTCTTTTAACGTCAGGATCTGTTTGACAGCTTCTCTTGAATGAATGATGTATGATGTATTTTTTGACCTGGGGTTAATGGCGACAATTTCTCCGAGAGTATGTGTTCTGTATAAAAATTCAAGGGGATCTTTACGGAATTTGAGGTAGTTCTGCAGCTGGGTTCCCGGTATTTTAGCAATCATCAGAAAATCCTCCCATTTGATTGATTATATGACCAGTATACAGCAGAACGCTGCTTTCCCGGGAGAAAGAAGCGTCCCCAAGAGAGAGTTCTATTGTTCTCTGTTAAAAGGTAGTATAATATGAATGAATGATTAAAAAGGAGGATGTCCCATGTCCGAGAAAAAAATGACCCTTCAAGAGGCGATTAAACAAAAGCTCGAAAGCAAAAAACAGGCACAGGCAAACGGCCAGGCCGGCGCTAAAGGTTCAAACCAGACCAAGAGCATGAAAAGCCAGGTGTCAAAGAAAACAAATAATCAGCGCAGAAGAATGGGCGTCTGATGAACGGCCAGAACAGGGAACATGTTAAGCCCGGCATGTCCGTTCAAATTGTATTAAAGCAGGACCAGCGAAGCGGCAAGCTTACGCCTGGCATCGTTAAAGACATTTTGACAAATTCCCCCTTTCACCCTCACGGTATTAAGGTAAGACTTCAGGATGGACAAGTTGGAAGAGTCAAGTCAATCGATGTTAAATAAGTGTCTCGTTTGATCATAGGGATCATAGATGAGAACATAGACAGTCAGCTGCCTTTCAATGACTTCTATCTTTTGTGAGAGCTGAAAGCCAAAATGTTCGTAAATACGGACGTTTTCAAGTGTCTCTGTCTCCAGAACGCAGAATGTTTTTTTGCTGTCAGCTTCCTTGAGCGCAGCCCTTATCATTCTGCTCATAAATTTTTGGCCGCGACAGGCCGGATCAACTGCTACCATGTCTATGATTAGATGTGGTTTTTGTTTTTTATAGACGGCCATTTTCGCAGATACGGCTGCCAGCTTCTTCGCTTTGCGTATAAACGGGATCAGCGGAACATCCCTGATAAGGAGAAGACTTCTTAAAACGGTTTTCATAATGGCTCCGCATAATACAGAATAAGAAGCAGCTTTATCCGTTCTTCTGACTGCAAAAATTCCTTCAACCTTATCCGACGTCACATAAACATCACTGACGGCAGCCACGATTTCCACTGTACCTTTGTACACGTTTTCAAGGATTTTTCTTCTCTTTTTTTCATCTGGAAAAAGATAAATGAACAAAGGGTTGCTGTGAAACGACTCTGAAAGCATCATGGTAGCTTTATCTCTGTGTTTCTTTTGAAAGACAGTCAGTTCCTCATACATTTTCATCCCTCCCTGTAAGAATATATGCTTTTATGCAGAACAAAAGCGCAAGCGCCTTGATCAGATCCGGCGGAAAAGTCCGGTTTTGACTTTTTTGACGGATTTGTTCTGACAGAGGATCTAGGCGCTTACGCTTGCCGATGATAACTTTGTTATGTTTTCCACAGCCTATTATTCTTTATCATTTCCTAAAGAACAAAAAAAGCTAACGTTTCAAGGTTAGCTTTTTCTATTTATTCATTTTTTCCAAAAACCCGCCAATCAGGTCATCTGCGGTTTCCTCTTTCTCTTCTTTCTCAGTGGATGCAGCTGTTTCCTGAAGGGCTTTTTCCCAGTCGAAATCATCGAGGCCCTGATTAGGATCGAAATCCTCTTCTGGTTCTGGATTTGAGTCCGGACGCACACTCGGCACTTCCTGCAGATAGAGCGCCTCGTCAATATCCAGCGATTTGCTCGTAAAGGAGGCAAGAAGGGAAGCGGCTCTTACCGGATCTGCAAGGATCTGATAAACAATACTGCCAAGCAGCGCTTCAGAGTGTTCATGCTTGATCCAGTCCTTTTGAGCTTTGCTGAGCTTTTGCGGAATGGGGATGGTGATGCTTTCTTTGTCTTTGACAAATGAATCACTGACGCCCTGTGTGACGAATTCCGCAATTTTGCTTGAGAAATTCCTTTTTTCTGTCTCTTTCAGCTTCTGCAGCTGTTTAATAATATGCTCAGGGGTATCTGAGGGGATGCGGAACGTGATCGCCTGTCCCCTCTGAATGCCTGATGAACCGCCCTTATTCATATGACCACCCTATTTATTTGGCAGTAGCTGCTTTTTTATCTTCACTGCTTTTATCTTTGTTTTCCTTGCGGTAAAAATCAAAAATCAGCTTGTAATAAGCATTTGCCATCATCCAGATGCTTTCATTTTCATCTTCAAAGAAGTCGATATTGTAGCCGTCCAGATTGTTGTTCAGCGTTTTAAGGTAATCTTTCAGCACAACGGCTCCTCCGCCGACGAAGTAGCAGATCTCAGTCTGAGAGTTCTTTTGCCATACATTGCGCAAGTGACGGTACTGCTTTTTGGCAAGGTCAAGAAGGATGCGGTCTGTAATGTCATGGACGCTTGTGCGGCTTCCTCTTACATAAATGTGGTTGCGGTCCTGTTTTTTCGTAATAATCTCGACTACATCACGGCGGCTGTCAAGCTCTACACCGTGCTTAGTCCGGATTTCCTCACGGATCGCTTCAAGTGATTCAACAACGCCAAGATTAAAGCCCTGTGCTTTGTCGTCATCCACGTTGCGGTTTTTAATCACAGCGATATCTGTCGATAATCCGCCGATATCCTGAATGATGATGCGTTTGTCGATCAGATCTTTATTAATAATGTTTAAGTCTTTATCCATTACAAGGTTAATGTAGGCAGCAAATCCTTCAGGATAAACTTTCACTTCATCAAACTTGATGTTGACCTTCAACCCCTGGTATTTAGGTGTAATTAAAAATTCAACCTGATGCACATTTCCAAGAAGCTTTGAACGATAGCCCACATCTTTTCCTTCTTTTGCTTCTCTCAGCGGAAGTCCGGTTCCGAGCGTGTAGTTGGCATCAATCACTTTGTTGTTTCTGCGGAACACTTTTTCATTTTCAGGCTTCACGGCATCAAGAGCAATAGAAGCAAAGAGCATAACAAGAGTCTGGTCTTCTTCTGATTTGCTGCTGCCCGGATCAAGCTCAGAAGCATTGTCGCTTTTTGTTGCAAGAGAACCTACGCGGTAAATTGCATTGTTGTCTTTCAGGGCAGGGGAGTGCACTCTAATATGAATGCCGTCCAGCGGATCTTTGCTGTCCAGTTCTTCAATTCCAATAACAGGGCGGTCTTCAATATCCCTTGCGATCACGTTTGGTATGTATAGTTGAGATTCGTATTTTCCAAAGATTGCTTTTACGGCATCGTTGCCGACATCAATTGCTGCAATTCTAGATTTCGTCATATCAGTCATTCCTTTCCTTTCATGAATTAGTATAAAAATCCAATCACTTAAAGAGTATTAAAGATTGCCAGATTCGTCAATAGAAGAAGGAAGATTACAAATACGCATACATGTAAACAATTTCGTTTACAATCGTACACAAAAACGTATACAACCGTTACAAATTGTACACATCCTTATATATCAACATGCGTACACATTTGTACACTTGTAAACATTATTTGTACACAATAGATTACATTTTGTTTACAAGTAAACAATTAGTGTATACATGTAAACAATCCAAGATTCGATGCTGATAAAATGTCCGGAAAAACGGGTGTTCACACAGTCGAATTTCAGCGAAACATGCTGCCAAAAAAACAGGATTTTAACTGGATGCTGTCGAAATAAACAGTTTCAACAAGAAAGAGGAGAGCAAATATGCCGTCAATATTTCCATTGATTGAAACTGACCGGCTAAGACTGAGAAGCATCGATCAGTCTGATGCTGAACAAATCTATCAGACCTTTTCAAAAGAGGAAGTAACAAGGTATTACGGAATGAATGCGTTTAAGACGAAAGAGGAAGCAGAGGCCCTGATCCACAGCTTCAAGCTTGGCTACCAGTCAAACAGGCTCATACGCTGGGGGATTGAGCTGAAAGACTCCGGCACATTGATAGGCACGTGCGGGTATCATTCCCTGTCCCAAAAATACAAGCGCGCGGAAATAGGCTACGAGATTTCACGTGACTACTGGAGAATGGGGTACAGCATAGAGGCGATAAAGGCGATTTTGTCATTTGGCTTTGAAAAAATGGGGCTGATTCGTGTTGGGGCTGTAGTCATGATTGAAAATACACCATCCAGAAGCGTTCTTCAAAAGCTTGGCTTTAAAGAGGAAGGAAGACTGAGAGACTATATTATCCAGGATGAAAAACCTTATGACGTGATCATGCATTCTATCCTAAAGGAAGAATGGAAAAAAAGCGGATTCCAGTAAGGATACCGCTTGATCACACTGGCTTTATTTCTGACTGGGGCGGCTGTTCAAACCACCCTCGCCGAATCATCAGCTGTGTGCCATCTTCCGTAAAGAGCATAATATCTTTCATGATCAGCAGATAATGGGCAGCTACATCCCTTCTCATCGACAAAGATAAACTCCGTCCAATTAGAGATATGGCGGCGCCTGTTGATGCTGTAATCATGAACATAATCAGCTTTTCAGAAAAAGGGCAAACCTCTGAATCTGTAACCTCAAGCGATACTGGAATCGTTCCCAGATGACCTTCTTTCTTCAGCAGAAGATTAAAGACATCCACCTGCTTTTCAGCGAGCTTCTTAGCCCTTATCAAGTAATCTTTGACTTCTTTATCTTTCATGGATTGAAGGAAGCCCTTAAGCAGCAGAATACCGATATAGTTGCGCTCGATAATAAAAAACGCTTCGCCAAGTTCAAACGAATTAAGCGGTCTTCTTTCACCAAACCAGCCGGTCAAATAGGAATTGTTTTCAACATAATGCACACTGTCAGGATAGGTCATTTTCGGCGGACGGTCATAAATCCCCTTAGAGAGCATCAAATCTACGGACATTTTATACAAGCCTGTTACTTTCTGCTGCGCTTGAATAAAAAACGCAAGCAAATCTGTCCTGGCAACATTCGTTATGAGGGTAGAGACGCTGACAAGAGTAAGCTGGCTTGTTCGGTACACATAACTTAGCGCGTACAGATCTGTATATAAGGGAGGTGCAGACAAATCAACGTCTGCATCTGAAAACCCGTCTGGAACAGGATAGTTTTCACCCTCTAAAAAGTGTTTTACCGTTTCCAGGTTAGATGCCGAAAGCTGCATCGCTTCTTTAACTAAAGGGGCAATTTCCTCGTCCTCCATATGGACCATAAAATGCTTTAAAAAGCATAAAGATGCACTTTCCTGCATATATGTTGTCCACAAAGCGGAGATTTCAGGAGCTGTTAAGTTAATATTGTGATGAACCATGTGCAGTTATCTCCCCTGTGCCGGATTTTTTATTACTATTTCGTAAAAGCATTTATTTTATGCGAAAATAAAGCCGGTCTTAAAGACCGGCTCACCGTTTTTCTATAAACACCACTTTTAAATAATTGCCTTCTTTGTACTCTTTGATTGTTTTAAAATCAGCCGGAAGAGAGAATTCCTCAAGTATCCTGTATGATTCTCCCGTTTCTTTAAACGCCGTTTCAATAAACCCTTTAAACTTCTTCATAGAGAATGTACTGCAGTTTGTGGAGGCAACGATGACTCCTTTATCTGAAGTCAGAGCAATCGCATCCTTCAGCAGATCTTTGTAGTCTTTCGCGGCACTGAAGGTAACCTTTTTTGACCTCGCAAAGCTTGGCGGGTCAAGAACCACCATATCAAACTTCAGCTTTTTCTTCACGGCATACTTGAAATAGTGAAACACGTCTTCCACGATGATATCCTGTGCTTCATAGTCAATCCCGTTAATGCTGAACTGCTCGATCGTTTTGCTCATGCTGCGGTTCGCCAGGTCTACGCTTGTTGTTTTAACAGCTCCTCCGAGTGCTGCATAAACAGAAAAAGCACCCGTATAAGAAAAGAGGTTCAGCATTGTTCTTCCTTGTGCATACTTATCTCTGATGGCTTTTCTGACCTCTCTTTGATCCAGAAAGACACCTACCATGGCTCCATCGTTCAAATACACCGCAAACTTAACACCGTTTTCCTTCACGATCAGCGGAAACTCGGGCTGTTCTCCTTCCACATAGCTGTCTTCATCCACCACTTGGCCTTTAGTATCAAACCTTTTTTTCTGATAGATGCCTGCAGGTTCAGCGTACTTTTTCAAAGCATTCAGGATGGCTGTCCTGAACTGATAGATGCCTTTGCTGTACCATGTCAGCAAGTAATAGCCGTTAAAAACATCAATGGTTAATCCGCCAATGCCGTCACCCTCACCGTTAAACACGCGAAAAGCTGTCGTATCCGTGCTTTCGAACAGCTGCTTTCTGTAAGAGAGGGCGGTTTTTAGTTTTTCATCAAAAAAGGCCTGGTCAATGGGTTCACCTTCTTTATGAGTCAGGATCCAGCCCGCTCCTTTATTCTGTCTGCCATAATAGCCCAGGCCAATAAACTGATGCTGCTCATCAAGGAGTCTGATTAATTCCCCTTCTTCTTTCAGAGCGGAGGGATCTACAAGAGCATCTTTAGGGATAAGCGGATTGCCGCTTTTCATTTCATTTGCGTATTTTCGTTTGATCAAAATGGTTTTTTCCATAGCATGTTCCGTCCAATCTTTTGTGAATTCTTTTACCCATACTACATGAAAGTCCGGTCACTTGCCAGAATGCCCGAAGAAGGCCCCTAAAAAGAATTTTCAAACAAAATGTTTCTTTTTAAAAAAGCCGGGGAATAACAACGAATAGAAACAGCAATACACAAAACCACACTGAAAGGATGAATGAAAATGGGCATTATTTTATACTTAATCGTCGGCGGTTTAATCGGCTGGCTGGCAGGAGTTATTTTAGGGAAAAACGTTCCGGGAGGCATTATCGGAAACATCATTGCAGGGATCATCGGAGCATGGATCGGCGGCGAACTTCTTGGTTCATTCGGTCCTTCATTAGCAGGAATCGCGATTATTCCGGCATTGCTTGGAGCAATCATCTTCGTATTCTTGTTAAGCCTTATTCTTCGCTCAATGCGTAAAACAGCATAACATGAGATCTGGCATCCGCTTACTGCGGGTGCTTTTTCTATGGAAAAAAGCATAAATAAAAGGCCCTGCCTGAGCAGGACCTTATATGCATCAATAAGTTGTGCGTCTTCCTTTGCGCTTGTTCAGCATCTTTTTCACAATCGGATAGACGATAGGTGCATATTTAATTGCTTTTCTAATTAAATTCTTCAAATCGATCTCCTCCTCTTTCTGTTTAGTTTCCCACTTTGGCTTCTTAATAAACGCTTCAAGCCTCAAAGTAAAGGTGGTAGTGATTTCTGCAGCCCGGGTTAAAGTCCGATTTGCAGGAAGGGCATTCATACCCGCTTTCCATATATTCCTTTATGGTGAGTTCGGACCGGCAGTTTCCGCAGAAGATGGCTTTCGTATTGAATTCTTCTTTGTTCCATACTTCATGAGCATGGCCTGACAGCTCTCTGTGACACTCAAAGCAGGCATAATAGGTGCCGCAGCATTTAAATTTGATTGCAATGATATCTTTGTCAGAAGAATAGTGGTTGCATCTTGTATTGCGGTCAAGATCAACACCCTTAATGTTCATATATGCTTCACGCTCCTCAGAATGGCTTATAGGGAGTTGTAAAGAGTTGTTCAGGCCCCTTTCCTTTACCGAAGAAAAGAAGCTCAGGAGGATGCCTTGCAGCGCTCTATGGAATCAGCACGATTTTCCCTGTGCTTTTTCTGCTTTCAAGTAGACGGTGGGCATCAGCACCTTTGTTTAATGGAAAGGTAGCGGGATCTGCCAGGGCAATTGATCTGGAGGTAATCCATTGAAACAGCTTGTTCGACCGGTTTATACGTTCATCCCGGGAAGTAAGAACGTTCCATAGATCTCCGCCGGTCAGTGTTTTGGAGGTATCCATGAGCATTCTCGGATCGATGTGGACAGGATCTCCTCCTGCCATACCGTAGAAAACAACTGTGCCTCCGGTTCTTACTGCCTTAAAGCTGTCCATAATTGTGGACCCGACTGATTCATAAACAACGTCAGCACCTCTCCCATTTGTTGCGTCCAAAATTTCCTGCACCCATTGATCATTGTATAAAAAGGCATCTTGAGCTCCCATTTTCTTAGCAACCGCTGCTTTTTCAGGGGTCGAAACAAGCGCTATTACCTTTCCGCCAAGTATACGAATCATCTGAGTCAGAAGCTGGCCCACACCTCCTGCAGCTGCATGTACGACGCAAACATCTCCTTCTTGAACGGCATAGCTGTCTGATGTTAAATAATGGGCTGTCAGTCCCTGCAGCAAAACACTTGCTGCTGTTTCAAAAGAAATATCTTCTGGTAAAGGAATGACTTTATCTGCAGGAGCAGCAGTCAGTTCTGCATTTGAATAGGGAACGTCGGCAAAGCCGACGCGGTCACCTTTGCTGATATGAGTAATGTTAGAGCCGGCTTCCTCTACAATTCCTGCTCCTTCATAGCCAAGAATAAAAGGCGGGGAGCCTTCTAAGTGGTAATTTCCTTTTCTGCGGTAAACATCGGCAAAGTTTAAGCCGACAGCCTTCATACGTATGAGTACTTCGTCAGGGCCAATGACCGGTGTCTCAACATCTGCCATCTCGAGAACCTCAGGTCCGCCGAATTGATTGAATACTAATGCTTTCATAGGGTCAATCCTCTCTGTTCAACTGTTTTCTACAGTGTACCAAATTCTAAAGCCATAAAAAAAGACAGCCGTATTAACGGCTGCCTCTCAAATTGTCTGCTTTTTTGCTTTGTGTCATTTTAGGAATCAGAATTCCGATGATAAGCAAAACCCCCACTGCAATCAGAAGGATATATGTCATCAGCAGTCCTGTGTTTCCGCTTTGCTGCTGTTCTTCGCCAGCGCTGATTGTCCCTGACGTCTGGTCTGTGCTTTCTGAAAACAGCCCCATTTGCTCCGCTTTGGATTTTATGGTGTTGTTCTCTTTTGTGTATTGAGTGAAAAGACGGTCTTTCAGTTCATCCTCAGCATCTCTTCCGGGTTTTTGAAAGGTTAAACTTTTTTGTTCTTCCGGAATTTCTTTTCTTTTTTCATAGAGACCTTTTTCGTGAAGGTACTCTGTGTTTTCCTTGCGCTCTTTTTCTTCATAAATATTCGGGTCAAGCTGATTGAGATCTGTCTCAGCAAGTGCTGATGCCCCGCCCGATAAGAGGAGGGCAAGCAGCAGAATCGCCGCTGAGAGTGTTCTACATTTCATGCGCATGATCCTGATCAGCCGGTTCATTTGTGTTTTTAAAAGCATTGACGACAAACGGCAGAATGGTCAGGACAATGATGATGCCTGCGAGTACAAGTAACCCTTGAGTAAACAGATTTTCAGCATCGTATTGGATTGAAATATACACTTTCGACATTGGATCTTCATAGTTGAAATTCGGCGCAGCCAGTGCAAGCAGCGGGCTTACAAAGAATGCGACAAGTCCTACGCTTGCAACCCAGCCTAAGAAATTGCTGAACAGGAAAGCCGTTCGGACAACTGTTGAGGCGGCGAATACAAGCAGAATGGTAAAGATGGACCACTGGATCGCCCGTTCATTCGTCAAGGTGTAAATATTCAGACCAAATACACTGATAATCAGCCCTACAAGGAGGTTAAGAAGTGTAAACATGGAACCTCTGACAAGCATCGGAGCCGTTTTGAAATAGTTGCTGAAATAGCCGATCAGCAGACTGCTGATTAAGATAATGACCAATATTACGACAGGAGGAACAGCTTTCGCCTGTGCTGCCGGTGCATCTCCGCTGATTTGAAGCGGATTTGCAAGGTGTTCGTAAACATAGCCGTTGTTCTGTCCGTCTACAAATGTGTTGCCGAGGATGCTGAACACATCATCTCTTACAAGCTGGGTAGACGCTACGTTTGTTGACCACTTTTCATTCAGGACATCGGCTTCGGACTGAACCTGGTTCACTTTTTGCTGAAGGTCG
The DNA here is from genome assembly GCF_052171315.1 of Metabacillus mesotrionivorans. Taxonomy (NCBI): domain Bacteria; kingdom Bacillati; phylum Bacillota; class Bacilli; order Caryophanales; family Bacillaceae; genus Metabacillus; species Metabacillus mesotrionivorans. The sequence continues at coordinate 122,860 of NZ_JBQMFF010000005.1, read as the reverse complement.
TCTGTACTGCTGACAACCGTATCCTGTCTCTCGCCAAGTGAATTCACAAGCTCTGTCATCATCGCAATTTCCTGTCCAATCGTTTGCTGATTGGAGACAAGTGTCGTTCCATCCGAGTTTTCAAGAGGCATTCTTGAAGTTGTATCGCCTGATTCCTGAACCTGGCTGAGAACCTTTGCTGCGCTCTCTTCCATCGCAGTAAGTTCTTCAAGGATGGCTGACTGCTGTGTCTCAAGCTCTGCACTGTACTCGTCCATGAAAGCAAGAGCTGATGCCTGGAGGTCTTCCATTTGCTTTTCTGATTCGGGAAGTTCCTGATTCAGCTTATCCCATGCTCCCTGCTCCTCTGAATTAATGGACAGGATGGTATTGATTTTCGTCTTTTGCCATTCATCTGAAAGCACGGCATCTTTAGCCGGCACTGAAGGGTTGTTTAATCTCGAAACGGCTGCTTCATATTGAGCAAGAACCGTGTGGTAGCTTAATACTTCATTCATTGAACCGTTTTTGATCGGTTCATTAAAGATTGCTTCCAGCTTTTGTTTTCGTTCAGCCGGCAGGGCGTTTAAAACCGCCTGTTCCTGGGACCGGATGGCTGCTGAACCTGAATTTACGTTATCGCTCAGCTTTTTCAGGCGTTCTTCAAGTGCCGTGATCTGCTCCTTCAGAAGCTGATTCTCATTGAAAAGCTCAGTATTTTTAACAAGAAGGGCTTTGTATAGCTCTAAAAGCTTGTCATACTCGCCTTTCCATGAGTTTTCACTCTCTTTAGCCTTTATGGCTTGTTCGACTTCAACAAGCTGGGCAGAAAGGCCGTCTAATTGGCCGATGACCTCATCCACTTGTAGCGGTCTAGGCTCAGGTACTGTTTCAAGAAGGGCTTTCAAAATTTTCAGCTGTTCAGATATGGCAAGAATCTTAGCCCGCTCTTCTTCCATATTGGCAGCATTTCCTTCACCCGGTTCTCCAGGCTGAGGCGTTTCTCCGCCGTCCCCTGGAGGCTGTTCTTCTCCGTCGCCCGGTTCTTCTTCAGAACTTCCGCTAATCGCCTGTCTCAGAGGAATAAGCTCTCCTTCAAGACGGTTCAGTGTATCCTGATTTTCTTTCAAGATAAACATGTCCACATAATCATTGTGAACAGCTTCAAGTTCTCTTTCCTGGCGCTCTGTCTGGCTGAGTCTTACATTCCCGAGGTTTTCGGCTGCAGCCTGATTTTGATCCAGCTTCTGCTGCATCGTCGTCATATCAGAAGCAAGCTGGTCTCCCTCAGCCAGAAAAGCAGCCTGGGCCGCATCCTGCCTTTGGTCAACATCAGATGTACCGCCCTGGATGCTTGTCAGGCTTTCCTCTTGAGCCAGTGTCAAAAGCTGCTGCTGGTCTTCTTGATACGCTTGGTATTTCTCGACATATTCAACGAAAGCAGCAAGGCTTTTTTCAAACTGTTCAGCAGAATTCCTGCGTTCAGGATTCTCTTTTTCAGCCTGTTCAATCGTTGACTTCAGCTGCTCAAGCATTTGCTTTTGCTGCGTCAGCTCACCCGCTAAATCTTTTGAGCTTGGCTTGTAGAAATTAAGCATGGCATTTTGAAAGGCAATTTCTTTCTCAAGGATGCGGTCAAATTCCTGTCGCACATTTTCCATATCCTGAGAAACGTAGCTCCAGTAGAGAGATGACATTTGCTTGTTTACACGGTTTGTTGCGTCTTCAAGCTCACGGAGCACTCTCTGTCTGTTTTCAGCATTCAGCTGGTTTTGAACAGTGTATTCAAACTCCGCTTTTGAAGGCTGCTGCTGATCATAGGTAAGGATGTTATTTGAAAAATTGGACGGAATGTAGATGACCGCATCATATTGTCCGTTTTTCAATCCGTTGACAGCCGCGCTTCTTCCAAGAATCGTCCATTTATATTGCGACTCATCATCAAGGATTGCGGCTACTTCTTTTCCAAACTGGACAGGCTCCGAATCGGACTTTTCTTCCTCTTCGACTTTTTCGGCTCCCGTATCTTCATTGACAACGGCAATATTACGGGTCGCATTTTCTCTCACTTCAAGAGGGTTGTCCCCGATAAACTGAAAGAAAAGCGCCGGCACTGCAAGAATCAGCAGCACCGCAGCAATCATTTTTATCGTATGTTTTCGTTGATCTGTCATGTGTAGATCTTCCTTTCAATGGCGCAAAGAGGAATTTGAATTTTCGTTTCTTTGCCGTTTTCCACATAGTATCCAAATCCAGGGTGTATTTCGCTTTCTTTTCTGCTGTATGGCAGAGTGTACAGCGTTTGCTCTGATTTTTTCATCAGGATCAGAGCCTGCCTGATTTGCTTGATTTCCGTCGTAAATGAATCAAACCCTTTTGTCAGTTCATTGTTATTGCCGGAAATGATGACGTTAAAGCCAAGATGGCTGTAGTTTTTCATAAAACGTGAAAGTCTCTCCTGAAGCATGCTGTCAAGCGACTGCTGGAACCTTGCATATCCGTCGACGACGAGCATCACAGGCGAGAAGGCAAGGTTGTTGACAACGCCCTGCTGGATTGCGGTCAAATATGTGCTTTCCCTCTCTTTGAAAAGCTCTTCTGAAGCATCAAGCCATGCTGTAATCTGCTCTTTTGTATCAAGGTAGGATATTTTTTCTTCAGAAGCATAGCTTGAGAGCCCGCGGTCAATAGAATCAAAGACACCGATTGAATCCGTTGCCTGCAGAAGCGCCGTATTAAGCACAACTTTAAGGACATTGGTTTTGCCTTTTTGAGTCTGGCCAACAATGACACAGTGCTTCGTTTTGACCAGATTGATGCTGACAGGCTGGACATGCTCTTCATCCAGTCCGATCGGAATGACTCCTGTTTTTTGTGAGCCGTCTGTAAACTGAGTGAAATTGACCATAGAAAGCTCTGCAGGAAGCATAGGGATCGGACGCGGAAGTTTTGCTCCGCTGTATTTCTCTTTCAGCATGCTGATGTCTTCCTTGATGGCATCGAGAAGCTCATAATCATCCCTGCCGTCAGCAGGAAGGAACATTTGCGCGAAGAATACCGATTCTTTTTTGATGATGGCCCTGCCCGGAACCGGCTCAGGCGCAAATGGAAGTTTCCCCACTGCCATATAGGTTTCGGTCGTATCCATGAGGTAGTGCAGAATTTTAGTCTTCATGCTGTTCATCAGCGACTGGCGCATCGATTGAACTCGCGTAGCCGTGAAGATCATATAAATGCCGAGTGACTGGCCGTCACGCGCAAACTGGATCAGCTGCGCCTCGAGCTCCTGCATTTCTTCCTTGACCAGATCAAAATTATCAATGGTAATGTACATAAGAGGCAGTTTATGGCTGCTCAGGGAGTTGTACATCTTGATGCTGCTGACTTCCTGCTGCTGGAACAGCTGCTTTCTGCGCGAAATCTCATCGCGCACGATCCGCATGAACTTATCGATTTTCAGCTCCTGATCAAGCTGGAAATAGTCGGCTGTATGCGGCAGCTGTCTGAGCGGCAGAAGCGTTCCATTTCCGTAGTCAATCACATAGAAGTGCGCTTCTTCAGGGCTCAGCTTTGATGCAATGCTCATTAGAAGAAGCATCACTGTGTGGGATTTTCCGTAGCCCGATGAACCAAAAATGGCCACGTTGCCGTCGTCCATCAGCTGATACGCAACCGGTGTCTGACTTTGCTTTTCAGGCTCATCCACAAGCCCGATGAAGATTTCATGCTGATCCTCCGCGCCGTACTGATGGCGCGAGATTCTTGATTCGAGTGGAGGCAGCCACGGGCTTCTGAGCTTTTTGATGCCCATTTCATGCTGCAGCGCCTCAATTTTATCGACAATCACTTCAATTTCAGACTCAGAGTCCTTCTTGCTTTGTTCAGCAGACTGGAGGTTTGAAAGCGGCTGTAGACCTAAATCCGTTACGATTGCCACCTCATCCTCTGATTCTGATGTTTCCTCGAGATAAGGCGCTCCTGACCATGCAGACTGGAACAGCTCGTACACTTCGTTGTTTCCGACCTGCAAATAGCCGCGGCCTGTAATCGTAATGGAGGCTGCATCTGCATTTTTCAATATCTCTTTACTGTCGCTTGCATCTTGAACTTTCAGCGCCACGCGGAACCTTGCGTTGCTCCAGATTTGATCATCAATGACCCCGCCCGGTTTCTGGGTTGCGAGGATCAGATGGACACCAAGGCTTCGGCCGATGCGGGCTGCACTGACAAGCTCGCGGATAAAATCAGGCTCTTCGCTTTTCAGCTCGGCAAATTCGTCTGAGATTAAAAATAAGTGCGGCAGCGGTTCTTCCGCCTGATTGCGTTTGTAAAGCGTCGTGTAGTCGTTGATGTGATTGACCTGATACTGATCAAACAGCCTCTGGCGGCGCTTCAGCTCGCTCTTGATGGAAGCAAGAGCACGCGCGCTGAAATTTTTGCTGCCTTCTATATTTGTAATCGTTCCAAGCAGGTGCGGCATATTTTTAAATGGCTGGGCCATGCCGCCCCCTTTATAGTCAATAAGCAGAAATGCCACTTCATGCGGATGGAAATGAACCGCAAGAGACAGGATGTAGGTCTGAAGGAATTCACTTTTCCCTGAACCGGTCGTTCCCGCAAGAAGTCCGTGCGGTCCATGGGCCTTTTCATGAAGGTTCAGTTCTACGACATCTTCTTTCCCTTTAAGTCCTACAGGAACAGCCAGGGACTTTGCTGATTCCCTAGTCAGCCAGTTCTGCTCAATCGGAAGCTCGTCCACTTCTTTGACATTCACCATCTCAAGGAAGGATACGCTTTTCGGAATGGAATTCGTCATGCCGATCTGGTGATCAAGCGTCCTCAGCATCCTTGCAAACGGCTCATTGCCTTCCCGTTCATGCGAATCGAGCCTGAACGGAATGGAGGCCGCTTTTTTCTCCTGAATAAGAATATCGCCTTCCTGGTCGTTCACATAGCGGACAAGCGTATGAATGTTGTCTGAGAGGCTTTCTTTTGCTTCTGCCGCAAAAATAACGGATATGCCGAGATGAGAGAATTCTCCCTCCAAATATTCCAGGATGACATGGTCTGAGATAAGCTGCTGATTGGTGATGACGAAAATCAGGTGCGGGGCAAATCTTGTTTTTTCATCTTTTTCTTCCAAATCGCGCTCTCTCAGGATTTCATAAATGGATGTAAGAAGCTGATCCCTTGTCTGTTCGTTGTAGATCATGCCCTTGGCATAGGCATGAGGCAGCTGAAAATGCGGGAGCCATTTCATCCATTCCCATGTTTTGTACTCTTTTTCGTTGAAAATAAAGACGAAGCGGACATCATGGTAGCTCTGGGAAAAAGCGAGTTGTCCGATCAGCTGATGAAGCTCCTTTTTGATAACAGCTTCCTTCCCGATCAGGCCCATCGCTCCCTGCGAAAGATCCACACTGACAGGCACGTCGCGCACCTCTTTGTAAACCTTCTCCATTTGCTGGGACTGTTCAAGCAGATCATCCACTTCACGGTTGGCCATATCGTTTGAGCTCAGGGAAATTTCATAACTGGATTTAACCGTTCCAGTACCGATGCGGAGCTCCAAAAAGTCCGTGCTCTCAGGCGTCCGCTCCCAAATTCTGTCGGAAAGCTGCTGGGTCATGTACTTCATCTGCTCAAACGACGGGAAATGAAACGAGAGAACCTGGCGCTGCTTTTCCGATACTTCCTGAAGCTCGCGGCGCTTTGCCTCTAGATATTGTGTATAGACGCGAAGCCTGCGCTCCTGGCGTCTTTTCGTTGTGCTTTTATCTCTGAAATACTGCGCGGTTGATGTGATCAGGGTCATCACGAACATCACCATTGAAATGATGATGAAGATCCCCCGCGGCGCAACCAGCGCCACAATGCCCATTGCAATCATCATGACAAGAGGCGGAAGGATAATCAGCCACAGGCTGCGTGAGTGATCATCGCTCTCCTGGGAAGGGAAGGTGAGATTGACCTTTTCCTTCGGCAATTCATAGATCATCCGCGGCGTCCTGCGGTATATTGGATATTTTTTGCTCATTTCAGAGCGAGGTTTTTCCGTCTTTGGCAGGGAAGACTGAAAACCTTCAAAGCTTGTCACTTGAAGAAGGTCCTCCTCCAGAAGACGCACCGTCATAAACGGCCAGAAGAGAAGGTCACCTGTCTCAAGCGGCGTGATGCTGGCGATTTTCCGGCCGTTCAAGTAAACCGTTTCATCACCCGGCTCGACCTTCCAGCTGCCGTTTGTCCGGAGCAGGCTCAGCTGTTTTTTTCCGAGTGCCGCTGACTGACTTTCCTTGAAAATATGAGCGTCTCTGTTTACTGCCGAGAACGAAACCTCTTTCTTTGAACCTATGAATCTTGTCTCTGAAACCTCTGCTGCCGACGTGAAAAACACCGTCAGCTTTTCTCCGTTATCTTCGAAAACAACCGGTTCATCCGGAGAAGCCGCGCCAATTTCCCGGTCTTCCTGGAGAATGGACAGACCGCTTCTGTTGTCCGGCTTTACAAGCTTAAGCGGGCCCGATGAAAACGGAAAATTTCTCACCGTCAATGTATGCTGGATATCAGGACCGATGGTAACCGGCCTGAATGATTCATCGTTCAGCTGAAGCTGCTGATAGGAATCCCCGTGAAAAACCCATAATGTACTCATGATTTCACCTCCTGTTGCCTATGATCAGTTAGAGCCTGAACCTGCAGGTGCGGCAGGCTTTTCTGCAGGTGCCTTCGCTTTTGCAGCTTCCTCTTTGGCTTTTGCCTCTTGTGCAGCCTGCTTTTCTTCTTCTGCCTTCTGCTGCTCTACCTGTTCCTGTGCCTGCTGTTCTTCTTCAAGCCTTGCTTCTTCTTCTTTCTTTTGAGCTTCCTGCTCTTCTTCGTACTGCTCGATTTCAGCACGGATTTTTTCAAGCTGCTGCTGTTTTTCCTCGCTGTCCAGTTCACTGTCAGCTTTAATTTGCTCTTCATATTTGATCAGACCGAAAATGATTAAATCTCGTTCTTCAAGATTTCTCGCTAGGTCAAGGGCTTCTTTCGCTTCACCTCTGCCGACATGAATCCAGTACTCAAGGTACTGCGGATCAGACTGCAGCGTCACCCGGTTTTTCAGCATTTCTTTCTGGTCCTCTGTAAGTGACTCGTTCACAACGTAGGAGGATGCAAGCTGATATTTTACGACAAGGGGCATCTCATCGATGCTGTAGCCTTCAAGCGTGCTGACAACCTCACTGAAGTTGTTGCCCAGGTAATGTTCATTGCTCGCGACAAACGCTTCCTGTTTAGGATTCAGGGAAAAAAGGGAATAAGCTGTATAAGCAAGGGCCGGTACAAGCAGGATCAAAAAGCCCAGCGCAACATACCGCGTCATCTTCCATTTTTTCTGGGGAATGGTTACAAGCGCTGCATTCCGTCTATCTATTTCCTTCATGTTTTTTTCAATAAGCTCAAGGAGCTGTTCATATGTATCTGCTGATAGAATCTCTTTCGGGACAGGCGGAACATCGAGCGTCTCGTTGAATTTCAAATACTGCTCGAACGAATATTTCGAATCCACTGCAGCCGCCGCACAGGCTTTTACCTCCCGGAACAGCTGGCCGCTGTCCTGTTCATAAGGGGGGATGCTCTCCATCACGCCGTAGTGGAGAAAGTACGGGGTAAAGCTCTGGTCAAAAAGAAGATTCTCGGGACAAACAATAAGATGTATGCGTGAAAGTGAGTGATTTTTTACCTTTTTTACCAGCTGGTAGGAAAAATTCCACTTGCTTCGTTCATCTTTTTTATTTAAACTGGAAAAACCCAAATAAGTTCTAGGCGGCTGAACATGAACCCTCAATTCATCTTCAGCCAGTGTTACATCACGCTTAATCGACGGATCCATTTCTTTGATCATTTCGATCTCTGATACATGATCAAGCTTTACTTTTTCTGTTTGAAAGACGAATGTATAGCCGTCTTTCTCTTTTTCGATGACAGCATCAAGCTGCTGCTCCAAATATGCCGGTTTTTTTTCTGACATTGAGAATGACTCCTTCATAGGATTTCAAATCGGTCTCCTGTTGTAATTCCGCATTCTACAAGCTTATGGTTGCCTGATAGGACAATTTGCTTATTGGGAACGCGCACCCAGTACCCTTCTCGAGGTGGGTCAGAAATGCATTTTGCCTGCCACACAATATCCACTGCTTTTTTCACAGAATGATAGTTCGACAGCCTCAGATCAAATGTTTCTCCTGTATAATGCTTCAAATCTATCGTCACTTCTATATACATGCCTTTTCACCTCAAAAATGAAGAAGCGCCTTCATCTAAAATAGAATCGGCGCTCCTTTTTAGCACTTCACTAAATTGTCTTTCAGATGCTATTAGCCGCGGATTTGGCCAGCAATGTTTGCATCCGCTTCTTGAAGAGCGTGTGCTGTTTTGTCCAATTGTCTTGAGATATCTTCTACAAGATTCTGCATTTGCACGAAAGAAGGCTTAAGCTCCTCGTACTGGTCTCTGAAAGCGTTGCTCGCTTCCCCTTCCCACATAGCCTGAAGCTGACCGATCATGCTGTCAAGACGGCCGATCATTAGACCAAGTTCTCCACCCTCGTTGCTGTAGCGTTTTGACATATCGACAAGTTCTGCTGGTGTTACGCGAATAATTCCTGACATCATTATCTCTCCTTTTACATGAATTTACATTAATTGTATAAACAAAGACCATGAAGGTCAATTGTTACTTGGGTGATACTAGTAAAATGGTACAAACTATCTACTAATATGTAAGAGAGGAAAAAAATCTCACTACTAGTAAAATCTATTTATAAATACCCACTATTAAATGGATAATAAACCTATATTAAGGAAAAAATTTAATAAAAATTCCAGTTTGTAGTTGGTAAGTCCTTTTTGCTTTCTGATCCTTAATGTCTTATTTAGTGGAATAACGTATTAGACTAGCTCACTGGTTCTTTTTTATCATAGCGGATTGTCACGCTCTGAGTGCGGATTTCTTCTATTAAAGAAGCGTATTGGTTCGAAAGCATGTGATTCATGTAGGTATACAGATTGACAGCATGTTCATTCTCCCGCTGAAGCTGACTCAGCTCTTTAAACACTTCATCAATGAACAGGGCGGAGCTGCCTGCCAGTTCATTTGTGATATATGAAGTTAGAGCTGCATCTTCAGAAGCGATTTGGTTCAGCTGGGCATTGATATGATCTGCTTTGTGAGGATGTTCCGAAATCGAATCATACCGGTGCCTTTTATTGACCTGGTTCATCAAAATAACCCCTTTCTATCTCAGCTCAAAAATGGCGGCAATGTCCTTTTCTTCATCAAACATTTTTTCAATCGAGGTTTTAATGGAAGTCACAAGCCTTCTTCCTTTATCAAACTGATACTGAAAATGATGCACAGCTTCCTCCATACGGTCAGCAAATGCAGAGGGGAGAGGCGGGATGTGCTCATGGACCTGAATGCTGCTGATCTCTGAGTCCTCAAGGTTAAACACACTCCTGAAAGCGCGGGGGTTTGTCTCCATATCCTGAATCTGATTGAGCAGATGTCTTTTTCTCGTCTCAAAATCATCAAGAAATACGGCATCATAGGCAGCCCGATATCGCTTAAGCGATTCCTCCCGGGCTTCATAGCTGTCCATGCCCCTCTGATAAATCCGTACCGAAGAGGAAAGATTCACTTCAATTTTCTTCCCGTCTGCACCCGTCTTATAAAGAATAAGATTTCCGCCTTCATAGCGCCTTCCTTTTTTCGCAAGCGCGTTTGAAACCTGCTGCAGGCTGTGGCCCTCGACAGCTGCCCCGAAATCAAGCTTCGCTCTGTCAATGGCAGCAAAGATCTTGTCGAATCTGTCCATTAACCCGTTGATCTTTGAATGGATTGCTTCAAACCGTTCCGTCATATCCTTGATATTTTCATAGAAGGTAAAGGGATTAAGAGTAAGCAGCTCCTCCATCGTGCTCATGCTCATCAGATCTGTTATCATCGAACGGATTTCAATCACATCACTCTCCATGCCCGCGAGCTCACCCTCAATGACTGAAATCTCTTCACTCGTTAAGTCCGTGAAAATACTGAGAATGACCGGTATATTTTCAGCAAGCACAGGCAGCTGCTCGATGAAATCTCTTAAACTTACAGCCATCTCATCAAACTTCTTCATCGTCTCCCAGGCAGAATCCAGCGTATCAACAGGATTGTCCGTGATGCTGAAACCCTCCCACTCGTCCTTTAAATCCTGCATCAAAACAAGATCAATTCCCGTCATCGCCTTAATCAGTCCGTCGTAGCCGCCTGCCTTGTACGCAGGGGCGTACTTCACAAGGAACTTCTGCATCTCATACAAATCCTCATCCGATAGATTCGCAATCCGCTCTCTGATACTCTCAAACTCAGGATTCGAATCCAGCATCGTCCGGCTCCCCAAATCCAAAAATCCGCGCAGCTCAGAAGCAGCAAAGAGCATATCCTCCTCATTCGTAAGGTGGTGGATGTTCTTGCCTTGTTCTTTGTAGTAGGATTCGGCGAAGGCTTTCAGGTCTTTTGGGGGGATGGTGTAGATTTGGTCGAAATCCCGCCTGTTAAATTCAAAGAAATTAGCCAATTCGTAATAAAAGTCTCTATCTAGCTTAGCCAATTGATATGCACTTGGAGGAGCATCATTTATTGCATATACATTATCAAATAAATTATTATTCAATAGGTGCAGCATTTGTATTAAATTACCTCCAAGAGAGTGTCCAATGCCTATGTTTTTTAACTCAACAGAAGTTTTACTTTTAATTTCGCTCGTTACAATTTTATTAAATAAAGAAGCGTGTCTATACTGATTAGTAGTTTCACCAGTATAAATGCCTAATGCATTGTAGATCCAATCAAGTGGGGCATTGTCTTTTAGATCCTTCTCGTTATGTTCACTTCCGCGCGTAATTGTATAAGCTTGGTTAATTCCTTTTTTTGCATCATAAAAGTGTATGATTGTACCATCAAATCCAGAATCAAACTCCCCATTAAGATACTGTTTTTTATACTCTTTTGAATGGTATACTTTAATATTTTGAGGCGGTTCGATACCGGTTTCTTCGATTAATATCCTTCTAATATCTTCCTCAGTTATAAGGGTGCCTCCCCCTCCATATTCTAGCTCTGCAATCCTCGCTCTAACTATGTCAGTATTTATTATTTCCACTGTATTAGAACCCACGTTTCCACCTCAATTTAAAAAGGTAATTGATTCCATCAAGTCCAACGTCTTAATTTGTTCTTCTGTCAGATCCAAATTACATCCTTTATCCGTTTGGAGACAACTAACTGCATTTGTAAAACTTACAGCTTGATTACTTTTTTTGGATTTTACATATCCAAAGACTTCGTAGAAAGATGTATTACCATTTTTTGATTCGTTGATCTTTGATGCAAAATAGATTGTTTTATCATCAAATTCTTTTTTATTGTAGTTTCCTTCATAATTTACACTGTCGGAAATTAAAGATAGGTTTGCTTCTACTTTTTCTGTAACAGGCTGGTTTTCGTACGTATTAATAATAGAATAAGTTGTATTTTCTTCTTCATCATCCGCACCAAAAATTATATTCTCGAAATGTTCTCCTTCTATCTCATAAAATGATTGATCTGTCGTAGCCCCAACTGGAAATTTCATAGTATAGCCCTTTGTTTTTGATTCAAATAGGTAATATCCATCTTCAATTTCCTCAGCTGAATTTAAAAATCCTCTAGTAAACTCATCTTTAAAAGCTTCTGTCTCAGGCATAGATTGTTGTTCTACTTTACCGTTATCCTTTTCTTTACTCATTCCGCAGCCTCCTGTAAATGCAAGCATGGTCGTTAAACACAGCAGTAATACTTTTTTCATTGTGTGTGCTCCTCTCCGGAGATGAAATTTAATATAATGTGAAGTTGCTTGGTCTGCTTTAGGCGTCTTGTTCAACTAACCTGACGTTTACTTCTGTTTAATTGTTTCATCCTTTATTTAAAGATAAGTGATTTCACGATCTTCTCAAAGATTTCATTTCTATTATTAGAATCGAGGCCGCAGCTCTTTTCCTGATCTGTACAGCCTCCATTGAAATTGAGCGATATTGCTTTATCTGTCCCTGTATCCTCTATATAAGCTAAGTGAGTAACAGCTTTTTTCCCATAACTAACTTCTTCTTTGGCTGCATAATAAATATCATGTTCTTTACCAGATTCTTTCCTGTACTCACCTGTATAGCCCGCCATATCAGATAATACATTTAACTTTGCAGAAATATTATTTGTCGTCTTTTTATCTTCGAAAATGACTTTTATGTAGTAGGAATAATTCTCTTCCTCCTTGTCTTCGCCAATTGTAAATGCTTCAAATGAATCTCCGTTAACCTCGTACTCTATATCTGAGATCACTGCATTAACGGGAAAAAGCATGGAGTACGCTTCTGTCCTTGACTCAAATGTATAAAAACCTTCTTCTGTTTCTTTATTTGATTTCATAAACTCCCGAGTGAATTCATCTTGAAATGCTTCTGTATCAGGGATTGATTCTTGATTCATTTTTTCACTTTTTGAACCAGAACTTAACCCGCAGCCGCTTGTAAAAGCTAATAAGATAATGAGGTATAACACTGTCATTTGTTTCAATATTATGGCTCCTGTGTATTATTGATAAAATTTCAGGCTTAAATTTTTTCTCATATAAACTTAATAGATTCCGTTACTCTTTTTATTCTATCTTTTATTACAAAAGGTGATGGTTCACACGATTTTGGTTCATCAATGCATCTTCCAGAAAATACAAAGCGGATACCCTTATCTGATTGATTGGATACGATATAAGCATTATAAAAATACAGCCCGCTATCACGATCATTATATTCCCCGTAATAGATGGTCTTATCGTCAAGTTTATAAGGTGTATACTCACCGCTGTACCCTGTTGCAGCTGACAATTGCTTAGTAAACGTCGAAGTGTTTTTAGCATGAGGGGTTTCTTCAAAATTGATTGTGATAAAATACGTTACGTTCTCTTGATCTATTTTTTCCGCAAAACTGAGTGCCTCATAATCGGTGTCAATCTGTTCGTAGTCTCCTATGGATATTTTCCTATTTTCAGGGAAAAGCATTGTATACCCCTTAGTCTTTGACTCAAACGTATAGTATCCTTCTTCTGGTTCTTTCGTTGATTTTATAAACTCTCTGGTAAATTCATCCTTGAACGCTCGAGTTTCAGGTAAAGATTCCTGATTTTCTCTTCCGCTTCCCTGTTCACTATTCATTCCGCAGCCGCCTGTTACAGCTAGTAAAACAAGAATAAACACCTGTAAGATTCTCTTCAAAATGTCGGCTCCTGTCATGATAAATAAGTTCCTATATGAATGCTTACTCAACAAACTCGATAGAATAAAGTATTTTATTAATCCGTTCTTCTGTTTTTTTCGTTATCCGCTCACAGCTTTTCTCTTCAACAATGCAGTTGCTTACATAGGAGAAGCGAATAGCTTTATTAGAAGCAGTGGATTTTACATAAGCCAAAAGGTAATAATATTCTTTATTTTTAGGACCATCATCTGAAAGGTAGATGACTTTATCTCCCTTTTCTATTCTCTTATATTCCCCTTCATAATCAGTACCGCTGGAAAGCAACTTTAATTTCGTATCAATTTCATCTGTGATTTCATTATCTTCGTAGTTTAACTTAATAAAGTATGAGATTTTCTCACTCAATAGTTCTTCTCCAAAGGATAAGCTTTCAAGTTTATCTTGCTCTGCCAAATAGTCACCTACTGATACTGTAGCATTTTTGGGAAACAAGATTGTATATCCCTTCGTCTTTGACTCAAGCGTATAGTATCCTTCTTCTGTTTCTTTCGTTGATTTTATAAAATCTCTAGTAAACTCATCTTGAAAGGCTTCTGTCTCAGGCATAGATTCTTGATTTGCTTTCCCGTTATTACTTTCTTTACTCATTCCGCAGCCGCCTGCAAAAAGAAATAAAAGAATGAAGAACAGCATGATGATTCTTTTTTCCATTATGATATGGCCCCTGTCAGAAGAATAAGGCTGCTTCACTTTAATGAATGAAAGCAACAGATTCCATTAAGTCTAAGGTATTCATTTTTTCTTTGGTTACATCAACCCCGCATGTCATTTCTGTTTTTAAACAGCTGACAGCGTTTGTGAAGCTTACAGCCTGATCACTGTCAGCCGATTATGCATATCCGAAGATTTCGTAGAACGCTGTCTCACCATATTTGGACTTGCCGGTTTTTTCAGCGTAATAAATGGTTTTGTCAGGGAGTTCTTCTTTGAGGTATTCGCCGCTGTAATTCACGCTGTCAGAAATCAAAGATAAATTTGCTTCAATTTCAGCTGTAACGGGCTGATTTTCGTAGGTCAAAAACATTGAAAACGTCGTATTTTCATCTTTGTCGTCAGCACCGAAGAGCATATTTTCAAAATGGTTTTCATCTATTTCATAAAACGCCTGACTTAAAGTAGCATTTTCGGGAAAATTCATTGTAAAACCACCCGTTTTTGATTTGAATAAATAGGATCCTTTTTGTGGTTTAGTGTCGGGATCAATAAAACTACTGGTAAACTCATCCCTTATTGCATCACTTTCTTGCCGGGGTTTTTGTGCTGTTTCAACGCTTTTGCGGTCTTCTCCTGATTGACATCCGCCTGTAATCACCAGCAGAATCAGGCATAGGAATATGGCTCTAATCAAAATAACGGCTCCTGTCAGTAATGAATCTGCTTATCATTTAAACTCTATTGATTCCGCAATTCTTTTTATTTTTTCTTTTTCTCCTGGACCGGGTAATTCGCACGAAGTTCCTTTATCTAAACACCTGCTGTGGTAATTAAGGCTTACTGCTTTATCAGATACATCAGAATTTATATAGGCTACGTATGAATAATAACCATCTTCTCCATTTCGTTTTTCTCCAAAGTATATTGTCTTTTCACCGCTTGTGTATTCTTTGTAGTCTCCTCCATAACCTGACACATCTGAAAGGATTCCAAGATTTATTTGAATATCATCTGTATCTGAACTGTCTTCAAAATTTACCGTCATAAAGTATGAAATGTTCTCTTTATCTACCTTTTCACTGTAGCTTAGAGCCTCATATGAACTTTTAATCTGTTCATAATCCATAGTAGAGATCTCTGCGTTGACCGGGAACAGCATCGTATACCCCTTGGTTTTTGACTCAAAGGTGTAAAATCCATCTTCTGCTTCCTCCGTTGACTTCATAAATTCTCTAGTAAACTCATCTTTGAACGCTCTAGTTTCAGGTAAAGAATTCTGATTTACTCTGCCGCTTCCCTGTTCGCTATTCATTCCGCAGCCGCCTGTTACAGCTAGTAAAACAAGAATGTACACCTGTAAGATTCTCTTCAAAATGTTTGCTCCTGTCATGATAATATGTGATCACTTACTCAACAAACTCAATAGAATCAAGAATCTTATTGATCCGTTCTTCTGTTTTATTAGTCATTAGCTCACAGCTTTTTTCTTCAACACTGCAGTTACTCATATAAGTGAAGCGAATAGCTTTATTAGAAGCAGTGGATTTTACATAAGCCAAAAGGTAATAATAATCTTTATTTTTAGGACCATCATCTGAAAGGTAGATAACTTTATCTCCTTTTTCTATTTTCTTATATTCTCCTTCATAATCAGTACCGCTGGAGAGCAACTTTAATTTCGTATCAATTTCATCTGTGATTTCATTATCTTCGTAGTTCAACTTTATATAATATGAAATTTTCTCATCGACTAATTTGTCCCCAAAAGATAAACTCTCCAAATTATCTTGCTCTGCCGAATAGTTACCTATTGATACAGTAGCATCCCGGGGGAACAAGATTGTGTATCCCTTCGTCTTTGACTCAAACGTATAATATCCTTCTTCTGTTTCTTTGGTTGATTTCATAAATTCTCTAGTAAACTCATTTTGAAAAGCTTCTGTCTCAGGCATTGAAGCCTGATTTACTTTGCCGTTACCCTTTTCATTACTCATTCCGCAGCCGCCTGTAAATACAAGCATGCAAATCAATAAAAGCTGAATGTTTATTCTCAAAATGTTAACCCCTGTCGAGTTGATCTTAGAACTGAATCGACTTCATCATCAGCAGTGCTCTTTCCTCTTCAACTTGCTCATTAATCTCGCATGGTTTATTTGCTTTTCTGCATGTCGTCTCATAAAAGAAGTGAAGTCCTTCTTGATCCTTTTGCGAATGAATATAGGCTAAATAACCGTAGAACTTCACCTTCTTGTTTGTTTCATTATGGGTGAGTTCTTCGTTGCCCTTACCATAATAAATAACGTTGTCCCCAGCTCTGATTTCTTTAAATTCCGACTCGTATCCAGTGTGCTCAGTCAGTAATTCAAGGTTAAATTCAATATCTCTGGTGGAGGGTTTATCTTCATATGTAACCGTGAAATATCTTGATAGATTTTCCTCATCAACACTTTCACCAAAATTAAATGTTTCAAAATAATCATCTTGATAATCATGGGCTGCAGATGAGATCGTTGCATCTACAGGAAACAGCATTGTGTATCCTTTTGTCTTTGACACAAACGTGTAGTACCCTTCTTCTGCCTCATCAGGAGACTTGATAAAGTCACGTGTAAAGTCGTCCTTAAATGCCTCTGTTTCAGGGATCGACTCTGGATTCGTTTTTTCACTTTCTGAACCACTACTGATTCCGCATCCGCCTGCAAAAACAAATAAAGGAATGATGAACAGCATTGTTGTTTTTCTCATCACAATAAGGCTCCTGTCAAAAAATAGTGAGCGGATCTGCATGTCAGTTAAACTCTACTGACTCTACGATTCTTTTTATTTTTTCTTGTTCTTCTGAACCGGGTAATTCACAGGAATTTCCGCCGTCTAAACAGTTACTGTTGTAAGTAAGGCTTACTGCTTTATTAGAACCATCAGATTTTATATAGGCTATATATGAATAATACCCTTCTTCTTCATTTCGTTCTTCTCCAAAGTATATTGTCTTTTCACCGCTTGTGTATTCTTTGTAGTCTCCTTCATAGCCTGACACATCTGAGAGGATTCCAAGATTTATTTGAATATCATCTGTATCTGAACTGTCTTCAAAATTAGCCGTCATAAAGTAATGAAATGTCCTCTTCATCTACGTCCTCGCTATAGCTTAGAGCCTCATATGAAGTTTTAATCTGTTCATAATCCATAGTCGAGATTATCGCATTTACTGGAAACAGCATTGTATACCCCTTGGTTTTTGACTCAAAGGTGTAAAATCCATCTACTGTTTCTTCAGTTGACTTCATGAATTCTCGTGTAAATTCATTTTTGAATGCCTCTGTTTCAGGGATGTATTCCTGTTTTTCAGCTTTGCCAGCAGAATCCGTCCCGCAGCCGGCTGTCAAAGTTAGCATAATGGCCAAGTTCAGTTTTATAAACTTTTTAATCATAGATTCTCCTGCCAGAAGCCGGTTGGACTGTACATTTCAATTGAACTGAATGGAATGCACAATGTTCGTCAGCCTCCGATTTAATTCATTAGAATTTACACTACATTCTGTTTCTCCGTTTGAACAGCTGCTGTCAAACGTTAAGCGGATTATTTGGTCTGTGTCTTTCGCTTTTATTACGGCTATATAATAAAAAAGACCTTTTTGTTCATTATTTTCTCTGGCAGAATAGACTATATTATTATTGAATTCTTCTCTTTTAAAATCTCCTTTGTAGCCGGAGGTAATGGTCAGCTGTTCCTGATGTACATCAATGTCATTTATGTTTGGAGCCTTTTCATACGTTAGTTTTATATAATAAGAGGTATTCTGATTTTTCATTTTCTCTCCAAGACTTAATGTCTCGTATTTGTCTTCATGAGATTCGAAATCACTTTCAGATACTATCGCATGTTCCGGAAACAGCATCGTATATCCATTCGTCTTTGACTTAAATGTGTAGTACCCGTCTTCCGTTCCCCCACCTTCCTTTATAAATTCCCGCGTAAATTCATCCTTAAAAGCTTCTGTATCAGGCACTTTCTCCTCTGAGCATCCCGCAGCAAACAAAATAAACAATATAATATAGAAATAACGCATGATAGTCTCCTGTATTATAATTTCCTTAATTTACAATTTACACCTACCAATTCCCCAGTGGCGGGTGTGATGAAACTCCTTTATTATCTCTTTTTTCCAGAAATGAGAAAATCCCGCATTGTTCCTAAAATGCGGGATGGGACTTTCTTCTTTAGTTTCGTTTGAATTCGATCGGGCCTTCGTCCATTTTGAAGGTGCCGTCCGCATAAAGCATGGGGGACCGTTCGGATCCGCTTTTTGAATAGGTTTCAACGTGGCTGACGCTCATGCTGGCAGGATCCGTGAAGTCCAGGTGGGCAATGGCGACCCAGTAGGAGAACCAGTTTTTGCGAAAGAGAGGGGCTGTGACGACCTGGCCCTGGTGGTTGTCGACGACTGCCCGCGCTTTCATGGATTTGAAGCTGCCGAAGCCGTTTGAGATGGCGCTGTATGCGGCAAAAAGGGCGTAGCGCAGCTCTTCAGGTTTATGAATGATAATCGTTTCGCTGCCCGCCAGTTTTGAATCGCCGTCAAGCGTGATGAAAGGTGCCTGGTTCGCCTTGCCGAGTTCCTTATAGTAGACTTTTCCGGACTCACCGTTTTTCAAGACGTAAAAGCAGTAGAGGTCAAGGTCTTTTTTGCTGTCCCATTTGAGGACAGTTGTGACTCTGGCTGATTTTTTGATGGAAACGGTCTGCTTTTTTTCAAGATTGATCTTAAGGGGCTGGACGGGTTCGGGCTCTTTAGCAGGCGGTTCCTCTATGGCGGCTGCTGCTTCTTCCTGCGGCTCGTCTTTTACCTCAATGCCGAAGTTTGCGCACAATCCTTCCAGGCCATTGTGAAAGCCGCTGCCAATGGCGCTGAATTTCCACTCTCCGTTATGAGCATAAAGCTCACCTGCCACAATGGCCGTTTCAAGCGAAAGCTCCTCTCCGCATTCAAATCGGATAAGCTCGGCACCGGAGGCGTCTGCAACCTGAAGATAGATGCCGCTCACATCCTTGAAATGATGGCCGCGTTCAGCCCCCTCGTGAATGGTCAGTGTAAACGCGATTTTCCGGACATCATCTGGGAGGGAGGAGAGGGAGATTTTCACTTCTTCCTGACTTCCTCCGCTTCCTGCAGAGTGCTCCACTGCTCCGTTTCGGCTGAGCTGCTGTCCGTAAAAAATAAAATCCTCATCTTGTCCGCATGTGCCGTTTTCCCCCAGCAGAAAAGCTGCTCCGTCAATTTCCATGTCCGGATTTGCTGATCGAAAGCCCAGCCTGACCGTCAGACGGTCAATCTGTTTTCCTTTCGTGACATCCGCTTTTTGTCCCCTTTGTACAAGCACGTTTTCTCCTCCTATTTATCTGCAAGCTGTAAAAGGGATTCTTTTACTGTCTGCACCCCTTTTATACAGTCCGGCAGAGAGGTCCACTCTTCAGGAGAGTGGCTTTTTCCGTTTTGGCTCGGCACAAAAATCATACCGGACGGAACGTATTTTCCAAGTGTCATTGCATCATGCCCTGCACCGCTCGGCAGTGAGAGCGTAGAAAGGCCGCTTTTTTCTGCCGCTTGCCGGATGATGTCCTGAATGTCATCCGGGACAATGACCGGCGCAATGGAAATGCCGTCTCTGATTTCAACTGTCAAACCGCGGGATTCTGCAATGGTCTGTGCGGCTTCCTTCATTGATTGTATCACAGCATCCCGGGCCTCACGGTCGATATCCCTTACATCTGCCACTGCTTCTGTCCGGCCGGAAATCACGTTCGTGCCGTTTGGAAAAACGTTCAGTTTGCCGACTGTCGCAACAGCCGTTTCGCTGAATCTGCGAGGGATTTTTTCAACAGCCAGAATGAATTCGGCTGCTGCGGCTACTGTATCTTTCCGGAACTCCATCGGCGTGTTCCCTGCGTGGTCCGTTTCGCCGATAAACGTGAAGGATGTCCAGGAAGGACCGGCAATGCCGCTTACAACGCCGATGTCCTTCCCTTCTGATTCAAGCCGTTTTCCCTGCTCGATGTGAAGCTCAAGGAAGGCATAGATTTGTTTAGGATTTCTGACGTCCCCTGCTATCCTTTCAGGCTGATGGCCGTTCCGGATCATTTCATCATATAAAGAGTGACCCTGTTCATCGTGAAAGGTTTTGTAATCCTCAGGGCCTGCTTCTCCCATCATCGTCCTGCTGCCGAATATGCCATTTTTAAACCTGGCTCCTTCTTCATCCACAAAAACCGCGAGTTCAATGGAGCGCTTAAGTCTGCCGTTTTTTGCAATGGCCTTCATGGCAAGCAGGCTGCTCAGGCAGCCGAGCGGACCGTCAAACGCACCTCCGTTCGGCACGCTGTCGAGGTGAGAGCCTGTCATCACAACGGGAAGCTCAGGCGATGTTCCGCGAAGGGTGCCGAACAGGTTGCCCACAGCATCCTCCCTAACCTCAAGGTCCGCTTCCTCCATCCAGGATCGAAACAGCGCCTTTGCTTTGTTTTCTTCATCTGTATAAGGAAATCTTGTGACACCGCCCTCTGGCGTTTTTCCTATTTCAAAAAGGGCTGACAGTTTTTCTGCAAGCTCCAGAGGATCAATTCCTTCATAATAAGGGGTCTGATCCAGTTCCTTCAGCAGTCGTTCTTTTGAAAACATGCGCTCAGCTCCTATTGTTTATTTTAAAAAGATATCAGCACCCGGCCCGAGCGGAATGCCGAGGTAGTACCAGGCGATAAAGAACAGGATCCATGCAATACCGAAAAAGATCGTGTACGGAAGCATCACGGAGATAAGGGATCCGAGACCCATGTTTTTATCAAACTTTTTGGCACCTGCAAGAAGGATGGCAAAGTAGGCAAACATCGGCGTGATCGGGTTTGTGATGCTGTCCCCGATCCGGTAGGCCACTTGTGTAAAGGCGGGGTCATATCCAAGAAGCATGAACATCGGAACAAAGACAGGTCCGACGATTGCCCATTTAGCTGAAGCACTAGCGATAAACAGGTTCAGCGTTCCGCAAAAGAGAATAAATCCAATCAGCAGCGGCAGTCCGGTAAGTCCGAGGCCTTTAAGAACATCAGCTCCCGATATGGCCATGATGATTCCGAGGTTGCTCCAGTTGAAATAGGCAATAAACTGGGCCGCGAAAAAGGCAATCGCCATGTACATGCCCATTGTGCCGAGCGATTTGGCGATTTCCTGTGCAATGTCCTTATCCGACTGGATGGATTTCGTGGCTATTCCATAGGCAAGAGCCGGGAACAGGAAGAGACCCATGATGATCGGAACAAGGGAATTCATAAACGGTGATATAATGACCGCACCGTTTTCTCCTCTCAGCCAGCCGTTTTCAGGAACGATGGTGACGGCAACAAGCAGCAGGAAAATAAGTGTCGCAGCACCCGCATAGCGGAGCCCTTTCGCTTCCTCAGGGGACAGCTTGTCCATCGGCATGCGGGGCCCCTTATATTCAGGCAGCCGCGGTTCAACAATTTTTTCTGTGACCCAGATGGCGAGCGGCACAAAAAACACACACGAACCCGCGAGGAAGTACCAGTTCATCGCAGGATTTGTCTGAAAGTCAGGGTCTACAATCTCTGCGGCAGACTGTGTGAAGCCTGCAAGGAGGGCATCAAGCATATTCACAATTAAATTTGCACTGAATCCTCCCGCGACAGAGGCATAGGCAACGACCATACCAGCTATCGGATGCCTGCCGACACTCATGAACACTAGCGCAGCGATCGGAGGCAGCATGATAAATCCTGCATCCCCTGCCATATTGGCAAGAAGACCTGCAAATACGATTGAAAACGTAATAATCCCCTTTGGCGCTCCGAGAACGAGCTTTCGGAGAAGAGCTGAAATCAGTCCGACACCTTCTGCAAGCCCAACCCCAATCATGGTCACGAGCACAAGACCAAGCGGCGGGAATTCCGCGAAATTTTTCACCATATTCGTCATGATTTTCTGGAAGCCTTCCTTGGTAAGAAGACTGACAGCCTCAACCGTTTCCTTCGTGGCAGGATTCACTGCCTTTACACCCAGTACAGCTGCAAGATGTGAGGCGAGAATGACAATCACCGCAAACAAAATAAACAAGGTGACCGGATCGGGAAGCTTGTTCCCTGCTTTTTCCACTCCGTCCAGCATCCGGTTAAAGATGCCGCGGTTCTTTCTGTTTTCTACTGATGATGTAGCTGGTTCCATAGACATCCTCCTGAATACTGAAAATTTTAATATTTCTTATTATAAAGTTTTCTTTTGCATACGCAACCTTGAAAAGCATTTACGGAAGCGCTTAATCGCAGCTCCCCCAACGGAGCATATTCTTTTTGAAAAATTCTGCTTCATTTTCAAAAATATAGGGTAGAAAGTAGGATAACAGATACAACACAAGAAAAGGGGAATTTGGGATGGAACAGAATCACACGATGATGCAGTTTTTTGAATGGCATGTCAGACCGACCGGAACGCATTGGAACAGACTGAAAGAGCTTGCGCCTGAGCTGAAGGATAGGGGCATTGACTCGGTATGGATTCCGCCTGTAACAAAGGGGCAGTCCGGGGATGATGTCGGATACGGCGTCTATGATCTGTATGACCTCGGCGAGTTTAATCAAAAGGGCAGCGTCCGTACAAAATACGGCCTGAAAAAAGAACTGATCGCCGCCATTGAAGCGTGCCATAATGTCGGCATTAATGTATATGTAGACCTCGTCATGAACCACAAAGCCGGTGCTGATGAGACCGAGCTGTTTAAAGCCATTGAAGTGGACAGGGAAAACCGGACCGAGGAACTGTCTAAGCCTAAAAATATTGAAGGCTGGACGAAATTCACCTTCCCTGGAAGAAAAGGAAAATATTCTGATTTCGAGTGGAACTTCGAGCACTTCAACGGGACAGATTATGATGCAAAGAATGATAAAATCGGTGTATTCAAAATCGTCGGCGACAACAAAGACTGGAATGACAATGTCGACAGCGAGTTTGGAAACTATGACTATCTGATGTTTGCAAACCTTGATTATGACAATCAGGCCGTACAGGATGAGATGATCTCTTGGGGCAAGTGGCTGGCGGATACACTGAACTGCAACGGCTACAGACTCGATGCAATTAAGCACATCAACCATGAATTTGTTCACCGGTTCGCAGAGGAATTGTATGAAGACCGCGGCGATGACTTCTTTTTTGTCGGGGAGTTCTGGAAATCAGACTTAAAAGCATGCCAGGATTTCCTTGATAAAATCAATTACAATATGAGTCTTTTTGATGTGTCTCTTCATTACAAGCTGCATGAAGCTTCAAAGTCAGGGAAGGATTTTGACCTTTCAACAATCTTTGAGGATACGCTTGTAGGATCACACCCGGAGCATGCGGTCACATTTGTTGATAATCATGATTCACAGCCGGATGAAGCACTCGAGTCATGGGTGGAGGACTGGTTCAAACAGAGTGCCTACGCGCTGATTCTGCTGCGTGAGCACGGTTACCCGTGCGTATTTTACGGCGATTACTACGGAATAGACGGCGATAACCCTATAGACGGCAAACGGGAAGCCATTGATCCGCTCCTTTACGTAAGGCAGACAAGAGCCTACGGCGAGCAGGAGGATTACTTCGATCATCCGAACACCATCGGCTGGGTCAGACGCGGTGTAGATGAATTTGAGCGTTCCGGCTGTGCGGTCGTCATTTCAAACGGAGATGACGGCGAAAAACGCATGTGCGTCGGTGAACACCATGCGGGCGAGGTTTGGGTCGACATGACCGGCACGCGCGAAGAGCACATTACCATTGAAGACGACGGCTTTGCGGTATTCCCTGTGAATGGCCAGAGTGTATCCGTCTGGGCTCGACCGGAAGAAGATGTAGAATAAATATGAAAACAGCCGGTCTCACTTGAGACCGGCTGTTTTTTGGAAGTTATTTGGAAAATTTCAAGTAAATCTGTATGCACTTCAAGTAATATGCCTTGTTTTTCATGTAATACTGGTTCTTTTTCAAGTAAGAAGGGGATTTTTCAAGTAAATGTATCTCTGCGGCCCAACTGAGCAGATTTTCGTGCTAAACCGCGTCCAAAATCATTGTTACCTTGAAAAGATCGCCATCAACATCAATTTCAAGCTGGCCTCCATGCAAATCGACAATTGATTTGGCAATCGTCAGGCCCAGGCCCGATCCTTCTGTATGACGTGATGAATCTCCGCGCTTAAACCGTTCAAACAATTCATCGGTATTCTCGCTCAGTTCGTATTTCGTCACATTCTTAAAAGAGATGACCGCCTGGCTGCCTGACTGCTTCATGGTAATATAAACGCGCGTGTTTTCCATAGAGTATTTCAGAATATTTCCAATCAGATTTTCAAATACTCTCCACATCTTCTGCCCATCGACTACCGCATAAACCGGTTCATCCGGATACGTTACCCGAAAATGCAGCCCTGATTCACCGATCGCTTCGTTGTACTCTGCAAGCGCCTGCTGAAGCAACTGGGAAACGTCCACCTTCTGCTTGATGAGCTCGATGCTGCCGCTTGCCATCTTTGAAGCTTCAAATAAGTCCTCAATCAAAATCTTCAGGCGTTGGGACTTGCGGTCAATGATTTCTATATAGGAGGCTCTTTCATCCTCGGTTAAAGCAGGATTTTTCAAAAGATCGGTGTAGCTGATAATCGAAGTGAGCGGTGTTCTGAGATCATGGCTTACATTAGTAATCAGCTCCGTTTTCAGACGCTCGCTTTTCACCTGCTTTTGCTGCGATGTTTTCACGCCGTGCTTTAAAGCATTCATATTTGACGCAAGTGCAGCGAGCGCCGACTTCCCTTTTACAGGCAGGTCTGTTTCCAGGTTACCGAGCATAATCTCATTTGAGTTTGCAACAATCTGATTAAAATAGCCGATCCGCTTAAACATAAACAGGACAGCCGGAATGCCGATCAGGATGAAAGCAGGAACGTAAATGAGCACAAAGGCAGGCTCATAAAGAACGGCAACGACGCCGATACCAAACCCAAATACAATGCCAAGCAGAATAACCAGCTGAATTCCAACTTTTTGAATGAGAAAAGCATCTGCAATCGCTTTTGACATCCTGTAAAGAAGAGTCGTTTTCCATTCTTTTTTCAGATTTCCTTCGATTCTAACTTGGTGGACAAGAAGGAAGGATTGAATGATCAAAGCAGAGATGAAGCATGCTCCTAAAACCAGAAAGATAAAGGAATAGAGCCATTCGTATCCATAGCGGAACGGATAGTAGTCGATTACTCCAAACAGGGAAATTAAGCTCCCGATAAGCGCAATTCCGGCAAGCAAAAATCTGACATCCAGCGGCAAGCGGTTATACCTGTCAGACCAGACGCTTTTCAGAATCGGATCAAACAGACGGCGTCTCTTTAAAAGGAGGACACTGATCATCAGTGCCAGCACTCCGCTTATAGAGTGTGCATAGTAGATCGTCTGTGATTTTTGAAAATCACGAAGTTCAATCATGGTTACACTGTCTGACGGTGCGTTTTTAGGCAGGGCAATCTGGCCGGTAAATTTTTTCTCCTGCAGGCCGTCAAATAAATTCATTACTTCTCCGCTGCCGAAATAGTTGAAACCATCAGTCGAATAAATATATCCTCTCGCTCCCGAATAGTTCTCAACATGATACATGTCTTTTTTAGTTAAGAATGCTTTTGGATCATCCTTGGCGGATAATGGCAGGTTCGTGTAAATCTCTTCTGAATCTATACTTTTTAAATAATAGAAAAATTCCTTTTTAGTTGCTTCAAATTCCGGTTTAGGATCTTTATAGATTTCTTCAAAAAACCGGTCAATTTCTTTCTGTTTTTCCGCCAGAATCTTTTCCCTGACATGCTCATCATCTTTGAAATTCATGGTGATATCCGCAATCTTTTTATTCTTTTCTTCCGTCAGGACTTTTTCCACCTCGGTGTTGCCGTTTTCCTTGGCGGCTGAAATATCCGCATCATACTGTCCTTCAATATTCATCATCTGCTCGCTTAAACTTCCGTATCTGTAGCGGTGTTCATCGATTTCTTCCGCAGAAACGGTGACGTTCTTTTTTGCTTCTTCTTTTGTCAGACCGTTCAGTTCATATAAGCTTAAAAGATTCGCAAAGTAGTTTACCCGTTCCTGATATTCAACAGATTGAAAATAGTTCTTGAATAAGTATCTGTCTCCGTTTCCTATAGCGGAAAACACACCGCTGATTCCGTAGGTCAGCACCATCATTACCAGAATGAATGCCATACTATTTTTCCATTTTGTACCCAATTCCCCATACCACCTTTAAATATCTAGGATTTTTAGGATCAATCTCAATCTTCTCCCTGATTTTGCGGATATGGACAGCAACCGTTTTTTCGGCGTTGTAGCCCGGCTCATTCCATACGCGCTCATAAATTTCATTAATGGAGAACACGCGCCCCGCATTCAGCATCAGCAGCTCGACAATGCTGTATTCAATGCGGGTCAGCTTGACGTTCTCGCCGTTTACAGTGACTTCTTTAGCTGATTGATCAAGGGTCAGTCCGTTCAAATCAACGGTCTTCTGTGCACCTTCATAAGTGCCGAGTGTCACAAAGCGGCGCAGCTGGGATTTGACTCTCGCAATCAGCTCCATCGGGTTGAACGGCTTTGTCACATAATCATCCGCTCCGACCTGCAGGCCGAGAATTTTATCGGTATCTTCGCTTTTTGCACTTAAAATGATGATCGGTATGTTCTTTTTCTCACGGATTTTAAAGGTTGTGGAAATGCCGTCAAGCCGGGGCATCATGATGTCCAGCAAGATAAGATGAATCTGGTGCTCGTTCAGTTTTTCAAGGGCTTCGACGCCGTCTTTCGCCTTGATGACGGTTATGTTTTCATTTTTAAGGTAGATTTCTATCGCATCGCGGATTTCTTTTTCATCATCTACGACCAGTACGTTGTAATTTGTCATTTTTTCTCACGCTCCTTTCAAAAGTATAGCTAAACCGGGTGAATAACTATAGTGTAATTGGAAATTCTTAATAGGCAGTCGTTGTAATGATTAAGAATTTCTTAAGAATCTTGCTGTTTTGTATAAAGTAGTCCGGTTTCTGCTCTACACGTTCCTTTCCGCTCCAGGATTACCGCAGGGATGAGAAACTTTTCAAACTAAAGAAGACGTGTTCCCAATCTCTTCTCTTTTTAATGGCAGGCTGTTTTTATGCTGAATATAAATCTCAAATTGCACCTGTTCCCTTGCACTCCAGTCACTTGCTTTCCGCGGGGAGTGCCTGAAGCTTCCTCGCTGCGCTTGCGGGATCTTCAGTGCCCTCTTCATCCCGCAGGAGTCAAGTGCCTTCCGCTTCAGTCCACTGGATTGAAAGCTCTAAAAAGCTTTCCATTTAAAAAAGCCCCTGCAAAAGGGCCTTTCAGCTCTGATTATTCTTTTTCGTCCCTGATACAAAAGGATTTCCGCTCACCCAGAATCTCCATGGATACCCCACTGCCTCTCCGCTGTTGTCAATGCCGATGCGGGGACCCGCCGATATGCTGCCAGGGCTAATGCCGCTTGCTATGTATAATGGACTTTCCCACAGCGGGCGGCCGTAATCCGCTATTGTGATGCCAAGTGCTTTTGTCAGCTTGCCGGGTCCGTTTGTCATGTCGTGGTCTTTTTTAGCTGCAGGGCGTCTTTTTCTCATCAGCTCTTCTCCGGTGACCGGCTCAACTGCCCGGATCAGCACGGCTTCAGGAGCATCCATCTCCCCGCTTACTACGTTCACGAGGCAATGGGTATGCATAACGTAGGTGTAGGCATGTCCGGCATGTCCAAACATGACTTCCGTTCTTGCCGTCCGTCGTCCGCCAAAGCTGTGGGCTGCCCGGTCTCCCGGACCGATATAGGCTTCCGTTTCAACGATCATGCCGGCAGCTGTTCCTTCAGCGCTTTCTTTTACGAGAATTTTTCCCAGCAGCTCCTCTGCAAGCTGCAGTGTCGGCATCAGGAAAAACGATGATTCTACCGGTTCAAATTCCATATTTCTTCCCTCCATCCGTCTGTCTCTCTTACCTTACCCAAAAGATGAAGATTGCTTCAAGCTTTACTGGACCCTATTTTTCTTAATATAATTAATTATCAGTAATCAGCAAAGGGGACAGGATATGATACAGGCAGCCATTATCGGCTTGGGAGCCATCGGACAACGCGTATTGAGCAGCTTTATAAACCATCCGGAAATCAGGATTTCTGCAATTTGCGACCGGAATCCTGACGTTACACGTGAAACATTAGAAAAAACAGGAGATATTCTGTCATTTACTGACCATGTTCTTCTTTTGAAGGAAGCAGATATTGACCTTGTCTACATCGCCGTTCCGCCGAAATTCCATCACCGGATTGCAGCAGATGTGATGCTTGCCGGAAAACATGTACTATGTGAAAAGCCGCTGGCAAACTCGGTTGAGGAAGCAGAAAGTCTGGCAGCACTGGCTGAGGAAAAAGGCATCGTTCACGCCATGAATTTCCCTCTGCTGTACAGTGCAGGCAGCAGCACCTTCGCATCGCTTATAAAAGAAGGCTATATCGGAAAGCTCAGACGCATTGAGCTGAAGATGCATTTCCCTGCATGGCCGCGTCCGTGGCAGCAAAATGAATGGGTTGCGGGCAAAGAGCAGGGAGGGTTTGTGCTTGAAGTCGGGGTTCATTACATTCATCAAATTCAAAGGATCTTCGGACCTGTTACCGTTATGGACAAGTCCGTTCAATACCCCGAAGATCCAAACTCATGCGAAATCGGCATCCTTGCCCGGCTAGAACTTGAAGATGGCACACCGGTCATACTCGATGGACTGAGCGGGATTGCCGGAGACGAAGAAATCCGCTTCACTGCCTACGGAACAGAGGGAACACTTTCCCTGCTCAACTGGGCTGATCTCGAAGGCGGAAAGCTTGGGGAGAAGGTGCTGCCAATTGAAGCAGACGAAAGTCTTGCCGGCTCGCTTGTTTTGGAGCTCACAAAAGCGCTCAAAGGCGAAAAGGCAAATCTTGCAGACTTTCAAGAAGGGCTTCATGCCCAGAGGGTTTTGGAACAATTAAGAGGAGAGTGACCACTCATGAAACAAGAGATCATTGAACGTTTTACATCCTATGTAAAAATCGACACACAATCAAACGAAAGCAATGAATCCTGCCCGTCAACGGAAGGACAGCTTACACTCGGGAAAAAACTTGTGGAAGAACTGAAAGCAATTGGACTGGAAGATGCCGCGATGGACGAGTTCGGCTATGTGATGGCGACGCTTCCGGCCAATACAGACAAGCAGGTTCCGACAATCGGATTTCTGGCGCACACAGATACAGCCACTGATTTCACAGGAAAAAATGTGAACCCTCAGATTCACGAAAACTATGAGGGAGGGGACATTGCGCTAAACGATGAAGTTGCCCTGTCTCCGAAGGATTTTCCGAATCTTGCAAACTATCAGGGACACACTCTGATTACGACTGACGGCACGACTCTTCTCGGGGCAGACAACAAAGCAGGCATCGCCGAGATCATGACAGCTATGGATTACCTGGTGAAAAACCCGGATATCAAGCACGGCCGGATCAGAGTCGCTTTTACACCTGATGAAGAAATTGGCCGCGGCCCCCACAAGTTCGATGTTGCGGCTTTTGACGCCAAGTACGCTTATACAGTGGATGGCGGTCCTCTTGGAGAGCTTCAGTATGAAAGCTTCAGTGCAGCCGGTGCACAAATTACCATTAAAGGCACAAACATTCACCCTGGAACGGCCAAAGGTAAAATGGTCAACTCCATCAAAATCGGCATGGAGCTGCAAAGCTTGTTGCCAGCCGCGGAAGCGCCTGAGCTGACTGAGGGATACGAGGGGTTCTTCCACCTTCTATCTTTCAGCGGAGATGTGGAGCAGACAAAACTGAGCTATATTATACGGGATTTTGACAAGGAGGCCTTCCTGCAGAAAAAACAAACGATGGCAGACGCCGTTGCCAAACTGAAAGAGAAATACGGAAGCGACCGCATCCTGCTCGATATGAACGATCAGTATTACAACATGAGAGAAAAGATAGAGCCGGTCAAACACATTGTTGACATTGCATACAAAGCTATGGAGAACCTGGACATCCAGCCTGTCGTTGAGCCGATCCGCGGAGGAACGGATGGTTCCCAGCTTTCCTACATGGGACTTCCTACACCGAATATCTTTACCGGCGGAGAGAACTTCCACGGGAAATTTGAGTTTATCTCCGTTGAAAACATGATCAAGTCGGTTAACGTGATTGTGGAAATTTCAAGACTGTTTGAAGAAACAGCAGAGTAATAACAAAACGCTTTGGAGTCTTAGCTCCAAAGCGTTCTTCTTTTTAATTTTTGCCGTTTTCTTTTTCTTCACTTTCTTTTTCTCCGGCCTTTTCAGGTGCTTTTTCTTCAGCAGGCTCTTTCTCGTTGCCTTCTTTTTCAGCCGGCTGTTTTTCTTCCTGCTCCTGGCCTTCTTCCTCAGTTCCTTTTTCTTCTTCTAGCTCACCTTTTTCCTCTTCTTCCTCGCCAGCCTCACCTTGCTCTTCACCCTGGCCTTCTTCTTCTCCAGCTTCTTCACCTGTTCCGCCGTCCTGGCCTTCGCCTTCTCCGGCTCCTTCACCTGTTCCGCCGCCCTGGCCTCCGCCTTCTCCTGCTTCTGCTCCGCCGCCTTGGCCTCCGCCTTCTCCGGCTCCTTCACCTGCTCCTGCTCCGCCGCCCTGGCCTCCGCCTTCTCCGGCTCCTTCACCTGCTCCTGCTCCGCCGCCTTGGCCTCCGCCTTCTCCGGCTCCTTCACCTGCTCCTGCTCCGCCGCCTTGGCCTCCGCCATTGCCGGTACCTTTACCTGCTCCGCCGCCTGATAGGTTTTTCACTTTGGCATACGCATAAAGCAGAGACTGAAAGGTTCTGTCATCTACAGCTCCCGTTACCGGCAGACCGTATCTCTTTTGAAAATACTTTACTCCCTGAACTGTTACGCTGTCATATTTACCTGTGATTTTACCGGAATAGCTTCCCACTGATTTAAGCATCCCCTGAATGACAGATACATCTGATCCGCTTGCTCCTTTACCGACCGCAGAGCCGGAAAGAGGCATGCCGACTAATAGGATAAGAGCTAATACAACACTGCTGACTGCTTTTTTTACTGCTGATTTTTTTCTGAACATAAAACACCTTCCATTTCTGATTTTTTAACAACCCTTACTATCCCCAAAAGCGGGTGGATTTTGCACTGAATTTGAAATTTTTTCATGGAAGAAGCTTGACTTATTTTCTTGCGGTCGCTTCAAAATGAGTTCATAATGTCATATGTGGCTTACAATTCCCAATTTGGATATACTTGTGTCTTTTCATGTATAATTATTCACATGTATACCCGCTGTAAATGAACGTTTTTTCGTATTTTATATAGATGACTACTTGCTATGCGCGTGAGCAAACGAAGAGGGAGAATGATCATGACAAACACCATTATTCAGTTTAAGCAGGTCACGAAGCAATACGATAATGACACTGCTGTCCTTAACAATGTCAGCTTTGAGATTGAGCGCGGAAAGTTTTACACCCTGCTCGGTCCATCGGGCTGCGGGAAGACAACAATCCTCAGACTCATTGCCGGATTCACCGAAGCGTCTGAAGGTGAAATCCTTTTCAACGGCAAAAAAATCAACGATGTGCCTGCCAATAAACGTCAGGTGAATACCGTTTTTCAGGATTACGCTCTTTTTCCGCACTTGAATGTTTTTGAAAATGTGGCATTTGGCCTTCGCATTAAAAAAATGAACAGCGCCGACATCAAGTCGAAAGTGAAGGAAGCCTTGAGCTTCGTTAACCTTGACGGCTATGAAAACCGCGAGATCAAGGAGATGTCAGGCGGACAGCGCCAGCGTGTTGCAATCGCGCGTGCGATCGTCAACGAGCCGGAAGTCATTCTTCTGGATGAACCTCTTTCTGCCCTTGATTTAAAGCTGCGGACGGAAATGCAGTATGAGCTCCGTGAGCTGCAGCAGCGCCTCGGCATCACTTTTATCTTTGTCACGCATGACCAGGAAGAAGCACTTGCCATGTCCGATGAAATCTTCGTTCTGGATAAAGGGAAAATCCAGCAGAGCGGAACGCCTACAGACATTTATGATGAGCCGATCAACCGGTTCGTAGCCGATTTCATCGGTGAGTCTAATATTGTCAGCGGCACGATGGTTGAAGACTATCTAGTGGAATTTACCGGCAAACAATTTGAGTGTGTCGACCAGGGGCTGAATCCGAACGAACCGATTGAAATTGTCATCCGTCCTGAGGATCTTGAAATCACGTCGAAAGAGCGGGGGAAACTGCAGGTACGCGTAGATTCCCAGCTCTTCCGCGGTGTTCACTATGAGATCAGCAGCTACGACGCGGACGGGAATGAGTGGCTCGTTCACTCGACGAAAAAAGCGGTTGTCGGGGATGAGATTGGTCTTTATTTTGATCCCGAAGCCATTCATGTTATGAGATTTAATGAAACGGAAGAAGAATTTGATAAGCGCCTTGAGGCTTACGAAGACGGAGAAGAGCATGGAAAATAAGCTGACCCGCAATTTGTACATGGTTCCTTATGCACTCTGGATCGCGCTTTTTGTTATCGCACCGATTGTTCTTGTTCTTTACTACTCATTTATCGATATTGAAGGCAACTTATCGCTCGCCAATTACCAGAATTTCTTTACACCTGTGTATTTGAAAATGACGCTCAGCTCCTTCTGGTATGCGTTTTTAATAACGGCTCTATCTCTGCTGATTTCGTATCCGACGGCTTATTTGCTCACTTATACGAAGCATAAGCATTTATGGCTGCTGCTGATCATTGTTCCTTCATGGATCAACCTTCTTTTGAAGGCATATGCGTTCCTTGGAATATTCGGAACGTACGGTGTGGCCAACAGTTTCCTTGATGCGGTCGGAATCGGTTCTCAGCAGCTGCTGTTTACAGATTTCAGCTTTATCTTTGTTTCCGTTTATATTTTCATCCCGTTTATGATTCTGCCGATTTTTAACTCGCTGAATGAGCTGAACCCGACTTTGCTTGATGCGGCGAGAGACCTTGGTGCATCAAGCTGGACAGCTTTCCGGAGAGTCATTTTTCCGCTTACGATTGACGGCGTGAAGGCAGGCTGCCAGCTTGTATTTATCCCGGCCCTGTCCCTGTTCATGCTGACAAGGCTGATTGCCGGAAACCGGGTCATTACGCTTGGAACGGCGATTGAACAGCATTTCCTAGTTACGCAGGACTGGGGAATGGGTTCGACCATTGCGGTATTCCTGATTATCTTTATGTTCCTGATTATTTTCCTTACCGGAAACCGAAAGCGGGGTATGTAAGTTGGATAAAAAAATATCCCCTCTGTCACGCATCTTTTTAGTGCTGATTTTCATGATTTTGTACACGCCGATCTTCTTTCTTGTCTTTTACTCGTTCAACAGCGGCGGCACGATGTACAACTTTGAAAGCTTCACGCTTGACTGGTACAAAGAGCTTTTTACAGATACAAGGCTATTGATTATCGTGCTGAACACCCTTGTCATTGCGCTTTTGTCCGCTTTAATTTCAACGATTATCGGGGTTATGGGTGCTCTTGCCATCCACTCGTTTAAAAGCAGACAGACCAAAAATACGCTGCTTTCGCTTAATAACGTGCTGATTGTAAGTCCGGACGTAATCATCGGGGCATCATTCCTGATCTTGTTCACGATGGCAGGAATCAAGCTCGGATTTTACTCAGTGCTTCTTTCTCATATTGCCTTCAGCGTTCCGATTGTGGTGCTGATGGTGCTGCCGAAACTGATGGAGATGAGCCCGACGCTGCTCGATGCAGCGCGCGATCTTGGAGCAAGCAGATGGAATGTGATGACAAAGGTTGTCCTGCCGTTCATCACACCCGGTATTTTTGCAGGGTTCTTCATGGCCCTGACGTTTTCGCTTGATGACTTTGCGGTAACCTTTTTCGTGACAGGGAACGGATTCACGACGCTTTCTGTTGAAATTTACTCCCTTGCACGGCGCGGCATCGCCTTGAACATCAATGCGCTGTCCACTCTGCTGTTCCTGTTTACCGTACTGCTTGTGATTGTCTACTACTTCATCACCCAGCGGAACAGACAAAACGGATGGGGGGTTAAAAAATGAAGAAGCTGGTTCGCGTCTTTATTGCCATTGCTCTCGTTTCCGGTATTCTTTTATATGCCATTTCCGAGCTTAACTCGTCTCAGGGTTATTCAGGCGGCAACACCCTGACCATTTTCAACTGGGGGGACTATATCAATTCTGATTTAGTCGACCGTTTTGAAAAAGAAACCGGCATTAAGGTCATTTATGAAACCTTTGATTCCAACGAAGCGATGATGACGAAGATTGAACAAGGCGGGACAACGTATGACATTGCCGTTCCGTCTGAATATATGATTGATAAAATGCGGCAGGAAGACTTGCTGATCCCGCTTGATCACTCAAAGCTTCCGAACTTGAAAAATATTGACCAGCGCTTTATGGACCTGCCCTTTGACCCTGAAAACAAGTATTCCATTCCTTATTTCTGGGGAACAGTCGGCATCGTCTACAACCCGTCCATGATCGGCGGGAAGAAAATCGAGAGCTGGAATGATCTTTGGGATCCGGATCTGAAAAACCAGATCCTCCTGATTGACGGTGCGCGGGAAGTCATGGGGATGGGGCTGAACAGCCTTGGCTATTCCCTGAATGATACGAACCCTGAGCATCTGGAGGAAGCAAAGCGGAAGCTCGATACCCTTACGCCTAATGTAAAAGCGGTTGTCGGTGACGAAAGCCGGATGCTGCTTGAAAATCAGGAGGCGGCGATCGGTCTCGTGTGGTCAGGTGTTGCTTCTGAAATCATGTACGAAAACGAAGCCCTCGAGTACGTTGTACCTGAAGAAGGATCCAATCTCTGGTTCGACAACATGGTCATCCCAAAAACAGCAAAGAACGTGGAGGCAGCGCATCAATTCATCAACTTCATGCTTGATGCCGAGGTGGCTGCAGAAAACACAGAGTACGTAAGCTACTCCACTCCAAACAAAGAGGCACTGAAATACATGCCTGAGGACATGGTCAGCGACGAGCGCTTCTATCCTCCGCCCCAGCTGACGGAAAAGCTTGAAGTGTACGAAAACCTCGGAAAAAAGAACCTCGCTTACTATAACGAGCTATTTTTGAAATTTAAAATGCATCCGAAGTAATTGGGAGAAGCGCCATTCTGGAGAATGGCGTTTTTTCTTGTGGATTAGGGGATGAATACCTCTTTTACTAGCAAAATCTTGGCCATTTATTAGTTGTTTGCGGTCTTGGACTGCGTAAGGCAGCTAAATCATGAACCGGCGCAAATCCGCTCATCCGGTCAGGACGCGTTACTACCGACAATCCGGACAACACAACCAGCTTCGTTCGTTTTACAACCAACAATCATTGCGTTACAACCAACTTTCCTCGTTTTACTGCCAACCCCTTTTTCCACGCACCAAATACCTTTTTTTCTAGCAAGATCTTGGCCATTTGTCAGTTGGTTTGCGGTCCTGGACTGCGAAAATCAGCTAAATCATGGACCGGCGAGGATCCCCATCACCCAAATAAAAAACCGGCAGGAACCACTTGGTCCCTGCCGGCCTACTATTTTCACACCATAATCTTGCAGATATCGTTTGTAAACTCTACCGGATCTTCGATTGTCAGTCCTTCGATGAGGAGGGCCTGGTTGAAGAGGAGGTTTGTGTACAGCGCCAGTTTTTCTTTGTCGTTTGCGTATGCGTCTTTCAATGAGGCAAAGACGTCATGGCTGCTGTTGATTTCAAGGATTTTTTCGGCCTTGATGTTCTGGCTGTTCGGCATGGCTTTCAGGATTTTTTCCATTTCGGTTGTGACTTCGCCTTCTGTCGCGATGCAGACAGGGTGGCTTTTCAGACGCTTTGAGATGCGAACGTCTTTTACTTTGCCGCCGAGGATGGTTTTCATCTCTTCAAAGAGCTCTTTATTGTCCTGTTCTTCTGTCTCTGTGCTCGTGTCGCTGTCATCTGATTCAATGCCGAGGTCACCGCTTGAGATGGACTTGAATTCTTTTTCTTTATAAGACATGAGCATGCGGATCGCAAATTCATCGACTTCGTCTGTGAAATACAGGATATCATAGCCTTTATCTGCCACAACTTCCGTCTGCGGAAGCTTTTCAAGGCGTTCGTGGCTTTCGCCCGCTGCGTAGTAAATGTACGGCTGTCCTTCTGGCATCGCAGCTGCGTATTCATCAAGCGTAATCAGCTTTTTCTCTTTTGAAGAGTAGAACATGAGAAGGTTTTGAAGGTCTTCTTTGTTCGCTCCGAAATCACTGTACACACCGTATTTCAGCTGTCTTCCGAAAGACTTGTAGAACGTTTCATATTTTTCCCGCTCATCTTTCAGAAGGGTTTGAAGCTGGCTCTTAATCTTGTTTTTAATGTTTTTTGCAATGAGCTTCAGCTGGCGGTCCTGCTGCAGGATCTCGCGTGAAATGTTCAGTGACAGGTCCTCTGAATCAACCATTCCTTTGACAAAAGAGAAATAGTCAGGAAGAAGATCTGCGCATTTTTCCATGATCAGCACCCCGTTGGAGTACAGCTCAAGCCCCTTCTCAAACTCTTTGGAGTAGTAGTCATACGGAATTTGCTCCGGAATGTAGAGAATGGCATTGTAGCGCACAGCACCGTCTACGCTGATGTGGATATGCTTAAGCGGTTTATCAAAGCCGTAATGCTTTTCGTGATAGAAATTCTCGTAATCTTCATCCGTCAGCTCGTTTTTGTTTTTTCTCCAGATCGGCACCATGCTGTTGATCGTCTGTTCTTCGACCGTCTCTTCAAACTCGTCTTCGCTGCCGTCTTTTTTCTTGCTGACCGTTGAATCCATCTTAATCGGGTAGCGAATGAAGTCCGAGTACTTCTTAATGATAGCCTTCAGGCGGTACTCTTCCAAAAATTCATCATAAGAGTCCTCTTCTGTGTTCTGCTTGATGCTGAGGACGATTTCCGTGCCGACTTCCTCTTTTTCGCACGGCTCGATTGTATAGCCGTCCGCACCGTCAGAATGCCATCTGTATGCTTCGCTTGCGCCGATTGTTTTCGTTGTAACCGTGATGGCATCAGCGACCATAAACGCTGAGTAGAATCCTACCCCGAACTGGCCGATGATGTCATGCCCGTCCTTCAGCTCATTTTCGCTCTTGAATGCAAGAGAACCGCTTTGTGCGATGGTCCCGAGGTTGTTTTCAAGCTCCTCTTTCGTCATTCCGATTCCTGTATCCGCAATCGTGAGTGTGCGCTTTTCCTTATCTGCGCTCACTTTTATGTAATAGCTGCTCTGATCAAATGACAGGGTGTCATCTGTTAAAGCCTTGTAGTAGATTTTATCAATCGCATCACTCGCGTTTGAGATCAGCTCGCGCAAAAAGATTTCTTTCTGGGAGTAAATCGAGTTAATCATCATGTCTAATAATCTCTTAGATTCTG
Organism: Metabacillus mesotrionivorans; assembly: GCF_052171315.1. Lineage (NCBI taxonomy): Bacteria > Bacillati > Bacillota > Bacilli > Caryophanales > Bacillaceae > Metabacillus > Metabacillus mesotrionivorans. Next base: position 85,281 of record NZ_JBQMFF010000005.1, on the reverse strand, counting down.
CTTTAAACTGCATTTTTGCCATGTTAAAAATCTCCTTTCAGCTTTTTTAGCACTCATCACCTTAGAGTGCTAACCCACTAAATAAATAACATATATTCCCGTTTCATGTCAATCATCAAATCAGGCAATCCGGTTTACACGGCTGATTTAGTTTGTTATATTAGTTACTTAAGGTAACTGTTACTCATGGTAACTATTTTAAGCGGGGTGTTTTCCATAAAAACGTATCAGAAATTTTTTCAGCAGCTTCTCCTTTTATACAGACCGTTTGAAAACAGGCTGAATTTGGAGCTGGCAAAGCATGATTTATACAGGGCCCAGTGGTCTGTTCTTCATTATTTGTCCAATTACGGGACGGCAACGCTTGTCGAGCTTGCCGATTATCAGGGTGTTGAAAAGCCTACAGTGACGCGCACCATCAGCAAGCTTGAAGAGCTGAACTATGTTGAACAGGTTGCCGGAAAAGATAAACGCGAGAAACGGATGCAGCTGACTGAAGCAGGACAAAAGCTGTATGAAAAGGTCCGGATCACCATTGATGAATATGAGCTGGACATTCTGAAAGGCATCTCAGAAGAAGAGCAGCTCGCGTGCATCCGGGTGATGGAAGACATCCGGAAAAATATTAGAGAGTAAGGTGAAGACCGTTGAATAAATCAAAACTGTGGACGAAGGACTTTATCGTTGTTTCGTCCATTAACTTTTTCTTAACCCTGATTTTTTACTTATTAATGGTGACCATCGCGGTGTTTGCGGTGGATGAATACCATGCATCAACAAGTGAAGCCGGTCTTGTGACAGGCATTTTTATCATCGGAGCGCTGATTGGCCGGCTGTTCATCGGCAGGCTGATCACAAGTTTCAGCCGGAAAAAAATTCTGTATACCGGGCTGATTCTCTTTACGATTACAACTTCTTTTTACTTTTTTGAACTTGGACTGGGCTTCCTTTTGGCTAACCGCCTTCTGCACGGGATTACCCTCGGCATGGCAAGTACAGCGACGGGAACGATTGTGGCACAGATCATTCCTGCCTCAAGAAAAGGGGAAGGAATCGGGTATTACAGCATGAGTGCGACGCTTGCTACAGCGATCGGGCCGTTCATCGGGCTTTATCTGAGCCAGCATGCGAGCTTCCAGACGATTTTCATGTTCTGTGTCGCGCTTGGCATCCTCAGCCTGCTTATCGCTTTTTTCGTCACGATTCCCCCTCTTGCAGGCCAGCCAAAGCATGCTGCCGTTAAAGGGTTTAGCCTTTCAAGCTTTGTTGAGCCCCGGGCATTGCCGATTGCTTTTATCACACTGGCTGTGGCGTTCTGCTATTCGAGCGTTCTGTCCTTTATTAACTTTTATGCGATGGACATTGACCTTGTCAGCACAGCGAGCTTCTTTTTCATCGTTTATGCTGCAGCTGTGCTTGTGTCGCGTCCGTTCACAGGCAAGCTGCTCGATCAAAAAGGGGCCAATTATGTCATGTATCCGGCGTTTGTGCTGTTTGCAGCAGGACTGTTCCTTCTAAGCACGGCGAGCACGAGCACGGTGTTTCTTCTCTCCGGCGTTTTGATCGGACTCGGATTTGGCAATATGCAGTCTGCCACGCAGGCGATTGCGGTTAAACTGACGCCTCCGCACCGGATGGGGCTTGCCACGTCCACATTCTTCATCTTTTTAGATGCGGGACTCGGGTTTGGGCCTTACCTGCTCGGGTTCGTCATTCCGGTTACAGGCTACAGCACGCTTTACGTCATCCTCGGATTTGCCGTCATGCTAAGCATTGCGCTTTACTACATGCTTCATGGAAAAAAAGAGCACGCGGCACCTGCTGAGGTTCAGGCAACTCTTTAACAGGCACCCTTTATAGGGTGTCTTTTTTTTGCATGATGGAAAATGTCCAAAATTTGCTATAAACTTGAAGTATCTGAAATCTATCTGAGTGGTGAGGCAGTTGTTTAAACTTTTATTAATTGAAGATGATCAGTCCCTTTTTACAGAAATAAAGGAACGGCTGAATCAATGGTCGTACGACGTTTACGGCATAACGGACTTCAGCAGGGTGATGCAGGAATTCTCGGATGTGAAGCCGGATCTTGTGATCATTGACATTCAGCTGCCGAAGTTCGACGGGTTTCACTGGTGCCGGATGATCCGTTCTCATTCCAATGTCCCGATCATCTTTTTATCCTCACGGGATCACCCGACAGATATGGTGATGTCCATGCAGCTTGGAGCCGATGATTTTGTCCAGAAGCCCTTTCACTTTGATGTGCTGATCGCGAAAATCCAGGCCATCCTGCGGAGGGTTTATAACTACAGCACTGAACAGGTTCACCTCAAGACGTGGTGCGGTGCTGCGGTTGATTATGAACGGAATTCCGTAACTAATGATCAAGGGACCGTCGAGCTTACGAAGAATGAAATGTTCATTCTGAAGCTTTTAATTGAACAGAAGAATAAGATTGTAAGCAGAGACAAGCTGATCAACAGTCTCTGGGATGATAAGCGGTTTATAAGCGACAACACGCTGACGGTGAATGTGAACAGGCTGCGGAAGCGCCTTGAGGAGATTGGACTCGGAAGGTTTATTGAGACAAAAGTGGGACAGGGCTATGTGGCCCTGGAAGAGGAAACTCTATGATCCGTGTTTTTTTGAAAGAGCGCATAAGCTGGATTCTCTTTTTTGCCGCGGTTCATCTTCTGTTTCTGTTTATTTCGTTCATTGACAATGCGGTTCCGTTTAAGAGTGTATTGTATATCGTCTTTTTATCCCTTCTGTCCTTTCTTGTGTTCCTGGCTGTCCGCTATCAGAAAGAAACGGCCTTTTTTAAAGCGCTCCAGGACAGGGAAAAAAATCTTGATGTGACAAGCATTCCGGTACCCGGCAGCGCTTTTGAAGAGCTGGTTGAGGAGACGTTGGTTGATCACACCGAGCTTCTGAAAAAAGACGCGCAGCGTCACTATATCTCTCTTGAGCAGGAAAAAGATGACCTTCTGTCCTGGATTCATGAGGTGAAAACCCCGCTGACGGCGATGCACCTGATGATTGAACGGATGGAGGACGGACAAACGAAAACCAATTTAACCTATGAATGGCTCCGCATTCACCTGCTGCTCGACCAGCAGCTCCATCAAAAACGGATCCCGTTCATTGAGAACGATCTTTATATAGAGATGATTGATCTTGAAGATGTTCTCTTCACCGAGCTGAAAACCCTTCAGGCCTGGTGTATCCAAAAGGGCATTGGCTTTGACATAGAACTCCTGCAGCGGGAAGTACTCACAGATGCAAAGTGGTTTGCGTTTATCCTAAGGCAGATCCTGACGAATGCGGTGAAATACAGCGGGGCATCTGACATTGAAATTAGGAGCTATCTTGAACATGGAAACGCCAAGCTTGAAATCAGGGATTTTGGCCGTGGCATTGAAGCGAGGGACCTGCCCCGGATATTCGATAAAGGATTCACCTCCACCGCCAATCATCAGGATCAGGCGGCGACCGGAATGGGCCTTTATTTGGCCAAAAAAGCAGCGGCTTCGCTTCTGATTGAGATTCAGGCGGCATCCGTTCCGGGTCAGGAGACGGTCTTTACTCTTTCCTTCCCGAAAAAGAACGATTTCGCAGCTGTCATGGGCATGTGACAACAATGTCACATGCTTTCTTTATTTGTTCGCACAATAAAAGGAAAAGATGCTTTCCCCTTTTTATACTAAAGGTAACGATTAAAGAGGAGGAACACACAATGGCCATTTTAGAAGCAGCCAAACTGCAGAAAAGCTATGGTAACAAATTTAATAAACAGGACGTGCTGAAAGGCATTGACCTTTCAATTTTAGAGGGTGAATTCGTGAGCATCATGGGAGCATCCGGCTCCGGCAAAACCACGCTTTTAAACGTCCTTTCGTCCATTGATAAAGTAAGCGGGGGCACAATCCGCATTGAGGACAAAGAGATGACAGGCATGAAAGAAAAGCAGCTGGCTGAATTCAGGAAGCACCATCTCGGGTTTATTTTTCAGGAATACAACCTGCTCGACACGCTGACTGTGAAGGAAAACATTCTGCTGCCGCTTTCTATTTCAAACGTACCCAAGAAGGAAGCAGATCAGCGATTTGAAACTCTTGCAAATGAACTTGGCATTGCAGAATTGAAGGACAAATACCCGAACGAGATTTCAGGCGGTCAAAAGCAGCGCACATCTGCAGCCCGCGCATTTATCCACGAACCGAGCATCATTTTTGCGGATGAACCGACCGGAGCACTTGATTCCAAATCAGCTGCCGATCTGCTGAACAAGCTGACAGACCTGAACGCCAAGCGCAAAGCGACCATCGTCATGGTCACGCACGATCCCGCTGCGGCAAGCTACTGCAGCCGCGTCATCTTTATTAAGGACGGACAGATCTACACGCAGCTGAACAGGGGCGGTCAATCAAGACAGGATTTCTTTAAGGACATTATGAAAACGCAGGGCGTTCTGGGCGGTGTGCAGGATGAGCGTTAATCAGCTGATTATAAAGAATTTCAAAAAGAACCTGAAGAACTACTATCTGTATATTTTTGCGCTGGTCGTCAGCGTGGCCCTGTATTTTTCGTTTGTCACCCTTCAGTATGACCCGTCCATGGATGCCGTAGAAGGCTCAATTAAGGGGGGCGCAGCCATAAAAACAGCTTCTGTGCTCCTCGTTGCCATAGTCACGATCTTTCTGCTCTATGCTAACAACATTTTCATTAAGCGCCGCAGCAAAGAAATCGGGCTGTTTCAGCTGATTGGGATGACAAAACATAAAATCTTCCGGCTGCTGACCGCTGAAAACTTCATGCTGTATTTCGGATCTCTTGCCCTTGGTATTTTTGCCGGATTTGCCATCTCCAAGCTTGTGATGATGATTCTCTTCAAAATTACAGGTACAGATGATGTGGCAAAGCTCCACTTTTCAACTGAGGCCCTAGTTCAGACATTGATCGTATTTACGGTCATTTACACGCTGATTATGCTGATGAACTATCTTTTCATCAAGAGGCAGAGCATTCTCTCACTCTTTAGAGTGCTGTCATCGGCAGAAGAGAAAGTGAAGAAAATGACCGCAGTTGAAATCATTATTGGCCTTTTAGGCATGGCCTTGATTGCTGCAGGGTACTATGTTTCCTCGAGACTTTTCGGAGGAGACTTTAAATCGACAACCGCCCTGTTTCTGGCGATGATTTTTATCTTAGGGTCCGTTATTTTAGGAACCTACTTCTTTTACAAAGGATCTGTCAGCTTTATTTTCCATCTGATCCGCAAGAAAAAAGGCGGGTATTTGAAGGTGGATGAAGTCCTGTCCCTTTCATCCATTATGTTCCGGATGAAATCAAATGCCATGCTGCTTACCATCATCACAACCGTATCCGCTCTTGCCATTGGATTGCTTTCTTTAAGCTACATTTCCTATTACTCAGCTGAGGCGACGGCCAAAAGCCAGGTGCCTTCTGACTTTTCTTTTACGGACAGCAAAGATGCTGAACAATTTGCTCAGGCATTGAAGGAAGGCGGAATCTCCTACAAAGAGAAGAGCACGGAAGTTGTCCTGGCGGATTTTAATGTAAAAGACATTATGCTCACTAAGCTTGAAGGAATGAATTTTGATCCAAATACAATGACTCTTGCTGTAATCAGTGAAAAATCCGCCAGCAAAGAGCTTTCTAAGGACGAAACGCTTTTCACCGGATACAGTGACCTGCTGCAGAAATTCATGCCGCTTGAAAGTGAAGGAGACATTACCCTTCTTGGAAAAACGGCAAAAATCCCTCAGACGTATTTAGGGATGGAAAAAGAAACATATATTTCCTGGTACTATACATCCGGCGGCATGCCCACGGCCATTGTAGATGACGCTGTGTTCAAGCAGCTTCAAAAAGACCTGGATCCTGAGCTGCAGCGGTCGACTTCGACGCATATCGCGTTTGACATAAAAGACCCTCAGAATAAAACGAAAGCAAATGATCTGTTCCTTTCGATGAAAATGAATGAAAATGCGCCGAACGACTCTCAGCTTGAAACACTCAACACCCAAAAACGCACCATGGGTCTTGCCATGTTCATCGTCGGGTTCCTTGGTCTATCATTCCTTGTCACGTCAGGATGCATCCTCTACTTTAAACAAATGGGCGAAAGCGAAGAAGAACAGCCAAGCTACACGATTTTGCGCAAGCTCGGCTTTACACAGGGAGACCTGCTGAAAGGCCTCCGTGCAAAACAGCTTTTCAGCTTCGGCATTCCGCTTGTAATCGGCCTGCTTCACAGCTATTTCGCTGTCCAGTCCGGCTGGTTCCTGTTCGGAGCCGAAGTGTGGACGCCGATGATCATCGTGATGGTCCTGTATACGGTGCTCTACTCAATCTTTGGTGTGCTGTCTGTTCTTTACTCCAAAAAAGTAATTAAAGAAGCCTTATAAGAAGAACCTCCGGGTGGCCGGAGGTTCTTTTCATTCGTTCTCAATTCCAAAGCAGCGTCTTAAGTCAGCAGCATTCTTCAAAACACTTGCCTGACATGATTCTGTATGACTTCCCGGTTCAATGTTGATATACACCAATGCATCACTCATGCCTTTTTCTCTCAAAAGTGCGATTCCTTTTAAAAGATTCTCCTCATTGTAGTTTTCTGTTAAACTCAGTCCGATTGATTGCTCGTAGTACCTCTCTTCGTCTTCTTCAAAACTCCTGCTGAGAAACGAGAGACCCGAGAGTCCAAATGGTTCCAGCTCCCTTTTAACAGACGTTTCAAAGGTGTGATGGAGTCTGAAGGTCTGCAGATATGTTTCAAGAACATTCTTCAGCTCCTCTGTCTCACTGTCGCTGTAGGCAAGTGTCTCAATGGTTTCACCCGGTTCTTCTGTCTCCATGTTCAAAGACAGACTGTAAGGTACATCCTTTATCATCATCTCGGACATTCCGGTAAGCGCATCCATGATCTGTCCGGCATTTGCGTTTTCTGCCCTTATTTTCCCGCTTGCTTCAATTGTTGACTCAAACCCTTGGCCAAGCTTGATTTCACTGATTCCATTCTCCTCGAGTATGCCGGCAAGCTTCTGATACTCTTCATTTTCTTTCAGGAGAGATTTATGCTTTTCGGAAACGTAATAAACATGAAATTGAGTCAGTTCCCCAGTAACGGACGCACTGAAAGTCAGATCATCCTCCGTTTTCAGCGTAAGATCGTAGGTATCTCCGAAAAGTGATGCGAGAACTATAACAATTGTTGAACCATAACCCTGCTGCTCTTCTATTTTGACTGTTTCTGCTTCAACGCCGTACAGCTTTTCGACCTGCTGCTCCGTATAAGCTGCCGCTTCTTCTTCTTCTGACCCGCAGCCGGCCAAAAAAAGGACAGCGAACACAGGAAGGATGAGCTTTTTCACAAGGTGAGCCCCTCTCATATTGGGATGTTTATCCAAAAGTATAGCTTGTATTTGAGGGGGCGTCTATCATCCGTTCTTTTTTATAACAGGTATCCAGATCTCACTCTTAAAATCCGGTGATGTCGTATCCTTCTGCTCGTTCCAGAGAATTTCCGGACCCTCTGCCAGCTCATAGGACGAGGATGGAAACCACTCCGAATAGACGCGGCCCCATATCTCCTGAAGCGTTTCCGGAAAGGGGCCGCACGCTTCAAAAACAGCCCATGTCAAAGCCGGAACCTTCAAGTAATCAAGGTGACCAGGAATCTCTTTTGTCGTGGCTGCGCCAATATAATGATCGAGCTCGCCTTTTTCCTCCATCCTTCCTTCTGAAAAGTTTGAAGATGCGCTTATAATACCGAATGGCTCAACATTAGAAAGGTCTTTTAATTCTTGAATCACATCCATGGTCAGGCTTTGCCACATCGCGGCAATCTCAGGGTTCACCCCGTTGAATATAATGGGTACTCTTTTTTTGATGCCTGCAATGTGAAAAGCTTCTTTTTCTTCTACACGGTACTTCATTTCACTGCCTCCCTTAATGATTAACTGGAAGGTCATCCTCGGAAAAGCTTTAAGCGTACGTCTGCCTGTTCTCGCTTCAGACGGTGTCAGCCCATGCAGCTGCTGAAACGCCCGCGTGAATGAGTCCGGTGAAAGATATCCATACTTGATCGCTACATCAATCACTTTCATGCCTTTGTCCCTCAGCTCAAATGCCGCAAGGGTCAGCCTTCTTCTCCGGACATATTCAGTAAGAGAAATACCGGAAAGAGATGAAAACATCCGTTTAAAATGGTACTCCGAACAGAGCGCAATCCGGGCTGCTTCCTTATAATCAAGCTCTTCTGCCAAATTTTCCTCAATGTAAGCCAGTGCCTCATTCATGTGTTGGAGCATTCCCATCAGATGACCTCCTTTGATAATAGATTAGCAGGCATGCCGTCCATGGCCCCGATTTTTTCGCGTTCAGTTTTGCAGGGTTTTTATTAGTGTTACAAAAAAACTCCCTCCCCATAAGGGAGAGAGCAAGGACTTACTGATTTCCGCCCAATACCTGCTTTGCCATTTGCTTGTATTCTTCCAGTCCTGATTTCTGCGCAAACTCAGCAATACCAATTGGATATGCTGCAGTTAATTCAATAATGTGTTTTTCCATGTTGGGCCAAACATAGCCACCCGCTTTTTCATAGTGGAAAATGAGATCGTTTAGAGCCTGTTCTCCAAAAGTGCGAAAGTGGGGTACAAAATCATTTGCGGGATCTGTCACAGAAGCCTCTGTCCAGTCGATAATACCGGTCACTTTAGCAGATGCATTGATTAAAATGTGACCCGCATGAAGATCACCATGAACAAGGCACGTTTCAGCAGGCCACAGCGTGTCGTCGTTCACCCATTCCTGCCACCTTTTCCACAGCTTTTCATTCACATCAAACGAGGCTCTTACGTTTTCCATTCGTCTCATCATATTCTTTCTTGCCTCTTCAGCGGTTTCTACTGGTAAATTTGCCGTTTCAACTGCTTTTCCGCCAATCCGGTGAAGCGATACCATTGCCTCTGCAAGAGTTTTTGTAAATTCAGACGGCACATTCTTTTCATCAATTTCCCACACATAAGCCATTGCCTCGTGATCAATGGTCCCCGCAGGAACACCAGACAACTGTCTGTAAGCAATTAATTCATCCGTAAATACGCGCCACTGCGGAGCTTCAACAGCAATCCGAGGCACAATTAGATCCAACGTGCGTTTTTCCTTATCCGCAGATGCCAGAACATCTTCTCTTCTCGGAAAGCGCAAAACCCATCTTTCCCCATCTGCGTCCTCTGCAAAAACGACAAGAAAATCAAGTCCTGACTGATTAAATATCAATGAATCCTCTTTAACATGAATAGCATGTTTATGTGCAATCTCTATCACTTTATTTTTGTTCATACCGGCTTCTCCTTTTGATTTGTATTTGATATAAATACAGACAATCAAAGAGGAAATGGTGATAGAAAAAGAAGCCTATCCAGGCGCAGTCATGCCCCTTCTTATTATGCAAATCGCTGAATAAAGGTTTCCCTAAGCAGGCAGACCACTTCCATTTACTCTGCGTGCGTGCAGAGCCTTTGATTGTATGCTAGCAAGCGTTCAAAGCCTGGAATCGAAGTCTAATAGATGCTGTCATTGAGAAAACCTCCATTTCCTGAAAGATAGATTTAACATAGCACACAGATGAGATCAAATCAACGAGTGGAGGCGTGATCATAAAGATTCATAACCGTGACAAAAACACACCAGCTGCAAGCCCCGAACGAATGGCATGCTCGGCCTTAGAGGCAGAGGATTTGCTGTCTCCCTTACATGCATCTCCTCCGATAAGCAACGGTTTGTTCACTCCCACATTCAAAAAAGGACGTTCGATCTGCTGAGTAGCCTGAGCATAGCGCCATCTTTTCACCTGAACGCTGAGCAGGTCAGGTTCATCGCCTAAAACGGTGCGAATCGATGGCATCGCCTGTGCCAGAATCTCTTCATCTGGCAGATCGTAATGCCGCGCTGACCACATATTATCCATATGAACCGTTAATGCGCCGGTTTCACTGATGCCTTTTGCGCGATTATCAGCCATCCAGGATATCACACCCGGGACAGGCTCCTTTTTATAGGAAAGACCTGATTCTCCGGAAAGCTCCATTAAAACGGCAAGGCAGGGTACGTATTTCACGCTTTCAAGCTCGTTTCGCTGTACGGCTTTCAGCTGCACATTTCCCGCATCAAGAAGCTTCAAAGTTTGAGGGAGAGGACAGGTCAAGAAAAGGGAGCGGGCCTTCACTGAAAATGGCTCGTTCGTTTTCCTATTCAATCCTTCAGCTGCATAATACTCTCCGTGATCCATGATTCTTTCAACCTCAACCTCACACTCAACACGAAGACCTTCAGCCACCCGCTTTGCCAGTCCGTTCATGCCCTTATCAGCCATAAACCTTACGGCGTTTTCCTCAAACCACGGCCGAATCCAGCTGCGCTGCTGCCAGTCTTCCAGAAGATCCTGGCTTTCCCTGCTGGAAACAGAAAGAAACTGGGCGCCATGATCAAACGTGCCGCCTCCAATCCTCCTGGTGGCAAACCGGCCCCCGGGTCTCCTGCCTTTATCAAGAAGAAGCACCTTGCTGTCAGACAGCTCCTGCACCTTTTGGGCAGCCGTCAGACCGCTGATTCCCGCTCCGATGATTAAAACATCTTCAAGATTCATGAAGCACACTCTCCTTTTTGCTTTTGGTTTTATTATAGGAGAGTAGAAGACTGGGGCAAAATTAGAGTGTTTTTTTGAAGCCTGCAGACTGCTTTACCACTTTTTCAGCCCGATCCCTCCTCGAAAAAATCGCCAAAAATCCAATACCCAAAATCAAACAGGAAACCCCAGTCCACGAAAGCAGATCCAGCTGTTCACGAACCAGCACCACCCCAAGTATGGCGGCGGTCAGGGGCTCTGCCAATGCCAGCGTGACGGCGGTCGATGAAGGAACGTGTACGAGAGCTTTGGCAAAAAGAAGATACGCAGCGCCAGTCGCAAGCAGGCCTAGGTGAAGACTCACGGCCAGCCCGCCAGGCTCAGTCATCCAGCTCATATCATAGAAAAAGAGAACTGGAGATAAGAAGACAGCACTCAGCGTAAAGACGACAGCCACAACCGACAAGGATGATGCAGTGTGCACTAGCCCCTTGCTGACCATTGTATAGACAGCAAAGGAAAGACCGGCGCCAAGGGCCATGAGTATGCCCGAAGGATCTGCATTTGCGGCACCTTTATTGAAAAAGAGCAGAAAGCACCCGATGATGGACAGCAACGTCGAGATCCACCAGCCTTTTGAAGGCGTTTTTCTAAGCAGCAGCCACTCTAATGCACCGGATAAGAGAGGAGCGCTCCCGATGGCGATGACGGTTCCGACAGCCACTCCTGTCTGCTCCACGGCGGTAAAAAAGAGCGGCTGATAGGCGGCCATGCACAGTGCAGCCGCAACGGTCACTCGAATGGGCCAGTTCCGAATATTTAATTGTCCAATCAGCAGGGCGACAAGCAATAAGGAAAAACCTCCAACCGCAAGCCGCGCTGCCCCGACAGCAATTGGATGCGCGGCATCCGGTGCATACGTCTGTGCCGTGCCCGTTGTTCCCCATAGTACCCCTGCGAGCAGCACCCACAGAGGAGCAAGCTTTTCTTTCATCCCAATCACTCCAATAAAAAAGACCTTACCTTCATCATAAAGAAGAACAGAACGTTTTTCTTTACAGAGAGTAAGGTTCTTTTTAGCCGTTTTGCCTGAAGGTTTTCGGAGAGACGCCTTCGCGCCCTGTAAACCATCTCGTAAACGAAGAAACGTGCTCAAACCCAATCTCTTCGCTGATGCGGGAGATGGATATGTCCGTTCCTGAAAGCAGCCGTTTTGCTTCCTTCATCCGCAGCTCTGAGAGATAAGCCTTTGGACTTTTCCCCGTTTGCGCTTTAAACCAGGCAGCATAATAATTCGGATGATAATGCTCAATCTCTGCCAGCATTTCCAATGTTACCGGACGGTTATAATGCTCATGAAGCCAGGCAATGGAAGGCGGCAGAGTCTTGTGAAGTTTCTGTGTCACGTATCGCGTAAGCTCGCTCAGCCCCGACCTGCTGCCGGCCGCCTCTTCCAGCAGCAAAAAGCGGATGGCGGACCACTGCTGATCCAGATTCAAAAGTAGACTGTCCGTTTCATCCGGCAAATAGTACGCTGGAATATCCAAAATCAAAAATTCATTCTTATCATTGGAACGGTACACATGATTGTATTCAGGCGGTATGTAAAAGCATGAGTCTTCGCTTAAATAGATTTGCTGACGGTCTGTCCGGATCTCAAGCGAACCCTGCAGCGGAAAAAGAAACTGCCCAAAGTCATGTTTATGGGAATGAAACTCTCTCGAATAGGTTCTTTTTTCGCAAATTACCTGCCTGCCGCTTTCCATGCTGCACCACTCCTTCTCCCACTATTATATAAGAAACATCCAAACTGGAGTCCACCCCCAAAACGTTTTATAATGTGACATATTCCAATGAACGGGGTGTCAGCATATGCAGCTTCAGCAAATCGCCTATCAGTTTGATGACTATCCTTCTCTCTTGTTTGTACCGGCAGGCCGCAAGTATCCGGAGATCCGCTCCATCGGGCATAAAGAGGAGCGGGCGGCACTGTCAAGGCTGCAGGAGGCAGCCGCGCAGGAACTCCAGTCAGTTCCTGAAGAAGAGATGACCCTTTTGAAAACCTTTCTCGGAACAGACCGGCCTTCTATTCCGCTTCCGGTCTACAAACAGGAACGGCTCTATCCGCACCTGATCAGGCCTGAAATGTTTCTCTGGAAAAAACATTCCGTTCAGCGCGGACTCCCCATCAACAGCATCTATTTTTATCCGGAGGTCTATGGCACCTTATCAGCTCAAGACCTCTCCAGGCATGTGAAAAAAGTGGTGCAGGAGTACCTGTTTTGCGCAAGGCTGAATAAATTTGAACGCAAACACTGGCTTGAGAAAATAAGCACTGCCTACACGCAGCATCCTTTGATCAGGCTTGCATCAAGCAAAGAGGCTGTTATATATGCGGTCGAAACCATGAATAAATCTTCCCTGCTCGGCGTCCTGAAATATCCGGAAGATATCGCCTATTGGCGGCACCGCGTCGAAATTGTCATGAGGCCGTACCGCAGCATTCCGAAAGCCTGGCAATGGACGGTCTGCAGCCACGAAAAAGAGCTTGCGCTGCATGCGGATACAGATTCGATTATCAGCACATGCAGCGCCTGCCGCTACTCGGTTTCCTTTCACGTTTCAAAGGATGAGGCTGCCCTCCCGAATGAAGTCAATATCCCACAGGCAACAAAGCGAATCGCAACCATCGAACGGCAGTTTAACGAAATCGCGGTTCAATCTAAGGAAACGATGGAGAAGCTTTACGCTTTAAAAGAGATCCAAACCGATTTGGAGCAGCACGCTCCAATCATCAAACAGATTCAAGACCTTCAATCCCGGCTTGACGACACATCGGAAAACCATCCTGCGACAGCAATCTATACAGAGATTGAGCAGCTGGTCTTTCCTGATGCGATTGAGCCTGACTTGCTCAGTCTATCAAGCATTTCTGTGCCCGATGCATCCGTCCTTAAAAAAGCAGAAGCCTGGAAAAAACAGCTCGCACATGACCTTGGAGAAAGCCTTGAGCAGCATCTTGAAACACTTCAGGAGCTCGCCGAAAAACACAAGCCGCGGCCATATGATATCATCTTTGAAATCAAAGGTTTCCAGCTGCTTAGATCGGAATACGAAAAAATCCAGCTTTTCCTCCAGGAAGAGACTGTCCCAAACCACATGCTCGTGCAGATCCTGAAAGGGGAAGCCACAAGCAAAATCCGGCGCAGCGGCTTCCATGAAGCTGAAGTCTTCGGTCTTTTAAACGAATGGCCGGCGAAGTATATCACAAAAGCCATCATAAAAAGCTGCTGAGGTCATCAGCAGCTTTTTACTTTAGATTTTTCTCCTGTCTCATGACATAAAGCCACATGGACCCGTACGTCACAAAGAGCAGCAGGAGAAACACGGGTACAGATAAAACATCGCGTATCAGCATCTCGCATCCTCCTTTACTTTAGGTTTCCCCATGAAAACGGGAAGAATAAGTAAAAAAGAACGACGGATAAAACAGATATCAAAATAGCAATAGAAGGTTTCCTGTAATGAACTGTCAGAACAAGAAACAACATCAAATTAAGCGGGATATTCAGCCATCCGTTCCACCCGTTGTCATACACATACATGCCTTTATGGGAAAAAATCCATTCAAGCGCGGAGTAAAAGGCCGTCCAGACCGCTACGTAGATCCACTGATTTCTTTTTTTAGCAGGAAATCTCTGAAGATAAATAATCAGCCCCATCGGACAGATGAAAAAGGTAAAAGCGGCATTAATAATGGAATGGTTCAGCCATTCTGCCGTCACCCCTCTGAATGCCCAAAGCGTGTGGTCGTAATAAAAATAATTGTACGTCATATTCACGACAATAAAAAAAAGCACCGTCGGATACTGCTTTTCCCATTGTTTCCAGTCGATAAATTTATAAGCAAATAAGATCCAGACTGCGATTACAAGCAAAAGATACATCGATTCACCCCAAACGTTTGATCATACTTGCATTCTTAACGCATTACGGGGGTTGTATACTTACTCACAGCAAAAAGGTGCATTGCCCCGGGCAATGCACCTTTTCCTGCTTATAGTTGTCCAAATCCCCTTGTTTTTGGGGTCCTAGCTATAAACGAGTTCTTTTTTTTTCACAAGACCAAGCGTCTGTCCGGTCGATTCCTCCATTTTGCGGAAAATCTCAGGATGATCCGAGAGGGACAGGCCGTAGGAAGGAATCATTTCCTTCAGCTTCGGCTCCCATGCTGTCATATACTGCGGGAAGCATTTTTCAAAGACCTCGAGCATGACATGAACAGCCGTTGAAGCGCCAGGAGATGCTCCAAGAAGGGCAGCGACAGAACCGTCTGCAGCACTGACCACTTCTGTACCGAACTGAAGCGTTCCTTTGCCGGCATCTGTATCTTTGATGACTTGAACGCGCTGGCCTGCAACGACGATATCCCATTCTTCGTTTTTGGCGTTCGGAATGAATTCGCGCAGTTCATCCATGCGTTTTTCATGCGACAGCATGACCTGCTGAATCAAATACTTGGTCAGTGCCATTTCTTTCACGCCTGCAGCAAGCATCGTCATCAGGTTGTTCGGCTTGACGGAGCTTATCAGGTCAAGGTTTGAACCCGTTTTTAAGAACTTCGGCGAAAAACCCGCAAACGGTCCGAAAAGCAGGGATTTTTTCCCGTCGATGTACCGTGTGTCAAGATGCGGAACCGACATCGGCGGAGCGCCGACCTTTGCCTTTCCGTAAACCTTCGCATGATGCTTTGCGATAACATCCGGATTTTTGCAGACGAGGAACAGTCCGCTGACAGGGAAACCGCCAATTTGCTTCGACTCCGGAATACCTGTTTTCTGCAGCAGATGCAAACTGCCGCCTCCGCCTCCGATAAAGACGAATTTCGCCCGGTGGCGCTCAACCTGTCCGAAACCGTTCTTCACTTTCAGTTCCCATGAACCGTCACGCGTGCGCTTTAAGTCCTCCACGCTGTGCTTGTAGTGGACCTCCACATTTTTTCTCTCCAAATGATCAAAGAGCATACGTGTTAAAGCCCCGAAGTTTACATCCGTACCGGAGTCAATTTTCGTCGCTGCAATCGGCTCGGACGATGTACGGCCTTCCATCATAAGCGGAATCCATTCCTTCAGCTTTTCATGGTCGCTTGAAAATTCCATCCCGTGAAACAGAGGGTTGTCTGATAACGCTTCCAATCTTTTCTTCAGAAACGCGACATTTTTTTCCCCTTCTACAAAGCTCATGTGTGGAATCGGCATGATAAAATCCTCAGGACTTCGGATCAGATTCCGTTTGACCAAGTAGGACCAGAACTGTCTTGAAAGCTGGAACTGCTCATTTACCTTCACAGCCTTGCCGATATCAATCGATCCGTCCGCTTTTTCCGTTGTATAGTTAAGCTCGCACAGTGCAGCATGACCCGTACCTGCATTGTTCCACTCATTTGAGCTCTCTTCACCCGGACTTCCGAGTTTTTCAAATACTTTAATGTTCCATTCTGGCGCTACCTCTTTCAGCATCGCTCCAAGCGTTGCACTCATGACCCCGGCACCAATTAGAACTACGTCTGTTTTGTTCTTTAAGCTGCTCATACTACCCATCCTTATCCCCTAAATTTGCAAAAACGAGCAGGCTCCCGCATAAACATGCAGGCAGCCACCTTTGAACATACACAAGTCTTCTGAATATCAGTTTATCACAGTCTATTATGAATAGATTAAATTTTACTATTATCTGATAATTATAAACCATTTCCGGTCGGTTAAAAAGGATAAGTTCTCAGCGGATGTGGATTTCCCCAATTATTGTATGATTTTTTCCGGCAAAAAAGACTTATTCGGACACCCGCACCGGGAAACCGAGATTTACATATATTGTTTATTCTGAAAATTCATGTATACTGTATCTAAATGATATATATCTTTTAGATAGGGTGAACAGAATTGAAAACCTACAGCGATACAACCTATGCCATTCTTGGTATTTTAACGACAGACTGCAGAACCGGCTATGATATAAAGCAGCTGATTGACAGGAGTCTGACCCACTTCTGGAAAATCAGCTACGGGCAAATCTATCCGACCCTTAAAACCATCGTCGAAGAGGAGCTGGCAACCGTCACGATCTCCTCTCAGCCGTCGAAACCGGAGCGAAAGGAATATCATCTCACGGCAAAAGGGAGAGAAACACTTAAGAACTGGCTTGAGGAACCGATCAAACAAATTCCTGCAGAGCGCAATGAAATTCTGCTCAAATTGTTTTTCGGCCGGCATCAGTCCAAAGAAAACACGGTAACGGTTTTACAGGATTATAAGACAAACCTGGAAGCCCGGTACCTTACATATACAAGCATCGAAGAAAGCATTACGGCCCATAAAGATCACGCAGAAGATGCCGTCTTTTGGCTCTTCACACTGGATTACGGAAAACGAATGACAAAGGCTGCGATTGAATGGTGCATGTTTACTATTGAACAGCTGATGAAAGAGGAGGAATAAGAATGGCTCAAAAGGTGAGTGCAGGGAGGTACACGACAGACAACCACGAGAACATCGTTGTTTTTCTGATTGGAATGAGGGTTAACAAGCGGCTCGCCCTGCACAAGTGGCTTCCGGTCTTTTTTGCCATGCCGGGAATGATCAGAGAGCTTTATATGAACAAGAATGAATTAGGCTTCCTGTCGATGGAAAGCTATTTCGGGCTGAGAACAACGGTCATGATTCAATATTGGCGCTCAACAGAGGATCTGCTCGCTTATGCAAGAAGCGAAAAGCACATGACGGCATGGAAAAACTTCAATCAGAAAGTCGGCAGCAATCCTTCAGTCGGCATATACCATGAAACCTATGAAGTAAAAGCCGGAAACTACGAATCGATCTATGGAAACATGCCTCCTTACGGCTTAGGAAAAGCACTCAACGTTATTCCTGTTGAAGCAAGCCGCGCCTCGGCAAAACAGCGGCTGATGAAAGCCGGAACTACAACCACCTCCATCTAAACGGAAAAGAGGCTGCATGACAATTGTCTTGCAGCCTCTTTTTATCAGGTCAGGGACCTTTTTCTCGATGAATACAGCACATAAAGCAAGATAAACCACACAGGCGTCAGCATCAGCGCCGGACGCGTCTCATCCGCTACAAGCATCACAATCAGAATCAGCCCGAACAGCACCAGCACGGCATAGTTGATGAACGGCGCAAACGGAGCCTTGAATACGGATTTCGCATGCAGGTCCCCTCGGGTTCTCCGGTATTTAATGTGACAGATCAGAATGACGCTCCACACCCAGATAAAACAGATGGCGCTGATTGTCGTCACAATGCTGAATGCCTGCTCGGGAATCAGCTTGCTTAGAAGCGCACCCGCTGACACAACGGCAGCCGACAGCCACAGCGCGTTGCCGGGAACATGCTGTTTTGTCAGCTTCCTCATGGAGGACGGCGCCTGGCCGCGTTTGCTCAAAGTAAACAAGATCCGGCTTGTCGAAAACAGGCCGCTGTTGCAGGCAGATGCTGCAGACGTCAGGACAACAAAATTAATGATTCCTGCTGCAAGCGGAATGCCGATCAGGCTGAACGTTTTCACGAACGGACTCTCAGAAGCGTTCAGCTCCGTCCATGGATTGATGCTTAAAAGAACAACCAGCGCACCGACATAGAAAAACAAGATCCGGAACGGGATTTTGTTGATGGCAGAGGGAATGTTTTTTCTCGGATTGGACGTTTCCGCAGCAGACACACCAACCAGTTCCACACCTACAAACGCAAACACAACCATCTGGAACGATAGCAGGAATCCGGTCATGCCGTTTGGAAACAGGCCGCCGTGCTCCCACAGATTGCTTACCGAAACAGTTCCCGCATCTGTCTTGAACCCCATCACAATCAAGATTACCCCAATGACGATCAATCCCAGAATCGTCACTACCTTGATCAGTGCAAACCAAAACTCGAGTTCCCCAAAAAGCTTCACCGTCAGCAGATTGAGCCCAAGCAGCAGCAGAAGGCACACAATTGCAGGAGCCCACTGCGGAATGTCATACCAATACTGCACGTACACACCAACCGCAATGACATCGGCCATCGCCGTCATGATCCAGCAGAACCAGTACGTCCACCCTGTTACAAATGCCGCCCGCGGCCCAAGATAATCCTCCGCAATATCCGTAAACGACTCATACCCCGCCTTTGACAGCAGGAGCTCCCCAAGCGCCCTCATCATGAAAAACAGTGCAATCCCGACAATCAAATAAGCGAAAATAATGGACGGTCCCGCAAGCTGAATAGCCTTGCCCGACCCTAAAAACAACCCCGTTCCAATCGTTCCGCCTATTGCAATCAGCTGCACATGGCGGTTCGCCAAATCTCGTTTCAACTCCTGCTGTGCCATTTGTGAATTCCTCCTTCTTAGATGTAAAAAACCCAATAAAAAAAGAGACGGGAAGACTCCCAATCTCTTTTTGAAGAATACCAAAATAGCATTTGCCGCCCGAAAAACGGGTACACCAAACTCTAAATCTATACTCTTCTGTCCTTTTGCCTGAGATTGTGAACCCTTCGGCGCCGCTAAAGCGGTCTCTCCAGAAGCTGCTCCGGCTGTAGTGTGATCCACAGCCATCATAGCCTGCTCTATTAAAATTTAAGTATTTCTGAATAATGCTTAATTGTAGGGGGTGCTGCCTTCCTTGTCAACAGTCCTGCAATCACAGGGAGAATATCCCACATTCTAATTGATAATTATTTTCATTGACAACCCGTCATATTGAGGATAAATTAATGATAATGATAATTATTATCAAATAAACTGGTACTAAGGAAGGAACGACAAATGAATACAAGACGCAAATTTTTAACACTGGCTCTTTCTATTATAGCTGTACTTATGATTGCGCTTGCAGGCTGCTCAAGTGAGCAATCAGGCACATCGGAAAAATCTTCTGAAAAGAAAGCTGATTCAAAAGGGGAAGATACACAATACCCAATCACGATCAAGCATGCATTCGGTGAAACGGTCATTGAAGAGAAGCCGGAACGCGTTGCAACCATTTCATGGGCAAACCATGATGTTGCACTTGCTTTAGGTGTGGTGCCGGTAGGTTTTTCAGCAGCAAACTACGGCATTCAGGATGACAGCGGAATGCTGCCATGGACGAAAGAAAAGGTGAAAGAACTTGGAGAAGACAATCCGAACATCTACCAGGATACAGACGGATTAGACTTTGAAGCGATCTCTGACTCACAGCCGGATGTGATTTTGGCAGCCTACTCAGGCATCACGCAGGAAGAATACGATACATTAAGTGAAATCGCACCGGTTGTAGCTTATAAGTCAGCCCCTTGGGTTGCTTCATGGCGCGAACAGGTCACCTATAATGCAATGGGTATGGGAATGGAAGAGGAAGGCAAAAAGCTGATTGCCGATACAGAAAAACTCATCCAGGAAAAAGCAGGCGATCACCCTGAACTTAAAGGGAAGAAAGCGGCATTCGTCAGCATTTCAGCTGATGATCTCTCCAAGTTTTACATATACACTCCAGCTGATCCGCGCGGAGAGTTCCTGAGCGAGCTTGGGATGGAATACCCTGAAAGCATTACGAGCCAGCTTAAGGATGAAGACGGTTTCTATCTTGAATTAAGTGCAGAGAATGCGGATATGCTGAACGGTGCTGAAATCCTTGTTTCATATGGAAATGAAAATACGTTAAAAGCCTTACAGGAAGACCCGATCCTTGGAAAAATTCCTGCGGTTCAAAATGGATCTGTTGTCATCATCGGAGACAACACTCCGCTCGCTGCGGCCGGCAATCCAAACCCGCTTGCAATTGAATATTCCATCGATGAATACTTAACATTACTTTCAGAAGCTGCAGGCAAAGTAAAGTAACATGATGAACCAGTCCGTTACAGAAAAGAAGCAGCTGATGGTACCCAGACATTTCATAAAGGTTTTGATTTTTTCCCTCATTTTGCTCGGCTTATGCACAGCGGCTTCTCTTATGTTCGGGTCCCGTACGGTTGGATGGAAGGAACTCATGGACGGTCTGTTCCATCCTGACGTACAGTCCCACGGAGCAAATGTTGTCCGCCAGAGAATCGCACGGACGGTATTCAGCCTCATGTGCGGCGCGGCCCTTGGCATCTCAGGAGCCCTCATGCAGTCTGTCACGCGCAATCCGATTGCAGATCCGAGCATATTGGGAGTAAACACAGGGGCGGCACTCTTTGTCGTCTGCGGCATTACCTTTTTAAATATCAGTACGGCAGGCCACTATATCTGGCTTGCACTTGCGGGGGCAATCATAACGGCCATTTTTGTATTCGGAATCGGTTCAATGGGGAGTGGCGGAGCCACGCCCCTTAAACTCGTTTTAGCGGGTGCGGCCACAAGTGCAGCCTTATCATCGCTTGTGATGGCCATCATGATTCCCCGTTCAAGCGTCATGGATCAATTCCGTTATTGGCAGGTAGGGAGCGTCGGGGCAGGAAACTGGGACTCGATTTCTCTCTTTATTCCCTTTCTTCTCGCCGGAGTGCTTATTGCAGTTTTGTCGGCTCCTGCACTTAATGCACTTGCTTTAGGTGATGAAGCTGCGTCAGGTTTGGGCGTGCGGACAGGCACGCTCAGGCTGTTTGCTGCTTTTGGAGGCGTTCTGCTGTGCGGTGCAGCAACAGCTCTTGCAGGTCCGATCGGCTTTATCGGTTTACTTTCCACTCACGTCATACGGCTCGTCATCGGTCCTGATTTGCGGTATGTCATTCCGATGTCCGCTCTTTCAGGGGCCATTATTTTAACGATATCTGATGTGTGCGGAAGGCTTGCCGGAAGACCCGGCGAGCTCGAAGTCGGCGTCGTGACAGCCTTTATCGGGGCTCCCATCTTAATTCTACTAACTATGAAAGCGAAAATGCGTGCCTTATGATGAACGATACGATCAACCTTATTATGACAGGCAGAAAAAAGAGACGGCTCCGGTTCATCCTCGTGACTTCCCTTCTGGCAGTCATTGCGCTTGCCCTTTGCTGCGCCATGCTCATGCTCGGGAATACGATTTATCCCGTTCAGGATATCATACGTGTCCTGCTGGGGGAAAAAGTACAAGGAGCCACATTTACAGTAGGCACACTCCGGTTCCCGAGGATGATTGCAGGCTTGTTTGCCGGTTTTGCTTTCGGCGCTGCAGGAGCAGTCTTCCAGACCATGCTGCGAAATCCTTTAGCGAACCCGAATGTCATCGGGATCACCGCGGGTTCAAGTGCAGCCGCCGTTTTTTGCATCGTTGTCCTCCATGCAAGCAATACCGTTGTCAGCATTGCTTCTATCTTTGGCGGCCTTGCAGCAGTGCTCGTTATTTTCCTGTTATCAAAAGGCTCCTCTTTTTCAATCGGCAGGCTGATCTTAATCGGCATCGGCATTCAGGCCATGCTTGACGCTGTGATTTCCTATCTGCTTCTGATCGGCCGGGAGAACGACCTTCCTGCTGCAATGAGATGGCTGAGCGGAAGTCTCAACGGTGCAAAGATGGAGACCCTCTATCCTCTGATTATCGCTGTTTTGGTGTTCACTCCCGTCCTTGTAGGACTCGGAAAGCGTCTGGACATGCTTGAATTCGGGGAGGAGGCTGCGTCATCACTAGGCGTGGACACGGATAAAACAAGACTTGCCCTGATCATCAGCTCTGTCCTGATCATTGCGCTTGCTACCGCTGCAACAGGACCGATCGCGTTTGTCGCATTCCTTTCCGGACCGATCGCAAAAAGACTGACAGGTGCCGGATTTTCACCGATTATTCCGGCAGGTCTTACAGGCATCATCCTGGTGCTCGCATCTGACCTTGTTGGACAGTTTGCCTTTACTGCCAGGTACCCAGTCGGCGTCATCACCGGTATCCTTGGAGCGCCGTACTTAATTTACCTGCTGATCCGAATGAACCGGAAAGGAGATTTATAATGAAACCGGCACTTACCTTTAAATCTGAACAAATCTCGGCTGGATACGAGAACAACCTTATCCTTCATGATGTCAGCCTCTCGATTCCAAGCAATAAAATCAGCATCATGATCGGAGCGAACGGCTGCGGAAAATCCACCCTGCTCAAAACGATGGCAAGGCTCATTAAACCCGTTTCCGGGCAAGTCACTCTTAACGGAAAACCCATCAGCAAGATCCCGCCAAAACAGCTTGCAAGAGTGCTCGGGCTATTGCCCCAGTCCCCAATCGTCCCTGAGGGGATAACTGTTGCTGACCTGGTCGGACGCGGAAGGTACCCTCATCAGACGTTTCTGAAAGGCTGGACAAAAAAGGACTATGAAGCCGTCGCCGAAGCCATGGAAATCATGAACATCACCGAATTTGCCGACCGCAGCATCGACGAGCTTTCAGGTGGCCAAAGACAGCGTGTCTGGATAGCCATGGCTCTCGCACAGCAAACGGACATCCTGTTTCTCGACGAACCGACAACCTATCTGGATATCACCTATCAAATTGAAATTCTTGACCTGCTGACAGACCTGAACAGGAAGCACGGGACGACCATCGTCATGGTCCTCCATGACATCAACCTGTCCGCCCGTTATGCCGACCACATCTTTGCCCTTCAGCAGGGACGGCTTGTCGCAGAAGGCGCACCGGCTGAGGTCATCACAAGCACACTGATCAAAGACATCTTCGGCCTCAACTGCACCGTCATACCGGACCCTGTCTCGGGCTCTCCGTCTGTGGTGCCGATCGGACGCCATCATGTGAAGAGGGAGTGCAGTGTGTATTGACGGTCTTTTAAAATGACGAATCGACTGAACAAAAAAAGGAAGGAAACCGCTAAGCAGAGGTTTTCTTCCTTTTTTAGTGGCTACAACATACAGAGGGCCTAAAACACTACTTGAACAATATCTGGCTCTCTGCCTCGTTTTGTCAGAATAACAACAGCTTCATAATCGCTTTTCCATTCAACAGAAATCTCATCCGGTATTTTTGTTTTCACTATGCTTTTGTTACCGTAGTTGATTCTAATGGAAGGGGAAGGAAAATCGTCTCTTTTGACAACCTCGATTGAGTTTACCTGATTAGGAGATTCACTTACTTTCAACCGGGTTTCCTGAGGGGATAAAACGTACCAGGCCGCTGTTGCAAGGGTCAGGATTCCTAAAATGACGGCAATTAAAAAACACCCGATTTTGGTGAAAAGCTTCGTTTTTTCCCGTTCTGATTTGTCATTGTCATTCCAATCCATAGCCTTGTCCTTTCTTTCCATAACTTGATCTTCTAAAACAAAAAAGCCACAGCCGTTTTACTGTGACTCTGACGTTTTTTGATTCTTATCCGCAAAATATGCTGCACACAAAAGGAATAGTATTCCCAGCCCCCATCCAGCTATCGTTGAATAATCAAACAAACCCTTTGCTGCTACTCCGCCCGTAATGGATGCTGAAAAAAGCATAAGAAACATGACGGTATAGTTTTTCTTCATTAATCCGCTCACCTCTTACCATAATTATACTATTAATTAGAGTAAAACCAACCTTTTTTGGCTGGGTGAAGTGTAAAGGGATAAACGAAATGGCAATTAGTCAGTGGTTTCTCTTTACGTGCAGGTATTCTAAATTCCTTCCTCTCCCCCAAGCTCCTCAAAGGTCCTCCTGCTAAACTCCTTATACGGCGAATCCGGCATTCCCTCAAACCGCTCCACAGCTGTCCTTGCAGCCACCAAAGCTTTTTCTGAATCCCCCAGCTTTTCGTAGCACATGGCTTTGTATGTATCCCTCAAGTAAAATTGGGACAAATCAAACGGGTGGTGATGATAAGGCGGAACTTCCGCCAAATCCAAATAGCGGATGGCTTCTTCATATTCCTGAAGACCATGCAGGGCTTTCCCTTTTTGGAGGAAGAACCATTCTTTGAATTTCAGGCCTGTTTCTGCTTTCTCCAAGTGCGGATTGATCAGATCAAGCGCCGCCCGGTAATCATGTTTGACCAAAATAAAAGATTCAATATGAAACAGCTGATAGCTGAGAAAGGAACCTTCATCCTCCGAGAATTCAGCATACTGCTTCAATTTCATGATGTAGTAGGTATACAGCTCTGTATCCTCAGCCATCAGGGCAGAAGCAGCTGCCATCCGGTACAGATCATCAATCAGGTAATACATTTTATTTTCTTTTGAAAAGGCGATCGCCTCATTCATCACGCGTTTTGCAGACATGGTATCTCCGACTGCAAAGTGCATGATGGCTTCATGATAATCGAGATCAAGCCTTGTGATCGGGTCGATATAGGCAAACCTTTTTTCGATTTCTTTCCGCTCAAAAAGCAGCACCTTCAGCGCCTTTTCGTAATGGTGCCCGATAAAGTGGACGATGCTCCGGAAAAGACCCGTGCTTGCCCTCTTTTGTGTCAGGTTCATCTGTTCATAAAGCGCGGTCGCTTTGTCAATTGGTTCCTTCCACTCTTTTTTCTCGCTGTACATGCTGCGGCCGTACAGTTCCAGCAGCCTTGCCGCTTCATACCCCTGCTGCAGCTTATGGACATGCGGTTCAATCAGCTGGATGAGCTTTTCATATTTATCAGCCGGATCTTCCTTGTTCGCGCTGTATATTCTCTCTGCCTCATCAAGCACTTCTCTCAGCTCAACCACATTCACTTCATTCACAAGCTGGGACACATCCACCTCAAGCCGCTTCGCAATATAGGCCAGGCTTTCCATGGACGGATTCGCTTTATTGTTCTCGATCAGGCTGAGCATCCCTTTTGTAAGTTCGGATCCCGCAAGCTCCGCAAGTGTCAGTTTTTTCTGCTTCCTCAGCTTTCGTATTCGTTCGCCAATCATGGTTAACACCCCAATTTTTCTAATTAGTTTAATTTTATTAAACTTTTCCTTGAAATGGAAGAGCAGGATGCGTTATAATTTGTTTAATTAAATTAAACTTTTGACGCTTGGAGGATTTTAAATGGATGAAATAAGAAAATTGAAAATGGCAACCTACCATTTGTTCACCTTTACCATCAGCAAGCTCATCTCAACGTTCGGCGCACAGGTGTATGCCTTTGCGATCAGCTTTCACATCCTGCAGGTCACGGGATCGGCCACAAGCTTTGCCGCAAACCTGCTCTGCAACATTCTGCCTCGGACGCTGATTTCACCCTTTGCAGGCTACGTCGCAGACAAATACTCACGGAAAAAAATCGTCATCCTCGCACAGATCTCGACCACCCTTGCCATCAGCGGACTTCTTTACGTCAGCCTGACACACGGACTTTCATTGACCGCCATCTACATCACAACAAGCATCCTTGCCATCGCATCCACCTTTTCTTCCGTCACGTTCACATCCTCCATCACCGGCTTAGTCGACGAAGCACGCATCCAGCGGGCCATGTCACTCAACCAGATGGCCATGTCCTTCGCCGCAATCGGCAGCCCGGCAGCCGGCGGATTGTTATATGGAGCCGTTTCAATGGAGACCTTTCTGATGATCTACATCGCCGCTTCCATCATAGCCGTACTTCTTGAATCCACCATGAATTTCACCCTTTTTGCAAAGCGCAAAACCGAAGGAAAGACCAAAGAATCCATGTGGCAGAGCATGAAAGCAGGCGTAAGCTATTTGAAAACAAAGCAGGTGCTCATGACCATGATCTGGCTCTGCCTCATCGTGAATTTCCTGTTCGGTTCTTTTGAGGTAGGCTACTCCTACGTCCTGATTGAAAAACTGAACCTTGCGTCCCAGCATTTCGGATTCACGCAGGGAGCCTTTGCCGCCGGCATGCTTGTCCTATCAATCTACTTCTCAGTCCGAAAAGAAGTCAAGTACCCGTTTCTCGTTTCAAAACGCGGCATACTCGCCATCGGATTCATTCTCGGAGCCACTGCGCTGCCGCTCATGATTGATTTGTCCTACTGGTCCATCTTCACCTTTTACATGATTCTGATGTTCAGTTTCGGCGCCATGATCATCATCATCAACACACCTATTCAAGTCATGATGCAGAAAATGATCGATGATGACTATAAGGGACGCGTCTTTTCCCTTATTGAAACAATGGCCATGGCCCTTATGCCGCTCGGAATGATTCTATTCGGATTCCTGTACGACGCCGTACCGGGCCAGTACATCCTGCTTGCCTCGGCAGCCATCCTGCTCGGAGTGGTTGTCACCCTGGCAAGACCGAGCGTTGTAAAGAAGGTGCATCCGGAGCTCGATGGGGAAAAGAGAGTGCTGTCTGAAGCCGGGACGGCTATATAAAAACAGGGACCTGACCCTCAGTGCGTTAACGTGCTGAGGGTCAGGTCTTTTTATCTATAAAGTGGAAATTTTTGTCCGTTTTTGTCCTTTATATGAAACTCTCCTTTAGAAAATAATGTATAATGAGAGATAGAAGTTATAAAATTAGTAATTTATACCCAAAAATGACACCAGCGGGTGATTGCATGTGTAAATTCATGAAAAGCGAAAAGGGAGTTACCTTGATTGAACTGATCAGTTCCATTGCCATTTTATCGATTATTTTGCTGAGCTTTATGTATTTTTTTATTAACTCGGCTCAGTATAACGGGGTTTCAGCAGATAAGATGAATGCTGCCAATATTGCGAGGGAAGTACAGAAGGATTTTAAAGAAGATCCGGACAAAAACCTTGCATTGAAGAACCTCATTGCCTACTCAAGAACTTCAGCCGCGACGACCATTTCAAAAGCCAGCTACCCCGATTTGCAATTGACGCAGGACATTCAGGATAACAGTGGACTTCTGACATTAACCACGACGAACCAAACCTTCACGGTGGTCGTCAAAGTGGATACAACAAGTGACCCCAACGTAGATCTGTCCCTATCAAAGCTGCACGTCCAGGTAAAAAAAAATCAAAAGGTAGTATCAGAAACCTATACGTACTTCGAAAACTAAAAGCGAGGGAACAGGATGCGCACACACCTCCAAAAAAATGACGGATTTACCCTCATTGAACTGCTTGCCGTACTGGTCATTCTTTCGATTGTCGGCACACTCGTATCAAGCGTTTTATTAAACGGGATCAACTACTCGAAAAAATCGGAAGAGCAAGTATCCATCCAGCAGGAAATGAATCTATTTTTAACAACCATCACCAAATCCCATGAGTCTTTCGCATCGTACGAGCTTGTCGCTGACCAAAACCCGGCTGCAAATACCATAAAACTCATAGGAAAAGACGCGTCAGGCAAGGTTATCCGAACCGCAGAACTATCCAATGAGAACTATGTATATTCCCTTTACAATTACCAAGGAGGAAGCGATATTCCTCTTCCTGCTTCAGCTATGATTCAGACATCAAAGCCATTCTACATACACATCATCATTACCAGCAAAAAGAAGCCGAACCAGACCTACAGGATAAAAACCATTATTTCCAGGCTATAGGAGGGAATACACGTGCCGAATCTAAAGAATGAACGGGGGATGACCCTTGTAGCTGTATTATTGATCATGACGATGTTTTCTATTTTAGGTCTGGCCGTCATGGCCGCTTCCATCAATAACATGAAGCAGGTCAGCAAATCGGAATTCGATGTCAAGCAGACGGATATCGCCGAAATGGGGGTCGTCTATTATGAGACTCAGCTCAAGGAGTTTCTAAGCCAGCATCTGCTTGATTCAGCTGCACAGAACACGCTCATGAACAGCCTGTTTCCTGCTGCAGCAACCAAAGACCAGCTGATTCAAAGCTTTAAAACTCAGTTTCCAACTAAGTTAAACAGCCTTTATAAAGCTGATCCTTCCCTGTACTCGGCAGACGGGGTTCTTCCGGAGATAACAGTCGATTCAAAAAACGCCTTCAGGATTAAAATTGACTCCAGTGGAATTATACCGCTTGCTACTTGCAAATCGAATGTTCCAAGAGATTCACAGTGTTTCGAGATCCATTTTACGAGTGAGGGCTACCACACCCAAAAGCTCGAAAAAACATTAAAAGCAGTGTATTCCTTTTCCTATTCCGTTAACGCCGGCAGCATAAGCATTTCCACTGCGCCAACATCTGCACCCCTGTACAAAAGCATTTTGGACAGCATTCCCGGCAAAAACTTGAGACAGTGCACCATAAATTCTAAAACAAATTATCTAGAAGCAACCTGCATGACAGATTTGCCTCCTGCAAGTTTCCCAAAAATAAATGGAATCTCCAATTCGTTTATTGTTTTCAACAACAGTGCCAATTTTCAGCATCTGTCTCATGCAGTGTCCCGTTCCACACTGGTCATTTACAGTAAGGACAGCAGCAATCCTGCCACCCTCGGGAAGTTAAATCCCAATGGGTTTATACATTCACAAATCGTGATTGTCGGGAACGCCAAATTGGATGATCAAATCATGAAACCCGTCAATTCAAGCATCTACATAACCGGTGATGCGGACCTTAAAGGGTTCTCCTTCAAAAACCGTGATTCCCTCACGAAAGTATGTGTAGACGGTACGATCACCCCGCCGGCCATGGCAGCTTACGAAGGCGTTTATTCGAAGAAATCCAATCCATCAGCCTATCAGAACAGCTGCATGGGAAAATCGAACACAGGCGGAACCACCTTCCTTACCATTAACGGTGCGATTATTACTCCCATGTTAGAAGATAAACCAGTGGTGACTTATTAAGATCTTTTATCCTATAAGACAAAAAGCGTACATACTGATATGTCCGCTTTTTTTGTATGCCATTGATGATTGGTACGTTCTAGTCCATTCCACCCCGTGAAGATCTGCCTATGTACAGCTTGGACTATTTTTGTTAGGTTTTGGTTGTGTAAAAAAATAGGAACTTTTCAGGGAAGGATGACGAAAATGAAGAGAAGATCAACATGGTTAGGTTCACTCCTGCTAGGTATCGCTTTATTGACCCCTTCACTAGGAGTGCAGGCAGACGCAAATGCACAGGATGCAGACAAAGGACAGGAAACGTTCAGAGTCTATATCCAATCTGAGAAAAGTGATTTTATACAGCAAGCGAAAAACAAGTACGGTTCCAGATGGAACTTAGGTGATCATTCGTTTTCAACAAGTGTTAACCAAAGCCAGTTTGAAGCCCTTCAAAACAATAAAAATCTTTCCGTTCAAAAAGTTTCTAAAGTGAAGGTTAACATTCTCGGAGGGTCGAATCAAACCGTTACTCCTGAGGACCAAACTCCATGGGGAATTGAAGCAATGTATGAGGACCCTGCCATCAAGGCAACAAGCGGCGGTGAAAACATTCGTGTAGCCGTTTTAGATACAGGTGTAAAAACCAATCATCAGGATTTAAAGAACCGCTCAGAGCAATGCAAAGATTTCACAGGTCTCCTTCTGCCGTTAAAAGATGGCAGCTGTTATGATCTGAACGGTCATGGAACCCATGTATCAGGAAGCGTTCTGGCCGATGGAGGAGACAGCGGGACAGGGATTTACGGGGTAGCTCCGGAAGCCAAGCTCTGGGCATACAAAGTACTGGGTAATACCGGAACAGGCTTCTCCGACGACATCGCTGCTGCCATCCGTCATGCAGCCGATGAAGGAAAGCGCCTTGGCGTAAAAACGATCATTTCCATGTCTCTTGGTTCTGAGGGTAAGGACGAATTGATAGCTGAGGCTATATCCTATGCAAATAAGAACGGCACTCTGGTCGTGGCAACTGCCGGAAACACGGGCCCCGATCATAACACGATCGGATATCCAGGCGGTCATCCGGATGCGGTTGGAGTGGCTGCACTTGAGAACACCTTCGAAAACGGATCGTACCGCATCGCAGATTTTTCTTCAAGAGGAAATCCGGCAACGGACGGAGACTATGTGATCGGTGAACGTGACGTAGAAGTGTCTGCTCCCGGTAAAGATATCTTATCTACTTGGAAAGACGGAACGTATAATACCATCAGCGGCACATCAATGGCGACTCCTCATGTGTCTGGGCTTGCAGCAAAGATCTGGGCAGAAAATCCATCCCTGTCGAACGCGGATGTCAGAAAGGAACTGCAAAACAGGGCGAAAGCCAAGGATATACTTGGCGGCCTGCATGCCGCTCAAGGGGATGACATAGCTTCAGGATTCGGTTTCCCGACAGTCAAATAAATCTATCATGAAAAAACAGCCTTCTTTCCCGCATTGTTATCGAGTGGGGAAGGAAGGCTTTTGTTTATTTTTAAGAGGGGAAGACGGTCTGATGATCACTCCGCCCAGGTATTGTGCAACCAGCCTATCATTACCAGGCGTTTTTGTCCGTTCAAAAAGCGCATCTATGGTATCATAGTTAAATTGTTTCATACTGTGCAAGTTCACCTAAGAAGGAAGGTCATTATGAACACTACAGAATTGACTAAGCGGCACTGGCTGCTTATTTTAACACTTTCACTCTTAACATTTGTCCTTGGCACAAGCGAATTTGTCATCGTCGGGATCCTGACCGACATTTCATCGAGTCTTGGAATAACTAATTCACAGGCAGGCACCCTTGTATCCGCCTTTGCGATCACGTTTGCCATAGCCACACCAATCGTGATGTCAGCGACAAGCCATTTCCAAAAGCGCAAATGGATGCTGTTTTTAATCGGGGCATTCATCATGCTGAATGCGCTGTGCATCCTGTCGTCAAGCTATTTCCTGCTCCTTGGTCTCCGCATGCTGACGGCCATTGTCACAGGGGTCTTGATCTCGCTTGCCATGATGGTTGCCAGTGAAACGATGCCGGCTGCAAAACGCAGCCTTGCCATCTCTTTTGTATTCGGGGGCTTTACGCTTGCGAACGTAGTTGGGGTTCCACTGGGCACGCTGGTCGCCGGCTGGTTCAACTGGAATGCAACGTTTATGCTGACGACGCTTCTCGGGGGAATTGCCTTTTTAGCCGCTTTCTTCGTCTTGCCTGATCTGCAGAAGCAAGCCCGAAGTTCCATGCGCGATCAATTCTCATTATTGACGCACCCGAGAATCCTGATGGCCTTTTTCATCCCGTCTCTCGGATTTGGAGCAACGTATGCCGTCTTTACGTATCTTGTCCCAATCCTGAAACAGATGGAAGCGCCAGGCGGCTCCATCAGCCTGATCCTGTTCGGCTACGGATTCATCTCGATTTTCAGCAACATACTAGCCGGCAAAATCGCGGGCCGCAACGCCATCGGACGACTCCGATTTGTCTTTCTCATCCAGGCCATCGTCCTGATCAGTCTATATTGGACAACCAATCAGTTTACGCTCGGTCTGATTAACATCGGCCTCATGTCCCTGATGGCTATCCTGTTAACCACATCCACCCAGCTTTACCTGATCGACCTTGCCGGCATCTACCAGCCAAAAGCAACAGGCCTCGCCGCCTCCCTTATGCCTGTCGCAAGCAACGTCGGCATCGCATTCGGCTCCGCACTGGGCGGAATCGTTTACCATCAGGGAGAGCTGATGAATGTAACGTGGGTAGGCGGAATTGTTGCCGTCGCCGCAAGTCTGTTGACGTTCCTAAGCTATCGTTTGGATCAGAAGCAAATAGTAAGTGAAGAGCTGCGAACTGGTTGAGGGATTATAAATTTAAAAGAAGTACCATGAACATTGAGTGTTCTTTGGTACTTCTTTTTACTTGATTCCCTGCATATACTTGCCAAGCTGACAAGTTGTTCCTTGCAATTATCCGTCTATACTCTGTTTAAATTTATACCATACGAAGCAACAGGACGGTTCTTTTCCATGTGTCCAATTAAAGAAAAAGCACGAGAACCGCCCTTGACCTTCCGTAAATTCCCCCCAAAAAAAGACCTTTAAATTCAGGTCCTTTTTATGCAAACTATCTTCATCCATTTCCAATCCTTTTTAAACCAATCCCCTAGTAATTGAGCCTTTCCTCTATCTCCATTGTTGGAAAGTAATCCCCATATTCATTTGTTTCCTTCTCACTGCGATTCATGCTAATGGTGCCCACATTTAGAAAAGTAACGGTGAGGGTTTCCCAGCCGGTATAGAATAAGAGCTCATCCGATAATTTAGCATAACTGGATACTGCCACATCTTCTGGAGAGCCTATATCATATCCTGATAAGTCAGCTATTGCCTTTATCTCTCCATTTTCAAAAGAAAATTCGCCACCCAAGTGGTTATCGACAATTTCTTTTATTCCATCTTCTTTTATTTCTCCCCCTGGTATCTCCAGTGCATCCATAAGCTCATCTTCCTCTTTAGACTCAGCCTCAGCTTGTAGTTTCGCCTCTTGTTCCGCTGCTTCTGCTTTGGCTTTCGCTTCTACCTCAGCTTTTGCTTCTGCTTCAGCCTCTGCTTTGGCTTTTGCTTCTTCTTGTTCTTTAAACCACGGTGCTGCTTCATCTACCTGTTGCTCCAGGCTTTCAATCTCCTTTTCCAAGTCTTTCTCTGCTGCAGTTTTTTCAACAAGCTGTTCTTCCAAACCGGTTATTTTCGCACCAGCAGTATTCAATTGTTCTTGGGATGGACCAATCAATGATCCAACAGCCAGCGCAATTATTGCAGTTAATACGTACGTCCATCTCTTTTTCAAAAACTCAAATATGATATTCAAAATTTTATCCCCTTACCTTTGGTTCATTTATACAAATCTCATTCATCTTACCAGAATTATAGTTAAAAAGGACTACTTTTTCGACATATTACGAGATGAATTGATAAATTATTTAATAGATCACAGACTGCCCTTGCAGTAGAACGTTTTTTTACTATTTACTTTTCTAAAAAAACGAAATATTGAAATTTTTTAAAAGGTGTTATACAATCTCACAAACAGTGAATGAGGATGTGGGGAATGAAAACGTTAGAAAGGTTTAGTCAGTTTGTATCAAGTACCTTTGCTTATTGGGTCATTTTGTTTGCGGTCGTAGCTTTTATACTGCCGGCAGGATTCACGTGGATTGTTCCGTTTATTAACCCGCTACTCGGAATCATTATGTTTGGTATGGGTTTGACTTTGTCAGCAAGCGATTTTAAAGGCGTGGTAAAACGGCCATTTGAGGTTATGGCAGTTGTAGTGGCACAGTTCTTAATCATGCCGCTGCTTGCTTTTGTTTTGGCAAAAGGGCTGCAATTGCCTCCAGAAGTAGCTGTGGGTGTGATTCTTGTAGGCTGCTGTCCTGGCGGAACGTCCTCTAACGTCATGACCTTCCTGGCTAAAGGTGATGTTCCCTTATCAGTAACGGCTACAGCAATAACAACAGTACTCGCACCGATCGTGACACCTGCACTCATTCTATTGTTCGCGAGCGAATGGATTGAAGTCAGCCCCGTCTCCCTATTTATCTCGATCGTGAATGTCGTCATCATCCCAATAGCTTTGGGACTGCTAGTGAAACGATTCTTCAACAGACAGGCCCAAGCGAGCGTAAAAGTATTGCCCCTGGTCTCAGCTGTGGCTATTATAGCCATCGTAGCAGCTGTCGTATCCAACAGTCAGGAACAGATTGCACAGACCGGACTGGCGATCTTCGGTGTCGTGGTGCTGCATAATGTACTTGGCTATCTACTCGGATTCGCCTTCGCTAAACTTCTGCGAATGGATCTGTCCAAAGTCAAAACCACTTCCATTGAAGTGGGCATGCAAAACTCCGGATTAGGTGCTCAGCTTGCAACCGCTCACTTCTCCCCGCTGGCAGCTGTACCAAGCGCGATCTTTAGTGTCTGGCATAATATTTCAGGTTCTATTTTGGCTAATATCTTAGCGAGGATGGGAACTGTTGAGGAAGAGGGAGTTCCTAAGCAGGAGGTATCGTAATGAAATCAGCCATTCTCCTATTGGAGGATGGCTAGTTCCTTTAAAACCAGTTCCCTGTCATCTCAAATAAAATGCTACAATATATTCCATATAACCCCAAAGAGGTGGCACTGATTTGATCATATACGAAGCAACAAAGACTGAATTCATATCGGATGTGCCGAACGAGCTTCTTGTTGAACGTCATTATGAGTCATACCAAAAGAAGATTGGCCGGGAAGCAACGGGACGGTTCTCGTGCTTCCTTATTTTTTTATAATACGTTGATCTTGCGGTATATAGAGAAAAAAGGATTGGATACCGATAAAATGTACAGCAAACATGCCAATTTGGAATAGATATGATAACCTCTTAAGCAGAGATAACTTTTTGTCTCTGCCTTATTTTCTTTACTGGGAGTGAATCGTTATGGCTTCAATAAAAGGAAAAGCAGCATTAATTACAGGAGCAGGAAGAGGCATCGGGAGATCAACTGCCATCGCTTTGGCTAAAGAAGGCGTAAACCTTGGGCTGCTGGGACTGAACCCGGACAACCTTGAAAAAGTGAAAACCGAATTACAGGAATACGATATCAAGGTTTCAATCGCATCTGGTGACGTTGCTGACCTCGAATCCGTCACACAGGCTGTCGAGCACATAAAATCCGAACTTGGATCCATCGACATTCTCATCAACAATGCAGGAATTGCTCAATTCGGCGGTTTTCTAGAGTTATCACCCGAAGAATGGGAAAAAATAATACGTGTAAATGTAATGGGCGTCTACAATGTCACACGTGCTGTTCTCCCTGAAATGATCGAAAGAAAAACAGGCGATATCGTGAATATCTCATCCTCTGCCGGTCAAAAAGGAGCACCTGTCACCAGCGCCTACAGCGCGTCAAAATTCGCAGTATTAGGGTTGACTGAATCCTTAATGCTGGAAGTACGCAAACACAATATCCGTGTGACAGCACTAACTCCAAGCACAGTAGCCACTGATTTAGCCTATGATGCCAACCTGATCAATGGAGATCCGGAAAGGGTCATGCATCCAGAGGATCTGGCTGAACTCCTTGTTTCCGGATTAAAACTAAACCGCAGAGTATTCGTAAAAACAGCAGGGTTATGGTCGACGAATCCATAAAATAGGTATATTAAATAAAGGATAGATGAACAGAGTATTTCTGTTTTGATCTATCCTTTATCTATTTATCCTTCTATCATGCCAATGTCACCTTTGAACTGAAACAGCATACACAGCCTTTACGGATCTGTATCAATTCTGTTATTGATTTTCTTTCTAAAAGACACGGCGCTTCATTCGCTGTGATTCTTATAAACCCCCATCTATACCCCGGTTAAATTTATAGCTGTTGAAATGCAGAATTTGCACGTTGACTTTCACCTCTGTAAGAGATTCCTGATCAAGATAAAAGGTGTGGTTTTCCTTTAATTTTTGAAACTGCTTCGGGTGCTTTCTGTACCATTTCCCTCCTGCATTCAGGATATCAAGCTCGTTTTCCACCCCCTCATAGTAGATGGATTCAACCTTTGCTTTGATATCTTCTTCTACCTGCTTTTTCAATGAATTCAATGTGAGGTTCTTTTGTATTTTTTCCAGGAGATCCGCACTGACGGAAATTTCTATGGAAAACTTCGGTTTTTCTGCCGTTTCATCATACTTGATTTTCATCTTCGGCTCCCCAAGCTTGACTGCAGCTGCAAGCTTACCCGCCTTTTCGACCCTCTGATCGATAGATATTCCTTTTTCCGTCAGCCAATTAATAATGACTGCATGCTCCAGAGGAATGTCTTTCTTATACTCCTGGTGCTGAAAAGCGGAAAATCCATCGAGGTACAAGACTGGATAGTCCTGATTGGCCTTCCAGCTGCTTTTATCAATTTTTACAGTTGGAATTTTTGCCGTTCCCATGGGTTCATAATAGTCCCGCAGGAAATTCATCATGGTATTAGCTTTTAATTCATTCTCTGCCATCTGACTGATTTTCGCCCTGAAAAGAACGGTGTAGATAGCAGGATAGTTGAAAAGAGCCGGCAGATTGAAGACATCCTCGACTTTCTCTTCTGTTGTAAATACTTTCATGGTCGGCCGCAGGGAACGGTTTCTCCCGACTTCTTCAAGCACTTCACTGGACTTGCTCTGAATGAGACGGTTCGTTAACAACAGAGTATTGACATGTCCGAAGTAAAGGGGCGGTTCGGCTTTCCCGTAGAGCTTGCTTACTGCTATATTCAGGGTTTCTCCTCTTGCCGTAGCGATAAAAATCGGGACAGGATCCACCGATTTCGCACCCTCCTGCTTGGCGACATTGGCAAAATTCAGCCCTTGGAGATAGACGACATATTCATCCTCTGCCTCATCAAAGTCCATCCCGATTGCCACAATATAGGTAAGATCCTGGATATTCTTTACCCCTGAACACCCTGTAAGAAATAGGACACAGCTTAATATGAGTATTTTCACCTTGCCCATTATGACTGGTCTCCCCTTGTGGAATCATTTGGACTGGTGGAGGAGGTTCGTGATTTATAAAATTGGATCGGCGCCCTGAAAAATGATTTAATGCCCTCTTTTAAACTGATAGGAGCCAGTGAACCGAAGTATGGCGTGCCAAAGGACGTCAGGGTAGAAAAATAAAAGACAGTTAAAATAAAGCCCAGCACTACACCGAACAATCCCAGGAAGGTACTAAGAAAGATGGCGCCGAATCTGATGATGGTGATGGCGGAACTAAGCGATTGATTCACCAGTGTAAAGGAGGAAATATAGGTGATCGCCGCAACGACAAGCATAGTCGGCGAGGTCAGGCCTGCCCTGATTGCAGCATCCCCCACAATCAAGCCCCCAAGAACGGCAACGGTCTGTCCGATTGCGCGCGGCAGACGCACTCCTGCTTCATTGAACAGTTCAAACAGAAAAAGAATGACAAACATTTCAACGGGTGCGGATAAAGGCAGTCCGAACCTTGAGACAGAGATGGTAGCCACAAGTAGATAGGGGATCTGCTCAATGTTAAAGGCCGAGAACGCAATCCAGATGCTTGGCAGAAAGCCGGATACCGTAATGCCAATGACCCTGATAATTCTCTCCAGTGACACATAAGCATAGTTGATATACGTGTCTTCAGGAGATTTCGTCTGCAGCAGCAAATTGATCGGCGCATAGGAGACTGTAGGATTCCCATCGACCAAAAGGGCAAATCTGCCCTGGTTCATTGACTGTACGATAAAATCCGGCCTCCCCGTATAGTCCATAGTAGGAAAGACGGAATAAGGCGTATCCCGGATGGCGGATTCTAATTCATAAATACTTGTTAGAAGATCCAAATCTACTCCATTCAATCGTTTACGAACTTCAGCGAGAACGTTTGGATCAATGACATCATCCAGGTACATGAGGGCCACTTTTGTATTGCTTCTTTTTCCGATTGTAAACTTCTCAAGGCAAAGGGAAGTTGTATTAAGCCTTCTTCTGATTAAGGAGATGTTCGTTCTGATATCCTCTACAAACCCATCCTTCGGGCCTCTGATGGATGTTTCCAGTGACGATTCCTCCGGCTGGCGTTTCGGGAAGTCTCCTGCCTGGATGCTTAAAAGCTTCTCTTCAATCAGAAACAGCACATTCCCTTCAAAAAGCAGCTGAGACAGTTCTTCTGCCGACTGACAGGTAACATCCTCCGCCTGAAATCGCGCCTTGATCGTCTTCTCTACCGTTCCTTCATGAACTCCTCCAAGCTTCGGCAGGATCGATTGATTCATAAAATGGCTGTCAATTAAGGTATCCAGATAAATGAGCTCTAAGCTGCCGATCTCCGTTTCGTGCTGCTTCCAGACAAGATCCTGACTTTTCGAGAATTTCCCCTTAAGCCCCGCTGCTTTCTGTGCCACGCTTTCCTCATCCTGAGGAGTCGATCCTTGTATCATTGCCATGCTTTTCATCCCTTTTTTTGATTACAAATATGAGTAGCGCTGATAGTAGTATCTGGATAAAAAAGAATGCCATGCATGCCGGCAAAAAGTATTGAAAAATGACTTGAGAAAACGTATACGTGTCCACATCAATCATGATTGCGGCAAATAAGAGCAGATACATGATGATAACAAGCTTGGCATTCAGCCTGTAATGGTGTTTTTTCTTTGCAAAAAAAGCACCAAGCAAATACATGAACAAGCCGATGCGAATGACAGCTCCGCTCAGCCACTGATACAAAGCAAAAAAATCAAGATGGGAAATGTATTCCCCAATTTTCAGAATCCGCCATTGTTCATAGGCGGGATAGCGGAAGTTGACCGCTTCCGTTGGCCCAAATTCCATAATGGCGGCAGTAAGAGGACCGAGAATCAAGCCAATCAGAATGATCAGAAGCACAAGCAGCTGGCCAAACTTAATCCTTGCCTGGGAGAAGGGCTGCAGGAGGATGACAAGATAAATTTCAAGCAGACCTGACAGGGTGTAGATTCCCCCTTTTATCAAAGGCTCATAGCCATCTGCAAGCAAAGGAAACAAAAGCTGCGGGTCCTTCAGGCTGGTGTTTGTAATGGCGATGAAAATGCCAAAAAGCATCACAAGCGGGAGAAGAAAGCCGCTTGAAATCGCCATCGATCTTATTCCAGCCCAAGTAACGGCACAACAGACAATAATGAGCATGATATTAATCAATAGTAATGAAGCATCTGCGAGAAAATAAGCGTTCAGCCATAAAACAAGATCTTTAAATGTTAAATACGAACTGCAAAACAAAAAAAGAACGACGGGAAGCGATAAAATGGCGGAGAACACCTTGCCGAACCGGTTCCTGACCATGCTGAAAAAACCTTCATCCGGACAATTCTTAACAATGTAGGAAATAAGCCATAAAAACAATAAGGCCACCGGACAGCACAAAAGAACACTCAACCAGCTGTCCCTTCCTGAAGCGGTAAGCAGATTCGGGATGAGAATCACGTGATTAAGCAGACCAGTGGATAGAATAAGGAGCGTAAACAGCTGTCTCGGTATAAGGATTTTCGTTAGACTTTGCATAGGCATCTCCAGGCTGTATAGATTTACCTTTTTATGGTTGCCGGTGAGGTGGTTTATTATGTAAAAAAGAAGGACCAAGAACGCTGGGTGGGTTCTTGGTCCTTCTTTTTAAGTCATGATTTTCGAATAAACCTTACATACATGTCCTGTTTTAAATCAGTTATAAAATCATACGATGTCCTTACACCATACTGATGAGAAAACATATGCTAAACCTAAAAATGACAACAGGGAGGGAATTGCTCACCGTGTATGTATATTACAGAAATCCATTCTATTATGCTCCCGCCGGGACAGCTCATATGGCAGGTCATGCAAATCTTTATAGACAAATCGAAAATTACGGTGCTAAAGGAGCATTAAATGCAGCAACGCTGTCTTTTCCTCAAATGCTGACTTACGCCCTTCAGGACGAATATCTGGCTCAGGCAAGATACAACAATATCCTAGGAACATTTGGATATATCCCTACATTTGCACGAATCAAAGAATCAGAACTGAGACACATAAGCGCATTACTTCCACTCTTTGAACGCTATCAGGTACCTTTACCTGAAGATACATCACAGTCATTCGTGACAACTCCCCCAAACATTAAAGCAGCCTATGCAGCCGGAGTTCAAGGGGAAATCGACAATATCGGCATGTACAACAGATTCTTGACGTTCAATATCCCAAGTGATGCGAGATTGGTTTTTACTCAATTGCGTGACGCTTCACTTAATCATTTAGCTGCTTTTGAGAGAGGGGTTGGGAGGGGGTATTAAGGACCTACCTATTATCTTTAAGAGTTTATATGGGCCTTCCATAGTCAGACTAACTATTAATAAAGTTTAACATCAAGAGAGTGCATTCTTCAGAAGAAGTACACTCTCTTGGTGTTGTCGTTTCTAATTGTTACTCCTATTATTTATGATACGGCTCCCCCCGATTTATCCGAAAAGCCCTATAAACCTGCTCCACCAAAATCAGCCTCATCAACTGATGCGGGAACGTCATTTTCGAAAACGACAGGGTATCATTCGCCCTCTTCAAAACCTCATCGCTCAATCCTAATGATCCTCCAATAACAAACGCCACTTTGCTCTTTCCATATGTAGCAAGCCGGTCCAGATCAGCTGCAAGCTCCTCAGATGATTTCATTTTCCCTTTGATTGCCAGCGCAATGACATGGGTGTCATCGGAAATTTTTGAAAGGAGGCGTTCGCCTTCTTTTTGCTTGACCATTTCCATTTCGGATTCGCTGAGGTTTTCGGGTGCTTTTTCGTCCGGGAGTTCGATGATGTCGACTTTGGCGTATGGTGTGAGACGTTTGAGGAATTCGTCGATTCCTTGTTTCAGGTATTTTTCTTTTAGCTTGCCGATTGTGCAAATTGTGATGTTCACAGGCTATCCCCACTTTGATTCAAATTACCAACAGATGTTATCCACATTTGTGTACAACTTATCCACATTTAGTGTGCGAATATTAGTTCCCCACTATATATACAGCAGGGTTTGTGCACAATTCACAGGTTGTGGATAACTTGTTGATTTCTCTGATTTTTTCGATTTCTGGAGCGATTTCGTG
Source organism: Metabacillus mesotrionivorans (assembly GCF_052171315.1). Taxonomy (NCBI): domain Bacteria; kingdom Bacillati; phylum Bacillota; class Bacilli; order Caryophanales; family Bacillaceae; genus Metabacillus; species Metabacillus mesotrionivorans. Next base: position 44,333 of record NZ_JBQMFF010000005.1, on the reverse strand, counting down.
CTCGTCTACGTACATATCTATCGCTAATTCAATGTGTTCTTCGCAGCATTTCATGTTTACTACTCCTTTATCAACAGATTGACTAACAAGAAAAAACAGGAGAAGTTTACCCCTCCTGTTCTTCTCCGAGCTTTAGCTTCACTGATTCCTGTTTTCCTTCACGGTAGTAGGTGATGTCGATCGTTTCCCCGACTGACCGTTTGTAGAGCTGCTTGCGCAGGTCGATGATGTCTTTGATTTCCTGTCCGTCAAATTCGGTGATGACGTCCATTTCCTTAAGTCCTGCCTGGCCTGCAGGGGAGACCGGGTTCACGCTCATGACGACGACGCCTGATAATACTTTGTCAGGCAGTTTGAGCGTCTGTTCCCAGTGGTAGCTTGAGACTTCGTTTAAGGATCTCATGCCGATTCCAAGGAACGGGCGTCTGACTTCGCCGTATTTCTCCAAGTCTTGGATGATTGGAGCAGCAAGATTGATCGGGATTGCCAGACCAATTCCTTCTACCGCTGATTCGGCGATTTTCATGGAGTTGATGCCGATGAGCTTGCCGTCGATGTTGACGAGCGCTCCGCCGCTGTTGCCGGGGTTGATGGCTGCGTCTGTCTGGAGAACTTCCGCGTTCCAGTCGACTTCTCCGTCCTGGTTCGAGTCGACCGGAATGGCGCGCTCTGTGCCGGAGATGATGCCCTGTGTGACAGAGCCCGAGAACTGGAGGCCAAGAGGGTTTCCAATGGCGATGACCGGTTCTCCAGGCTTCACATTGTCGGAGTTGGCAAATTCGGCTACCTGCTCGACGGCTTTGCTTTCGGATCTTAGAACAGCAAGGTCCATAAGCTCGTCGCTGCCGAGTACCTCAGCAGGGATCCGGGTGCCGTCGCTCAGGCTGAGCTCGATTTGCGTGGCTCCCTCAATGACGTGGTAGTTCGTGACGATGAAGGCACTTCCGCCTTCTTTTTTGTAGATGACACCAGATCCGGTTCCGGCTTCGCCTTTTTCATTCCAGAATCCCGCTTCCTGGATGTTGACGACCCCAACAACCGCTTTTGATACGCTGTCTACAGCTTTTGTGACCGCCGTGCTCACATCTACTGAGATGTTCCGGGACGGAACGGTCGAGTTCGGTGTCTCGTCCTCTGTTTCTTCCTCGTCCCCGCCGAGTGCGAGGTCGTACGGAAGGATGTTCATGTTGGCAAGGATCGGAACGGAAAAAAGGACGAGCAGGCCGCCAAGGATGGCGCCGAGCAGGCCGGGCAGAAATTTGCCGCCGCGGTTGCCTTTTTGCTTCCGGTTGTAGTGTTCATAGTCCTGATCATAGTACCCCATTGGTTATCCCACCCATCTTTTATGTAGCGCGAAAGCTCCTTTTTAGCAGGAGCTTTTGCAGGACGTTATATAGATTCAGTATACCCAATGATCTTCAAAAAAACTCCATTTGCTGTGCTAAACGAGCACAAGGGGGGTGGGGGTTTTCGGGTCTGTGTCGTAAAGGTCGAACTGCTCTCCCGGCATATAGCCTTTGCCCTCAAGCGTCTGCTGGACGGACATGCGGGCGAGCTCTTTCATATTGTTGTCTTTACTGAGATGGGCAAGGTAGATGCGTTTTGTGTTGTCGCCGATGACATCGGTCATGGCAAGCGCCGCGTCTTCGTTTGAAACGTGGCCGACATCGCTCAGGATCCGGCGTTTGACGCTCCACGGATAGTGGCCCATACGCAGCATGTCCACATCATGGTTGCTTTCAAACACGAAGGCATCCGCATTGTGGATGATGCCTTTCATTCTGTCGCTGACATATCCGGTGTCCGTGATCAGGGCGAGCTTTTTCCCTTCGTGGTGGAAGGTATAGAACATCGGCTCTGCCGCATCATGGGACACGCCGAAAGATTCGACGTCGATTCCGCCGAACGATTGAACAGTCCCGGTCTGAAAGATGAATTTCTGGTCGGTATGAATCGCTCCGATCAGGCCTTCCATCGCCTGCCAAGTTTTTTCGTTGGCGTAGACAGGCAGATTGTACTTTCGTGCCAGGATGCCGAGTCCTTTGATGTGGTCGCTGTGCTCATGGGTAACGAGTATCCCGGACAGCTTATTGATTTTTCTTCCGATCTGCTGAAACAGGGCTTCCATCTGCTTGCCGCTGAATCCGGCATCAACTAGCAGAGAGTGCTTGTCTGTTTCGACATATGTTGCATTTCCCGTGCTTCCGCTTGCGAGAACACTGAACTGCAGACTCATTGCGTTCACTCCAATTTTTCATTAGAACGGATGACCTGTCCTTCTAATGCATTTACGTAATAATCCTCCGAATCATTGACGACGATGTGCCAGGTCGGGGCGAGGATCTGTTCGCCCGAGAGCGGGAACGGCGTATAATATCCGAACTGAACCTCTGTCACCGTGCTGTTCGGTTTTAAGTCATTCTTGTTGTACAGGGCCTCAAGCGCCTTAATGGCAGGGAGGGTGTCCTGCTTGCCTTCAAGGTCCTGGATGTTTTCAAGCAGCGTCTGCTCATAGCTGACGAGCTGATTTTTATCATTCAAAAACAGGGTCAGCATCCCGATTTTCTGGTCGGCTGACAGGTCCTGAAACACAAGCCGGTCATTGTAGGTCTGGATGTAGATGATCGTGTTTTTCACGTTGTCCGTTTTCCAGAAGGCATATTGGTCGCCCGAGAGAATGTTTTCTCTTACAATCTGATTAAGCTTGCTTTGTGTGTTTGTTTCAGGCAGGGTGAAGGGCTTTTCAAATTCCGCCCGCAGGGACGTAATTTTGTCCTCGAGATTCAGTACGTCCTGAGCAGGGAGGGACTCTAGTTCTTCCTTTGTAAACACCTTGCTTTCAGCCGTAATGTAGGCGCCGGTTTCATTGCCTTCGGGGAGCTTCTTGTACGTAATGCCCTCTGCCGCAAGCTGCTCCTCGATCAGCGGCTCTTTAATAACATCATACCGGCTGTTGGTGATGACGATATTGAAATATTGAATGGCTAAGAAGGTGTTTAGGACAAGGAAAGCCAGAATGAAAATGGTTTTCGTTTTACTCCAGTCCATCGCTGTTCCCTCCAAGCGTTTCGGTATGCAGTTTCACGTATTGGCCGCCCGTTGTTTCAGCGTACCAGTACGGTTTGATGGCAACAATTCTCGGCTCTGCCGTTGCCGACATTTCATAAGCAGGGAAGACCCGCTTCACTTTATCAGGTTCGATGCTTTTTTTCTGCTTAAGCTCGCTGACAATTTCTTTGCTTGAAAGCATGTCGACAGCGCTTGGGCTGTAGCCTGAATTCAGTCGGTAGAGCGGTCTTGAGTAGGTGGCGATTTCATTATCTCCCCAGCGCATCGCGATCTCTGTCGGGCCGAATGTTTTTGAATTGTTTTCAAAAACGGGAATGGAATCGATCATCAGCCGGAATGAGACGAGCTGGCTGTCGGGATTCATGCTGTAGAAGTGGTACTCATCCGTCCATCCGCCGTGATCGTTCAAAAACTCGATGCTCTGTTTCATCGCTTTTCCCCGTTCAATAAACATGCTCGGGTCAATGGTCGGGTTCACAAACCGCAGACGCTCCTGGCTCGGGTAGATCGTTAAAAGACTCGTTCCGTCCGTATAAACGTTCTGTGTCGGCTTCATTTCCCGGCGGACGTAATCGGGATTTGTAAAGAGCGCCCGCTTGAATGCTTCGCCATTGACGGAGTTGATGATATATTCGATTTCATCCAGAGCAATCCGGCCCTCAGGAAGCAGCAGTCGATTGTCTTCAGAAATCACCTCTGGCACGAAGCGGTCAAGGTTTTCCCGCTTTTCAATCACAGACGCAATGATGCCTTTGGCGTTCTCATTGCTGATGGAAGCTTCATAAACAAGTCTTTGCTCCATTGAAATAAACAGGATTTTTTGGAACGACCCGCTTTTTCCGCTTGGAAGGACAATCCGGTCAAACGATGAGTAGATCGTCTTTTGGGACTTGTATTGAAAAATAGACTGAAAGAGTTCAAACGGGACTTTGTCGCTGAAGAGAAACTCAATCTTTCTCGATTCGCTTTTCCCTGTCAGCCACTCATCCAGCTCATCTGCCGTGTATTTGCCGGATACATTTTTCACTTCGCCCATATTCCAGTTTTTCAGCTGATTCCAGACAAAGTCGATCCGTTCCGGCCGGTAGGTGCCGTAATGCTCCGCTTTGTCATGAACCATCATCTGATAGGGACGGATGACGTCCTCCGGCTCATGCTTCACGTTGCTGATCGGCTCGTTCTCAAGGTACTGGCTGCTGTCGATGAAATCGTAGTTCGGCTTAAACGTCCAAAGGTTGTAGGTGAAAAACACACTTCCGCAGACGAGCAGCACCAATATAACGGTTTTTATATTTTCACGATTCATCCCACTCATCCTCTTGATCCCTTGTAAATGGAAGGGTAAACAGGATCGTCGTCCCTTTGCCTTCCACGCTTTCCGCCCAGATTTCACCGTCATGGGCCCCGATCATTTCTTTTGCGATGGCAAGCCCCAGTCCAGTGCCGCCAAGCTTTCTCGTTCTTGCTTTATCCACGCGGTAAAACCGCTCAAAAATCTTATGCTCTGTTCCTTTTGGGATGCCCATCCCCTGGTCGGTGACGCTGATCTGGAGCATGTCATCCATGATTTCTGTCTTAAAGGTAATCAGTCCGCCCTCTGGAGAATATTTCAGGGCGTTGGAAATAATGTTGTCGAGCACCTGTGTAATTTTATCAGGATCAATATCGACATAGAGCTTTTCTTCCGGCAGGTCGCGAAGAAAGGAGACATGCTGCTCTTTCGTCATTTCAAACCTGTCGATAATCTGATTGAAAAAAGCTGTGAAGTTGACCCATTCTTTATTGATGCGGTAATCCTTGCTGTCGAGCTTTGACAGCTGCAGAAGATCGTTGACAAGGCGGATCATCCGCTCGGTTTCATTTTGCGTTACATTTAAAAACTGCGGGGCAATGTCCCTGTCTTCCCACGCGCCGTCAGCAAGTGCTTCCAGGTAGCTGCGCATCGTCGTAAGCGGCGTCCGGAGCTCATGTGACACGTTCGCAACAAATTCGCGGCGCTCCTCATCAATTTTCTCCTGCTCCGTAATATCGTAGATCACGGCGATCAGACCGGTGATGCGCTTTTGCTCCTGCTGAATCGTCGAAAAGTTGACCTTCAGGATGTACGGTTTGTCCTCTGTGCTTGCATCAAGGATCAGAGAGTCCTGCTGGTCAATTAAACTATCAAACGTATATTCATCGTCAATGCCGAGAACCTTTGTAATCGGAACATCAAGCACCGTTTCACGTGAAACGTTCAGCATTTCTATCGCTGGACTGTTCACGAGAATCACATCGCCTGCGCGGTTAGTCGCAATAACGCCGTCTGTCATATGGGCAATCACGGATGCAAGCTTCTTTCGCTCGCCTTCTGTAGATGCCTGGGCTTCTTCAAGCTTGTCTGTCAGGTTGTTAAACGTCACCGCCAGCTGGCCAATTTCATCCTCACCGTAAACGCGGACTTTTCGAGAGAAGTTCCCCTTCGCAAGCTCCAAAGCCTGCTTTCGCATATCGGACATCGGTCTTGTAATCGTTCTTGCAAGAAAGACCCCGAGAAGTGCCGTAATTGCCAAGGAAATACCGGTTCCGGTCGCGAGAATACCGTTGATGACGCGCATTTGGGAAAAGACTTCTTCCATTGATGCGACCAGATAGAGGGCGCCAATCGTTTCCTGATTAATGTTTTTAATCGGTGTGGATGAAATTTTCACGCGCCTGCTTGTTGGTTTATCTATATAGACTTTTTCATCCGGCTTTTCAAAGACGAGGGTACGTTTGACGAGCACTTCCGTCGTCCGCTTGCCGATAATGTCGCTGTTATTCGGATCTGATGTCGCAATAACGCGGCTGTTTTTATCAATGACACGGATTTCCTGGATTTCATCTTTCGCGAAATCCTTTAGTATGGCGGTGATGTCTTCTTCAAGAGTGGGGAGGGTTCCGGTCGGATCCTCTGTCCTCTCCTTGGACATTTCCTGCTCGATGCTGTAGTTGATGAAATTGATCCGCTGCGTGATCGATGTGTTGAAATTTTCGGTGAGGGACCGTTCAAGCTGTTGAACGAAATAAACACCGATAATCTGCATGGCAATCATGATCAGCAGGACATAGACCATGACGAATTTGAAGTGGATGGATCTGAAAAAACCGACTTTGTTCATGAATCCTACTCCTGTTCAGGGTTACGCAGGTAGTACCCGACACCTCGTCTTGTCACAATCCATGTTGGATGACTCGGGTTGTCTTCGATTTTTTCCCGAAGTCTGCGGACTGTTACATCGACTGTGCGCACATCTCCGAAATAGTCATAGCCCCATACGGTCTGAAGAAGATGCTCGCGGGTCATGACCTGGCCGATGTGCTTCGCCAAATAATGAAGCAGTTCGAACTCGCGGTGTGTCAGCTCGATTGTTTCACCGCGTTTAGACACTACATAAGCATCAGGGTGAATCGTGAGGGAACCGATTTCGATTTCGTTTTTATCTGACTGCTGCTCTGGAGGCAGCGCCTGAAGTCTTCTTAAGTTTGCTTTGACGCGTGCAAGCAGTTCTCTTGTGCTGAAAGGCTTCGTCACATAGTCATCCGCTCCAAGCTCAAGTCCAAGCACTTTATCAATTTCCGAGTCTTTTGCCGTCAGCATGATAATCGGAATTTCATATTTTTTGCGGACCTCGCGGCAGACTTCCATTCCGTCTTTGTTCGGAAGCATAATATCTAATAGGATTAAGTCAGGCTGTACTTCTTCGACCATTTCAAGCGCTTCGTTTCCATCATAAGCGCAATAAACGTCGTAGCCCTCTTTTTTTAAGTTAAACTGCAGAATATCTGCAATCGGCTTTTCATCATCGACAACTAAGATTTTCTTTTCCACGGCCAATCGCCCCTTTTATATAAGGTGTTACGTTCTCTCTTCTTAATTTACCACTTATGACAGGCAGATTCATCTTTTCAGGCAGTTTCTTTTTAGGATATCCCAAACTCTGTCAGGCAAATCAGCGGTAAAAAGACAAAAACCCGGCGCAGTGCCGAGTCATAAATACAAGTCCGATGTGAAAAATGAGGAAAACCTCAGGCAGGGCCCAAGGTTATCTCTTTAAATACTTCAATGGATCTTTCAGTTTTCCGTTCTCATAGACTTCAAAGTGAAGGTGAACGCCAGTTGAGCGGCCGGTAGAACCCATGACACCGATTTTCTGTCCCTGAGACACTGTATCGCCAACCGATACAGAGATTGAATCAAGGTGGGCATAAACCGTCTTCATGCCATTTCCATGATCAATTTCGACTTTATTTCCGTATGCGCCATCATTGCCTGCAGAGATAATCTTGCCGTTGTCTGCCGCTTTGATTGTGCGGTCACTCGGACGGGCAATGTCGATTCCTTTGTGCATCTTGCCCCAGCGCGTTCCAAGCTTGCTTGAAACATATCCGCCGACAGCCGGCCACTGAAGAGAGCCGTTTCCGCGTGAAGGAACCACTTTTGTGCCTTTTACGATGATTTCTTTTACCGGTTCAGCAAGCGTTTCTTCTTTTGTCGTTTCACGTTTTACTTCTTTGCCGTTTTCCTTGTGAACAACATAGTTAAGAAGCTTCTGTCCGTCTTTTCCTTCTTGCTTCGTTTTTTTGTCGCCTTTAAACATGGAAGAATCTTCAACCACTTCTGTTTCATAGGCAATGGCTTCTTTTTTTGAAACCTCTTCTTTTACTAGGACATTTGTAAAAGGCTTGTAGTCTTTTACGTTCAGTTCTTCACCAGGCTTGATCACATTTTCATCTGAGAGACCCGGATTAAGAGCAAGCAGTTCTTCAACAGATAGCTTGTATTCAGAAGCGACCTTTGAAAGGACATCTTCATCTTTTACTTTGTGTGTTTTCTCTTCGAGCGTGCCTTTTGCAAGAAGCTTTACGCCTTCCTGTGCCGTCAGCATCTCTTCAGGAGAAATTTTTTCCTCTGAAATTGAAACTTTTCCCGAGAATGAAACGTCTAGTATACGAGATTCATTTTCTTTTAATGGCTGAAGCGGCTGTGGGGACTGCTTCATTTTCTCGGCCTGTTCTACCTGTTCAGCCGGAACGTACTTGGCTTTGTAAGCTTTTAGAACTCTCTCTGCTTCATCTTTGTTCTTGAAGTAGCCGACAGTCTGATTATCTATTTTAAGTAAAGCTGCGTCTGCTGCTACATTAAGCTCTTCTTTAAGCTTGGCAAGAGTTTCCTCGTTGCTTGCAGCAGGACGGAACATTTGCTCAGGGATTACTTCCATCTCTTCAACCGTTAATTGATAATCTTTATACTCTTTTTTGGCCTCTTCAATCTTTTGCTTTGAAAGGTCATCAATTAACTGCTGACTGTCTACCGTTCCTATTCTTTCGCCGTCCAGATAAATATGGTAAACGGTCTCAAGATTTTCCTCTGCAGAAGCATTCATGCCGAATGTCATGGCGCCTGCAAAAGTCAGACCGAATAATGCCTTCTTTATAGTGCTGTTTGTATGCTTCACGTTGTTTCCAACGAATCCAGTTATGCGCTTAAACACGATACAATTTCCTCCCAATTGACCACTGATCAGTACTTTATCTATCATCTATATAAGCCTATAGTGCTATGTTTGCGGATTTCTTTTTTAGCCACTCTACTAACCTACCATATTATCAGACTATTACCTAGCCATTTTCAAAAATGTAACATTTCTGTATTATTGATGTCATATTTTAGATTTTGATGTAAAAATTTGCACTTTTATGTAACGGTTATGCGACTATAGGCATAACAAAAAAGACATGCATCCGATTAAGGATCATGTCTTTTTTGTCGTGTTCGTATCGGTGTCCAGCTCCAGCACCCAACTCCTCTGCCAGAACAAACTGCCCCAAAAAGTCAAACCCGGACTTTTCGGTTCAGTTCTTATCTGGCTTTCGGAGCTAAACGGGTGCTTCCGCTTTTCGATGTAGTGGCTTGGGACGGAATCGAACCGCCGACACAAGGATTTTCAGTCCTTTGCTCTACCGACTGAGCTACCAAGCCGAAGTATGTATGGATCAGCGATTATCTGCCGACCTAAATTATTATAGTTCAATAACAGCTCAAACACAAGACTATTTTAAAAATAATTAAAAAATCGAAAGGGACGGATCCCTTTCGATTCAATGGCTTAGCTGTATACGCTTCTTACAACGTTTGTCTGCGTTCTGTCAGGACCGACAGAGAAGACGGAAAGCGGAATGCCAGTAAGCTGCGATACGCGCTCGATGTAGTTGCGTGCGTTCTGCGGAAGTTCTCCGAGGTCGCGTACGCCTGTGATGTCTTCTGTCCAGCCTGGAAGCTCTTCGTATACCGGCTCGCATTCAGCAAGGACTTTAAGGCTTGCAGGGAATGATTCCATGATTTCGCCTTTGTATTTGTATGCTGTACAGATTTTCAGTGTTTCAATGCCTGTCAGAACGTCAATTGAGTTAAGGGACAGGTCTGTGATTCCGCTGACGCGGCGTGCGTGGCGGACAACGACGCTGTCAAACCAGCCGACACGGCGCGCGCGGCCTGTTGTTGTTCCGTACTCGCGTCCGACTTCACGGATCTGGTGGCCGATTTCGTTATCAAGTTCTGTCGGGAACGGACCGTCTCCAACACGTGTTGTGTAGGCTTTGGATACGCCGACAACGTGGTTGATTTTCGTCGGGCCGACGCCTGAACCGATCGTTACGCCGCCTGCAACAGGGTTTGATGATGTAACAAACGGATATGTTCCCTGGTCGATATCAAGCATAACGCCCTGTGCACCTTCAAACAGCACGCGTCTGCCGCCGTCAAGAGCATCGTTCAGTACAACGGCTGTATCGCAGACGTATTGTTTGAACTGCTGGCCGTACTCATAGTACTCATCAAGAATTTCTTCCATTGTGAAGCCTTCTGTTTCATAGTACTTTTCAAGCATGCGGTTCTTTTCTTCAAGGTTGCGTGCAAGCTTTTCTTCAAATGCTTCACGGTCAAGGAGGTCAGCAATACGGATGCCGACACGCGCTGCTTTGTCCATATAAGCAGGTCCGATTCCTTTTTTTGTTGTGCCGATTTTGTTCGCGCCTTTGCGCTCTTCTTCTACTTCATCAAGTTTAAGGTGGTAAGGCAGAATAACGTGTGCGCGGTTGCTGATGCGCAGGTTGTCCGTGCTGACACCGCGGTCGTGAAGATATTTAAGCTCCGTCATAAGAGCTTTAGGATCAACGACCATTCCATTGCCGATTACACAGGTCTTATCACTGTAGAAGATACCTGATGGAATTAAGTGCAGCTTATATGTTTCACCGTTGAATTTAATTGTATGTCCGGCGTTGTTTCCGCCTTGATAACGGGCAATGACCTCCGCATTTTCGGAAAGGAAATCGGTAATTTTGCCTTTTCCTTCATCTCCCCATTGTGTACCAACTACTACTACTGAAGACATTAATGTGCACCTCCGGTTATTTAAAACACGTTCTAGTTTCGCTCAATCAAACAAGCTAATTCTACCAGTTGAACAAGAGAAAGTCAACGAAAAGACGAACATTAATAAGATTTCAAATTCTTTTCGTTCGTAATATATCGGGATTTTGAGTATTTTAGTTTATCTTTTTATTGGTTAACCGCTGATTTGGGGTTTCATTCTGTTAGGGCAAGATATGCCGCTGTCCTACCAGTTCCTTTCCGCTCCACTGGAGTTAAACAACTTAAAAACGAAGCGTGAGAGTGATACAGGCCGTTTACTTGCCACCACATGTGTAATACTTGCCAGAATAACGCTTTTACTAGAAAAAGCCGATCCGTTATTTGCCGCAAACAGACGTTTACTTGAAAATTTCCAGATACCTCCTAAATAACAGCACGCATGCTTCATACATGCGTCCCGCTCGAAGAAGATTTTGAGCATTCGAAGGCTTAAAAACGAGGCTCGAGAGCCATCCAGGCCGTTTACTTGCCACCATGTGGGAATTACTTGCCGGAATACCTCTTTTACTAGAAAAAGCCGTTCCGTTTCTTGCTGCAAACAGTCTTTTACTTGAAAATTTCCATATCCCTCCTAAATTACAGCACGCATGCTTCATACACGTTCACCCGCATTGCCCCTGCCCCTATTAAAAAAAGCCGCCCCGCAAAGGACAGCTTCTAAGCACCCGGTGGCACGCCGGCATCATCGAAGCGCCGTTCCAGGTTGACGAATTTGTTGTATTCTTTTACAAACGCCAGGCTGACGGTGCCGACCGGTCCGTTACGCTGCTTGGCGATGATGATTTCAATGATGTTTTTGTTTTCGGATTCTTTATCGTAGTAATCGTCCCGGTAAAGGAAGGCTACGATATCGGCATCCTGCTCGATACTTCCGGATTCACGGATGTCGGACATCATCGGACGCTTGTCCTGGCGCTGCTCAACGCCGCGGGAAAGCTGGGAAAGGGCGATGACCGGGACTTTGAGTTCCCTTGCGAGGGACTTCAGTGTCCGGGAGATCTCGGATACTTCCTGCTGACGGTTGTCCTTGTTACGTCCGCTTCCCTGGATGAGCTGCAGGTAATCGATCAGGATCATGCCGAGGCCGCTTTCCTGCTTCAGGCGGCGGCATTTTGCGCGGATGTCGCTTACGCGGATGCCGGGCGTATCATCGATGTAGATGCCTGAGTCAGAGAGGCTTCCCATGGCCATTGTGAGCTTGCCCCAGTCTTCAGGGGTCAGGTTTCCTGTACGAAGTGCCTGGGCGTTAATGTTGCCTTCTGCACAGAGCATCCTCATGACGAGCTGGTCCGCACCCATCTCGAGACTAAAGATGGCGACGTTTTCGTCCGTTTTTGTTGCGACGTTCTGGGCGATATTCAGGGCAAAGGCTGTTTTACCAACGGATGGACGGGCCGCCACGATGATGAGGTCATTTCGCTGAAAGCCTGCCGTCATCCGGTCGAGCTCGGTAAATCCTGTCGCGATTCCCGTGATGTCGCCTTTTCGTGTGTGCAGCAATTCAATGTTGTCATACGTTTGGACGAGTACATCTTTTATGTTCTGGAAAGCTCCTGCGTTTTTCCGCTGTGAGACTTCCATGATGTTTTTTTCGGCTTCGTTGAGGAGAACGGCCACTTCGTCTTCGCGTGAATATCCGTCCTGGGCAATGGTTGTTGCCGTGCGGATCAGGCGTCTGAGAATGGATTTTTCTTCGACGATTCTGCCGTAATATTCAATATTGGCTGCTGTCGGGACTGAACCCGCCAGGTCGCTTAAATAAGATACACCGCCGATTTCCTCTAGTAAATTGGCATCTGCAAGCTCTGAGGTGACTGTTACTAAGTCAACAGGCTCTCCTTTATCCGCAAGCCCGAGCATGACATTGTAAATCTTCTGATGAGATGCTCTGTAGAAGTCTTCTGGAATCAGAATTTCAGAAGCTGTAATCAATGATGCGGGTTCGAGAAAAATGGCTCCGAGCACGGCTTGCTCCGCCTCAATGTTCTGTGGAGGAATCCGGTCATCAAACATTTCATTCATGATGATCACCGTCCTTAACTTGATTTAGGCAGGACTTAAGCCTGCAAAAAAGATGTGATGCGCAGAAAAGAAGCAGCATCCATTCACACATCACATCTTGCTTATTATTGTTCAGTTACATGCACTTTCAGTGTTGCTGTTACGTCAGGGTGAAGCTTGACAGGCACGTTTGTAAACCCTAGAGCGCGGATGGCATCCGGCAGCTCGATTTTGCGCTTGTCGAGTTTATGGCCATGTGTTTTCAGCAGTTCATCTGCGATTTGCTTGCTTGTGATTGAACCGAAAAGGCGGCCGCCTTCTCCTGATTTTGCTTTCAGCTCAACTGTCAGGCTCTCGAGTGTTTCTTTCAGTTCTTTTGAGCGCTCAAGCTCTGCTGCAGCTTCTTTTTCTTCTTTTTTCTTCTGGCCCTGCAGTTTGCTGATTTCTGAATTGTTTGCTTCAATTGCAAGACCCTGTTTGATCAGGAAGTTATGTGCGTAGCCGTCTGCTACATTTTTCACTTCCCCTTTTTTCCCTTTGCCTTTAACATCTTTCAGGAATATAACTTTCATGATTTGGTTCCTCCTTCTAAGTACTCCAGGATTGCCTGTTCTAATCTCTCTTCTGCCGCGTTTAGGGACAGGTTTTCAAGCTGAGTGGCAGCATTCGTCAGGTGTCCGCCGCCGTCTAAAGCTTCCATAATCAGCTGGACGTTTATGTCCCCGAGTGAACGGGCGCTGATGCCGATGGTCTGGTCGTTTCTTCGGGCAAGGACAAACGATGCCACAACCCCGCTCATCGACAGCAGGGTGTCCGCCGTCTGGGCGATGATGACCTGATCAAACGTTTCCTCTGAATCAGGATCTGCCTTCGCGATTGCGATGCCTTCTCTCAGCATGTTTGTATTTTGAATCAGTTTTGAACGCTTCACGTAGTGCGTAATATCTTCTCTCATAAACTTCTGCACAAGGATCGTGTCTGCCCCTTTGGACCTTAAATAAGAAGCCGCATCAAATGTGCGCGATCCCGTTCTGAGCGTGAAGCTTTTCGTATCCACGATGATGCCGGCAAGCAGCGAAGTCGCTTCAATCATATTCATTTTCAGGCGTTTTGTCTGATATTCGAGAAGCTCTGTTACAAGCTCGGCCGTTGAAGAAGCATAAGGCTCCATGTAGACGAGAAGCGGATCTTTAATAAATTCTTCGCCGCGTCTGTGATGGTCGATGACGACGACATTGTCCATTTTATTGAGCAGTTTTTCATCAATGACAAGAGAGGGCTTATGAGTGTCTACGACAATCAGTACAGAATCATCGGTCGATATCTCAAGCGCCTCATCTCTCGTAATAAAACGGGACCAGAGATCCGAATGCTGTCTGACTTCCTGGATCAAGCGCTGTACACCTGTATCAATTTCGTTTTGATCAAGCACGATAAAGCCTTCTTTATCGTTCACCTGCGCCACTTTCAGGATGCCGATAGCGGATCCGATCGAGTCCATATCAGGGTATTTGTGGCCCATAATGATGACCTTGTCGCTTTCAGAAATAATTTCTGTCAGAGCGTGTGAAATAACCCTTGCCCGGACGCGCGTTCGCTTTTCCATCGGATTCGTTTTTCCGCCGTAGAATTTAACTTTTCCGTTCGTCTGCTTGATGGCCACCTGGTCGCCTCCGCGTCCTAGTGCAAGATCTAGACTCGACTGGGCAAGGTCGCCAAGCTCAGTCAGAGAAGGGACGCCTGACCCGATTCCGATGCTCAGCGTCAGGGAAATGTTTTTGGCGGTCGTCTGCTCTCTTACTTCGTCAAGAATCGAAAACTTTCCTTTTTCAAGCTTGATTAAAATATGCTCATTCAGAATTGCCATAAAGCGTTCTGAGGATGTTCGTTTCAAATAAATGCCGTTTTCGGTCGCCCATTTGTTCAGGATGGACGTGACATGAGAGTTGATCGAACTCTTGGTCTGATCATCCAGACCCTGGGTCACTTCATCGTAATTATCCAGGAAAATAAGCCCCAGAACCGTGCGCTCATCTTCATATTGCTTCTCAATTTCAATCTGCTCTGTTACATCAAAGAAATAAAGCAGCCGTTCTTCGCGCTTAATGATCACCTTGAATTTCCGTTCATGAAGGGTGATCGTTTCGGTGTCCACTTCCTGTTTCACAAGCGGAACGAGAGCTTCTGCGACATCATACATGGAGCGCCCGACAAGGGTATCCTCATGAAAACAGGAGGTAAGGAACGGGTTGGTCCATTCAATATGGAACTGTTCATTAAACAGCATAATGCCAATCGGCATTTCCATCAAAGCTTCCTCTCCAACCCGTTTCAGACGGTAGGAGAGCGTGGAGATATAAGTCTCCATCTCTGCTTTTATTTTTCTATCGGCAGCCCGGAGAAGAAACAAAATCGCACCTAAAAGAAGGACCCCGGCTAAACCGATCATCCACTGATAGTAAAAGAGGATGATGATGGAAATCGCGGTCAGGGCAATCAATGCTAGAAGGGGGTACCTGATTAATGGTTTTTCAAAAAAACTGGGCATGTTGTTTCATCTCCTCAAACCTACAGTGAAACATACGCAAGATTGCTGGGGTCAATGTATGAATCTAGTTTATGCGCTTTTCTTTTATTTTTTCACGCGGCCCCGCAAATTAAATGCTAAATCAATTATACCTAAGATTCTTACGAGATACATCAGGATCGGCACAATCAATGACACAATGACCGCAACAATCGGTATCGCTTTTGAATAGTTTTTCACATAGCTGTAGAACCAGATGAATGAAAATCCCTGGATGACAAGGAGCATCTGCAGCATAAACAGAAGGTTAACAGCGGCGATAAAAAGAAAGCTCCCTTCCTGAAGATCGAAAAACATCAGAAAACTTACACCGAGGTAATACCATACGATGCTTGAAGGCAGTTTCCACTCGCGGAAGTGCTTAAGCTTCGCCATCTGCACATTCAGTCTTTTCATCACCGGAATGGCCGCGGCGTGCGAGAGCAGGGTGAAAATAAAAGCAGAAGAGAGAAGGACACTTGGAATCAAGTAGCCTATGAGCTTCATCTGCTCTTCCAATTGTTGAATTGCGTCTTCATTTGCTTCCTGGCCCACTGCTGCCATCATGGATCTCGCCATTTCAAAGGTTTCATCCATCGCAGCTGTCATTTCCTTCACAGGATCAACCTGAAAAAACGCAACGGATGCAGCATACAGCACGACAAAGCTCAGCAGAAAGGAAAGTGTTCCAGCGATTAAAGCTCCTGCTGTCTGCTTTTTTCTGTAGAAATGACCCATCACAATCCCGCTTATTGAAAAAATCAGGGTCAGCGGCAAAGCAAACAAAGAACCAATTAACAATGGCACAGCACAAGATGCAGCCGTCAGAATGCCTGCCGGCTTTAAACCATGCCTGACCGTATATAAAATAAACGGCAGCGGCATAAAGAACATTAAAATTGCCCCGAACAGCGGCAGATAAAGCGTCATAAATGTTAAGACAGCAAACAGCGCCAAAAGAATCGCGCCTTCTGTCAGTACGTTAACCCGTTTCACAGATTCACCTCTTTTTTACCTTCCAAGCTTATTTTAAATGAAGCAAGACCTGCAAATCAAATATGTCGGAATTTCTTTGAATAATAAAAAAGCAGCAAGGAATCCTCACTGCCTTTTTCATCTTATTATTCGCCAGAAACGTATGGAAGTAAAGCCATTTGACGAGAGCGTTTGATAGCAATCGTTAATTTACGCTGATATTTAGCGCTAGTTCCTGTTACACGACGTGGTAAAATTTTACCGCGCTCAGAAACGAATTTTTTAAGCAAATCTACATCTTTGTAGTCGATGTGAGTGATTCCGTGTGCAGTGAAGTAGCACACTTTACGACGTTTTGCACGTCCACCTTTGCGTCCGCCTGCCATAGTTGTTTCCTCCTTCCGTAATTACATTTAGTTCGAGCTGTATGTTTTAGAACGGTAAGTCATCATCAGAGATATCAATCGGCTTTCCATCGTTAGCGAATGGATCGTCATCAAAGTTCGAACGCCCTTGATTACGCTGATTCTGATTTTGATTTTGGTTTTGGCTGAATGGATTTTGCTGTCCGCCTTGTCCACCCTGGCCTCCGCCGTAATAATTGTTGTTTCCGCCACCGCCGCTGTTTCCACCACCGCCGCTTTTAGGCTCAAGGAACTGGACGCTTTCTGCAACCACTTCGGTTACGTATACGCGCTTGCCAGTCTGGTCTTCATAGCTGCGTGACTGAAGACGTCCATCAACGCCCGCAAGACTGCCTTTTTTAAGGAAGTTTGCAACGTTTTCGGCTGGACGGCGCCATACGACACAGTTAATGAAGTCAGCTTCTCTTTCGCCCTGCTGGTTTGTGAAGGCGCGGTTTACAGCTAATGTAAAAGTAGCAACTGCCGCTCCGGCTGGAGTGTAGCGCAGTTCTGGATCTTTTGTTAGTCTGCCGACTAAAACAACCCGGTTCATCATCAGAATCATCCTTTTCTGAGATATCTAATCTATATGAATTACGCTTCTTTTCTAGTTACCATGTGACGCATGATGTCTTCGCTGATTTTCGCTAAGCGGTCAAATTCTTGAACAGCTTCAGGCTTTGATGCAACTTGAAGAAGCATGTAGTAGCCATCGCGAAGATCGTTGATTTCGTAAGCAAGACGGCGCTTGCCCCACTCTTTCACTTCTTCAACTTCCGCACCATTGTCAGCTAAAATTGTGTTGAAACGCTCAACAAGAGCTTTTTTAGCCTCATCTTCAATGTTTGGGCGGATGATATACATGATTTCGTATTTATTCATCTCTTACACCTCCTTTTGGTCTAAACGGCCCTAAACGGGCAAGGAGCAATTAACATTTCAATTACTCACAAGTTTAAATTATAGCAAACAAATGGACTTTAGGCAACCCGGGATTAGACATTAAAACGGAAATGAATAACGTCTCCGTCCTTCACGATGTATTCTTTTCCTTCAAGGCGCACTTTTCCGGCTTCACGGGCTGCTCCCATTGTTCCTGCATTCAGCAGATCTTCATAGGAAACCGTTTCGGCGCGGATAAATCCGCGTTCAAAGTCAGAGTGGATGACTCCGGCACACTGAGGTGCTTTCATGCCTTTTTTGAACGTCCATGCACGCACTTCCTGAACGCCTGCCGTGAAGTAAGTAGCAAGACCAAGAAGGTTGTATGATGCTTTGATCAATTGATCAAGGCCTGATTCTTCAATTCCAAGCTCTTCAAGGAACATTTCTTTCTCCTCGCCGTCAAGCTCGGCAATTTCAGATTCAATCTTGGCGCAGACAACAATGACCTCTGCCTTTTCGCCTGCTGCAAATTCGCGGACAGCCTTTACATATTCATTGTTTGACGCATCTGCCACTTCGTCTTCAGAAACGTTTGCTACATAAAGAACCGGCTTGCTTGTAAGCAGGTGCAAGTGCTTCACGATTTTCATCTGTTCGTCTGTAAATTCGACAGAACGGGCAGGTTTGTCATTCTCTAGCGCCTCTTTAAGCATTAACAGAACCTCATGCTCATAAACGGCATCTTTGTCTTTTTGTTTTGCAAGCTTGCCGACGCGGTCTGCACGCTTGTCTACTGATTCAAGGTCTGCAAGGATCAGTTCAAGGTTGATTGTTTCGATATCATCAATCGGATCCACTTTTCCTGCAACGTGAGTGATGTTGTCATCTGCAAAGCAGCGGACAACGTGGCAGATTGCATCTACCTGACGGATATGAGAAAGGAACTTGTTTCCAAGGCCTTCTCCTTTGCTTGCGCCTTTTACGATTCCTGCAATATCGGTAAATTCAAATGCAGTCGGAACCGTCTTTTTAGGCTGAACAAGATCTGTCAGCTTTTGAAGACGCTCATCCGGCACTTCAACGATCCCTACGTTCGGATCGATTGTGCAGAACGGGTAGTTGGCTGATTCTGCTCCAGCCTGTGTGATGGCGTTAAAAAGAGTCGATTTCCCGACGTTCGGAAGACCGACGATTCCAGCTGTTAAAGCCATAATGAATTCCACTCCTCTATATTTAAATGGCCCTTATCAAAAAGGGCTTTGCGTTTTATCTTCTGGACAAAAAAAAGACAAGTCCTCGTTTCTAAACCAATCTTCAACAATTATAGATAGTAACGAGGGAAATGACAAGCTAAAGAGGGAGAGGCCCGGAATGCTGAAATGGCATTATCTCCACTAAAAAAAGGAAAACCGGCTTGTAAATCCGTGTTTTCCCTTTAGAAAAACTTATTCTTCATGTTTAACTAATCTTTTTTTCATCTTCCGGGCAAATTCCCGGCGCGGAATCATGACACTGTGGGAGCAGCCTTCGCATTTGATGCGGATGTCCATGCCCATCCGGATAATTTTCCAGCGGTTCTCTCCGCACGGATGGGGTTTTTTCATTTCGACAACGTCATTTAAGCCGAACTCTTTATCCACTATTCCGTCATCCTTTCTTTTGGCCTTGATTCCTCGTTTCTTGAGTACATCACCATGCGCGGATATGGAATTTCTATTCCGTGCTCATCAAGTCTCATTTTAATTTCCTTTCTGAGCACCCTTGAAATATGGAAATGCTTCATCGGGAGAACCTCGCTTACAACCCGGAGCACAACTTCAGACGGTCCGAGATTCTGCACGCCGAGCAGTTCAGGCGGCGCGACCATTTCTTCATATTTATCAGGAAGCTCAAGCAGAAGGTCCTCAATGACTTTTTCAGCCTTCGGGATGTCTCCCTCATAGGCAATGCTGACATCGACAAACGCCACGCTGTTGTTGATCGAGAAGTTTGTCACTTCCGTTATGTTCCCGTTTGGAAGAATATGAATTTCACCGGTCCAGCTTTTGATTTTTGTCGTCCGCAGGCCGATTTCTTCAACCGTTCCTTCAAACTGCCCTACACGGATCATATCCCCTACAGAAAACTGATCCTCAAAAATAATGAAGAAACCCGTGATAATATCCCTTACAAGGTTTTGCGCGCCAAAGCCGACGGCAAGACCTACAATTCCCGCTCCGGCAAGAAGCGCCTTTACATCAAAGCTCAGCGTCTCAAGAATCATGAGGAGCGCAATGAAGTAAACAAGATAGGTCAGAACATTGTCCAGCAATTTAACAAGGGTGTTTTCTCTCCGCTCTGAAATCCTGAGCGGTGATTTTGTGCGGAGCATGAAGATCTTTCCGATCACCACATTGCCGATCTTGATCAGGATGGAGGCAAGGATGAGGATTCCAATGATTTTCAGCAGGCCTTGTCCGACACTGATCCACATATCTTCATTAAAAAAAGAATCTGTCATTTTATTTATCAGCTTGTTTGCAAAGTCCACTATTTATCAACCTTTCTAATGAAAGATAAAACATTCCTAAAGATAAAATTTATTTTAGCAACTTTTCATAGGAAATGACAGTCCTGACCTAAAACTCCCGCAATCACGTAATCATGTATAGAATTCTGAATTCTTCCGTATACTGATACTACTAAAATGAGGGAGTGAAAGGATGAATTTTAAACCTGGCTTTTTAAAACCGTCGCGTGACCGTATCCATTATGAAGATGAACATGCGGCCGAGCAGCTGTCAGCTGAACTGAAACTCCTTCATTCTGTACGGAAACCGGTTGTTGTGCTCTGCATTGGAACAGACCGTTCAACAGGTGATTCCCTGGGGCCTTTAGTCGGAACAAAGCTGAAGGATGCAGGCCTGCGCCATTTTCATATATACGGAACACTTGCAAACCCTGTCCATGCGGTTAATTTAGAAGAAACCATCGAGGCGATTGAACGCGTCTTCCATAAGCCGTTTATCTTAGCTGTGGATGCATGCCTCGGCAGGTTAAAAAGCGTCGGGACGTTTCAGGTTGGGGCTGGCCCGATCAAGCCTGGCGCAGGCGTCAACAAGGTTCTTCCTGAAGTCGGAGACATCCACATTAACGGCATTGTCAATGTGAGCGGATTTATGGAGTTTTTTGTCCTTCAGAACACAAGGCTGCATCTTGTGATGTCGATGGCCTCGATTATTGCAGACAGCATTGCATCCATTGACCGCGAAATGAACGCAGCGCCGCCAAAGAAAAAAACCTCCTGGCTGAACCAAGTAAAGGATGCCAGCAGGTCTATACAGTAAGATTATACAAGTTTCATCACAGTGATGATCACAGCAACGACAGCCAGACTCGGAAGCAGATTTGCCACGCGGATGGCTTTAATCGAGAGCATGTTCAAGCCGATTGCAAAAATCAGGATTCCGCCGACTGCTGTAATTTCTGAAATAAGATCATCAAGCAAACTCTCAGGGATATACTGATGAATCACATTGGCAAACACGGCGATGCCGCCTTCATACAAAAAGACCGGCACGGCCGAAAACAGCACGCCGATGCCAAGCGTGCTCGAAAGAACCATGCTCGTAAAGCCGTCTATCATGGACTTCGTATACAGAATGTCATGGTCCTGTCTAAGACCGCTGTCAAGCGATCCGACAATCGCCATTGCCCCGATAACGAAAATAAGTGTGGCCGACACAAAGCCCTGCGCAAAGTTTCCGGTCTGATCCCTGCTGAATTTCCGTTCAAGCAGGCGTCCGACCCGGTGAAGCATTTGCTCAATATCAATTGCTTCCCCAATGACCGCTCCAAGCACTAGGCTGATGATCACAATGAAAAGCTGATTGCTCTCAAGCGCCATATCAAGCCCTAAAACCATTACAAACAGACCGATCCCAGCCATGACGGTCTGTTTCATTGTCTCAGGTATTTTCCTCAGCAGAAGGCCTAACAGGGCCCCTGCAATGATACCCGCTGCATTAACCAAACTTCCTGTTAAAACCAATTTATATCACTCCGTTTAGCTGTATGTACTGTCAGCCAAAGCAAAAGAAGCCGCCTTATGGGCAAGATGGCTTCCTAAGATGATTGCTCCGCTTCAAGCAATTCCAGAATTCTCTCGAGATCTTCCTTTGAGAAAAATTCAATTTCAATTTTGCCTTTTTTCTTTTGCTGCCTGATGGTGACAGATGTACCGAAATACTCCCGCAAGTAGGATTCTCTTTCTTTAATAAACACATCTTTGCTGACAGCCTTCTTTTTCGTTTCACGTGGAACGTTTTCGTTCAGCTGCTGCACCAGAAGTTCCACCTGGCGGACATTCAGCTGTTCCTTCATGATTTTTTCAGCGAGCGGCTTCACTTTCTCTTTGTTTTTCAGTCCAAGCAGCGTTCTGCCATGGCCCATTGAGAGCTTGCCATCGGATATATGCTGCTGAATGGCTGCCGGAAGGGAAAGGAGCCTCAAATGATTGGCAATGTGAGGTCTGCTTTTGCCGAGCCGCCTGGCGAGTTCCTCCTGCGTAATGTGCAGGTGGTCAAGCAGGGACTGATATGCAGCAGCCTCTTCAATTGGAGAGAGGTCTTCTCGCTGAAGGTTTTCAAGGAGAGCAAGCTCCATCATCTGCTGCTCGGTCAGCTCCCTCACAACGGCAGGCACAACCTCAAGTTCTGCTTCTTTCGCCGCGCGGTACCGTCTTTCACCGACAACAATTTCATAGCCCTTTATGCTTTTTCTCACAACGATCGGCTGGAGAATGCCATGCTGAAGAATGGATTCCTTCAGTTCTTCAATCGCACCGGGTGCAAATGTTTTTCGGGGCTGATAGGGATTGGGACGCAAATCCTTCAGTTTGATTTCCTGATAAGATTCATCTTTGCCGGCTTCTATATTCGTAAAAAAAGCGTTAAGTCCTTTTCCTAACCCTTTAGCCATTCACTACCACTTCCTTTGCCAATTCTAAATATACATCTGCGCCTCTTGATCGCGGGTCGTAAATGATAATCGGCTTTCCATGACTTGGTGCTTCACTTAAACGCACATTACGGGGAATAATCGTTCTGTAAACTTTATCGCGGAAATACTTTTTCACTTCTTCAATGACCTGTATACCCAAGTTGGTCCTGGCATCAAGCATTGTCAGAAGAACGCCTTCAATCATTAAATCGGTATTCAAATGTTTTTGGACAAGCCTTACTGTGTTCAAAAGCTGGCTCAGCCCTTCAAGAGCATAATATTCGCATTGCACAGGGATGAGGACGGCATCAGAGGCCGTCAGAGCGTTGATTGTCAGAAGCCCGAGAGAAGGCGGACAATCGATAATCATATAATCATAGTTATGTTTTACTTTTTCAAGCGCACGTTTCAGACGGACTTCCCTGGAAATGGTCGGGACAAGTTCAATTTCGGCACCCGCTAATTGGATCGTGGCCGGAATAACATCCAGATTTTCGACAGCAGTCGGCTTTATGACATCTACTACATCTGCATCATCTACTAAAATATCATAAACACATAGTTCAACATCTGCTTTTTCAATTCCAATACCGCTTGTCGCATTTCCTTGTGGGTCAACATCAACGAGCAAAACCCGTTTTCCAATATAAGCCAGGCAAGCGCCAAGATTTACGGAAGTTGTTGTTTTGCCGACTCCGCCTTTCTGGTTCGCAATGGCAAGAATTTTCCCCACAGTGTCACCTCATTCACTAGACATGAACTCTATCATCTCTTTATTCTATCATGAAATATGGACAATAGTTTGAACTTTTTAGGAATTTAAAAAAATGCGCCGATAGGCCGTAAACCTTGTTTTATCAGGTCCTGCCCGCAAAAGAAAAGCCCGCCTGCAACGGACGCAGGAGAGCTTATTTCGGGATTTTTATCGTGAATTGAATGTATTCTTCAAACTCTTCTTCTTCGGCATTAATTTTGACGCCTGTGTCTGCAACCATTGAGAGCGACTGGCGGATTGTGTTCATGGCGATGCGCGTATCACGGCTGAACGCTTTTCGTTTCGCTTTTGCTTTTGGCGCCGTTTTTTCGAGCATTTTCACAACACGGTCTTCTGTCTGCTTCACATTAAGCTGCTTTTCCATAATTTCTGCAAGCAAAAGGATTTGAGGTTCAGGTTTCTTAAGAGGAATGAGCGCTCTCGCATGCCTTTCTGTGATCTTCTTCTGAAGCAGCGCCTGCTGCACTTCATCCGGAAGTTTCAGCAGCCTGAGCTTATTCGCTACAGTAGACTGTCCTTTTCCAAGTCTCTGTGCAAGGGCCTCCTGCGTCAGATTATGAAGCTCGAGCAGCTTTGCATAGGCAACAGCCTCTTCAATGGCAGAAAGCTCTTCCCGCTGAAGATTTTCGATCAGCGCAACAGATGCCGTTTCCGTATCGTTGAAATCCTTGATGATGGCAGGAATCGTTTCCCAGCCAAGTTTTTGAACAGCTCTGAATCTTCTTTCCCCGGCAATAATTTCATAGTTGCCGTCTGCCTGGCGCACAACAATCGGCTGAATGATGCCATGTGTGTGTATTGTAAGAGAGAGTTCCTCAATTTTTTCATCAGCAAATACAGTACGCGGCTGAAAACGGTTCGGGACGATGTCCGCAACCGGAATCTTCTTTACCTCATCATATACTGAATCATCAATTTCTTCTGTATCTATTCCTGCTGTTTTTTCTGCTGTATCTTCTTTTTCTCCCAAGCCGAAAAAACGAGAGAATGGATGCTTCATGAGCCTACACCACCTTTAGAAACTGCCATCATATTATTTCTCTTTCAAGTCTCTTTTTTCCTGCATGCAAATCAAACTTTCCTCCTGATCCGCTTCACCTGTCTTCAGGCGAGCCTGTCTACTCAAGAGGAAGTTTATTCGGCGTACCCGGTTTTCGCGGATATTTTGCAGGTGTCGGTTTTTGCTTATGGATGACGATGATTGAGCGCTCACTTTCTTCAAGAGGCAGCTCAAAAGCATATTTATTTTCTGTTTTTCCGCCGAGGGTGCTGATGGCTTTTCTTGCTGTTAAAAGTTCATCTTCCGCACTTGCTGCCTTCATGGCCACAAAATGTCCGCCAGGCTTGACAAGCGGGAGGCAAAGCTCGCTTAATACGGAAAGGCGCGCTACCGCTCTCGCTGTCACAACGTCATACGACTCTCTGTGTTCTTTCTTTTTGCCGAACGTTTCGGCTCTGTCATGATAAAGCGAAACCCCGGACAGATTCAGAGATTTTGAGAGGTGGTCGAGAAACGTGATGCGTTTATTCAGGCTGTCCACAATCGACACGTTCAGATGCGGAAAGCAGATTTTGATCGGCAGGCTCGGAAAACCGGCGCCTGCCCCTACATCACATATGGAAAGCGGCTTTGTAAAGTCAAAATAAAAAGCAGCGGAAATGGAGTCGTAAAAATGCTTTAAATAGACTTCCTTTTTTTCCGTAATCGAAGTCAGGTTCATTTTTTCATTCCACTCTACAAGCAGATCATAGTATGTCTCAAACTGCTGAAGCTGCGTGTCTGTCAGGGTGATTCCTTTTTCTTCGAGACTTGCCTTAAATAACGAAATGTCCATAGTCAAAACCTTTCTGATGCTATTCGTTCGCCACTCTGGCGATCTTGCCCTGTTCTAAATAAACAAGAAGAATGGAGATATCAGCAGGATTAACCCCTGAGATTCGTGAAGCTTGTGCCATTGAAAGCGGTCTGACCTCTTTCAGCTTCTGGCGCGCTTCTGATGCAATCCCTGAAATTGCGTCATAATCGATGTTTTCAGGAATTTTTTTGTTTTCCATTTTCTTGAGCTTTTCCACCTGCTGAAGAGATTTCTCAATATAACCTTCATACTTGATTTGAATTTCAACCTGTTCAGCTATTTCTCCGGAAATAATTTCATCTGCCGGAACAAGCGCCTGAATATGATCGTAGTTCATTTCCGGTCTTTTGAGGAGATCGGCTGCACGGATTCCGTCTTTCAGCTCGCTTCCGCCAGCCTGTCTGATGACGTCCTGAGTTTGCTGATTCGGCTTGATGATCACGGTGCTTAAGCGTTTCTTCTCTTTTTCAATCTCGTCTTTTTTCAGAAGGAACGACTGATAGCGCTCTTCTTTAATCAAACCGATTTTATGGCCGGTTTCTGTAAGGCGCAGGTCCGCATTGTCATGTCTTAACAAGAGACGGTACTCTGCTCTTGAGGTCAATAAACGATACGGCTCATTCGTGCCTTTTGTGACAAGGTCATCAATCAGAACTCCGATATAAGCGTCCGAACGGCTCAGAATGACCTCTTCTTTGCCAAGGGCTTTGCTGGCGGCGTTAATTCCGGCCATCAGCCCTTGTCCGGCAGCTTCCTCGTAGCCGGATGTGCCGTTGATCTGTCCGGCAGTGAAAAGTCCCGGCACCTTTTTCGTTTCAAGGGTCGGCCACAGCTGCGTCGGAACGATTGAATCGTATTCGATTGCGTAGCCGGCGCGCATCATTTCTACCTTTTCAAGACCAGGGATTGATGAAAGAATGCGTCGCTGCACATCTTCAGGAAGGCTTGTTGAAAGTCCCTGCACGTACACTTCCTGAGTGTTTCTGCCTTCAGGCTCAAGGAAAATCTGATGGCGCGGCTTATCGTTGAAGCGCACTACTTTATCCTCGATGGACGGGCAATAGCGCGGACCTGTTCCTTTGATCATGCCTGAGTACATCGGCGAACGGTGCAGATTGTCATCGATAATCCGGTGCGTTTCTTCACTTGTATACGTAAGCCAGCAAGGAAGCTGGTCTGTGATGTATTTTGTCGTTTCATAGGAAAAAGCTCGGGGTACCTCGTCTCCCGGCTGAATCTCTGTTTTGCTGTAGTCGATGGAGTGGCTGTTGACCCGCGGAGGCGTGCCTGTTTTAAAACGGACCATATCAAGGCCGATCTCCTGAAGGTGCTCAGACAGCTGAATAGACGGCTGCTGATTGTTCGGGCCGCTTGAGTATTTAAGCTCCCCGAGAATGATTTCCCCTCTAAGGAATGTGCCTGTTGTCAGCACAACCGTCTTAGCGCGGTATTCAGCACCTGTCTGCGTGATAACCCCGCGGCACTCGCCGTCTTCCATGATCAATCGCTCGACCATTCCCTGAAGCATCGTCAAATTCCGTTCGTTTTCCATCGTTTTTTTCATTTCATGCTGATACGTGAACTTGTCTGCCTGTGCACGAAGCGCTCTGACAGCCGGTCCTTTTCCTGTATTCAGCATTCTCATTTGAATATGTGTTTTATCGATATTTTTTGCCATTTCTCCGCCCAAAGCATCAATCTCGCGGACAACAATTCCTTTAGCCGGCCCGCCAACAGACGGATTGCACGGCATAAACGCGACCATATCGAGATTAATCGTCAAACACAGCGTTTTGGCGCCCATTCTTGCAGAAGCGAGAGCAGCCTCAACTCCTGCATGGCCGGCGCCTACGACAACAACATCATAATCACCTGCGTGATATCCCACGGCAGTTCCTCCTTAAAAAAGTCATTTATAAAAAACGCAAAATGTAAAATCGTGCAGCTTATTTTCCGAGACAGAACTGGGCAAACAGCTGATCAATCAGGCTTTCATGAACAGCATCCCCGATGATTTCGCCGAGAAGCTCCCATGTGCGCGTCAGATCAATTTGAACGATATCAATCGGAACGCCGGCATCAATGGCTTCAAGAGCATCTTCGATTGACCGTTTTGCCTGCGACAACAGTGCAATGTGTCTTGTATTTGAAACATAGGTTAAATCTGAAGGACCGACTGCCCCTTCAAAAAAGAGGGAGCTGATGGATTCTTCAAGCTGGTCAATGCCCTGTTCTTCGAGCAGTGACGTCGTGACAACCGGCGAGTTTCCGGCAAGCTCTTTTACCCGGTCCAAATCAATCTGCTGAGGCAGATCTGTTTTATTGACAATCACGATGACATCCATCCCGCTGACAGCTTCAAACAACTGTTCATCTTCTTGTGAGAGAGCTTCGCTGAAGTTCATGACAAGCAGAATGAGGTCGGCCTTTTTCAGCACCTGTCTGGATTTTTCAACGCCGATCCGCTCTACAATGTCTTCCGTCTCGCGGATTCCCGCCGTATCAACCAGCCTTAGAGGCACGCCCCTTACGTTCACGTACTCCTCAATCACGTCGCGCGTCGTTCCCGGAATATCTGTGACAATCGCTTTATTTTCATGGATGAGGCTGTTAAGCAGCGAGGATTTCCCTACATTCGGACGGCCTACGATAACAGTCGAAAGGCCTTCCCGTAAAATTTTCCCCTGCTGGGAAGTCTGGAGCAGCTTTTCAATTTCCTGCTTCACATACGTCGCTTTTTCAATGAGCACACTGTGCGTCATTTCTTCAACGTCATCGTATTCAGGATAATCGATGTTCACTTCAACGTGTGCCAGTGTCTCAAGTATTTCCTGGCGCAGCTTTTGAATCAGCTTGGAAAGTCTTCCTTCCATCTGGCCAAGCGCTACGTTCATGGCTCTGTCCGTTTTGGCACGGATGAGGTCCATCACCGCTTCAGCCTGGGACAGGTCAATTCTTCCGTTTAAAAACGCACGTTTTGTAAACTCACCGGGATCTGCAAGTCTTGCTCCTCCGTTCAGGGCAAGCTGCAGAACACGGTTAACCGAAACAATGCCGCCGTGGCAGTTGATTTCAACAATATCTTCTCTGGTGAATGTTTTTGGTCCTTTTAATACAGACACCATCACTTCTTCTACAATCTGGCCTGTATCAGGATCCTTTATATGTCCATAATGAATGGTATGACTTTCAACGTCACGCAGTCTTTTTCCGGATGGTCCGGAGTAAAGCCGGTCAGCTACCGCGATGGCTTCATCGCCGCTCAGTCTGACAATGGCGATCGCTCCCTCTCCCATCGGTGTGGATATCGCCGCAATTGTATCGAAATCCATGCGTTTCACCCCGCTTCTTTCAAAATTAATCTATAATGGCATGTTCTATTAAATACGCAGTCAAATTTATAAGATATCACAGTTATTTCTTATTTGAAAGGAAAAAAGTTCAATTTATCCACAGTCTGATTTTCCGCACATTCAGCTACCTATTATTTTAACTTATCCACATGTTAATAACAATATTTCCAATCACGCTTCATCTAAGTCCTCCAGAAGACAGAAAAAACCCCGCTGACTTCGTATCAGCGGGGTTTTGCTATTTAGGCGCAATCACCAAATGGCGGTGAGGTTCTTCACCTACAGAGTAGGTTTTGATCTTATGCTGCTGGCTGACCAGTGCAGCATGGATGATCTTCCGTTCATAGGAAGGCATCGGCTCGAGCGGAACTTCTTTCCTCGTCCGGATCGCCTGATGGGCAAGCTTGTGAGCGAGCTGAATCAGGGTCTCTTTGCGGCGGGATCTGTAGTTTTCCGCATCAACGGTAATGTTCAGATAGTGATTGGCATGGCGGTTTGCCGCAAGCTGCGTTAAATACTGCAGGGAATTGAGGGTTTGTCCTCGTTTTCCGATTAAAAGAGCCACTTTCTCTCCTTCAATTTGAAACGTCACATTTTTCCCGTCCTGCTTCATTTCAACAGCGGCGTCCACGCCCATATTTCTGACAACATCCGTTAAAAAGCGATGCGCTTCTTCTGCGGGGTTCGGCCGTTTAACAGCTTTCACCCTTGCCGGCTTTGAGCCGAACAGGCCCAAAAAACCTTTTTTTCCTTCATCAATCACGGTGATTTCTACTTCATTTTCAGTTGCATGAAGCTCTTTTAAAGCGGATTGTACTGCTTCTTTGACGCTAAGTCCCTCAGCAGTTATTTCTCTCACTTTTTCTTTCCTCCCGATTTCAAAAGGGCATTCTTTTTAATATCAGGTCCGTAGATGATCATAGTCTGCACGATCATGAACAGGTTACCTACAACCCAGTACAGGGAAAGTGCAGCCGGGAAGCTGACAGCAAAGATGACGATCATAATTGGCATGATATAAAGAAGCATGGCCATTTGCGGATTTTGACTTGCTGTTCCTGCCATCGTTAATTTCTGCTGAATGAATGTTGTAATACCGGCAATGACCGGCAGAAGGAATAATGGATCACGTGCACCAAGGTCAAACCACAGGAAGTTGTGATCGGCAATTGCTTCTGTTCTCATGATGGCATGATAGAATCCGATAAGAATCGGCATCTGCACAAGTAAAGGAAAACATCCTGCAAGAGGATTTACCTTATTCTTCTGGAAAAGAGCCATTGTTTCCTGCTGAAGCTTCTGCTGTGTTTTCTGATCTTTCGAGCTGTACTTTTCACGCAGTTTCTGCATTTCAGGCTGCAGTTCCTGCATCGCTTTGGAGTTTTTGATCTGCTTGATCATCAGAGGCAGAATGGCAAAGCGGATAAGAAGTGTAACGATAACAATGGAAATTCCGTAGTTTTCACCCGTTAATTCTGCGAAATATATAATGAGCCATGACAACGGATAGACAATATATTGGTTCCAGAACCCCTGGCTTTCTTCTGTGATTGGCTGATTGACTTCTGTACATCCTGCAAGAAGCATCACCATGCTCACTAAGCCAAGCACTAACAATATTCTCCTTTTCAACCGGTATTCCTCCTAACAATCTAACTGAACCGGACAATTTTTGCCGGCGTACCCAACCTATATTCTAACATCTTTAGATAAGAAATCGAAATTTGTTCTAAACATTTCTATGTATTTTTTATGGCGCTTTCACGGCGAATGCCGGGCTTTAGGATTTTCGTTTTTCTGAAAAGGTGCAGGAGACTGCTTTTCACTTCATGATAGTCCATTTCAGACGCGGGTTTTCTGGCAATGACAATGTAGTCCATGCCTGTTTTCAAGCTGTCTTTTTCTTCAAGGAATACTTGACGGACGAGACGCTTTACCCTGTTTCTGGTCACGGCATTTCCTATCTTTTTGCTGACTGACAGGCCTAAGCGGAATTCCTTTTCTTCAGGCTGGTTCAGCATGTAGATCACAAATTGTCTGTTTGCCATCGACTTGCCCTGCTTGAATACTTTTTGGAAGTCTTCGTTTTTTTTAATGCGGTTTTTCTTTTTCATGCCCTCACTCCGGATCCTTCCCTGACGTTCCTTTAGCCTGCTGAAAGCTCTGCCATCATTATTTCTTTAAAAGAATCTATTTAAACAGCTGTTTTCCTAAAAACATGGCCCAATCTGTTTGAAGGATTGGGCCATGTAAAAAAGACCACTGATAGTTTTCAGTGGCCTATGCTGATAATACTTTTCTTCCTTTGCGACGACGTGCTGCTAGCACTTTACGTCCGTTCTTTGAGCTCATGCGAGCGCGGAAACCGTGAACTTTGCTGTGTTTGCGGTTATTTGGCTGATACGTTCTTTTCATTATAGACACCTCCCTGAGGAATAGCTGTTAAAGACAGTCTTTCTAATTATAGAGAGTGACCCCTCGAATTGTCAACCATCTGTCAAAAAAGATTTGGTTCTGCGGTTTTTCGTTGTTGTTTTTCTGGCATTAGCGTTTTTTGCAACCCGTTCCCTTTCGCTCCAGTCACTTGCTTTCCGCGGGGAGCGCCGGGAGCTTCCTCAGCTGCGCTTGCGGGATCTCCCGTGCACTCTTCATCCCGCAGGAGTCAAGTACCTTCCACTTCAGTCCACTGGAGAATTGTTTATGTAAGTAAAACATTCCTTCCCGCATGACAAACTGTTCCCTTTCCCTTCCGCTGCAGTCCAATGGATTTCTGCTCTATTCAAGTACTAAAGCCATAAACAATTCTGGAGACTTAAACACCTTCTGCAGCCTGTCCAATTTCCCCCGCGATGCCGGCCTGTGCACAATTTTTTCGACATATTTTTTTATCCACACCTGTTATCGACAGGTTTCTCACAGAACAAACAGATGTGGACAATTTTTCTCAACAGGAAAGCAGGTATGTGGATAAGTTTTTCAAAACCATTGCGCCGCTTCGTTTAATTTGATATTATATTTGTGTTTTCACTCTGAATATCAAACGGTATAAAATCAATTATCCACACATTGTGGATAACATGTGGAAAGATTATAAACACCCTGTTAAAAAACTTGTCCACACGTGATGGTTTATGTCGAAAAGATGTTTTACTACTATATTATATATTTATGCACATTTTGTCCTTTTTGTATATTTATTCGCACGCCTATGAATGGTTGTACAAAACATATACACGTTACTTTTTAAAAGAAGGAGGGAGATGCCTCATATGGAGAATATTGATGAGCTGTGGAGCAAGGCGCTGTCTGAAATTGAAAAAAAACTCAGCAAGCCAAGCTTTGAAACGTGGCTGAAATCGACGAAGGCCCATGCACTTAAAGGAGACACGCTGACGATTACGGCTCCTAATGAATTTGCACGCGACTGGCTGGAATCACGGTATCTGCATTTAATTGCCAATACCATTTATGAACTGACAGGCGAGGAGCTGCTGATCAAGTTCATTATTCCCCAAAATCAGAACGAAGCAGATTTTATGCCGAAATCACCGATTAAGCAGGTGGCAAAGGACGAAGAGCAGATCGAGCTGCCTCAAAATATGTTGAATCCAAAATATACGTTCGATACATTCGTTATCGGTTCAGGCAACAGGTTTGCCCACGCAGCGTCGCTTGCCGTGGCAGAAGCGCCTGCAAAAGCCTACAATCCGCTGTTTATCTATGGGGGAGTAGGACTTGGAAAAACGCATCTTATGCATGCAATCGGCCATTATGTCATTGATCATAAACCAAATGCAAAGGTCGTTTACCTGTCCTCAGAGAAATTCACGAACGAATTCATTAACAGCATCCGTGATAACAAGGCGAAAGATTTCCGCAACAAATACCGTAGCGTTGACGTTTTGCTTATAGATGATATTCAGTTTCTTGCCGGAAAAGAACAGACGCAGGAGGAGTTTTTCCATACGTTTAACACCCTGCATGAAGAAAGCAAGCAGATTGTCATTTCCAGCGACCGTCCTCCAAAGGAAATACCGACACTAGAAGACCGCCTCAGATCCAGATTTGAATGGGGACTGATTACGGACATTACCCCTCCGGATCTTGAGACGCGTATTGCGATTCTCAGAAAAAAAGCAAAGGCTGAGGGCCTTGATATCCCTAATGAAGTCATGCTTTATATCGCCAATCAAATTGATTCCAACATTCGTGAACTTGAAGGCGCACTTATTCGGGTTGTTGCTTATTCATCCCTTATCAATAAAGACATAAATGCAGATCTTGCTGCAGAAGCTTTAAAAGACATCATCCCGAGCTCAAAGCCGAAAATGATCACCATTGCGGATATTCAGCGCATGGTAGGCCAGCATTTCAGCGTGAAGCTTGAGGATTTTAAAGCAAAAAAACGAACAAAATCCGTCGCGTTTCCAAGGCAGATCGCGATGTATCTGTCACGGGAACTGACTGATTCCTCTCTTCCGAAGATCGGCGAGGAATTCGGAGGCCGCGACCATACAACCGTCATTCATGCCCATGAGAAAATCTCCAAGCTCCTTCAGGCTGATGATCAGCTTGTTAAACAGCTGAAAGAAATAGAGAGCATGCTGAAGAACTAGCTCTCTCTCAAGCAGCATAAACCAGGAAAAATCATCTCAAAATAAAATAGAGCATCCGGGATAATGTGAATAACCCAATACGATTCATACACAGTCTGTCCACATGTGGATAGGCTGTGTTTCCTTTCTTCAACAGAGTTATACACATATCAACAGGCCCTACTAGTACTTCTACTATTTTTTTCTTTAAAATATATATATATTAAGTCACCAGAAGAAATATTCCACCGTACGAAAAAAAGGAGGATTTACCCTAATGAAATTCGTCATTCAAAAAGACCGTCTTGTTCAAAGCGTACAGGATGTCATGAAAGCTGTTTCGTCCAGAACGACTATTCCAATCCTGACGGGAATTAAAATTGTGGCAACAGAAGAAGGAGTCACTCTTACAGGAAGTGATTCTGATATCTCGATTGAGTCTTTCATTCCTACAGAGGAAAACGGAAAAGAGATTGCAGAAATCAAGCAGGCAGGCAGCATCGTCCTTCAGGCCCGTTTCTTCAGTGAAATCGTTAAAAAACTTCCTAAGGATTCTGTGGAGATGGAGGTTCATGGCCATCACATGACAGTCATCCGTTCAGGCAAAGCAGAGTTCAACTTAAATGGACTGGATGCAGAGGAATATCCGCATCTTCCTCAAGTGGAGGAGCACAACAGCTTCAAAGTTCCGACAGATCTTTTAAAAACGATGATCAGACAAACCGTTTTTTCTGTTTCAACTTCCGAAACACGCCCGATTTTGACAGGTGTTAACTGGAAGCTTGAAAATAAAGAGCTGATCTGCATCGCAACAGACAGCCACCGTCTTGCCCTCCGCAAGGCGAAGATTGAAATGGAAGCTGACACTTCCTACAATGTTGTCATTCCCGGAAAAAGTTTAAATGAATTGAGCAAAATTCTTGCTGATACAAGTGAAGAAATCGAAATCGTGATCACAGAAAGCCAGGTGCTTTTCAAAGCGGAAAACCTGCTGTTCTTCTCAAGACTTCTTGACGGAAACTATCCTGATACAACGAGGCTGATTCCTTCTGAAAGCAAAACAGAAATGGTTCTGAATACAAAAGATTTTCTTCAGGCCATCGACCGCGCATCTCTTCTTGCAAAAGAAGGCAGAAACAACGTTGTAAAGTTCTCTACGCTTGAAGACGGAATTGTCGAAGTTTCTTCGAATACTCCGGAAATCGGAAAAGTTATCGAGGAAGTGCAGACACAGGAACTCTCAGGAGAAGAATTAAAAATTTCTTTCAGTGCAAAATATATGATGGATGCATTAAAGGCACTTGAGGGAACAGAAATCAGCATCAGCTTTACAGGTGCGATGAGACCGTTTTTGATTCGCACTCCAAATGACGATTCCATCCTTCAGCTGATTCTCCCTGTCAGAACGTATTAATGACACAAGCTGCCGGCGGTCTGCCGGCAGCTTTCTTTTTTTAGCTGAAGTCTTAACCCGGCCAGGGAGGACTTTTGTCACGAATGGTGTCCGCGCAGAAAAGACATGATTTTCTTTAAAAAGAACAGACAGCTGCCTATTGTGGTATGGCCAGTATATTTAGTAAAATAAAGTGTTAGAGATTTTAGAAAGAAGGCGATCCGGAATGTCCAGAAAACCTGTTAAAATAGATACAGAATATATAGCACTGGGCCAATTTTTAAAATTGGCTGATGTGATTCAGACCGGCGGCATGGCAAAATGGTTTCTTCAGGAATATGCGATATTTGTAAACGGGGAGCCAGAGAACCGCCGCGGCAAAAAACTTTATGACGGAGATCTTGTTGATATTCCTGATTTCGGAACATTTATCGTTAAAAGCTGAATGTTTCAAGATGTGAAATACACAACTTAAAGTTGGTGAACGGATTTGTTTATCAAAGAACTGTCCCTGCGTAACTACCGCAACTATAAAGAACTGACTGCGGAGTTTGAAAACAAGGTCAATGTCATCCTCGGGGAGAATGCCCAGGGAAAAACGAATGTGATGGAAGCGATCTATGTCCTGGCCATGGCCAAATCCCACCGCACGTCAAATGACAAAGATCTTATCTACTGGGACGAGGAATATGCTAAAATAGAAGGCAGAGCAGAAAAACAAAACGGTTCTGTGCCCATGCAGCTCGTCATTTCAAAAAAAGGAAAAAAAGCGAAGCTGAACCACATTGAGCAGCAGAAATTAAGCCAGTATGTCGGAGCGATGAACGTGATCATGTTTGCTCCCGAAGACCTTAACCTTGTAAAAGGCAGCCCACAGGTCAGAAGACGCTTTATCGATATGGAAATCGGACAGGTTTCGCCTGTCTATCTTCATGATTTAAATAAATTTCAAAAAGTCATGCTGCAGCGGAATCAGTATTTAAAACAGCTGCAGATGAAGAGGCAGACAGACCGGACGATGCTTGATGTGCTGACTTCGCAGCTTGCAGAATCCGCTGCAAAAGTAGTGAAAAAGCGAATGGAGTTTCTCGGCAAGCTCCAGAAATGGGCTCAGCCGGTCCATGAGGGTATCAGCAGGGGGCTTGAAACACTGACGATTGAGTATAAAGCCTCCGCTGATGTATCAGAAGCCTCAAGTTTGTCGAAAATGATAGAAGGATATGAAGAGAAGTTTGATAAAATAAAAGAAAAAGAAATTGAGCGCGGAGCAACACTTGCCGGTCCGCACAGAGATGATCTTCTTTTCTTTGTGAACGGGCGGGACGTTCAGACGTTCGGCTCCCAGGGACAGCAGCGGACAACCGCTCTCTCGCTGAAACTTGCAGAAATCGATCTGATTCACGAAGAAATCGGCGAGTATCCGATTCTTCTTCTTGATGATGTTTTATCTGAACTTGATGATTACAGGCAATCGCATTTATTAAATACAATTCAGGGGAAAGTGCAGACGTTTGTCACGACGACAAGCGTTGAAGGCATTGACCATAAGACGCTGAAGGAAGCAACAACGTACCGCGTTTCAAAAGGCACGCTTACTTAAGTGAGAGAGGTGGTTTTTCATGTATATCCACTTGGGAGACAATTTCGTGATTCCTTCAAAGGAAGTCGTCATGATTATTGATCATCAATCGTCAAAGACGTCCGGAATTGTCACTGAATTTTTGGAAAAGCAGCAGAATCAGCCGGTAAAGCTTGCAAATGGCGAAACAAAGTCGATTGTTGTGACGACAGACAAGGTTTATTTTTCTCCTCTTGCTTCAGGCACGCTGAAAAAACGTGCAAAATTCTCATTTGACATAGAGACGGCAGAATGAACGTTCTGAACCCAATCTATAAGCCCTTAAGAAAAGTGTAGGTGATCATAGTGGCGATGGAACAAAAACAAATGGAACAGCAATCATATGATGAAAACCAGATACAAGTACTAGAAGGCTTAGAGGCTGTCCGGAAACGTCCCGGAATGTATATTGGCTCAACTGCGGTGAAAGGTCTCCACCATCTGGTCTGGGAGATTGTCGATAACAGTATCGATGAAGCTCTTGCAGGCTACTGCGATGAGATTAATATTATCGTTGAAGAAGACAACAGCATTACCGTAAAAGACAACGGCCGCGGAATTCCGGTTGGAATCCATGAAAAAATGGGACGTCCTGCAGTTGAAGTGATTATGACGGTGCTTCATGCCGGAGGAAAATTCGGCGGCGGCGGATACAAGGTCTCAGGCGGTCTTCACGGCGTAGGTGCATCTGTCGTAAATGCCCTGTCTACGTATCTTGAAGTCACTGTTTACCGCGACGGCAAAATTCATTATCAGAAGTTTGAGCGCGGTGTGCCTGCTGCTGACCTGTCAGTGATCGGCGAAACAGAAGTAACCGGAACAACCACTCACTTTGTCCCCGATCCGGAAATTTTCACTGAGACGACAGAATATGATTTTGACACGCTTGCAAACCGTTTAAGAGAGCTTGCCTTCTTAAACCGCAATATTAAAATCACAATTGAAGACAAACGTGAAACGAAACGCAAAAAAGAATATCTGTACGAAGGCGGCATTAAATCCTATGTTGAGCATTTAAACCGCACAAGAGAAGTCATCCATGAGGAGCCTGTCTACATGGAAGGTGAAAAGGACGGCATTACAGTCGAGGTTGCCCTTCAGTACAATGATTCCTATACAAGCAACATTTATTCGTTCGCCAACAATATTCACACTTATGAAGGCGGAACGCATGAAGCTGGATTTAAAACGGCTCTTACACGCGTTATCAATGACTATGCCCGCAAAAGCGGCGCTTTTAAAGACAATGATGCCAACCTTACAGGTGACGATGTGCGCGAAGGTTTGACAGCCATTATTTCTGTTAAACATCCGGACCCGCAGTTTGAGGGCCAGACGAAGACGAAGCTCGGCAACTCAGAAACGCGGACTGTAACGGATAATGTCTTTGCAGATGCGTTTGAAAAGTTCCTGCTTGAGAATCCTTCAACAGCAAAGAAAATTGTTGAAAAAGGGGTTATGGCATCAAGAGCGCGTCTTGCAGCCAAAAAAGCGCGCGAGCTGACGCGCCGTAAAAGTGCGCTTGAGATCTCCAACCTGCCTGGGAAACTTGCCGACTGTTCGTCTAAAGACCCGTCCATCTCAGAACTCTACGTCGTTGAGGGTGACTCTGCCGGCGGTTCTGCAAAACAGGGGCGCGACCGTCATTTCCAGGCGATTCTGCCGCTTAGAGGAAAAATCATCAACGTAGAAAAAGCACGTCTTGATAAAATCCTTTCCAACAATGAGATCCGGACCATTATTACGGCACTCGGAACAGGAATTGCGGAAGACTTTGATATCTCAAAAGCCCGCTATCATAAAATCATTATCATGACAGATGCAGACGTTGACGGAGCCCATATCCGCACACTGCTACTGACGTTTTTCTACCGCTACATGAGACAGATCATCGAAAGCGGATTTGTCTACATTGCCCAGCCGCCGCTTTACAAGGTGCAGCAGGGAAAACGGATTGAATATGCGTACAATGACAGAGAGATGGAGAAGCTTATGGCAGAACTGCCTGCAACTCCTAAGCCTGGAATTCAGCGCTACAAAGGTCTTGGCGAGATGAATCCTGAGCAGCTTTGGGAGACAACGATGGATCCGAACACGCGGACATTCCTTCAGGTTACTCTTGAAGATGCGATGGAAGCAGATGAAACCTTTGATATTCTGATGGGCGACAAAGTCGAACCCCGCCGGAACTTTATCGAAGGCAACGCCCAGTATGTTAAAAACCTTGATATCTAAGTTCAAAAAGGCAAACCGGATCCCGGCTTTGCCTTTTCTTTTTGTCTGAAATTCCGTCATAGCCCACTACATTTCACATGTCCCTGCATATCTTTGTAAAGAAAGTAGGCAACTTATCTAAGCAGGAGGCGTGAAAATGAATAATCAGCAATATGACATGAGGCGTCCATTCGGATTTGGAGGAGGCTTCGGGAGACCGGGCTTTGGCTTTGGAAGACCAGGCTTCGGATTTGGAAGACCTGGATTCGGCTTCGGGAGACCGGGCTTCGGTTTTCCGTTTGCAACAGGGTTTGTCGGCGGTCTTGCGACAGGAGCGCTGCTGTCGCCGGGCTACGGCTACGGATATCCTTATCCATATTATCCGCCGTACCCGTACTATCCGTATTATTAAGTTCCTTAAAAAACATCCGGGCAGGATGTTTTTTAATTTTTTTAAAAAATAAGTGATCCATGCTTAAATTCTCTCCGTTAGTCATGATGTAAACGTCAAATAAACATAAATAAAAGGAGAGAATAACATGAAGATGAAAAAAGCACTGATTGCTGTACCACTCAGTTTTTCCCTGCTGATTCCGGCTTTTGGAACAGTGAACGCAGAAGATCACGGAGGCAGCCACGGCGGAAGCCACAGCGGCATGGCATCAGCAGAAGTATCAAACCCTGCCATTGATCTTCGGGCATCACTTGATGCGATCCTCTCAGAGCATGCATACTTAGCAGTAGTCGCGATGCAAAAAGGCATTGACGGCAAAGAAGATTTTGAAGCAGCTGCAGGACAGCTTAATAAGAATACAGAAGATTTATCGGCAGCTGTCGGATCTGTTTATGGTGAAGAAGCCGGAAATCAATTCAAAGAGATTTGGAGCAGCCACATCGGCTATTTCGTGGACTATGTAACGGCAACAGCTGAAAACAATGAAGAAGGCAGAAAACAGGCACTCGCTGAACTTGACGAATACCGTGCAGAACAAGCGAAGTTTCTCGATACAGCAACAGAAGGCCGCCTGAAAGCAGCAGATCTTGAAGCAGGTCTTAAAGTTCACGTTGACCAGCTGATCGGGGCTTTTGAAAGCTACAGAGCGGGCGAGTATGATAAAGCATATGATGATGTAACAGAATCGATGCACCATATGTTTGGAGTGGGTAAAGGTCTTTCATGGGCCATCACTGACCAGTTCCCTGAGAAATTTGAAAATACATCTCCTGACACACCTGCTGCTGACTTGCGCGCAAATCTAAATCAAGTATTTTCTGAACATGCAGCATTGGCGGCATTGACAATGCAAAAAGGAATTGACGGAGCAAAAGACTTTGATGCGGCGGCGGCAGCACTGAACGAAAACACAGATGATCTGACAGCGGCTGTTGAATCTGTCTACGGTGCTGAAGGAGCTGCGCAGTTTAAAGAAATCTGGAGCAGCCACATCGGCTACTTTGTTGACTATGTGACAGCAACTGCCGAAAACAATGAAGCCGGGAAGGAAGAAGCGGTAGCGGAGCTTGATGCATACCGTGCAGAACAGGCGGCATTCCTTGACGCTGCAACAGAAGGCAGACTGAAAGCGGCTGACCTCGAGGCGGGTCTCAAAGAGCATGTTGACCAGCTTCTTGCGGCATTTAACAGCTACACAGGAAAAGACTACCCTGCAGCCTATGAAAATATCCATGTTGCGTATTCGCACATGTTCGGAGTAGGCCAGGCCCTGTCAGGTGCCATTACGGACCAGTTCCCTGAAAAGTTTGAAGGACAAAAGCCTTCTGACATGCCGAAAACAGGCTTGGGCGGCATGAGCCAGTCAAACAGCAGTGTCATTATGTGGGCTGTATTCGGATTTATCTTAGCCTCTGCAGCGGTCGCAATGATTGCACGCAAAAAATCAGTGAAAAACTAAGGGCTGGAGCAGAGGTTTTGAGCAAGGCCCGCCTTATTTGAAAAATAAGAGTAAAAGAACTGTGATCCCTGCCGAAAAGGCAGGGATTATTCGGTTTTTCGGGATATTTCTATGAAATTGACGTGTAATGTCATAGGTTTATTGATATAATGGAGAGTAGGCTATTATTCAATTATCGGAAAGACTTACATATTTAAGATCTTATATATTTCAGCAAGAACATCATTACAAAAACTTTTAACTCCCGTTTTTTATGGAGCTAGATAGATTAGGGAGGTTCAACTCATGGAAGAAAACAAAACACCTAACGTGAAAGAGATTAATATCAGTCACGAGATGCGTTCTTCTTTTCTCGATTATGCGATGAGCGTTATCGTTTCGCGCGCTCTTCCGGACGTTCGTGACGGCCTGAAGCCTGTTCACCGCCGGATTCTCTACGCGATGAATGACCTTGGCATGACATCGGACAAACCGTTCAAAAAGTCTGCGCGTATCGTCGGTGAAGTAATCGGGAAGTATCATCCGCACGGCGACAGCGCCGTTTACGACTCTATGGTCCGGATGGCACAGGATTTCAACTTCCGCTATATGCTTGTCGACGGTCACGGGAACTTTGGTTCAGTTGACGGTGACGGTGCAGCAGCGATGCGTTATACAGAAGCCCGCATGTCGAAGATCGCGATGGAGCTTCTCCGCGATATTAACAAAGACACCATCGATTATCAGGACAACTATGACGGGTCTGAACGTGAACCTGTCGTGCTTCCTTCAAGGTTCCCTAATCTTCTGGTAAACGGAGCAGCGGGGATTGCTGTCGGCATGGCGACAAACATTCCGCCTCATCAGCTTGGAGAAGTCATCGACGGGGTGCTTGCTGTCAGCAAAGATCCGGAAGTCAGCATACAGGAGCTTATGGAAATCATTCCGGGCCCGGACTTCCCTACTGCAGGACAGATTATCGGCAGAAGCGGCATTCGCAAAGCGTATGAGACCGGCCGGGGATCGATCACCATCAGAGCAAAAGTTGAAATTGAACAAAAAGCGTCAGGCAAGGAAGTCATTATCGTTAAAGAGCTTCCTTACCAGGTGAACAAAGCGAAGCTGATCGAGAAAATTGCAGAGCTTGTCCGCGACAAAAAGATCGAAGGCATCACTGACTTAAGGGACGAATCCGACCGAAACGGCATGCGTATTGTCATTGAAGTCCGTAAAGATGCAAATTCAAATGTCCTTTTGAACAATCTTTTTAAACAGACGGCTCTTCAGACAAGCTTCGGCATCAACATGCTTGCTCTTGTAGGAGGACAGCCTCAGGTTCTGAACCTGAAGCAGTTCCTTGTCTATTATCTGGACCATCAAAAGGTGATTATCCGCCGCCGCACAGCCTTTGAGCTGCGCAAAGCGGAAGCGCGTGCGCATATTCTTGAAGGACTCCGGATTGCACTTGATCATCTGGATGAAGTGATTGCTCTTATCCGTGCATCACAGACAACAGATATCGCCAAACAGGGATTGATGGACAACTTCTCTCTTTCTGAAAAACAGGCACAGGCTATTCTTGACATGCGTCTTCAGCGCTTAACAGGACTTGAGCGCGAAAAGATTGAAGAAGAATACCAGAGTCTTGTTAAACTGATCGCAGAACTGAAGGCGATTCTTGCAGATGATGAGAAAGTTCTTGAAATCATCCGCGAGGAGCTGGAAGAAATTAAGGAGCGCTTCAATGATGTGCGCCGTACGGAGATTGTAACCGGCGGCATCGAAATGATTGAAGACGAAGACTTAATTCCTGTTGAGAACATCGTGATTACGCTCACGCATAACGGCTATATAAAGAGACTTCCAATCTCCACATACCGAAGCCAGAGAAGGGGCGGACGGGGGATTCAGGGAATGGGCACGAATGAAGATGATTTCGTCGAACATCTGCTCACAACCTCAACCCACGACACGATTCTGTTCTTTACGAACAAAGGAAAGGTTTACCGTGCAAAAGGCTACGAGATTCCTGAGTACGGAAGAACGGCAAAAGGTCTGCCGATCATTAACCTGCTTGAGATTGAAAAAGGTGAATGGGTGAATGCCATCATTCCTGTTTCGGAATTTGCAGATGACTGGTCACTCTTCTTCACAACGAAAGAAGGAATCTCAAAACGGTCTCCCCTTTCTCAATTTGCCAACATCAGAAAAGGCGGCCTGATTGCTGTCAATCTGCGCGAAGCAGATGAGCTGATTTCGGTAAGGCTGACGGACGGAACGAAACACATCATGATCGGAACGAAAAAGGGAATGCTGATTCGCTTCCCTGAAACAGACGTCCGCTCAATGGGCCGGACGGCTACAGGTGTAAAAGGCATTACGCTTGATGCGGATGACGAAGTTGTCGGCATGGAGATC
Source organism: Metabacillus mesotrionivorans (assembly GCF_052171315.1). Lineage (NCBI taxonomy): Bacteria > Bacillati > Bacillota > Bacilli > Caryophanales > Bacillaceae > Metabacillus > Metabacillus mesotrionivorans. The sequence continues at coordinate 1,883 of NZ_JBQMFF010000005.1, read as the reverse complement.
CTGGAAGAGGACGCAGACGTTCTGACTGTCACGCGAAACGGATTCGGCAAGCGGACGCCTGCAGCTGAATACCGCGTGCAAAGCCGCGGCGGAAAAGGGATTAAAACATGTAATGTAACTGAAAAGAACGGTACTGTCATATCTGTTAAGCCTTCAACAGGAGAAGAGGACCTGATGCTGATTACAGCAAGCGGCGTTCTGATCCGGATGGCCATTGACAGCATCTCGACAACGGGACGAAACACACAGGGCGTCAAGCTGATTAAGCTTGGTGACGAAGAACACGTTGCAACAGTAGCGGTAGTGGAAAAAGAAGAACTGGAACCTGAAGAGGATCTGACAGAGGAACAGACTCAGGATCCTGAATCTGAAGCACCGACGGAAGATCCAACAGGCACTGAAGAATAAGGAGGAAAAGTACAGCTTAAGCTGTACTTTTTTTCTGTCTTTTTTATTCAATAAATCCATATCCTTCTAAAAAGATTGGGTTATAATCAGGTTGGGAGGGATTCATGTGAGGGTCCATATCAATCAGATAAATGAGGGGAACATCTTGCTGAAGGATGTTCTTTCAGCATCGGGTAAACCGCTTATGCGGAAACATACTGTCCTTAAACGGGAACTGATCGATGTTTTGAATGCGTTTTTAATAGAGACAGTAGATATAGAATCATCCAGCGAGACCGAGCAGGACAAAAACGTTCCGGCGGACAAGTCTGTTACCTCGTTTGGGACTGTCTACCATGCTGCTGTCCATGGCTTTAAAAAACTGTATGCGGACTGGCATTCAGGTGCTTCAGTTGACATCTCAAAGGTTAGAAATCTTCTGATTCCTGCTGTGGAACATATCCTGCAACACCCGTCAGAAGTGTTTAAAACAACCGGATATTCAGGAGAAGAAGACTATCTCTACCATCAATCTGTATCAGCGGCGCTTCTTAGCGCAAGCCTCGCCAAATCTTCAGGCTTTCCGCACGGTGACGTGATTCAGATTGCAATGACAGGACTGCTTTGCGACTGCGGACTGACTAAGCTTGATCAGGGGTTTATTCAGAAAAAAAGAGCTCTGACCGCAAAAGAATTTGACGAAATCAAACAGCATCCTGTACACAGCTATAAAATGCTCAAAAACATTGTATCCTTAAAAGAAGCTGTCAAGATCGGCGTCCTGCAGCATCATGAACGAATGGACGGAAGCGGGTATCCCCTCGGCACTAAAGGAGACCAGCTTCATCCTTACGGGAGGATTGCAGCGCTTGCCCACGCCTATCAGGCTATGGTCAGCAGCAGGCCGTACAGAGACCGGCAGTCTCCATTTCACGTTCTTGAGCAGCTGATGGAAGATGAGTTTGGCAGATTTGACCTCTCAGCTCTTAATTCATTGAAAAAAGGACTGCTGACATTCAGCAGCGGGACAATCGTCAGGCTGTCTGATGGGCGAACAGCAGAAATTGTATTTATAGAAGATCACCAGCCTGCAAGACCTCTTGTGAAGCTTCAGGACAGCGGGGAAATGATTGCTCTAAAAGAATACAGACAGCTATATATAGAAGAAATATTATAAGAGCAATTTTTTGCTCTTTTTTTATTGCTTATTTAAAAGAATGCTGATATAATTCTAAAAGTCAGTAAGAAAGCCACTACATAAGCGAGTTTAGCAAAAAAACATTTACAAAATGTTATTGACTTAATGGGCTTTAGAGTGATATACTGATTAGGTCGCTTCGAGATGAAACGACACAAAAAGTTCTTTGAAAACTAAACAAAACCAAAAGCGTACCAAACGTTTTAAATTTTTAAGTCAGCAACATTTATGAGTCACAAATTTTCTTCGGAGAGTTTGATCCTGGCTCAGGACGAACGCTGGCGGCGTGCCTAATACA